>NZ_CP195774.1:0-1301832 GCF_051427245.1 Rickettsia parkeri
GTGAGTACTAACCAAATAATTTTAACGGATCAAGGTAATAATTATGTAAATGTCTGGAGTCACGTGGCTCAAGATCTTTACAATCATTACGGTGAAACTCTATATAATAGCTGGTTTAGTAAAGTCAATTTTATAGAGTCTTCATTAAATACCGTTATTCTTTGTGCCCCTACTAACTTTGTTAGAGATTGGATAAAATCCAAGTACTCTATGGTTATATTGCAACTATTTCAACATTATAATAATACCATTAAGTCAATTGAAATAATTACTAAAGAGTTACCTGGAACAACCCAAACAGTTACAGAATTACCTACTAAGACTTTTGCCGATATCGGCAGCAGTGAGCTTAATTCGGAAAATATCTTTTCAACCCTTGATGTACGTTTTACTTTCGATAATTTTGTGGTTGGAGCCCCAAATGAGCTAGCTTATGCAGCCGCAAGAGCGGTTGCAGAATCATCAGGTGCGGTTTCTGAGTCTAATCCGCTTTTTCTATATGGCGGCGTAGGGCTTGGTAAAACTCATTTAATGCATGCAATCGGTTGGTACATCAAGCAACATAATCCAAGCCGCAAAGTGATATACATGTCGGCAGAAAAATTTATGTATCAATTTGTTAAAGCTCTGCGTAACAAACAAGTAATCTCGTTTAAAGAGAAATTTCGTTCGGTTGACGTGTTAATGATTGATGATATTCAATTTATTTGCGGTAAAGATAGTACGCAGGAAGAATTTTTCCATACTTTTAATACATTGATTGATAATAACCGTCAAATGGTTATTTCTTGTGATAGATCGCCTTCAGATTTAGATAATATTGAAGATCGGATAAAATCTCGTCTTGGATGGGGCTTAGTTGCCGACGTTCATAGTACTACTTATGAGCTACGACTCGGTATTCTAGAATCTAAGATTGAGCAGATGAACGTTAAAATACCAAAAGACGTAATTGATTTTTTAGCATCTAAAATCGTTTCAAACGTTAGAGAACTTGAAGGAGCTTTAAATAAGGTGATCGCTCATTCTAATTTTACTTTAAAAGAAATTACACTCGAAAACACACAAAATATTTTGCGGGATTTACTGCGTTCTAATGAAAGAATAATTACCGTTGAAGATATTCAGAAAAAGGTAGCTAGCCGTTATAATATTAAGTTATCCGATATGTCTTCATCAAGGAGATTACGAGAAGTTGCAAGACCGCGTCAAATAGCCATGTATCTTAGTAAAGCATTAACGCCGAAAAGTCTTGCAGATATCGGTAAAAAATTCGGTAAAAAAGACCACACGACGGTTATGCATGCTATTAAGAAAGTAGAAGAATTACTGGAAAACGATATAGAATTACGCGAAGAGATTAATTTGCTAATGAAAATATTGCAGAACTAAATGTCATACCGTAGTCAAGCTGACTTTGTTGCATGGTCCGAAAAACCGACTCGATGTCATTCCCGCGAAATCGGGAATCCCGGGTAAAGCAAAATAAATCGAGCTTTTAATTGTACAAACTTATTGTGTATAACCTTTAAATTACTGGATTCCCGCTTTCGTGGGCATGACATAAACAGCCATACAATAAAGCCAAAACGTCGCAGAAATTATATAGATATATATATCAAATGCTCTCAAAAAACGATTCAGTAAAAGAAATTTTTTTCAAGATTCTTCAGAAAATACCAAATTAACAGAATTATAAAGATAATTATGGTTACGGTGAGGGGGTAGCATATTTCTTACTTAAAAGTTTAAATGAATTAATAAATAGGAATTACAAATTCACTATCTCGACTACGATTATCAAATCCACGCTAATCAAGAATATAGATATATTTTTAAGAATAGTAATATTACAAAATATTTTATTGCTCCTGAAAAGCACTTATTTTATCAATTAAAATTTGTTGATGCAGACAGGGTATACTCAAATGATTTGGAGAATTGGAATGTAAAACGAGGAGCGAGTACGCACAGCCCTTAATAGGTGAGCATGCGAGTCCTCCGAAGTTTTGCAGAAACAATTCTTCAAATCATTTGAGTATACAAGCTACAGGCAGTCATCTATGTGGTAAAGATCAATATTAATACTACCTATGTATTTTTAAATCCTGATTCATTTACTCTTAGCTACCAAATTCTAGGACCTCAAAAAGACCATAATATTAATACTGTTTTTAATCGTATATAGTATTAGTATGTTCTCCAATTAGTTTAAAATATTCTTTCATACTATTGTCTATATCAGTTGTTTCCAAAGTTTGATTATTATCATCATCATTTGCATCATATATATCTTTTCTTTTAGACAAGGAAAGTTTTAATCTCTTTTGAAACGAGGTAGGAGAAATAGTTTGATTAAATTTGGGGGGTAATATCTTGTAATACATTCTTAGCATATTCAGGTGCATCAATATCATACCATTCTTTTATTTTAGCACATAAAATTTGTAGAATTTCAGGTAGGATTTTTTTTAATTTCTGTCTTGAGAGATGCTTGTTTTTGAGCTAAAAACCCTTCAATATTTTTTAAGCTTTCAGTAAATTCCAAGTAGGTTATTTCAATTAAATCCTTTAAATCTTGAGAAAAATCCTTTTTTTCAAGCAATTTAGTTTTTGTAAGCTTTAAATTACGTTCTCCTATATTGTTTACTTTAAGAATTAAAGCAGTTAAATTTTGGTCTAATGAATTTAACAACTTTATAGGACAATGCTCTAATTTATGAACTTTTGCTAAAAAAGATTTTATATCATTGCTTTTTACATTATCCATATTTTTGTAAAATTACATTGAAGCTAAGATGTCAAATATTCGTGCTATATTTGCTAGTTTATAATTATTTAATTTTTTACTAAGCCATTCTATTAATATACTACCTTCTTTAATAAGTAATAGATTACCATTTTGTACATTTGTAGTGTCATAATCTATTGGACAGGAATTTGGTAACACATATTTATAGTTTTTCAGTATACCTCTTGTTTGAGCAACGGCATGCTCAGCAGACATAGGAAAAAACTCCTTATATGATAAAAATATACTATTTTTATCAATAAGTTCTAAAAACATAGGAACCGTAAATAAGGTTGCATTATTTCTATGCGTTGCAAGCATAAATAACAAATGTGTTAACTTTTCTGCAAAGTAATTTAGTTTTCGCGGTAATTCTTCTATATTTTGTGTCGATGCTTTAGCATGCACAACTTCAAATATACGTTTTATAATAGCATGTTTATATTCATGTTCTTGCTCAAATTTAGATAAAATTTCATCATACTTTCCTAAGCCAGGTACATCTGTTTGTACATTACCGGTTTTATAATGTACTATATGATTCATTGTAAAAGTTTCTTCTTTAGTATTTGAGATCTTACATATAGTAGATAAATCACTATTTATTTCTTCTAAAATCCGGTGCTTTAGCTGATTTTATTATTCCTGCCAATCATTTCAGCAAAAGCTAAAAGTCCTTTAGAATTATGTATGGGTTATTACTTATACTTTTTTAAGTTGATATTACTGTTTTGCAATTCTTATAATAATACTTTCTTTGCATGCTGAGCAGTAATATCGTCTGCTAAAGCAACTATCTTAGGAATAGAGTGATTTGGATTAAATACACAATGCAATAGCTTTTGATAATCCTTATCACTTATATTTTCTTTGTTATAATTTTTAAATAATTATGTTTATTAAAAGCAGTTTTGATAATATTAAAATTTTCTTCGTAATAATTATTATCTACAACTAATATTTCAGATTTAATTTTTTTATAAATATTTCTAATAGTAGAATATTTAAAAAATCTATCAGCTAAATTATGTAATACTAAACCTAGTTTAAGTTTAAAATCTTCAGAGTTATATATATAATTAATATCTAGTATATTTTTAAGTAAAAAATTAAGATACTTAGGTAAAGTATAATTTTCTTTTAACTCTTCATCAGAGGAGCTATCAAAGTTTTTGTATTTTAGCATTATTATTTATAGTAGAATGAGTGTTAAATTATTTAGAAACAAATATCCCTATAAGGGGGATTAAAGTATCTAGTGTCTCCGTAAGGGCACTAAAATCATCTCTATATAATAAATCATCTGTAGTACATAATTCTTTAATATCTAAAGTTTGTCCAGTATTTCCCTCAAAACAATACATAAATGCCAAAGCTTCCATAATTTTCTTATCTTTAACAAATTTAAATAATCGTTCTTTTCCATAAGTTATTGTATCTTCAACATCAGCTAAATCTTTCTCTACTAAGGGCATCATTGTATTTACTTCTTGAGCTAATAACTGAGGATCTATATTACTAGGATGACTTAGCATATCTCATACCATCATAGTTATAATATTAGCTATATACTAAAATATTCACTATTAATTAAGTTTTCTTTACTAATAGTTACAATTTATTTTATAAGTTAAATTTCAGTTTAGACTTTAGACAAATAAGTTTATTGACAAAAGTTAATTTTTATTGTATTTTGCCCTCTTAGTATTTTTTTTTTGAAAGGTAGTTATGGTAGATATAAACAACAATAAGATTAGCTTAGCACTATTTGAAGGCGGTGGAGTAAAAGGAAATATCCATTTAGAAAAATTAAAAATAATGGAGCAAATAACCGGTAAGCCTACTTGTGAGATATTCGATTTTACTGGAGGGACCAGTGTTGGAGGACTTATTTCTATTTTGCTTAATTTACCGAATCCTAATAATCCCGGAAAACCTTTATTCAGTGCAGCGCAAGCTCAAGAACTGTTTGAAGAAATGGCACACAATATTTTTCCGGTAGGATTAACTTTTAGAAAATTGTGGAGTTTTAATGGCTTATTCAGCCATAAATTTTCTCCTGAACCATTAGTAAAATTATTGAAAGCATATTGTAAGGATTATACCCTCAAGGATTTAATCGGTGATGTTGTAGTTACAGGTTATGATCTAAATAATAAACAAAATCCTCTTATGACCTTCTCTACTATAGATGCTAGACAAAGTGAAGAGAATAATTATTACCTTTCAGATATAATACAAGGCATCACTGCAGCACCTGGATATTTCCCCAGCCACAATTTCCGTAATATAACCAATACTAAATCACATAAAATTATTGATGGTGGAGTATATGCTAATGACCCAACCTTACAAACATGGCAATTATTAAAAGAAAATAACTATCACATAGAAAACGCTTTGTATTTATCATTAAAAGAAGAAAATAATGATGATTACCAAACTGTTTGTTGCGGCGGAGGCATGCTAGAACTAGTGAAAAATAATATGCCCGCTAAAATATTAGCAGCAACACAACAAGCTGATGAACAAACCGCTCAAAGCATTTTTGGTAATAAATTAATAGAAATAGCTACTTATATTCCAGAAAAACATGCTGAGATGAGTAATTCTAGTACTGAAAATCTGCAAGCACTAAAAGAATTTGCTAAAAAATCTATATATGGAAGCTCCACCTTTAGAAATATACCTTATAATGAAAAGTTTAAAGAAGCTATTGATAAAATAATAACTAATTATAATGCAAATAACCCTAACGACCAAATTGTTATGAATGATTTTTACAAAGAGTTATTCCATATTAATACTTCTAATAACGCACTTGATAAAAGTTTTGAACAGGAAGAGGATATAGCAAACAACGAGGATGCAGTGAATACACCGATAGCTCAAGCTCTAGATTCTAAAGATATAGAACCTGGGAAAAAAGAATTATTAGCAGGTATCAAGGAGTTTTTTAATCCATTCATCGAAAAAAATCCAGAAGCAAAAGTAGATATAGAGAAATTTTTACACGAAATAAAAAATTTGACATTAGCAGAAATTGAAAACGGTATTGTTACTTTTAAAGAAGCTAGATTAAAATGGCAAACAGAGCAGAATAACCTTGATGTATTTAGTAGCTGTAGTATGGAAGCCTTAAAAGAGGATATGACTCTTGAGGGTGAAGAGCATACAGATGATGTACAAGGTTATCTCTAACTTTCTTAATGTCATTCCCGCGTAGGCGGGAATCCCAGTCAAAAAAGTATAAATATGCTAGAATTTTAAAACTAAACGCTCGATTTATCTCGCTTTACCTTGGATTCCTGTTTTCGCAGGAATGAAATCGAACGCTTTCTTCGAGCCATACAACAACGCCACAGCTGCTCACAATGACGACACCTGTGTTTAGTTAGGAATATTTGACTTTTTCTTCTTATATAAAATCCAAATACAGTAAAACGAAATAGCAGAGCTAATACTTAAAACGAAGCATAATAAAGCAAAATTGCTTATCGTTGCGCCGTGTATTTTAGAAACCAAATAAGTTACAGCAGCGATAACTACGTAGTATATTGCACCAAATATAGATCCTTGCCGTACCTGTTACTTTAGCATAATCCTTCAGTGCATAACTAAGCGTCATAGGGATAAGTAGATTATGCCCAACCATATGAATCATCATCGGTGCAAATATCATAGCGATTGCAAGATTATGACTCGTTGAAATAACTTCTAATATAAAAGCATTTACCGCAAATAATATACAACCGCACAAACTAAAAATAAATCCTAAACCCATAACTTTTTTATCGTGTACATGGCGTTTTTTTATTAAATACCCCCTCCTAAAAAGCCTCCAAAGATAGCGGCAAAAGATAACAAAAACGCTAATTTACCGTAAAAAGATGGAGAAACTTTCATTTTATCAATCAAAATAAAAGGAGCTTCTATGAAAAAACCGTAATATATGCCGTTAAATGCACCGATGATAAAAGCATATAACCAAAGAATTTTATCTTTAATAATTACCTGCAAAACCTCAAAATATTTACTGCTTTGGGAAAAATCTATATAAGAATTTATTTCAGGTAAAACTTTATAATATAGTACCGGTAAGGCTAAAAAATACAAAAACATAATGCCAGCTTGAATATTCTATAATATAGTCCCCTATAGATGAACCTAGAGAAGGGATAAATAACAGCCACGGAGATAAGCTAGCATAGACATATGATAACTCTAAGCCTTGATAGGAGTCTCCAGCCATACCTGCCCAATAACAGAACCTACACTTACACCGAAAGCTTGCACAACACGAGCTATCATCAGCATTTCTATATTAACTGCAAAAATGCTAATAATTGAAGATACAACATAAATAAAAAGCCCTAATAAAGCTATAGGTCTCCTGCCGTAAATATCCGATCATCTGCCGAGTGATAATATACCAAGCGCAAACCATAGAAAATATAATGTAGATGTAATTTGAGTGAGAGCGCCGTCAATGCCGAAATATTTGGTTAAACTCGGTAATCCTGAAGTATAAATTGTTTTGGTAGTCGGCGATAAAATAAATAAGCATAGAAGCATCCATGCCGGAATCTTCGCAA
This sequence comes from Rickettsia parkeri, assembly GCF_051427245.1. NCBI lineage: Bacteria > Pseudomonadati > Pseudomonadota > Alphaproteobacteria > Rickettsiales > Rickettsiaceae > Rickettsia > Rickettsia parkeri. The sequence goes on from NZ_CP195774.1 coordinate 7,387, forward strand.
TAATTTTTTTTATTTCGGTTCATCGAGTTTTATCGATTAATCCGCTCCAAACAAAATTTTTCCATTATCATTTTTAATCTTTCTATTCTCTCAATCAAGTAAAGTCACTGCTCTCTGCTAATTCTATAATTTTTATCATATCTTGCATCAACGTAAGCTTTTTCTAGTAATTCAAAACATTCTTTTTGTTCGGGAGACGATTGCAGAAATACTTTAAGTAGCTCAACATTATAAATTTGCACAATATCCACCTAGCTTTCTTATATCGTGTAACTTTGGTTTGTAACGGGCCAAAACTAATAAAATGTTACTGTAAACACTTTCAGTGGCTTGTGATGCAGCTCAAAAGCACTTTTACTAAAATCACCTCTTTCTAATGGGTATTTACAATCAATAAAAAAACTCTTGCCTCTACCAAACCAGTATTCATAATCTTCTTTAGCTATTTCTTTTACTTCACTCCAAGGCAAATTTTTAGCTCGAGAAAGCTGCTCGCCACTATCATATAAAAGAATACCTTCATTCTTAATGTCGGTATAAAAATAACGCCCTTTTTCAAGCTTGTCATTTACCTCACTTATAGATTCGCATATTATAGATATCCAAGGTTCTAGCGAAAAAACCTCGGCTTTTCTTAAGCCTGTTTGTTCTAACCTTTTTTCTATCTTAGATTCTACCCTTAAAGTAGCATGCTCCTTAAATTTACCTTTTTTTCTACTAAAAAGTCAAAATCACTTGTATAACTATAAGTAGTATGATCTTCCGTATACATATCTTTAACCCAATCACCTCTAGCATACGAGCCATACAAGATAATCAGGGCAATTTTATCCTTGGCAACAGCCAAAATTTGCTGCACTATATAATCAAGCCTATCTTGCACTTCAAGAGACCGTTTTGGTCAAATTGTTTTCATAACTGATCGTTATTTAAACGTTAAATCTAAAATGTACTATATCCCCATCCTGCATTTTATATTCTTTACCCTCTAAACGCATTTTACCTACTTCCTTGGCTTTTGCTTCACTACCGAGATTTATGTAATCTTTATAGCCGATAACTTCTGCTCTGATAAAACCTTTTTCAAAATCGGTATGAATAATACCGGCAGCAGCCGGTGCAAGTGTGCCGTCTTTAAAAGTCCAGCTATGGGCTTCCTTTGGTCCTATAGTAAAAAAGCTTTTAAGGTTTAAAAGATTATACCCCTCTTTAATGACTTTATTAAGCCCTGTTTCGTCTAAACCTATAAATTTTAAAAACTCTTCCTTTTCTTCCATGCTTTCAAGTAAAGCAATTTCAGCTTCTATTTTTGAAGAAATTACGACACTTTTAGCATTTTCTTTCTTTGCTCTTTCCGCTACTAATTTTGTAAATTCATTACCTATAGCTGCATCTTTTTCAAGTACGTTACATATATATAAAACGGGCTTAGAGGTAATTAACTGCAATTGTTTTAAATTATCAACTCTTAAAGCTTCATTTAGCACTCTTGCAGGTTTATCCTCACCTAATACCTTATAAACCTCTTTTAACAGCTCTATCTGCTCTGCCATAGCTTTATCGCCTGACTTCAAGCGTTTTTCACTTGTAGCTAAACGCTTTTCAACCGATTCTATATCGGCAAGTATTAATTCCGTTTCAATAATCTCGAGGTCATGCAGCGGATCGACTTTGTTATGTACGTGCGTTATATCCTCATCTTCAAAACAACGCAGTACATGCAGTATTGCATCGACTTCCCTGATATGAGATAAGAACTTATTACCTAGCCCTTCCCCTTTGCTTGCTCCTTTAACAAGCCCTGCAATATCGACAAACTCAATATAAGACGGAATAATTTTACCGCTTCCGGCTAAGCTTGCTAGTTTATGCAAACGCGCATCAGGCACTAAAACTTTGCTGCTATTAGGCTCAATAGTACAAAACGGATAATTAGCGGCATCTGCAGCCTGACTTGCCGTTAAGGCATTAAATAACGTCGACTTACCGACATTCGGCAACCCAACAATTCCGAGTTTTAGTGTCATAAATTTTTCCGTAAATAATACATTATAGAATCTTTTTCGCAACCGTGCATAGCAAACCCCAGTTTCTCATAAAACGATTTTGCTTTGCAGTCCATAGTAACAAGATGAATAAAATTACAGCCTCGTTCACGTGCTAAATCCTCAACCTTTTGCATTAGTACAATACCATAATTTTAGTTTCTTATATTTTCATTAACAAAGAGTGAATCAATGTAAAATCCCCCCAAGAACTCATACCGCTAATTCCTACAACAAAATTTTTATCCTGATCTAAACAGGAAAATGAAAAAGATTCAATATCTCCTACTAACCCCTTTTGTTCTCTAGCATCTTTGTTCAAAGCCTCAATAATTATAGTGCTATGAGTTCTATCCATTGCATCAGCATAAACAATTTTAAAATTTTGTGTCATAAATCTTTGCTTCTTTGCTGTTTAGTTTTAATATCGTTTTCCCGTCATTGCGAGGAGATGCATAGCATCAACGTGGCAATCTCGTGAAGTAGTATAGAATTCCTGAGATTGCTTCGTCAAAACTTACAGTTTTTCCTCGCAATGACGAGTTGGTATCATCCACACAGCAACGTCGATCAAGTCGTAGGAATAACATTGAATATATCAAGCTATCTTATTCTTAAATTCTTCTAACTTATTCTCTAATATTAAACCAAAGTTACTAGTGATTCTATCTATAGCTTGCATTACTGTTTCATACTCCGGTTTAGAGAAATGATTAAGTACGTAATCTGCTACATCCTGATTATTTTGCGGTCTACCGACTCCAATCCTAATCCGGTTATAATTATTACCTATAACCCCATCAATCGACTTTAAACCATTATGCCCGCCATTACCGCCACCGGTTTTAAATTTTATTCTACCTGTTTCTAAATCAATATCATCATGAATAACAAAGATTTTTGCGGGGTAGATATTATAATATGTTTTCACCGATATCACTGACTTACCGGACAAGTTCATATAGGTGGTAGGCTTTATAAAAATTATCTTTTGTCCATCACTAATAGTTTCAGCAATTTCACAATTGAATTTTTTCTTTGTACTAAATGATGAATTATATTGGTTTGCTATTTTCTCTATAGCAATAAAGCCGACATTATGCCTCGTATATTGATACTCTTTTCCTGGATTACCAAGACCAATAACAAGAAGCATAATAATTTACCTAATAACTAGTAATGGAAAATTTTTGAAGAAGTATTGATTTGCAAGAAGTACAGAATAATGCCATTCTTAGCTCAGCATTATTGCGTGGATCGAAAAACCTACTCGATGTCATACCGTGGCTTGACCACGGTATCCAGAAAAAAATTAACAAAGACTGGATACCGCTACAAGCTCGCAGTATGACAATTAAAGATTACCGGATTCCCGCTTCTAGCTAGGAATGGCATAAAACGAGCCAAACAACAACGCCTACGAATCCTCGCAATAACGATTTAAGTATCTAAGCAAGTCCTTATCGTGAGAATTATCTTACTTCCCTGCTTCAGCGGCTTGTTGTTCCCCTTCAGCTTCAGTTTTTGCTCCTCTACGTCCTATAATAGTTGCAAGGACAAATTCTTTTTTTGTAACAAAACTACATCCTTTCGGTAATTCTATTTTTGACGATTTTAGCGAAGTAGCCATAGGCATATTAGTAACATCTATAGTTACGTTTCTTGGAATATTATTAACATCACATAATAAAGTAACTCTTCTTTTTACTATATTAAAGTATCCACCTCTTTTAACGCCTAAAGCTCTTTCTTTCCCTTCATATACTACAGGTACTTCCATTTTTTGGGTTTTCTCTTCTAAAAAGACAAAATCAACATGGCGTACTATATCCGTAACAGGATGTAATTCTACAGCCTTCGGCAATACTTTATATTTTTTCTTATCAATTGTTAAATTAATTAACTGAGAGATAAAAGCCGGCTTTCTATAATATTTAGTTATTTCCTTTTCTTCCAAAGAAATACTAACAGGTGTTTTACCCGCTCCATAAATAATAGCCGGAACACGCCCTGCTCTTCTTAATGCTCTTGCTGCTCCCGTACCGAATTCCGTGCGGGACTCCGCTTCAAGTTCTAATATTTCACTCATTATTACTCCATATTAACTTATAATAAATCTTCATTATCATACTTAATTACAATTAAAAATTCAAGTAAATTAATTTTGACTAGAATATAGGAGTAATATATTCCTTAGTTAAAATTCTTTAATTTATTGGATATTGAAAAGAAATTTAGTTCTAACCGAAATTATTTTGTAAGGAAATTATGAAACAGATACAACCTAAGCGTAGTGCAAATCCCTCAAACTGTGGAGAAGAAATTGCTGCCAAGGATATAATAAGGATTTTCTCCTTGAATCTATTATGTACTCTTCTGACTCTGACTATATTGGGCGTGACAGCGAGAGTGAAGATGACGATTCTTATGCATAAATACTCTTGTTAAAAATAAAGAACCGGAATGCAAAATTCACTTAGATTTAGTTTAGTATATTACATATGTGCTACCAAACAAATGTTAGAGAACAAGCAGAAAATGCGAAGGTTTCTAATTTAGACAATGAAAGGCAGGTAATTAAATGTAATACAACTCCAACAATTCTGTACCGAAAGTTCAATTGAATCTATGATAACATCAACATCAAAAAGCAACATAGATGCTGACAAAATTATCTTACCTTTCCCTTCTGTAGAACAACAAAGACAATTAGGAAAATTATATCGTTATAATTAAAAATTTTAAAGAGCTTTACCCTTTTCTAATTCTGACAATGGTAACGTTGGAATAGTAATATTATTAGGTGATGAAAAGGGGTCATACGGCGACCTAAATCTATGGGATATTTAAAAATTTATGAGTTTGCAGAGATAATCTAGCACCGCTTTCTAATGCTAATTTTACTGCTAACTCATTATTTTCGCCATTAAGTCTTTGGTTGTTTTGATCCATAGGTTGAATAAAAACCGGTATATTATAAGAGGTTTGCCCTACTTCCGGTATGAGACTATATTCTAAAATATTTTTAGCAACGATAAATTTCACCGCGCTAATTTTAGGCAATAAATCTTCTCTTATTTTACTATAACCGGTTTTACCTACCTTCGGCGAACAAATTATAGACACTTCTTTCGGCAAAGAACGATACAACGTACCGTTAGTCTCTATTTGAACTTTAACATCTCGGTCTAATAACTTCTGACATAATAACTCTATAGGTTGACGCATCGGCTCACCGCCGGTTATTACTACTAAATTAATCGATTTTTCATTTTTAGAATTTAATGCCAGACTTTCTACTTTATTCAAAATCTTATCTATATCTACTAAATCAAAATCTTCAAACTCCGTATCACAAAAATTACAAGCAAGATTACATCCTCCAAGCCTAATAAAGATCGCAGGACAACCTACAAAAATGCCCTCCCCTTGTATAGTCTTAAAAATAGACTGTACCTCTAACTGAGTACCGTCACCGTTTAATATGCTTCTTTTAGGATTTTGTCCAAACATTTTTAAATTATTATCGATTGATTAAAAACATTATAGTACATTTTTATAAAAAAATCTTGCAATAACTAATAAAAAAAACTATTATCTAAGTTTCATCGGTCATATGGCTTTGGTATGCCTAATGTTTTACCGTTTAAACCTAGAAATACCAATTATAAGGAACAATATGCCTAAATTAAAAACAAAATCTGCCGTAAAAAAACGTTTTAAACTTACTGCTAGCGGCAAGGTTATTGCATCTCAAGCAGGTAAAAAACATTTTATGCGTCGTCGTACTAAAGCTCAAATTCGTAACCTTAGAGGAACTACAATACTTTGTCCTCAAGACGGATATAATATTAAAAAATATTTTTTACCGTACGGTATAAATTAATTAACTAGGAGCTAAAGCAATGACACGTGCAAAATCAGGAAAAATTTCCAAAAATCGACATAAAAAAATCCTTAAATTAGCCAAAGGCTATAGAGGTAGAGCAAATAGCTGTTTTAGAGTAGCTATTGAGAAAGTAGAAAAAGCCCTCCAATATGCTTATAGAGATCGTAGAAACCGTAAACGTGATTTTAGAGGCTTATGGATTCAAAGAATAAATGCAGCAGTAAGAGAACATGGGCTTGTTTACTCTCAATTTATGGGAGCTCTTAAAAAAACAGAAATCGATATAGATCGTAAAGTACTTGCAGAACTTGCCGTCAATAACAGTGACGGATTCGTAAGTATCGTAGAAAAAGCAAAAGCACATATTTAAGTATTTAATGTCATCTCGTGGTCAAGCCACGGGATGACATATTTATAATAATTAATTTTTATTTTCGTTCGGTATAAATATTATGAAACGTACATTTCAACCTAGTAATTTAGTTAGAAAAAGAAGACATGGTTTTAGATCTAGAATGGCTACTCCAACCGGAAGAGCAATCTTAAGAAAACGTCGTGCTAAAGGTAGACATAAATTATCTGCTTAAAATAATCTGATTTATCAAATTGTCTATTACCTCTTTAAAAAATCAAAAAGAATTTGAGCTTATAAATAAGCTTGGAAAGAAGCTCCATGAGAGATATTTTATTTTGGTAATCGCCACAAAACTTCCAAAAATCTTCCTTGAATCAAAATATAACACCTTTTTAGGAATCAAAGTTAGCAGAAAGCTAAATAACAAAGCTGTAGTTCGCAACAAAATTAAAAGGCGTATACGACATCTAATTAGAATTATTGTTAGTGATTCTAGCTTTAAGGCTATAAAATTTGCAATGATTATTATTCCGAGAAAAGGATTTGAAGAGATAAACTTCTCACACTTGAATTATGAATTAAGTAAAGTAATTCTAAGAAATATTTAGATTTCAATAGACCTCTTCGGACACTCGCTTATAGAAAGGAATTTGAAGGAGACACGGAACACAGAACCGCAACATACAAAAGAGTACGTGAGGATTCACAAGTACCGGATCGACGTACAAATTACCTCTAGAAGTAGAGTTTCCGAAGAGGTCTATTGAAATGACTTGGCATTACTCGCGTGGCTTGGTTTTGCCGTCATTGCGAGGAAAAATTGAAAATTTTGACGAAGCAATCCAGTAAAAAATTCTGATTTACAGATTTTTTACTATTTTTTATAGATTGCCACGCTTCTTAGTCGCTACGTTGTGGCATGGCTCGTTTTATGTCATTCCCGCTTTCGCGGGAATGACATCGAGTAGGTTTTTCAAGCCATGCAAGCAAGCCTTCCACGGGAATAATATTGAATTTACTTATATTCCCTCTGTCCCCTCTCCTAATGCCGGTACTTCTTCTACTACAGTAAGTGTTGTATCTATAGTATTTTCTTCAGACGTAATAGTATTTATAGTAGAATTATAATATTTTTTTACTAATTCGATAACGTCTAAATTATGCGTCTCTTCTGCCGTATAAATATTAGAGCTACCTACCTCTATAGTACTATGCTCAAGTACAGCTTTTAGAATAGCTAAATCACCTTTCTCTATAGCCTTACCAAGATTATATGATGCTATTTTTGTAGTACTATGCTCAAGTACAGCTTTTAGAATAGCTAAATCACCTTTCTCTATAGCCTTATCAAGATTATATAATTCTATTTTTGTAGTACTATGCTCAAGTACAGCTTTTAGAATAGCTAAATCACCTTTCTCTATAGCCTTATCAAGATTATATAATTCTATTTTTGTAGTACTATGCTCAAGTACAGCTTTTAGAATAGCTAAATCACCTTTCTCTATAGCCTTACCAAGATTATATAATTCTATTTTTGTAGTACTATGCTCAAGTACAGCTTTTAGAATAGCTAAAATCACCTTTCTCTATAGCCTTATCAAGATTATGGGTACTTACTTTAGTATTACCATAATTAAGTAAACAAATTAATAGTTCAGAATTCCCTTGCTCTATAGCGTTCCCTATACTAGCATCAGTGTATAATCCTTTCTGATTTAACATAGTCTCTATCTTGCTTAGAGAAAATTTATTAAAATTATATGTTTCTAAGTTAAAGCTCTACTAAATACCCTGATTAAGTCATCGTATGTTAATTCTTTCGGCTTTGTTTCTATATTTAAGTTAAATATTTCAGGATATGATTCATGATATTTCGCATGAATATTTTTATAAAATTTTACAAAGCTTTATATTCTTTATGTAGAAAAGCCGGCAACACTCCGCTATGCTTTTCATCTTTTTAATTTTATTAGCACTTAAAGAAAAACTATAAATTTGATCGTCTAATTTATTAGCTTATATACTAAAATCTGATGCTACTAATAGATGAAAATGATCTCTTATATATTCAATCAATAAAAAGTCATTTTGTGTTCTAGCATCGTAATTATTTTGAGCTAATTGTATAATATTTGCATCGCTGGCCTTATTATAAGTGCATAACACCATGTTGCCCTGTATCCAATCTAAATGATGTTGAGCGGCTCCTGAATGACAAGAAAATATATGAACAATATTACATTGATTTGCAATAGTAATTTTTGTATTTTATTAAGCAGTGTAATATCTAAAACAGAAGTTGTACCTTCATCAGAAAATATACTCATTGATAAGTAAGAAGGCTCAGGCATAAAATATGATTTAATTTTTCCCCATAAACCTAAATTAGTAGGTTTATAGAAAACTCTGATCCATGTACATTTATAAAATATTCACTACCTGTACCTGAAGGTAAGTCAGCTAAGGTTTTTATTTCCTTGATATCAGGTTTCATTTTTCATACTTATATTCGGCGGCCTTTAAACAATATTTTTTGCATATTTATATCCTTATATAATTAACTTAATTACCATATTCTATGGGAATTACCACATAATATGGGAATTTTTATAAAAGTCAAGTTTTAATAAGAAAAAATCATATAAAGCTATATAGTATTTATAAAAATTTAGAGTTGATAATTATATAGATAATAGCATTGAAAATAAGGCTATAAAGTAACCGGCACAAAAAAGGGATAAGATTTAAAACAATCTATCCCTAGTTGCGAATAAAAATAGAGTTTAGAAAGAACTTGCAATATTATTTATTAAATCTCCGGATCAGTATTTCCCAATATTGTTGTATCTGAATTATTATCCGTATTTTCTTCCATAAAATTTAAATTGAGTGCAATAGTATTATTTAAAAGAATTTCAGAAGTGATTCCTTAATTACTGATTGACCATTATCTATATTTTCTATTTTAACCTTTTGAAACAATATTTGACCCTAATGTACCTCACTAGATATATTTAAAAGTACTGCCTGATACTAGATTTAGTGTACCAAAGATATTCAAAGACCTTCCTGCTTCTATAATTACGGTAGTATCAGAATTGAATGAGATATTACTAAGAATCACATTTGATGCTATAATAAGTTTAAGAGTATTCATATGCATAGAGTCTAAATGAATATCTAAACAATCTTCAACCTTTATTTCTTTTAAATAATTTTCTTATGCCCCTTTTGACATCTCAAGTAACTCATTTTTAGAAATAGTCATTTTTTCTGTTAATTTATATAAATTTCTATCTTTTAAGAGATCTAATAAAATTTTTACTAGGTAACAACTGCAATAGCTCCTTATAAGTTATGGTATCGGAACACCATTTTATTAACTTCCAATTTCAAAAAAGAATTTTTTATTATTTTCTTCTGTTAGTGTTCTATAGAATTTTATCCGCTCATCATTTACCGTAAAATCATCAGCTCACTTTTTGAGCGTTTCTTCTAACCTATCTAATATTGCTAAATCACAAAATCATTACTTGTTATGTATTTGATCATTATTAAAAGTAAGGATTGTACTATTTCCTGCTATTAACTCACATAACTTATCTAACTCATGACCAACTACGTAATCAATATCTTTAAAACTAAGTTGCTTTTGTTTCAATAATTTTTAAATATGTTCATTAAGAAGATAATTGTTTGTATCGTTTATTGCTCCAAGTTCATTGATGCCTTTGTGCTTATCATCTTCATAATAATTACGAGCAATTTCAAATAATTTTGTTACTGCATTTGCACTAGCTATATCATTATAACTAGCTAATGTATTTAATAATTTATGATTTGAAATAATAGCTTTCATTTCTTCTGCACTTAATATTTTCTCTTTCACTAAAAAATGATCTTCCATCTTTTCTATTGATGATTAGCTCTTACCGCTTGTACCCTTGCCCCTAATTGTTTATAACTATCTATACTTTCCTTATCTTGTTTTTTCTTATACACCTCTTCTATTGCTTTTCGCTCTAATTCATTACTCTTATTCTACTCCCAAGCCTTTTTTTCTTCATTTTCAGGTTGATCGTTTTTAATACGCTCTATTTTGTATCTATTTCTACAAATTTCTCTTCTATAGATATACTTGATTTTTTATATACTTCTGCAAAAAATTCATAATTTTTATCTTTAATATATTTCCTAAATTCTGATTTTAATCTAAAGAATTCTTGCATGACTGCAGAATTTTTAATAATCTCAGGCAATTCCAAATTATTTAAATCACCTTGGATATATTGAAAATTTTCTTTTTGCTTTTCATAGTCAAATAAAAATTCTGCTTTTATATACTCTTCAATAGCATCAATAACACTTACTACAAAACTTGTCTTTTCTACTTCAAAATCTAATTCGCTCATATTTAAATCCTAATTATTATTAAATTGAAATTTAAGAAATTTTAACTGTTGGTAATATAGTCAATTCAATGAGATTTGCATAAAAGGCGCAAGGCACGAAACCTATAACTAATAGGAAAGCAACGAGTAATGATGTAGGTGAGCCCAAATCAATTGACTATAAAATACGGTCATTGATTTTTATGCAAAATTCTATCGAACTATTCTCAATAAAAACTTACAACCACTTCCGTTTCTTAAAATATTTATAGGTAATAATTGTAGATAATAGCATTAAGAATAAGGCTATAGGATAACCATACGGTGATTTAAGCTCAGGCATTACGGTAAAATTCATGCCGTAAATACTAGCTATTAAAGTGGGTGGGAGAAAAAATATAGTAACCAACGAAAAAATTTTAATAATATTATTTTGTTCAATTGCAATCATACCGAGTGCTGCGTCTAGGGTTCTTGCAATCTCGCTAGATATAAATTGTGAAAAATTAATTATTGAGTCTACGTCTCGAAGCAATGTATCTAATAGATCCTTAGATGCTTTATTGTGAGTTATTTGTGGAGATTTTAAAATATATTGAATAGCCATAGTTAAAGAAAATAAACACTCACGGCTTTTAGAAAGTAAATCACCTTTTCGACCTATTTTCTTTAATACATTGGTATGATCTATACGCAAATCATTAATATTATTATCAAGTATTAAACGTCCATAATCATCAATATCCATACTAATCGACTGTACAATATTCGATAATCTTGTTACCATATTACGAAGTAACATAAATAAAATATTTTCTGCATTATGTTTGTTATTAAGCTGCTTAGCAAATTTATTTATACAGTCATTAAAGGGTATTAATTCTACGTAACGAACTGTTATAAGACAACATTTATGCAAAATAAATACTATAGAATGTGTTTCAGGAAATTCTTGCTCTTTATTAACGAGTTCCGTAATAGTTAGATATAACGCCTCATTTTCAACATATAACCTCTCAGAAATCTCAATTTGCGATATGTCCTTTAAAGTCGGTATTTCTATATTTAATGTATTTTTTACTATTACTTTTTCTTCATCTGTTATATTGAATAAATCAATCCATAATGTGGATTCATTAATAATATATTCTGCATTTTTTACTATAGAACTATTTTCCTTTAAATATGTAGTTATCATATAATCTCAAATATGTTTTTATAGAGATTAACAAACTTCACTCTTTAAAGCAACTGAAAGCTTTTATTCTCGTAGCTGATTCCTATTATTAGACTTCTTGCATAACCTATCTTAGAAAGAGGGACTTGAAAGAAAGACGGAAGCACTTGCCACCGCAGCGTACACGCAAGTAACGTGAGGATGCAAGTACCGGATTAACGTACAAATCGCCTTTAGAAGGAGGTTATGCAAGAAGTCTATTTTCTAAATAACAAATAATATACAATATAAAACCATCCAAAAAATCCATGAATAATAGCCCATAATATTGATTTATTCACATTAAATGATATTACTATTGCAAGTATTGTTCCAAAAGCAATACCACCACCATATCCTAAGTAATTCATATATTGTATCCTTAATATTTTTGAGAGGATATATCCTATTTCAAAAAAACCTTATAATTTATAGCTAACAAGAGCAGAGAAGCCACAGACAAGAAACAACAGCAGTTATGAAATGTTCGGCATTCGAGGGCTTACAAAGACATTGCTGCCAATTTTTTAAGTTCTATCTTAATATATACGTTCCTTACAAAAGTAGAACTTTATATATTAATTATTTTTTTGCAGTAAGATTCCAAATTTTCTCTGCTTTACTTCCAAGCTACCAAAGCTTATTCCTAGAATTGTAAAAATACTGCTTTATGAGTTGTATTCAAAAAATCTTGTATATAAATTAATAAATAAAAAAGTAACCCGAATCCTTTAGTTACCGAATTATCTTGTTTTGAACCGTGATAAATAGCTGCTCAGACATCAAAGCAAATAATAAAGACCAATGAAATAATTCTATCGGCTTTACACCGGCTTTAAGTAATAATCTTCAGGATCATAATTTCCAAATATTGATAATAACCACATTGCAATAATGAGTATAATAAACCAACTACAAGAGTTACTTGAGTAAAATGATTGAATGTTTTATTTTCTTCTAGTGCAATAGCAGAGAATGCTAATATTCCTCCAAATAATATAAAACGTAATGGATAAATTCATACCTAAGTAATATGCTCCCCATCCTGACATATACCCGGTTTCTGCTCCTATCCAACTTACCTAGTGCAATTAAAGCAACGCACCAAATTAAATTTGATTTAGAGAAATATCCTAATATGGTATAAACAATAAAAGATAAAAGCAATAAAATGGAAAAATGTCCACTCCCTGAATCAAATGCTTTTCCTAGTTGATAATAGCACAAACAGTGGTTAAGACCCTCAAAATAATACTGACCCATTGCTAAAAATTTTCTCTGGTTTTTGTTGCTGTCTTTTAAAACCAACAAAATAAATTATTCCCGATAAAGTTGATAAGGTAATAAATTTCAGCAGATACGGGACATTAAAAATATATTCTAATAATTCGCGTATATAACGATCAGACAAAATAGCATTAACTATACATATTCAAAAAACCCAAAAAGAATATCTAGATAATTTCTTCCAATCAAAATTTAATATTTCTATATCGTGTTTAAGTAATATAGTTGTATTATCCAAGTAAACCGGCGTTATTCCATTTATTTAATGCTGAAAAAAGTATCTTTGCCTGTAAATTTAGCAATTTTCATAAGTTAATCTAAATATCTCCAAAATTTTAATAAAAAGATATTGTTAATATAAAATATGTCAAGCATTACTAGATTCTGTGGACAAACTACCTTTAAAAGGAGTATATGCAATAAGTCTAATGAGTATATAAGCCAATAAGTTTTGTTACTCATTACTTTAATGCTTTCTTTAGACAAAACAGTATTTGTTTTTGAGAAGAGATATAGGAAATTGAAAAAAGAAAAGAAATTATAGTCTTAAAAGCAAACAATTAGTTAAAGATAGTGACAGTAAATATTTGGACTGAGTAATTACTTATATTTGTATAAGTAATATACTAATTTAGTCTTTAAGGAGGTAATCCAGCCGCAGGTTCCCCTACGGCTACCTTGTTACGACTTCACCCCAGTCGCTAATTTTACCGTGGTTGGCTGCCTCTTGCGTTAGCTCACCACCTTCAGGTAAAACTAACTCCCATGGCGTGACGGGCAGTGTGTACAAGGCCCGAGAACGTATTCACCGCGGCATGCTGATCCGCGATTACTAGCGATTCCAACTTCATGCTCTCGAGTTGCAGAGAACAATCCGAACTGAGATGTCTTTTAGGGATTTGCTCCACGTCGCCGTCTTGCTTCCCTCTGTAAACACCATTGTAGCACGCGTGTAGCCCAACCCGTAAGGGCCATGATGACTTGACGTCGTCCCCACCTTCCTCCGGCTTATCACCGGCAGTTTTCTTATAGTTCCCGGCATTACCCGCTGGCAAATAAGAATGAGGGTTGCGCTCGTTGCGGGACTTAACCCAACATCTCACGACACGAGCTGACGACAGCCATGCAACACCTGTGTGTGGTCCAGCCGAGCTGAAGAAAAGCATCTCTGCGATCCGCGACCACCATGTCAAGGGTTGGTAAGGTTTTTCGCGTAACATCGAATTAAACCGCATGCTCCACCGCTTGTGCGAGCCCCCGTCAATTCCTTTGAGTTTTAATCTTGCGACCGTACTCCCCAGGCGGAGTGCTTAATGCGTTAGCTGCGAAAACCGAAAGAGAATCTTCCGATATCTAGCACTCATCGTTTACGGCGTGGACTACCAGGGTATCTAATCCTGTTTGCTCCCCACGCTTTCGTGCATCAGCGTCAGTTGTAGCCCAGACGACCGCCTTCGCCACCGGTGTTCCTCCTAATATCTAAGAATTTCACCTCTACACTAGGAATTCCATCATCCCCTACTACACTCTAGATTAGTAGTTTTGAAAGCAATTCCGAGGTTAAGCCCCGGGCTTTCACTTCCAACTTACTAAACCGCCTACGCACTCTTTACGCCCAGTAATTCCGAACAACGCTAGCCCCCTCCGTCTTACCGCGGCTGCTGGCACGGAGTTAGCCGGGGCTTTTTCTGCAAGTAACGTCATTATCTTCCTTGCTAAAAGAGCTTTACAACCCTAAGGCCTTCATCACTCACTCGGTATTGCTGGATCAGGCTTTCGCCCATTGTCCAATATTCCCCACTGCTGCCTCCCGTAGGAGTCTGGGCCGTGTCTCAGTCCCAGTGTGGCTGATCATCCTCTCAGACCAGCTACAGATCGTCGGCTTGGTGAGCTATTACCTCACCAACTACCTAATCTGACGCGGGCTCATCCATCAGCGATAAATCTTTCCTCCGCAGAGAATATACGGTATTAGCTTTTATTTCTAAAAGTTATTCCGTACTAATGGGTAGATTCCCACGTGTTACTCACCCGTCTGCCACTAACTAATTGGAGCAAGCCCCAAATTAGTCCGTTCGACTTGCATGTGTTAAGCATACCGATAGCGTTCGTTCTGAGCCAGGATCAAACTCTCAAGTTTGATTCTGTCAGTTTTACTTTAAAAATTGACAGGTTTAATTATCACTTTTGTGATATGTACATGTTTACTGTCACTATCTATATCTAATTATTTACTTTTAAAAACAGCTGCGACTTATTTTTCATTTATCGCTTTGGATAGATGTAGTTATATTCAATATAATCAGCTATGTCAACTACAATTTTGAAATTATTTTATTTTTGTTCTATATATCTAGATTTAGATCCTTCTTTAAACGGTTTATAATAATTACAAAACTTTAGTTAAAATCTAGTCTATATACTTCGCAGATGTCTATTACTCATTGATATAGTATTTATAAATAGCTATCTCAATCATAATTTTTCATGCTCATATAAAATATCATGAATAATTTGTAAATTCTTAACAGCATCCAAACCATCTAGTGGAGCAATCAAAGCTTTCCACAAAGCCCAACCTCGTGCTCTTGCCCAAGTATCATCATCTAATGCTAGCTGTTCTTTAAAAATTTCTCTTGCTTCATTTTGTAGAAAAGTCCAAATTATTACCAAATCACAAGCAGGATCACCAATACCCATACCTCCAAAATCGCTTACTGCATTAAGCTTACCATTTTTTATAATAATATTACCACTTGCAAAATCACCATGAATCCATACAGGTTTTTTATTCCACTGAGACTTTAATGCTTTTTCCCAAACAGATAGAACTTTATCTGCATCAACCAAATCTTTTAAATTTTTAATTGCTATTTTTGTCTCAAGGTCATAAACTGCAAGATCACCTCCACGCCAAAAGTTATGAGTACCTGGAACAGGTCCATCAATTATATCAATCTTATGCAATTCATTTAGAAATTTTGCTAGATCAGAAGCAATTAGAGATAAATTTAAGCTACTAGTATCAAAGCTATTTGCACTCTTTTCCTTCAATCCATTTATATATTGACCAATTCCAAGGATAATTTTTTGAAGGTTTACCTAAAGCTCAAGGCTTAGGGATATGAAATGACAAGTTAGGCGCTAATATTGGTAACCATTTGTGTTCTTTTGAAACCGCACCTACATATTTTGCTGCACTTGGTCATCTAATTAACATTTCATCGCCTAAATGAAAGGTTCTATTATCATAACCACTAAATTCAACCGGTTTGATAGGTAAATGAAACCATTTAGGGGATTGTTCTGTAATAAGCTCTTTTGCTAAAAACTCTGTGATTTCTACATTCATAACTTTGCTTTTTGTTTATGATTTGTGTTCATATTAGGTGATAAATAATTGATTCTAAATTTTCTTTAAGAACTGCATCCTCTAGTAAAATACTACATTTCCAAACGCTTAACCTTTAAATCCAATTCTTTTAAATCAAATTTTATATCGATTATTGCTCCCTCTGCTTCTCTGTTTGCTATATCTAGAATGCCGCAATGTTCTTCGACTATTCTTTTAACTATAGCAAGCCCTACTCCCATACCTTTACTGCTGGTCGTAACATAGCTTTCGGTAGCTTTGCCTATTAGCTCAGGCGGAAATCCTTTACCGTTATCCGTTACAATAACGCTAATAAACTCATCTTGAACATCTATAGTAACTTCTATTTTCCCTGATTCTCGTCCTTCTATTGACTCTTCTGCGTTTTTCAATAAATTGATCATAACTTGATTTATTTGGGTAGCATCACACATAAAATCAAATTGTTCTACGTTAGACTCAAATTTATACAAAATATGATCATTAAGTAATTTACGTGCTTCAACAATATGTTTAACTAAATAAACTAATTCACTCTTCGTAAATTTAGGAGCAGGAAGACGTGCAAAAAGAACAAATTCGGATACTATATTTTTAATATCGTTAGTATGGCGAATAATCATTTTTAAATAATTTTCAAATTCTACCCTTTCCTTAATTTCAGGGCTAAATTTCTTCAGCAATCTTTCAGAAGCAAGTAAAATAGGAGTTAACGGATTCTTGATTTCATGGGCTACTTTTTTTGCAACATCCGACCAAGCCATAGCCCTCTGTGCTATAACTAAATCACGCTGCTGGCGAGAAAGCTGCTTAATCATTCTATTAAATGCCACATAAAGCGTGCCTATTTCGTCTTTATCTACTTCATTTTCAGGCACTTGTACCGTTAAATCGCCGTCTTTAACGTTATCGGTTGCAGTAACTAATTTTTTAATAGGTTTTACTATTTTAGCAGTAAATATAACCCCGAAACTTATAGCTACAAAAAGAAGTAATAAGGCAATAAAGATAAACATTATAGAGAACTTAATCTGTATATTATCTATTTCATTTTTAAGGCTATTATACTCGGCAGCTGCTCCGTTAGTTGCATCTACATGGTCGATAATTTTATTATCTACTAATCTACCAACTAATAAATACACATCATTATACTCTTTTAATTTAATCAGCATTCTTATTTTGGTTGGATCGGATTTTACTTCCACCAGTTCACCTAAATCCGCTTTTTTTATTAAATGTGCAGGGATAGTTGCAAATGATAATGAAAAACTTAAATAACTATTAGCTACTATAGTATTAGTAGATTTGTTTAAAACTATAGCCTCATCAAGCGAACGCATCTCTGCTTCAGTATTAAGTGTTTTAGTAAATAAAGCGGGATTGTGAATTAAATCGTAATACATATCGCTTAAATCTTCAGCAACGGCTAAAGCCGTTTCTTTTAGCTGTAATTTATGCTCGGCAATATACGATTCTGCAACTATCACGGATTGATCAAGAACCGTAGAAATCTTCTTATCAAACCAAGCTTGAACACTAAGATTAAAAAAATAAACAGAAAATACCGAAACAATTATAGTTGGAATAGCTGCAACTAAACTAAAGGCAATTACAATACGATTTTGTAATTTAGAACTATCGTTATTATTATTTTTAGTAAAAAATTTTTGAGTTAGTACAACACCTAAAATTAAAAAAATTGCTAAATCAACTAATAAAAATCCAATAATCGTACTAAAATTCTTTGATTCTAAAGATATCACATAAAAAGTAGCACAAGCAAAAATAATAGCTGCTGTTGCTAAAGTAAAAATTAGTACTCTACTAGAAAAATTTTGTTTAAGATAACTAAGCATAGATACTGTTTATATGACTATAACAGTTCTTTATAACATAAAAAAAAGCTAATTGAAAATATTTCAAGTTTTAAGTGTCTTATTGTCATTTCTGCAAAAGCGGGGTGTTGTTGCATTGATTGTTTTTATGTCATTTTCCCGCGGAAGCGGGAATCCAGTCAAACATATAAATATAAAAACTTGTTTTTTTATTATATTTATTTCATCAAATACATAAAATTTTGTATGGCTATTTTTTGGATTCCTGCTTGCGCAGGAATGACATCTTGAACGTTCGTACAACACAAACACATGGTCAAGCAACTAGATGACAATAAAAAAAGCTAGAAATATTAATATTTCTAGCTTTATATTTAGTATGAAAATTGTTTGAAATTTTATTCATCAAACATTTTTTTACGAGCAAATTTTCTCTGTCTTCTTGCTGCTTCTTGTACTTTACGAACACGCTTCGCTGAAGGTGTTTCATAATAACGCTGTTCTTTCATCTTACGAAAATAAAGCTCTCTTTGTAGCTTTTTCTTAAAATTCTTAAGCGTATTATCACAATTACCGGCGTGAACATTTACTAGTATCACTAAAATTACTCTCCTTAAAAGATATTGTGGTTTATTGAACTATACCCTATAATTCAGTTATATGTCAAGGTTAAAAATATGAGCATTCAAGAAGAACACCATATCAAAAAAATAAGCTTCGTGCAATCTTTATTAGAATTATTACCGTTTAATGAATGGAATAATAAACTACTCGAAGAAGCAGAAGAACAATGCGGTTTCGCAAAAGGCTATAGCTTAATAGTTTTTCCAGAAGGTTTATCCGAAATAGTAGGATTCTTGGAAGAGTATTTAGATAATATTATGCTAGAAAGCTTAAAGATAATAGTAGAACCATCAAAAATAAGAGAAAAAATATCTTTGGCCGTAAAGACTAGGGTCAAAACCGTACTTCCTATTATTCATAGTAAGAATGCCGCTTATTTTGCATTAAACCCAATACAAGGAACTGAAGTTGCATTCCGTAGTTGTGATGCTATTTGGCGTTATGCCGGTGATAAATCTCTTGATTTTAACTATTATACCAAAAGAAGCTTATTGCTCTCGGTTTATGTTTCATCTATTCTTTTTTATATCCAAGACGAATCGGAAAATTATATTGAAACCGATAAATTGATTGAGACTGCCGTAGAAAATATAGTAAAAACTTTCTCACAGATGAAAAAATTACTCGCCCCTTCAAAGATCCCCATAGTTAGAATGTTTACGTAGATATGCTTAATTGGTAATATTAACTCCATATCAAATATAAAAATGCTATTGAAACTTATAAATAAAGTTAATAATGAATTACATTTAATCACTTGTCATAAGACTGTAAAAGAAGCTCAAGCATTGTTTAAACAACATGGTTCTAAATCAGAATCATTTGTTGATGAATTTTTAAAACAGAAATATCAAAAAGCGAATAAAGAAAATTCTAAATTTTAACTTGTAACCCAATAATGTCTTCTCATAACAATAATTCTTGATCTTCTTCCTTGATGGCTTTACTTGCGGAAGAAAAAGGACAGGAAAAAATTATCCGATATATACAGCAGACAAAGCTTGAGCTAGCTTACAATTAAGTTGCAATATTGTTTTGATTTGCTAATTCACATAATATGAAAACTCAATTTAAAAAAGCATGTTCTAATAAAGAACATGATAGAACATTAGTTAATAATCAAGTTATCCCTATAAGTTATTTCGGTGAAAATTCAAAAACACTAAAGAGACTTTTCTCTGAATAATTTAGATCTTCAAGAGAAGATAAATGATGACAAATATTATTCTTATAAAACAGAAAAGAAATATGTAAAGAATTTAATATTTAAAATCTGTGATTTGCTAGCTCTTATGAAAACTATTAATTTAGAGCAAAAACAAAAGCTCCTACTAAATTTAAGTAATAAAGTAGAAAGTGATGCTAAAGCACAGGGCCTTAGCGATTTAACAAAATATACTAGAGTTGAAGTAATGTTTAAATATTTAAATGAAGAGTGGCAGTATTTAGGATACGAAGCACAAATATTATCCGGCTTATGAAGCTGAAACGATAGCTAGTAACTAATAGTGAAATGAATTGAGTTAGACAAAATTTCTATATCATCTTTTAATCTGTAATACACCTTATTACTTTCTTAAATACCTTAAAAATTCTTGTATTATGACCTCTCTTGCATATAATGAAGATATTTTTAAAAATAATTTCTAAAATAATGACAAATACTAAATATTATCCTGAAGTTAGCTCGAATGCTGATTTTGCAGGCTTAGAGCGAGAGATACTAAAATTTTGGCAAGACAATACTATATTCCAAAAATCTATTGATGATAGGAACGGAGAGTCAGAATTTATTTTTTATGACGGCCCGCCTTTTGCAAACGGTTTGCCGCATTACGGTCATTTGCTTACCGGCTTTATTAAAGACGTATATGCTAGATACCAAACCATAAAAGGTAAGAAAGTCGAACGTCGCTTTGGTTGGGACTGTCACGGTCTTCCTGCTGAAATGCAATCAGAGAAAGAACTTGGCATTTCAGGACGTCTTGCAATAGCTAATTTTGGTATAGAAAAGTTTAATGCACATTGCAGAGCTTCGGTAATGAAATATGCTAATGATTGGGAAGAATATGTAACTCGTCAAGCAAGATGGGTGGATTTTAAAAATTCTTATAAAACGATGGATAAGAATTTTATGGAATCCGTACTTTGGGCATTTAAGGAGTTATATAATAAGGGGTTATTGTATGAATCTATGCGGGTAATGCCTTATTCTTGGGCATGCGAAACACCGCTTTCTAATTTTGAAACAAGACTTGATAATTCTTATCGTGAGCGAGCCGATAAAGCTGTAACGGTGAGTTTTGTACTATCTCATCCCGTGGCTACGACCACAGGATCTTTTAAAGAATACCGTATACTCGCTTGGACGACAACACCTTGGACATTGCCGTCAAATTTAGCCTTAGCAGTCGGTAGTGATATAGATTATGCATTAGTCCCTAAAAATGATGTTTGTTATATAATAGCTGCCTATTCCGTCTCTAAATATGCTAAAGAATTAGGACTTAGCGGTGAAGAAAATTTTGAGATAATTAAAGGCTCAGCACTTCAAGGATTGAACTATAAATCTTTATTCGACTATTTCGAGAATCATCCAAACAGCTTCAAGATATTTGCAGGCGATTTCGTGGTTGAGGGTGACGGCACAGGAGTCGTACATATGGCTCCAGGTTTTGGTGAAGATGACCAAATACTTTGTGAATCGAAAGGTATTGAGCTTGTTTGTCCTGTTGATAATAGCGGTAAATTCACTAAAGAAATTCCTGATTTAGAGGGCTTACAAGTATTTGATGCAAATGACAAAATAATAATCAAACTGAAAGAGCAAGGAAATTGGCTAAAAACCGAGCAGTATATTCATAATTATCCTCATTGCTGGCGAACAGATACGCCTCTTATATATAAGGCTGTTCCGTCATGGTACGTAAAGGTTACGCAATTTAAAGATAGAATGGTAGAGTTAAATCAGCAAATTAACTGGATACCTTTCCATGTTAAAGATAATTTATTTGGTAAGTGGCTTGAAAATGCCCGTGATTGGTCGATAAGCCGTAATAGATTCTGGGGAACGCCGCTACCTGTATGGAAGTCCGATGATCCAAAATATCCACGCATAGACGTTTACGGCTCTATAGAGGAATTAGAGAAAGATTTTGGTGTTAAAGTTACTGATTTACATCGTCCGTTTATCGATGAACTGACAAGACCAAATCCCGACGATCCAACCGGTAAATCAACAATGCGTAGAATAGAAGATGTGTTTGATTGCTGGTTTGAAAGCGGTTCAATGCCATATGGGCAAGCCCATTACCCTTTTGAAAATAAAGAGTGGTTTGAGGATCATTTTCCGGCTGATTTTATAGTTGAGTATTCAGCTCAAACACGCGGATGGTTTTATACTTTAATGGTGCTATCTACCGCTTTATTTGATCGCCCACCGTTTTTAAATTGTATATGCCACGGCATAATTTTAGACTCTACAGGTCAAAAACTTTCAAAGCGTCTTAATAACTACGCCGATCCGCTGGAGCTATTTGATAAATACGGCTCTGACGCTTTAAGAGTTACGATGTTATCTTCAAACGTTGTTAAAGGTCAGGAGCTATTAATTGATAAAGACGGCAAAATGGTATTTGATACGCTTCGTCTATTTATCAAACCTATATGGAATGCTTACCATTTCTTTACGATGTATGCTAATGCCGATTCGCTTAAAGGCAAGCTTAATTTTAGCTCTAAAAACGTACTTGATGTTTATATATTATCTAAGCTTAAAATAGCCGTACAAAAAATTGAAGAGAGCTTAGATAATTTCGATACGCAAACAGCTTATCATGCAGTTTCAGAATTTTTTGAAGTTTTGAATAACTGGTATATAAGACGAAGCCGAGCTAGATTTTGGACAAGCGAAAAAGATACAGATAAGCAAAATGCTTATAATACTCTATATTCATGTTTAGACACCATGGCTATTGCGATGTCGGCACTAGTGCCTATGATTTCGGAAGCGATATATAAGGGATTACGTCATTGTGAGGAGCGTAACGACACGGCACTCTCAGGAAAATCCAACGTCATTGCGAGGAAAGACACAAGTCTTGACAAAGCAATTTCAGGAGTATCTCATAAGATTGCCACGGCACTTTCAGTGCCTCGCAATGACGCGATTAGCGTACATCTCTGCAACTACCCTACTCTCTCAGACTTTGAAATAAATCACGAGCTGGTTGCTACTATGGATAACGTGCTTGATATTTGCAGTAATAGCCTATTTATCCGAAGCACTGAAAATATCAGGGTAAGGCAACCACTTGCTAGCATAGCTATTATCAGTAAACATAATAACAACCTCAAAGATTTTGAAGATTTAATTAAAGATGAAATTAATGTTAAGGCAGTAATTTATCGTGACGATCTAGAGAATTACGCAAGCAAAAAACTATCGATTAATTTCCCAATGCTTGGCAAACGTTTGCCGCATAAAATGAAAGAGATTATAGCAGCTTCTAAAAAAGGTGAGTGGGAAGCTATCGCAGGCGGTTTAGCTATATGCGGTGAAACCTTAAATAGTGACGAATATAAGCTAGTTTTAGAGCCGTATTCACATATCAAAGGAGCAGCAAGTTTTCAGAATAATAGTAGCTTGTTAATACTTGATTTAGAGCTAACACCTGAGTTAATAGAAGAAGGATACGCAAGAGACATTGTACGCTTTATACAACAGGCTCGAAAAGATGCCGATTTCTCTATCACTGACAGGATTTTAATTGAGATAATAAGCGAGTTTAATTTATCTAAGATAATTGATAATTATGGAGACTTTATTAAAGAACAAACTTTAGGCGAGTTTGCTAAAAATTTCACGCCTGATTATGTAAGTAAAGTAGAATTAGAGAACCATCAAATACAACTTAAAGTTAAGAAATCGTAAATTATTTTACTATCAATTAAGATGTTGATAATTTACTTAGATTAATCTATAGTACGCACGCTATAAATTAATTTAAGGTAAATTATCATGCACAACTCCTCCACAGCTCCAGGGGGTTCTCAAATAAAAAGAACTACTAAGCCGGAAACTACTAAAACAGAAAATGTAATAACTCTAGGGTATTTAAAACAATATTTTGATGCGTTTCATCCTAAAGACGGGACAGCATTAAATATTATAGCTAGCTTAGATGATCCGAATTTAAATAAAATAAATCTCATGGAAGACCTTATATCGCAAGGTGTAAAATAAATACAAAGCATTAGAATTTGCACTGAAAAACAATAATGCACAAGCTGAATATTTACTTAATCATCTTACGTTTGAACCTAATCCCAGTCTAATACAAGCAATACACAATAAAAGTTTAATTTTAGTAAAGTATTTTGTAGAAGAAAAAGGAGTGAATGTAAATTTTAGTCATTATGGTTCTAATACACTAAATGTTACTGCCGGTTTGGAAGAACCTTACAAAATAGACATTACATGTGATCTTTTAATAAAAGGAGCAACTTATTTAAATACAACCTTAGAAGAAGCAGCACAAGGTGGTCAAAATGTAAACGATCTTCATAAGCAAATCTTTTTTAAAGCAATAAACGAAAATAAGCTTGAAGTAATTAAAAAATTTGTTGAAATATACGGTTTTGATGTTAATACTGAATATCGTTTAACACACCATTAAGTACCGCAAATTTAAAAAATAGAAAAGAAATTGCAAAGTATCTTTTATCTAAAAACGCTAATTTAGATGTAGCTCTAGAAGTAGCAATAATATACGGTAATTTAAATGCGGTAAAAACATTATTAGATGCAAACGATTAACGGCAATACAGATGTATCACCTTTAATGCTTGCATCAGAGTATGGGCAGGTCACAATAGTAAAATATTTACTTAAACACGGTAACTATAATGTTAAAGGATGGGAAAAAGATAACTTACATAGCGATGTATCGTGTCAACTCACTCAAATCACTGAGATTTCTACATTGTGTGAAAAAGCTAATAATCCTAACCACCAATATATTAGAGACGATATGAAAAACACGTATATCATCACATTATGACGGATATAAGAATTTATCATCAGAACAAATAAAGCAAAAATTTTCTAAATTCAAAAAACAACTATCTAAAGATTTACAAAATTTCGCAGAAATTAAAGCACTGTTAGAAGATTATTCTAGCGGGAAGAAAATTCCAATAAATACAAATACTGTAGTAGAAGACGAGGGCTATGTTTCTGATTTTAAGGTTGAAACTGAAAAACCTAACACAGGCTCTAGGTTAGAACATACTCCTTCTAAATCAGGTATATTTCGCACTTTTGCCCTTGAGAGACTTGATGAAGAAACGTCTTTAGGCGGTGATATAAAAATATTTGATTCTGAGCTTTAATAATGTCATTCCTACGATAAGATTGCTTCATTGCCTGCTCTTATGTCATTCCTGCATAGACGTTGTTGCGTGGACCAGTTTCCTAATTGTTACCCTGTGGCTTGTCCATGGGGTCTAGTTAAAAATACTAATATTATTAGTATTTTTAACTATATTGCTTAATCAAAACTTACAATTTGCCTCACAATGACGACAAAACCTCTTACACATTTATTAGATACATATATATTACCACAAAACATGAGGATCATATTTCATGGTAATATATACTTTTTTATAAAAAAATCTAATTAAAATACGGAGGAACCATGGCTCATCCAAATCTTACGGAAGGAAATAATTATTTTAGGAATGAGAAATTATAAAGAAGCTATAGACATGTATAGTAAAATACACAAAAGCTCTAATTATTATCAAGAAGCACAATATTATTTAGGAGAGTGTTACCTTAATCAAGAAGAATTTACAGAAGCTGTAGAGGCATATAATAAGGTAAACAAAAATCATTATCTATTTGAAAAAGCTAGCTCAAATATTTCAGTTATTGAGCAAAATTTTGACTTAATTAATTCTAAATAAATGAATATAGTAAACTGATCTCCATTTTGTACTTCGTTGTTCGTTGTCTTGCCTATTAATATATAGGCTCTACCCTTACGCTTGTCATAAAATGGAGCTGAGTTTACTATAGTAGCGAATTATAAGCAAAAGACAATATATTAGGTTCTGTGAAGGAAAATTAAATTAATCTATTTTTGCTCTTCTTTGCTGCAAATTATAAGATTGTTTTGAAATAGGAACAACTATTACTGCAAACATCTTATTAATTTGCGCTAAAAAATATCTGAAAATATAAATAATGGAATTATCCTTTACAGAATCTAATATATCAAGCAAATTCTAATAATACCTGCCCTCTTATAACATTATCCTTTTCATTAACAAAAATTTTAGCTATTTTTCCATCTCTTTCGGCAAGAATCAGGTTTTCCATTTTCATAGCAGTTAAAATCATAATTTCTTGTCCTGCCGTCACTTCCTGCCCTTCTTTCACCTTTATCGCAGCAATCTGACCGCTTAGAGGAGCTTGTAGTTCGGAGCTTTCTTCCACCACTACTTTTGAGACCATCAACGCTTCAAGTTCTGAGATACGAGGAGAGCGTACAAAGGCTTTTACGCTAATACCGGCATGCGATAATAAATAACCGGTTCTGATATTCTCAATTTTCACATTTGTCTTTTTACCATTAATTATAGCTGTAAAAAGTTCATTACCTAAATTCCAGTTACTACGAATATATATTCTATCGCTTTCGTGACGTATATTATAGCCGTTTTCAACAGGTGTAATTAATACAGGAAATAGCTTATCATCGATAGTTACTACCCACCTTGTACCTATTTTGTTAGCCTGATTGTTAATATTGCCAGAAATTAAAGAAGCACGTCTTTGCTCCGATATATAAATAAAAATAGCCGTTGCTAAAAATACGGTAGTTACTTCTGAAGTTAGACTAGCTCCGGAAAAACCGTCAGGATATTCTTCTTGAATAAAGGCAGTAGAAATATCGCCGTTAACAAAGCGTGGATGTAGCATTACCGCTTCTAAGAAACTGATATTATGAGCAATACCGTTAATTATATAAGAACTCAAAGCAGAATGCATTAGCTCAATTGCCTGCTCTCTTGTTTCACCGTAAGTACATAATTTTGCAATCATTGAGTCATAAAACATACTTACTTCGCCGCCAAGCCCAATCCCTGTATCTATACGGATATTAGGACTCTTTGCAGGTTCGGAATAAGCTATAATTCTACCGCTAGAAGGTAAGAAACCTCGGCTTGGGTTTTCGGCACAAATTCGTGATTCAAATGCCCAACCTTTTAATTTTACGTCATCTTGTGTAAATGATAATTTCTCGCCGGCTGCGATTTGTATCATCTCTTCAACGATATCTATACCGGTAATTAGCTCAGTAACAGGATGCTCGACTTGCAACCTAGTATTCATCTCTAAAAAATAGAAATTTTTATTGCTATCTACTATAAACTCAACGGTACCGGCCGAATAATATCCAACTTTTTGAGATAAGGATATTACCTGCCGATACATTTCTTGCCTTATATCTTCAGTAATAAAAGAACTTGGTGCTTCTTCGATTACTTTTTGATGGTGACGCTGTATTGAACATTCCCGCTCTCCGAGACATACACTATTGCCGTATTGATCGGCAATTAGCTGAATTTCGATATGACGGGGAGTTTGAATTAACTTCTCAATAAATAATCTATCGTCACTAAAACTATTGGCTGCTTCAAGCTTTGCCGACTCAAAAGCATTGGCCATTTCAGCGGGATTATTCACTACTCTCATACCACGTCCACCGCCGCCGGCAGCCGCTTTTACTATTACCGGAAAACCAATCTCTTTAGCAATATCTATAGCTTGTTTAACATCGTTTATAGTTCCCATATAACCTGGCACGGTGCTAACTCCGGCTTCTATCGCTATCTTTTTTGCTTCGATTTTATCGCCCATTTTTTTAATAGTTCCGGCACTCGGTCCTATTAAAACAACACCTTCTCTTTTAAGAATATTGGCAAAATTTGGATTTTCTGATAAAAAACCGTAACCTGGATGTACTGCACTTGCGCCACTTTCACGAATCGCCGAAATAATATTTTTAATAGATAAATAACTTTCCGTTGCAGGGGAATCACCTATATAATAAGCCTCATCTGCATGCTGCACATACATTGAGTTTGTATCTGCTTCAGAATATACTGCAACCGACTTTATCCCATCTTTTTTAAGGTACGTATTATCCTAACGGCGATCTCGCTACGATTAGCAATTAAAATTTTATCAAATAATGGTTTATTCATAGTTTTTTATATCCTAATGTCACCCAGTGGCTTGACCACGGGGTCTTGTGTCACAGGCTGTATTCTGAGATCCCATGGTCACGCCACGGGATGACAGCTAAAGCGGCAAATTATCATGCTTCTTCCAAGGCAGTTCTACTTTTTTAGTACGCAGGAAATTTAACGCCTTACATATTCGCCATCTGGTATTTTGCGGTCTTATAATATCATCCAAATATCCCCTAGATGCTGCAACAAAAGGCGAAGTTACTACTTTCCTATATTCATCGATTTTTTGTTTTTTAGCTTCAGGGTTTTTACATTCTTCCTTAAATATTATCTCGGCTGCTCCCTCTGCCCCCATAACAGCGATTTCCGAATTAAACCAAGCATAGTTTATATCGCCTCTAAGATGCTTGGAGTTCATAACTATATAAGCACCTCCATAAGCCTTACGGGTAATTACAGTAATCTTCGGCACTGTAGCTTCCGCATAAGCGTATAACAGCTTAGCCCCGTGTTTAATAATACCGTCATGCTCTTGGGATGTACCAGGCAGAAATCCAGGCACATCAACAAGACTTACTATAGGAATATTGAAAGCATCACAAAATCTAACAAATCTTGCTGCTTTTCTTGAGGCGTTTATATCTAAACATCCTGCTAAATGCAAAGGCTGATTAGCCACAAATCCTACCGGATAACCTTCCATATAACCAAAGCCAATAATGATATTCTTAGCAAAATCAGGTTGTAGTTCAAAAAATTCTCCCTCATCAACGATACGCTCAACAAGCTCTTTCATATCATAAGGCTTATTAGGAGTGTTAGGTATTAACGTGCTAAGAGACATATCAACTCTATCGGCAGGATCAACAGTCGAACGAACAGGAAGAGGACTACGATTGGATGACGGAAGGAAATTAAAGAATTTACGAATTTCAAGCAATGCTTCTATATCATTGTTAAATGCAAGATCGGCAACGCCGCTTTTAGTGGTATGCATCCTAGCACCGCCGAGCTTTTCTTGGCTTACTTCTTCACCCGTAACGGTTTTTACTACATCGGGACCAGTTACGAACATATAAGAACTATTCTTAACCATAAATATAAAATCGGTTAAGGCAGGAGAATATACCGCACCACCGGCACAAGGGCCCATAATTAGGGTAATTTGAGGGATGACACCCGACGCTAAAACATTACGCTGAAATAATTCACCGTATCCGGCCAGAGCATCAACCCCTTCTTGAATTCTTGCTCCCCCTGAGTCGTTAATACCGATTACGGGAGCACCGGTTTCTATAGCTTGATCGATAATATCACAGATTTTCTTAGCATGATATTCGCCGAGAGAGCCACCGAGTACGGTAAAATCTTGGCTATAAATAAATACCAACCTACCGTTTATCGTACCGTGTCCCGTTACAACGCCGTCACCTAAAAACTTTTTATCCTGCATCCCAAAATTATCGCATCTATGGGATACAAACATACCTGTTTCGGTAAAGCTATTCGGATCTAATAATACTTCTATGCGTTCTCGTGCAGTTAACTTACCTTTTTGATGTTGTGCGTTGATCCTAGCTTCACCGCCCCCTTGCCTTGCAATATTTCTTCTCTCATCCAATAACTCAGGAGAGATTATATTACTTTGATTCATAGATTATTTATAGTTTTATTTTCCAAAATATCCATAATATAATATAATAATGCTAATGTGAAAAGATAATTATTTATGTCATCTACCAACTATATCAAAGAAGCACCGAAAAAAGCCAAATCACCGGCTAAATTTGATAATTTATCAACTGCCTTAAAAAAGAATTTACAAAGAAGAAAGAAAGTTAAAACGAAAGATACTACAAGCCAAGCTTTATCTGCATTACAAACAATAGTCAAAAATTACACTGATTCTACGGACGAAAACATTTCTCTTGTAGATGAATTAATAAAATCAAGATGCTTAGAAACAGAAAGTAAATAAGCACCACATTTGACATATTAATATAAATTGTTAATATTTGGGGAGTTTAGGTTTTGTTGCATAGCTCGCTTATGTTATTCCCGCATAGGCGGGAATCCAGGGTAAAGCGAGATAAATCGAGTTTTTAGTTTTAAAAACTTACTGTATTTATATTTTTTAATTACTGGATTCCTGTTTTCACGGGAATGACATAAGAGTCACCCAATAAAATTAGCATTTAAAATATTTTATATCATGGACACAAACAAATTATATCTTTTCAAAGATAGACGATTTTTACCGAATTTTATAGTGCAGTTATGCGGTTGTCTTAATGATAATATATTAAAAAATGCTCTGGTAATCCTTATAACTTATGGTATTTCAGGAGCTTTAAGTAAATATAATAATCTACTTGTTTTAATTGCTAATGCTACTTTTGTATTACCTTTTATAATATTCGCAAGCATAGCAGGACAAATTGCCGATAAATACGAGCGTACAAATCTTATTAAAATTATTAAGATTTGTGAAATCGGTATAATTGCCTTTGCAATTTACGGATTTCATCATAATAATCTGTTAATCCTGTTTTGTTCTATTTGCTTAATGGGTATACATTCTACTTTTTTCGGTCCAATCAAATATAGCGTATTACCTGATCACCTAAATAAAGACGAACTACTTGGAGCTAACGGCTTTGTTGAAGCCGGAACTTTTATCGGTATTTTTATCGGTACTATAATCGGCAGCTATTATACAATCAGCAATAATTTTATAATTTATTCCTTAATTACCATCGCTTTTCTTGGCTTTATTACAAGCCTTTTTTCCCAAAATCTAAAAACGTAAATCGTGATATTAAACTAAATTTTAATATTATAGATGAAAGCATAAATATGATTAAATATGCCAAAGCAAAAAAACAGATATATTTAGCTATACTTGGTATTTCATGGTTTTGGTTTATCGGAGCTGCTATAATTTCTCAAATACCTTTACTTGCTAAGATAACTTTTAAAGCTGATGAGAATGTTGCTAATTTATTTTTAGCGGTTTTCTCGCTTGGTGTTGGGGTCGGTTCGTTTTTATGTAGCAAAATATTTGAAGATGAGATTACCGTTAAATATCTATTTATTTCAGCCCTAGGCATTAGTATTTTCGGTATTGATTTATTCTTTGCAAGTAGAATTAGCTCAGTTAACTACGAACCTACTCAGCTAAAAAGTATTTTAGTATTTTTATCGAAAAGACATAATTGGCGCATAGTTATAGATTTATTGTTCTTAGCGGCAATAGGCGGATTATATATCGTTCCGCTTTTTGCAATATTACAGCATTACGCAAACCCTACTCATCGTAGTCGAATTATTGCCGTTAACAATCTTATCAATTCCATTTTCATGGTGGGATCCACAATAATTCTATCTTTATTATTTTACCTAAATTTCACTATACCCTGGATTATATTATTTATTAGCCTAGCTAATATAATCGTTACTATACATATTTACCGTTTAATACCTGAAGTTAAAATTATTCCATTTAAGCTATTGCGAAGAATATTCCAAATCTGTTTTGATCTTATGTATAATGTTGAAGTTAAAGGATTTGAAAATTTTCAAAAAGCAGGTAAAAAAGTAGTAGTGGTCGCTAACCATATTTCATATCTAGATCCGCCGCTAATTGCTACTTACTTACGAGAAGAAATGACTTTTGCAATTAGTCCCGATATACAAAAAATATGGTGGATTAAACCGTTTTTACGTATGGCAAGAACTTTGCCGGTTGATCCAAGTAACCCAATGGCAATAAAGACTTTAGTAAAAGAAGTACAAAAGGATCAGAAAGTAGCAATTTTCCCTGAAGGTAGAATAAGCGTTACCGGCTCTTTAATGAAAATATACGAAGGACCGGGAATGATCGCCGATAAAGCCGGTGCTACCGTCTTACCGGTTAGAATAGACGGTACTCAATTTACTCATTTATCAAAATTAAAAAACATATTAAAAAGAAAAATATTTCCTAAAATTACTATAACCGTTTTACCGCCGGTAAAATTCGCTAATATGGATGCTACAAGCAATCAAGAACGACGCAGTTATATATCTAGGACTCTTTATGATATCATGGCTGACATGATGTTTGAAAGTTCAGACTATCAAAATACTGTATTCTCATCTCTTATAGAAGCTGCTAAAATTCATGGATTTAAGAAAAAAATAGTTGATGATTTTGAAAATAATGCGGTTACTTATCGAGATTTAATATTAAAATCTTTTATCCTAGGTGATTTAATCAAAAAGAATAATATCTTTGGCAGAAATTTAGGCTTAATGTTGCCTAATACCACGAATACGTTAATTACTTTTTACGCTATGCAATCTAGCGGTTATGTTCCTGCTATAATTAACTGGAGCAGCGGCATAAGTACTATTATTAACTCCTGTAAACTTGCACAAATTAAAGTAGTTTACACTTCAAAACAATTTATTGAGAAAGCAAATTTACATGAATTAATAACTAACTTATTAGATTTCGGTATTAAAATAATATATTTAGAAGATTTTAAAAATCAGATTGGTACAGCCCTAAAACTAAAAGCAAAAATAGGAAGTTATTGTGCCCAAACTTATTACAATTATTTTTGTCGTAATCGTGATGACGAAAAACCGGCAGTGATAATTTTTACTTCGGGTACTGAAGGTGAACCTAAAGCCGTATTATTATCTCACAGAAATTTACAAACTAATAGATATCAAATAACCGCTAAAGTACCTTTTAGCCCTGAAGATATAGTATTTAATGCGCTACCGCTATTTCATTGTTTTGGTTTTAGTGGTGCAATTATTACAACTTTAAACGGTATTAAGCTGTTTCTATATCCTTCTCCACTAAATTATCGTAGCATTCCTGAAGTTATATACGATATTGGAGCAACTATATTAATTTCTACCGATACTTTTTTAAACGGTTATGCTAATTACGCTCACCCATATGATTTTTACTCATTACGCTATATATTTGCCGGTAGCGAGAAATTAAAAGAATCTACACGACAATTTTGGCTTAATAAGTATGGCATACGTATTTTTGAAGGATATGGGATTACAGAAGCCTCACCTATTATAGCTTGCAATACCCCTATGCATAATAAAGCAGGCACGGTAGGAAGATTATTACCGAAAATTGATTATAAGCTTGAGAAAGTAGAGGGAATAAATGAAGGGGGACGTTTATTCATTAAGGGTCCTAACATCATGCTTGGTTACTTGGACTTAGAAGGTCACCGTACTTATAAAGAATGGTACGACACAGGCGATATAGTCAAAATCGATTCTGAAGGATATATAACAACTCTAGGACGTTTAAAACACTTTGCTAAAATAGCAGGGGAAATGATATCTCTTACAAAAATTGAAGAACTTGCAAGCGAAATTGATCCTGATTCCTTGCACGCTGCTATTTCTATTCCCGATAAAACGCACGAAGACAAGATTATTTTACTTACTACCGGTTCCAATATAAATAGAGAGAACTTTGCAGATGCTGTATCTAAAGCTCAAATTCCTTTACTACATTTACCGAAAGTAATTATTACCGATTCAGAAGTACCTCTACTTACAAACGGCAAAATTGATTATCTTGAGATTATGAAAAACGTGGATAGATTTTAACGTCATTGCGACTGCAAGGAGCGTGGAAATCTCAGGAATCGTGCCTGAGATTTCTTTGTCGACGCCTATGGTGTCTTCTCGCAATGACGGAAAAAAACGCCACACACAACAACGCTGGTCAAACCACGGGACGACATTTATTTTTTCTTTTGACTATTAATAGCAGCATTCAAAACTAATTTAAACCACTTACCTAATAACTCTTGATCCTCCATAATTTCAGGTAACACCTTCCAATATGATAGAGTTACAAGTTTACCTTTACTTTGATATACAAATGACTCAGAACCGAAAGATTGAAAATATTCATAAGTGCTTAGGTCTGACTTAAAATATAATTCATTGCTCTTAATAATTCCTATCATAACACCACCCTTATATATACCATATCCACCAAACATTACACAAACGACTACTGAACCATATGGTTCTAACAATTCTTTGACATATTCAGTAAATGCATTTTGGTTCATAATAACCGCTTTAAATACAACAAACCATAAATAAACGTACCTAATATAATAAACAATGGAGTTAAAGGTAAATCAAAGTAGAAAGAGCTAAATGCAGCACAAAAATTAATAAATAAAGATATAAGAATTGATATTATAATCATCTGGGAGGGGCTATATGCTACAAACCGTGCAATCATTGCAGGAATAAGTAAAATAGCAGTTACCATAAGTACTCCGACAATCTTTATAGCAGAAAATACCGATAATGAGAGAAGAAGTAAAAATATTAGCTCAATAATATTAACCTTTAAGCCTTTTATGACGGCAATATCTCTATTGATAATAATAAGAAGAATTTGATTATAAAAATATACTATAAAGCCTATAATAGTTATTAGCACTATTGCAAGTATCATCAAATCATTAAAAGATACGGATAAAATATCCCCAAACAACAAATTCACTATATTATTCTGCAAAGAAGTAAAATAATTAATAACTAAAGCAACAGCTAGCATAAAGCTAGAAATCAAATTAATAACTGCGTTTTTTTCAGAATTATTTTTAAAAATAAACACAAAAAACGAAAAAAGAATTGCAACTATTATGCCTGAATATATTAATGGAACATGTGCTATAATACTTATACTAGCCACTAAAAAACTACTATGAGCAAGCCCGTCACCGAAATAAATATATCTCTTCCATAGGGCAATGCAACCAAGCGGGGCAAATATGCAGCTAATTAAAATTAAGGCTAGTATTATTAAAGTCATCTGAGTATATTATATATGTTTGTTGTATGGCCTCTTGTTATCCCGTGGCTTGACCACGGGATCCACTAAAGTTCTTAGGCTGTACTTATAGAGCCCGTGGTCAAGCCACGGGATGACATTGGAAAGAATCATAGACTATGTCTTCAATCGATAAAAAAGAATTAGAAAAATTTGAGAAAATTTCTCATAATTGGTGGAATAAGGACGGAGAATTCGGTATCTTACACCGAATAAACCCTATTCGCCTTGAATATATAATAGAGAAAATAACTACGCATTACAATAGACACCTTTCCAAACTCGCTTATAGAGAGGAATTGGTAGGAAACATGCAGCACAGCACCGCAGCGTACGCTTTGGTACGTGAGGATGCGAGCAGCAGATTGACGCACAAATTACCTCTAGAAGTAGAGTTTGAAAAGATGTCTAACGATATTTCTAAATTAGAAATATTAGACGTCGGTTGCGGTGGAGGGTTAATTGCAACGCCTTTAGCGGCTCAAGGTTTTAACGTTACAGCCATTGATGCACTGCAAAGTAATATTGAAACGGCAACTGCTTATGCTAAGGAAAACGGCGTAAAAATAAATTATTTACAATCTACTATAGAAGAATTAGAAAGTGACAAGCTATATGATGTGGTAATTTGTCTTGAGGTTATTGAACACGTAGAAAACGTACAGCAATTTATACTAAATTTGGTGAAGCATATTAAGCCAAACGGTATGGCAATAATTTCTACGATTAACCGTACTAAAAAAGCTTATATACTTGGAATAATAGTTGCCGAATATATTTTAGGTTGGGTACCAAAAAACACTCATGATTATAGCAAATTCCTAAAACCGTTGGAAATTTACGAAATGCTTACGGATACCAAAATTGAAATTAAAGAGCTGAAAGGCTTGGTATATGATCCGGCTAAAAATGAGTGGAAATTAAGCGATGATATAGACGTAAATTATTTTATATGTTTGGGGAGAAAGAGTATGTGTTATCCTAACTAACTTGATCAGCCTTGTTGCATGAATACCGAATCGTCATTGCGAGCGACTGTAAGGAGCGTGGCAATTCAGAAAAATAATAAAAAAATGCTAATTTTTAGCATTTTTTACTGGATTGCTTCGTCAATTGCTATGCACTTTCCTCGCAATGACGCAAAAACTGATCCATGCAACACAGCCAACTTGATCGCGGGATCCAGTTAAACATACTAATATTATTAGTATGTTTAGTTGTTTTCTGGATACCGTGGCAAGCCACGGTATGACACAGTTCTTAGTATATATTTAAAAAAGATAATAAATGAATAATAACGTAATTACTAGATTTGCTCCGTCACCGACGGGTTTTTACATATAGGTTCGGCAAGAACCGCCCTTTTTAATTATTTGTTCGCAAGGCATCATAACGGTAAGTTCTTGCTTCGCATTGAAGACACTGATAAAGAAAGGTCAACTAAAGAAGCGGTAGAAGCTATATTCTCAGGTCTAAAATGGCTAGGGCTTGATTGGAACGGTGAGGTTATATTCCAGTCTAAACGTAATAATCTTTACAAAGAAGCTGCACTAAAATTACTGCAAAACGGTAAAGCATATTATTGTTTTACTCGCCAAGAAGAAATAGAAAGACAGCGACAACAAGCTTTAGAACATAAACAGCATTTTATTTTTAATAGCGAGTGGCGTGACAAAGATCCATCTCTCTATCCTACTGATATTAAGCCAGTAATACGTCTAAAAACTCCAAGAGAGGGTAGCATAACAATTCATGACACTTTACAAGGTGAGGTAGTAATTGAAAACTCTCATATAGACGATATGGTACTATTAAGAGCAGACGGCACTGCTACTTACATGCTAGCAGTTGTAGTAGACGATCATGATATGGGTATAACTCATATTATTAGAGGTGACGATCATTTAACCAATGCAGCAAGACAACTCGCTATTTATCAGGCTTTCGGATATGCAGTACCGAGCATGACTCATATACCATTAATTCATGGAGCAGACGGAGCAAAATTATCCAAAAGGCATGGAGCATTAGGCATTGAAGCTTATAAGGATATGGGGTATTTACCGGAAAGTTTGTGCAATTATTTACTGCGTCTTGGATGGAGTCACGGCGATGATGAAATTATCTCAATGACTCAGGCTATAGACTGGTTTAATCTTGATTCACTCGGTAAATCACCTTCTAAGCTTGATTTTGCTAAGATGAATAGCCTTAACGCTCATTACTTAAGAATGCTTGACAATGATAGCTTAACTTCAAAGACTGTAGAGATATTGGAACAAAATTATAATACACTTCTTCGGAAGCTCCCTTATAGGGAAGAATTTGGAGGAAACACGGAACGCAGCACCGCAGCGTATATAGACATAAGTGAGGATGCGAGTACCGGATTGACGTACAAATTACCCCTAGCAGTAGAGTTGCCGAAGAAGTTTAAGATTAGTGAGCAGGAAATAGGCTATATCAAACAAGCAATGCCAAGCTTGTTAGTTAGAAGTGAAACATTACTAGAACTAACACGCCTTGCTCAAATTTATCTAGTAGATTCGCCTATCATCTACAGCCAAGATTCAAAAGAAATTATAGAAAATTGCGATAAGAATTTAATCAAACAAATTATAGAAAACTTAAGTGAACTTGAGCAGTTTGATAAGGAATCCGTACAGAATAAATTTAAAGAAATAGCAGCAGCAAACGACTTAAAGCTGAATGACATTATGAAACCGGTAAGAGCTTTAATAACAGGTATGACTGCATCACCTAGCGTATTTGAGATTGCAGAAATTTTAGGAAAAGAAAATATTTTAAAAAGGTTAAAAATTATATGAAAGATTGTATAAAAAAAATTGCTTTTATTTTTAGTGGATTATTTATAATAACCGGCACTTTTGTTTTGTATAGCATAGAAAACGTCAACGCATCAACAGCACCAAAAAAGTACGGAGCTTGGACTTTAAATTGTACTCTTAATAATGAGAAAAAACAACTTTGCTTCTTATCACAACAAATTAATAATCTAGAGAAAGATAAAGAAAAGGAAATATTAGCCATTTATCACATAGGTTATTTCAATGGGGAACAAGAAAAACAGGAATTAAAAATAATAGAAATAGTCCCGTCAAA
Organism: Rickettsia parkeri; assembly: GCF_051427245.1. Classification (NCBI taxonomy): domain Bacteria; kingdom Pseudomonadati; phylum Pseudomonadota; class Alphaproteobacteria; order Rickettsiales; family Rickettsiaceae; genus Rickettsia; species Rickettsia parkeri. The sequence continues at coordinate 45,681 of NZ_CP195774.1, forward strand.
TGTTCAAATTCCGGCAGGTACAGTTATTAATAGCGGTGACAAACGAATAGCAGCCGGAAAATATGTAAATTGTACAGTAAACGGCTGTCAGGCTTTAGCTATTATTACAAAAGACGATCTAGACATGATTTTATCAAACGATAATTATATAGAACTAATTACCGCAGACGGCAAACAAGCTAAAATTTCATTTATAAAAGACGGCTTAAAGGAAGGCCTAAAAGCTTTAAGTAGATAGTAACGCAAGAATTTAAGCATTGTTGCGTTACTATCTACTTAAAGCTTTTAGAACCCAATTTTTTAAGTTTTATATATAAAATTTAAATTATCTTATTTTAGTCTTTCTTAACTGTATAAATTATAAGATTTTTTTAAAATAAGAATAGTAATTTTTCTAAAACCTTACTAATTTTAGTTAGCATAGTTTAACCAACCAAAAGCTAGAAACAGTTATTACTAATTTTTTAAATTAAACGAATATATACATTATAGATTAACCTTGCCTATAACTGCAACAAGAAATCTATTCTTAATAATTAAAGCGTAAAACCGCTTAAAACCTTTTGATCATCCTATATAAGGCTGTTAACAAAATAACTTTAATTGATAATTAAAGAGATTTTTACAGTAATAAATATCCTTATTTCAAAAAAATCTTATAATTTGCAGTCATTTATTGAAATAATTACAAGAAATTCTATATTTTATTTTTTGAGGAAGAGTTTTCTTAAAGAGTTTATTTTCAAATTAAGCAAAGAATCGCTTTAAACCCCATTTGTTGCATAAATCAGTTGTGTCCTACTGCGACTTTTAATAATGTGTTGTACAGCAGGTTGTTAAAATCGTCATTGCGGAGCAGGCATTGCCTGCGTGGACTAGTTTCTCAATTGTCATCCTGCGAGCTTGTAGCAGGATCCAGTTTAAAATGCTAATATTATTAGTATTGTTTTCTGGATACCATGGTTAAGCCACGATATGACATTGAGCAGGTTTTGCGGTCCATGCAACAATGCCTCCTTACAATGAGGGGAACGAGCAATACAACAAAACGGGTTTATTAGATCTACTGCATAACCTATCTTATAGAGATATAGACTTAGAAATCCATACCGCCCATGCCTCCCATACCGCCACGCATTGGCATTGGCTCTGCCTTATCAGAAGGTTCGTCAACAATTAAAGTTTCCGTGGTAATAATTAACGAAGCAACGGAAGCGGCATCTTGAAGTGCAGTACGCACTACTTTAGCTGGATCAATAATTCCTGCTTTAATCATATCGACATATTGCATATCTTGAGCATTAAAGCCATAATTTTTATCCTTATGTTCTAGTAATTTACCAACTACTACGCCACCGTTTTCACCGGCATTTTCAACAATCTGTTTTAACGGATCCTTTAAAGCTTCTATTACTATTTCAATACCTGCTTGTTGATCCTTATTCTCTACTTTAAGCTTTGTTAAAGGTTGTGATGCATGAAGTAATGTTACACCGCCACCGGCAACAACACCTTCCTCAACTGCCGCTCTTGTAGCAGCAAGTGCATCTTCAACACGATCTTTACGCTCTTTCACTTCAACTTCCGTAGCACCGCCAACCTTTAATACGGCAACACCGCCGGAAAGTTTAGCTAAACGCTCTTGCAGTTTTTCTTTATCATAATCAGAAGTAGTTTCAGCTATTTGAGATTTAATTTGTAATACTCTATCTTCAATATTTTTCTTATCACCGTTACCGTCAACAATTACGGTATTTTCTTTAGAAATTGTTACTCTTTTTGCTGTCCCTAGACTCTTAATACTCACATTTTCAAGCTTCATACCTAAATCTTCAGTAATAAGCTCACCTTTAGTTAGGATAGCAATATCTTCCATCATTGCTTTTCTTCTATCGCCAAAACCGGGAGCTTTTACTGCCGCAACTTTTAAACCACCACGTAATCTATTGACTACAAGCGTTGCAAGAGCTTCGCCCTCAACATCCTCAGCAATAATTAATAGAGGGCGTTGTGATTGTACTACAGCCTCAAGTATAGGTAACATCGGTTGTAAATTTGATAATTTTTTCTCAAATAGTAAGATGAAAGGATTTTCAAGCTCAGCAACCATTTTCTCAGAATTCGTTACAAAATACGGTGATAGATAACCTCTATCAAACATCATACCTTTAACTACTTCAACATCGAAGCTAAAATTCTTTGCTTCTTCAACGGTTATCACGCCTTCTTTACCGACTTCCTCCATTGCCTTAGCAATTTTCTCACCGATTTCCTTATCACCGTTTGAAGAGATAGTACCGACTTGTGCGATTTCCTCTTGGCTATTGATTTTTTTACTGGATTTTTTAATTTCTTCTACTACTGCGTTTACCGCTAAATCCATACCACGCTTTAAATCCATAGGATTATAACCGGCAGCTACTAGCTTATTACCCTCACGAGCCAAAGCTCTAGCAAGTACCGTAGCTGTAGTAGTACCATCACCGGCTACTTCTGCAGCTTTTGTAGCAGCTGATTTTAATAGCTGAGCTCCCGCATTTCTAATTTTATCTTTTAACTCGATCGATTTTGCAACCGTCACACCATCTTTTGTAATTTTAGGTGAACCGAATGATTGCTCTATAAGTACATTTCTGCCTTTTGGACCTAAAGTAACTTTTACTGCATCTGCAAGTATATCAATGCCTTCTAACATTTGCTCACGAGCTTTTGAGCCGTGTTTAATAAGTTTTGTTGCCATATTTAATTTCTCCTTAAAAACAAATAATTAATTAATAATACCAAATACGTCGCTTTCTTTCATAACGATCAGTTTTGTGCCTTTAATTTCAATTTCGGTGCCTGCCCATTTACCGTATAAAACTTTATCGCCTACTTTTAGCTCTAAAGGATGAATTTCGCCTTTTTCATTACGAATACCATTACCTACGGCTACTATTTCACCTTGCATCGGCTTTTCTTTTACAGTATCCGGAATAATAATTCCACCTTTAGTTTTTTCTTCTTGTTCGATAGGCTTTATTGCAATTCTATCATGTAATGGTTTAAAAGACATTTTAACCTCCAATTATTAAATCTTTAAATGTACATACTATATATATTTTATTTTTGTTAGTTCAAGGGGCAAGAATAAAAATTTTTTTATTAGAGGTCTATTCTTTCTCAAAATCCTCTAAACTAGTGCCGTGTTTAGTTTTACTCCATTTCAAATTCAAAGGACAGAAAATTATTTCAAATACTGCTTTATATGAAGCTAAAGTATGTATATAAAATAACTAGCCCACCAGCTCAAAGCTACTATATCCTGAAATTTTACTTTTCCGCTTTTTAAAGAATTTTTTAATTATATACAGAGCTGTACCATATAGATATAAAAGCGAAAAAATACTATTAATAAGCCATAAATAATTAATTATAGAATTTTTATTTATAACAATAGAAAATATTATAAAGGGTAAACTCCAAAAATTATAAGTAGATAAGCCGATGAAAATATAAATTGTTATTACTTGCAATAAAGTAAACTTTTGGCATTTATCTTTTTGTGCTTTAAATACCAAAAATGTTTGCAAAAAGCCTTGAATCCAATGTGATCTTTGATTTAGCCAATTACCTAAACTATTCGGAGCCTCTTCTAGAGTATAGGAATCACGAATAGCTACTTTATAGTTCTGTGAGTAAATTCTTATACCAAGCTCGGCATCTTCTGTTACATTATAAGAATCCCATCCGCCAAGCTTATTTAATAATCCGTTTTAAAATGATTACTAGTACCCCCGAGGTGTAGGAAGTTTTAGCAAACTTAATCCTTTCAAGATATATTCAAACCATAAACTATATTCTATATTAAACATTTTTGAGAATAGGTTAAAATATTCTCATTTTTATTATAAAAATTAAGCTTAACTTGAAGACAAGCATATTCTAGAGGTAAGTTTTTAAACATTGCTAGAGCTTTAAGTAGCTGTTCAGGTTTATCTTCAGCATCATATACTACTAGATACTCGCCATGTGAATATTCTAGAGCATAATTAAGGGCTTTCGGCTTTTAGTTCTTGGTAGACTTTTCGGAACAGATATAACATGAAAATAAGACGGTAAATTATATAATACTATTTCTTTAATCATTAGATAATCGTCATCTTCGATAATAATTTTAACGCCTAGCTTATCTTTTGGATAATTAATTAATGAAATATTTTTAATTATTGACCTTAACTTACTGAATTCTTTATATAACGGTACTAAAACTGTATAAACCGGTAAAGCTTTCTCCTCATTTTGAAAAATTTGTGATTCCACCGAATGATTTTTAGTACTACTTGTTTTGTGAAGCGATTCCACCTCTGTCATCCCGCGACTTGATCGCGGGATCCAGTTAAAAATACTAATATTAGTATTTTTAATTATTTTCGGGATACCGTGGTCAAACCACGGTATGACACCGAATACGCTTTTCAATCCATACAACCCTTACCGAAGGCGATTCTCTTACTGCCCTTATACATAACAGAGATTTTAAAATATTTTGTAAACAATAGCTTATATTATTAGCAACATGAAATAAAACCGGCAGATAAATCAATGTGACTATAAACACGACGAAAAATATTATTATTTTATTGGTATACTTAATATTCTTAGCAATAATCAGTCCGACTTTAAATTCAAGAGCATATTTTGCTTTGATACTAGTTAAATAGGCGAAATTTTTTTCTAATAATTTATAAAAATAATATTTCTTGATCAGCATTATAGATCTAAAAATATTATTATTACTAAACAATATTTTTAGATCATTTATAGCAGTTATTGTATTACCATGAACATCGTCATATATACAATAACCATTCACTACATAGGCTTGTATATAAGAATAATTATAAATTTTAATATAAGAAATATTGCTTATTAGCAGCAATATTCTATTTTCATATAATATATCAATCATTATCTCATTATCGATAATTGCTTCTTCGATCATAGCTTTTAAACTACTAGCTTGTTTTTTACCTAATAAGTTTTTATCTCTGATTATCTGTAATATTATATCTTCATTTATATATCTAACCATGCTGAAAAATTTATACCTGATATTTTATATTTCTTAATTTGAAAGACTGCGATCCCAAAAATGACCGATTTGAGCAGTTAACAAGTTTCTATTCTCTTTACCAAAATTAATTATCTTTGCAATTCCTAACTGCTCATAAACTGAACCATCATATACATAGCCGTAATTTTGCCGAGTATGGTATTTTGTAAAACTTGTAAGCATTATGCCGTTTTTAAATTTAATCCCTTCATAAGTAGAAATATAATACATCTTCTTAGAACCAATATTAATTGAATGTCCAAAGCTAAATATATTTTGATTAAAAATAATAACAGGGTGGATATTTTTAGACATTCCCATTAGTAAAGATATCTCGCCTAAAAAATCTTCTTTAAGCTTTTTACTCTTACTCATTAAAATTTTAGGCTGAGCCGCAATAACAAAATCTTTATCTTCAAATAGCTTCAATTTATAGTAAATAGAAGCATCCGTGCTTATGTTTTTTTCATTCAAAAATTTATCTTCTTTGTACAAAAAATGTACTCCAATATTTTGATTATCGGTAATACCTATTCTACAGTACTACTTACAAATTGCTCATATTGATCAGAGGATAATTCTACTAATAAGGCATAATAGACGACAATAATATAATCTTAATACCATAGCCGCTTAAATTTAAAAAATACACTATAGTAGCAATTATAAATTGAGTAGAGAGCTAGGTTAAAAGATTTTTAATTGAAGTAGTATATGGCATATTGTAGTAATGATTTTATAACTTAAAATTCATTCAAAGAGGAAAATATGAACGATCCAAAATATAGAACTATTACTTTTACCGAAGAAAATAGAACAGCAAATATTAATATATCGCCCAATAAAATAACAATTGGAGCTAATCAGCGTGTTACGTTTGAAAGCCTAGGCAATGTTGCGGAATTAATCTTAGGACCACATAGTAGTGTTAAAGTAACAGATCTTAATCATAAGGTATTTATAAATAATACCAATCGAGATAAGATAATTATATTATCAGGTGAACATATTGCTTTTGATGATAATCCATACGCTTAATAAATACGTTCTTCTCGTGGAAGATTGGTTGCGTGGATACATGCACCGTCATTGCGAGGAGCAAAGCGATGCGGCAATCCAGAGCAATAATAAAAAAATGCTATAAATTAGCATTTTTTGCAATGACGGGAACACTGATCCACTTAGCAACTTTCTAAGACCCAAGCAGTACCTGATTTTGTAGTTTAAATAATTCCGCAGCTCCGCCTTTAGCAAGTTTTAACATTGCTAAAAACTGCTCTTCGGAAAAAGGATTTTTCTCTGCCGTGCCTTGTACTTCGATTAAATTACCGTTACCTGCAAACACAAAATTACTATCCACGTCCGCATCACTATCTTCTAAATAATCCAAATCTAGTATCGCCTCACCTTTATATATACCGCAAGAAATAGCTGCAATTTGACTAATTAACGGGTTCACCTTTAAAACTCTCTTTTTCATCAAGGACCTAATAGCTAGGTGCAATGCTACATAGCTCCCTGTTATTGCTGCAGTTCTAGTACCGCCGTCAGCATTAATAACATCACAATCTATGATAATTTGCCTCTCGCCGAGTTTCCTCACGTCAATTACACATCGCATCGCCCTACCTATTAAACGCTGTATCTCTTGCGTTCTTCCGCCTTGTTTCCCAAGTGCCGCTTCTCTTTTAATACGCTGTGATGTAGAACCGGGAAGCATACCGTACTCGGCAGTAATCCAGCCTTGATTTTGTCCCCTCAAGAATGGCGGTACGGTAGTTTCACAAGTAGCACTACACATGACATGTGTATTACCGATTTTAATAAGACATGAACCTTCCGCATTAATAAGCGGGGATAATTCTAATGAAATAGGACGTAATTGGTTGCTTTTTCTTCCTGACTGTCTCATAATACAATTTGTACTCCATAAGTAAAAATAAATAGTAAAGTTTAATTTGGAAAAGAGTAAGACGTTTCATATTTTTTGACCGCAGCATACATACTAGTACGTGAGGATAAAAAAATACGAAACAACGACGCCAATGGTATACTCGTTTAATTTTTTCAAATTAAACGAGTATACCATTGAAAAAATTTTTATTATATATATATATCTCAAAAAAGAACATAAATATAAAGTAAATAATATGATAGACGATAATATAGAAAATAGTGAACAAACAATAAATGATATTGCTGAAGAGATAGTTGAAACAGCAAATCCGGAGGTAACAGCGTTAAAAGCCGAGATTGAAGAGCTAAAAGATAAGCTAATAAGAACTACTGCTGAAATAGACAATACAAGAAAGCGTTTAGAAAAAGCACGTGACGAAGCAAAAGATTATGCAATTGCTACATTTGCTAAAGAACTACTAAATGTTAGTGATAATCTTTCAAGAGCATTAGCACATAAACCGGCAAATTCTGATGTAGAAGTCACAAATATTATTGCAGGCGTTCAGATGACTAAAGACGAGCTAGACAAAGTCTTTCATAAACATCATATTGAAGAAATAAAGCCGGAAATAGGATCAATGTTCGACTATAATTTACATAATGCAATTGCGCAGATAGAACATCCTGATCATGCACCGAATAGTATTATTACTTTAATGCAATCAGGATATAAAATTAGAGATAGACTACTTCGTCCTGCTACCGTACAAGTAGTTAAAAAACCTTAATACTCGATCAACTTCAAAAATTGGCGTCGTCGTTTTACAAGAACTTCAATTCTCACGTATTAAGTATATGCTGTGATCTTCGCCTTGTGAACTCCTAGCTCTTTTTGAAGTTGATCTTCGTATAGAAAATGAGGAAAATAATAATGAATAGAACCGTTATATTTTGGCTAGTTTTTTTAGGGCTTTTTATCAGCGGTTTTATGCTAATTTCAGACGCAGTAAAACCATTTTTTATCGCATTTATAATATCTTACTTACTACAACCTGCTATAGGTTTTATCGCATCAAAATTTAAAATATCAAATAAATTTGCATCAAGCATAATTTATCTGATATTTTTGAGCATATTTTTCTTAAGCTTAACTATTTTAGTGCCGATAATTTATGGACAAATTTTTACTTTTATAAATAATATTCCAAAATATAACAATTATTTACAGGCAGAAATATTACCGCCTATAATGGTAAAAATTTATTCGATAGAACCTGATATTGCCTATAAAATCAAGAATTCTTTAAGCAATTTTATAAATAGTATATTTACTATACTTGGCAGTATTGCTAATAATTTTTGGCGTTATACTATTATAACTATTAACATATTTGTTTTATTTTTACTTATACCTATAATATTATTCTATTTCCTACGTGATTGGGCTAAAATTATTGCAAACATGAAATCATTATTACCTATAAAAACCCGACCGAAAATCCTTGAAATATTATCGGCAATTAATAATCTGTTATCTGCTTACATAAGAGGACAGCTAAATATTTGCTTATTATTATCTACTTATTATAGTATTGCATTTACCGTAATAGGTATTGATCTCGCTCTTTTACTTGGCATTTTAACAGGATTTTTAGTTATTATTCCTTTCCTTGGTACTTTTATATCGTTTCTTTTAACTCTAATTATCGGCTATTTAACTTTTGGTGTAACTACTAAATTACTATATATAATGATAATTTATCTAGTTGGAAATATTTGCGAGTCTTATATTTTCACCCCTAAAATTATCGGTGATAAAATAGGGTTGCATCCTCTGTGGATTATATTCTCAATTTTTGCCTGCGGCAGTTTATTTGGAATTATTGGAATATTTTTTGCTATACCGATTGCAGGGATTACAAAAATTTTACTTTTGAATCTAATTAAATTTTATAAATCTAGCAAATTCTATCGAATAGACGACTAAAAAATTCTTATAACAGTGCAGCAATATATATTTCGTTTTACTACTTCTAGTAAATATCATCCTGATGAATTTATTGTTTCTAGTTCTAACGATCAAGCTTATAATATTATAAAAAATTGGCAGTGCGGCTTTGGCGTTAACCCTTATAAATTTACTTTATTAATTAAAGGACCTTCTTCGTCAGGCAAAACTTATTTAACCAAAATATGGCAAAATTTAAGCAATGCCTATATTATTAAAGATATTTTTTTTAATGAAGAAATTTCAGAAAAATATAATGCTTTCATCATTGAAGATATTGAAAACTGGCAAGAGCCGACATTACTTCATATATTTAATATTATTAACGAAAAACAAAAATATCTTTTACTTACCGCATCTGATAAAAGCAGAAATTTTACTTTACCCGATTTATCTTCACGTATTAAATCAGTACTTAGTATTCTATTAAACTCACCTGACGATGAATTAATCAAAATTCTAATATTTAAGCATTTTGCTATTTCTTCGGTAACAATATCCCGACAAATAATAGATTTTCTTTTAGTAAATTTGCCTAGGGAATATTCGAAAATTATAGAAATATTAAACAATATTAACTATTTTGCTTTAATTTCCAAAAGAAAAATAACAACTTCATTAGTCAAAGAAGTTTTAAATAAGTATAATCATAAAACATTGTAACTTTTGCCTTGAATAATTTATAGACTTGAAATCTTCTCAATATAACATTGCTATAAATTAACTTTTTAGAAAAAATTGTGTTGGGATACGAAAAAAAACAAAAAAGTTTAAACAGAGAACAAAAACGGGCTATAGGCATAGGCTTACTATCTATAAGTACTTTTTGAGAATATTTTGATCTTATGCTATATGTTCATATGGCAGTACTAATTGATGAGCTTTTCTTTCCGCAATATGATACTCACGTTAATCGACTTCTTGCAGTTTTTTCTTTTTGTTCTACTTTTATTTTTAGACCCTTAGGAACTTTATTATTTGGCTGATAATATAGGTCGGAAATCCACAGTCATTATTACCACTATTTTAATGTCATTTTCTTGCATCGTTATGGTTAATCTTCCTACTTATGCCCAAGTAGGTGCTAGTGCCGCCTGCATAGTAACAATATGCCGTATAGTGCAAGGTATATCATCCATGGGAGCAAGAGTAGGAGCAGAATTATATTTAACGGAATCTGTTGGAGTTCCTAAACGCTTTCCTGCCGTAGCATTTGTAGAGGTGTGTGCTTAGGATTAACTGTGGCCTTTGGCGTAGAAACCTTAGTTACATCCTATGACTTTAATTAGCGTATCGCATTTTGGGTAGGTACAGGAATTGCATTAATAGGTAGTGCTGCTAGGACTACTTTGCGAGAAACACCGGATTTTGTTGATGCTAAGCATAGAATACAAGAAAACGATAAAAGATAGTAATATAATTGATGTAGCAAAGATAAAAAATAATCTTGTATGGCAGGAAAAAGTTAATAAGAAGACTGCAATTTATTATTTTTTAATACAAATTTCTATAGTAGAATTTTTTGTAGCACTAGCACTTACGTGTTTATGCTATAAATGCAATTAGTAATATTTTTAACTTTTCTTCTATCTAGTCCATTAATATTAGATAATATAACGCAAGGTTAGCAAATTCTCTTAATTCCACTAATTGTAGTGACTTTTTCTCCAAGTGAATCCCCGGCAATTCCAATATTTTATAAAAGTTTTCCGGTTTTAAAACGATTTACCTATGCTAGCTTTATATATGCTTATTCAAGAGCCGCTATGTTATGTAATTAGTTCTTTTGGACTTGTTTATTTAACAGAACGTTTTAATAATTTAGGATTGTTGATGATAGTAATTCCTATTATTATAGGGTATAGCCTCGGTATATCATCTTTTAAAAAGCTAGAAGTTGAAGCAGGAAATTATTATTGAATATAAAAGGCGAAATGCAGCTTGCACCTTTTATATCAATTAAATTAGTTATATACTTTATCTTCTTCAGCTAATTCGGTTTTAATTCTTTCAAGCAGAGCAAAAACCTTACAATATTCTTCAAGCTTTGCGTTTATTTTTTGCAGCTCATCTAAAGTACTACTAAAATCTTCTTGTATTAAATAGGTTTCTACAATTTGATTCTGCTCTAATGTTTTAAGCATAATATCTTGTAACAATTTATTATAGTGATTTTCTAACTTAGGTGTATTTGACATAAAATTTTAATAATTATCTATAATGCACCCTAAAACAGATTAAAGACATACAAATGGAGCGAATAGAATGGCAAGACCTATAAAAGAAGAAAAGAAATATGCCACACTCACTAGAAAAGGATTTAGATATTGTAAAGGCATCATCCAATAATATAGACACAGTACCTAAAAAGCAGCCTCCAATATTTAGAAGTATGGATGATATAGAAGTTATACAAAGGCGTAACTTGGAGCGTATAATTTCTCAAGAAACAGTAAAAAGTAAAGATGATTTATATATAATAGAGCAAGAACGGATACAGCAATTAATGAGTAGAGGCACACACGCCTTAACAACCCATGAACAACACCCCAATACTAATTTATAAAAGTGAGTATAAAGCACAAAATAACTCAAGAATATCCAGTATTATAAATAGTATTAAGACCTCAAAAATGGGGTAATATAAAGAAAATAAGCAACGTAACAAGAAAGATTCTTTTTAATAAAACCACAGCTAGCGTACTCGGATTAATAGCAAGTAGTATTATGCTGACAACTATAGCACCTGCCACAGCTCCATTTACGTTTGTATCAGCTGCTGCCATGGCAACATTATAGTAGGTAAAGCCATAATAGATGTAGTACATACTCGCAAGATACGTCTTCTTACACAAGAAAATAAATTATTAGAAAAACATCGTGATGATTTGAGTAAACAACAAGCTCTTCTAAAAATTGATCCAAAGTAAAAAGATATTTTAAAAGATGATTTATATATACATAATGAGCAGCAACAAACGAAAGACAAAAGTAATAAAGGTACTAAATCATTATTTATAGCATCGGTTATAACAAATGTAATAAATAATATAGTAAACGTGGCGGGGATATCAGCAGCTATAGTCGGTAATAATGTAGCACAAATAATTTCATCAATAAATATAGGATTACAATCATTAAAAGGTTCTAAAGATTCGGTCAATCAGATCCAAGATAGGATAAAGTTAATTAAGGAGCTAAACCATAATATTAATCAAGAAACACAAAAAGCAGATATAGGTAATTATAAAAATATACAAGCATTAGCAGAGATAGGATATAAACACACTATTCAAACTGTAGCATTAAACGCATTACTACAAGATAAGAATTACTTTAGATTTACCGATCAAGAAAAACAACAGCGATTTAATCAGCTTAGTGAAGAAATAATCCAGTATAAAAATACTAAAATTTAGTATTTTTATACTGGATTATTTCTTCACTTACTTTGTAACTTTCTAGCAATGGCATTAAATTATTAACTAATATATACTTAGTTAGAAATGCCCTTTCACAAAGATACTGTTTTTCTTGATCGGTTTAATTATTGTAACATTTAAAACTGAAAAACTTGAGTTTAAGCTTCATTCATTGTTTGATCGTTGAAATACTAAAAACTTTTGATTGGTGGGCGATGACGGACTCGAACCGCCGACACTCTCGGTGTAAACGAGATACTCTACCAGCTGAGCTAATCGCCCATATTTTTTATTAATTAGTAAAATAACATCATTTATAATTCATAAGAAGTATATAAATAATTTAGCAAAATTTTATTAGTTTTTGCTTTTAAATTACTATAAAGTGTTATTTACTTTCAAACTTTTTATTTGCCTTGATAATCTGCTGATTTTTCTTGAGGCGGTATTTAATTTAATTATATTTTTTTTCACACCTTGCATTATCTTAGACTGAGCAACAGATAAAGCTATGTTAGCATTTTCTTTATTACCAAGACTGATTTCATGTACAACTTTCTTTATAAAAGTCTTTATTGCACTAGATCGTTTTTTATTGATTAGAGTTCTTTTTACTGTTTGTCTAACAGCTTTTTTTGCTGAAGAATGATTAGCCATCACCGAGTCCCTTATATTTTAATTTTTAATTTCTTCATTAGCATCTTGCTGTATATTTCCTTTAGCATTAATATCTCTATCTACAAATTCAATATATGCTATCGGTGCTAAATCACCATAACGGAATCCGGCTTTTATTATTCTAGTATAACCGCCAGGTCTATCTTTATATCTGGTACCTAAAATATTTATAAGCTTTTCTACTGCTGTTTTATCTTTTATTTTTGATAAAACGCTTCTTCTTACCATTAAATCAGCTTTTTTAGCTTTAGTAATTAGAGTTTCAATATAAGGTCTTAATTCCTTAGCTTTTGGTAAAGTAGTTTTAATTTGTTCATGGGTTACAAGTGCTATAGCCATATTAGCGAGCATTGCTTGCCGATGACTACTTGTTACATTTAACTTTCTGCCTTTAATTTTATGTCGCATTTTTTAGTCCTTAATTATAAGAATCTTCATAACGTTTAGATAATTCCTGAATATTTTCCGGTGGCCAATCCGGTACATCCATACCGAATCTTAAATTAAATTTTGCCAATATTTCTTTAATCTCATTTAAAGATTTTCTACCGAAATTTGGAGTTCTTAGCATATCGGATTCCGTTCTTTTTACTAGATCCCCTATATATATTATATTATCATTTTTCAAACAGTTTGCCGATCTAACCGATAATTCCAATTCATCAACTCTCTTAAGTAAATAAGGTGAAAATGGTAAAGCATCAGTTTTAACTTGCTTATCTTCTTCCTGTTCTTCAAAAGAAATAAATAATTGTAATTGCTCCTGTAAAATACGTGCAGCTAAACCTACAGCCATTTCAGGTAATACATCACCGTTAGTTTCTACAAACATAATTAATTTATCATAATCGGTAACCTGACCTACCCTAGTATTTTCTACCTTATAAGTAACACTCTTTACCGGATTAAATAAAGCATCTATAGCTATTTCACCAATAGGTAAATTATCCTCATAACTATTTGTGCTAAGTACATATCCTTTACCAACCTTGCAAGTTAATTCCATTTCAAGCTGCTTGTCCTTAGCTAGATCACAAATTACATGATCCGGATTCAGTATTTCTACATCATGACCTGTTTCAATCATACCGGCCGTTACAACACAAGGTCCTGTTGCTTTTAATTTCATGATACGTTTTTCTGCAACATGCATTTTTACTTCAATACCTTTAATGTTTAAAATCACTTCAGATACATCTTCTTTTACACCGGGTATAGAAGAAAATTCATGTTCTATAGCAGGGATCTTTATAGACGTGATAGCTGCTCCTTGTAAAGAAGAAAGTAATACTCTTCTCATAGCATTACCGAGTGTTAAACCAAAACCTCTTTCTAAAGGTTCAACTACAATTTTAGCTTTATTATTGGTTTCTGGAAAATTTTCATAAGCAACTTTATTCGGCTTTATTAAAGTATTCCAATTTTTACTTAACGATAACATTTAATACCTATGATTCTCTTATACTCTTCTTCTTTTTGGCGGTCTTACTCCATTATGAGCAATCGACGATACATCTAAAATTGATGTAACCACAAAATTTTGTCCGAATAAAGCTCTCATTGCTGATTCACGCTGAGCCCCGGTCCTCCAATCCTAATAGAAATAGTTTTTAGACCATATTCTTTTGCTTTTTCCGATGCTCTATCAATTGTTACTTGAGCTGCATAAGGTGTTGCTTTTCTTGCCCCTTTAAACCCATTACCTCCTGCCGATGCAGAAGCAATAGTATTACCTTGGATATCAGTAAATGTTACTATAGTATTATTAAATGATGCTCGGATATGTACAACACCAAGAGTGATAGTTTTTTTCTTTTTCTTAACTTTAACCGTCTGATTCATTATTTATACTCTATACTTAAACTATTATTTTACAGCTTTTTTCTTTCCGGCTATCGCAATAGCTTTACCTTTTCTAGTTCGAGCATTAGAATGCGTGTTCTGTCCTCTCACCGGCAACTTACGTATATGTCTAAGTCCTTGATAACACCTTATATCTTTCTTTTTCTTAATATTAAGCGTAACTTCTCGTCTTAAATCACCCTCAACTTTATACTCACTTTCAATAATATTACGTAAGCCTATTAACTCTTGATCTGTCAGTTCTTTCACTTTTTTATCTTTCGATATTTTTGCTTTATTACAGATCTCTGCTGCCATAGTAGGCCCAAGACCGTAAATGTAAGTTAAACTCACAACTAAACGTTTATTATCAGGAATATTAACACTTGCAATTCTTGCCACAAATAATCTCCAAAATTTTACTGGTAACTAAAAAATAATATAAAAATCTTTGATAAAGTCAATTTATTTTTAGTATTTTCTGTATATCAATTTCTATTTCTTGTTCATTTTTACTTCCATTAACTATATAAAAATTACCACTATTTTTATAATAATCTATTAACGGATATGTTTCTGTTTTATATACTTCAATTCTTTTTTTTATTACTTCTTCATTATCGTCTTTTCTATAATCAAATGTACTTGAACCGCAAACATCACATACATTATCAGTTTTAGGCTGCAAGAAGTATCTATTATATATTTTACCGCAATTTTTACAACTATATCTTCCTAAAATTCTTTTAATTAATAATTCATCTGAAACATCAAAATATATTATTTTAATTTTTTCTTTAATAAATGATTCAAAAAATTTCGCTTGCTCTAAATTACGCGGATATCCATCTAATATGTAGCCGTTTTTATATTCAGAGGATAATAAAAAATTTTTGATTACTTGATTAACTATTTCATTAGGGATAAGCTCCCCTTGCCTAACATAATTATTAATTAACTCTGCTTCACTAGTTGATGTTTTAATAATTGTTCTAAATATATCACCGATTGCTATATGTGGTAAATCAATTTTTTTAGCTATCTTTTTTCCTTGTGTGCCCTTTCCCGCTCCTGGAGGACCTAAAAAAATTACTATCACTATTTAAACTCATTTTTAATTTTTTAATTTTACTTTCTTCATTAAACCTTCATACTTACTACTAAATAAGTAAGTTTGAATCTGAGTCATAGTATCAAGTACCACGTTCACTACAATTAAAAAACTCGTACCTCCTAAAGAAAGAGAGATTACATATTTATTCATTAATAGCTCCGGAATTACACATATTACACTTAAATATATCCCACCTATAACCGTAAGCCTTGTAAGTATATAATCAAAATAATCAGACGTATTTTTTCCTGGTCTTTTACCTGGAATATAAGCACCGTATTTCCTTAAATTATTAGCAGTTTCTTCAGAATTAAATACTATTGCAGTATAAAAAAAACTAAAAAACATAATTAATGCTACATATAATAAAATATATACAGGTTTTCCATGCCCTAAGTAATAAGTAAGCATGCCCATAGTTTCTGAATTACTATTAGAAAAATTAGCAAGCGTAGCAGGAAATAGTAAAATTGAACTAGCAAATATTGGAGGTATTACACCAGAAGTATTTAACTTGATAGGCATATGGGTTGCTTCGCCTCCATAAATTTTATTTCCTACTTGTCTTTTAGGATATTGCACCAATAATTTTCTTTGGGCTCTTTCAAAAAATATAATTATAGCTATTAATACAACTACTCCAATACAAACAGCTATCGCTATTAAAGGCGATAATGCTCCTTTTCTTGATAATTCAAACATACTAATAATAGCACTAGGTACTCCTGAAATTATACCTATAAATATAATTAAAGACGTACCATTACCTATTCCACGTTTTGTAATTTGTTCTCCTAACCACATTAATAGCATCGTGCCTACAACTAAAGTAATTACGGTTGTAACTCTAAAGAAAAAACCCGCTAAGATTACTACAGGACCAGTATTTGTTACAATCGACTCTAAACTTATAGCAACTCCATAAGCCTGAAAAGAAGCAAGCAGAACCGTTAAACATCTCGATAGCTGATTTACTTTTCTTTTGCCGACTTCCCCTTCTTTTTTTAAATTTTCCAAAGGTTTATATGCAACTGACATTAATTGGATAATAATTGAGGCAGTAATATACGGCATAATTGCTAAAGCAAAAATGGACATTCTACCTAGCGATCCTCCGGATAGCATATTAAACATTCCGAGTATTCCGGATTGATTCTTTGCAGCCACACTACTCAAAGCAATTGAATCTATACCAGGTATAGGTATAAAAGACCCAAATCTACATACTATAAGAATGAGAATAGTAAAAACAATGCGACTAACTAAATCATTACCGGATTTTTTAGAAAAATTCTGCCCCATATACTATAATAATTTTCCACCTGCTTTCTCGATTAAATCCTTAGCTTTAGAAGAATAAGCATCTAATTTTAATGATAGAGGAGCAGCGAAATCATCACTACAAATAGATAATAATTTCACTAATTTCTTATTATTTTTATTATTAACTACTCTGGCTTCTACCAATTTTTCTTTCGTAATATTATCACCAGCACTTAAACGCCCATCGGCTAATGCTTCTTCAATATTATAAATATTTATTATATTGTATTTTTTAGTTGAAATACAATTAAACCCTCTTTTAGGTAGTCTTTTGATAATAGGTGTTTGACCACCTTCAAAACCTTTTATTGCAACGCCGGATCTAGATTTTTGACCTTTAATTCCTCTACCTCCGGTTTTTCCTTTACCACTACCAATACCGCGTGCTATTCTTTTCTTATTTTTTTTAGCACCTATATTATTATATAATTCATTTAATTTCATTTAAAAACTCTAATTACATATTTTCTATTTTTAACAAATGCTTTACTTTGTTAACCATCCCTTTGATTGAATTAGTATTTGCAAGAATAACGCTCTTATTAATTTTGTTTAAACCAAGCCCAACTAATATCAACCTTTGATCATACTTACGACCTATAGCACTGTGAACTTGAGTAATTTTTATATTATTGATCTTATTATTCATAACTTCACCTTACTTATACAACATTATTCATTAACTTGAATGTCAGCAGATTTTACAGATATTTCATTTACTTTTTTATCTCTTCTCATAGCAATAGATTTTGGTGATGCAAGTTTATTTAATGCATCAAATGTTGCAGAAATCATTGCGTAAACATTCGTTGAACCTATTGATTTAGCAACAATATCATGAACGCCTAAAGAGTCAAAAATTGCTCTCATAGATCCTCCGGCTATAATGCCTGTACCTGCTTTAGCTCTTCTTAAAATCACTTTAGCAGCTCCACTTTTACCGACAACGTCATGGTGAATAGTCCTATTTTGATATAACGGTACTTTCATCATTCTCTTTTTAGCGGCTTGTTTTGCCTTTCCTCGAGCTTCATTTACTTCTTTAGCTTTTCCGTGTCCCGCTCCGACTCTGCCGGCTTTATCACCGACCACTACATAAGCAGAAAAAGCAAAGCTTCTACCGCCTTTTACTACTTTTGTAACTCTATTTACATCAACTAAAACTTCACTTAAAGTCTCGTCATTTTTTTTAACTTTAGACATTACTACAACCTTATAACCTAAAATTTTATTTTCTCTCTAGCTGCATCAGCTAGCGCTTTTACAACACCGTGATACTTATATCCGCCTCTATCAAACACTACGTCTTTTATCCCTGCAGAATCAGCTTTTTTTGCTATTTCTTCGCCTACTTTGATAGCATTTTCAATATTACAATGAGATTTTTTTAATTTTTTTATTTTCTCATCTAAAGTTGAAGCAGCAGCAATCGTTATAGACTTAGAATCATCAATAATTTGTGCATATATATGTCTACCTGACTTAAATATTGATAATCTAACTCTATTAGATGTTTTAGATATTTTATGTCTTATTCTACTTCTTCTTTTTTCAAATTTTAGCTTAGCACTACGCATATTTAACTCTTAAATTTAATTTTTCTTACCTTCTTTACGCGGTATAAATTGATTTTCAAATTTAATTCCTTTTCCTTTATAAGGCTCAGGTGGTCTCTGTTTTATAATAATTGAAGCAAATTGTCCTAATTTTTCTTTATCTGTTCCCTCAAGAATAATAATATTTTGCTTAGGCATCTCTATTTTAATATCTGAAGGTATTTCAATTTTTGTATTATGGCTTTTAGCAAGCATTAAATTTAAATATTTACCTTTTACCATCGCCCTGTAACCGACTCCGTTAATTTCGAGTTTAAGCTTAAAACCTTCTTTAACGCCGGTAACCATATTTGATATTATGCTTCTTGCAGTACCCCACATAGCACGTGCATTTTTATTTGCGGCTAAAGGTTTTACTAAAAGCTTATTTTCTGCCAATGAAATTGCTATATTACCTTTAAAAGTTTTTGATAATTCGCCTTTAGGTCCGGATATTTTTACTTCTAAATCATTTAAACCAATTTTTATACCTTCAGGTATAGTAATTGGCAATTTTCCAACACGTGACATTTTTTACCTTAAAATACTTTACAAATTACTTCGCCGCCGACATTTTTAATATGAGCTTCTCTATCAGACATAACACCGTAAGGAGTAGAAAGAATATATATACCCATATTATTATAATATCCTTTCAAATCTTTAATAGCAGAATATACTCTTTTTCCAGGCTTTGATACTCTATGAATTTCGCATATAGAAGCATCGCCATTAACAGAGTATTTTAAAGCTACCTCAGTATAACTAATATTATTTTTTTGAGTAGTTATATAATCTTTTATATAACCTTCTTTTTGCAAAACATCTAAAATTGAAGTTTTAATTTTAGAACTAGGAAAAGAAACATTTATCAATTTGCTTTTATAAGCATTTCTAATTCTAGTTAACATATCTGCTACATTATCCGTCATTGACATATGATTTACCTATCGACTTTTACCAACTTGACTTAACTACACCGGGAACTAAGCCTCTGCCTATTAATTCTCTAAGCTTATTCCTCGATATACCAAACTTTCTTGTAACACCTCTTGGTCTACCTGTAAGCTCACATCTATTTCTTATTCTAGTAGATGATGAATTTCTAGGTAATTGTGCAAGTGACATTACCAAAGAAAAACGCTCTTCTAATGAAATATTTTTATCATAAATTTTACTTTTTAGTGCTAAACGTTTATTATGTAAACTTTGTGATTTTTTTTTCCTACTTTCGTTCTTTTTTATAGAACTTACTTTTGCCATTATATATATCCTAAAAATTAATTATAAAAAGGTAAATTAAACCCTGATAACAAAAATTTACTTTCTTGATCTGTTTTAGCAGATGTAACGATTGTAATATCCATACCTCTTATTGTATCGATTTTATCGTAATTAATTTCAGGAAAAACTATCTGCTCTTTTAACCCAAAAGTAAAATTCCCTTTACCATCAAAACTTTTATAAGAAAAACCGCGAAATTCTTTAACACGGGGTAATGCAACAATTACTAACCTCTCTAAAAAATCATACATTCTATCTTTACGTAATGTAACCTTGCAACCTATTTTCATATTTTCGCGTAACTTAAAAGTTGCAATAGATTTTCTTGCTAACGTTACAACCGGCTTCTGACCGGAAATCAAAGTAAGATCATTTACTGCATTATTAATTACTTTGGAATCGGCTGTTGCTTCCCCTACTCCCATATTTATCACAATTTTCTTAATTTGCGGTATTTCGTGTTTATTTTTATAAGAAAATTTTTTTTGTAAGTTTTCAATAATTTTTTGCTGATATAATTCTTTAAATCTTAACATTATTTACCTTCCTTACCAATAATTTCCCCTGATTTCTTTGCTACTCTAACCTTAGAACCGTCTTCTAAGAATTTAAAAGCTACCTTGGTAGGGTTACCGGTTTTTGGATCGATGTGTGCAATATTTGAGATATGTATAGGTAATTCTTTAGTTATTATCCCGCCTTCACTCATTTGATTAGATTTAGTATGCTTTTTTACTACATTTACTCCAGAAACAATTACTTTACTGTCCTCCGGGAAAACTTTTAATATTTTACCTTTTTTTCCTTTGTGCTTTCCGGTAATAACAACAACTTCATCACCTTTTTTTACTTTTAATTTAATCATTTATAACACTTCCTCTGCAAGCGACATTATTCTAACATATTTTTTCGCTCTAAGTTCTCTTGTAACAGGACCAAAAACTCTAGTACCGATAGGTTCATCTTGTTTATTCAAAAGCACTAATGCGTTTTGATCAAATTTTATTGTACTACCGTCAGGTCTTACTACTCCAGTCTTTGTACGAACAATCACGCCTTTATAAACATCACCCTTTTTAACCTTACCGCCGGGTATAGCGTCTTTAACAGATACAACTATAACATCACCCAGCTTTGCCACCATATGGTGAGAGCCACCTAAAACTTTAATACACATAACTTTTTTAGCACCGGAATTATCTGCAACTTCCAAGATGCTCTGCATTTGAATCATAAACTACTTCCAATTTTTTATACACGAGAAATAAAATAAACAATCTACCTTATAAAGTCAAAGATTAAAAAACTTTATTCCCCATTTACCACTACCCATGTTTTGGTTTTTGAGATAGGCCGACTTTCAATTATACTAACTTTATCTCCTTCTTGATATTTATTTTCTGAATCATGAGCAGCATATTTTTTAGATACTTTCACAAATTTTTTATAAATAGGATGCTTAAACTTTCTTTCTACTTTTACTGTAACCGTCTTATCAGCTTTTGAACTTATAACCACGCCTTGTAACACTCTTTTCGGCATTTTAATATTCCTCACTATTAGCTCTTTTTGTTAATTCAGTTTTAATACGTGCTATAGACTTTTTGACTAACGAAAACCTACTAGTATTTTTTAAATCACCTAAAGCTTGTTGAAATCTTAAATTAAACAATTCTTTTTTTAAAAGATTAAGGTTTTTATAAAGCTCTTCTATTGTTTCAGTAGATAACTTACTTCTTAATAATTTTAAATCATTCATAACGTCTCACTATTCTTGTTCTAACAGGTAATTTTGCACTTGCAAGCTCCAAAGCTCTAAGTGCAACATTTTCTTCTACCCCTTCAATTTCAAACATAATTCTTCCAGGCGAAACTCTAACTGCAAAAAATTCAGGAGAACCTTTACCTTTACCCATTCTTACTTCGGCAGGCTTTTTAGAAACGGGAACATCCGGAAAAATGCGAATCCATAATCTTCCTTGCCTTTTCATACATCTAGTAGCAGCTTTTCTTCCTGCTTCTATTTGTCTTGCAGTAACACGCCAACCATCTATAGATTTTAGACCAAATGATCCAAAAGCAAGCGTCGTACCTGCTTTTGCTGTTGAAGCAACCCTACCCTTATGAGCTTTTCTAAATTTTTGTTTTTTCGGAGCTAACATTTTAATACTTAAAATTAATTATATCTTTTATTTTCTGTATATTCACCTTTATAAATCCACACTTTAACCCCTATAACTCCATAAGTAGTTATAGCCTCAGCTGTTGAATAATCAATATCAGCTCTTAAAGTATGTAACGGCATTCTTCCTTCTATATACCATTCGGTTCTAGCAATTTCAGCACCTCCAAGTCGTCCTGAACAACTAACCCTGATACCTTGTCCACCTTGTTTAAATGACGCCTGAATTGCTGTTTTCATGGCTTTTCTAAAAGAAACTCTTTTTTCAAGCTGTAGTGCTATAGTTTGAGCTACTATAGCAGCATCTATATTAAATTTTCGAACTTCGTGAATATTTATATAAACTTCTTTTAAAGAAGTCATTTTCTCGATAGCTTTTTTTAGCTTATCAATTTCACTACCGTTTCTACCGATAATGATATTTGGTTTTTTGGCATTAATATTAATTATAATACTTTTATTAGAAGGGCGTTCAATTAAAACTCTACTAATTTGGGCTTGATTAAAACCCTTATTTATTAAATCCCTAATTTTTAAATCTTGTATAAAAAGAGTTTTATAATGTTTTTCTGCATATAATATGGAATCCCAACCTTTAATTAAAGTCGGTCCAACTCTAAAACCATGTGCACAAACTTTCTGCCCCATTTTAATTATCCTCTTTTTCTGTAACAGTTATATAAAGATTACTAAAAAACTTATTTATTCTAGTTGCTCTTCCTTTTGCTCTTGGCATAACTCTTTTCATTACTAAAGCCTTACCTACAGTCGCTTTAGTAATAACCAATCTATCTATATCTAGACCTAAATTATTTTCAGCATTTGCAACAGCAGATTGTAAACAATCTTTTACAACTTTTGCAATTCTTTTAGGAGAAAAAGTTAATTGTACCAATGCTTCAGATACTTTCATATTTCTAATAAAGGCTGCAACTAAATTGAGCTTCCTTGAACTTACTCTAATAGATTTAGCTTGTGCCGTAGCAAAATTTTTATTTTCCTGTACCATATAAATCTTTATTTTCTTTTGATTTTTTTATCTGCTCCATGACCGTGAAATGTTCTAGTAGGAGCAAACTCACCTAATTTTCTTCCAACCATTTCTTCATTTACAGAAACCGGAATAAATTTATTTCCATTATGCACAGAAAAGGTAAACCCTACAAAAATAGGTAAAATCGTTGATCTTCTAGACCAAGTTTTAATCATTTCATATTTACCTGATTCCATTAATTTTTGAACTTTCTTTATTAAATAACCGTCTACAAAAGGCCCTTTCCATATTGAACGTGCCATACTAATACCTAATTAATTTAAAATCTATTTTCTTTTCTTTACGATAAATTTTGAAGTACGTTTATTTTTACGTGTCTTCTTACCCTTTGTTGGGAATCCCCAAGGAGTAACAGGATGGCGACCTCCTGAAGTTTTACCTTCACCACCACCATGAGGGTGATCTACAGGATTCATTGCTACACCTCTAACATGCGGTCTCCAACCTAGCCATCTATTTCTACCGGCTTTGCCTAAATTAATATTTTTTTGATCCGGGTTAGATATACTACCTATAGTAGCTTTACAATCTAAAGGTACTAACCTAAATTCACCTGATCTTAATTTAATCTGAGCATATCCTGAATCTTTACCCACTAGATCTACTGAAGTACCTGCAGACCTTGCAATTTGACCGCCCTTACCGACTTTCATTTCAACATTATGTAAAGTAGTACCGATAGGAATGCATTTTAAAGGTAAACAATTTCCTATTTTTATATCAGCATCTTGACTTGATATTACTCTATCACCTACAGATAATTTTTGTGGTGCTAGAATATAAGAATATTCCCCATCTTCATATTTTATTAAAGCAATAAAAGCAGTTCTATTAGGGTCATACTCTATTCTTTCAACAATAGCAGAAATATCAATTTTATTTCTTTTAAAATCAATAATACGATATAACTTTTTGTGTCCTCCACCTCTGTGCCAAGAAGTAATTCTACCTTGATTATTTCGTCCACCGGTTTTAGATATACCTTTGGTCAAAGATTTTAAAGGTCTGCCTTTCCATAAACTAGTTTTATCAACTTGAACTAACTCTCTAAGAGAAGGAGTAATTGGATTAAAGTTTTTTAAAGCCATTTATTTAATTCCTCCGGCAAAATCGATATTATGGTCTTTTTCTAATGTAACAATAGCTTTCTTTCTATTGATTTGAGTCCCTATAATTCCTTTAAATCTTTTCTTCTTACCTTTAACGTTTAAAATATTCACTTTTTTTACTTTTACTTTAAATATTTCTTCTATAGCCTTTTTAAGGGTAAGTTTTTTAGCAAATTTATCTACATAAAAAGCGTATTTATTTTGTTCGGAAAGGGTTGTAGTTTTTTCTGTAATAATAGGTTTTCTAATTAAATCGTAGTATTTATAAGAACTCATCTTAACCTCTCTTCTAAAACACTCACTGCTTCTTGTGATAATAGGACATATTCATGTCGTATTATATCATAAACATTGGCTCCTATTTGTGGAACAATCACAGTATTATAAATATTTTTTGCAGCTAAAGAAAAATTAATATCTACTTCATTTCCATCTATTACAAAGAAACTTTTTCCTTGAAATTTGTTTAATATATTTACAAGAGCAGAAGTTTTAGGCTTATCTAACTTTAAAGAATCTATTACTAATAATTTTCCTTCAGCGCATTTCTCAGATAAAGCATGAATTAAACCAAGTTTTCGTACTTTTTTAGGTAATTTCGTTGCATGACTACGTACTCTAGGTCCATGAGCTACACCACCACCACGCATCTGTACCGATCTAAGGGAGCCTTGTCTTGCATTACCTGTACCTTTTTGCTTAAACGGTTTTTTTGTGGTTCCTAATACTTCTGATACTGTTTTAGTTTTGTGGTTACCAGACATTGCCTTAGCTCTCTGCCAATCAATAACCTGCTTTATTATATCATCTCTGATAAATTCAACAGCAAATATATCTTCATTTAAGCTAATCTCACCAACTTCTTCATTAGCAAGACTTAATATTTTAGTTTTCATCTTTATTTTAACCTTATACAGTCTTATATAAAACTTTTATATAAATAATATTGCATGGCGTTTTGTTAACGTGATAACCTTTAACCTCAACAAACATGTCTAAATATCTATTATACAGTGATTGAAATCTTTTTTATTGCATCTTTTACTGAAAGATACGAATTTTTGTGACCGGGTATACTACCCTGAATCATAATAAGCTTACGCTCTTTATCAACGGCAAATATTTTCAAATTTTGAATAGTAACTTGGTTACATCCCATATGACCGGCCATTTTTTTGCCTTTGAAAACCTTTCCTGGATCTTGTCTTTGTCCTGTAGAACCATGCGAACGATGGGATATCGAAACACCGTGAGAAGCTTCAAGACCTCTAAAATTATGTCTTTTCATACTACCGGCAAATCCTTTACCTATAGTAGTTGCCGTTATATCCACAAATTGTCCTGCCGTAAAATGGTCTACTTCTAGACTTGCTGCTATATCAATAAAATTCTCTTCAGAAATTCTAAATTCTTTTAATTTAGTTTTAGGAGATATTTTAGCATTAGCAAAAACTTGTCTCATAGGTTTGGTTACTCTAGATATTTTTTTATCTTTTACACCTATAACCAAAGCATTATATCCATGTTTTTCTAGAGTTTTATGTCCTACTACTTGACAATCATCAACTTTTACTAATGTTAAAGAAATTCTTTCGCCTTTATCATTAAAAACACTAGTCATCCCAATTTTTTGAGCAATTATACCGGTTCTCATTTATTCCCCACTCTCTAATTCAATCACTACATCAACACCTGCTGCTAAATCAACTTTACTTAAAGCATCGACCACCGCCGGATTCGGATCACCTATAACTAATAATCTTTTATGCTTTCTAATTTCAAATTGCTCTCTTGACTTCTTATGTACATGAGGAGACCTATTTACGGTAAATCTTCCAATTTTTTTAGGTAAAGGAATAGGGCCATTAATGTTAGCAAACGTTCTTTTAACAGCACTAACTATCTCTTTTGTAGCTTGATCAAGACTACGATGATCAAATGATTTTAAACGAATTTTGATTTTATTTTTCATTCAGTAAACCTAATATTTAAACAGCAAGATATTTTTTTAGACATCTTTCCACACTGTACTTCTAGAGGTAATTTGTACGTCGATCCGGCACTCGAATCCTCACGTCCGTTATATACGCTGCGGTTCTGCATTCCGTACCTCCTTCAAATTCTTCTCTATAAGCCGGTTCGGAAAAATGTCTATTACATCTTAAAATATAAATACCTATTATTAAAAAATAATAGGTATTTATAAAATCAATTAATTATTTATTTTAGTTACTACGCCGGCACCCACTGTTCTACCACCTTCACGTATAGAGAATTTCAACCCTTCCTGCATCGCAATCGGTTTAATTAATTCCACTGTAAAAGTAGCATTATCTCCAGGCATAACCATCTGCTTATCAGCAGGCAATTTTATTGTACCGGTAACATCTGTTGTTCTAAAATAGAACTGCGGACGATAGTCATTAGTAAATGGGGTATGACGTCCACCTTCTTCTTTACTAAGCACATATACTTCAGCTTCAAACTTATCATGCGGTTTTATGCTACCAGGTTTTGCGAGAACTTGTCCTCTTTCAACTTCTTCTCTTTTTGTACCGCGTAGTAATATGCCAACATTATCTCCGGCTTGTCCTTCATCAAGTAATTTCCTGAACATTTCTACACCGGTACAGGTAGTTTTTTGCGTATCTTTTAGACCGACTATTTCAATTTCCTCACCTACCTTAATTATTCCTGACTCTACTCTACCAGTTACAACAGTACCTCTTCCTGAAATAGAGAATACATCTTCTATTGGCATTAAGAAAGGTTTATCCGTAGCTCTTACAGGCTGCGGTATATAGCTATCTACTGCATCCATTAGCTCATTAATAGCTTTTTCACCTTCAGGCTTTCCTTCTAAAGCTTGAAGTGCAGAACCTTTAATAATAGGTATTTCATCACCCGGGAAACCATATTTTGATAATAATTCCCTTACTTCCATCTCTACTAGTTCTAATAGATCAGGATCATCCACCATATCTATTTTATTTAAGAATACTACCATAGCAGGCACACCTACCTGTTTTGCTAGTAATATATGCTCTCTAGTTTGCGGCATAGGACCATCAGCAGCAGAAACTACTAATATTGCACCGTCCATCTGAGCGGCACCGGTTATCATGTTCTTTACATAGTCAGCGTGTCCCGGACAATCTACGTGTGCATAGTGTCTATTTTTAGTCTCATATTCTACGTGTGCAGTAGAAATAGTTATACCTCTTTCTTTTTCTTCAGGAGCAGCATCAATTTGATCATACGCTGTAGCTTGTGCTCCACCTGTCTTAGCAAGTACTATAGTTATTGCTGCGGTTAAGGAAGTTTTACCGTGATCTACGTGACCGATCGTACCTATATTAACGTGCGGTTTAGTTCGTTCAAATTTTGCTTTTGCCATATTATTACTCTCTACAATTTTTTAGGTTTAATACAAGTTATTTTTTTATAAGTGCATTTTTTTGCTAAATTTATTTGTTACCACTATCTCTGGAGCGGGTGATGGGAATCGAACCCACACAGCCAGCTTGGAAGGCTGGAACTCTACCATTGAGCTACACCCGCATTGTGGCACTATTAATAAAATAATTTCAAAGTTATTTTGTTAACAGTGCTATATCAATTTTATTCAGATTTATAAATATACACAATTATGTTTTATTTTTAAATAAAATGATATGCTTCCCTGAACCATTTAAGTGGTGGAGGGAGAAGGATTCGAACCTTCGAACGCTTACGCGGGCAGATTTACAGTCTGCTGCCATTGACCACTCGGCCACCCCTCCTAAAGAACTTTACTGTATTAAATAGACTAATTCACTGTAAAATACAATATATAATTAGTATTAGGACTTATAAAACTTCTTGCCGAATCATCAAATAAACAAATAGCATCTTGCACATTTATTTAGTTGTAACTTTCTATAATAAATAGTAGTTTCTGTCAAGAACAAATTACTGACGGTTTTCAATAAGATGCAAAATAAAAAACTTGATTCTAAACATTGTTATTATATGTATGGGAAACATCCTGTATTTTCTGCTCTAAATAATCCAAAACGTCAAATTGACAATATTTTATGCACTAGGGAAATTTTTGAGACAAATAAAAAATTAATAGGTACTAGAGCTTATGAAATTGTTAATAACGATATTTTATCTAAATTACTGGAAAACCAAACACATCAAGGAATAGCTGCAAAAATTAGACCAATTTTTTCTTACAATTTAGAGGACATAGATATAACAAATCCAAAATGTAAAATTGCGATTCTTGATCAAATAACAGACACACAAAATATTGGCGCAATTATTCGTAGTGCCGCTGCTTTTGATATAAATGCTATAATATTACCTCAAGATAATTCTCCAAATGAAAGCGGCAGCATTGCTAAAGCGGCTTGCGGTACTTTAGAATTAATACCTATAATTAAAGTTACTAACTTACGCTCATGTATGAATTATCTTAAAAAACACGGCTTTTGGATTATAGGTCTAACAGGTTCTGCAAATGACTACTTTACCGATACATTAATTTCCGACAAAATAGTATTGGTATTTGGCTCAGAAGATAAAGGTATACGAAGATTAGTTGCAGAAACATGTGATTATTTAGCCAAAATCCCTATTTCTCAGAGAGTAGAAAGTCTTAATGTATCAAATGCCGCTTCTATAATTTTTCATTCATTACATAAATAATATTTTTAATAAATCAAATATTGTTTTTTATTTACTTCGATATAAATATTTAGTCTACTAAAATTAAAGTCATAAACTTTTATTATATCAATTAATTTGAGAGAAAAGTAATGAAAAGGGAACCAAATGAACAAATTATCGAGAGTTTTGAAAAACAATTAGACATATTTATAAATGCACTTACAGAAAAAGAGATAACAACAGCTATATTAAACAATTTTTTTGATAAAGTGATCAATAACCTCAAGAATGAAAGATTAATTAATGATATTATATTTGATATATATCAAGGTAAAACAGTAATTACTAAACCTATATATTCCGATTATATAACATCTTCCGAACCTAAATATAACGAACATTGGCAAAAATTTTATAGTTTTAATCGTAATCTTATGATAGAAAGCACATTAATATTTATTGCTAAGAATCTAAAAAAAGCTTCTTTAACAGACAAATTATATTATAGCTTTGCTAAATTAGCCCAGCAATTAGACTTGAATGCAGTAAGTGATCATTTTATGAAAAAAATAGATAATTATATAACATTTAACAATTTATGAAAAATTACAGAACCGAAAGTGATTCTTTTGGAGAAATTCAAATAGAAGAAAAATTTTATTGGGGGGCTCAAACTCAAAGATCTTTAGAAAATTTTAAAATAGGCAAGCAAAAAATGCCTGAAATTTTAATTCGTGCTCTTGCTATTTTAAAAAAATGTGCAGCACAGGTTAATCATGAGTTTGGTGATTTAGAAGCTAAAATCGCTATAAGTATAGATAAAGCCACGGATAGAATCTTAGAAGGCGAATTTGAGGATAATTTTCCTTTAGTAGTTTGGCAAACAGGTTCAGGAACACAAACAAACATGAATATGAACGAGGTTATTGCCTCTATTGCCAACGAAGAATTAACAGGCAAGAAAGGCGGCAAATCTCCGGTACATCCTAACGATCATGTTAATAAAGGACAATCATCCAACGACTCTTTTCCAACCGCTATGCATATAGCAACCGTACTTGCAACTAAACAGCAACTGATACCAGCTTTGAATAATATACTGACCTCTTTGCAGGATAAGTCAAAAGATTGGGACAAAATCATAAAAATAGGACGTACCCACTTGCAGGATGCAACTCCTTTAACTCTTAAACAGGAATTCTCCGGATATATTACACAAATAGAGTATGCTTTAGAACGCATAGAAAATGCACTACAAAAAGTTTATCTACTTGCCCAAGGAGGCACAGCAGTCGGTACAGGTATTAACTCAAAAATAGGCTTTGATATAAAATTTGCCGAGAAAGTGGCAGAGTTTACTAAACAACCCTTTAAGACGGCTCCTAATAAATTTGAAAGTCTAGCTGCTCACGACGCACTAGTAGAATTTTCAGGAACTCTTAATACTATAGCAGTTAGCTTAATGAAAATAGCAAATGATATAAGACTGCTCGGCTCCGGTCCAAGATGCGGTCTTGGTGAGCTACATTTACCTGAAAATGAACCTGGTTCTTCTATTATGCCCGGTAAAGTAAACCCTACACAAGTCGAAGCTTTAACAATGGTGTGCAGTCAGGTGATGGGGAATCATGTTACGGTTACTATTGCCGGCTCAAACGGACATCTTGAACTTAACGTATTTAAACCCGTAATAATATACAATATCCTACAATCTATAGAGCTGTTATCCAATAGCGTAAATAGCTTTGTTACTCACTGTGTTAAAGGATTAGAACCCAATATAGCACGCATTAATGATTTACGTGATAAATCTCTAATGCTTGTTACAGCTCTTAATCCACATATAGGCTATGATAATGCTGCAAAAATTGCTAAAGAAGCACATAAGCACGGGATCACTTTAAAAGAAGCAGCTAAAAAACTCAATCTTCTATCGGAAGCAAAATTTGATAAAATAGTAGTACCTGAAAAAATGGTTAGTCAATCTTAGGTTTTATACAAAGATATTAATTTAAACTATTAATATTACTGTATAAAATCTTATAAATAGGATAATATTAAATTAGTCTATTATTATATTACCTATGTGAAACAAAATTTATCTAATCAAATTAACCTACTCGAAGCAAAAACTCATTTTTCTGATCTAATACAGCGTGTACAAGACGGAGAGCAAATTACCATTTGTAAGCATAATACGCCGGTTGCAAAAATTATAACTCAAAAACCTAAAATGGATAATATAGTAGAGCAAATAAGAGAATTCCACAAAAGCAAAACATTAGAGCTCCTTATACTAATTAAAGAGCTTAGAGATGAAGGTAGACAATGGTGAATTCTAAACCGTTTATAGCCGATTGCTCCATAACTGTCTCATGGTTCTTTTATGATGAACGTGATAAATATTCAGATTTTACATTAGATTATTGTTATAAGTTTAGAGTGATAGTACCGCCTCTTTGGAGACTTGAAGTAACTAATGTAATATTAATAGCAGAAAAACGTGCTAGAATAAAATCAGTAGAGGTTATTAAAATTATAGATTTTTTAAACTCTCTCCCCCTTAATATATCAAATTTAAATTTTTCCATACATGAAATTAAACTGCAAGAGCCAACAATCTTACTACATATGATACAACTTATTTATTAACTGCCATGCATGAAGTACTTACCTATGACCACTAACTATAAAGCATTAATCAAAGCATGTCATAATAACGGCATTCCACTATTTTATAATACAATAATCCATATTTTTCATAAAAAGTTTATGGAAATTTCTAAATCTTTTATTATACTTAAACATTAATTATATAAAATAAAAGAGTATCATGGTTTTAAATATCAAAGCTCCTGAAAATATAGTATTAAAACCAACCATTACAGTTTTTGGCGTTGGGGGTGCAGGTAGTAATGCAGTAAATAATATGATTAGTGCTAATCTGCAAGGTGCTAATTTTGTAGTAGCTAATACTGATGCACAATCGCTTGAACATTCTTTATGCACTAACAAAATACAACTCGGTGTTTCTACGACTAGAGGTCTTGGGGCAGGAGCTTCTCCTGAGGTTGGAGCACTTGCTGCTCAAGAATCAGAAAGCGAAATTCGTAATTACCTAGAAAATAGCAATATGGTATTTATTACGGCAGGTATGGGCGGTGGTACAGGTACCGGTTCTGCACCGGTTATTGCACGCATTGCTAAAGAACTAGGCATCCTTACGGTTGGGGTAGTAACTAAACCTTTCCATTTTGAAGGCGGTCATCGTATGAAAACTGCCGATAAAGGACTTATTGAATTACAGCAATTCGTTGATACTTTAATTGTAATACCGAACCAAAATCTATTCCGTATTGCTAATGAACAAACGACGTTTGCCGATGCTTTCAAAATGGCAGATGACGTATTACATGCAGGCGTTAGAGGAGTAACGGATTTAATGATTATGCCGGGACTTATTAATCTTGATTTTGCCGATATTAAAGCAGTAATGAGTGAAATGGGTAAAGCAATGATGGGTACAGGTGAAGCTAGTGGCGAAGATAGAGCTATTAAAGCGGCAGAATCTGCAATTTCAAATCCACTGCTAGATCATAGCTCAATGTGCGGTGCAAGAGGTGTATTAATCAATATTACCGGCGGTTCCGACATGACCTTATTTGAAGTTGACAACGCTGCTAATAGAATTAGAGAAGAAGTAGACAACCTTGATGCTAATATTATTTTCGGTTCAACATTTAATCCGGAATTAAAAGGAATGATCAGAGTATCAGTTGTTGCTACCGGTATTGATGCCGATAAAGTACCGACATATAAACCCGCAATAGCTGAAACTACCAATATAGTTCCTGAGGAAACTTATAATAAAGCTATAGCACAACCTACACAAATAGAAGAAATGCCTGATTTTAACAGCTACAGTACCGAAAATATTGAAATTACCGACTCTCCAATAAATCAAAATTTTATCGGAAATAAAAAAGAGCTAGGGTTACATGCCAATACTTTCAACAAATCTGAAGATGACTCACCCAAACCATCATTTTTAGGAAAAATATGGGGTTCTCTGCGTGCTTCAAATAATCAAACTTTAGAACGCAAAAACGTTGTTGTTAGTACTCTAGATCAAGATAATAAAGAGTCTGATATTCATGACATACCGGCTTTTTTAAGAAAGAAACGGGATTAGATTAGAAAATGAATATAATTTCAGAACAGCATAAAAAAAGAATTATTAGAAATAACTAAAAATTTTCCTGCAGATACTGCATCACTAATAAATTATGTAGATAAAACATTTAAATGTCACATTCATGATTTATCTTTATCGGATCAAAAAGATTTAAAGTTTTTTATAGCAAAAAGCTTTGCAAATCAAATTGATGTTTGTAAAACTAAAGAACATGTTCAAAATTTTTTACAAGAGTTACACGAGCTATGGGAAGATTTATTTGAAGAGATATTGGAAGATAAGCCTGTATATAGTTTAGACATTGACGGAGGAGCAACATACTATGCCGCATTAGATTTTACCGAATTAAATCAAAATAATATGCTGAATACAAGATTTAGCGCAACCTCCCTTGATTTTCATTTAATAGAAACGCTACCTAACTTTTCTAGTGACAAACAAAAATATAAGGCTGAACTAACCTTTACAGAATTAAAACAACATAATTTTGCAAAAATATATTTGGAAAAACAACAATATAACTCTCAAAGTATTCTTATTTCAAATATACAAAATAATCACAATAATTACATATTATTTCCTAAGATTATAAACCTTGAAGAACAAGTTACTATAGATATATTAAATAATTTATTATTATTAGGTGCTTATAATAAATGTAATTTTAATCCAATAACGGATCAGAAATATATTTTAGATTACCTAATAATGAAAGGCTTGCCATGAAAGTTTTTAGTTTAAATAATCAGCCTATATTAAAAGAAAATAAATTTGAAAATTCTATATTATTTTTAAGTACAAAAATAAACGAAAATGGTGATGTTGACTATAGTGAAGGCTTTAGTACTGATATTATAGCCAATGGTAAAATAAATGCTTCTTATATAACTCCTCTAGGCGAGATAATGGATTCTAATTAAAAAAATAATCATATGCCAAATAAAATTATACTATTTTATCATGTTTTTTAAATACTGATTTATTAGCCGATACCGATAAGCGGTTAAAAGATATTGCACCCTATCCTACACCACTTGAAAATCAAAAGTGTTATGTAATTCATTTACCTACAGAGTCAAATGAAGAAAAGCTAAAAGTAGAATTGCAAGCAACAAAAAATGCAATGCAAGATTGTAATCGTGTTTGGTTTGGTGGTAAGCTGGAAACAAAAACTTTAGAAGGATGGGGATATAATTATTATATAATCGATCAAGTTAGCGATCACCCTGCTAGTACAATGATGGCATGCCCAAACGTAAAAGCAACCATACAAACGGTTAGTGTATTTTTAGGCGATGAAACATTTTGAAGATATAATAGCAAACTACCTATCGTAGTATATGCTCCAAAAGATGTTGAACTACATTACGTTATTTGGCATCAAAATGATACAATCAATTCTGCAAAGGAAGAACCAGAAAAAATAATCAAAAATTCTGTAAACCAGAAATTTTTACTAGATTGCTTAGTCGAAACTTGCAGTTTCTTCTTGCAATGACGAAGACTAACACAGTTAGCATACTAAATTACTCAAAATCTTCCTCTACAGCTTCAACTTCTTGCACTTCCGGTACAAAATGTTTAAGCATGGACTCAATGCCGTTTTTTAAGGTGATGGTGGAACTAGGACATCCAAGGCATGCACCACGAAGTGCTAATTTAACTACACCGTTTTCAAAGCCTTTATATATTATGTCGCCGCCGTCTTGTGCAACAGATGGACGCACCCTAGTTTCAATAATCTCTACGATTTGCTTCTCTATTTCCGAAAGCCCATCAAGGTTATGATTTACATTATCTGCTTTGGTGTTTTCTTCAAATACAGGAAAGCCTGAAACAAAATGATCCATAATAACCATTAAAATTTCAGGCTTTATAACTTGCCAATTACCTTCAGCTTGTTTAGTTACTGTTATAAAATCACTACCGAAAAACACCGATTTTACATTATTAATATAAAATAATGATTCTGCAAGTTTGCTTCTTCCTTTTACTTCAGCAAGCTCACTAAAAAATACCGGCTGATCACTACTTATTTCCTGCCCTGGGAAAAATGTTATTGCATCCGGATTTGGAGTATCTTCAGTTTGAATAAACATAATTAAAGCACACTAATAAATTTGTTGATTATTATAAATTGATAGTACTACTTTTACAATATATTTGTATTTAGGCATTTTTACATGGCGCTCAAAAGTATGTCGTTCCTGCGGCAGCAGGAATCCAATACTACCTATCCACGTCATTGCAAGAAGGCATTTATGCCGACGAAACAATCTCATGCAATTTAAGAGAGATTGCCACGTCGCTACGCTCCTCGCAAGGCATTGTTGCAGGGACCGGTAAAGCACTCGGTGTCAAACCACGGGATGACAGAGGTGAAATTGATCCACACAACAACGCCTCCTCGCAATGACAATTATAAATATTTTGCTAGATTCCCGCTTTAGCTAGAAATAACATAAGGCGGCAAATATCTAATTAATATATAAGCCGGTATAAAACAGAATCCTGCTACAATAAAGAAATAAGTCCAGCCTAAATAAGTAGCTGCATAGCCTGAAATACTACCAAACAATATGGTACTAATATAAGCAATAGAAGTAATTAAAGCAATTTGGGTTATACAATATTTAGCACTACAGCATCTTAATTGGTAAGAAAAAAACGGCGACATAGTTAAGCCCTTGGTAAATTCTTGAAAGAAGACCGCTATATACAAACTTGTAATATCTCGATTATAAAAATAGAGAAATAAAAAAGATAGGCTAGATA
Source organism: Rickettsia parkeri (assembly GCF_051427245.1). Lineage (NCBI taxonomy): Bacteria > Pseudomonadati > Pseudomonadota > Alphaproteobacteria > Rickettsiales > Rickettsiaceae > Rickettsia > Rickettsia parkeri. The sequence goes on from NZ_CP195774.1 coordinate 81,912, forward strand.
AAGCATGATATATTAATACTCTTTTAAGCAAATAAGAATATTCATATTTTCGGCACAAAAACCCACCTATAAAACCTCCAAGGATTGTAGCACACATACCGAAAGCTTTATATCCAAGAGCTAAATCTTTCTTCGTATACCCAATATCGAGATAAAACATATTCGGCATAATTGACAGAAAATTATCTTGAAGACGATATAGAAGCATAACACTAACAATTATTAGCCATTTAGGTTTCTTGACAAAATCATAAAAAGCATGCCAAAATCTATCAAAATCATTAATAATTATCTTATCTTTAAATTTAAGCGGATAGATTATAATTAATAATAATGACGGTATACATAAAATTGCCATAGCACGATAAACATCTTGCCAGGATATGATAGTAGATAAATATAACGCTCCTGAACCTGCTATAAGTATACCTATTCTAAAGCCTGTAGTACAAGCTGCCTCACTTATGCCCCAATTTTTATTTGTAATCAGTAACATCTGTGATGATTGAAGTAACATATCATAAATGGACGAAAAAAATGCCACAGCTACTAAGCATAAAGCAAATGGTATAAAATGAGTGTTAGGGTTAAAATTTGTTAGAACATATACACAAAAAATACAACTAACCAAAGCAATAATTAAACAATATTTATATCCCCGCTTACTTAAAGGAGCAAAACTTACTTTTTCAAGCAAAGGACCCCATAAAAATTTAAATATATGAATAAAATTCACTAAACTAAAAAGCCCGATAGTGATTTTATCAAAACCGGATTCTCGAAGCCAAAAAGAAAGAGTTGAACCGGTAAGTAAATAAATTAAACCTCCAGGAAAAGAAATTATTAATATAAAGAAAATATTAGATATATATTGAAATCGTGAAAAATTTAAACTTATGAATTTATCCTCCTTTAAAATATACGGTTGTCATTCCTGCAAAGGCATCATCGCCCGCATGGATATCTAATCGTCATTGCGAGCAGCCATAAGGCTACGTGACAATCTCATGAAATAATAATAAACTCTTGAGATTGCTTCGTCAATTACTTACGTAATTTCCTCGCAATGATATAAATGACGTAAATCTAAACTACGATACTTTCTTTCTTTTATTACCGTAGCTGTTACCATCAAAGGTTCTTTTACGGCTACTATCAAAAGCATTAAACTTTTTACCGTCACCGCTGGCTCTTTTACCGAATGATCTTTTACGATTATTTTTATCACTTCTAAACTCACTACGTGGCGTAGATTCTCCTTTATTTACTAAACGATCGATTGCACGCCATCTAATAACATCATCAGGAGAAATAAAAGACAACGCATGTCCGGTAGCCCCTGCTCTACCCGTTCTACCTATCCTATGTAAATAATCTTCAGGACACATAGGTAAATCATAATTAATAACATGCTGTGTATGAGGAATATCAAGCCCACGAGCCGCTACATCAGTTGCTACCATTATTCTATGGTTTGACTTACGAAATGATAAAATTACTCTTTCACGTTGACGCTGACTTAAATCACCGTGTATAGCTTCTGCTGTATGATTTTCATATTTCAACATTTTAGCTAATTGATCGGCAGAACGTTTAGTCTTCACAAAAATAATGACCGATCCTTCCCTATTACCAAGTTGTTTAGTTAATGCACTAAATTTTTCTTTATCAGAAACATGCATTGATTCCTGTTTTATTTCTGCAGCTGCTTTATTAGTAGCACCTACCGTAATACGTACCGGATTGTTTAGATATTTTTGAGAAACAGCAATAATATGTTTTGGCATAGTAGCGGAAAACATTAAAACTTGTCTTTTTTCCGGTAAAAATTTATTGATTTCTTCTAATTGTTCTTTCATCCCCATATCAAGCATTCTATCCATTTCGTCAAGTACGGTTATGCCTATACGATCAATTTTTAGACTTCCCCTATTTAAGTGATCGATAATACGCCCCGGCGTACCAATAATCACTTTTGGATTCTTTTTTAATTGCATAAATTGTTTAGGCATCGGTTCACCGCCTATCAAAACTGCACTATTAATTTTATAGGATGTAGTTACTTTATTTAAAGTACTGTGTATTTGCGTTGCTAATTCTCTAGTCGGAACAAGAATTAAAGCAGTAGTTTTATTTTTAATAAATGAATCAATTAACGGCAATAAATAAGCAAGAGTTTTGCCTGAACCTGTTTGGCTAGAAGCGAGTATGTCCGATCCCGCCATTGCAACCGGAATCGATTGCTTTTGTATTTCAGTCGGCTCAGTTATATTCATTGTCTCGAGAGCAATAATTAATTCTTCAGATAAATTAAAATTTTTCATTATATAATCCAATATAGTTTTAAATCAAAATATGCACATTATTGATTAGACCTCTTAACATAACTCATTTCTTAAAGATATATGAGACATCGACACTGCTCTCTCATCCTTACATACTTAACTATGTACGCTGCGTAGAGTAGAAGTTCTTATTCCCTTTATAAGATAAGTTATGCAAGAGGTCTATTGTATAAAAAATAAGTTATAGTAAATTAAAATAACGACTTATATAATTATCCTGAATCAAAAAATATGCTTAAGCTAGATTACAAAACACCCACTAAATATATAAAACGATAATGAATAATGAAACTATTTTAGAATCTTATTCAAGCCAGAATAATATTAGGGCACTTTCATGCCCTTTAGTAAAAATAATTTATTATACTTAAAATTATATAGGTTATTATAAGACAAAAACAAAATATTTACTATTTTGATAAAGATGACTAGGCTACCCTAAATTATAAACAATTTTGGATAGCTGCTTTTGGTATTATAAATTTATTTAATTCTGAGGTTAACAGCATAGGCTTTTCCTTGCTTTTCTTCAAGATCAAAAATTACATCTTGTCCTTCTTCAAGGCTATGTAAACCTGCTGCGTCTACGGCTGATTTGTGTACAAACACATCTTTGCCGCCATTGTCCTGTTCAATAAATCCAAAATTCTTTGTAGAATTATACCACTTAACTTTACCTACTATATTTGTAGCCATAAAAACCTTTATTAGATAGAAATTACTTATTTGAACTTAACACACGCTTATAATAACTAAAACTTAAATTTTACTTTAAGCCTTACTTAAATATAAGAGCCGATAAAAATTCATTATGCAAAACTACCTTACCTTGCGGCATTTGTCAATAAACATGTCAATAACATGCAAGAGAAAGTATTACTTCCTGAAACTAATCTATCATATTATTACTATTTTGTCACTATTTAAGTTAATTATCTAATAAATTAATGAGTAAACTAACGATTTTAAATGTGTTTAATAACTTATTTCATATCAGACTAATATATTAACGATAAAAGTACTTGCTTTTTCGTATTTTTTTTATTAATCTGTCCACTTAGCAAATGCAACCTTAATATCCACAGCTGCCCGCGTGATGGAATGGTAGACATAACGGACTTAAAATCCGTGGAGCGTAAGCTCTTGCCGGTTCAAGTCCGGCCGCGGGTACCATTCGCCATTTTTAGGCAAATTCACCAATGTATCAAACAGCGAACGTAGCATAAAATCAAGCTTTTCAGGTTTCAATATTAAGTTCCCAAATATTAAATTTACTAAACGTCTTTTTTCGCTCACCCTGGAACTTTTAAATATCTTATAGGCACTTGAGGCTGTTGATATCAAGGAAACCTGTAGCGATAACCGAAATTAATGCGTAGCTGTGACCCTAATGTATTAATTCACATCGCAACTAGATATTATGAGTGAAACTGATTTAGAGATTGCCACAAAACACTAACCACCAAGCCAATGCTATTTAATATGTTTACTTTAGCTGAACATTTGTATAAGACAATTGTCGAAATCAAGCAAATTACAATAGACGAATAGCATCACTGCTTCGCTTATTTTAGACTAAAGAAATCTAGCAAACAGAATAGATTGAAAAGGCAATAAGTAAAAGCTTTGCAGCGTTTTTTACTTAATAACACATACGCTTTAATAAATGTTGTTTATTATATTGTGCTTTAGAATTTGTAGGATCAAGTTCAATTGCTTTATTATAAGACTCAAGAACTAAATTGTATTTACCTAGTAAATAGAAAAAGCCGTATTTTTGAGTAAGATAGATTTATTAAATATATAATTATTAACTTATTCCCCCCTATAAATTACTTCTCTCACATGATAATTAAACTCTATCATTAATATATAAGCTAATTTTAAAGAGTTAAAATATAAAGAAGAAATTTTAACCTCTGAGTCTTATATTGATGAAAAGGAAGAAAAGAAATTAAAAGTTCAAAATGCATAGTTTTGACTAGTTTTTTAACTTTCTGTTATTTCTTTTTTAACTATATAGACGAAAAAGCAGCAGAATATAAACTACAGCAAGAAGCAGAAGCAAAAAAGTTAGATAAAGCTGAATGATGCAAGCTATAGTATTTCAGCAATTCTCAAATAATCTTGAGGGGCAAGATTTTCAGCGCGATAATTATCATTGATTTTCAACTGAGTTAATACTTCATGTATATTAGGTACAAGATTTTTCAGTGATGATTTGATCATTTTCCGTCGTCCTGCAAAAGCAAGCTTTGTTATTTGCTCAACTTTATTTATCAGAGCAATAGACGGCGAATTTTCTAAAGGTATTAGTTTAACTATCGCAGAATATACTTTAGGAGGTGGATAGAAAGCAGTTGGCGCTACGTCAAAGCACTTTTCCACTTTAGCTATTAACTGACATATTACCGATAACCTGCCATATGCTTTAGTTGAGGGTATAGCACAAATACGTTCTACTACTTCCTTTTGTAACATTAGCGTCATACTAGTAATTAGCCGTGCTTCTTTCAGCCATCTAATCACTAACTCAGTACCTATATGGTACGGTAAATTAGAGATTATAGTTACTTTATAGTCAATTGATTTAGACTCGCCTATATCGTTCGCTCTCCTATTAGTTATAGGCTTCGCTTCTCGCTTCTTGTATGCAAATCCAACTGAATTGACTATATCACAGCTTAAATCAGTTAAATTTATTTTAAGAGCATCTTGTTTAATAATATTTAGATTAGGATAATATTCTTTAATCTCATTAAGGAGCGGGAGGCATCTCTCATCTGTTTCTATAACAGTTAAGGATTCAGGATTTTTCTGCAATATTGACCTAGTTAACCCTCCTGTGCCGGGCCCTATTTCTAATACTCGGCTATTTTCTGCCAGGTTACTTGCACGTACGATTTTATCACATAGACTACTGTCAAAAATAAAATTTTGTCCGTGCTTTTTAAGAGGATTAACTTGATGTAAAGCTGCGTGTTTTGCAATTGAAGGGAGCATAGGGTATGTCATTCCCGTGAAAGCGGGAATCCAGTAAAACATATAAAAACTTGTTTTTATATGTTTGTTTTTATCAAATATAATTCTGTATTAATAATCAAGGTTATTTGTCTGGATTCCCGCCTACGCGGGAATGACATAGAATAACACACTAAGACGGCAGCATTATTTTTATAGCTGCTTTCTTACGCATATTTTCAAACATTTTTTGTGCTTTTTGCGAAATCTTTTTATTGGTTAGGAAATTTACTACATAATTATTTTCATCTTCATTAACATTTAATATTTTTTTGCTGCACACTAATGTTATTTCAAATTTGTTATTTACTTCAAAAACATTACTTGCTTTATCAGGAGTTAAGTCCTTTACAATAGTTTGTTTTACACCTTCTATCTTGCTAAGCTTATCGGTAATAATTTGCATAGTAGCAAAATTATCATAAAGCGATTTTTTAACATCCGCACATTTTTTTAGTCGATTTTTCAAATTATTCATCTGCGTAAACGCTTTATTGCCACCATCTTTAGATGTAAATACTTGCATTGAAATTTCTACGTCTTTTTGATCGCTAGATAAAATTGCAACATCTATTTCTTTATTACTTACTTGTACCGATCTTGATAGACTTGATAAAATATTCATTTTAATCAACTCAGATTTAATTTGGGAAATAAAACTATCAGGATTAACTGATCTGCTTTTTAGATACTGAAGAAGAGAACCGTGAGGCATTTTATTACGATCTTCAATAGACTTAATAGCGTTCTCTATCTCTTCTTGCGGAATTTCTCTATCTCCTGCATATTGAAAAAGCAAAGATTCGTCAATTAAGCTCTTAAGTGCTAAGTCACTTAGCTGCTTATCTTGAGCAGGCGTTAGACTTTCAACATTATTTAGTGCCATAATCATTTTTTTTCTAGCACGGAACTCATTAAGAGTAATAGGTTCATCATTTACGGATGCTACTATATTCGGTAATGATGCTTGTGCTACATTAAAAGTAAAAAAAACGGTAATGATTAATAATAATTTTCTCATGTGATACTCTGAATAAGTGACCAGTAAGTAGACGAAGTTTTATTTGGAAAAGACCAAGGAGTCTATAAGTCAAGGAGCGGAGCGTACATTTAGTACGTGAGCACCGCAGAACTTATAAGACGACATAGCCAATTTTTCAAATAAAACGAGTATACTCACATGTTTAAAACTTTTAAACCGATAGAAATAGTCGGCGAAGAGGTAGTCTTTTTGATTCCTCTACTTTCATCGGCTATATAATCGGAATAAATCTTTGCAGTAATTCTAACACAATCTTTAGCATATGTCATCCTAATAGTTCGCGTAAGTAAATTTGGAGACCGTCTAGAGAGATCAATGCGTGCACCAAAGCCTATAGTCCAATTTTCCGCTAGCTGATAATTTATGTCTCCATAAAATTGTCGTACTCTATTATTTGAAACCTTTATACTTTCTACGGAATAATCTTTGTTAAGATTGGTAAGCTGAATAAAACTACCTAGAAAGTTAATCTTATCATAGTTAAAATTTCCTCCCACTTCATCCCTAATAGGTCTGAAATATCTATCTTTCCGAAAGCTATAAAACACTTCTAAATTATTAGAAAGATTACCTAGTATCTGCCCTACATTGTCCTTATCATCAGCTGGCAAATTTATACTATATCTTGTATTACGGGAGTGTCCTAAAAATAATTTTAAATAATTTTCTTCTTTAGCAATACTAGTATTTAAGCCGTAACTTAATCTATTACCGAAATCATGGCAATCAATACCGCTATAACGGTTGGATAAAAAGATATTTTTTTCGGATAATTCATATTTAGCAGGATCAATTATAACAAATTTTTTATCTTTCTTAGATAGTTTACGTCCCATAGTAAAAGAAACTACCGGCTCAATAATTAAATTTATCGTTTTTGTTATATTGCCTACTAACGGATAACGCCATAAAGTTTGCAATTCCGGTATATTCCTTTGAAATGCTTTACTTTCTCTCGGCTTATCTACATAATCCCACCTAGCAAGATAAAAATCGCCTCTATCTTTAGCAGCAAAATCAAAAATTTGTCCTGAAGCAGTCAGCACATTATGCATAAAGGATAGTTGCAAAGAGGTTCTAGCAACTTGTTTTCCTATTCTTTCTTTGTACATTAACGTATTATTTTCAACAACGATATGGCTGTTGTCATTATCATTCAAATTTATCATGTTTTTTGTATTGATTTTTGGTAATACTAGAGGATCGGTATATTTACGATCATTACTACCTAAGCCTTGAAAACTTAATCCTTCCGCCGAAAAATAATCAGCCTCATGAATTTTATTTAAGAATATTTTAGAAGTTAAATATGAAGCGTAGTTATTATAATAATTTTTTAAATAAGCTTTATCCGATGTACGCTCCACCCTGAAACCGTAATCATAAACTTTATCGGTACTAATAAAATTACCGCTTGCTGTATAATGATAAGAAGAAACTTTTTTATTTTTCACTACACTTCCATCTTTTTCTAGAAAATACGGTAATTTACCGTAACTAACTTGAAAATTCATATTATCGGTATCATTCAGGCGATAACGTGCTTCTAGCTCATAAGTTTGATATTTACTAAAAATTCTTGGAGTGAGAGTAAAATCGATATTAGGTTTTGCACGTAGATATAGGGGGATGCCAAACCCTTTATTTTTGACGTCAGGTACCAATAATCCAGAAGTTGCAGGGGCCGTATGAGTCGGATGGAAAAAATACGGTAAGTAACAAATCGGTACACCGTACACTTCAAAAAACACGTTTTTATAAACTACTCTATGCTCTGCGGAATGAATATAAGTATCCTTAGCAGCAATTTGCCAAATAGGATTTCTATTACAAGCAACATCACAAGGGGTAAACTCGGCATGATGCAGCTTAAGATTATTTTCATCTATTCTTTCGGCAAGTTTAGCAATTAAAAGATTATTATCACCGGAAAGCAAAATGAATTCCGATATGATACCTTTCTTAAATTCATCTTTTAAAACCGCTTTGTCTCCCTCTATTATCCGATTTTGTTTATCCTTAATTCGGATATTACCTTCTGCCCTTAAAATATCGTTTTCTATATCATAAAGTAAATTATCTGCTGTTAATAAATACTCATCCGTGATAATTCTTATATTACCTTTAGCATATATCAAATCCTGATTTTCATTATACTCTACGAAGTCAGCTATAATATTGCTTATTTTAATATTTTGACCATTCTTAGAAAGAGCGGCAAAACTTACCAAAGAAAATATTATGATAATAAGCAAACATATTATTCGCAGTAGCATTTATATTAATAAATATATTTTAATAGTAAAAAATAATAGCAAGCTATTAGCAATATATCAAATAATAAAAAATTTTGCTTGCTCTTTTGTAGTACAAGGTTATTCTATGGAGATGATAATCATCATTGCGAGGAGATGCATAGCATCGACGTGGCCATCTCATGAAGTAGGATAAACTCCTGAGATTGCTTCGTCAAAACTTATAGTTTCTCCTCGTAATGACGAATAATGTGTTACCCTCAGCGCAAAAAACCAAGTACTAATAAAATGCTAGACAATTTCATTGCGCATCAAGCAACCAAAGAGTTTTCAGTTAGTGAGATTTCTAATAAAATCAAAGAGCTATTAGAAAATAATTTTGGCTATATTAAGGTAAAAGGCGAAATTTCAGGCTTAAAAATAGCAAACTCAGGTCATGCTTATTTTAACTTAAAAGAAAATACCGCCATTTTAGCCTGTACTTGCTGGCGTCCTATTCTTGCTAAAATCAAATTTCCTTTAAATGACGGCATGGAAGTAGTAATTAGCGGTAAACTCTCAAGTTATGCAGGTAATTCACGTTATCAATTATCGGTAGATAATTTGCAACCCACAGGACTTGGAGCTATGCTGCAAATTCTAAATGAGCGTAAAGCAAGGCTCGAGAAAGAAGGCTTATTTAATAAAATACGTATTCCTATACCCTTTTTACCTGATAAAATAGGCGTTATCACTTCAATAACCGGTGCTGTTATTAAAGATATTATTCATCGTATTCGCGAACGTTTTCCGACTCGGATAATAATATGGCCGGTTAGCGTACAAGGCGAAAATTCTGGCAATGAAATTGCTGAAGCAATTGAAGGATTTAACAATTTAGAAGAGGTAAATAAACCACGTGTTATAATCGTTGCTAGAGGTGGCGGTTCTATAGAAGATCTTTGGTCATTTAACGATGAGATATTAGTACGTGCTGCTTATAACTCAAAAATTCCTATTATTTCCGCAGTAGGTCATGAAGTGGATTATACTTTAATAGATTTAGCAGCCGATAAAAGAGCTCCAACACCGACTGCTGCCGCAGAATTTGCTGTACCGGTACGCTCTATTTTAAATAATACGCTACAATCTTATGAACAAATATTATTGAATAATACTAGCCGGTTAATTAAATATCACGAACAAAATATAGTAAATTACAATAAAATACACAGATATCTCTCTCACTATATAAATAATAGGCAGCAGTTACTGGACGAAACCGGTTTTAATTTACTAGATGCTTTACCGTGCTTTATTGAACTACAAGAAACAAAGATAAAGTCTTTTTCTAAAGAAAGAGTTAACCCTGCTAAAATAATCAATTACAAAACATTAGAATTAACACATCAAACAGCTTATCTATCAAAATCGGCAAATAATACTTTGAAAAACTTTGAGTATAAATTAGAATTAAATAGTACGTTACTTGCAAGCCTTGATTATCACAACGTATTAAAACGAGGTTTTGCTATAGTTAAAGGAGAAACGGGTAATTTTTTATCTTCTAAAATTACTGCTGCGAATGAAAAAATTTTTAATATTAAATTTTCTGACGGTGAAATTAAAGTAGTTCGTGCTTAAAGGCTTTGGTTTTTATACTTCTCATTTCTAAAAATTTGTATGCTTTAAGCATAGGCACGAACGAACAACAAGCAATTTTAGAATGCGAAGGGACAGCTGATAAAAAAACTTTGATAAATGCATAGTATGTAAATGAGCCTTATCAATACTTAATTGCTGCTTCAAACGGTCATACTACCGTTTCCGATATGGATATAGAATTAATGAACGCTATTGCTGAAAAAATAGGTATCAATATTGAGTACAATCAAGATAGCTGGTATCAAGTTAGATATTCAAAGCGGCAATGCCGACATGACAGCAGGAGCTACTTATACTACTGAGAGGAGTTGCAATGGTTATTATTCACAAAATTGAGCCTCTAAGTTTTTGGAGACCGTTTTTTGCTTTCATTACAGCTAATTGCGATACAATATTACGAGATTTTATTATGAAAGAAAATTCAATTAAGAGGACACCAAGAGGAGTTAGTATTGCAATCACTGTATTTATGGGGTATAGCTTTTAGCATATTATTAGATATGTACAGTGGGAATCCAAATTATCATACAATAAAATATTCAATGAGTATAGTAATTGCCAGAGCATTTATTACTAGTCTCTTAGTTTATCATTTTGGTTTTCTTGAGTGGCGATTCCGTAATACAAAATTAGAAGATATAGCAAAACAAACATGAAGATAGCTACTTGGAATATTAATTCCATAAAAACAAGACTTAATTTATTGCGTAATTTTTTATCTAAAGAAAATCCGGATATTTTATTATTGCAAGAAATAAAATGCGAAACCGCAAAATTTCCTTTTGATGCATTATCCGATCTACCTTATAATTCTTATGTTCACGGACAAAAATCATATAACGGCGTTGCTATAATTTCAAAATTTCCTGCCGATGAAATAATTAAGGATTTTCCGAATAATTACTGCAGTGATCAAGCAAGATTCTTAGAAATAAAATTATCATTACCTATAGGGTTTTGTAATATAATCTCGCTCTATGCTCCTAACGGTTCATTTGTCGGTAGCGATAAATTTGTAGCAAAACTAGCATTTTATGATAATTTTATCAATTATCTATCAACTAAAAAATCTTTTGACGAAAAAACTATCATAGGCGGTGATTTCAATATTGCACCGTTCGATATAGACGTATATTCACCTAAGCTACTGGCTGAAACTACTTGTTTTACTGAGGTTGAACAAAAAAAATTACGCACTATTCTAAATTCCGGATTTGAGGATTTATACAGATTAATGCATCCGAGTAAACAAGAATTTTCATGGTGGGATTATAGAGCCGGATGTTTTGAACAAAATAAAGGTATGAGGATTGATATGATTCTTGGTTGTAATAATACTATTGACTATTTAGAAAATTGCTATATGGATTATAATTTAAGGACTCAAGAAAAACCTTCAGATCATATACCGGTAATTGCGAGTTTTAAGGGATAGTCAATGTGGAATGTTGCTATCTTAGGATGCCGTATGTCATTCCCGCGTAGGCGGGAGTCCAAAAAAATAGCTTTAATATTGATATAGGAGTTACATAATTTGATAAAATAACCATATAAAAACAAGTTTTTATATGATTTTAATGGATTCCTGCCTACGCAGGAATGACATAGACCACTTTTTAAAAATAAATATATGTCTCCAAAATTCATGACATTTTACGAAAAATATATGACGATTGTCGGTACAATCGGCAATTTTATGTTCTATGTACAGGCTCATAAGATTTTCACCTGCCAATCTTCGGCTTCTGTTTCTATGCCCGCCTTTACTATAAGTGCTATTGCTCTTTGTAGTTGGCTTATATACGGCATATTAATAAAAAATACACCTATTATAATAGCAAATATAGTAGGTTTTATCGGGGCATTATTAGTTCTCTTAACCATAATAATATATTAAATAATGACTAAGCAAATCATTACTTTAGTTGGCCGTCCGAATGTAGGCAAATCAACGCTTTTCAATAGATTAAGCATACGTAAAAAAGCTATCGTTCACGATTTGCCAGGCGTCACTAGAGATAGAAAATATACAGACGGCAAAATCGGCTCTTTTGAATTTTTGTTAATTGATACCCCAGGACTTGACGAGAATCCTAATAGTATGGGAGAGAGGTTAATTGAGCAGACTACTAAAGCAATTTTAGAGGCAGATTTAATTTGCTTTATGGTTGACGGTAGAAGCGGAATATTACCTGATGATAAGCTACTTAGTAGTTTTGTTAGAAAATATAATAAGCCTGCTATATTGGTAGTTAATAAATGCGAGAAAGCTTTTGATTTTGATAAAGAGTACTACAAATTAGGGTTTGATAGTATGATAGCTATCTCTGCCGAACATGGCACAGGCTTAATTGATTTATATGACGAAATTATTGCCAAGTTACCTGAAGAAGAATCAATCAAGACAAATATAGCCGATCCAATTAAAGGAGATTGTTTGCAAATAGTAGTTAGTGGCAGACCTAACGCCGGAAAATCTACTTTTATAAACGCTCTTATTAATGATGAAAGATTATTAACCGGTCCTGAAGCCGGCATTACTCGTGAATCAATTGAAATTGATTGGCAATATAAAAATAATCATATTAAATTGATTGATACGGCAGGACTCCGCAAGAAATCTACTATTACAGAGTCTTTAGAAAAATTATCGGCATCGGATACTATTAACAGTATTAAATTTGCTAATACCGTAATCTTAATGATTGATGCTTTAGCTCCTTTAAAACAACAAGATTTAAATATTGCAAGCCATGTGGTAAATGAAGGAAGAAGTATAGTTATAGTAGTGAATAAATGGGATTTAGTTAAAGAATCCGAAAAAGAAGCATTTCAGGAAGAATTTTATTATCAGATAAATACTCATCTGCCTCAAGTTAAAGGTATCCCCGTTCTATTCATTTCAGCAATAAATAAACAAAATATTGAACAAGTGCTAGATGCTTGTCTTAAAATTTATAAAATTTGGAATAAGAAAATAACTACTAGCAAATTAAATGAATGGCTTAATTTTACTACGGAAGCACATCTGCTGCCTTTACAAAAAGGAGGCAGAAGAGTGCGTGTAAAATATATGACTCAAACAAAAACCCGCCCCCCTACTTTCAAACTATTCTCCAATAATCCGGAAAAAATTACCGATAGCTATACTAGGTATTTAGTAAACAATATGCGTGAGGCTTTTGACATGCCGGGCGTTCCTATTAGATTCATTTACGTAAAAACTAAAAACCCGTATGTGTAGTTTAAAATTAATTAATAACAGTTTAGTTATTAGCACCGAAAAATCTGAATTAGATATATTACTAGATAATATTACTGATTCTAATTGTCATCATGAATTTATTAAGTAATGATAAGACTAAAGGTAATGAACTATGGTAACTTATATACTTTAACCAAGCTGTAAATTAGATAAGTTCGCTATTCCAACTACACTTATTTTTTCTGTTTTTTTATATGTATTATTCCCGGCGGTAACAATATATAAATGTTCTAACTGCAAATCGGCAAGAACGGTATGCATTGATTTAGTAATACTAGGAGCATCAGCATTTTTTACTTCAAAGCCGTATTTCTTACCATTCTTAATAATAAATAAATCTAATTCTGCTCCTGTTTGCGTTCGCCAAAAAAAATACTCTGCATCCGTTTTAAATTTACGTATTAACTCCTCTATTACAAACCCTTCAAATGAAAGACCGCGTTTTGGATGAACATACCAATCATGTTCGTGAATCCCTAATAATGCATGTAGTATTCCGCTATCTCGTATATAGACTTTTGGTGCTTTCACTTGACGTTTTGAGATATTTTCATACCAAGGTTTTAATAGCCGAATCATAAAAGTTTGCTCTAATATTTCAGTATAACGTTTTATAGTCATATCCGTTAAACCGAGCGACCTTCCAAGCTCGCTATAATTTAATAATTGCCCATGATTATAAGCAAGCATCATCCATAACTGCCTCATTACATGTGCATTAAGAGATATTCCTAAACTAGGCAAATCACGCTCGATAAAACTAGTGATGTAGCTATTACGCCATCTAAGACTTTGGACATAATTTTTTGCTAAATATGATTTAGGAAAACCACCTCTTAACCATAACTCCCTAAAATCATTTATCTCTATTAAATTAAACGGAGTAAGCTCCATATATTCAATACGGCCGGCTAATGATTCTGAAGATTGTCGCAATAATTCTCCAGAAGCACTACCTAATATTAAAAATTTTTTGTTTGAATAGTCAGCAAGAACTCTTAAATAAGGAAACATTTCAGGTTGTCTTTGAATTTCATCAATTACTATTAAACCGTTTAAAGGCTCAAGAGTTGTTTTAAGATTCTTAAATTGATCTAAGTGAGCTGGATCCTCAAGGTCAAAAAAGTAGCTCTTTTCATCTTCTTTAAGCTGTTTAATATAAGCGTGAGCTAAAGTAGTTTTACCACATTGCCTTGGACCGAGCATGGCACAAATAGGGAATATCTCAAGGGCACTTGCGATATGTGTTAAATAATAATTTCTGTCTATCATCCTTGTAATTTCATAATGACACTTTGAATTTACAATATAATTTTAATCAAATAATAGCAAGATGTTTCTAGGTCCTGTGCACTTTTGATTAATGATTATAATTATTAGATCTTTTTAAGCGAAAATTAATAAGATTTTTGAAGGAATAGTTATGCATATTTCAAAAAAATTTGATAATTGCCAACTAGAGCCATAATATTCTATTAAAAGTGTACAGGACTTAGGCTCCTCTACCGGATTTTCCTATCTCTCTTTGTCTTTCTTCTAATACCTTACTTGTATGCGGTCCTACTGCTTATTTATCTTTACTAAATTTACTTTTTCCTAAATTAACTATAGTTTCTGCTACTATACTCCTAGCACTTTTGGATCTGATAATCATTTTAACGCCAGCAATAATAATTTTACCGTATTCATGTTTGCTAAATTTATCGGAAATTTGAATTAATTCAGGTGCATGTTTACTTACCGGCTATCTTTACTAATTTTTCACCGTCTAATTTTAATTTTTGACCCTTAGGTGTTTTATTTCACAACTCATCTACAACCGGTCCTAAACTACTTACATGTTTTGTTAATAGTTCAGGAAGGTCTTTTTCAATTATTTTTCTTATTTCCGGATTATGGTTTTTAATTTGTATCAAAAGACTAATCAATTCCTTTACCTCTTTTACCTTTTCTTCTTTTGATTTCTCTTCCTTTGGAAGTGGCTTAATTAACTGAAATTTTTGTATTATATCAGCAACTTTATCGCTATCGGGAAGAGCGAGGCTTGCAAGTTTAGTAATTGACGGCAGAGCCTCTTTTAAAAAAGACGTAGATGCATCTAATGCCTTATGTATAAACTCCGGATCTTTCCCTTGTGATTCTATTCTTTCCGTTACTTTAGGATGTTTTAAAACATCTAATATATCCTGTTTATTACTATCTAAATATCGCGGTAATTTTTTTCTAAAACAGGAGATAAATTATCAATAATTTTTTTGGCATTTTCAACTAACTCTACTATTTGAGGTTTTTTGCCTTTTAATAACTCTTTTTTAGTTTCAGTATCTAACCCTTCCATATTTAGGTTAATTTTAGTCCAACGCTGATTTGCTTTAAGCTGACTATAAGCTTTTATAGCTGAAGGAGTACTTTCAATTAATTTTTCGCTAGAATTTACAAGTAGTGCTACTGTATTTGCAATTAATTCAGGTTTAGCGATTTTTTGTGCTTTAAATGTCATGTATATTTTTAATATAGCACCTTGAGATGACGTGTTTTTTTGTTTAATATTCTTATATATTTCTTGTACTTTTGGGTTTAAATCGCTTTCTAGTGCTTTAGATATTAAATCTACTCCTAGTGTAGATAATTCTCTGATAAATTTAGGACTTATTTTGTCTAATACATTTATTTTTTCTGTTTCGGAAGTTTGAAAGTTTTTTGTTATTTTGCTAAGCCTCTTATTTAAAATAGGCGTGAGAAGAGATATGGGATAACTTTAGACTGTAAAAGAGTTTCTTTTGAACTATTGGATATAGTTGCGGAATGTAAAACAGAAGCACATTTTTTTATAAGCGATGCTGCATCTGCTATCATCTTGCAACCAGCGTCAATAGAACCTACACTAGTGGTAGCACTTCTCGCTTTTCTGAGGTTATTAAGCTCCAATGCAAGATCAGGTAAAACTTGAGAAGCCTCCCAGGTAAACTGCAATGCACTAGGAACATTCCCGACTGCTTGGATAACACTTTGTATTATACCTAAATTATCTTTATTAAGATCTAGATATCGTTTATTTAACTCATCATATTTTTTGTTACCTGTGTCAGCTCCAAGAGCTAAATATCCAACTTGAACCCACGAAAGATTTTTATATTCTTCATCAAACTGTTGCCTTATCTTATCAATGGATTCCTGCTCTTGCTCTTGGCTTTTAGACATTTAAATACCTTTATATAATTTAAAGGTTTATAAAATTTTACTTTTTAATTTTTGTTAATTTTAAAAGTCATGGTTATCTTGCAATGGTTTTTTACTATAATTTTTCATTTACCGGTAAATCCATACTAACCTCTCCACACAATAAAACAATACTCTCCATTACCTGAGGATCTATATCCGGGTTGTTATACTCTTTATTTTTCTGAATCCAGTTGTAATAGTAAGGGTCAGGCCATAATTCCATGATTTTCGGTAAAGATTTTTGCTGTATAGTACCGACATTATACTCGCGTTTTAAAACTTCAGCCAGCATTCACCCTACATCACCGATAAAATATATTTCTGAGAAATGCAAAATCGATTTAATATTATTATCGGGATCTATATGGATTTATAATATTCACGTTGTACATCATTAAACAATTTCGCTACTATAAATGGTTTATCGAGATGTCTTTCTATACTTACTAAAGCTATATTTTCTAAGTTTTCGGGGTATTAAACAATTTTATCTAAAGCCGTTAATTTTTCAAACTCTTCCTCTCCTATTTTTTCTTTTAGGTCTCTTTTATATTTTTGTTCTTTATCTGAAGGAAATACTAATTTATCATTTTTACAATCAACCAAAAAAGGAGTAGTAATAGGATATTTAATAAATAAATCTTTTAGTTTCATAATAAAAAATTTCTTAATATATAAGGCTAATTTTTTATATGTCAAATAATATCCTCTAGACTATCTAGGTCATGCTTTACCAATCGTAACAACTTCGCTTCAGGGCTTAGATTTTTCACGGCCCATTTTTTAATCCAAGGTTCGGCGAGCTGCCACATATTAACATTACCGTCTAACTGTCTGCCTATCCCTTCCACCATTATTAAAGTCTTTTGCAATAACAACAACTCCGGTTGTACTTCCATGCCAAAATCTTCCGTGATTTTAAATAAATGTGCAAGCAGCTTACCTATGGAAATATTTTTTATGGGCGTCCCTACTATAGGCTCGGTAACTGCTCTACAACTTTGAGCGAATAAAGCTAAATCGGTATTTGATGGGATATAGCCGGCTCTTAAATGTACTTTAGCAACTAATTTATAATCACGCCTTAAAAAGCCAACTAGACTTTCGGCAACGGCTAAACGATCTTTTTCTTTAAGTCTGCCCATAATACCGAAATCAAGTAAAATTATTTTACCTTGCTTATTCACTAAAATATTCCCTGCATGTAAATCAGCATGAAAAAATCCGTCTCTATAGGCTTGATTGAAAAACATTACGGCAAAATCCTGAGATATTTTTGCAGGCTCTAACCCCATTTCCTTTAGTAGCAAAGTATCATATATAGAAGTGCCGTCTAACCACTCGGTGGTTAGTATATTTTCTGATGTTAAATCCCAATATATTTTAGGGATTATCACGTTAATATCATTTCGCATATTATCCGTAAGCTCAGAAGCTGCTGCCGCCTCTAAACGTAAATCAAGCTCAAATTTCATAGTTTCATGAAATTTATCGACTACTTTAATCGGTTTGAGCCTTTTTGCTTTAGAAAATTTTGAGATAATTTTTGCAAGAAAATATAGCAGCTTAATATCTCTGTTATATTTTTTATGAATACCCGGACGCAAAATTTTTACCGCAACATATTCACCGGTTATAAGTTGTGCTTTATGTACCTGCGAAATTGATGCGGCAGCGATGGGGGTATCGTCGAGGTGTAAGAAAGGGAGGGCGTCATGGCTCACAGTCATAGACTGCGTGGCAATCTTTTGTTTGCTTGCTGAGATTGCTTCGTCGACATAAATGTCTCCTCGCAATGACGTTATCAACCTTCTCGCCACCCCACCATCAAACGGAGGTAGCTTATCTTGCAGTAACCTTAAATAACCTGCTATCTCTGTTCCTACTAAATCGGCTCTTGTCGAAAGAGTTTGTCCAAATTTTATATAAATAGGTCCAAGATCACTTAAACAATCTATTAAGCGTTTGCCGTAATCTTCCCGTGATTTTTTTATTAACGAGACCGGAGCAAAAAATAAGGCTAATATATAACCGATAAACCTGCAATATTTAGGACTTCTTGAATCAATTAAGATTTGCTTTTTACTGATGATACGAAAAATACGTATTAAATTAAAAAAATTACTTATCATCTATTATATACTCCGAAGTAAAATAAAGAATAGTATACGAAGATCAACTTCAAAAAGAGCAAGGAGTTCACAAGTCGAGGAGCGGAGCGTATACTTAATACGTAAGTACCGCAGATCTTGTAGAACGACGTAGCCAATTTTTGAAGTTCATTGAGTATACGCACTGTGGATAGCAACTATTCCGCCACTTAGATTTTTATAACCGACTTCCTCAAAACCGGCGTCTTTAATCATTATTCTAAACTCGTCTTGTGAGGGGAATAAATCTATACTTTCGACCAAATATTCATATGCCTCTTTATTACCTGCTATCATTTGACCAATACTCGGTATAATATTAAATGAGTAGAATTTATAGAAATCTTTTATGTACCCTTCCTTTACTTTTGAAAACTCAAGACATATAAACTTACCCATTGGCTTTAAAACCCTACATGCTTCCTTTAAAGCCTTATTTATATCAGGTACGTTTCTAATACCGAATGCTATAGTATAATAATCAAAACTATCATCCGGAAACGGTAGTTCTTCAGCACTTGCTACAGTAAATTTAAGATTTTGAAATAAATTCAGATCTATTGCTTTTTTCTTAGCTTGCTTTAACATTTCTTCATTAATATCACTTAAAGTTAAAGAGATATTATTAACTCTATCTCTTGCTTTTTTAGCAAGTTTTAAAGCAATATCACCGCTACCGCTAGCAACATCTAATATATGAGAGTTAAGATTTGGAATTTGCCTAATAAATTCATCTTTCCATAAGCGATGTAATCCCAAACTCATTAAGTCATTCATTAAATCATACTTATCAGCGACATTAGAAAAAACGTTATTTACTAAGCCTTGTTTTTTAGTGTAGTCTACTTTTTTAAAGCCAAAATTTGTTTGGTTCATAGTTTTTTATTATAAATATTAGTATCAAATGCCGGAACTTCCTGAAGTAGAAACTCTTAAAAACTCTCTAAAAGATAAGATAATCGGGCTTATTATAGAAAATGTAGAGTTAAAAAGAGATAATTTACGTTATAAGCTATCCCCGCTTTTAGCTACAGAAATCTTAAATACTAATATACTGGATGTTAGGCGTCGTGCAAAATATTTAATTATAGATTTTAATAATGATTATTCTTTAATAGTTCATCTAGGCATGAGCGGCAGATTTACTCTGCAATCTGCTAATTATAAAACTCAAAAACACGATCATGTGATTTTTGATTTAAGTAACGGCGAAAAGTTAATTTTCAACGATACTAGACGATTCGGTATGATTTATAGTTTTAAGACTGATCTCTTAGAAAAAGAATTTTTTAATGATTTAGGCATAGAGCCTTTTTCTGATTTATTGACATTAGAATATCTAAAAGATAAGCTACAAACTAAAAAAATACCAATAAAAAACTTGATTATGGATAATAGAGTTATAGTCGGAATCGGTAATATCTATGCTTCCGAAAGTCTGCATTTAGCTAGAATTCATCCGGATAAATCAGGTAACGATTTAAGGAATGATGAAATAGAAAATTTAATTAAAGCGATTAGAGATGTGTTAACTAAAGCTATAACTGCCGGCGGTACTACTCTTAAAGATTTTGTAAACGGCGATAACAAACCTGGTTATTTTACTAAGCAACTTAAGGTTTACGGTAGAGAGGGACAAAGTTGTTTAAGCTGCTCTAGCACTATTATCAAGATAAAACATTCAGGCAGAAGTACTTTTTATTGTAAAACTTGCCAATATAGTTAATTCACTTGACATATTTTTTAAAACTATTTATAAAGCGCTTTATTATTTAATTCAATTAATAGTTGTAAAATATATGAAAGTAGACTCCTTACATAACCTATCTTATAAAGAGGAATTTGAAGAAGACATGAAACGCAGCACCGCAGCATACAAAAAGGTAAGTGAGGATGCGAGTATTGGATCGACGTATATCGCAGATACTTCAGAAGTTGGGAGTCAAATAAGTGGTGAGCCTGTACAGCGTATAAAAATACCTGAGCACAGGCAAATCCTGAAATTTAACGTACCAAATCTTGAAGTATCAAAGGTATACAAATTACCTTTAGAAGGAGGTTATGCAAGGAGTCTAATAAAACCGGTGATTATGGCAGGAGGTAACGGTAAAAGACTATGGCCTTTGGCATCTAAGGATAAACCGAAACAGTTTAAAAAAATATTGAGTGATCTAACTTTACTTCAGCAAACATTAAACCGCAATAAATTTTTAGGACAACCTACTATTATTACTTCCAAAAAATATGAATCAATCACTAAAGAACAAGCAGCAGAAATAGATGTAGAAATAGCATTAATTACCGAGCCTTTACAAAAAAATACTGCCGTTTGTGCCATTATTACGGCATTATCGGCTACAGCACTAGGATTTGATATTGTAGTGTTACTACCTTCAAACCATCATATAGCGGATGATATAAATTATCTTAATACTATAAATAAAGCTTTACATTATGTTAATGAATGCGGCATTTGCACTATATTCCTATAAATGTTATAAGTGCCAAGTATGGCTATATAAACACAGGATTACCAATTGCAGAAAATGTTTATCTAGTTGATCATTTAATTGCACAACCTATATTAGAGCAAGCAAACATTTTCAAAGTAATGAATATTTTTGGAATTCAGGAATTTGTGTATACGATGTTAACTTCTTCTTAAACTTAGCAATGAACCTTCAACCTGATTTATTCTGTATTGCAGAAAAAGCATTTAATACTGCCGTAAAAAATGAGAATAGTTTGGCCATAGACAATGAGGCTTATAATGAAATCGCAGCAATTTCTATAGACAATACCATAATGGAATATATTTCGGGAATGGTCATGATAAAAGCCGATTTTGCTTGGAACGATCTTGGTACTTGGCATTCCTTATTACAGGTAAAACACCGGAATATAAACTATAATTATTGCGAGGGAAACGTAGTAACAAGCAATACTACAAACTCTTTCATTAGTTCTAATAATAAATTAAGGTCTTGACAATTTCATAATTATCGATACTATGAAAACGGTCTTTTGGTTGCCGATAAATCAAAAATGAATGATCTAGAGAAAGCTAAAATCCTATTTTCTGCTCTTTTTAACGGAAAATCTGATTCATCACCGAATTATGAAATATATGAAAAAGCTTTTCTAAATAATATTTTATCTTCTGAAGAAATAAAATTAGAAACTATGAAGGGAAATAACGAAGCTTGTTATATTCTTGCTAAAACTTACGAAATAATTAATCGTAACACCCCCAAGATGAATATAACTCTATGTTATTAACATTGATTGGAAGTAAATTAGGAAATACAGAATGTACAGAGCTTGTTTATTCATATCCTAAAAATATACAAACTTTGAATCTACTGTTAACAATTTTATTCAAGACTATATAGGACAGCTTAATATCACTTTTGATGATGCTATATTATCAGCTGCTTACTCCGATACTTTAAATACTTCAACGAGACTCAAATTATAATAATATGTATAACCTTGTTTGAACACCGCTAATATTCAAGACTATTGACATAGCGTTATTGCTTATATATCCTATTTTTATGAGTTTAAACCTCATCATTCAAATATAGCTAATCTTATAAACTTCAAAAATCTGTAAGTTATAGGAACAACTTAGTAATAAAGCGGTTCATTTTAGTTGAGTTACAACATGGAAAATACTACAGAAGAACAAACAATAATATCTGAAGTCAAAAATGATGAAGACATAAATGAAGAAGAGAAAAGGTTAAAAGCAGAAGATTCACGAAAGCAACTTAAAGCAATACTAATAACATTTGGTATTATTTTGACCGGTTTTTTAACTTTTACTTATTTCTTTTTTAATTACATCGAAGAAAAAGCGGAAGAATACAGACAACAGCAACAACAAGAAATTCAAAAGATTAATAAGAGTTGAATATTAGATTACCACACTTCTCCTTTAATTATGATCTTGTTGTATGGCTGCGATATAATTCCAGCAAGGTATTGTTGCGTGGATACCACCTCGTCATTGCGAGCGACTGAAAGGAGCGTGACAATCCAGAAAAAATAACAAAAAAATGCTGTAAATCAGCATTTTTTACTGCATTGCTGCGTCAATTACTTACGTAATTTCCTCGCAATGACGGAAAAAACAATCCACGCAGGCAATGCCCGCTCATAATGACTATTTTTATGCTGCCTTAAGTTTAGATTGCTTGAAATTAGTTTTATCAATGTTTAAATTTACTTCCGCTAAATACCCCGTAATGCCCTGCCCCTTTTTGTAAATGGTATCTTTGCATTGATTCAGGTATATTTAAACAAAGTTTTAAAGCAGCTTTTGTTTGCCCTACCACTGCAATATCATCTAATTCCCCTTCAATACCGAGTAAAGCACATTTAGTAATATGTTTTAAATCGATCGGACGCTTCTCAGAAACTAATTTACCTGTTGCTAACGAAAATTGTTAGAATACTTCATCTATAGTTTGTAAGTAAAACTCTGCCGGCATATCCATACCTGCTAAATACTCATAATAAAATTTAATAGTATGATCGGCTTTTTTATAGTCAGAATTTAATAAACTTTGCCATAATTCTAAATGTGAATCTATATGACGACATAAGTTTAAACCCATAAAGACGGCAAGTTGGAGGAAACCGGGATAGTTTGGCGGCACCTGCATTGTAACCATTTGGCAGAACCATTCTAAACTTTTACTTTGAGCGAATTCATTAACTGCCGTGGGATTTTTTCTAGCATCTATAGGGCCGCCCATCAAAATCATCGAACTCGGCACATTTGGACTATTACTCTCCGACATTAAGCTAATGGCGGCAAGCAATGGAACAGTAGGTTGGCAAACTGCCATAGTATGAACATTCGGTCCTATAAAATTGATAAACTCCATTACGTAATCAATATAATCATCCATATCAAAATGCCCTGCTTCAAGCGGCACATAACTGGCTTCCGTCCAATCTGTAATATAAATACCGGTATACAGTAATAATTCTTGTACTGTTGTTCTAAGTAAAGTAGCGTGATGTCCCGCCATGGCCATGGGTGCTACTATTAATAATTGAGGTAATTCTTTTTTAAAACCTATTTTCTGCAAATGCCTTAGTTCACAAAAAGACTTTTTTAGTATAACTTTTTCATTAATTTTATAGGTTTTATCATCAATAATTGTTTCAAGGATTATTAAATTCGGGTTTTTCATATTTTCTAGTCATGCGTTCACAAAGCGTTAAATAAGCATGCATAATTCTTGCAAAACCGTTATCTCATGTTAATATGCTTCTTTTAGAATTTTTATACCTAAATGCATTGGAGCAATTTGTGCTCTAAGCCCCTCTAACATATAATATGTATAATTAGTACTTAAATCACAGTTAATCATAATTTATCCACAAATTTAAAAATAATTAATATAAATTTAGTTTAACACTAAAAATTCTCAGTACATTAATTTTAGGACTCACTGCTTAAATTTTTATAAATGCGTGATAATAATGGTCTATATATAAATATGTTTATTTTTTTCTTCTTATTTTGCTTAGGAATTTTATTTACGTGGTCATTAATATTAAACCAAGTACTATCATTTACTTTCTGTTTTTTATAGACTGTATCAATATTATTTATATAATTTTCAAAATCTTTATTCTCTTCTGCTAACCTATTAGCCATATTCCAATCTATTTCCGGTCTTTCTCTAGCAGGAATTGATATTTTACTATCTTCAGAATTTTCTATATCTACTAAAATAAATCCTATACCATGCCTAGTATCATTTTATCTACTTTCAATTAAATCAGCAGCAACTAAATAACCATAATGTGCACATGAGGAATTTGATAAAGCCTGAAAAAAAGATTCTAGTAAATTACTACGATTGATAATTTTTTTTGCTTCAAAAGACCAAAACCTTGCTTGTTTTCATGCATAATATTTAGCACAATCTTTAATTAGTAAACTCCACTTTTCATTAAGAACTTCCATACCTACCCAATCTGGGGTAACCATTTATTATTACCTTTAGTGCCTTGTTTATTTGAAGAAAAATTATGCTTAATAGGCATATTATGAATCTTCAATTTGTTTTGAAGATATAATGCCAGTGCATCACATACTTGCACTGCGGTTATTTTATCTTCTTTATTTGCATTTATTTTAGGTTCTGTGGCTTGTTCATTATTGACATAGTAATCAGGGTTTTGCGAATAATAAAACTTTAGCTTAGGTTTTATTCTAATATTAGGTTCTTGTCTTCGTTCAGCAGAAAGCTTACTACTGCTAATTTCACCTGCATCAATTCCTATAATCTCCTTATCTTTTTCTTCTTGAGTCTTGCTTAGTCAATGTGATTTTCTACAAACCATTCAGCTATACCATAAGAGGTAAATTTCTGATCTTCATGTGCTTTTAAAAAACCAATGATGGTATTTTTGCGATTAAATTCCATATCAAATATACTAATAATTGAAATACTATATAAAATATACATATTATTTTAAAAAATTTCAACTTTAAATTATCAAACTTGCTGTTTTTATAAAGTATTATTTATATATTTTTCAAATTTAGAAAATAATGTTTTGAAGTTATGAGTAGTAACATTTGCTACTTCTTTTGATGTTATATTTTTGAGTTCGGCAACTTTTTCAGCGACATACCTAACAAATGCCGGTTCGTTTTGTTTGCCTCGCATAGGCGTAGGAGCTAAGTAAGGAGTGTCGGTTTCTATTAATAACCTATCAAGCGGTATATATTTGACTATTTCTTGTAAATCATTAGCATTCTTGAAAGTTATAATCCCTGACATTGAAATATATAAACCGATATCTAGCATTTTTGCCGCTAGATTTTTTGAAGAGGTAAAACAATGTATTAAACCTGGAAATGTGCTGTTACGCATTTCTGAGGTTAAAATGTCAATAGTATCTTCGTCTGCTTCTCTTGTATGAACAATAACAGGCAGACGTGTACTAGACGCCGCATGTATATGTGCTACAAACAAATCTTTTTGTAATTTTTGATCGTAAGGCTGATGATAATAATCAAGCCCCGTTTCACCGATTCCGATAATTTTCGGATGCTGGGTTAGCATAATAATTGCCTCAGCATCTGAGTTCGGAAAGACGTAGTCTTGACGTAGCAATCTTGTCCAAGCTTCCTGAGATTGCCACAGCACTTGCAGTGCTTCGCAATGACTAATAAAAGAATTCACTTCACACGGATGCACCCCAACACTCGCAAAAACATTTGCATATTTTTCAGCTATCTCTAAAATAATAGGTAAATCTTCAATTTTAGTGCAGATAGTTTGCATATACTGCACATTATTTTCTAATGCTCTTTGAATGACAGAATCTAAAAGCACTGCGTCATACCATGGTTTGACTACGGTATCTACGTCGCGGGATGACAAGTTACTACGTAAATTAAGATGACAATGTGAATCTATTAACATATTATACTCTTAGTAGGTGTGTCATACTGCGGTCTCGCCACGGTATGACACACTATTCAAATTTTGGAAATATTATGGTAGGTTCTAAAATATTGCTACCCGCTGTTAAAGTATAATCACGTATTAAATGCTTAAATAGACGTTCTTCTTTATTTACCCCTAACTGATCAAGCATTTTATTTGCTGAACTCGGTATAAAAGGCAGAAGCATTATCGCAATATAGCGTAAAACTTCTAGTAAAGCGTATAACACTTCTAACGTTTTATCTGGATCGGTTTTTTTCAAATTCCAGGGTGCTTCGCTATCAATATAGATATTTGCATCTTCGGCCAAATTAATAATATTTTCAAGAATTTTATTAATCTCTGTTTTGTCCATCAATAAAATATTCTGCTCGACAAATTTACTTGCGGTTTTTAAAATCGGTAGCTCATATATTTTATCTATAACACCTTGCGTAAGCAAAGGCACTTTGGCGTCATTATTCTTATAAACAAAAGATGTAGTACGCTGTAATAAATTACCTATTTTGTTTGACAACTCGCTATTAATACGGGTAATTAAATTACTACGAGCAAAATTGCCGTCCGCACCAAAAGTTACTTCACGCATCAGAAAATACCTAACTTGATCAACACCGAATTCATCAATTAACTTAATCGGATCAATGGTATTACCAAGAGATTTAGAGATTTTTTGCCCCTCATTCGTCCACCAGCCATGAGCCATAATTGTTTTCGGCAGCGGAACTTCTGCAGCCATTAAGAAAGCAGGCCAATAGACGGCATGAAAACGTAAGATATCTTTACCGACTACATGTAAATCAGCCGGCCAAAACTTATTGTAATTACTTTGTTCGTCAAGATAACCGAGTGCTGAAATATAATTAGCCAGTGCATCAAGCCAAACATAAATTACATGTTTTTCATTATTTGGCACTTTTATTCCCCAGTTAAAAGTAGTACGCGATACCGATAAATCTTTTAAACCCGATTTAACAAAGCTAATTACTTCGTTACGCCTTGATATAGGTCTGATAAAATCAGGGTTTGCTTCATAAAACTCAAGCAATTTATCCTGCCATTTTGAAAGATTAAAGAAATAGCTAGGCTCTTTAACCCATTCAACTGGAGCACCCGTCGGTGCTAAACCGTCCCTCGTAAGTTCCGACTCATCAAAAAAAGCCTCATCTCGCACTGCATACCACCCTTCATAAAAACCTTCATAAATAGTGCCGTTATCTAGTAATTTCTGCCAAAAAACAGCTACAGCTTCTTTATGTCTGTGTTCCGTTGTTCTGATAAAATCATCATTGGAAATATGCATAGCAGTCATCAGATGACGAAAACTCTCGGATGTTTGATCGGTAAATTTTTGTGGGTCAATATTTTTATTAATAGCTGCTTTTTCTACTTTCTGCCCATGTTCGTCAGTACCTGTTAAAAACATTACATCGAAACCTCGAAGTCGCATGAAACGAGCGATTACGTCACTTGCAACGCTAGTATAAGCATGACCGATATGGGGAATATCGTTAACGTAATATATAGGGGTAGTAATGTAGTAAGTATTATTCATAAATGCTTTTTTATTAAATCATGTACTTCAAGTGGACTTAAATCTGAAGCTTTAATTGTTTTTATTCTCTCAGGAAATCTATTACTTAATTCTTTAAAGCAATAATAGATTTTTTTATAAAAATCTATACCTCTTATGTCAAATTTATTGTTCATATTTCGTGAATTGACTCTCTTAATAGCAGTATCCGGCTCTACGTCAATAAAAAACGTAATATCCGGCATAGGAGAAGGCATTAAAGTTTTGTGCAGATTATAAACTAAATCTATGCCGTTTTCTAGCTCTAATCCTTGATAACATACAGTTGAGTCAATAAACCTATCACATATTACAATATGTCCTTCTTGTAGAGCTGGTATAATTTTCCGTGCCATATGATCATAACGTGCTGCCATAGCTTGTAATAGCTCGGACATGGGTAGTAATTCTTCATGTACTAGAATTTCACGCATTTTTTCGGCTACAATAGTACCACCGACTTCACGAGTTAAAATAACGGGAGTATTTTGAGATTGTAAATATTCATAGAGCATTTGAGATTGAGTAGATTTGCCTATCCCTTCCCCTCCCTCAAATGTAATAAACTTTCCTTGTTTCAAATTATTCATTCATTACAATTACTTTAAGCTATAACTTTATAATCATATCTCTTAAAAAAATATTTACAAGGAAGATTACATACTTATATACTCCTACAAAACGAAGCGCTGTTATACGAAGATCAACTTGGGAAAGAGTAATCGGTCTGTAAGCCGATGAGCAGAGCGTATATTAAACGTTCAGCATCCGAGGACTTACAAAGACATTGTCACCAATGTTCCAAATTCATCGAGTATAATCCATTATAAATTTTAAATTATTAATATATGAATAATGCATTAAGTAAAAGGGATGTTTCGATCCTAATCGGTAATGCGATGGATCATTTCGATACTGCACTTTATGGGTTTCTTGCTCCGCTACTTGCTGGTATTTTTTTTCCGAATCATGATAAAGTCGTTGCTTTAATACTTACCTATAGTGTTCTTGCTGCGTCTTTATTTACACGTCTCATAGGCTCTTATTTTTTTGGCGTAATTGCTAAAAAATACGGCGGTGTTTTTGCTTTATCTTACTCTTTAATCGGCGTTGCTTTAACAACTAGCCTAATCGGTTTAATACCTTCACATGCTCAAATAGGCTGGCTTGCACCGCTATTATTAGTGTTGCTTAGAACGTTGCAAGGAGTATATTCCGAGGGTGAATGTGCCATTGCTAAATTATTTATTTTAGAGAATAAAGAAGAAAAAAAAGCGTTTAAAGCTTCTTACCTTTATCAAACATCTACTATGGTCGGTATTATTCTTGCTTCATTTATCAGTACTATAGTTTTAAATGTAGAGTATAATACATATTGGCGTTTATGTTTCATATTTGGCGGACTTACAGCACTGATAGGTTATTTTTTAAGAAAGCGCGAGGATATTGTAGTCAAGCCCTCATTTTCATCCCGCGGCTTGACCACGGGATCCAATAAAAAAGATAAAATTACTTTACGTAATTTTTGGATACTGTGGTCAAGCCACGGGGTGACACCTGGGTCCTCTCCTCGCAATGACGTAGTATCATCACTATTACAAGACTTAACTACAATTTGGAACTGTAAACTAAGTATCTTACGCATTAGTTTTGCCATAGGTTTCTCATATATGACTTATATAGTACCTTTCGTCTTTTTGAATAGTTTTATTCCGCTTATCACTGATATATCACTCGAAATAATGATGAAATTTAATACTGAGTTTCTGATTTTTGATATGATTATGATTCCGATAATAGGGCATCTAACAAAAAAGCTACATTACCTTAAAATACTAAACGGTACTCTTATTTTAATGAGTTTAAGCATAATTCCTTTATGGCTCTGCTTGAATAATGCATCTATATGGTATGTTAATTTTGTACGTATTTGGATTATAATACTCGGTGTCGGGTTCTTGGCACCTTTGAACTGCTGGCTAAATGATTTATTTAAAACTGCCGATAAATATATGTTAGTCGGTATCGGCAGTAGTATAGGTGCTTCATTAATCGGACGTCTTACTCCGTCAATCTGCCTAATGCTATGGTATGTAACCAGCAACTCTTTATCAATTGCGGTTTATATAACCGCAATATCGATGGTCACTTTATGGGCTGTTAGAGGAGTTGTTGCACGGGTCAATGTCATTCCTGCGAAAGCAGGAATCCAGTAAAACATATAAAAATTAAATTCTTATATGTTTTTTACTAGAAATGTAATACTTACAGCAATATTAATGTTATTTTTATGGATTCCTGCTTTCGCAGGAATGACATCAAGAACATTATCTAATCCCTAACAAGACTGTTATTAGGAAAAGAATTTAATAAAACACCATACTCAAAACTAATCCGATATAATTATTAGCTCTGAATCTTGTCATACAATTGGCAGGATTTTCAATATCAAGAGTTGCTACTTGTAATATCAGTAAAATTAAAGCAGCTAAAATAGGTAAATAGTCGATATTATGGTTAGCCATTTTGGTTGCCAGAATAAATAACAATATAAAACCTATATAACATATATAAAGCCAAAGCTTAGAATGCTTGTTCTCTAAATATATACTTAACGATTTCACTCCTATTTTCTTATCATCTCTTATATCCATATATCCGTAAATCGTATCATAACCGATGGCCCAAAAACAGCATGCTAAATACATAATAATCGCTGCTATATCAAGTGTATCCTGAACTGCCGCATAAGCTATTAAGGCCCCTAGCTTAAATGTAAATCCCAAAAAGATTTGCGGGAAATAAGTAATACGTTTCATTAACGGGTATAGGCTAATCATTATTACCGCAAAAAAACCTATATATATAGCTGTTTTGTTTAAAAGTAGCAAAATACAAAGTGAGCTAACGCTAAGAATAAAGAGTATCAAAATAGCATAAGAAACAGATAAAGCCTTGCTAGCTAAAGGTCGCTCTTTAGTCCTTGCGACATGCTTATCAAATTTTCTATCAAATATATCGTTAATAATACACCCGCTACTTCTAGCTGTTATACTACCTAAAATAAATAACGGTAATAAATGTATTAACTCCGTTCTTGAGGGGTTTGCAAGCAGTAACCCAAATAAAGCAGGAAAAAAAACCAGCAAATAAGCTACCAGCTTATCTGCACGCATTAATTTTAAGGTAAGCAAAAGTTTGTCTAGGATTAGCATATTAAACTTTAAATTTAAATAAATATGGATATTATAGATAATTTAAGATACAATACGCCACGAAATAAAGCTACTAGATTTTTATGGCTAAAAAATTAAAACATGATTCATTAGTAAAAATAATAATGAACCACCCGGTAGCAGCACAAGAATTTTTGTAATATTATTTACCCGATGATTTTAATAGTAGATTTATCAAAAATAACGGTAGAACAAGAAAGCTACATTGAGGAATCTTTAAATAAGAAATATAGTAATATAACATATAAAATTAGCACCAATAATAAAGAAGAAGCATTTGTTTATGTATTAGTAGAGGCCCAATCAACAATTGATTATTGGACGGCTTTGCGGTTATGGAAATATACACTATTATTATGTGAAAGACATAAGCAAGGAAAGGATAAATTACCGCTAGTCTATAATTTAGTTATTTACAACGGTAAAGAAATTTATAATGCTCCAAGAAATCTGTGGAGTTTATTTACTGATAGTGTGATGGCAAAGAAATTAATGGCGGAAGATTATCAATTAGTAGATTTGCAAGCTATGACAGATGATGAAATCGTCAAGAAAAAACATTTAGGTATGCTAGAATATATGATGCAGCATATCCAATATGCAGGATATGATAAAACTATGGGAGAAGTTTTTAACAGAGTTTAAGCATATTATAATATTGGATAAAGAAAAAGGTTATATTGACCTAAGATCGTTCTTATGGTATACTAACACAAAAACAACCGGAATTAGTAGAAGTATTGGATACACATCTATTACCGCAAGATAAGGATACTATTATGAAAACTATCGCTGATACATATAGAGATGAAGGATAAGGTGCAGGGTATTGAGATAGGCAAAGCTGAGGGCGAACATAATAAGGCAGTAATTATAGCGAAGGAAATGTTCAGTCAGGGCTTTAAAATTCCTGTTATTGCCAAAATTACAGGTCTTCAAGAAACTTTCGTTCGCTCAATTGTAAATAAGTACTTAATCATGCAAGCACCACTTGCACAAATCCTAAATATCCATATCCTCCCAAAGAAAAGCATCTATTGTCATAATCACATATAACCTTTATAATAATATTCTTGAATCAACTACAAAATCTATGAAAGAATTTCCAAAAAATTATAATTTTACCGAAAATGAAAAAAAGTGGCAGCAAATTTGGCAAGAGAAACAAATTTATGCTTATAATCCAAACGTTGCAAAAGAAGAAACCTATGTAATCGATACTCCGCCTCCGACAGTTTCAGGGCAGTTACATATCGGTCATGTTTATAGCTATACGCAAACCGACTTTATTGTACGTTTTCAGCGTATGATGGGTAAAAATATCTTTTATCCTATGGGTTTTGACGATAACGGGCTACCGACCGAGAGACTTGTTGAAAAGCAGAAACAGATCAAAGCTTATAATATGGATCGATCTGAATTTATAAAAATTTGCGAAGAGGTAGTAGAAAGTGAAGAAGAAAAGTTTAGAAGTCTATTTAACCAAATAGCTTTATCGGTTGATTGGAGTTTAGAGTACCAAACTATTAGTCCGTTATCACGAAAAATATCACAAATGTCTTTTCTTGATTTAGTACAAAAAGAAGAAATTTATCGTACTAATCAACCGATTTTATGGGATCCAGTAGATGGTACAGCTCTTGCCCAAGCCGATATTGAGGATAAGGAAAAAACCTCTTTCATGAATTATATTACGTTTAAAACCGAGCAAGGAGACCCGCTTACTATAGCCACTACCAGACCTGAGTTATTACCGGCTTGCGTAGCCGTATTTTATCACCCTGACGATGGACGTTATAAGCATCTAGCAGGTAAATCAGCTATAACCCCACTTTTTAATGAGCAAGTTCCACTGCTTGCTGACCCTTTAGTACAACAAGATAAAGGCACGGGACTGGTAATGTGCTGTACGTTTGGTGATCAAACGGATATTACTTGGTGGAAGACGCATAATCTACCTTTAAAAACTATTATCACTAAAAAAGGTACAATAGACTTCCAACATAAAACTTCTATAGATGGGTTGAAAATTAAAGAAGCTCGAACAAAAATAATAGATATTTTAAAAGAACAAGAGTTGCTTATTAAACAAGAAGACATCATTCATACCGTTAAATGTGCCGAGAGGTCAGGTGCTCCTCTTGAGATACTAACTGTACCGCAATGGTTCGTTAAAACTATATCACATAAAGAAGAATTGCTTAAAAGAGCGAATGAGTTAAATTGGCATCCTAAAAATATGAAGATTCGTTTAGAGAATTGGATTAATGCCATTAGTTGGGATTGGTGTATAAGTAGGCAGCGTTATTTTGGTGTGCCTTTCCCTGTTTGGTACTCTAAAAGAGTAGGTGAGGAAGGAAAAATCTTATATGCCGATGTTACGCAGCTACCTATCGATCCGTTAAAAGATTTACCTATGGGTTATAGTAAAGAAGAAGTAGAACCTGATTATGACGTAATGGATACTTGGGCAACAAGTTCCGTTTCACCTCAACTTTCTACTCATGGGATTTCTGACGATTTCGCTATTAATAAAGATAGGCACGATAAATTATTTCCGATGGATTTAAGACCTCAAGCAAATGAAATTATCAGAACTTGGGCGTTCTATACTATTTTAAAAGCTCATTTACACCAAAATACTTTGCCGTGGAAAAACATCATGGTAAGCGGTTGGTGTTTAGCTGAAGATCGAAGTAAAATGTCAAAATCTAAGGGCAATGTTTTAGTTCCTGAAAAACTGTTAGAACAATATGGTTCCGACGTGATACGTTATTGGTCGGCAAATTCAAAGCTAGGTGCTGATACCACCTATTCTGAAGACGTTATGAAAAACGGCAAAAGGCTTGTTAACAAGCTATGGAATGCCGCTAAATTTGTTTTTATACATTTTGATAAACTGAAAGGTGAAGATAAAAAAGCGAGTTTACTCGATATTAAAGAAAAAATCACTAACGAGTTTGATAAATGGATGGTTAATAAGCTAGTGGAATTAGTTAAGCTAGCTACAAATGAGTTACAAAACTACGAATATGCAAATGCTATGCATCTGACGGAAAAATTCTTTTGGGTGGTATTGTGTGATAATTATTTAGAAATAAGCAAAACAAGAAGCTATGATGAGGAACACAAAAATCCACAAGGACAATATAGTAGCATATTAACTTTATATCATGTTATGCAAACGTTACTGAAACTATTTGCACCTTTCATGCCGCATATTACCGAAGAATTATACCAAATATTATATAGTGAAAATTCTATTCATGTTAAAGGTAGCTGGGTTAATTACAGTGACTTAAATTATGAAATTAATGCAAAAGGAGCAGAAGGGCTGCTTGAAATACTAGATATCGTCAGAAAATTCAAAGCTGAGAAGAATCTATCTATAAAAACTCCAATAAAATTGCTTGAAGTTAGCGGCATAGTATTATCTGCAGAATTAGCAGAAGATTTAAAAAACGTCACATCGGCAGAAGAAATACAATTTGAGATGAAAGATGATAAAATTAAAGTCAATATTATCCTTTAAAAATATTATAGGTTCAATATTAATTATATTTGCCGGGATATTGTTTTATGCTTATGTATTAGAACATGACTGGCGATATGTAACCTTAAGTGATGAACAAGTAAAAAAATACAGGCTTAGCGAGAAAAAAGCTATTGCCCTTTATCAGTTAATGAAAGACACTCATGAGCTACTTGGTAAGAATAATATTAATTATTGGATATACAGCGGCACTCTGCTTGGAGCCGTTAGACATCAAGGCATAATTCCTTTTGACGATGATTTAGATATCGGCATTATGCATGAAGACGAAATACGTTTGCAACAAATATTACCGCAATTTGAACAATTAGGATATCGTGTTAAACATACTAAAATTTATGTAATTTGCGGAGAAAGATGCTTAGATATTTTCGTATTTCATAAAGAAAATGATAAATTTGTTCATTTTAATCAAAGTATCCGTAATATATATCCAAATGATTTTTTTTATGATTATGAGCTATATCCTTTAAAAAAATATAAATTTGGTAGTATAGAAGTATATGGGCCATCTGAATATAAAGAGAATTTGAATAGACAATATCCAGAATGGGATAAATATGCAATAATATACAACCCTCATGGCTCACATTTACCTTTTTTATCGAATATCGAGAAAAAAACTAAATTTATATTAACGCCGGAATTGTTAAAACCGGCTCAGCCACTCGGACCGCTAGAAGATAAAGTGAATATAGTCAATTCAGCTACATTTAGTGGTATGTGCGAGGATACAGCTTATCATTAAATGTCGAATTGGTAATGACTATTTCGATATAAGCAACGAAATAGTCATATGATTTACATTTGCCTAGATTACCTTTTTTGCAAAAATTCATATCAAACAAGTTGAGATAAGAAAGTAATAGCCGGTACTATCCATAAACCCGGTTTATCAAAGCAAGAGTCCGAAATAGTTTGTTTATTTTGAATTACTTGAACACTAAACTCAGGGTTAAGTAATTCATGAAAATATTTTAAGCTTGAAGAAACGGTTGAGTCACTTACTTTTGCTTCCACTAAAATCCACGGTTGGTTATCTTTTGTTATTACTAAATCGACTTCACGTTTTTGTTTATCACGCAGATAGTATAAACCAAAATCACCAAACCCTGTTTCGTTCCAAAAATATACGGCTTTTAAAAGGTGAGAAGCTACAAGATTTTCAAATCTCGTTCCTATATCTTTTATTTGCGATCAATCCCAAAGGTAAATTTGGGGCTCTTTTATCAAACTTTTTACAACATTTTTAGACCAAGGTTTGATAGCAAAACAATAATAATGCTTTTCTAGCAAAGAGAGCCATCTTCTTATTGTTTGGTCTGAAACTCTAACTTTGTTAGCAAGGTTTGTATAGCTTATAAATGAGCCTGCTTGCTCATTTATAATGCTAGCAAGTAATTCTAACGCACAAATATTGTTGATATCTTCAGTATTTCTTACATCTTCTCTAAATAATTGCTCGAATCTTTGATTACTCCATATTCTATGAAATTTAGCAGTTGCTTTTAAATAACTTTCTGCAAATCCTCCAAAATTTATTAAAGCTTCACATTCATCTATAGTGATATTTTTGGGGCTTTTTATATAATCAATGTCATTATCAAAATTTTTAGCTATTTCAGATACCGATAACGGATGCACGGTTAAACTTATATAACGTCCCATTAGGCTATCACCGCCTTTTTTATATATATTTAATTTGGCACTACCTGTTATAATAAATTCAATATTTTCTCCGAATTTATCATAAAATCCTTTTACAAGATTTTTCCAATCTTTATATTTATGAATTTCATCTAATATTAAGCACGGTTTCTTATCGGATATAGTAGAAAGTAGATTTTTAAAAAGTTCGGTGTGTTTGTTTAAGATTTTATTTCTATCTTCTAGATAATCCCAATTTAGGTAAATTGAATTAGGATTAGGCTTAATTACTTGTTTTGATATTGTAGTTTTTCCTACTTGCCTTGCTCCGCTTATAAATACAAGCTTACCGTAATTTGTTAGATATTCTTCAACTTGCTTTTTATGTAACCTATCCATTATAATATTTCTATAAGTTTATAAAAATATTATAGGCTAATATCGAAATAGTCTTACTTGTAGTATTGAAATTGAGCATTGCCTAGAAAAAGTTGTTTTATAGTTTAGCCTTCCGATGTCATTCCCACGAAAGCGAGAATGCTTTGTTGCGTGGACCAGTTTCCTAATTGTCATCCCGCGACTTGATCGCGGGATCCAGTTTAAAACATTAAAATTTTAGTATTTTAAGTTGTGTTTTTGGATATCGTGGTCAAGCCACTGCATAACACCGAACGGGTTTTTCGGTCCACACAACAAGACCTGCGCAGGCATGACATAAAACGAGCCATGCAACAACACCTGCAGTAACTCACAATGACTATATCAACCTTTTCTAGGCAATGCCAAAATAATTAGTGCAAATTATGCGGTACTTTAGTATTATTTAACATTAAACTTTGCTTCATTCTATGCCTTATTTATTACCCACTATTATAACTACTCTACTTATTTTATTAGCGCTAATAATTTGGTTTTATGTAAAAACTCAAACCTTAAGGACACAGCTACAATTTTTATCAGAACAGAATCTAGAAATTAGCAATAACAACCAATTATTAAATCAAGAAAAGATAGGATATTTACAGAAAATTGAGCAATTGCAGTGTAAAATAGAATATCAAGCACAGACTATTAAGGATTCAGAAAAAATAAGAGAAGAGTCATTTTCATCGGCTAAAGCTGCGTTATTTGATTTAGGTCAAGATTTGTCTAAACAATTAATAGAGATACATAAAATGGAAAACACGGCGGCAAGAGAGCTAGCCGAGAAAAATATCGCTACTGCTTCAGGAAAATTTAATAGTGAGTTTGAACGGTTAATTACGATGGTGGGAGCATTAAATAAAGATATAGAGCAATCAAAAGGTACGGTTGATTTGATAAAACAGTCTCTGCTTTCTCCGATCGGGGCGGGACTACTTGCTGAGATTACCCTTGAGAATATCTTAAAATCTTCGGGCTTACGTCCTAATTTAGATTTCATTATGCAATACGGTCTAACTACATTAGATAGCGGAAAGCTAAGACCTGATGCGCTCATTTTTCTTCCTTCTGGTAATTTAATGGTTATTGATTCTAAAGCTTCAAAGTTTCTTGTAGACGAGCAAGATAATAACATGAGTCTTAATAAAACTATGAATTACCATTTAAAATCTTTGGCGAATAAAGAATATGCCGCAAATATTTTAACTAATCTAAACAAAAAGGATCAGAGCTTTAACAATGTTATTACTTTAATGTTTTTGCCGACTGAACAAGCGGTTGAGAAAGTTATTGCAGCCGACCCTGAATTTTTACAAAAAGCTTGGGGCTGTAATATCTTTCCGGTAGGACCTAGCGGCCTTATGAATATGCTATCATTTGCAAAATTTCAAATTACCGATCATCGCCGCTCAGAAAATTATAAGGTAATCATTGAAGAAGTGAGAAAGCTATTAAACTCCATCGGTACTATGGCAGATTATTCTCAAAAGATCGGTAATAACCTGCATAATATGGTTACTAATTACGATAAATTTGCTGCCTCGTTTAATCGTAATTTTATGTCAAGAGTAAAGAATATTCAAAAACTCGGTATTGATTCAGGGAATAAAGCCATGCCGGCTACCTTAGAGCGTTATCAAATCGTTTCCTCTAAATCTGAGATTATTGAAGTGGAAGCAGAAAATCCACCACAAATAGCAGAAAAATTATAAATAAATTTTTCTCGTAATAGGTAATTTAAATGTTAAAAAAACTTTCCATAATCTGTATAGCCATATTGTTACTATGTGTAAGCATATAAGATTAAAGCTCCTAAAAAAGAAAACAAACATGCTATAAGAGTGAGTTTTATTAATATTTGGCCGGGCTTTACAATAGACGAGCTACCGATGATAAAAGAAATCATTGAAGAAAACGGACAAACAATTGTTATAGATCATAACAATTATGACCTTATTATTGATAGTGTTTTTGGTCAAAAAACTATTAGTAATAACGATAGTATAAAGATATTTTTTACCGGTGAATCGGTTAGACCAAAGCTAGAAAATTATATGATATATCTATAGGTTTGATTATATAGATCATCCAAATTATATAAGAATACCTTTATATTATATGTATTGTACTAATGACATCAGTACTTGAATATAAACGCTCAAAATACAATCGGAACAAAACGTATTTTGCTTGTTTCTTAGTCTCTAACGGTATAGAAGATCCTGAGAACGACGGCTGCATAGCAAGAAATCGATTTTTTCATAAATTGTCGCTGTATAAAAAAGTAGTAAGCGGCAGTAAATATTTAAATACTGAATCTACAATTATACCAAAAGAAAAAACTCGTGAATGGTTATCTAAATGTAAATTTGTTATTGCTTTTGAAAATAAAACATCTGAGGGGTATGTTACTGCAAAACCTTTTCAAGCTTATTTAGCAGGAGCAGTACCTATTATATATTATGCAGATAAAAGTTATATAAAAGATGTAAACCCTAATTCAGTAATATTTGCTAAAGATTATTCAGAAGAAGATTTATATAATTATATTATTTCTGTTGATAAAGATGATGAAAAATATTATAAGATATATAATAATAAGATTGTACCGGCTTCAGAAAATAATTACCTCTATTAAATACAAATTAAAAACTATTTTTATAATATCAATTATAATTATTTGTTTATCATTGCTTTTTATATTTTTAAAAACTTATCAAATAGGTTCTTGCTCCACTTGAAGAAACGGTTATAATTTATCTATAACAGATTCAGGGGGAAAAAGATTTACCGGATTAGATGTAAAAAATAACCCTGCTCTTTTATCCCTTAATAACGGTTATACTGTACTTTGTCCTTCGGAAAATATAAATTATTATTCCGATAGCAAAATATTAAATCATACTTTAACGGCAGGTGAACTCGGTTGTTATTGTAACCATAGAGAAATTTGGCTTAAAATGGTTAAAGACAATATACCTTATGCCCTAATAATAGAAGATGATGCTATACTAAATGACGATTTCCTTAATAAATTTTTAACAATGCTTAAGCATTTACCTACCGACTGGGATTTAATTTATTTGTCTTTGTCACATTCTAAAAACAAAATATTTTATAATATTTACAATAATCCGTATTTAAAGAAGATAGATCATGGTGGTTACTTTAATACAACTACAGGTTATTTGATACACTTAAAAGCTGCTCAAAAACTTCTTGAATATAGCAAAAACTTTACTTTAGAGATTGATAATGTACCAAGCTTTTATGCATAGCGAAGTGCAGTCCTATGTCACCTCGCCTTTTTTAATATATGCAACACTTAATTCTGAAGATTCAATTATATTTGAAATGGGAAGAGCACATTAAATAACGTAAATTTTAAAACCTCTAAGCATGGTAGTTCTTCTGTAGGATCAATATCAATAACTGTATCATCGTTTGTGCCTGAGGTAACCTTATTAAGCCAAGTAAGGGTAGTAGCGGTTTTCTTGGCAATATTCTTGCCTGCACTACTAATTGCCTTGCCGACATTGAAATCCGATATAACAGTTGTTAAAACATCTATTAAAGTTGCAAGACTTAAGAATTTTAAATCTTTAATAGACTCAAACATTATTAAAGGTACTATCGCTAGGGTCAATCTTGCCGTATCATTATAGTAAAACTTTTGAAAAAACACATCATTAGTTAATGTTTTGTTGGTGATATTTTCTATAACTTTATTGCCATAATATGTTGATACTAATATAAAGAAGCAAGACGCATGAATTTAACAGAAGTTGATGCATAAAACATTGGATTTTCATAAAATTCTAATGCTGGATTACGAAAATAAAAACAGATATAATCCAAAATCAGTGTGGCTATTGCCGAACATATAGCAGTACATACAATTATACGATTAATAGTATCATTATTTAATAAATCAATAGGCTGCAACCCTAAATTAGCAGCATATCTAAAACAAATCGCAGTTGTATTTACTGCATCATTAGCAAAGCTTGGAGTATGATCAAATAAAAATATAACATCTTCAGCATTGTCATTGTTATTTTCTAATGCTTGAAACATATTATTATTCATCTCTTTAGTTTGTCTATTTGATAAGACCGTACCGGGAAAGATAATAAAATTTGTAACATCGCAAGGTTAGTGGTCGGTAAAGCACATAATTCATACCAAGGATCCTTTTCGTCAATTACATATGAACGTAAAGCAATTACACCCACTATAAGAGAAACATAAGTAATTGCTATTTTACCTGAATGATTACTAACTAAAGCTGATTTTTTGGTTAACCAAGAAGCAATTTTGTGATCTTCATTATACTTATCACTAGCTTTTTCTATTCTAGTAAGACTTTGCTCTAATGAATTAAGATAATTTGCAAAATTTAAATGAGCTTTTTTTACTATATTAAACTCGTTTTCATACGAGGAAGGCGCATTTAAATTATTTGTAAGTAATATTGCTTTAGCTATATAGCGATATAAAAAATATTCTCTCGTCAGAGGATATGCCATAGCATCGATTTCTTTGGCTGCTTTAATCACGTGTTCAGATTGATCTAAATTATTTTTTAAAAACACTTGGACTTTAGTAATTAGGGTACTAAAATCTAATGAATTTATATCCCCTATATCATCTAGCATAGCATCAATGATATTCTTGTTTTCTACTCCTATTAACTTCTGTAGAAAAATGATCTCAATTATTTAGCTCTTCAAAACAATGGCTCCATTGAGAATGATCAATATTATTATCTTGATACTTTCCGGTAGCAGCTACTTTACTTAACATTGTTTCTAAAGATTGAGTATAAATTAAACTTTGATCTAGTGTCAGTAGATCTTGAAAATTTTTATCACAGAACCATATTTTCCATACCTCACCTAAATTAAAACTAGCAAGTGCTGTAGTAGTTTTCCATAATCTTACGCCTAAATTTGATATATCATTATAATATTGTATTATTACTTCTAGTTTATTACTCATAATTTTAATTAAATAAATATTAAAAATATAAACATCTCTTAATATTTATTCAAATCTTTTATATATAATCATTTATAATCTTTAATTATTTTAACATTAAAGTCACACACGAGCAACCCCAGTTTATGATAAGAGAGAAGAGGATTGGGTTATAAAAGTTTTTAACCAAAAAAACAATAGTTGTGGACATAACATATCCTTTTTTATCTTCTATTGGCAACAGGATCTGATTAATGATATAAAAAATATCAGTACCTGAATAGTTTATATTATAATGAGAATACTAGTAACAGGAGCTAACGACTTTATTGGATCATATATTACAGCTGAATTATTAAAGAATAATTATAAAGTAATATGCTGTGTTAGAGATGTTGAATCGACCAGGAAAAATTCCCTACTGCAGAAGTGATATACTGTGATTTTAATATAGACCTAACACCACAAAGCTGGATAAATAGGTTAAATAACATAGATATAGTTATTAATGTATCAGGTGTGTTAACGTCTAGTCATGCAATAATATTGGCAATGTTCATGTCAATGATCCAAAGGCTCTATTTAAGGCTTGCACCCTTACTAATGTACAAAGAATTATTCATATTTCAGCTCTTGGAATAGATAATGAAAAAAACACTGCTTATGCTTTAACTAAAAAAGCAGCTGAAGAATATGTACAAAAATTAGGAATATAGACTGGATAATTTTACAACCGTCTCTTGTTTACGCAAGCGGTTGTTATGGTGGTACCTCGCTATTTAGGGCTCTTGCAACATTACCGTATTTTATTCCTTTAATAGGTGATGGTTTACAACAATTTCAACCTATTCATATTGATGATTTAACGAAAGTAATTATTCACTGTATAGAAAGGGAAGGAAAAATCCACACATTATTAAAAATAGTTGGACCAGACATAGTGAACATGAAGGATATCTTGCTTGGATTCAGAAGATGGCTTGGAGTCATGGAAGACTAATAAAAATTCCTTTAATATTCATTAAAATAGCAGCTAAATTAGGGGATTGTCTAAAAATAGGACCCATTAATTCTACTGCGTATAATATGTTACTTCAACCTAATATTGCTGATAAAAAAGATTTTATCGATTTTACTTCTATAATCCCTAGAAACTTGCAACAAGGTTTTGCAACCGAACCTTTAACCGTACAATCCATATGGCACGCTAGGCTTTATTTTTTAAAACCTATAATAAAAATTGTCTTAGGACTATTTTGGATAATGACAGGAATTATTTCAAGCATTTTTGTTTATGATGCTAGTATGCAAATTATAATATCACTAGGATTTGATAAACAAATAGCACCTTACATATTATATGGAAGCTGCTTTACAGATATTATTCTTAGAATTCTACTAATTATCAAAAATAAAATAAATAGGATATGTAGTTTACAAATTTTATTAATACTAGCTTATACTCTACTATTAACATATCTTAAGCCAATATTGTGGCTAGATCCGTTTGGTCCGATATTTAAAAATATTCCAGTAATATTACTTACTTCAGTATTCATGGCAATAGAACGAGATAAATAATGGATTATCTTTTTATAAAAACTATGCATATTATTAGCTCTACCACTTTATTTGGTACTGCTTTTTTTTATGTGGTGGGCAAATAAAACCGGTGATTTGAATGCAACGGTATATGCAACTCGCACTACAATAGCTGATCTTCTTTTTACTACTCCAACTGTGATAATTCAACCGGTTAGCGGCATAATATTAGTAAATATGCTTGGCTATAATTATTTTGATTTATGGCTTACCTTAACTTATATCGGATACATAATCGCCGGTAGTTGTTGGCTTCTGGTGGTATGGATTCAAATTCCACTACGAAATATGGCACTTGAAGCATTAAAACCGCGAATTCCCCTACCGAAAAAATATTATAAATTATTTAAATTATGATTCTACCTAGGCTGGCCGGTATTTATCAGTTTGAGTATTATTTTTTTCTTAATGGTATTTAAACCGCTATAATACTAGTTTAGGATAAATTTTATACTAAATTAGTATTGTCCCGTGGTCAAGCCGGCGTTGTTGTGTGGATACCCACCCATCATTGCGAGCAGTCGTAGGTCTTGTTGCATGCTTCTCTATGTCATTCCCGCCTACGCGGGAATGACATAGAGAAGCAATAATATTTACGCCGGTATATCTGCAATAATCGGTTGTTTTTTGTTTGATTTTGTAGAAATGAGAGAGGTCATTATCGGTTCGACTAAGCCGTTAACTACCTCTTTTGTAATAGTAACACGCTGTTTTTTTAGCTCGGCAACTTTATACATACTATCAAGCAAAAGATGCTCAAGTATTGAACGAAGTCCTCTTGCTCCCGTCTTTTTAGCTAGAGCTTTTTCGGCAATAGTTTCTAAGGCTGAATAATCAATTACAAGCTCAGCATCATCAAGCTCAAATTGTTTCTGATATTGCTTTACTATGGCGTTCTTAGGCTTAGTTAAAATTGTAATTAAAGCTTCTTTGTCTAACTCATCTAAAGTAGTAACGATAGGTAATCTACCGATAAATTCAGGAATTAAACCGAATTTAGTTAAATCCTCAATCTCTAGGGATTTAAGAACCTCACTATTATTTTTCTCTTTATCTATATTTACGTTAGCTGCAAAGCCTATAGAACTATGATTAGTTCTTGAGGTTATAATACTATCAATCCCCATAAAAGCACCACCACAAATAAATAAGATATTTGAAGTATCTAACTGTACGAAATCTTGTTGTGGGTGTTTCCTACCGCCTTGAGGAGGCACGGAAGCAACTGTTCCTTCCATAATTTTAAGTAATGCCTGCTGTACTCCTTCACCCGATACATCCCGTGTAATAGAAGGATTCTCCGATTTACGGGCAATTTTATCAACCTCGTCAATATAAATTATACCTTTTTGTGCTTTTGCTATATTAAACTCAGATGCTATCAATAAACGTAGTAATATATTCTCAACATCTTCACCGACATACCCGGCTTCCGTTAAAGAAGTAGCATCCGCCATAGTAAAAGGTACGTCTAAAATTTTAGCAAGCGTTTGAGCAAGTAAAGTTTTTCCTGAACCGGTAGGACCG
Organism: Rickettsia parkeri; assembly: GCF_051427245.1. Classification (NCBI taxonomy): domain Bacteria; kingdom Pseudomonadati; phylum Pseudomonadota; class Alphaproteobacteria; order Rickettsiales; family Rickettsiaceae; genus Rickettsia; species Rickettsia parkeri. Next base: position 126,881 of record NZ_CP195774.1, read on the forward strand.
ATCAGTAAGATATTCGACTTATTAAGCTCAACGTCATTATTGCCGGATTGTACATATTCAAGCCTCTTATAATGGTTATAAACCGCTACTGCTAAAATCTTTTTCGCTTGATCTTGCCCAACTACATAATCATTTAGAATACCACATATTTTTTGCGGCGTTGGAATTGAAGAAGTAATTTGCTTTAAAGCAACTTTATTTTCTTCTTTCATAATATCTGTACATAAATCTATACATTCATCACAAATAAATACTGCAGGACCTGCTATCAGTTTTTTTACTTCATGTTGTTTTTTACTACAAAACGAACAAATCAATGCTTTTTTATCAGCTTCTACTACCATTAACTTTCTTTTTTATGTTTATTTTAACAATTCTTACTATAGTACTCTTGCGTATATATAATAATCTTTATGCTCATTTGCAACTATTTCGTATTTTTTAAGAATTCCTTCCCTAGCAAAACCGCATCTCTCAAGAAGATTAATTGAACGAAAATTATCAGTAATTACTGTTGCTTGTACTCTTATAATACCAATATAATCAGCAAATTTTAAAATATTCTTTATAGATTTTAACATCATACCTTGACCCCAAAAATTAGGATCTAGATCATAACTTATTTCTGCTCTATGATGCTCTAGATTTATTATATTAAAACCGGCAGTACCTATTAATTTATTATCGTCTTTAATGGCAATTCCCCAATAAAAACTTCTATGATTTTTATATAAACTAGACCAATAACGTATTTCCTCTCCGGCTTCTTCTACGTCTTTAGGCCTATTGCTATCAGTTATATAAATAGCCATTTCCGGCTTACTCATATAATTAAAATAATCTTGTGCATCCTCCGCGGCTAACTCTCGTAAAACTATATCGTTTAAATCAAGCACAGGAAAAGGGGCATATAAATGTCCTCTATTTATCATATATACTAACTATTTTTCTGTATAATATAAATATTGCATATTCATATTATACAGAAGATTTTTAAATAATGAGTATACAAGGTGAACAATGGTTTCCACCTTGTATACAAATTTACTTCATATTATTTTATTATTAATTTTATGAGTATATATCTATAATTATACATACTTAATCGGGTCTTGTACATTATTCTTTTTAAAAGCATCAAGTCGTGCAATGCATGATAGACATTGACCACAAGATAAACCGTCTTCTGTTGGATCATAACATGATATTGTTTTACTATAATCTACTCCAAGCTCAAGCCCTTTTTTAATTATTTGCTCTTTGGTCATATTTATTAAAGGAGCATGGATAGTAATTTTTTCTCCATTTACTCCTACCCTAGTTGCTAAATTTGCCATTGCTTCAAAAGATTTTATATATTCAGGACGACAATCAGGATAGTTAGTATAATCATTAGTGTGTACCCCAATAAAAATATCTCTAGCTCCTATAACCTCAGCAACTCCTAGTGCGTAGCTTAAAAATATTGTATTACGTGCCGGTACATAAGTAACCGGTATGCCACTTGGTAATTGATCTGTGTTTTTAAATTTTGGTACATCTATATTATCATCAGTCAATGCAGAACCGATAAATGACTGCAAATCAATATTAATAACCCTATGTTGTTTTACATTATAATCTTTAATTAATCCTTGGATTTTTTGGACCTCCAGACTATTGCGTCTATGATAATTAAAACTTAGAGCATAAATTTCATAATCTGTTTTGCTCACTATCTCAAGAACCGTAGTAGAATCAGGTCCACCGCTTAATAAAATAACTGCTTTTTTTTTCATTGTTTTACCGATAAAGTTAATTTTTGAGATACTAAAGCATTTAAACTAATTTTTGCTCTAAGTGCTTCAAGTACTAAAGCTCGATGCACACGTTTATCTACTCTAACATTAAACTGTCCGCTATACTCTTTCCTAGACGGAGCTAAGGGGATAGATTGATTATGACTTATATAACTTGCTTTCATTAAAGTCCAAGCTTGTTGTAATTCTTGCAGTGCTTTTTCAGGCGAATTGCCAAAAGCTGATACATTCGGTAGCTCTTCAAACCTTGCTAGCCAATCTCCATCCGTATCTTTAAAAAGTTCTATAGTAAACCCATCAAATGTATCATTTGTTTTCATCTTCATTTCCTTTTGCAAAGTTTAAAAATGGTCGAACTTGATATTCTTTTTCCATATTTCCAAAAGTGTGAATAGATAACCTATTTCCTTTGGGCAAGTACCAAATCTGATGGCTACCTTTTTGCCTATCTTTAACCCAACCGCACTTAGTCATTAAAGTATGAATCAAATCCTTTAGGATTTTGTTTAGCTTTCTTTATTTATAAGTTTTATATACTGATTCATGTTGTAACTATATATAGTTATAATATATAAGTCAAATAATATATGTTAATACAATAAATATTCTTGACTAACTCCTTCTGATAATCTAAATTTATGTTGTTAATTTATGGCGGGTGTAGCTCAGTTGGTTAGAGCATCAGGTTGTGGTTCTGAGGGTCGCGGGTTCGAATCCCGTCACTCGCCCCATATTTTGGAATTGTTGTGTGGTTACCAAATCATCATTGCGAAGAAAATTACAAAGTAATTGACGAAGCAATCCAGTAAAAAATGCTAAAATTAGTACTTTTTTGTTATTTTTCTGGATTGCCACGTCGCTTCGCTCCTTGCAATGACGATTTGACATCCATGCAACAACTCCTACAGTCGCTCGCAATGACATTTTTTTCTTATGGATATCAAACTTTTATATAGACTAGCTAAATATCTAAGGTTCTATAAAAAAGATTTGATCATCGTTATGATCTCTTTACTTAGCGTATCAGCTTCATTATTACTAATCGGTAGTGTTTTTAGAAATTTAGTTGATAAAGGCTTGAGCAAAGACCATATTTCATCGGTTGATAAATCTATATTATATATTTGTTTATTAATTATCATCTTAAGTATTGCTAGTTTTTTTCGTTCATATTTTATCAATAATGTTGCTGAAAAGGCAGTTAATCAAATAAGAAAAGAAGCTTATAGTAATTTAATTAATTATGAAATTGAAGAGTTTGAAGAACTAAAAATCGGCGATATAATTTCACGCCTAACAAATGATATAGATCAAATATCTACTCTCATCGTTAATTTCTTATCTTTTTTTATTCGCAATTCGGTGATGCTAATTGGCAGCATTACATTAATGTTTTTTGAAAGCTTTAAACTCGCTTCTATAGTAATTATTACCATTCCTATCTTATTAATTCCTTTAATTAAATTCGGCAAGCATGTTAAGGTTTTATCTAAAAAAGCTCTAGAATCTAAGTCACTTTTAGCATCGGATATTGATGAAACTTTTAATAATATTAGAGCTATTTATGCTTTTAACCATCAAATAAACAAAATTGCCGATTTTGACACTAAATTACAAAACTATTTAATATACTGCAAAACCCGTTTAAAAATTCGTGCTTTATTCTTTGCGATTTCAATAGCCGTTATATTTCTTGCGATTACTTTAGTCGTTTGGATCGGAGCTTCAGATATAGTGAAAGGTCATTTATCTGCGGGACAAATTATCTCGTTTATTTATTATGCGATTATCGCCGGAGTTAGCTGTGGCGGTATTTTTGAGCTACTAAGCGAAATGCATTTACCTGTTACAGCCCTTGAGAGAATAATTACAATTATAGATAAGACACCTATAGCACATAATAATTATTTAGAATTAAATAATTCCGATCCAATCTCGATAGAATTCAAAAATGTTGATTTTACCTATCATTCAAGACCTAATTTAAGGATTATTAATAATATGTCTTTGAAGATAAATGCCAATAAGTTTCTTGGTATTGTAGGTAGATCAGGTGCAGGAAAAAGTACTGTGATACAGTTACTGCTGCGTTTTTACCGGCAAGAAAACGGCACTATCCTTATTAACAATCAAGATATAACTCTTTTAAATCCTGCTGAAATTCGTAAATTAATTGCCTATGTTCCTCAAGAGGCTAGCATTTTTTCCGGCACTATAAAATCAAATATTATATTCGGTAATAATGAAGCAAGCGACGACGAAATAAATGAGATAATAAAAATTACAGGAATAGAAGAATTTGCTGCTAAACTTCATGACGGTATAAATGCTAAAATCGGTGAAAGAGGGGTTAGATTATCAGGAGGACAGAAACAAAGAATAGCTATTGCTAGAGCATTACTACGCATGCCGCAAATTTTGCTTCTTGATGAGGCAATGAGTGCTTTAGATACGATGAGCGAACAGAAATTACTAGAGTCTATAAAAAAAATAATGAGAGGGAACATTATTATATCAATTGCCCATCGAATTAGTAGTATAGAATCAGCTGATTATATTTTAGTCATAGATAAAGGAGGAGTAGTCGCTGAAGGATCACATAATGATTTATCTAAAAACTCAGAAATTTATCAAAATATTTGCAGAGAGCAGTTAACAATATAAAGGGGTATGTCATTCCTGCGAAAGCAGGAATCCAGTCAACCTTAATGTCATACCACGACTTGAGCGTGGTATCTTAGGGCATCATCTGTGACACAAGATCCCGTGGTCAAGCCACGGTATGATACTGAACGCTTTTTACTGGATTCCCGCTTTCGTGGGAATGACAATAAAGTATATAATTGATATATTTGTTACAATAAAAGTTCCTTAGTATAAAAAATTTAAATGTTTAATATAATTTAGCTTGAAAGCTGCCGTAGCTTTGTTATAATCGTAATTACAAAACAAAAAAGGTTTACAAAATGAAAAATTTATTAAAGATTTTATTAATTCTAACTTTCGCGAGCTCAGTGTTTGCTTCATCAATGCAAATGCCTGCCCCAGCTTCAGTTACAACAACCCAAATACAAGCTATGAGTACTGACGATCAACAAGCTTGGGTTGCTAGTTTAACAGCAGATCAGTATAATATGTTAAGTCCTGATGTCCAAAAGTGGGTAATGGAGAATACTACCGATACTCAAAAACAAGCTTTAGGAATTAATCAGTAATATTTTAATTAATTTTTAAAATTGATAGGGGACTGTTAACAAAATAATTTTAATTGATAATTAAAAAGAATTTTTAGCGAAAATTAATAAGAGTTTTGAAGGAATAGTGTGAATCCTATTTTCAAAAAAGCCTTATAATTTGCAGTAAAAATAAATTTAATTAGCTTTAAAATTTATTCTGTTAATAGTCCCACATGTTAGGAATCATTATTATTAACATATATTACTAAAAGTTTCTGCTTGCACTTCCTTTCAGTCTTCCTGTTATCGTGTCATGTATATACTCCTGATAAATAAAAATTGCTAGACGAACATAAATATTCATTTATTCTTTCTTTAGTAAAACAATACACTAATTATTGTAAGCTATAAGAATATAGAAGGCTAATTTGTTGTGTGGCTTTGCTGCCATTCCTGCATCCTTATTTATGTCATTCCCGCAAAAATGTTGTTGCGTGGATCGGTTTTTCCATCATTGCGAGAAAATTTACAATAGTAAATTGATGAAGCAATCTTGGGAAGAATTCCTGAGATTGCCATGCTCACTAAAGTTCGCTCGCAATGACGACTTGGTATCTATGCAACAATGCCTTGCAGGGATGACATCGCGCAAGGCTTTCGGCTTCAATAATACTTTGCTAAAATAACCTCAAACTAACAATTAATTATGAAATTAATTATTACCGTAATCATCATGGAAATACTCACTGGAGCGGAAATAGATTTATTCATTCCAAGTTTTCCTGAAATACAAGATACATTCAACCTTTCAACTTTTATGACAGAGTTACTACTTGGTGTTAATCTAACTGCTTATTGTATTACTTCGCTTATAGTCGGTAATTTAGGAGATAGGTACGGACGCAGACCGATTATTATACTCGGTTTACTGATTTTTAATCTTGGTAGTTTATTTTGTGTATTTGCAAATAATTATGCAGCTATATTATTTGGAAGATTTTTGCAAGGATGCGGGATATCATCGGTTGCAGTACTAGTATATATTGTTCTTGCCGATATTTATTCGGTACAAGAACAGCAAAGATTCATGGGCATTTTAAACGGCACTATTGCCCTTTCTATGGCAATAGCACCGGTTATAGGTAGCTACGTCAATTTATTTTGGGGCTGGCGTGGCAATTTTGTTTTGTTGCTTATAATAGGTTTGATCAGCCTAATTCTTGGTATATTATTTATTCCAAAAAGAGAAGTTAATAAAAAAATACGTATTTCTTTAAAAGAATATATACCTATCTTCAAATCGCCAAAAGCTATATATTATATACTTACAATGATATTTCTTGCACAAGGATATTGGATATTTATTGGGATTGCTCCTATTTTATATATGCAAGATTTAGGTGTAACTTTAGAATATTTCGGACTTTATCAAGGAGCAATGGCAGCTCTATTCTCAATTATGAGCTTTTCAAGCGGTTATTGCTTTAAAAAATTCGGTATTAAAAATTGCTTCTATTTTGGAGTTATATTTATAATACTATTCCTACTAGGCAATAGCATATTAGTTGTATATAATATTAATAATCCTTTAACCATAACAATAGTTACTTTATTATTATCTCTTGGCGTGATATATCCGATTAACATATTATGGCCATTGCTTTTAGAAGCTATTCCGGACGGTAAAGCTCGTATGATGGCTATTTTCACTGTGGCTAGATTGATTTTAACGGCATTTGGGCTGCAATTAGTAGGATTTTTATATAACGGTACTTTTACTCCTCTTGGCATTACTATATCCAGTGTTACACTATTTGGGTTAGTAACATTACCTAAATTATTTAAGTATGATAAAGTCTTTGAGATTTCTAGTAACGTGTAGATGTCTTTATGTCATCAATTGTGTCGTCATTGCGAGGAAAAACTGTAAGTGTTGACGAAACAATCTCAGGAATTTGTTATTATTTCATAAGATTGCCACGCAGCCTACGGCTGTTCACAATGACAAAAAAGCTGATTCACACAGGAATAACCTAGAAACGGATGTAAGAAAAAATAAACAAATGATCAATAACAATTTTATCTTCAAGATAGCTTTCAGATATTTTAGAGCTAAGAAAAACGAAAAGTTTGTTTCTATTATTTCTGCCTTTTCTTTAGTGGGCGTCATGATCGGCGTTGCAGCATTGATAGTAGTCATGTCCGTTATGAACGGTTTTCATATAGAGCTTACTAAAAATATTATCGGCTTAAATGGGGATATAGTGATAAATCGGCAAGGTGGTAGTATTGATAACTATGAAGAGATTAAAGCCAAACTCCTAAAACAAGATTATGTAAAACATGTAACATTCATTGCTCACGGTCAAGCTTTGGCTCTTGGTAAAAGTAATAATAGCGGTGTGCTTGTTAAAGGTATGAAATTAAAGGATCTAAGTATAAGAAATGAAATTTTTAAAAATGTAAATTTTGGTAGTTTTGATAATTTTCACGGCAAAAACGTAATAGCACTCGGAGAACAATTAGCAAGCAATTTAGGCGTAACCGTTGGGGATAAGATTAGATTAATTTCACCGAATAATTCAGTTTCTACCACCTTTGGCAGTATGCCAAGATCAAAAGAATTTAAAGTTATAGCAATTTTCAATAGCGGTATGTATGATTATGATTTGACAACGATATTAATGCCGCTTACCGCAGCACAAAATTTCTTATCTCTCGGCAACGATATTAATTTAATTGAAATTAATAGTCTAGATCCCGATAAAGCTCTCACATATTCACATAAAATACAATCACTCTTAGGTCCAACCCTATATGTATTTAATTGGCAAACCTTAAATTCACAATTTTTAAGTGCTCTTGCTGTTGAGCGTACAGCTATGTTTACTATTCTATCTTTAATTATTACGGTTGCCGCATTTAATATTATTTCAAGCTTATTTATGCTTGTTAAAGATAAAACTTCAGATATTGCAATTCTTAGAACTATGGGAGCAAGCACTAAGCAAATAATGCTTATTTTTATCTATAACGGAATATTTATAGGATTACTTGGCACAACACTAGGTGTAATCCTTGGTGTTACCTTTTCTTATAATATTCAAACTATCAAGAATTATTTGGAGCGTATAACCGGTACTAAAATTTTCGAGGCAGCTATTTATTTTCTTTATAGTTTACCTTCAAAAGTAAGAGCTGAGGATATTATTTTAATTACCTCTTTATCTATAATATTGTGTTTTCTTGCGACAATTTATCCTTCTTATAGAGCCTCAAAATTAAATCCCGTGGATGCCCTAAGATATGAATAATACAGTCCTCATTTTAAAAAATATCTCAAAACATTACAGCCAAGGCAAAATTATTGTTAGAGTACTAGATGATCTTAATCTAACGGTTAATGAAGGTGAATTAATCGCTATAATAGGTTCTTCAGGTAGCGGCAAATCAACTTTACTACATATTGCCGGCTTGCTTGATAAACCTACAAAAGGTCAAGTCATCATACCAAATAGCAAGTATCAAAAATATCATCTCATTCGTCTTCATTATTTAGGTTTTATCTATCAACAACATCACTTACTTAAAGATTTTACCGCTCTTGAAAATGTTATTATGCCAAGGCTTATTAGTGGTCTTGATCAAAAAGAAGCAATAGAAGATGCAACAAAGATATTAGATGATTTAGGGCTTGGGAAAAAACTCTATAATATGCCTGGAGAATTATCGGGAGGAGAAAAACAACGGGTCGCTATAGCTCGGAGCTTAATTAATAAGCCGAAAATTATTTTAGCAGATGAACCGACAGGTAATTTAGATCCCAAAACTACAAATGAAGTATTTAATTTATTTTTAAAAGTAGCAAGAGAACAAAATACCGCAATTATTATGGTAACACATAACCATGAATTAGCACATAAAATGGATAAATTATATAAGCTAAAGCACAGATTATTAAATATAGCTTGATTTAAAGCTCAAAAATTCTAATAATTATATGTAGGTTCTGTGAAGATTTCTAAAAAGATTTAATTTTGGCTCTTTTTTGCTGCAAATTATAAGATTTTTTTGAAATATGAATAACTATTCCTTCAAAAACCTTATAATTTTTGCTAAAAAATATCTTAAAATAGCAAATCAATTAGAAATTTTCACAGAACCCAATATTCTTTTAATAAAGGTTAGTAATGGCTGAGCCTATTATATTTACTCTTTTACTTGGAGATGAAGATCGGATATTAGAGAAAATAAACAAGCAGGAAACTCAAAATAAACTGCCTATTATCCGGCTAGAAGTTAATAAAGCATCACATATACCCGATAAAGAACGTATTTTTTCGGAGATCTTACAAGAATCCCACAAAAAGGACAAAACACCGATTTTTAATATTCAACTTAATAACAATAATATACAACCCATTTTTACGGTACAAGATTTAATTAATTTACAAAATTTAAATATAAAAACTACTATTACTTTTGATCAATATAATTCATTACCCCAAAATTCTGAACTAGAAGCTTATTGGAAGCAAATTATGAAAAAAGTTGATCATGTTTTTTTTACAAATGAAGCAGATCAAAATTTATCTATAGCCGATGGTATAGTACCAAAAGATAAAGCCACTACAATTACGGATATAAGTTTAGTAACATCTGCTTTTAACAATCTTGTATCTGATCGTAAAATTGATCAATTACTTTCCGGTACAATACCTGATAAAGAAAAGCTAGATAAAATAATAAAAAACGCTAAAAATCAAGGCGGTAGAGTGATTATAGAAACTTGGCCTCTTTCTGCAGACGAAGCAACAAATCTTATCACTGCTAAATTCGGTATTACCTCTGAAGATCAAATTTACGGATTGAAACTCGAAATTAATGAAATCTTAAAAGATGCAAATAATGCTGCTGAAAACTTAAAAAAATATGTATCACAAATATCTAGGCAATTTCAAAAAGATTTAGGTAAAACTGAGGTAAATCCTATTGACTTTAATTTTATTAATACAAAGAAAGTTATGAATGATAGACCTAAGGATATACAAGTAGAACAAACAATATCATATGAACCTCCAAAAGCAAACCAACCACAACCGCAAGGTTTTTTTAAAAGAATTTTTAACTATTTTAAAGATATAATAACTAGTTTTAAAGAAGCAATATTCGGCAAAAAAGAAGAACCTAAAACTCACGAATCAACAACTCCAACTACGGAAGCAAAGCCGACAATAACAGAAGAACCACTAACCACTGTTGCATCTTCTATAAATCCACCGCAACAGCAAGCTCCCGCTAATAATCAAAAACCATGGGAAAAATTAGGAATTCCACAGGAAATGTATAAGGAATCTCTAAAAGCAGAACAACAATTAGCCAAACCAGTAATAGAGCCAAAACAGCAGATACCTGAAAAAAAATCATCACTGGTTATAAATACTGAAGATCAAGTTGGTGTTTATAATACAGGAAATATAAAACAACCTACTTATTTATACACTGAAGATGATATAAAAAATATATTGGAAGCAAATATAGATAAGAATATGTTCTCTATATTTCATCATGCCTCTTTAGAAGAGCCGGAAATACTAAAAGATACTCTTCGTGTTACAGTAGAGGATTTAATACTAGATAATAAGCCTGCAATTATACCACTAAATACAGGACATAAACATTGGTTACTCTTAATGGCTAGTAAAGATGATAAAGGTAATATAAACTTTATGTATAATGATCCCTATGGTGAGCCATTGGAATCTCGACCAAAAGTAACAGAATATATTACCGAAATTTATCCCGATGCAAAAATAACAGACCTAAATACCAAGCAACAAGAAAATGTATATGATTGCGGAGTGTTCGTATGCGATAGTGCGATCAAACTCTCTAAAGGGCAAAAAATTCTAACTACTGAAGAATCTAAAGACCAAGGTATAAATTTAAGGAAAGCTCAAGCTAATACATTATTAATACAGCAACAAGCAATAGCGATTGGACACGAATCACGCAAGACATCATCTACAAATAACAAATTTCACAATCTTATTAACAGCCGAAAAACAAAAGATACTGAAAGGAGTCGTTGATAACAAAAAAACATTAGGCAAAATCTATAATTACTAATATAATTATTTATAGTTAATTTATATTTTAACAAAGAATGACTACCATACTTGTGATCGTTATTATAATAATGATCGCATTATCTGCTTTATTTGCCGCTACCGAAACTGCTATTACCGCTTCTTCCCCAGGGAAGATTCATAAGCTTAAAATCGCCGGTAATAAGCGTGCTAAAACAATTTTAGAGGTTCTTAAGAAAAAAGAAAAGGTCATAGGAACTTTATTAATAGGTAATAGTTTAATCAATACTGTTTGTACCACTATTGCTACTACTCTCTTTATTAGCTTTCTTGGAGATAATGGACCCATTGTTGCTTCCGGCGTTATGGCTTTTATAATTATTGTTTTTGCCGAAGTAGTACCGAAAGCAATAGCCGTTGCTAAACCTGAACAATTAGCATTAAAAATGGCTTCAACTATTGTAATATTTTTAAAGCTTTTCAAACCTATTAATATTGCTCTTGATTACATTACAAAAATATTTTGCTTCACATTTCGTATTAATTTAAATCCTCAAATATCAGGAACGGAAGAAGTAAGAGGCGTGATTGAGCATTACCATCAAGAAGGCGGAGTTTATAAATCTGATCGTAATATGCTCGGCGGGATATTAGATATACGTAATATGACGGTATCGGAAATTATGACTCACAGAAGTAGTATTATAGCCCTTAATATCGACCTACCTCATGAAGTGATAATTAAAACTTTATTATCGGGTGCTCATACACGTATACCTTTGTGGCAAGATAATAGAGATAATATAATAGGGATTCTCAATCTAAAAGATTTGCTTAAAGCATTATACGAAAATAATAATGATGCAAAAAAAGTTGATATTAATAAACTTCTAACCCCACCTTGGTTTATCCCTGAGAATGCACTTGTAGTAGACCAGCTACATGCATTTAGAGAACGTAATAATCATTTTGCTTGTGTTGTAGATGAGTATGGTACTCTACTAGGTATTATTACTCTTGAAGATGTTATAGAAGAAATCGTAGGACCTATTACTGATGAACATGATAGACTTAATAATGAAATTATCAAGAAGTCTAATACCGAGTTCATTATAAAAGGAACTACGACTATTAGAGATATTAACCGAGAACTTGATTGGAATTTATCGGATGAAGATGCAAACACTATAGCAGGATTAATAATCCATAAAATTGCTAGAATTCCAAATCAAGGGGAAGTAATTGAAATATTTAATTTAAAGGTAATTATTTTAAAGAAAATTGCCAATAAGATTGATAGCGTAAAAATTACCGTATTACCTACTACCGAGGCAACAATAAGCAGTGAGTGAAATCGGTAATTTTTTACTACTAACAACGATGTACTTGTCGGTTATCGGTTTGTCTTTTGTCTTTTATGTCATTCCTGCGAAAGCGGGAATCCATAAAAAATCTCTACTTTATAGACTGGATTGTCGCTTTCGCGGGAATGACAACTACCTCATTACTTGCCCCTTCTACATAGCTGCCTCATGTACTATACTTGCCTTTTTTACCCTAGTCTATGCTTTTATTATCTCTGACTTTTCACTACAAAATGTTTTCTTAAATTCCAGTACTTTAAAACCTTTAATATATAAAATAGCCGGTAGTTGGTCGAGCCACGAAGGCTCAATGTTATTATGGTTTTGTTTATTACAAATCGTTAGTTGCTGTTATATATTTTTACTTGAAGATAACCGTCTTAAATTTTTATCTATTATTATTCTATCAGCCATACAATTATTTTTTAGCAGCTTTATTTACTTTACCTCCAATCCTTTTAACGTGTTTTCTTTCGTGCCTAAAGAAGGGTTAGGCTTAAACCCGATGCTACAAGATATTGCTTTGAGCATCCATCCTCCTCTGCTTTATTTAGGCTATGTTAGCTATGTAGTACCGTTTACTATTGTTTGTGCCTCTATGTCATTCTCATACCCACTTATGTCATTCCCGCGAAAGCGGGAATCCATTAATGACATAAGACTTCTCAAAACATTTTCCAATATCGGTATCTTATTTACTACCATAGGAATTAGCCTTGGTTCTTGGTGGGCATATAGAGAACTCGGCTGGGGCGGATTTTGGTTTTTTGATCCGGTAGAAAATATTTCACTATTTCCTTGGTTATCCGGAATTATGCTCCATCATTCTATAATTGTAACAACAAAAACCAGACGTATGCAAAACTGGACAGTAATTTTATCCATCATTACTTTTTTATTAGTAATATTTAGTGCTTTTTTAGTACGTTCCGGTTTTATTACCTCAATTCACTCTTTTGCATTCTCACCTGAGAGAGGAATATACTTGCTTGGAATATTTTTGATTATGGGGATTGGTAGTATTGGGTGGTATACTACCACATCATTGCGAGGAAATGCATTAACATTGACGAAGCAATCTCAGGAAGCTAACCGAGATTGCCACAGCCACTTTCGTGGCTTCGCAATGACGCATTGTGGAAACTCCATACTCCTCGGTAATATATTCCTCCTTCTTAGCCTTATTGTGCTAATAGCTGCCACACTTTATCCGCCAATTTACTCTTTATTCGACGATAAATCTATTATTATTAGTGAAACATTTTTTGTTAATAATTTTATTATATTCGTTATCCCTATTCTTGGTACCATAGGATTATTTACTACCAGAAGCTCTATTAAAAAACATATTATAATTCTAATATTATCTCTAATAATTACTTATTTAATATCATTAAAAGTAACATTTAGTGTTATATCGATTTTAACTATAATCGCATCTATATTTCTTATGCTTCATAATATTCATTATCTTTTGGTTAAAACTAATTATTGTAGAAATAGACTTAAAGCAAGTAACGCTAGTATGATCCTTGGGCATTTTGGTTTTGCACTAATTAGTTTTAGTATTACTATGAATACATTATTACAAAGTGAAATGGATTTTACCGGCAGAGTAGGAACAAGTAAAACATTTAACGAATTTAAAGTAACATTGCAAAATATTAAGTTTGCTCAAGGTAAAAATTATTATAGACAAATCGCTGAATTTTGGCTTGAGGATAATAGCCGTAATATAACTATATTAAAGCCGGAAAATAGACTTTATATAGTTGAAAAGAGTTTATCGCAAGAAAGTGATATATACTCTTACTTATTATATGATCTTTACGCAGTTTTAAGTAATATAGACGGCGATATAATCCATGCTAAAATATATTACAAGCCAACGATAAGCTTTATTTGGCTTGGAATTATTCTTACCGCGTCCGGTTTTTTTATTGCACTAATCAGAAAAAATTCTAGCTAATTTGAACCATCACATTTAAGGTTTAAAATTTTAATACTATTCGGATGATCAGCACCGAATTGTTCTATCTGATTATTACGGAATTTTTCATACCAAAATTTCTTAGGTAAAGTACAACTAGCTTTAGCGGCTGCAAAATACATATTACTTATTTCATACACATTTTTCATATTTTCTTTATAATTATTCCAATATATATTTTCAGCAGTAGCATAAGTATCTACCGCCTCCTCATTTTGATTAAGTAACACTAGTGCATCCCCTTCAGCAACAAACGTTTTTGCCAAATCTATATCCGGTGATATAATAATCTCTTTGTTAGGTCTAGTTGGATCATTAAGAAAAATTGCTTTAGCTTTTTTATTCTAGAGCTTCGGTAACATCACCTAAACCTAGTTTTACTCTTGATTTTTGGGTAAAAATTCGTCCAAATACTTGATTTTCCTCTTTTTTACTCGACTTATTCATATCATATACTTATTCTAATAAAGAACGAGCTTCCTGATGTTTCTTAAGATTATTTAATACATCTAATTTAATGAGATATGAACCGGTAAGAAATAAATCTTGAGGTTTCATCCCGTTTTCGATACAAGCATTTATAGTATCGTCAATTCTTCTTAATGCTTCATAATTTTTACCTTGGATATTAAATAATTTAGCTTTTGCATAATATATAGTTGCTATGTCAGTTTGATCTACTAGATTTTGATTGAACATATCTTCCATCATTTGGATATTTTTTTCTGCTTCTTCTAGATTTCCTAGCTGAATATTGGATATAGCCGAACCGAAAACTACATTACATTTTATGGAATCATATACTTTCACTTCATCAAATACCTGCTTAGCTTTCGTATCTATTCAATTGCTTTTTAGGATCTGACCAGGTTCTATAATACCACCCTATGCGTCCTAAATATGCAGCATAAGCAAATTTTTCTTCATTATTCATTGTCCATAATTTAAATTTACCTTTTTGATCGTTTTTATCAAACCAATTTACTAATTTTTTTGAGTTATATAAGTCGGAAGAATTAGCATATTGTATTAATAAATTTATAACTCTAAAATTTTATATATTGATATATCGTATTTTTCTGCATTTTTTGTAATTAATCCGGTATAGTTTTAGCATTTCTAAAAATACGCCCCTTTACTAAACTTTTAGGCATAGACTTAAAAAGATTAGTAACACTACGTTTAAGATATTCTTTATTTCCTTTATCTCCATTTATTTGTAATATTTTGTAATATTTTTTCCATCATGCATTTCAAATATCGGATTAACTTCATTAGGTTCAATATTAGAGATCAAAGCAAATTTAGAAAACTGATAAATATCATCATCTAGACTATGCTTATCTTCAGTAATAGAATTTAATAATTCTTTTGAAACACTTTGATTATTAAGCAATGCTATCCCATCTAGTAATCTCTTGGCACTAGGCTTTAATTCATTGCTAACAAGTTTTATATTTAGCTCAATTTTATCCTTAGAGGCTTTTATCTTTTTCTTGTATTTCTCTAAGTTTAAACCTTGTATTTGATTTAATATTTGTGCTCCTTGAACTATGAGAATCGGATAACCTCCAAATGCTTGAGTCAAACAATTTATTAATTCCAGATTTTTATTTTCCAATATATTTGTTGCAAGTAATGCAGCTTCCGGCTTAGTGAAAGCGTTTGCTTTGATTATGTTAGATAATAATTCATCGTCTTGGGTACAAAATATAATATTACCTTTATACTCCCAATTAATAAAATCCTCTATTTTCTTATTCGCGCCTATTTCTAAATTATCAAACACCAATAACCATTTATCCTTACTTACTAGATAAACCATTAAATCTTTCTTCATCACTGCCATATCTTCTGAAATCACCGGTGATTTTACCTCGGTATTAATAGTTTTAGATAATTTGAGTAATTGCGGCTCTATATTTAGATTACAATCAATCAACCAAATTATGTTATAGTTATCTTTATTTTCATAAGCGTACATTCTAGCAAGCTGCGTTTTACCCATACCACTTACCCCTACTACACTAGATTGCTTATATTTATTAAGATTTTCCTTTAGTTTTTCCAATTGGGATACATGATTTATAAAATAGCTAACCGGTACAACTAAATTGGATATTTGACTTTGAGCAAATATACTGCAGCTTATTAGAAGCATAATAATCACTAATATATATTTTTTTCATAATATTTATTAATTTTAAATTCTTAGCTGTAAAAATTTATATCTTTTCGACTAGAAGTCAATAAAATTTGAGGTTAGTGAAGGTATTGCACGGGGTGGAAAAGTAGGTGATGTCATTCTCGCATAGGCGAAGGGTTGTTGTATGGCTCGTTTATGTCCTTCCCGCGAAAGCGGGACTCCAGTAATTTAAAGATTATACACAATAAGTTTGTAAAATTAAAAGCTCGATTTATCTCGCTTTTTTCTGGATCCCTGCCTACGCGGGAATGTAATAGGTTTTGAGCCATGCAACAAGGCATGTAGGCGGGAAGAAAGAACAAACAAAGCCCCCCTTTTTTCAAAGAGGGCTTTTTTCTTGAGGAACTTATAAACCGGCTAATCGGGAGCGATTAGAAGTTTACACGGACTTTTAGAGTACCTTGATGTGCAGTATATTTACTTGAAATCTGAGCATCGTAACCGATTCCGTACTCCATCTTAGCATCAGATCTTATGCTTGCACTTAAACCTAAATTATAAGATGTTTTAGCGGTTCTGTCAGGCTGGCTGATACACGGAGTAACTTGTCCGTCTAATACAGACTGAGTTTTAGATAATCTACCGGTTACTTTGTGAACCACAAAAGCGTGAACTTCCGGATATACCGCAAGATCAGTTATGTTCATAGTACTGCCGGCTACTTTAGCACCTACTATTAAATCGGTTCTATCGCTAAATTTGCTGTTAACTTGCTTGTTTGCAACTGTTGTACCGGTTTCTTTGTAGTTTTCGTCAGAAGACTTTAAGTAGCTAAGTCCTGCCATTGGAGTTACTAACACACCTTGCATTGCATTGTAATCATAACCGACTGTTAAGTTACCACCGAATGTCATGTTATCGTAATGACCGGCAGCAATTTGCTTGCTCATATTACCGTTAGCATCGAAGAAGTAACGCTGACTTTTGTTCTTCACTTGGTTTAAGCTAAATATTGCACTACCTTGAGCAAAGAAGTTCTTAACAAGCTGCTGGGCACCATATAGAGAGAATGAGAAACCGTTAACGTCGGTTTTATCACCTTTCTTATAATCTTGGTGTTTTATATCAGTTTTAGTGATACCAATAGCAGCACCGATCATTAAGTTATCGTTAGCTAGCGTATCTAAACCGATTACGACACCGGTGGTTTTAGCTTTATAACCAGCTAAACCACCTTTCTTACTTTGATGTGTATCAGTATAGAAAGGTTTTGCCCATATACCGTAAGCTACATTATCAACAGCCTCGTCACCTGCAGCAACCGCAGCCGGTATTGCTCCAGCTTCAGGTCCAGCCATTTCAGCAGTTTCAGGAGTACCTAAATATCTAAGAGCACCTAATCTGTTACCAAGTTGAGCTTGGATATCTTTAGCTACATCTAATTGTGCATTAGTTATGGCCGCACTTGTATCGGTAACGATAGCTCCAACAAAGTTAGCAGCATTAGCACTATTTTTAGCTAAAAGAAGATTATTATATGCTGCAGTATTAGTTGCATTTACAAATGTTGTAACGTTCTGACCTACACCCGGTGCACCTCCAAACGGACTATTTGCGATATCATTAGTAACTACGTTTTCTGCATTGTTAGTACGTGTTATTACATAATCTTGGTTAGCAGCACGTATTAAACCATAATTTACGAAACGATTACTTCCGGTTACAACAAAGTTGGGACCTCCTAAAGTACCGTTAAATCTAGCACCACCTTGGATTAAAGTATAAGTTTGTGTACCACTGAAATTTGCATTGGCATTATCTTGTACTTTAATGGTTGTAGTTCCTGTGGTTGTTGCATTAACTTGCGCACCTTCCAAAATAACGATGTTACCTATATTACCGTTTGCTAATGTTAAAGTAGTTTCAATAGAAGTATTGTTTCCCCATGTTGAAGTACCACTTGCAAATGTTAAAGTATTTGTAAGAAGATTGATTTTACCGTTAATAGCAGTAGTACCGCCGCCTAAAATTACATTAGAATTTAAAATACCTAAGTTATAAGTACCAAAGTCTATGACTTGTGAATAAATATTTCCTTGTAATCCTGCACCACCATCACTACCTGTAAATCTAACAGAAGCTACAGGAGTACCTGAATCACCTATATTACCGACGAATGCATTACCTAAATAAGTTACAGTACCATTATTAGCTTTAGTAGTACCAATCATACTTGTAGAATTAGACAATATACCGTCAACAAATCTTACATTACCGTTACCGTTAACACTTCCAAGAGTAATTTTACCGTCAAAACCTATTCCGGCTATACCGCCTGTAGTAACAGTTACACCGTCATTAATTGTTGCGTTAGTTGCAATAATATTACCTAAATTGTTATAGTCTGTAGTAAACGTTACTTGCTTGAACTTTGAAGCGCCAATACCTGTGCCTAAGCCATAAACTGTACCAGGGATATTAGGAATACCACCGCTAAGTGTGACAGTACCTTGATTATTGTTTATAGTACCGATACCTGCATATAATGTAGTAGCATTAACGATTATATCGTTATCGCTTCCAAGACCTAGACCTACGATATTATTTTGATCACCTATTACTTGACCGTCAGCGATGACACTATCAACACCTGAAACAATCACGCTAGGAACATTAAAACCTGTAGCTGTTTTATTACCTACGGTACTTTTAATTGTTAAAGGCATTATGTTGCCTGCATCATTGAATGGAATGCCTCTAGGTAAGAATACAACTGCACCTAAACTTGAATTTTCAAAAGCAACCGTATCAGTCACGGCACCATGATAATTACCTGCATTACCTATCTCATTAATCACTACGTTACCGGGACCAGAAACCGTTATTTGTTTTAAAGCATTAACAGGTGCAGCTTGTTTGTTTAATGTTACGGTAATAGGACCGGTGTTAACGAATTCTAATATACCAGTACCATCGGCAGATGCAACAAAGTCTGCAGTATAGTTACCACCGATTTGTAAGGTAGAATTAGCTGCAATTGTAGTGTTACCGTTAAATGTTGCATTACCTAAGAACTTAACAGTAGTACCGTTATCTAATGCTACAGTATTAAACTTATTACCTTGCTGTCCACCGACTGTACCGCTTACTATATTTATTCCACCGGCATTAAAGATGAAAGAACCTACGTTAGCATCGGTAGTAGTAATATTAGTAGCATATAAATTTACACCTTCACCAACATTTAATACAGTATCAACATTAACCCCTTTAGATCCAAAATTAATTTCTGCAAGTGGATTTGTAGCACTACCTAAATTTGTACCGGCTGCAAGAGTTGTATTATTATTTACAACAGGATTAAATATTATTTTACCTTGACCGGCAGCATTTGTAGTTCTTGTTATTAAATAAGTATTATGAGCGAATTGTACTGCACCGTTATTTCCAATAACTAACTCGTTAATAGCAACATCACCGTCACGTAAAGCTGTTTTACTTGAGCCAATATTAAATTGTCCAAGAGTTTTATTATTAGCTCCAATAGTACCGATTTTACCGTTAATAGTTAAAGTTTGAGCATTTGTTAGGCTACTCGCATCAACAACGCCTGTTTGATCAGTAATTATAGCTAAATCAAAATCAACTACAATATTATTTTGAGTGCTTGTGAATTTAATAGTACCACCGTTAGCTTGGAAATCAATCGTTCCACCATTAGCACCGATAATATTTGCTCCACCAAGTGTTAATGTTTTTGTAGCATCGTTAGCTAAAGTAATACCTTGTAACGCAGCAGCACCGCCAGCATTCCCTATATCGCCGGTAATTGTAGCACTACCGTCTAAGGTAATAGTACCGGCTGCAAGAGCACCGGCGACAAGAGCAGTTTGGTTAACTTTACCGTTTATAACTGTACCGTCAGCAAGTTTAAAGACAGAACCGGCATTTCCTAAACGTAACTCGGCAGCATGTGTTCCTGATAATTGGACAACTCCGGCACCTGATGCTTCAATTGCTGTAATATTATTTGTCACCGCAACATTTGCATCTGCACTAGCACTTGCTAAAGTACCGTTAGCATCAAAAGTTATCACACCTGCAGTGTTACCGGGATTGCTAGCATCACCTGTAAAATTACCTTTAAGGGTCATAGCATCAGGAACTGTAATCTGTGCTGCAAGATTACCGAAATCAGTAGTACCAAAGTTTGAGTTTTGGGTTATTGCAACTTTAGAAGCTGCTGTCTTAAAGGCAGTAGTACCGTCTGTACCAACGTCAACTATGTGTCTAAAATTTACTTGTCCAACTGCATTAGCACTTTGTATAACCATGTCTTTAGCATAAACTTGTCCATCGATTGTTGCTACCTTACCATTATCTACGCTAACAACAAATCCTGCAGCTCTACCTGCGCCATTATTAGTACCTATTACTGCATTAGCAGGGCCTGCATTAGCTTTAAGTTGACCGTCTACTGCAACAGTGTTAAATTCAATAATACCTTTTAGATTACCGCCTAAACTTCCTGTAACGTTAAAGTCGGTAGCAGCAGCATTCTTACTTAACAATACTAATCTACCCGTACCGTCTGTTCCATTAAAATTAATAGTAGTACCACCTGCTTGTAAATTTAAAGCATTAGCATTATTAGCATCAGTATTGAATATGATACCTTGACCGTCACCGATATTAATTGCATTAACAGTAGCAAAACTTTTACTTGAAACTTTAATAAATCCATTAGTAACATTTAATGTACCGTTAGCACCATTAAGTATTGTAGCATTATCTCCAAGTATAAGAGGAGCTTTTTGAGTTGTAGGATTTGCTAAATTAAATACTAATGTAGAAGCCGCAGCACCGAAGTCTATTTCTCCTACACCTTGAAGATCATTATTTTCAATAGCAGCACCATTATTAACTTGTACAACAACATTTTGAGCATTTTTTGTAGCAGCAGCTTGTACATTAGTAATACCTTGACCTGTTATAGTAAGAGTTTTACCGGCATTAAGCGTAAGGTTAAAGAAGTTAGCGTTATTAACAGCACGAGTGATGAACCCTAAGGTAGTATCTTCACTCACTGTCACTGCTAAATTGTTTGCAGTATTTAAAAACAAACCGTTAAAACTACCGGCTGGAGTATTTAAATTAATACCCTTATGAGCAGCAGCAGTAATAACTGCATTTAGAGGAACTGCAACATTTGCAGGAACTGCAGTTTGGTCAAATCCCGCACCATCAACAGTTGTAGCATCTGCGTTTGTTGTTCTATTCTGCTGTATAGCAGCACCCATAGCTGAACCTGCAAAACTGGCTACTATGGTAGCTGTAGAAGCAGTTACCAACCCTGCGGAAATTAATTTTTTTAGAAAATTTGGTTTTTGAGCCATAATTTTTGTCCTATATTTAAGTTAAAATTTAGTACCTAGTATTAAAACAATCAAACGTGAGTCAAGATATCCCACATTTGATAAGGAAATAACCTAATATTTTGTTTCAATAGTTTCTAAACTACGAGCTGAGCATACTATATATTGTATATAATTACAAGCATCGCTATAGTTTTTTTATAAAGTTTTAATAAATGTTATATTTAAATGTTATATTTTTACCACATTGGCGTTATGCCTTATCAGTGTCATCCCGTGGCTTGACCGCGGGATCCAAAAAAAATAACTTAATAAGTATACATTTTTGATTTTTTTAGATGGATACCGCTACAAGCTCGCAGTATGACACCAAGCACTGGATCCCGTGGTCAAGTCACGGGATGACGAACTAATTATCCCCCTAATCTTTGTTAAATATTAGCACTTCAGCAGTATTTGCCCATTTTAGCATTTCGTCGTATTTAGTATGCCAAATAAGCATAATTTCTTTTTCATATTCTACAATTTGCTCTTCGAATCCTTCAAATTGTTTCACCATTTGACGTGCTTTAGAAAGTATCGTGTCATTAGTAACGTCAAAAACTTTTTGCAAATGACGGTCTTGTTCTTCTTTATAATTTAAATGAGCTGCTCTACCAAGCTCGGCATCTTTATGCATATTTTCACTTCTTATCTGTATTTCAAAATTACGTTTAGAGTGTAAAAGCTGCACTATATTATGAAGAGACTGATAGCCGTTACTTTTTGGTCTATTGATATAATCTTTGGTGTATAACCAATCTAAATGCGGAGAACTCTTAACTACGTCCAAAGCATTATAGCATAGAGCTTTAGATTTAACTATAATCCTACATGCAATTAAGTCTTTCAATGCATCAATCGGCACTTCTTTCCTTTTCATCTTTTTTAAAACAGAATAAGGTTCTTTAAGACGCATATATATCTCATTTTCTATATCTGCTTTATTTAAATCTTCTTTAAGCAGATTAATAATATCACAAATCAAATCCCCTCCTGCTACCTAAAATTCTCTATATCTCTATTCTTAGTAAATATTACCTATAGCTTTTAGAACTTAAATCCACAAGACTGTTCATAACACTATTCAAGTAATTTATAAAATTAATTCTTTAACTAAAAATTAAAAAACAGATTAATAGTAAAAATAAATTTTTTCAATATAATTGTTTAATTAATTTTAACTTAGATTAATTGGATAAGTTCCTTAATAGCCATTTTACGGCTAAATACCTGCCGTTGTGCAGTTCTGTTGTCATCCCGTGGCTTTATGACCACGGGATCTTACATCACAGACTGTGTCCTAAGATACCGCGGTCGAGCCGCGGTACGACATTAAATGAATAATAGCCTTACGCAATAAACAAGTCAGAAAATTTATCTATAGAACTTTCCGACACACTACATAGAACTTCAGACATTTTGTTAAATTCTCCGGTACATTCAAGCACTATATCTACGCCTGCATCTAAAACTTCTTTGGTCATATCTGCCATACTACCGCTTAAAGCTTTCATATCTATTGCATCGGAAATAATAAGCCCTTTAAAGCCGATATTATTTTTAATATAGTCTATCACTTTTTTTGATAGGGTGGCAGGATTCTCAGGATCAAGAGCTTTATAAATTATATGTGCCGTCATAGCAAGTTTAATATTATCGTGCTTCCCGAGCTCCTTAAATACTTTAAAGTCTGTTTTTGCTAACTCTTCTATATCAACATCGACAATCGGTAATTTTTTATGGCTATCCACCGTAGCTCTACCATGGCCCGGAATATGTTTTATACAAGCCCCGACTTTCTCTTCTTGTAATCCGTCTATAGCAGCTAAACATAAAGGCACGACTACTTCCGGCTCCCCGCCGAAACTTCTATCGCCGACTATCTTGTCTGCTCCTTCGTGGAGCAAATCCGCTACCGGTGCAAAATCTAGATTAATGCCTACTTCTCTCAGCTCTTTCGCAATATCACTATAATTTTGTTTACATGCTTGGGGATCAGTAAAAGTTTGAGCAGCCGGAGCGTCATAAAAAGTCGGTGCTATAAGCCTTTGTACCCTACCGCCTTCTTGATCTATAGAGATGATAGTATTTTCCCCTAATACTTCTTTTATATCTGCAATAAGCTTAATAAGGGCTTCTTTAGCCTGCGCACCGTTATCATTCTTTCTAATATTACGACGGAATAAAACTACACCTAAAGGATTATGCTCTTCAAATAATTCTCTTTCGGCATCGGTTAATTCAGGACCAGATATACCTATAATTACTGGCTTTACCATTTGTCTTATTGTCATAATATGTTCCTTTCTTTTCTTTAAAACGTGATATGACAAGTACTATACGCACGTCATCGAGGAATCGGCAAGAATTTTTTTTATTTGAAGAGACAAATTATGGAAATTGGTAAGTAATATATCGATTCTAGCGGTAGAAAGAGATGTAATATCTTTATTTAAAGATTTTTGGAGTAGATCAATATCATTAGCAGTATAATATTTTCTATTATTTATTTTATAATTAGATAAATCAGGTTTTTTTGTCTCTAGATATCTTAATTGATGTAAAGCAATATTTAAATGCTTAATCACTTCACTAGCAGAATAATATTTTTTTGTTAGCTTATTGTTTGTCATATACTCCGAATACAGATTTTGTTGCATGGCTCGTTTTATGTCATTCCCACGTAGGCGGGAGTCCCAAAAATAACCTTACTATTGATACACATTATTGACACAATAAACCTAAAAAAACAAGTTTTTTATAGGTTTTACTGGATTCCTGCTTTCGCGGGAATGACATAAAAAGCATTTTCCGAGACATACAACAAGCCAACAAATTATAACGAAGTTCATCGAGTAGATTCATTAATTAAAGCTTTTAATTTAGAAGAAGGGACAAAACGTAAATGCTTTTTTGATTCTATAATTACCGGTGCTTTGGTATGAAAATTTATTCCGGGACGTGGATTTTTTTGTTTCACCTCAAAGCTACCAAAATTCTTTAAAGTTAATTTTTGCTCTTTTGCTATTTCTAAAATATTAGAAAAAACCGTATGAACTATTTCCTCGCATAAATTATTTGAAAAACCCAATTTAGAGCTTAACATAGCTGCAATTTTTGCTTTGGTAATAGTCATAAATAATACCGGTTTTTAAGGGTATATTGTCTGCAGTCATTGCGAGGAGAAACTATAAGTTTCGACGAAGCAATCTCAGAAGTTGATCCTACTTTATGAGATTGCCGCGTCGATGCTACGCATCTCCTCGCAATGACATTAAAAAATTACGAATTTGCTTTTTCTTTATCGTTATTATATTCGTTAATATTTTTATTTAGCTCTTCTAATTTATCCACTAGGTGCTGACGTATTTTTTCTTGCTTCTTGCTGCCTGCTTTTTTATAAGCTTCCATTTTTGCTTTTACAGCATCTATAGATTTTTGCAGTTCTTCACCTTTTTTATCTTTCTGATCTTTCACATTCTTTTTTATCTCTGTAACGCTTTGGGCTATCTGATCATAAGTATTGCTTAAGGTCTGATTAAATTTATCGGCTCCCGTTTGTGCTAGGTTCGTTAAATTGTCTTTTAATTCCTGTAAGTTTTCGGTAATTGTTTTTGTACTGCTTGTAGCTACTTCTGCGGTTTGCACTTCATTTGCTTTTGTTTCATCCTTGGTAGGCAAAGCTGCAAAAATACTAGGTGTTAATAATAAAGTAGCGGTAGCACCTAATGTTATTAAAAATTTTTTCATTATATTCACCAATTATTTATGTTTATTATTATATTGTTCAACTTTCTTACTTAAATCATCAAGTTTTTTCACAAGAGTCTGTCTATATTCTTCCACTTTATCATCTTTAATTTTCTGATAATCCTGTAACTCTTTCGTTAAAATTTTTATATTGCGCTTTTATAGTTTCTAAAGAATGGTCTTTACTATCCTTAGCATATTCCTCTAAATCATTAATTTTGACGGATAATTTATCTGCTACTTCATGACATTTTTTATTAAAATCGACAGTAATAATTTTAGCAGAGTCCTTAAGATTTAAATGTAATTCTTCAAGTGCTTCACTTATAGTGCTTATAAAACCTCTTTATTGAAATAGTTTAATAAAAATTAAACTTAAATATTATATACCGGTATCATAAATAATATAATTATAAAAAGCAATTTTAAATTTATTTGATATAATAACTATATATTCAATAAAGTACATATTGAATATATAGTTATTATATCAAATAAATTTGAGGGTGTTATGACATTAGAACTAGGAAAAAAACTTCCTGATTTATCTTTACACATAGGTCAAGATAACGTAATTAAACTATCGGATTTAAAAGGAAAATTCGTAATATTATATTTTTATCCGAAAGACGATACACCTGGATGTACTATTGAAGCACAAGATTTTAACAAGCTAAAACCGGAATTCGATAAACTTAATACGGTAATTATCGGAGTATCCAAAGATAAGCTTGACTCTCATGATAAATTTAAAGAAAAATATAGTTTTAGGATTTGATTTAGCCTCTGATGCAAATTCCAAATTTATGCGAACAACTAGGGGTATGGATAGAAAAATCAATGTTCGGTAAAAAATATATGGGTATTGATTAGAGCTACGTTTTTACTTGATAAGGAAGGCATAGTTATGCATATTTGGCGGTCGGTAAATGCTAAAAATCACGCTCAAGAAGTACTTGAGAAATTAACGGACTATGCTTTCTTAAAATGTCATACCGTGGCTCATTTTTTTGTCATTGCGAGGAAATTGCATAGCAATTGACGAAGCAATCTCAGGATATTTGACGAGATTGCCACGCAGCCTACGGCTGCTCGCAATGACGTTTCATTTCTTCCATCTATTGTGAAACCAAAACCATTGAGCAGGATTTTGCTTAACCCATTCTCCTAGCATTTGATTAATATTAAGCATAATATTATAGCAATCGGCTTTATTATCGCCGGTTTGCTCAAACTTTAATTGCGGGTGAACTATTATTTTAAAATAACTGCCTTTAGTTCTAATGATTTGGCAAGGTATTAATTGATATTTATACTGCAAAGCAATTTTAGCGATGGCGCTTGCAGTCATAGCAGGATGCCCTAAAAAAGGCACTTCAATTCCATCGTTCATTTTTTGATCAACAAGCATAACAATAGATTCACTCTCCTTGATAGCCCTGACTAAAGCTCTGCTACCTTCAGGACCTTTCGGTATAAGTCTTAATTTATCACCGGCACGACTTTCATTAACCAACTTGTTAACATACGGGTTATTTGCTTTACGATAAATTACGGCAACTTTCGGATAAAAATTTATGAAGAATCTTAATACTAATATCCCAATTGGCAAAGTGACCGCCAAATAATAAAAAAGGTTGTCCTTCAAGTTTTTTAATATTTTCTATGCCGATTATTGCGATTCTACGCTCTAACTCGGCTTCATCCATCTTGCTAACACATGTAAATTCACCGATAAACTACCAAAATTATCCCAAGTTTGATCTATGATTGTTTCAACATCACACATATCGCCGAATACTACTTTAATATTTCGTCTAGCAATTTTATTAACAGCAAATAATATACCGACTTTTCTTGCTATAAAACTACAAATATCCGCCGCTTTATCTACACCGAATATTCCTATTACTTTCAGGAATATAACAACGATAAAATACTCAATTAAATATCTAAGCTTTTTTAAAAATTTTTTCATTTAATAAATCAGGATGGTTTATAGATAATTCTACATCTAGACAGACAATATTATTATTTAAATCATTAAACTTAACATGATCTTTTCTTGTAGTAACTAAGGTAGCATTATGCTCTTTAGCTAATGAATATAAATTTTCTAAATCTGCTTGTAAATAATTATAATGATCAGGAAAAATTTTGTAACCGGTTATATTTAATCCGTAATTTTTTAAAAGTCGCAAAGAAACGCTCAGGATTACCGATACCGCTAAAAGCAAAATAATTTTTAGTTTTATCTATATTATTTGAAGGAACTATTTGAGCATTTATTAACTTATTGACATAAGGAGTTAAAATATTTGGTATTTTTATCTTGGTGGCTACTGACTAAAAAAATTAAATCAGCTGCATCAAGGACTTTATTTGGATATTGTCTTAAAGGACCAGCAGGAATTAGAAAACCGTTGCCGAAAAGCCTTTGGCTATCTACTGAGACTATAGTAAAGTCTTTATGAAAATAAGGATTTTGTAGGAAATCATCAACTATTATTATATCAGGTTTAAGCTCGTTAAGTAACGGCACAATCTCTTTAATATTTTTAGTAGCAATAACTGCTCCGTACTTTGCAAGTATTACCCCCTCATCTCCTACCTCTAATGCTGTATGTCCTTGATGTATGGTAGTTGCACTTTTAAGGTTACTACCATAAGCCTTAGTTACTATTACAAAAACTTACATTTCTAGCTTTTAGTAATTTGGCTAGATACATTACTATCTGCGTCTTAACCCGTACCTCCTACGCTACAATTACCGACACAAATAACTTTAGCAGGCAACATAATAGGACCGTGCTAAACTAGCTCGTAAATAGCCTAAAAATTGATATATCACGCTTATAGGCAAAAGCAAATAAGCTATAATATTTCGCTTCTGCCAAAATTCCAGGATATAAAAGTTTGATCATAGTTTAACATTTATGGTAGTTAAAAATAAAGTCAAACGGATTGATTGCTTTATTATCTAACAGAATTTCAAAATGCAAATGTTCACCCGTTGCATTACCAGTGCTTCCTTGTATACCGATAAATTGACCACGCTTAATTTTATTTCCTTCCTTGACTGACATTTCTTTTAAATGAGCATATTTCGTAACAAATTTGCGTCCATGTTTTAATCTCAACAAAATTCCCCGTAATCAGGTGCTCTAGCGGCTTTTATAACAATTCCGCTTGCTGCTACATATATCGGTGCTGCTTTTTTAGCTTGTAAATCAATACCGCTATGGAAACATTTCTTTTTTCTTTTCTTTTTATGAGGACTTGTCCTAGTTCCGTAATGACTAGTAATTTTCGGCTCATATTCCGGCATCATAAGTGGTATTGTACTAATTATTTTATCAAGCTTGGTTTAATTCTGAGATATTATTCCTATGAGTTTGTTTTTTTGCAAAATAGCTAGCTTCCTGTTTAGAGAGAAACTTATATTTTGAATGTAGTTTCGTTACAACTGCCTTTATATTAGCTATTTTTATTTCGGCTGCTTCATTAAATTCTGCCAGGTTTTTATTATGTAATTTGTGTAAAAAAAAATCTTATTTTGTTTAGGGTTATTAATTATTAGACCTAAGTTTTTTGCATATATACATTTGCTATTTTTGTTTGTTAAATCATACTGTACTACTAAATCCGCATGGCTGATTTTATATTTTTGTTTTTAATTGAGATGAAGTAGTAGCAAGTAACGTAGTATCACTAGATTTTTAATACTGCTACAACCTTGGAACAAGAAAAACTATAAACAGTAAAAAGATATATTTTTTAAAAGACATTAAAGATAAATGTATGTAAATTTCAAATTAAGAGTGCCACTAAAATATTCTGTTAATTTCTCTAATTCTCCTCTATATCTTAGGGGGTTAATTAACATTAACCCACACTTTACCATATTTTTATCACTATTTAAAAGCTCATATTCAATAATCATAGTTTCTTTAAATCCGATATATTTGTAATTATGGTAAACATCACGGACTAAAGATAAATCTTTTATAGGTTACCAAATTAAGACAGTATTATTAAGAACTCGTAGCTTAATTTTTTTAAGTGCTTCAAGTAATTTTTGAAACTCATTTTTTACTTCAAAAGGCGGATCAAGAAAAATTAATCCTCTATTCTCTTTAAATGGTAGCAAAGCTTTGATAGCATTATAAGCATATATATTATGCGTATCATTTGGTAATAATTTTTTTAAACTTAAATAATCGCTTGGATGAAGTTCGCAGGCAATTAAGCGATCATTTGGTCTTAATAATTGCTTAATTATAAAAGGTGAACCTGGGTAGTGACTTTTGCCTGCTATATTTATTATATTTAAAAAAGTTTGTAAGAGCTGAGGAATAGGATCGGTAGCTTGCAGTAATTTATTAATTCCGTATCGCTTTCTAGAGTTTTAGAAGCCGCCTCCGAGTTTAAATCGTAAAGACCTAGCCCAGTAAAAGCATCTAAAACCGCAAAAGGTTTTTCTTTTTTCTTGAGCTGTTCTAAAATACTAATTAGGACTAAATGTTTGACTATATCGGCAAAATTGCCTGCATGATAAATATGACGATAGTTCATTTTAAATTAATCATAAATTTCACTTCTATGACCAACTCGCACGTATGGCTCTATGTCATTCCCGCTTTCGCGGGAATGACATAGAGCATATACTTTATAAACCATATTTCTTTTTTAAGAATTCCGTTGCTTCTGCTGAAGTAAGTAATTTATCACTTTTATTATTGCTTCTTGCTAAAGCAGTTTCTGCATCTTCTCTATCTTCTTTTAGTTCACGTAAATAATTTTTAATGGCTTCTCGTATTAATAGATTTAGGCATCTCGTCTAATTTAGCTACAGTAATTATATATTATATCATAGTATAATTTTACTGTGCAATCTTTCGTAAAAGCAGTGTAGATTAATACTATAGCCTTTAAATTAGACATTCTTTAAGTAAGTTAGTAGCCCATTTTCTGAAAGCGATCCCTCTCTTAGAATTTACCCTATATCCTACTGATATTATCATATCTAAATTATAGTATTCTACTTGGTATGTTTTACCATCAGCGGCAGTATGTGCAAATTTTGCACATACTATATTGTCTAGTTTTCTTTCTTTTAGAATTTTATTAATATGTTTTGTAATAACTGTTCTATCTTTGTCAAAAAGTTTAGCATTGCCTAGAAAAAGTTGTTTTATAGTGTAGTTTAGCTTTCCGATGTCATTCCCGCTTTCGTGGAAATGACATCGAGTTTTTTATTTACTATTTAGTTAGCAATGCCTTGCTTTAAACATTTTTTATAAGCGTAAGCCATTCTTCTTCATCAATAATTTTAATATTAAGCTCTTTAGCTTTTTTAAGTTTACTGCCTGCATCAACGCCGGCTACAACTAAATCCGTGTTCGATGATACGCCAACTGCAACTTTAGCCCCAAGCTTCTCAGCCGTTGCTTTAGCTTCTGCTCTAGATATCGTCGGTAAACTACCGGTAAATACGACTATCTTGTCCGTTAAACTACTCTGTTCTCTAGTCTCTTTATAATCTTCAATATTTAATATTTCACCAAGTTTTTTGATAAGCTCAATATTTTCTTTAACATCAAAAAAATCAATAATATCTACTAAAATCTTATCACCGATTCCTTCTAAATTGTTTAGTTTTTGATAAATATCAGGCTCATTTGTTCTAAGCAATTCCATTTGAGCTATAAAATTATTATAGCTGCCAAATTCTCTAGCAAGTAATTTAGCATTTTGTTCACCGATATGCCTTATGCCTAATGCATATATAAATCTTGGCAAACTAACGTTTTTTGATTTTTCTATATTTTTAAAAAGATTTTCTACTGATTTTTTACCCCATCCATCCATATTTTCAAGTTTTGCTAAGCTAGAGTCATTTTTTTCTTTTAAAAAGAAAATATCTAAAGGATTACTAATCAATCCCTTATCTATTAAAAACTCAACTTGCTTACGCCCAAGCCCCTCAATATCCATAGCATTTTTCGATACAAAATGACGGATACGCTCATAATTCTGAGCAGGGCAGTTAAGGCCATTATCACAGCGTATAATAATATCTTCAGGCGTATAATGCAATTTAGAATTGCATGACAGACAAAATAAAGGAGTATCAAACGTTTCTGTATCATTAGGACGTTTATCAAAATCAACTCCCATGATTTTAGGAATAACATCACCAGCACGTTGCAGGAATACATAATCCTTAATCCGCAAATCTTTTCGTGCAATTTCTTGGAAATTATGTAATGTTGCTCTGCTAACAGTTACCCCGCCTATTTCTATGGGTTCAAGTTCGGCTACCGGCGTTAACGTACCAGTTCTACCGACCTGTACAGTAATAGAAAGTAACTTTGTTTGTCCTATTATTGCAGGAAATTTATGAGCGGTAGCAAAGCGTGGACTTCGTGCAATAAAGCCCATTCTATTTTGCAGTGCAAAATCATTTAGCTTATATACTACTCCATCAATTTCATAAGGTAAATTTTCTCTATTTGTTTTGAGATATTCGTAAAAGGCGAAAATTTCTTCTTCAGAACTCGCAAGTTTAGATATTTCATTAATGTTAAAGCCGCATTCTTTTAATTTTGTAAGTAATTGATCTTGTGAAGAAGCGAGATTCTGTTCAGTTACCCCTCCTGAATATACAAAATATTTGAGCGGTCTTTTAGCCGTAATAGAAGAATCAAGCTGACGAAGTGATCCGGCAGCAGCATTACGAGGATTGGCAAATTTATCCTTGCCCTGCTCTTCTTGTTCTTTATTTAGATTTAAAAAAATCTTGTTTTTCAATATAAATTTCCCCTCGTACTTCTAAAAACTCCGGAACATTATCTATTTTATGAGGAAAATTTTTGATTGTTTTAATATTTGCTGTTATATCTTCACCGACATATCCGTCACCTCTTGTAGCTCCCGTTGTAAGCACCCCGTGTTTATAAACAGCAGAAAAAGACAAACCGTCTATTTTAGGTTCACAAAAGATAGGAGCAAACTCATTAAGGCGTAAGAAAATTTTTATACGGTCTACAAAATCTCTCACATCTTGCTCATCAAAAGCATTACTGAGAGATAGCATGGGCACTTGATGCGTAACTTTAGCAAATTTATTTGCTATTTTAGCCCCTACTTTTTTGCTAGGACTATTTTCTAAAATTAAATGAGGAAATTTTTGTTCTAACTTGAGATTGGTATTAAATAGCTGATCATACTCGCTATCAGAAACTAAAGGATTATCTTCTATATAATAAGCATGGTTATACGCTGCAATTTTATCAGCGAGTTCTTCTAGTAATTTTTGTGCTTCCTCTTCAGATATTAAATCAATATTTTGCATTAGTAGTTCATACTTTTATTTTAATTTACAATCAAATCCAATTCCTAAAATTTTTATTTTCTTCAAAATCGCTAATTGCTCGTTTTAGTCTTTCAGCATTTTTAGGACTTTTTAACAAGTATAGTTTCCTCCATAGCATTATGATCTTCAAGCGACATAATAACCACCGGTTTTTGTTTTTGTCTAGTTACAATCACTGAAGTGTGATCTGCACAAACTTTTTTCATAACATAACACACTTAAGTACGTTTACATGTAATAAGGCATGTTTTATAACTAGTCACTTTAAGAATCAAAATCAAAATCTTTACCTAGTTTAATATATGCTCTAATACGGCTCATGAGATTTTGGAAATATGTTAAATTATGCCATGTCATTAGCATAGAGCCAAGTATTTCACCGATTCTAACTAAATGATGTAGATAAGCTTTACTATAGTTTCTACAAGCAGGACATAGGCAATCATGTTCTAGCGGCTTGTTATCATCGGCATATTTGCTATTGCGGATATTTACCGTACCGTATTTCGTAAAAGCCTGACCGTTGCGACCTGAGCGTGTCGGGATTACACAGTCAAACATATCTATACCCCTGCTAACCGCACCTATAATATCAACAGGCTTACCGACTCCCATTAAATAACGCGGCTTATTTTGCGGCAGAAACTCAGGAGCATAATCAAGTACTTTAAACATAAGCTCCTGCCCCTCACCTACTGCAAGTCCACCTATAGCATAACCCTCAAAATCAAGTTCTACTAGATCCTTAGCCGATTGCTCACGTAATTCTTCGTAAACGCTACCTTGAATAATACCGAATTGTGCATAGCCTTCCCGCTTAACAAAAGCATTACGTGATCTATTCGCCCATCTAGTCGTAAGCTGCATAGAAGTTTTAGCTTCTTCAAAGGTTGCAGGGTAAGGCGTACATTCATCAAAAGCCATAGTGATTGTGCTACCGAGCAGATATTGTATTTCGGTAGAACGCTCAGGAGTTAACATATATTTATCGCCGTTAATATGAGAGCTGAAACTTACTCCCTCTTCGGTTATCTTGCATAACTTCGATAGCGACATTACCTGAAAACCGCCAGAATCGGTTAATATCGGCTTATCCCAATTCATGAATTTATGTAAGCCACCAAGCTGTACTATACGTTCGGCAGTCGGCTGAAGCATTAAGTGGTAAGTATTGCCAAGCAATATATCCGCCCCCGTTTCTGCTACCGATTCAGGTAGCATTGCCTTAACCGTTCCTCTAGTTCCAACTGGCATAAAAGCGGGTGTACGCATCTCACCGTGTGCGGTTACGATAATACCGCTTCTAGCTTTTTTATGCTGATGATGAATATTAAAAGAAAATTTTGACACTGATAATCACTTATTTTTAAAAGTAATATCTTAGCATACTATAGCTTATCCTGGAATATAAAAATTAAGATTAAAAGCAGTTGTTTTATGCTGTAATTTAGCCTTCCGATGTCATTCCCGCGTAATGATAATCTTTTCAACTCTAAATAATTATAGTCATTGACTTATTTTAATTACTTTATAGATTACTTTTCTTAAAAATGATAATTAAACTCTGTCATTCATAATATAATTTAATTTATAAGAGTTAAAATATGGAAAATAAAGAAGAAGAAACTTTAACCTTTGAGTGAATAATAGATGAAGAGGAGGAAAAGCGTTTAAAAGCTCACAATGCAAGGAAAGAGCTTAAGTTAATATTAATAACATTTGCTATTATTCTCACTAGTTTTTTAACTTTTTGTTATTTCTTTTTTAACTATATAGAAGAAAAAGCAGCAGGGTATAAATTACAGCAAGAACAAGAAGCAAAAATAAATAATAACACAACATGAAATTGTTTAAATACAATGTAACCAAAAACTATTAATCTATTTAAAGTTAAAAAATTATTTGTTATTACAATTTTTACACTTTTGCTTTAATTGTAATCAACTATTATTAATATAAATAAAATAACTTTTATGGAAGATATAAAATCTTGGAAAGAAAAGTTTGAAATTTGTGTTTACGCTACAAAGCTAGTTGATAAACTCGAATATTTAAACACTAAAGTAAAAAATCCTGTTGATATAGAGGAAGTTAAAACAGGTATCTACTACGCTCGTAAATATCATGGTTCACAAATGCGTCAGTCAGGTGATCCGTATTATTCGCACCCGATCGAAGTAGCGATTATGCTTGCAAAGTTTGTAGCAGACGAAGCGCCTAAGCTTTTTACTTCTAATATGATAAATGCTGCTCTACTTCCACTATACTATTGAGGATACAGAACTTACTGAAAAGCTGATCATCGAAATTTTTGGTAAAGTAAATAGCAAAACATGTAGAAGGTTTAACTAGAATTAAACCTCACGGACAAATCAGTGTCGAGGAAAGCTTAAACCTATTAATTAAGCAAAAAAGATAGGATACCGCACTTATAAATTATTTTCGTATTCATAATGTACAAACATTAGCAGCTAAATCACCTGAACAAGCGAAGCAGATCATTGTGGAAACATTTAAGAAGTTTCTAGTTGTTGCTATACATTTAGAGTGTTATGAAATTGAAAAAAAGTTTAATGAAATTTGCTATAGGTTTTTATACAAAGATAAATTTTCTCAACAAAAATAAATATCATTATTCACTATGAATAACCTGTTTCTTTTTCCAACTTTTGAAAATGATTTAGACCAAACATACAAATTATAAGTAATGGAACCATCACAACAAACAAACCATATTGACCCCAATATTTTGTTAAATATATAATTCCAAACGAAGTAATTATACACATTAAGGCTCTAGAAACAGCATATATCATACTACTGTAAAGCGTTGAAAAACCGGAGCCTAAAAAAGATTGAAACAGCAGGAACAGTATCAAATGAACATATTATCAAACCTATTTGAATTAAAGGAAGCTGGAAAGGTGTAGTTGTACTTTTTAAAAGGTATGGTGCAAATAGAATAAATATAAGAGTAAAGCTAATTTTACTCTAAGAATTTTTAAAGGATATATTTTATAACTTAGAAAACATATTAAAGACATACTAGCTAGGTAGAACATTAAAATAATAAAATTATGATGAATAACCTGAGCTGCACTATATCCAAATGCATTCTTTAAAACTTCACCACAAGTAATATAAGTATAGTAGAAAATATGGGCCAAGCACAACCATTATGAAAAAATATATAGTTGTCTTCTTATTAGGTTTTTGGTAAAAAATCTCATCGTTTTTTAATTCTTTTTTGTCGATATTTGCTTTTTCATATTTTCGTAAAAGTCTAGCACTTGCATCTACAAAATCAGGCGTTTCTCTAAGATGAGCTTTAGCGTAACCTCTCACAACTGCAATAATTGCATCTATCCAAACGGCAAGACGCCAATTAAATCCTTGAGTAGTAACTAAAGATAATATAGCTAACAGTTGTCCCAATTACTGATGCTACGGCGATAAAAGAAACTACGGGATATTGTATAGGTGGTTTTGTAATTTCAGTTAAATAAAGTTCTGCTACTACTATTTCACCTACAGAAGCTATACCTTGAATTACACGGCAAATTGTGATTAATACAGCAGCAAAATAACCTACTTGCTCATAAGTAGGAGCATTTGCCATAATTATACAGGATAAAGCCATTAAGGTAGATAATAATAGTAGATTTTCGCCCTAATTTATATCACCTATTCGACCAAAAACATATGCTCCTAGTGGTCTAAATATAAAGGTAGAACAAAAGGTAAAGGCAGAGAGAAGAGCAGCTGCACTCGCATCATATTTAGGAAAGAACAATTCATTTATACTGCTAAATGGACGTACAACATTAAATCAAAATACTCAAGCAAAGTAGCTGTAGATAAAATTCCCGTGGCTGCTTTTTGGTCGCTTGTTAAACTTCTCTGTTCTTTTTCATAGCCTAGCATAAATTCTTTACAAAAAATTAAATTGTAAAGAAATTTATACTGTTTTATATAAAAGTCAATAGAAAATTTCACTTTACACGATAAATAAGAAAAGGAAGTGCAACTTAATATATGCCGTGAATTGATAGAAAAAAGCTATAATATATTGCGATGTTTTTTATAGTTGTAATTATATAGATTTAACTGTATTCCCCAGCAAATAGTAACGTTAAAAGCAAGAAACAAACTAACAATTAGTACTTTAAATTTACTTTATTTTATTAGCATGGATAGATATGTGATAAATAAACTAATTGAAAGAAAAAATAAATAATGTACAGTAATAATGGTTCATTTTTAGATTGAACAGCAAAAATACTATACTATCATTGGTAGTTATAATTAAATATATTCAAAATATGCTTTTTCAATCACTAAATTTATACTCTATCTTAGTTGCAGGTCTTACAGCTACTTTTATCGTGTTTATGCGTCAATTATCTTATTACAAACAGCAAATTATTAATAAGGATTTAAAAATAATACCTGCATATTTTGATAAAAAAATGTTATATAAAATTCTTAATAATAACTGCGATAGATATTCTGCTCTTGAAATGATTAAATCATATTTTAAGTTGAAAACCGCAAGATCGTTATCATATGAAGAACTTGAAAATGATAAGCAATTAAGCGAATTATTTAGAGATTCTTTAAACTATTTTATTGATGATTTTATATCAAAATCCGATAAATCAGTTACAGTAAATAAAGTGTTTAGTATACAAGATGAACATAACAATACTCATAAATCATATGCGTTTTTAGAGAAAAATAAAATATCGGACAAAACACATCAAATGCTTATATATGTCAAAGTGCATTATATAATGACCAAAGACGACGAAGAAAGCTTAAACACTTTCATACACTTGGCTAAGATAATGCAAAAACAAAATTAGACACTCAAATAACAAATTTAAGAGTGAGCTTAACGAAGTCGTATAAGCGAATCTTACCAAATTCGGTATCAAGAGCTTAATATTGAAACTATATTTTTAAGTAAGACAGAGTTATTTAAAGCTCGGTTTAGAGTTACCTAAACCGAGAGATAAATTACTACTTACCTAAAAGTGGATATGTAACATTTTTTAAGAATTTTCTTTTAATATAAGTACATACTAAAAATGTCAGTACGGTACTTGGAACATAGCGAATTATCGTAGGTAAATATCTTATTAAGGTCTTAGTTGAGACTAAGTCAGTAAACGACGTACTGATGCTCCCTACTAACTCTCTACTTTTTGATCTTAAACAATCTAAAGTACGATATCTATTTTTGTATTTTAAATAACATCTAACAGCTTCAATAACCATAGAAGATATAATAGAAATTATTCCGCTTTGCATAAGAAAATAAAATTCCAGACTATCCGAACAATAACAATAATTAGCAATAATTATTAAAACTAAACCTAGAATATTAAAAAAATAGACAAATGATTTGCCATAAGATTTCTCTTCTTGCTTAATGCTACTTTTTAATAATTAATATATTAGAGATTTTAACATGGAATTACTTATTTCATAAGAATAGCGAGCAATACACCTGCACCAAAAGCGTAAGCGAGATTCCGCAAAGGGTGGTCACGTGTCAACTCACATAAATCCGCTACATTAGCTTTACCTTTATCCATTCCTTTATCTTTATAATGTTCCATAACGGGATGATAAATTACCTAACTGCTCATCTAGAATATCTCTGGATTACCTTTTAAATTACGTAATCTTGACACTAAGCTTTCAATATCTTTTTTGATACCTTCGACATCTGCTTTAGCAGAGTTTGAATTTGATTCTTTCATAATTTACTCCTTTATTAGTTTACATTTTGTTAAGCAAATTATTTTGCCTACAAAACTTATACGATGCTCCTCTTATAAGAACTTTACAATAGCTTAAACAATAAAAAAACCGAATCTAAACTAGATTCGGCTAAATTTAATGATTTTTTATTTCGTATTACTTCTACTTACTACCGAATGAAGAAACAATTTTATTAATTAATGACTCAATATTAATTGCTGATTGAGTATATTTTATCTCTTCATTAGCCGCTAAATTTTCATCGTCATTACCCGGTACAATTGAAATATATTTACCTCCAAGTAACCCGCTGGTGACTACTTGGGCTTTAGAATCTTTAGGTATTTTAACATCATCATTAATATTTAGATATACACTTGCATCAAAACTATTTGGATCTAAAGTAATTTGCTTTACACTACCGATTTTTATACCTGAAATCATTACGTCGCTTCCAACTGCTATCCCTTCCGCACTTTGGAAATGAGCAGTTACCTGATATCCTTTTGAGCTAGT
The DNA here is from genome assembly GCF_051427245.1 of Rickettsia parkeri. Classification (NCBI taxonomy): domain Bacteria; kingdom Pseudomonadati; phylum Pseudomonadota; class Alphaproteobacteria; order Rickettsiales; family Rickettsiaceae; genus Rickettsia; species Rickettsia parkeri. The sequence continues at coordinate 166,275 of NZ_CP195774.1, forward strand.
TATAGAACTACCTGTTTTGTAGGCAAAAATCAAAAATAGCAAAGCAATAATTAATACTACAAAGCCTATAATTGTTTCAATAATGTTCTGTTGCATTGTTTTTTATATTTTATTAATTAATTACGGTTGCCATCTATTATATTTAAGATTTGATGTTTTAGGCAGCTTTTTAACTATTTTATTATTCTTTTGCCATGGAAAAAGCTGAATATTTTTTGGTATCTCATTTACTAAATGATGTAACCAAGCGTGCCAACTTGGCGGAATTTTTGTAGGTTCATTTACATTTTTATAAATAACAAACCTCCTTGGACGCCCTAAATAATCAATATTACGGCTTTCATAATATTGATTCAAAAACTCATCTTCTCCTACTTTTTTGTGAAAAAAAGTAATAAAACACTTATCTATCCACGACATTTTAAAATTTCTATAGCAGTTTCTCTTCCTTGCACTGCAAGTTTATCGGCAGCAACATTACCGCTATTATTTGCATGACCTTTTACCCATTTCCAAATAATAGTATGTTTACTCAATTCTGCGTATAATTTTTGCCATAAATCAGCATTTTTAACGGGTTCATTGTTGCTTTTACACCAATTATTTTTTATCCAATTATGAATCCAAGCGGTAATTCCTTGTTGCAAATATTTACTATCGGTATAAATCTCAATATTACAAGATTTTTTTAAAATCCTCAAGGCTTCAAGTGCTGCCGTAATTTCCATACGATTATTAGTCGTATCTAACTCATACCCAAATACTTCTTTGCTAGTATCATTAAATTGAAGCAAAGCTCCCCACCCTCCGGGACCTGGATTACCTGCACATGCACCATCAGTATATATCACTACTTTTGAATCCATAATATGCATTAACTAGGTTTAGAAGAATTACGAAACTTATCTAACATTATAACATTTGGACTTGAAGATGATGAAGTCTGATCACTTTTATTATTACTTATTGCCTCTTCATGTTGAGGATTTTCATGTATATTTAACGACTGATTAAAAGTGAGACTGTAATTATTATTGGAATCAACAAAGCTAATAAGTGCATCAAAAGGTACGTAAATTATTTCTTTAACACCGTCAAAACTTACCGTTAAAGAAAAGCCCGTATCATTTACTATTAAATTTTCAAACTGATATTGCAGTACTATTGTTATCTGTTTCGGATATGCCTGTTTAACTTTTGAAGGTAAAATTACTGCAGGGTTATCGGTTCTGTACGATATGTATATTAACTGATCCCAATATAAATTTTCATGCTGAATTTTTGTTAGAATTTTTTTCACAAATTCTAGCATATATTCATGCACAAATTTTTTATATTCAATATTCATACGAGAAAAATAAATAAAAATAAGTCAACGAAGTTTAATTTGAACAGTTTAAGTCATTGCAAGGAAAAACTGTAAGTTTTGACGAAACAATCTCAGGAGTCCTACTTTATGAGATTGCCACATTCTCTACGTTCGCCTGCAATGACAAGATCAACCGTTTTTAGGCAATGCCAATTTTTCAAATTAAACAAGTATAAGTGAGGGTTGTTCTGTTGCCGGCACACCCTCCAGCCGCGTAGGATTAAGCTGCTAAAGCTAAATGACCTACAGAACGATTATTATCGTTTGCGTTTCTTTGTTTTGACCCATATGGCACAAGCCATCGGCGGAATCATCCCGAGTAAAAGCAATCTTTTTATTAGGCACGTCGATCCTATTTCGCCCCCCAAAAATACTTGATGAACTTCGTATTGTCTACTCTTTAAGAGTTATTACATATTTAAACTTTTCTAAATGACGTAGCTAATAAAGAGAAATTTGAAGGCAACACGGAACGCAGAACCGCAGGGTACACGCAAGTAACGTGAGGATTCGAATACCGGATCGACGTACAAATTACCTTTAGGAGCAAGTTATTTAGAAAGTTTTGGTGGAGGCGTCGGGTACTGCCCCGAGTCCGCAACCTCTATTCTAAATTACGTTTATTACTATAGCTATATTAGCACCAAATATTATGCCTTAATTTGATTAAAATGTAAAGGCCAAATAAGAATTCTAGATTTATATTAAAAATGGACTTATAATAAATGGTTAGAATTCTAAATTAAAAACTTAATTATGCTACCAAATCTTGGAATTATCGCCGGCAGAGGTTCATTACCTTACTTAATAGCAGGTAATTATACAAAGCAAGGCGGTAATTGCTATATCGCAGCAATTAAAGACGAAGCTGATATAGAGCAAATTAAAGATTTTGAATATAAGATTTTAAAAATCGGTATGGTCGGGGAAGCTATAAAATATTTTAAGGAGCATAAGGTAAAAAATATTATTTTTATCGGTGGAGTTAATAGACCGAATTTTAAAAATTTAGCCGTAGATAAAATAGGCGGTTTATTGCTTTTCAAAATAGTTGGGCAAAAAATTCGAGGAGATGATAGTTTGCTAAAAATAGTAGCGGATTTTTTTGAAAGTTACGGTTTCAAGGTAATTTCAAGTAATGAAATATATAAAAATCAACAAGGTAACTCCAATATTATAACCAATACTAACCCTATAAGTTCAGATAAAAATGATATTGAGCTTGGAATAAAATTATTGAATCATCTAAGTGCATTCGATATCGCACAATCGGTTATAGTTGAAAGTGGCTATATACTTGGTATAGAGGCTGCCGAAGGAACGGATAATTTAATAACGAGATGTGCAGGTTTACGTAAAAATCCTCATGGAGGAGTATTAGTAAAAATAGCGAAATTAGGTCAAGATAATAGACTAGATATGCCGACGATCGGTCCTAATACTATAAAGAATCTTGCTAAATATAATTACAAAGGGGTAGCGATTCAAAAAAATAACGTAATTATAGTCGAAGAGGAATTAACTATAAAACTCGCTAATGAACATAAAATTTTTATAACAAAATGTTAGCAATAGGTATTACCGGTAGCTATGCATCGGGTAAAACTTTTATGTTGGATTATTTAACAGAAAAAGGATATAAAACTTTTTGTGCCGATAGATGCATAAAAGAATTATATCAAGATGTAGTTTTGCAAACTCAGATTTTAAAATTACTACCTGAACTTGAGTCTTTCAATATTAGAAAAATCAGTAATTTAATTTACAATAACGACCTAGCTAGAGAAAAACTACAAAATTTTATTTACCCCTTACTAATAGATAAACTCATTTTATTTAAAAAAGAAAATGCTAATTCCAAATTTGGCTTTGCCGAAATACCGCTGCTTTATGAAGCTAAATTTGAGAAATATTTTGATTTTGTCGTAACAATATACTGCTCTGAAGCAATAAGAATGCAAAGAGCAATAACGAGATCTTCGTTTGATATAGAAATTTATAATAAAATCAAAGAAATTCAACTATCACAAGAAAGCAAAATAGCAAAAGCAGATTTTGCTATAAATAGCGGCGTTGATATGTTAGACTTGGAAAAACAAATAGCGAAGCTAATAAAGGATTTGGAATGTCGAGTTTAAGAGAAATAATTTTAGATACCGAGACTACGGGACTTGACCCACGACAAGGTCATCGAATCGTTGAGATCGGTGCTATTGAGATGGTAAATAAGGTATTAACAGGCAGGAATTTTCATTTTTATATTAATCCTGAGCGAGATATGCCGTTTGAGGCTTATAGAATTCATGGCATATCCGGCGAATTTTTAAAAGACAAGCCTCTATTTCATACAATAGCCGATGATTTTTTAGAGTTTATTTCAGATAGCAAACTGATTATTCATAATGCTCCTTTCGATATTAAATTTCTAAATCACGAATTATCATTATTAAAAAGAACCGACATTAAACTCTTGGAACTAGCAAATACTATTGATACTTTAGTAATGGCTAGAAGCATATTTCCAGGCTCAAAATATAATCTTGATGCATTATGTAAAAGATTTAAAGTTGATAATTCAGGTAGGCAGCTTCACGGAGCTTTGAAAGATGCCGCATTACTTGCAGAAGTATATGTAGAGTTAATGGGCGGTAGACAATCCGCTTTTAAAATGGTTGATAAATCTGCCGTAATAAATAATTTAGCAACTAATCAAGTAAATAACAAAACAGAGCAAACTACTATTGTTATTAAACCTACAAAAGAAGAGCTGCAAAAACATAAAGAGTTTCTCAGTAGGATTTTAAAAACTGCTTAGTAAAACGTCATTGCGAGGAGAGGCAAAGCCTCGACGTGGCAATCTCAGGAATTTTATATTATTTCATGAGATTGCCACGCTCCTTTTAGTCGCTCGCAATGACGATTATCAACAATCCCCTTATCTATGAAAACAAATTTTCTTGTATTTATAACCTTTACAATACTTATCTCTTTAGGCTTTTGGCAGCTTAGTCGTTTAAAAGAAAAGAAATTATTTTTAGCTTCAATGCAAGCTAACCTAACCTCACCTGCAATTAATTTAGCAGAAATTCAAGACGGTTTACCTTATCACAAAGTAAAAATTACCGGTCAATTTTTGCCTAATAAAGACATATATTTATACGGTAGAAGGTCAATGTCGAGTGAAAAAGACGGATATTATTTAGTTACTCCTTTTAAAACCATAGAAGATAAAGTTATTTTAGTAGCACGAGGTTGGTTCAGTAATCGCAATAAAAATATTATCACGCAAGCTACAAACGACCGGCAGCACGAGATTATCGGTGTTACCATGCCATCAGAAAAAACTCGTATCTACTTACCTGCTAACGATATAAAAAATAATGTGTGGCTAACGCTAAATTTAAAAGAAACATCCAAAGTGTTAGGCTTAGATCTTGAGAATTTTTATATTATTGCGGAAGGAAAAGATATTAGCAATCTAGATATTTTATTACCTCTTGCAATAAATCATTTAGCAGCAATCAGAAATGACCATTTAGAATACGCCCTAACTTGGTTTGGACTTGCTATTTCTTTAATCGTAATATATGTAATTTATCGGCGTCGTTATATGGCTGTGGATGTCATCCCGCGAGCTTGTAGCGGGATCCAGAAAAATAATTAAAAAGACTGGACCCCGTGGTCAAGCCACGGGGTAACAGTAGAAAATCGATACATAAATGAGTGACTTACAAAGAGAAGCATCCGATCCTAATTACTCCGTTTGGGTATCGGCATCTGCCGGTACCGGTAAAACCAAAATCCTAACCGATCGATTTTTACGTCTGTTAATAACGGGCGTAGAGCCTTCCAATATTTTATGCCTTACTTTTACTAATGCTGCAGCTATAGAGATGCAAGTAAGGATTAATAGCAGACTTAAATATCTTTCTCTTTGCAACGCCGAGAAACTAGAAGAAGCACTTTTCTTAATGAGCGGCAATAAGCCATCGCCGCAAGACACAGAAAACGCAAAAACTTTATATGATAAAATACTAAATAGCAATAAGCTTTTAAATATCTATACAATACATGCTTTTTGTCAAAAAATCCTTAACACTTTTCCCTTAGAAGCCGGCATAACACCAGAATTTAAAATCCTTGAAGAAACTAAATTACAAGATATCTTCCTAAATATCAAAAACGAAATTTACTTAAGCGATGAACATAATGACTTAATGAAAATTTTACTTAACCGATTTCATGAAATAACTCTGCAAGATATTTTTACCGAGATAATCGAGCAAAAAATTAAATTCAGAAAGTTATTTATAAATAAGCAAATTCCCAAAGAAATATCTAATAAAAGATTAGCGTTAGGGGAATTAAATAATATTTACGATAAGGTAAAAAACTTATTTGCCGAGTATGATGTGGAGATAGCACCGAAAGAAATTTTTTTTACCAAAGATGGGAAAAAACGAAAAAGCCTTTTATCGAAAGAATTAATAAGGAAATATCCTAAATTATTACTAGAGCTAGAAAAAATTACCTCTGAAATTTACCGATTAGATGAGCTGCGTCGCATAGAAGAGCTAGAATATCATACGAACTTACTTACTAAACTTGCACATATTATTTTAAAAAAATACGATTCATATAAGGAAGAAAATAATTTACTCGATTACGACGATTTAATTTACTACACCGAGAAATTACTAAATAATAAAACTACTCATAAGTGGTTGCTGCATAAGCTTGAAAGCGAGATAAATCATATTCTTGTCGATGAAGCACAAGACACAAGCCCCTCGCAGTGGAATATTATTACTACTTTAATAACAGAGTTTAATGCTGTAGAGAGGCCAAATAATAGTGTTTTCATAGTCGGCGATGATAAACAATCGATCTTCAGTTTTCAAGGGGCTGATCTTCGTAATTTCAACTTAGTAAATGAGCGACTAAAAGCAAATCTTACAAATGCTAATAAGAAATTCAAAAATATCACCCTTGAATATTCTTATAGATCATGTACAGAGATTTTACAATTTACTTATAATGTTTTAAAAAATATAAAATCCAATTACCCGGGTTTATTCCTTTTGAATAATCCTTTAATATCCTCATTTCGTACACATCAAGGCTCTGTAACGGTTTGGCCATTAGTGACGAGTGAAAAACAAGAAGAGCTTTTTTGGGCACTACCTGAAGATTATGAAAATTCTAAATCTGCTGCCGATTTACTCATAGAAAAAATCGTAAATTTTATAAAAGAACAAATAGAAAGCGAAGAAATTTTACCATCTACTGCAAACAGAATATCTGAAAAAGATTTCATGATATTAGTCAGAAAGAGAGATGAATTTAGTAATAATCTGATCAAAGAACTTAGCAAAGCTAAACTTAAAGTTGAGGTAAGCGATAGAATGAACCTTAAGGAAAATCTAACTATAATGGATTTAATTTCATTAGCTAAATTTGTGTTACTACCTGATGATGATTTAAATCTTGCCGGTTTACTAAAATCACCGATTATTGGAATAAGCGAGCAGCAATTATACGAACTTCTTGTAAATAAAAGTGAGAATAGCTTATGGGATATACTCTCTTCACATGAGGAGATATATAATAAGTTAGATTCTCTAATTGAAATTTATAAAATATCTATTGTTGAGAACTTCTTTGATTTAGTGGTACATAATCTAAATTTACGAGAGCTTTACGATGATGATAGTGATGATATGATAAATGAGCTATTAACATTAAGCAAAAACTATGCAAATGATATAGATAATTCACTGCAAGGATTCGTTGCTTGGTTTGAGAATAACGATATCTATATTAAACGTGATATAGAGCATTCAGACAAAATAAGAGTAATGACCGTCCACGGCTCTAAAGGGCTTGAAACTCCTATTGTTATATTATGCGATTCTACTACTTTACCGATAAGCAGCAATAAATTTATTTGGGATGATAAAGGAGAAATGTTTTTCTCTGCTAATGCTGCCGATACTCCTGAGTTTTTGCAAGAGCTGAAAGAAGCTGAAAAATTAAAAGATTTGCAAGAATATATAAGACTACTCTACGTTGCAATGACAAGAGCTAAAGACAGACTGATTATATGCGGTTTTAGTAATAAATCTACCACTCCTGAAAATTGCTGGTATGAAATAGCCAAACAAACTTGCGATAAATCTCTCAATTAGTAGCTGCTATATTAAATATAATAGACTATTAAGACGCACATATATTTAAATAGCATCTTATGTTAAAAATTTTAGAAAGTTTCTTTGAAAATAAAGCAAGCATTAAAATAGAAAGGTTAAACAATTACCATCCCTGCATTATGCTTATTATGAAAAAGGTCATAAGGAATAATACTTAAATTTTTTTCTTTTAAGGCTTGTTTATACTTTGTTATTTTAGAAATAAAAACTACAACAAGAAAAATAAAAATACTTATTAACAGAGGATATAAGATATTTAACTGATCAAACATCATTAATTTCACAGAATTTAGTTAGATACTACATAATAGTAGTAACATTTATTTGAATTTCAACTTAAATATTTTTTATTTCAATTTAACTCCTATATCTTAAATTTAAATCATTTATAGATATTGTCATAAGAAAATTAATAAGATTTTTATTGAAACCGCTACTTCTAAAATAGATAGCATAATAATTTATGCATTATGATAATAATCATGCCTTAATAAATCAGATTTAAGAATACCACAATTATATTCATATGAATCTAAATAAGCTTGTAATTCATGAACATTTTGTTCTACTTTTTCATAATTATATTTATATGAGTTTTGGAATTTTTCAACTAATTTACCTTTATTAACAACTTTTTTATAAGCATCTTCTTTAAAAAACCCATCTTTTTGTTCTTCACTACGAAAGTAATCCTTAAATTCACTATGTTTTTTCGGTAAATTAGAGATAAATTCTGCAAATTTTTCTAATTGAATATTGGTAATTAGAGTAAATACCAAACCTATATTTTCTTTATATTGGTTAACTCTTGAAATTTCATGCGCTATTGTATCTTTTTGTCCAATTTCAATAACATTATTAGATAAAATAACTAAATCTTTTTTATTAACCTCTTGCTTTTCAGATTCCTTTAGTTTTATATTCAGTATTTCCTATTCTAATGCCTCTTTACTAAATAATTTTTTAAATGCAGCAAGCCACGGACCAAAAGCTGTACTTTCTAACTTTTTAAAATATTCTTTTAACTTCATAACTAATTTCCTTGTTTATATTTTCTTAGTTTAATTTATAGTACTAGTTGGAAGTAATCAAGTTATAGAGCTAAGAAAAATTAATACTTTTGTAAAAATTATATATAGCGTAAAAATTGAAAAACAGTGTTAAAATGCTTAAAATAATTTGACTATTTTAGAAAATTTTAATAAAATCTATTAATAAACTCAATCGATAATACAAAATATGAAAACAGCTTTTATCTTCCCCGGTCAAGGGTTGCAATTGATCGGCATGGGAAAAGATTTTTATGATAATTTTAAACCCGCCAAAGAAACTTTTCAAATCGTTGATGAAGTACTAAACCGAAAACTCACTGATATAATTTTTAATGGACCTTCTGAAGAACTTACCTTAACCACTAACGCACAACCGGCATTAATGGCAGTATCTATGGCAATAATAAATATTATCAAAGCTGAAACCGGTAAAAGTTTGAATAGTCTTTGCGATTATGCTGCCGGTCATTCGCTAGGTGAATATAGTGCTTTATGTAGCACCGAAAGTATTAACCTTGAGACAGCAGCAAAACTACTTCATATACGTAGTACATCTATGCAGGAAGCATGTCCTGAAGGTGAGGGAAGCATGGCGGCTTGTATCAATATTCCGCTTCAAAAACTTGAAGAAATATTAGAAGAGATCAACAAAATAAATTTATGCCAAATTGCCAACGATAACATCGAAGGACAAATAGTTATTAGCGGCAAGACCACAGCTATAGATCATACTATTAGTATAATTAAAGATTTAGGTTATAAAGCAATAAAGCTGAAAGTCAGTGCTCCATTTCATTGTAGCTTAATGAAGCCGGCAGAAGAAAAAATGCGAGTAGCTCTTGATAAAGCTGTAATTAATAAACCTCTGATACCGATAATCCAAAATTATACCGCAAAACCTACTCTAGATCCTACAGAAATCAAACAAAATTTAATGCTTCAGATATGCGGGCGAGTTAGATGGCGTGAAACTTTAGAACTATTTCACAAATTAGAAATTGCTCATATAGTAGAAATAGGGGCAGGAAGCGTACTAACAAATATGCTCCGGAAAATTAATTATCCATATAAGTTAAGTAATATAAGTAATTTAGAAGAACTACAGCATTGTTTAGATAACATTAGTCAATAACTGTCTCTAATAACTTCTGATTCATAAAGTTTTTAAATTAACTTAATATTATTATATGCAAATTAGTTTTAGTTTTTTTAAGCAATTACTAGAATTATTCACTAGTGATTGGCAGAGCTATTTAGACAAGGTAATAGAGGATTTTAAAATTTAGCCTTAACAGATACTAATGATACATTTTTAAAAGAAGAATGTTATAATTGCTCTTATCCAAAAAGACATTAAAGAAGGTGAATATCCATGGTATGTTGCTCCTTTTAATAAAATAGATCATGCAAGTTTATTACTTACCAATATTCTCATATATTAGAGCTTGATTATCTAAATCAAAATACGGTAAAAGCAGTAAAAAATATGCTGCGAAATAACTTCAAAGATATATATAATCCGGAAATTTATATTATTGCTAATTATGAAGAACCTATAATTAAAAACTATACCATAATAGATAAAATATATAGGTGATATAGTAAATGATATTAGAAAACTAGACAGCAAGTTAGTAGCAGATATTCAAATATCATCAAATTTATTTATCAATTTTATTTTGTAGATTTTCTTATTACTCAGTGTGCAATCATTTTTATGGCTGCATATTTTGAAGAATTAAACAATTTTCATCAAAATTTAGATAACCTCAATTTTTCCGTTACAAAAATATATTCCCGAATGCCAACCAAAAGACTATAAGAGTTTTGTCAATCTTAAAGCAATAACTTGGAATAGATTTTTAGTTAAATATCAGAAATTATTTGAGAACATTCAGAACATATTATTTAGCATCTGTAGTGATAGTGAGAATTTTGTAAAATTGTTAATTTCAGACTCTTATAATCTTAGCTTAAACAAGCGAATCGAAATTATAGAGTACTTAATAGATAAATATAAAAATGATACTAAATCTATTTATTACATAACCCAACAACTTTTTGATATTTGTGATGATAACACGGATATTAAAACTCTCGAAGCCAAGGCTAAACAGTTTTACAAATATATTGAATATTTCCGTAGTTGGGATGATTTACCTAGTTATTGGTATATGGACTTTAAAGGGCCATCCGGATGTGATAAGGAAGCTTTGATTATGGGCAATTCCGTAAAGCCGGAAAATGATTATATTTAGTTAGAAAAATTATAAAATAATTCTAGAAATTGTGCTTATTAGATGATATAAAGTAAAGCCATAACCGGAGAGATGGCCGAGTGGCCGAAGGCGGCGGTTTGCTAAACCGTTATACGGGTCATACCGTATCGAGGGTTCGAATCCCTCTCTCTCCGCCAGTCTGGATAGTTAGCCAATCCTTGTAGTTTATCGAATGGAAAAGCCAAGGAGTAATCAAGATTTCCGCCTTTCAAATTTAGGTTCACAAATACACATTATCGCCTTATTGCCTTGATTTAACAAGGATTTCAGCTCTTAATACAAACCTACTAATATGTTCTATGCTATTCATATGTTAGTTTATGTTAGACTTTTCTCTAATATTTTCTGTTACTTATACGTTATTTTCTACAAATTTCACCAATTTTAGCCATTTTTTTTCTAAAAATATGTACGCTATACAAACTAGGGGCTATTCCTCGTAAAATAAGGGATTGGAGGGCTTTTTGTAAAAATTTTTTTTAATAGAATTAATTGTTTATACCAAAATTTTTCAGTTTTTGTGTATAAAATTTTGTGTATAAAAATTGCACCTATTACCAGAATTGAGTGAGGACTTAAATAAAGCTCAAGGGTTGGGTCGGAAATATAAAGGTTTAAAAATTTCAAAGTTTCTTCTTTATTACTACAGTCTGTGCTACCATTATTACACATGGTACATCCTAATTTTACTTTATCATTTGCTACTAAATCTTTTAATTGTGTTACTTCCTCTAAGGTAGCCAATTTTATATCACTTATGTTGCGAAAACCATCTATTACTTCATTAAATATATTATTTACGCCTTGCGAAACTGTCCTTCTTATATCATTTATATCTTCATTAGTACACCAAGAAACATAAGGTAAACTACTATCGTATTTGTGAAACAAACCCCAACACCAACCTTGTACTCCTTCTGTATTTCCAAGTGTTGATTTATATAATTCATCTCATTTATAAATAATTTTTGTTCTTTCATTTTTTACTTCTTACAATAGTTAAATTCTATTTATTCAAAATAACCTAGCTATTTCAGCTTTTGATTACAACATAAATTATACAAATCTGCTAAATCATAAGTAGGAAAACCTATAATACACTATATAAATATAAGGTTTATCTCCTGTAACCTTAGGTTTAATAGAATTTATATCTGAGTAGCAATTACACACCAAAAAATTACGGTTTATTCGGAAAGTACATAAGTAAGATATCAAAAGCCATAATTACTAAATATAGAAAATAATATAAGTAATACTAAAAGTAGTAATTAATATGCAAAGATATTTAGACCCAAGAATGATAGTTTGTTTAAAAAAATCTTTCGTGATTTAGAGAGATTAAAGGAATGTATCAATGCAGTTCTTGAACTTCAGGAGGGTTTTAGAATTAAAGAAATAGAGTTTATGCCCATAGAGCAAGTACCTATGTTCAATAAAGGAAAAAAAGCATATTTGATTTAAAGGTTAAAGATGAAGCCGGTAGCTGGTATATAATCGAGATGCAAAATAGCAGAAATTGCGTTAACTACGCAATCACAACATACAAAATCGTATCCCGCTACCCAGTAAACGACCTCTTCAGCTCATTGGTGGGAAAGGACGAACCCACATAAGATATTATAACACTTCAATACTCAACTTACAATAATTATAGCTTAGTAGTTGAGATATTATTTAAAGGATTAAATTATGACTGATTTAATCAAACAATTTGAGGTGCTACTGTCATTCCCGCGAGGCATTGTTGTGTGGATCAATTTCACCTCTGTCATCCCGTGGCTTGACCACAGGGTCCATAAAAACAATAAAAAATACTAATAATTTTAGTATTTTTAACTGGATCCCGCGGTCAATCCACGGGATGACAGAGGTGAAATTGATCCACACAACAATGCCTTCCTGCGAAAGCGGAAATCCAGTACTTTAAAGCTTTTTTAAAAGTTTTACCTTGAAAAAAATGATATAATAAACAATCTTTAAAATTAAGATTTTTTAGCCTGGATCCCTGCTTTCGCAGGGATGACATCTAGGGCTTTTTAAAAATTGTCCGGTACTATACTTAGTAACACGCCGGCAAATAGAGCGGTCATTGTCCTTAAGTGCAACAGACACAACCTCAATTGCTAATGAGATTGCGGTTGCTGCAAATGTAGTAACTGATTGTTTAAAATAATTAACTAATATATTAAATTACTAATTGTAATTATTATCATTTATTAAAATAATCTCTCTTAATCTTCTATATATTCAAAAATTCCCTAAATCAATTCCAATTTATTTATGCTTTTAGTTAAATTTCTATTGCGTTCTTAAAGTTTCTTATTATGATTCTGTCTATAGCTCATTTTTAACAAAATATTAAAATTTATAGAATTTAATAAGAATATAATTATGTTCATACTAAACATTTTTAAAACAAACTGGCACAAAAGATTATCCGAAAGTACAACAAGTGACCTTAGTAATAAAAATATAACTGATGAACAAGCAAAAGATTTAGCTGCAGCACTTAAAGCTAATAGATCTTTAACGTCGCTTTATCTTCCTTGGAACAACATAGGCGAGGCAACATTTAAAATAATTAATGAATATCTGTACAGAAATAAAACTATAACCAAAAAAAGCAGAAAAGAAATATGAAGAACAGCAAAAGCAAGAACAAGAAAAACAACAGCAAAACCTCAAGCTTGATGAGCTAAAATATAATCAACTAATTTTAGTAATAAAAGAAAGTACGGAAGAAGAAGCAGAAAATTTAGTTAAAGAGCTAAACGGTGACACGCTTAACAAGATAGACGATAACAACGATACGGCTTTAACTTTAGCTGCTTATATAAGGATTAGATAAAGTTTGCAACTAATCTCTAAAATGTCTAATCAGGCTATTAGTACTATTAATAGCAATGGTGAAACGGTTTTAACTTATGCTGCTAGTAAAGGCTTAAGTAAAGTATGCATGCAACTAATCCCTCTAATGAGCGATCCGGCTATTAATACTATTACCAAAACTTATGGTACTATAGCCTTAACTTTAGCTGTATGGAAGGGTTTAGAAAGGGTTTGTGAGTTATATTAATACCTAGAACGACTATTCAAGCTATTCATCATGTTAATAATAAAGGTGAAACAGTATTAAATTTAGTTATAAAAAATAATTTTAAAAATATATATGACTTATTAACTTTAAGAGTAAATGAGCTAAATAATCAATTCAATAAAACAAATATATATAAGAACGAGGACGAAAAACTTATTATTGCAGAGGAAGCAAATATTTACCAAATAATAGGCAAGATAATTTTTAACTTACAAAATAGTACTAATATTGATGAAGCAGACAAGCCCATATAGAGAATAGCTTATATAGAATACTTAATAAGGTTCAGAAGCTAACAGATAAAAACGACATAATAAATATAACTCAAAGTATAACAGAACTTATAGGAAACGAAATTACCGAGGGGACAGTTGTATATTTAGAAGATGAAGTTAATGAAATGGCAGAAAAACAAACGCAACAAAAGTTAAATATATTCAACGCAACAGTAAAAAAATAATTACGAAATTAGAAACTGCTAACATTAAAGATAGTGCAGTGATACAAACACAAATAAACGAAATATCAAGTAAAGTACAAACTTTAGAAAACAATGTTAGTATAGAGCAAATAACAAACTGGATGGGGAAACTTTTAGATGGCAAAATTACTAAAGGAACAGTTATAGATTTAAGAAAGAAAATTGAGACAATAATACTTCAAGAAATAAACGAATCCACTAGTATAATTACATTTATAGCAAAGGATTTATTACCAACCGCTTTTCAATAATCCAGAATTGCTACAAGTGGCCACTACATTACTAAGCCCTAATTTAATCTACGAAGCAATTAATAATGATGATAAGGAGCTTATTTTAGCCGGACTAATGAGCATGGGGTATAAATATATTTAAACTAAATATTTGGAGCTGGTACTAATGCATAAACAGGCCTAAGCGTAGCCTGAATCAAGGCTAATCTAAACTGGTTAAGGGTTTGCATAACGTACCCCCCCCAGTCTAGACAGTTAACCAATTCTTGTAGTGCTATCTAAGTATAATCTTTATCACCAAGCATATTATAGATTTCCGGCATATATTTATGTTTCAGCCAAATCTCAAGGCTATCGATAATATAAAGGTTATTTTTAGCTCTGCTAATACCGACGTTTAAAACGTTTGGCTCTTGCGTCATTATATTTCGTGCACCTTTATCAAGAGGATGCTGAGCTCCTAGTAGTATTATTACCGTATCATTTTCTGTGCCTTGAAATGCATGAATAGTGGCGATATTTTTATATCCAAATACTTGAATTGTTTTCTCATATCTTGAATCGTCATATATTTCATTCAATTTTCTACGAATAGATTCGCTGTAATCTTTATACATTGTAATGATGTAAATTTGTTTGAGCAAATCATCCCCATTTTTCTCTTTTAATACTTGGTTTTAATAACTCTAGTAATTTTTGAAATTCGGCTTCCGATTCATATTTATAACGTTGAACCTTATTATCTTTTATATCTATCCATTTTGAAGTACCTAAAATCGTTCTAATATCAGAGTTACAGTCAGAGGTAGCAAAAATCATTTTGTCACCGTAAGCTATTTTGTTACATATTTTAAACATCAGATTTTGGCATCTTCTATGCACTCATAAAGGGAAACTAACCGTAACATCATCTATTTTTGTTTGATATAAAGAATTACGGTCAGCTAGGTTTTGCAATGAAACTTCCGAAGGTGACCACTTAGGATATGAAACCTTAAAATGTTCACATAATTTGATTAAATCTTGCTTTAATATAGCAATAGGATCTGTTTGCAGCGGATCACCGACTACTACGACTTTTGTTGATTTGTAAATAGCACTAGCTGCGTATTGTGGCGGTATCTGCCCTGCTTCATCAATAAATAACCAAGGAATTGCATTATGTTCGGATGTTGTCAACATTTTATCGAATGAGTGAAAAGTTGTAGACACAACAGGTATGACCATAAAGAAATTTTGCCAAGCAATTTTGTAAGTTAAAAATTTTCTTGCCAATTTTTCCAAAATAAATCTTCTTCAAAATCCTTAATATTGAAATATTTATCTTTTAAACTTACGATAGCCAAGCTTATATCGTCGTTAAGCTGTTTTATTTCTTCTACAGAAGCTTCAATTTTCTTAATTGCAGCTTTAATATTCTTAATATCAGTTTTTATCCGGTCAATTTCTTCTGAAGATTTATTTTTTAGCTTAATTAAATCCCGTTTTTGCTCATAGCAAAAATTGTATTTTGCGGTTTTAAAAAATGCATGAATTTTTTCAAAAAAACCCAAATTTAATAATTTTATTTCACAATCAATTTTAAGTATTTTTAGAGCTTTTATAATCAAGCTCTAATTCTAACTCATTTTACTCTTCTTTTTTTCTGCATATATCAATCCTCTTCCTTAATTAACTCTCTTTTCTTTTTATTAAATTCAATAACTGATGCAATATTTTCATAAACTTCATGAATTTCACTGTATAAATTGTTAAAACCAGCACACGCTTCTTTCCATTCATTATTAATTTCATCTATAGAATTACAATACTCAGGTTTAAAATGTGCAGGGGCTTTATCTCTACATTTATTATTAACTAGCAGATTAAGATATTGCAGCATTGTATGTTTTTCATCATTCTTATCATCGTTTTCTTCTTCATCTTTATATTTCCAAAACTTATTTGAAAATCTCTTTTTCTTTCCATGATTAACGAGCACCGCAGCAAATATACCCCTATCTTTCTCTTTTTCCTCTTTCAATAAAAGTTATTTAAAATAACTTAAATCTTTATGATATAGCTTATCTATTTTACTATATAACGATATTTCTTTAGATATATTTTCAACGGCATTGTTATTAGATGATGCAACAACCATACCGTAAGTTTGTAATTCCGGTTTTAAAGAATTAACATGATAATCAAAATTTGGTGTATGTAAGGAAGATTTTTTATTTTGAAACCCCTCCTTAGGATCTTCTAAAGTTGCTAAATAAGAAGCACGATCTACATAGATATTTGCTATAAGATCAAAAAGTATAGTGGTTTTCCTGTACAGGTGGACCATTAACAGCAAAAAGTTTTCCTGAAAAGAGGGTAATACCAAATTAATCGCAACAGCTTGCAGTACCGCAAGAGAGTGACTCGGCGATGAACACCAACGCATCGGTTGCATCATAAATGGAGATAACAGTTCTTGTAGACTTTCTTGATGCTTTAAAACATCTATGGAATCCGGCTTATCTTCTTTACCGAGATATTTGGCAATTGCTGATTCCGAGTCAATTTTTTCTATATTACTTCGTACAAAATCTAATGGTCTTAGAAAAAAACTATTAAACATTTCTAAGGAAGGAGCGGCAAAATTATAAATTACCGGTTTATCTTTTTTCTTTTTATGCGAGGTAACTCTTCTTAAGCATATTTCAGAGCGGCTAAATAAATATTTTTTGTCAATTTCTAACTTCTGCACTACAAGATCAATCATAAGATTAATCATTTTTAAATCTAGAGTTTTAACTCAAGAATCTTGCTTTTTATCCTTAAAATATATTCTCTCACTTTCTGAAAATACTTCCTCTATTAGGCTGTTATTATTATCTACAAAATTTGGTAAATCTTTTAATTCTTTTTCTTGGAACTCATCTCTCATGATTCTACCGAGAGCATAAGCAGCAGTAGAGATAACCATCAATCCTTCAATATATTTACCGTTTTCATCTATAGTTAAACCAGCAATAGGTGTTTGTCGGTTGCTCTTGCTTATCTTGATGGTTATTATAATCATTTAAGAATTCTTGATCTAATTTAGTGATATTTTGGATTTTCTTTAAAATATCAAGTGCAGCTTCCGACCATTTTAAATAACCGAGATAAATATGCCAATGAACTGCTACTTCGTTTTTCTCAAGATCAATACCGAGTTTTGTTTTATCCACAAACTAAGCATCTTTTAAGAACAAAGTGTTTCTTTCTTATCCAGTTTGCAACTAAAACTGCCTTTTTTATCGGTATGTTCTCTAATAATGTCAAAATATCTATTTAAATTTTCGTTTTTATTAGGAGTTAGTACTTCAATAATCTTCCATACACCGAGGATAGATTTGATTTGTTCATCAGATTGATTGTACATCAAAAGAAGTGTACACTTAAAATAGAAATATCCTAAGTATGAAACTAGAAGAAGTAAACAACTTTTTAATGTTACTATTTATAGCATATAAAGATGTGTATAATTAACACAATTATCACCAAATTATTAATGATTTAATAAAATTTAGTATTTTATAAATTCATTTAATATATTTCCTTAACCCAAATAGGATATAATAAATGCAAACTAATAAGGAAATTATTAAATATATAGTGTCTAGCATTTGGTCTTATTGGAATCCTATAAACTGGTCACCAAGCATACAATTAGCTACCTTATATATTGTCTTGTTTAATTGATGGGAATGATGCATATCCATGAAGATGCACAAATAATAAATAATGCCCAGGAATGGCTTAAAAGCAATCAAACTTATACCCTTTATAATACCCAATTTCTATCTTCTCCGTTATATGGAACTTGCAAAAGAGATACCTATATGCCTAAAAAGATTAAAAATATTTCATCAATTTGATGATGAGAATTATATACCCAATGAAGCGTTAGCCTCTCATAAGCTCATAAATAACTTTTCTAATTTATTGAAGCATTTTAAACTAACTCCTCTTATAGATTCTACTGATTTTAATCCTAACTATTTTATGGTATGGAGTTAGGCAAAAAATTTAGGGAATATTCCTAAATATTTTGGTCAAAAGCTAAAGCGTGTTTGTAATAATATAGAAGAAGCAGAAAATTATTGGGAGAGTTATGAACCGGAGGCATTCTCTCATTTTTCTACCTTTCATGAGTTTATAAATACAATAACACATTGTAATGATGCATTATTAGGTTGTAGAGATATTAGATCAGATATATATTACAATGAACTATAGTTAATTCAGATGAATACAACTTTCTTCTTTAACAAATAAAGCAATGAATGCCTATATAGTCAAATGCACATTTAAACCGCTTCAACGCACATAGCCATACCCATACCGCCACCGATACATAAAGTAACTAAGCCTTTTTTAGCTTTAGCTCTGCGTAAGCCGTGTATCAGAGTAATAAGTACACGTCCGCCGCTTGCCCCGATCGGATGACCGATGGCTATTGCTCCACCGTTAACATTAACCTTCTCCATATCCCATTTCATTTCACGGTTTACATAAATACTTTGAGCGGCAAACGCCTCATTAACCTCGATAACTTCCAAATCATTAACGCTCCAACCTGCTTTACTTAAAGCTTTTTTGGATGCAGGAACAGGGGCAGTACCCATAATACTTGGATCAACACCGGCTGAAGCATAAGAAACAATACGAGCTAGCGGCGTTAAATTATGCTTTTTCAAAACTTCTTCGGAAACTACCATAAGACATGCCGCACCATCATTAATAGAGGAAGCATTATCCGCTGTAACTACACCGTTTTTATCAAAAGCAGGACGTAATTTACTCAGAATTTCAAGGCTGATATCAGGTCTTACTGTTCCATCATGATCAAACAAACTAGTAGTTTTTTTAATCGTTACTTCGACAGGTAAGATTTCATCTTTAAAAACTCCTGCTAGCTGTGCTTTAGCTGCTTTCTTGTGAGAGCTTAAGGCAAACTCGTCCTGCTGTTGTCTGCTAATATTAAACTGTTTCGAGATATTTTCGGCTGTAATACCCATAAATACTCCTGAAAATACATCGGTTAATCCGTCATACTGCATTAGATCAACCATTTTAATATCGCCGAATTTAGCTCCTGCTCTGATATAGCTACCGTGCATACAGAGCGACATATTCTCCTGCCCACCTGCTATAACTATTTCATTATCACCCATCATAATTGAATTTGCTGCAAGTACTACGCTTTTAAGACCTGAGCCGCATACTTTATTAATCGTATAGCCCGGCACTTCTTTCGGTATTCCCGCATAAATCAGAGTTTGCCTCGCCGGATTCTGCCCGCTACCGCCGGTTATTACCTGTCCAAGGATTACCTCACCTACTAAAGCTGGATCGATTTTGCTGTTTTGCAGTATATCCTTTATTAAATGAGCAGCAAGCATAGGTGCAGCCGTTGTACTATACCCATAAACGAGCCGAAAGTAGTCCTTTTCGCATAAGTTATATAAACCAGTTTTGTCATAATGTGTACTCCTTAAACAATTTATCTAGTTTATCATTTATTAAATAACTAATATGTCCGCCTGCTACATCTATAAGCTTAGAGTTTTTTAATAATTTTTGCAAAGGTAAAATGGAAAATTTAGGTACTATTTGATCATCTTCTGCTGCTACTATATATATACAGGACAATGAATTAAACTCGGATCAATAATAAAATTATTCGATTTTCCATTTAAGATTTATAAACATATTGTCATCTAATATATTTTGTATAATTTGATTATAAACCTCCTTAGATATACTATTACCTGACATAAACCAATTCTCTATTCTCAATGCTAATTCTTGCTCCTTATCGGAAGTTATAGAGAAAAAATTTTTTAATTTAGCATTGAAATAATCAGGGAATAAAAGAAAAAATAAAATTTGAATATGAATTTTAGGAATTATCGTAAATTGTCTATGCCACTATCTAGTTTTAAATATCGATGCAACATTCTTATATAGAAAAAATGAGAAAAATCCCACGGGCAGGTAAGTAAAGTCAGAGTTTTGATAAATTTAGGCATAAGTACGTTTGTAGCTATCGCAAGGTTACCGCCGATACAATGACCTATTAAATTAATGTCTTTAATTTTCAAATTATCTATTACTTCGATTATTTTATGCACATATTCGTCTAGTAAATATTTAGGTTCCTCAATCTCTAGCCAATCTATTAAATAAACTTCACCGTAGCTTCTCAAAGTTTCAATAAAACTTTTGTCACGAGCTAAAAAATATTTCCAGTAAGTTGAAGATAGAGAGGATGATTAGGAAAGTTTTGATGTCATCCTGACTTCTTTCTATGTCATTCCTGACTTCCCCTTTGTCATTCTCACGAAAGCGGGAATCCATTTTTAATTTATTTTTACTGGAATCTCTGGACAAACCACGGGATAACGCCGAGTAATACAACACCCTATAATGCTCTGTTTGCATTACTATTTTACCTGATTTTAAATATTAATTACCTAAATTAGGTGTCTTTGTATAATTATTATAAAGGTCACAATATTCCTGTAGTTTATTACTATCTAGCATTGAGAGTATCTAGTAATTCTTGACAAAAGGCTAAATATATTGTATAAGTTCAGCACCTTCAGAATGTAATAACAAGTATATAGGCTCTAAAGTTTTAGGGGAAATATCTTTTCATAAAATCTTGAAGTGCTTAAGTTTTTTTTTTGTCCTTAGGGATTTATAATGCTAAGTACCTCATCACGATCGTTTAAAAACAAATTCAGAGCAGCATTTTGGCCTGTGCATAATTACGAACTCGGAAAGTTTATTCCGATGAGTACCTTAATGTTTTGTATTTTATTTAATCAAAATGTTTTACGAATCTTAAAAGATAGTATTTTAATCTCCGAGATTAGTGCAGAAATAGCAGGTTTTGCTAAAGTTTATTGCGTTACGCCTGCCGCTGCTTTATTCGTGATTATTTATGCTAAAATGATTAATTATCTTACTTTTGAAAAGATCTTTTATTATTTAAGTGCATTTTTTATCAGCTTTTTTGTTTTATTCACTTTTGTAATCTATCCTAATATTCATATTTTTCATGTACATCCCGATAATCTAGCTGACTGGATGGAACGTTATCCTCATTTTAAGTGGTACATCTCATTAGTAGGTAATTGGGGTTATATAGTATATTATAGTCTTGCCGAGCTTTGGCCTAATATTTTTTACGTATTATTATTTTGGCAGTTTGCTAATGAACTTACTACTACCGAAGAAGCAAAAAGATTTTATACTCTCTTTTCGCTATTCGGCAACTCTTCTTTAATATTAGTCGGCTTTTTAATGATGAATCTATCATCGGAAGATACTATTATTAAGAAGTTTATGAGTATTTCGGATAGTAAAATCACTTTAGTTCAAGTATCCACGACAATTGTGGCAATTGTTGCTATTATTTGTTGTTTGTTAGTTAGATTTATTAGCAAGAACGTTTTTACTAATCCGTTATTTTATGCTAAAGCAAAAAGCGGTCGCTCAACTTCAGAACGTATGGGGCTAATTAAAAGCTTTAAATATATTGCGAAATCAAAATATTTATGGCTACTTTTAATTTGTTCGGCAGCTTTCGGATTTGCTATTAACTTAGTCGAAGCCGTATGGAAAGCAAAAATTAAGGAATTATATCCGACTGTAAATACCTATGCTGAATTTAACAGTCTGTATATACTTTGGACAGGCGTGGCAATAATGGTTATGACCATTATCGGTAATAACATTATGCGTATGCACAACTGGTTTGTAGCAGCAGTTATTTCACCGGTTATAATAATGGTGACCGGCATTTTGTTCTTTGTACTTATCGTATTTGACCAACAAATTTTATCATTATTTGATGGAGCAGTTTTAATGTCACCTCTTGCTCTTGCCGTTTCAATCGGTGGTATTCAAAATATTTTAGCTAAAGGTACTAAATATTCTATATGGGATACTTCAAGAGAAATGTTATATATCCCTCTTGATGAGGAGCTTAAAACCAAAGGCAAAGCTGCGGTTGACGTGATAAGTGCAAAAGTCGGCAAATCCTCTAGCGGTCTTGTGCAATCTATTATTTTTACTTTAGTTCCAACCGCTACTTTTACCTTAATCTCACCAATTCTAATGGTGGTATTTACTTTTGTATGCTTAGCGTGGATTTATGCAGTAAGAAAAATATATTTTGAATATCAAAAAATAGCATAAAATAAATTATTGTCATCCCGCGACTTGACCACGGAATCTAAGAATACAAGTCTGTGACCAAGATACCGTGGTCAAGCCACGGTATGACACCGAACGCGTTTTTTGATCCATGCGGGTAATGCCCTTTTTAGCTAGGAACCTTACAGCATAAAACTATCGATGTTACTATGAATCAATCTCTCCTAAAGCTTTAGTCTCTATATTATCTAAGAAAATCTCAAAATCCTTTAAGATATCGTCTTTACTTTAATAAGAAGGCGGTTTAAATGAAGTTAGGGTAACTTTTTCACTCTTTATAAAATTATGAGGCTGAGGTTAATCCTTAAGTTTAATAGTAACAACTTCGCCTGCTAGAGAGTTCGGATATCTGTTCTTATTAATTGAATCTGGATGCGTAATTTCTAGGTTTTTTGGAGTATTATCTTCCTTGTTCTTACTACGGAATGAAAAAATTCTAGATGATGGCATTTGATTTACATTTTATTTAAAAAACGCTATTTATTATAGAGCAATAATTTATATTTAACAAGCAGGATGGTTAATTGTCATAAACTTTTCTATCATTCTAGTAACAGAACGTTCTAGCTCAATATCTAATTTTGAATAATCAGAAAAGTTAAACCATTTAAGTTCATTCGATTCGTTATTTTTTATAAAATTATCATTATTTACTGTTTTTAGTAAAAATCGTACATCATAGTGATAATGAGCAGGCTCCTTATGAGTTCGCGGAATATAATGGGTGTCTATATCAAAAATCTCCTTATTTATCGTTTTGATTTCATTAATTCCGGATTCTTCTATAGCTTCTTTAACCGCTACATTTAATATATTACTATCTCCATCACAATGACCGCCTGGTTGAAGCCACTTATCAAGCTTTTTATGGTGCATTAATAAAAATTTAGTTTTATCATTATTAAGTAAAAAAGCCGAAGCAGTGAAATGTCCTATTTGTAAATCTCAGCTAAAAGGGTTTTCATATTCATTTAAAAATTCAAGCATTTTTGTTTTTGTAACAATTTCTTCAGGATATGTACTACTGTAATTTTGTAGTTTAATATATAATTCATTCATAATGATAATTTTTTATGTATAGAGCTTTGATATTTAACTCAAATTTCTCTGCTAAGTCAAATGACAATAATTGCATAAAATTATATTGTCCATGTTTCATGGTAATTATCATTGACAATTAGTTAATGTTTAGTTATATATCGCATAACTAAAATTTAATATTAACTAATTAGGTTTATTTTTATGCTTAACAAAATAGTCGAATTATTTAGAAGTGATGATACCAACCCCTTGGTATGGTAAGCTTGCAGTAGTAAGAGCATGTGCTGTTGGAATTTATGTGATAGCAGGTGATTTACTTAAATCTCCGGCTTTTATTCTCAAATGTGGTGCCGATATAGTAGCAACAATGGAAGCAATGCTAGCATATGAGCATTATACAGACGCAACTTCGCAAGAAAGTCCGATGATAGGAAATGAAGCACAAGCTGCAATATAATAATAAAATATTTTTAACGAATTTAGAGGACACACCGACTCTAAATTCGTATTCATTGACCATTCAAACCGTTTTTTAGTCTAATTTTGACTTGTTTTAAAGAACGAGGAGTTGCGTCTGTAACTTCAATTTCAATATTTTCTGAAATATCTATTCTAGTACCGATAGCCGGAACACTACTGACTCTAGTCAATACTAATCCACCTATCGTATCAAATTCATCATAATCATTGTGTAGCTTTTCTCCTATTATTGCTTCCAGCACTTCTACTTCAACACGTGCATTTGAAATAATTGTTGAGTTATTAATAACCTTGAAATTATCGCTATCTAATTGCTGATCATGCTCATCATCTATTCGTCCTACTATTTCTTCTATCAGATCTTCAATAGTAACTAAACCGTCAGTACCGCCATACTCATCAACAACTATTGCAATATGTGTTCTCTCACGACGCATTTTTGCTAGCAAATCTAATAATTTCATAGAAGGAGCTGCAATTATATGCTTACGTATAAGCTTTTTTAAACGACCGCTTTGCTTTGTAGCCAATGCTTTAAATAAATCCTTGATATGAATGAACCCTACTACATTATCCAAAGTACCGTCATATATAAGAGTTCGTGTATGTGGGACTTCTAACTTAATAGACTCACTTAATTCTTCTAGATTCGTAGTTAATTTTATTGCCGCAATATCGGAACGCGGTACCATTATATCTTCAATAGTTTTATCTTCTAGCTCCAATAAATTAGCTAAAATATTATGCTCGTCTAAAGTCATTTTTTGGCTATTAATTTTAAGGCGTTTTATGACACCAAAAAAATTATCGGGCGTTTTTGTTTTTCTAAAAAAATTTTTTATCGGAGAGAATAATTTTCGTACAGTAAAAATTAACTTATTATTTTGATTTTTTTTACTAGAATCTTCTTTTTTTGAAGATTTTAACATAAATTTTTTTATTTAGTTAATAAGGGGGGAAAATACCGAAATATGATAATATTTCAATTTCTAGATTTTCCATAATATTTGCTTCTGTGTCACTTTGATGATCAAAACCAATTAAGTGTAAAATACTATGTATTAAAAGATGAATAAAATGATTCTCAAAAGTTTTGTGCTGCTCGCACGATTCGTTATATATTACCTCATAACAAAATGCTATATCACCTAAATGCATATAATCAGAGTCACCTAAAAATTCAAGTTTAGAATATAAATCCTGCCAATTTAATTCGTTGCTTGGAAAAGAAAGAACGTTAGTAGCTTTTTCTATATTACGAAATTGTTTGTTTAAGGTCAATATTTCTGCAGCATTTGTTAGTAAAATTGATAATTCAAATTGTTTTATTTTACTAAAATTATCAAACCGCAATAAAATATTTTGAGTTATTTTTTTGATTAAACTCTTATTTATCTGCTTATGCTCACGCCATTTGTTGTATTTTCTTACAATTTCTACGTTTATCATTGTACCAAATATTGAATAAATAGTCGCTATAGACTTAGCTGTAACTTAAGAGCATATTTTAAAAGCTGTATATCTTCATTAGAGATAACGTTAATTTTAGATTTTAATCTTAATTTGCTTACTGTCATTATTCGATCAGTCATGGCTTTACCTTTTTTGCTACCTATCATTACGTAGGCTTCACAAGGATAGCATTTATCGATGTTACTAGTTAAAGGTATTACTTGCACACGATTTAATGAAGCATTTGAGTAATTATTGCCAGTCTTACCTTAGCGACTTCCCACCTAACAAAGGATTAAAGTCGACCACCATACCTCAGCTCTTTTCATAAAAATCGCGTTCTATTAACCCTTCTACCCACTCATTGGCCTTCTACTCAGCTTTTGTATCTTGAGCCATGGCTTTGTAAGCGGCTCCAAGCTTCTCATTAATTACATAAGGTTTTACACAAGTTGCTCAATAAATTTGCTAATTTTACGTTCACCTATTACAGAATAAAGCATATAATAAACCGCTTCATCTATAGTAATTGTCAATTTCTTCTGCATAAAATACTCGTGTATACACGTGTGTTACACGTATGATATCATATATATAAATTAATCAACATAAGGATTATTTACTTTAGTAAACAAAGATAATAGCTATGAAAACTGACCACACAGGCAATAAGCATGATATTTTAAGACACCAGTTTTTGTTGGTAATTCTCTTTTAATTTTTGAAAATCCTCATCGGCATGGTATGAAGAACGGGTTAGCGGGCTTGCCGAAACCATCAAGAATCCTTTTGTTTTTGCTACTCGCTCTAGATATTTAAACTCTTCCGGCGTAACATATTTTGCGACCTCAGCATGATTTTTGGTAGGCTGCAGATACTGCCCGATAGTTAGGAAATCAACCTTTGCTTCTCTTAAATCATCTATAACCTGTACTACTTCATTTATTTCTTCCCCAAGTCCTACCATCATACCGGATTTTGTAAAAATTTCAGGAGATAATTTTTTAATATTATGAAGTAAGCTTAAAGAATTATAATATCTAGCCCCTGGTCTAATCGTTTTGTATAAAGACGGTACTGTTTCGACATTATGGTTAAAAACGTCAGGTTTTGCGTTTGCTATTATTTCAGCTGCTCCTTCTTTTCTTAAAAAATCGGGTGTTAGAATCT
This sequence comes from Rickettsia parkeri, assembly GCF_051427245.1. NCBI lineage: Bacteria > Pseudomonadati > Pseudomonadota > Alphaproteobacteria > Rickettsiales > Rickettsiaceae > Rickettsia > Rickettsia parkeri. The sequence continues at coordinate 193,382 of NZ_CP195774.1, forward strand.
CAATAGTAGTATTTGGCGATGATTTTCGGATTTCGCTAATACACTCCGCAAAATGTGACGCTCCGCCATCCTCAAGATCATCACGATCGACGGAAGTAATTACTACATGCTTAAGATTTAGCTTTTGTACCGCCTCCGCTAACCTTTGCGGTTCATACGGATCAAGTAAATCCGGTCTACCCGTTTTAACGTTACAAAACCTACAAGCTCTAGTACAAACCGAACCTAAAATCATCACCGTTGTATGTTTTTTTGACCAGCATTCACCAATATTAGGACAAGCAGCTTCCTCGCACACAGTATTTAATCTCAGATTCTTTATTAAATCTTTTGTATTATAGTACTCTGTAGAATTAGGAGCTTTTACTTTTATCCAATCAGGTCGTTTATTTAAATTAGCCATAAAACGGAAATAATTCAATTAATTTTGTCACTTCATTTAATACTTTCTGCTCAAGAGCGCTATTATCTTCATTATTTTTTAAGCCGTCTAAAATATCTGCTACCATATGACCGACTAATACAAAATCCTTTTCTTTAAAGCCTCTAGTAGTACATGCGGGAGTACCAAGGCGAATACCTGAAGTGATAAAAGGCGAAGTTTCATCAAACGGGATAGCATTCTTATTACACGTAATCCCTGCTCTATCCAAAGAATTTGCGGCAAGCTTACCCGTGATTCCGTCTTTACGCAAATCCACTAAAACAATATGATTATCGGTACCACCTGTTAATATATCATATCCTCTTTCTTGCAAGCTACTTGCTAAAGCTTTAGCGTTACTTATTACCTGCTGAATATAACTTTTATATTCAGGCTGCAAATTTTCTAAAAAAGCTACGGCTTTTGCAGCTATTATATGCATTAACGGACCACCTTGTAGTCCTGGAAATAATGCAGAATTTATTTTGTGACCTATCGCTTCATCGTTAGATAAAATTAAACCGCCTCTTGGACCTCTAAGTGTTTTATGAGTAGTAGAGGTAACAGCGTGAGCATAAGGAATAGGGCTTTGATGCTCACCTGTGGCAACAAGTCCTGCAATATGAGCAATATCTGCCATAAAGTAAGCTCCTACTTTATCCACGATTTCTCTAAATTTTGCAAAATCAATACTACGAGGATAAGCAGAAAAACCGGCTATAAGTAATTTTGGTTTATGCAAATCCGCTAAGCGTTCAATCTCATCATAATCGATTAAATAAGTCTCTTTATTTACGCTATAAGAAACGGTGTTAAACCATTTACCAGACATATTAGGAGCTGCACCGTGCGTTAGATGCCCGCCGCTATCTAAGGACATACCAAGAACCGTATCACCCGGCTGTAATAAAGCAAGATATACAGCCTGATTTGCTTGTGATCCTGAATGAGGTTGGACATTTGCATATTTGCAGTTAAAGAGTTTTTTTACTCGTTCTATAGCTAAATTTTCAGCTTTATCTACTTCCTCGCAACCGTTATAGAATCGCTTACTTGGATATCCTTCGGCATATTTGTTAGTCAGAAGCGCCCCTTGAGCTTCAAGCACAGCAGGACTTACGAAATTTTCTGATGCAATAAGCTCGATTACGCTACTTTGACGTAGCTTTTCATGCTTTATTATTTCATTAATCTCTTTATCCGTTTCGTGTAAATTATTATTAAAAATATTCATTCATCCTCATATTTTTTTGGTTTTGTTGTGTGGATATCTAATCATCATTGCGAGGAAAAATTGAAAATTTTGACGAAGCAATCTCATACCAAAATCCTGAGATTGCCACGCAGCCTACGGCTGCTCGCAATGACGGTTATTTATAAAATTAATCGCAATCTCAAGCCCCCGTCCATCTATTGAATGAGCAAGAAACGTTAATTTATGTCCGCTATGCTCTATATGCAGCTTAGATAAATAGTTTGAAGCATTATACATCTCGCTAACACCGACCACCTCATCTAATTCCCCATGAATCAAGCATATAGGAGTAAGCTTATTATTCACTTCCATAGGTGGAATTAATGCACCCGAAAAACCTATAGTACAGCAAAACGGCTCTTTTTGAACTAGTGTTAAATATAATCCTATCATCGTACCTTGAGAAAAGCCAATAATGATAGTATCTTTGTTGGTTAGATTTAACTCGTCCTGCTTTTGCTTTATTATATCTTCAACCTTAGAAATATTATTTGCAATTAGCTTTGCCATAATATGCGGGCTGCGGTCTTGCAAACTAAACCATTGTCTACCATAAGGCATCATATCATAAGCCTCGATACCATGCGGGGAAATAAAATGACAATTGGGTAAATAATTTTTGATATAAGGCACAAGTCCTATTAAATCATGTCCGTCCGAGCCGACACCGTGCAGTAATACTACTAGCTTCTTCGGCGGCTGCTCTTTACTTTCTACTTCGGGGTATTCTAAATATTTGCTCATGTTTTTATATGTTTATGTACTTAAAATATTAAGGTTGAGTAGTAGTGAAGGTCAATTTCAAAAAGAGCAAGGAGTCTGCAAGGCGAGGAGCGGAGCGTATACTGAATACGTGAACACCGCAGAACTTACTAGACGAATACGCCAATTTTTGAAATTCACCGAGTATACGCTTTCAACATCTTCTCAAGTTCTCCACTTTGATATAACTCTCTAGCAATATCACACCCGCCGACTAATTCTCCGTTAATGTATAATTGTGGGAATGTCGGCCAGTCGCTAAATTTTTTTAAATCTTCACGTAATTCAGCATCAAAAAGTACATTAATATCACGAAATTCTACACCTAATTTATTCAAAATAGCTACTACGGTTCCTGAAAATCCGCATGCAGGCGACTTTTTAATACCTTTCATGAACAATACTACTTTATTATTTTTTATCTCATTTTCTATAAATTTAAAATTTTTATTTTCTAGCATTTTAAGACTCAATAATTTATCTTCTAAAATACACTTTCTATAGCAATATATGCAAGCACAAATAGTTAATAAAATTTTTGAGATTTTTAGCAAGAATAATCCAAATCCGAAAACCGAATTAATATATAAGAATGATTTTACCTTATTAGTAGCGGTAATATTATCTGCTCAAGCCACCGATATATCAGTAAATTTAGCAACTAAATCTTTATTTGCAACTTATGATACACCAGAAAAAATTTTAGAACTCGGCGAAGAAGGACTTAAAAAATATATAAAATCTATAGGACTATTTAACAGCAAAGCAAAAAATATTATCGCATTATGTAAAATATTGATAAGCAATTATCAAGCTTCAGTACCGAATGATTTTAAGGCATTAATTAAACTACCGGGCGTTGGCAGAAAAACTGCTAATGTTGTACTAAATTGCTTATTCGGCATGCCTACAATGGCAGTTGATACGCATGTCTTTAGAGTAGCCAACAGAATCGGGCTTGCTAAAGGCGGTACTCCTGAAATAGTAGAAAAAGAGCTACTGCAGATTATCGATACAAAATGGCTAACGCATGCCCATCACTGGCTAATTCTGCACGGCAGATATATATGCAAAGCTAGAAAACCCGATTGCAACACCTGCCCTATTAAAGAGTATTGCGATTATTATTTTAACCTTAAACAAGAGTTATAGTAAATCTTATAAATTACCAATTATTTCTGAATAATATTCATGTTCTATAGAATTAGGTTTAGGATCAAGTGTTGCTAATGTTTCTAAATGACAAGTAACGAACGGTGCACATTTTACCTTGCCCCCTGCATAGATACGGATGTTTGCAAAACCAAGCGAATTCTCCTTCCATTTGTGCACTAGTTAATTCATGTAATATATTACCGTTTTTATCATAAAGACTAAATAAAGTTTTGTCATTATCCTCAATAAGTTTTATAGGGGTTTGTTTATTATCTAAATTTTCTTGCTGATGTCCTATATATATTTTATCTAAAACTCCTTTTTTCTCATATTCTTTAAGAATTATTTGTGTCATTTCTTTTACCGGTACAGTAATCATATATTCTTTTTTATTAGAATAAATATCTTTGGCACAGGCGGCAATAAAACTATGAAGTTTAACTGCAAGATTTTTATGTTTTATAATAAAAGGTTTTTCTTGATATATTGGAAGTCTTGCTATACCAGAATGCGAAATAAAGCTTGCATTTTGAGAAGTCAGCATGGTTATAAACATCTCTATAGATGAAGTATCACGCGAGTCATATTTTATTGGAAACAAAGGCTACATAATACATCGGTTAAGCCTTGATCATGATAATCTAAGCTAGCGGAAAAGGCATACTTCCCCTTAAAAATTTTTATCACCAGATCATTACCTTGATAAGAACTTTGAAAGCTACTCTGCTTACCCAAAAAATCTTGCCAAGCAGACATATTCGCTCCGTTGACTTTTACCATATAAAAATGTAAATCATCTTCCTGTTTATAATGATGAATTTCTGAATTTACTTTTTGTATTTGTGTCTCTTGTAACTTTTTAAAAATACCCTGTAAATCAGAATATTGTTTATCTATTTTACTGAAATTATACTTAGAACCAAGCCGTAAAGCTCGCCCATATTGCATTTCGATTCCATCCGGGGTTTTATCTTCTTTACATACAGCTTTTATAAATTGACTTAACTGTTCTTCATCTTTAGTAAAATTATTTTTTTTAAATTTCTCTAAGAATTTTTTTAATAAAGCCTCTTTTCTGCGATCTGTCATATTAACATCAATATGATTAGTAATATTTATGCCTGTTTTTAATCTTAAATTCAAAATATCTTCCATATATCTATAGAAGGTATAAATTTCTATAGTTTGGGGCTTAAAAGATGAATTATCATTTAATTGCAAAATAAAATCATTTACTTCTGTCCAATGTTCATAAGTTGATATATCAAGAGCGATAATTTTATCCTTTACTATAATAAGGATTTTGAAGAAAATTAAAAATCTCTTGTAAGCTTATTCCCTCTAAATTTGTACAATCTAAGACACCGTCTTTCATAAAAGATAGTGCTTCTTTCAATTGATCATTGATTTTTCTTTCATTTTATAAATCTTTTAAATATTAATTCTTAAAGAAATATTAAAAATTAATATTTTATCAACAAAATATCTTATGTGATTATAAAGATACGGCTAAGTGATGTGTATAAATACTTTAAATTTTAATATATTTTCAAGTTGACAATTTTTTATATCTAGGCTCAATTTGATAAAGGTAAAATTTATGCGTTCAGCACTTATAACTTCTATATTAGTAGCTGTAGCTTTCTTAACAAGTGCTTGTAATACACAATGCAAGGTGCAGGTCAAGATATACAGGCAGCCGGTAAAAAACTTAAAGATTCGGCAGAAAGCAATAAGCCTCAAAAAGGTTGCGGCTGTCCTCACAGCTCAGCTAACTAAATAATACTGTTTTTTATAATGGGTCGTCTGCCAATTCTTCATTTACTCGGAGTATATATCGCAGACGACTTTTTATTTTTCTGCCTCATCGATTTCTGCTTTTAGCTTTTCTATTTCTTCTTTTGAAAGTTTAGTATATTTAATTATTGTTTCTAGAGGCTCTTTATCAATTAGCATTTCTTTTGCTATTTCAATATTTCTTCTAGCTTCGCCTTCAGCTCTTCCTTCCTCTTTCATCTTTTTAAAAGCACTAGTTTCAATTCTAAGCCACTCTAAACGATTTTCATATTCCTCTCTTTCTGCATCATTTAAATTTATTACCTCAAGCACGGTTAATGCTTTTTTCAATACATCATTATCCAATTCTTTCGGTAAATTATCTTTATTTAATAAATCATTACGTGTTAAAAATGCTAGCCATATATCTAAAGCATTTTTAACTTTCTTGACAACATCAGATAACTCCTCCTTAGGATGCTTAGCAAATTTATTAATCTCTATCGTATGTAACTCTATATCTTTAAAATATACTAAACCACTTTTTATTTCCTTTAACTGAAAAGAATTATGATATTCATCTGTATCTGTAATACTGGTAAAGTTAAGTATGTGTATCCCTATTGTTTTATTTAATGCCACATAATCTGATCCCTCTTTCAGTTGCTCCGTATACATTTTCGCCCAGTAATACAAAGCTCTTTTATCGTAATCCACTTCATCGGTTACTTGGATTTCGATTTATACCTTTTACTGCTTTTACTTTTGGCTTTTATATCAAGTATAGATAGTTTATCGGCTTTAAAATTCTTTGGATTATACGGATTAAGTAATGTTACTTCTACAATCTGATCTTTCTCACTTACTATCGAATTAATAAGCGATATCAATAAATCTTTATTCTCTTCTACTCCGAAGATTTTTTTAAATGCTAAATCTACTCTCGGATTAACTTTTGACATATTATTATGTTACTAAATGTGATTTTCTCTTTATTTTAGCATATTCTGAGGTAAATATTCTACTATAAATTTATATTAAATCTTTTGCTTATTCACCAATCTATATATCTCTTTTTTACTATAAACATCTTTGAATTTGTCATAAACAAGTTCGGTAGTAGTTTTGCTACTTAAGTTTTTACTTAAGCAAAGTTCTATAAATTTTTCTAAATTTTTGTGTTGGTTTTGTTCCTGTATATTTCCTGAAATCAACAATACTATCTCACCTTTTAAAATATTATTTTGATAGAACTCTATTATTTCATCTATATCCCCTGTTTTTATTTCTTGATACAGTTTAGTTAACTCACGAGCTACACATATTTCTCGGTTTCCTAGTATTTCCTTAGCTACCGATAAAGTATTTATCAAACGAGGAGCCGTTTCAAAAAAAATCAAAGTAGCCTTAAGATTTACTAGTTCAGAAAAAATCTTTTTCTTACTTTCTATAGTTTTAGGTAAAAACCCGTGAAATAAAAATCGATCAGTAGGAAGAGCCGATAAAGTTAGAGCAGTAACCGGTGCAGATACTCCCGGTACTACGTCTATATGACAATTAAGATTGCGTATACCTCTAACTAACTTATAGCCGGGATCGGAAATTAAAGGAGTCCCTGCATCAGAAATTAAGCTTATTATATTGCCCGATTTTATTAAACTTATGATATTTTCTCTATCTTTCTCGTCACTATGATCATTATAAATTTGTAATTTTGTATGAATATCATGTTTTGCTAGCAATTTTTGTGATATTCTAGTATCCTCGCATAAGATAATATCCGAATTTTTTAAAGTCGATATAGCACGAAGCGTTATATCTTCAAAATTACCGATCGGTGTTGAAACAATATATAATCCCGGTTTGGAAAGATATCTAATCATAGTTTTTTAATTTTAAGTAACATTATGGCTAGTATAAAACATAAACTACGAATCGTTCTATCATTTTTTTGCTTGATATATTTAACGTCCTGTCAAACTCCTAAAGAAGAACCTATAAGTTTTCCTAAAAAAGAACAAACAGAAATTGAGATTGCAATTTTAATGCCAAATCAGGGTCCTGATAGTATTGTCGGGAAACAATATAAAGATTTAATTAAAATGGGACTTAACGACGGAATCAAATCTTACATACATGTTACTTCTTACGATGGTTCAGACGAAAAAAACGTTTTAGCTGCTATGGATAAAATAGTAGCACGTAAAACTAAGATTATTTTAGGTCCTCTATATTCTAACTTTACCTCTCTAATAGCCGAAAAAGCAAAGGCAAATGATATTATTATAATAACTATGTCAAATAATCCGGCTCTTGCAGAAGATAAATTATTTGTATTCGGTCATGCACCTTTAAAACAACTGATACGTATCATTAATTATTACGCAAGTAACAACCATAAAGATTTTATGGCATTATTACCTAAAGGGAAGCATTCGCAAACTATTAGTCAAGTAATGCAAAATATATTGATTCAGAACAATGCATCATTATCACGCACTGAATTTTATGAGGATAATCCTGAATCTATAGCAAAAGCCGCAAGAAATATTTCAGACAATACCGATATTATAAATGAACATAGCGACACGACAAAACCGGTTATTTATCTATCAGACGATCCAAAAAATTTAAACCTACTTGCTGATAGTATTCGTAAATATAATTTAGATAAAAAGGCTATTTTAATCGGTGATCATCGTATTGATATCGATTACCCTGAAAATATCGATATTAGCTTTACCGGCTCTTTAAATTTACTCAATAGCAACGTTCCGGATAGGGCAAAAGACTTAGGTATTAACCATATAGGCTTCATGCATCTTCTTTCTTATGATTTAGGACGTATGACTGCAAACTATATAGGCAATGAATTTGCATCTGAAAGGTTTTTAAATAGAATGAACAGTAGACAACCTTATATAGGTTTATCCGGTAATATTTATTTCATCGATGGAGTAGCTCAGAGACGATATGATATTATTAGGAAAGAGAATGGGATATATTCTACTGTTTCAGGAAATTAGGGCGTTGTTGTATCTTGGTCACTCAGTGACCTGACCATGTGTTGTACGAATGTTCAGGATGTTATTCCCGCGGAAGCGGGAATCCAGTACTTTAAAGATTTTTTGAAAAGCTCGATTTATCTCGCTTTACTCTGGATTCCCGCTTCCGCGGGAATAACATTGAGTAGGTTTTTCAAGCCATGCAACAAGGCTGGTCAAGCCACAGGATGACAAAGGGACACTAACTAAAGATTAATTATTTATTTTTATCATTATCACTACCGTCGTCTTTCATGCCGTCTTTAAAAGCTTTAAGACCTTTAGCAAGATCGGACATGACTTGCGGTAATTTGCCGGCACCGAATAATACAAAAATAATTAATAAAACTATTAATAAATGGCTAAAGCTCATTCCCATGATATTTTTTTTGCTGTATAAGTTAAAATTTAATTATATAAGATATTATAGCTCTAATCTAGGATAAAATAATTAAAGAAATGTTTACTAAAAAACAATTTTCAGAATTTTTTGCTACTTTTTTTTATATCGGGAAAATAAAATACTGCCCAGGCACTTTTGGATCGATTGCTGCTTTCCCTCTAACTTATTTCTTAATATATTTTATTGTTAATAACAAAATAATCATTCCTTTCTTAAGTCTTACTCTCGGTGAAGCTCAACTTGTCAGTATATTTATTATAAGCTTTAGCCTATGTTTGATACTCTTAATACTCGGCACTTATTTTACTAAAATATATTTAAATTATACAAATTCAGAAGACCCTAAAGAAGTGGTCATTGATGAAGTAGTAGGGCAAATACTAACTATTGTTTTAGTATTTTTTTCCGCTTTATTTGCTAATGAATCGTATTTAATTAAATATTTTAGTCCGCTAACAATAAATATTATATTACTTTTCGTATTACCTTTTTGTCTATTCCGATTTTTTGATATAGTAAAGCCCTGGCCTATTAATTGGTTGGACAAAAATATTAAGGGCAGTATCGGCGTTATGCTTGATGATTTGCTAGCCGCAATATTTGCTGCGGTAACTCAATACACAATTATATTTGTGTTAATAGATATTCGACAATAGATTTGCTATAAAAAAAGATCATTGACTAATTTCTAATATAATAATATGATACGATAAATATTTATAAATTTTTAAAGAGATAGTTTTCATGTTCGCAGTTATAAAAGCAGGTGGAAAACAATATAAAGTAGACAGAAATAGTATTATTAAAGTCGAAAAAATTGATGGAGAACTTGGCTCTAAAATTCAGTTTGATCAAATTTTAATGATTGGCGAATACTCAAAGCCTTCTTTTATTGGGACTCCAATAGTTAAAGGGGCTGTCGTTACGGCTGAAATTACTAACCAACTTAAAGATAATAAAATTATAGTCTTTAAGAAAAAGCGTAGAAAAAATTATCGTCGTAAAGCCGGTCATCGTCAAGAATTGACGGAATTAAAAATATTAGATATTACCAAACAATAATAATAACTTAAAAGGAATTATAAAATGGCAACCAAAAAAGCCGGTGGTAGTTCTAGAAACGGAAGAGACTCGGCCGGTCGAAGGCTGGGAGTCAAAAAAGCCGATGGACAATATGTAATACCCGGTAATATTATAGTTAGACAACGCGGCACAAAAATTCATCCTGGAACGAATGTAGGGCTTGGCAAAGATCATACAATATTTGCTTTGATAGAAGGTAGAGTAGAATTTTTAACTAAGCGAAATCATAAAATCGTGAATGTTAAAGAAATTGCAAGTACTTAAGTATTGCGATTTGATCTACTAGTGTTACGTGGAACGAAAAATGCTTTTTATGGCATTGTTACGTTGATTGGTAAAGTCCACTTGGTCACCCCGTGGCTTGACTAAAGGGCCCATAAAAATAATTTAAAGTACTAATATTATTAGTATTTTAAGCTGGATCCCGCGATCAAGTCGCGAGATGACAATTGAAAACCGTTCCACACAATAATGTCTGTAAGTGCGCTAGATGACGACAGGCGGAAATTAGTTATATAACATAATATTCTATTAGGCTTTCTTTATTTATGGCCTTAATAATTCAAAAGTTCGGTGGCACTTCCGTTGCAAATATTGATAGAATAAAAAAAATCGTTCCTATCATAAAAACCGAAATAGCTAAAAATAACCAAGTAATTGTAGTAGTTTCGGCTATGGCAGGTGTTACTAATCAACTTGTCACATTGTGTAATGAAGTATCAAGCCTTAATAACATTTCTCAATTTGCAGAATATGATGTAGCACTTTCTAGCGGTGAAATAGTCACTGCTTCATTACTAGCGCTCGCTCTTCAAGAAGAAGATATAAAGGCGCGATCATTTCTAGCTTGGCAATTACCGATGCTCACCGATAATAATCATAGTAAAGCTTTAGTAGAATCAATTACTACAGATTTACTAGAAAAATATTTACAGTTAAATACCATCCCTATAATAGCCGGTTTTCAAGGAATTAACAAATCCAATAGGTTAACTACTTTGGGCAGAGGAGGATCTGATACTACTGCCGCCTTAATCGCTGCAGCTATGAAAGCCGATAGATGTGATATTTATACCGATGTAGAGGGAATATTTACTGCTGATCCAAGAATTATTCCAAATGCCAAGAAGATAAAAGAAATAGATTTTTTAGAAATGTTAGAACTAGCATCAAGTGGAGCAAAAGTACTACACCCTAGAGCCGGAGAGTTAGTAATGCGGTATAAAATAGATATGCGTGTTCTGTCAACATTTTCACCGGATACAGAAGGTACGTTAATCACTTCAAAGGATAAAAATATGGAGAATGGGATTATTAACAGCATTACTTCTAATAAAAATTTATTAAAAATATCTGTAAAGAGCATGTCTTTAAGTTTTTTGCAAGTTGCAAATATGATTACACAAAATAATAATCATATTGAGTTTATGCAAGAGATAAAAAATAATGAAGAATATAGTTTTATTACAAATTTAACCGATAAAAATAATTTACAAGCTTTACTGACTAATTTAAAAGATGATAAGCAGATACAAGATTTTACTTTTGATACCGAAATTGCTACAATCTCTCTTATTGGTTATGGGATTAAAAATGATTGTAAATTACTTGAAACGATATTATCAAAGTTAACGAACGATAATATAAATGTTCACATGATACAATTATCAGAAGTTAAAATTACCTTATTCATAAATGATCAAGATGCAGAAAAAACAATTTTTAATTTATATAATCTTTTTAAAATATCTTAGATTCTGCATCTGAAATTTAATTTATAGAAAAAGAAGTGGAACAAACATGGCTCATACTACAGAAAAATTTTATAATTTGTGACAAAAAAAGTTAAAATAGATTAATTTAAATTTCATATATAAGACCTAAATACTTAATTCAATAGCTTAAATTTATTATTTTCATTATAATTATCTTCTATTTACTATTTATTAGTTATATATTAATAAATAAGTCTAAGAGACTATCTATGAAGTTATTTTAACTCTCAATTTTTAGGAGTAAATTTTACAGGAACAAATAATGAGCGAAGATATAAGGTCAAAAGAACGATTTAATCGGATTAACGATATATCAGAAACAAATAAAGATGATCCAGAAGAAATTAGAAATAATTTTAAAAAATTTGTACTGAATATATTAGAAACAGACAATATAACCCCGTATAAGTTAAGTGAAAAAACAGGTACTCATGAAACAGCGTGGAAAAATTTTCTAGATGGTCGTACAAAAATGCCTGATATGGGAGCAATTGTTGCTCTTGCAGATTATAAAAATGTTCCACTAGATGAAGTAATAGGCAGAGATATAAATAAAGCAAAAAAGATAACGGTAGAAATAAAACAAACTCCGGAAATATCGGCATCTATAGCTAAACTACCAAAAGATATACTGCAAGAAGCCATGTTGATAGGAGAAAAAACTAGAGGGTTTATTCATAAACCAACAACTAAAAAGACAAAATCTTTTGCTGAACAAGTTAAAAACTCTAATAAACCGAAAGGAAGGTCTATCTAAATAAAAATATGTTTTTCAATATTGAGCCTAATATAACACTTAAAACCTTACTTGGAAAATAACTTCAAAACGACCAAAATGGCCGACAACACTGCCGTTTACTTCCACTGATATTCCACCACAAAAAATAACTAGCAGTAAAAATACACAGCTAAATCTCGATCGCTTCAGACAAGGTGAATTTAAGGACGAGTCTGCACAGTGTACATTAGTATGTGACTACAGACGAGTTCCACAAAATTCATTAGTATCAAGCGATCGAGATGACACTGTACGAGTAGCCTACGTAGGACATGTAACCTTTTAAATTCAAATAGACGGTTTAAATATCTTAACCGATCCGGTATGGTCGGAGCGGGTTAGTCCTTTTACTTTTACAGGACCAACGAGAGTGGTAAAACCCGGTATTAATTTTACCGATTTACCTAAAATAGATGTTATATTAATAAGCCATAATCACTATGACCATTTAGACATCAGAACAATTAAAGATTTATGGGTACAAGATAACCCTAAGATTATTACACCGCTAATGAATGACGTAATAATCAAAAAACATATTACCGATGCAGAAATTGTTACCTTAGGGTGGGGGGAGAGTCATATAAAGAACAAGAAATACAGCTAAATTCAAAAAGTTTCTAAGAAGATGAAATTAAAGGCGATGTAGAATTTTATTTAGAACCGACACAGCATTGGTCGGCTAGAGGAATATTTGATAAAAATAAAGCATTATGGGGAACTTTGATCATTAAAACTAAGATAGGAGATATTTGTTTTATAGGTGATTCGGGTTATAACGATAATCTTTTTAAAGAGATCGGAAAAAAACATAATATTGATGAAAATAAGTTGATTACCCCTGAAATAGGTGAATTTTTCCTATTTGATAAAAATGATTTATAGTTTATGCACTTAAATTAGATGTGTTTTGTCTACCCATACTATATGTTTTACTGGATCCCGTGAATAAATCACGGAATGACAGAGAGGAATAATAAGCCACACCAACCACCCCTGAACGACACAAAATTCAGTTTATAATGGAGATAAAAGCATATTTATTACTGAATAAAAATTGCCAATTTCTGATTTATCACAAGAAGAGAAAATAGAGCTACTAAATGGTTGTGCTTGGGGCGTTGCATTAGTCCATAATATTCTACCACTTTTTGCTTCTACTATTCCTATAGACATAAATATATTATCTGCATTACTTACTGAACAACCCAAAGCACTCATTAAAAAGTCATGTGTACGAGCTCCATTAGTCTTTATCATTTGCACATAATTAAGTAATACAAATATATCAGCTCCTGTTTTTTCTCCTAACATTATAACAGGTTCACCTCAGACCATAATAAAGGCGTATATAAAGCAGTATAAGTATTATTATAGGAGCTACGGAAACGAGATACTAAATCATCAAGCTTTTGTGTTCTAATATCTTTGTTGTACAATAGCTTAACTCTTAAACCATTCTTCTGCATTACTAAAGAAATTTCTTGCTTCAATAATTCTTCCAAATGATCTTCATAGTTATATTTACGTTCTTTGCAATTACCAATATCTAACGTATATACTTCCGTTTGCATCGGTAAAACTAATATTTCCTTGTATACATAAGATAATAAAAATTATAGATTTATGAAAAATTTTATGCATAACATTTAAAGTTACCGTCAAGATTTATTTTTTACCTATTACGGTTAAATAATATGGTCATAGAATAAGCAAGTACGGCAAACATGCAAAGATATAAAATCGGGAATAGGTTAAAATCAAATGATTTTATTACCTTTGCACAAATATAATTAGCAGTACCGGACATTAACATTGAGCCGATATTATGTCCTAAACTTATAACACGATAGCGTTCTTTAACTACAAAAGACTTAATAACTATACTATGAGCAAGAGAATTAAAAGGTGCAACTGATGCAGCTAACATTAAACTAGCTGCAAGCCCTAAATTAGTCATTTGATATTTTACTGCTATCACAAAAAATACACTTGCTGTAATAGTACATATAAATGCGATTTTTAATACTGACTTAACTCCTAAGCGATCGGCAATAAAACCGGCAATCGGCATGCAAACAGCAAAACATATTACTATTAAGACCGAAAAAGCACTCATAATAATACCGACTGAAGGTAATACGATCGGTAAATAGTGCTTCATAAAGATGATCGCAATTTGATATGTTGCTCCAAAACCTCCGGCTAAAAATATTAACCGTGCAATATTTTTCCATTGCTTTTTAATTATAGAACTAAGTTTTTCAATAGAATCTTGGCTATAGTGTGCTTTTTTAAACTCCGGTGTTTCATCAAATTTCCGGCGATAATAAAGAGTTATTAATGCAAGTGGTAAACTTAGTAAAAACGGAATACGCCAACCCCACTCCGGAAAAATATGAGAATTAAAGAAATTAGTTGCACCGATTCCGCATAATAAACCCATTACTCCTGTACATCTAGTTATTGCCGAGGCAGTAAATCGGTATTTTGCTCCTAAATGTTCAATAACATAAATCGCTGCACCGTCATATTCCCCTCCAATAAAAATACCTTGCATGAAACGACATAAAACTAAAATTATTGTACTCCAAACTCCTATCGAGGAATAATCGGGCAATAAACCTATTATTAAGGTAGGGATTACAATACCGATAATCGTAAAACTTAAGGCTTTTTTTCGACCGTATATATCCCCTATACGTCCAAAAATATAAGCACCCATAGGCTTTGATAAATATGCTGCTGCATAAACGGCAAAAACATTTACAAGCTTTGTTAATAGATCAGTACTGGCTGAAAAGAATTTATCAGCGATAATTGCCGCTGAAAAACCATATAAACTATAGTCGTAATATTCAATAATAGTGCCTAAAAAAGCACCGAGAACTTTATTGCGTGATTTTGTTTGTTTCATTTTAAAGGTATACTGTGAGTAAACGAAAAGTAGGTAGACGACGAAGTTTAATTTGGAAAAGAGCAAGGCGTTTTGAAGCTGATAACCGCAGTGTACATACTAGTACGTGAGGATTATCAGCAAAAGACAACGTAGCCAATTTTTCAAATTAAACGAGTATACATGACCGCTTTGGCCGTTACTTAAAATCCTTCAAAGACCTTTATGTAAAGGTGGACTTCATATATCTAAACTGAATTAGTATTAGACAGGGACGATGTCCTAAAAGTTAGTGGTAGTCCTAGGTTAATATTAAGCTCACGAACCAAGCAGCTAATAGTTAATATATCACTTTCCCATTTTACGTGCAAGGTTTTCTAGGTAACCTGCTATAGTAGTTAAGGTTTCTGCGAATTTTTCTTCGTCGGGATGATTTTTTTGAAGACCATTTTTATTAAGTTTTTCTGTTAGACTAGCTATTTCAGCTTGTGCATTAAGTGATGCCATAACTAATAATAGCTCAAAAGAGGCTGTGGGACTACCAAGTTTAATTTCCGCTATTTTATCATTCAATTTATTCGCTAAAGATAGTAATTCTTCCTCATCTCCATTATTACAATATAATTGAAAACTCTTGTTATTTAATGTTACCGTAACAATTGACATAATTATTTTTGCTGTTTTTTTATTTCTTCAAGTTCATTAATATAAATGTTAATTTGATCTAGCATTATTATATAATTATCTTTTAATGCTTTATTTTCGTTTTGTAATTTTTGAACTTCATTTTGATTATTTACAAGCATACTCAACAAATCATCGAGTTTATGTTCTACTTCTTCCATTAATTTCTTTAGACTTCTTACATAACTTGCTTCTAAAGGTAATTTGTACGTCGATCCTGTACTCGCATCCTCACGTACGCCTATGTACGCTGCGGTGCCGCGTTCCGTGTCTCCTTCAAATGCCTCTTTATTAGCTTCATTCTGTAAGCAGTCTAATATTTCATTATCCATTTTCGTTTAAGCGTTAATTATGAATGGATGACTTACAATAATAATTGATAACATTATAATAGATATAAGTACTAATTGTTTTTTACGTTTATAATTTATCACCATAGCTCTTTTATTATTTAATAATTTTTCGGTTTCGTTCTGTTTAGTAGCTTCTTCTATCTGCTCTGCATTTCTATCTTTTACATTAAGATAATCCAAGTATAATTTTAAGTAACCTCTTACGTATACTTCTCCCGGTAAAACATCAAAATCACCCTCTTCTAAAGCTACTAAATATTTTTTTCTAATTTTTAAATCACTAGATACCTGATTTAAAGTTTTACCTGAATCTAACCTAATTTGCTTAAGCATTGACGACATAATTTACTCAAGTTTCTGTAAGAATATTTCAAATTTCTTGTTTGCTAAAATAATTATATTTAAGTCTATAGTTTCTTGAGCTTTAATTTCTTTAATAAAATCAAGCAAATTTCTAACTAAGTTATTATTATTATCAATCCATAAATCTAAATCAATAGTTGTTTTAGATTTATTAATTATTTTTATTAATAGTCTACGTTGTTTGTCATATAAATCATCTTTTAGCGATTGAATACCTAAGCGACGCCAAAATGAATCGTTCAATTGCCTATCACAAGCTTTACGTAACCAATCAAGACTAAACATATCACTTATAACAAAATAAACTTTTGCTATCTCTTTATTATTCCCTGAAGTCTGTTTTGTTACATATATAATGTCAAATACTGAAATTAAATTGTCAAATGTAGCGATAGTAGCAGCCAATGATTCCTCTACCCCGCTAGTAGTATAATAATTTAATTTTTCTTCAAATCTTATTTTAGTTTCTCCGACTAATAAAGTATCTACCGTTTTTCTTAAGTTTTGTGCAGGAACTCTAAACTCTTCTATAGTTTCACTAATATTAATAGGATGTTTTAAATTTTTAATAAACCACGAAATACCTCGACGCATTAATTTCGTTATTTCGGTAAACATGTCGATTTTTACATTGTAATCAATATTAGTAGGTAGCTTACTTATCGTTTCCCATATACCATCAAGATCAAAAATTTCACAAATAATGGTATATGACCTTATTATATCACAAAGAGGAGCCCCAATCTCACGCTTTACAATACTAATAAGCGGTCCTCCAAGCTGATTCATTATTTTATTTATAGTAACGGTTTTAATAATCTCATGTTTAAGTGGATGAGATAAAATTTCATTACGAAACTTTTTTTGCATCATTTCAGGAAAATAATCTATAAGATATGCATCAAAATATTTATCATGGGAAAAAGTAGAATTAATTAACTCATGATAAGCAGATCTCTTACTATATGATAGCAATATGCAAAGCTCAGGACGAGTTAATACTTCACCGCTCATAGCTCTGCTATTCAATTCTTCTGCACTAGGCAAGAATTCATTTTCCCGCTCTAATACTTTTTCTTCTTCTAAAATATCTATAAATTGACTAAGTATATTAACAGTTAAAGTAGGAGATAGTTGCATAATTGTTATTGCTTCGGTTTGCTTATAATTATCAAGTAATACTAACTCTTCAACTTGCTTTGTCATATCGTTTAGAAGTTTATTACGTTCTTCTAAAGTAATTTTTCCTGAGGTTATCGCACTACTTAAAGCAATCTTGATATTTACCTCATGATCGGAGCAATCAACACCTGCTGAATTATCAATAAAGTCAGCATTTATGCGCCCGCCTTTTTTAGCATATTCAACTCTACCTCTCTGTGATACCCCAACATTACCGCCTTCTGCTATAACTTTTGCTCTAATTTCTTCACCGTTACATCTAAGGTTATCATTTGCTTTATCACCGATTTCTAAATTATTTTCCGTTTTAGCTTTGATATAAGTGCCTATTCCGCCATTCCACAATAAATCAACATCTGCTTTTAAAATAGCTTTAATTAATTCTTCCGGTGATAATTCATTATCATTTATATCAAGTAATTTTTTAATTTCCGGCGATAATTTTATTAATTTACTACTGCGTTCAAATACTTTGCCTCCTTTAGAAATAAGCTTAGAATCATAATCAGACCAATTAGACCCCTTTAAATTAAATAAACGCAAACGCTCATTAAAACTTGATAAAGGATCAGGAGTAGGATCAATAAATATATGTTTATGATTAAAGGCAGCAACTAACTTAATAGTCTCTGATCTGAGCATACCGTTACCGAACACATCTCCCGACATATCTCCTATACCTACGACGGTAATAGGGTCTTTTTGGACATCTAACCCTAAAGTTTTAAAGTGATTAGTTACGGAAATCCAAGCTCCTTTGGAAGTAATAGCCATTTTTTTATGATCGTAACCTGCAGAACCACCGGAAGCAAAAGCATCATCAAGCCAGTAATTATATTCTCTTGCCACACTATTAGCATAATCCGAAAATGAGGCTGTACCTTTATCGGCAGCAACCACTAAATAAGGATCTTCTTTATCATAAATAATAACGTCTTTTGGATGTACTACTTTACCGTCAATAATATTATCAGTTATGTCTAATAAACCTCTAAGGAAATTCTTATAGCACTCTACCACTTTTTCCATATATTCATCACGAGTAAGCCCTTCCTCAGTAAAATGAACATAAAATCCGCCTTTAGAACCGACAGGGACAATAACAGAATTCTTAGTCATTTGTGCTTTCATAAGCCCAAGGACCTCAAGCCTATAATCTTCTGCTCTATCCGACCATCTAAGCCCTCCGCGTGATACGGGACCGCCTCTTAAATGAACAGCTTCAAAATTTCTAGAATAAACAAATGCTTCGGCAAACGGAACAGGTTTAGGTAAATCCGGTACTTTTGAAGAATCAAACTTAAATGAAAAAATATGTTTATGTGGTTGATAGTAATTTGTTCTAGTAATAGCATTAACTATACCAAGCATATTACGTAGTACTTTATCTTCACTACTCATCTCAACGGTTACTAAGTAATTATTTAGTTTATCTTTAATTACGTCACAATTATTATCCGAATGTTTAGGATTAAATTTTATATCAAATAGATTTACCAACATTTTTGTATATTCGGGATGTTTAAGTAACGTTAACTGTACATAGCCTTTACCGTAACTAAATCCCGTTTGATGTAAATATCTTGTTAAAGCTTTGACGAGTTTAACTTGCTTCCAATTAAAACCGGCAAGCACTATTAATTTACTTAAAGAATCATTAGCAAGCATCCCAAGTGCCATTTTGTCTAAAGCTTCTTCAACATTTATTTTTAATTCGGTAATATTATCCTTTACAGGTACAATAGAAGTTAAGATAAAATTATATATCCAGCTTTCTTTGATTTCGAGAGCCTCCTTAATTGCAAAAGTTTGTTCATCAATTGCTTTAAAACCTAAATTTTCTATTGGCGGCAATATGTTAGAAAGTGCAAGTTTTACTTTTGGACTATATATTTTTAAGTAAAATTCCGTTTCATTTACAGAAACTAGATTAAACATACATTTTTGTGACTTACTTGCTTCCGTTAGATATTCAATATCTACTAAAGCTATTTCCGGAGAAAATTTTTGCCGATAATCTGCCGAAAAAACATTATCAAAAAGCTTTAAATTAATACCTGCTTGATATTCGCCGAATTTTTTAGAAAACTTAAAATAAAAATCTTCACTCCAACATGTAGAGATACGATCTAAATCGTGCTGTATTATTTCTGCTTCAAAATTTATTTTATGTTCCCCTTGTGCTTCAAGCGTTACAAAAAGATAAGAAAAATTACCGGCTACTTCGGTGATATAGTTGGATAAAATTTTACTACCGAATTTTTCTGCTAAATAACAATCTATCATATTATGGATTTCAGCCGTTAAACGTTCTCGTGGCAGAAAAATTATGATATTAAGAAAAGAACTAGACCAATCATATTGAATAAATAATTTAAGCTTCTTACTCATCATACTTGAGAGCATATGTAAACACATACAATATAAATCGCCTTGATCAATTTGTATTAAAGCTTCTCTCGGTAACGACTCCATTAAAATTCTTAACTTATCAGCATTATAACCAGATAATGCAAAACCGGCTTTCTCAATTACAAAATTAAATTTTTGTCGTAGGATTGGAATATTACTTATTGAATGGTAATACATATTTGAATTATATATACCGAAAATTATACTTCCCGCAATATATTCACCCGAAGAGTCAAAATTTTTCACTAAGATATAGTCGATTAAATTATCTGAATGGATAAGCGACGCACTATTTATTTTACCGAGTATTATTAATTGATTTTGATATAAAGGATTAGCAGAACATTTTATAATATCATCAATCTCGTCTTTTACTTCTTGCCATATTTTTGCTGCTCCTATTTCATTGCTTAATTTTAAAGATTTTACTTCAAAATCAAGAGTCCCTAATAAAACCAAATTATCGTTTTGTAACCAATTTAAGAATTCTTTAGCCTCTTTAAAATTTAATTTATAATTATCAATTATATTTTTAGATAAATCTTGTAATTTTGTGCGTAATTGCGGTAAATAGCTATAGCTTTGCTCTAACTTTTCTAATCTTTCATTTATAGCCTCGGTTAAAAATGTAGTAGTTTTATCGTCAAAATTTCCTAAAATGGTTAAATGTAGTATTGATTCTGATTTTTCATCCGACACAGAATTTGCTAATATTTTTTCTAATTCTCCTTTACTATTTCGGACACAGTTTATTACCGGATGGAGTAAAAACTTAGTTTGCAAATTCATGTTTTTAAGCAGACATATGATAAAATCAACAATATGCGGCTTATTATCAAGTAATATCAAGACATTTATTGCCGGATCATTTTCGATAACTGCCTTTGTTATTGCTATTTTTCTTGCTCTTGCTATCCTTTGCTTAAAAAACTTAAAGGCTTCATCTGCAAAATTTTGGAATAATTTTGCTCTATTCTCAAAATCATAATCTATCGGAATATAATTTAAAAACTTTTGAACAAAATCTATATATATGGAACTTGCCTCACGTTCCTTGCTAAGTTCTAGAATTTTAGTTTTATAATTCGGGATTTGACAATTTAAACGGCTAAAGTTTAAAGAGGTTGTTTTTGGGGTCATGATTTTCTTAATTAATAATAATATGATTATTTCTGTTGTTATTATATTATATAAAATAACTTAAGCAAGAGGCATAGAAAATAAGTGGAAACGATATTTGCACAAAGCTCTGCATTCGGTAAAGCAGGCGTAGCAGTTTTTAGGATTTCTGGTCCTAAAAGTTTAGAAGTTTTACAGCTACTTACCGGTAGAAAGGACTTTAAATCAAGATTAATGTATTATCAACAAATTACAGTCCCTGAAACTAAGGAGCTAATCGATAATGTTATGGTTGTTTATTTTAAGTCACCTGGTAGCTTTACCGGGGAAGACGTAGTCGAAATTCACACGCATGGCAGTAAAGCTATATCTATAATGCTGACAAATGCATTATTAAATATAGCTGGTATTCGTTTGGCAGAAGCAGGAGAGTTTACCAAAAGAGCTTTTTTAAATAACAAATTTGATTTAACAGCAGCAGAGGGGATAGCCGATTTAATTAATGCCGAAACTATAATGCAGCATAAGCAAGCAATTAGACAAGCAAGCGGCAAACTTGAAGCATTATATAATAATTGGCGTAGTCAGCTTTTAAAAATGATCTCTCTGCTTGAAGCTTATATAGATTTCCCGGATGAAGATATACCTGATACCGTCCTTAATGAAGTTACTAATACTCATACAATTCTTGTAAATACAATATCGGAATATCTTAATGATAACAGAAAAGGAGAATTACTACGAAGTGGTCTTAAGCTTGCAATTATCGGTCCGCCAAACGTTGGTAAGTCTAGCTTACTAAACTTCTTAATGCAGAGAGATATAGCGATTGTCTCAAATATTGCAGGAACTACTAGAGATATAATTGAGGGACATTTAGACATTGGCGGCTATCCTATTATTTTACAGGATACAGCAGGTATAAGAGAAGAAAGTAGTGACATTATCGAGCAGGAAGGTATAAAACGAGCTATAAATTCAGCTAAAACAGCAGATATTAAAATTATAATGTTTGATGCCGAAAAATTAGACTCCTCTATAAATGAAGATATTATTAATTTAATTGATGAAAATACTATCACAATAATTAATAAAATCGATTTAATCGAAGCTAGTAAAATCTTTTCTATTGAAAATAAATATAAATGCTTAAGAGTTTCAGTAAAAAATAATATTGCTCTTTCAAGTATATTAAAAAATATTGAAAATATTGCCGAAAATATGGCAGGATTTACTGAAACTCCTTATATAACAAATCAGCGTCATCGTAACTATTTACAACAAGCTCTCTCACATTTAACGGCTTTTAGCTTAGATAATGATTTAGTTCTAGCAACTGAAGATATTAGAATGACGGCACGCTGCATCGGTGCAATTACAGGTGTTATCAACGTAGAAGAAATACTAGGCGAGATCTTTAAAAATTTCTGCATAGGTAAGTAATATTGTATAGCTCGTTCTATGTCATCCCCGCAAGGTATTATTGCATGGACACCAAATCATCATTGCGAGCGACTGTAAGGAGCGTGGCAACCTCATGAAACAGTAGATTTCTTGCATAACCTCCTTCTAAAGATAATTTGTACTTCAATCCGGTACTCACATCCGTTTCCTGTAAATTCCTCTTTATAAGATAGGTTATGCAAGAAGTCTAGTACAAAATGATTGCCAAGTCGAGGCTTTGTCTCTCCTCGCAATGACGAAAAAACGAAACATTACAGCATAACAAATCATCTTTCTCAAATCTTTCCATATATTAATTTATTTTAACTTTATCTTGACAAAAACATTAACATACTTTAGAAACCACGTTTTATTAATTAAAGGAGTAACATTATGGCATCTATATTAAATATAAATTTTAACTGCGTTATGCCTATATTTAGCAATGAAATAGTAAGCCGTTTACCGGGTAATGTAAGCCACATCATTCATAAATTAAGCAGTACTATATTTTCATCAGTATATAGTACTGTTGAAGGAGCTTTTAAAAAAGGTTATATAGTGGATAATACACAGTGTAATTGGAAAAACATTGAACAATCTTTCAATGAGTCCCCAAATGATTTTTCAATACTATACCAAGAGTGCAACAATGGTTTAAATATTCCAATAAATAATATTTTTATCGATGCTGAAAATAATCCTCATATACTTTTACAACAAGCCGTAACACCTCATCAAAACGGTACGGCTAGTATTCTTAGTCAACTTTATAAAGTAATAAATGATTATATATTCTCTCAAGGCAATATTACCGAAACTAGCGGAGCTGATTTCTTAGGTTTAAATGAATGCACTAAAGAAGCAGCTATGAGTGCTTTACAAAACTATAACGCTTATAAAGAAACTTTAATCCCTCGTAAATCGTTTATAAATATTCTTGAAAATACTCTAAATCACTTAGGTCTCTCTTTAGATAATGTCTCTCCTACAGAAATAGGTAAAAATATTTTAGATCAACTCGGTAAAGCTTACACTGACCCTACTACTACAGAAAGACCTAACGATGATACAAATGACGGTGGATATAGCAGCGGTGCTTATATAGCTGGAATAGCATTAGGAACATTAGCTGTAGGTACGATCTTAGGGTATTGTATTAAATATGGATGGGATTGGTATAAGGGAAGAAATATACAAAATGAAAATTTAGATTTAATAATGAAGAATAAAGAATTAGCATTTGTAGAACTACTATATGAAAATTTTAAGAAGAATGCAGTTATATTCGATGAAGTTATAAAAATAAATAATTTACATGATATTATAAAACTAGCAAAATCTATTAAGGAATATGAATTCTCAATACTACCACTAACTAATTTAAATAATGAAATTGTAAAATTAAATTCCCCATCCGCTATAGCAATAAACTTAGATTCTTCAAGCGGAATATTGCATGAAATATGTAAGAGTCTTGGCGGTGATGATAGTTTTCAGACTATCAGCAACTTTGCACGCTTAATAACAATTATACGAACAACAAATCCCAAGTCTGAAAAATATAAAGAAAGCATTATAGAAATATTTGAGATATTTAATCCTTGTTACACAGATATTGACTATCAAAATTGCGAAATGCCGTTATTAGCCGATGTACCATATAACTCCTTAGGTATAGAAGTATAGAACGTTGTTAATACCATAACAAACCATTATTGACTTTTTGAAAGTTATATATAAAATGATGCTTAGAGTAGCAAAGTGTTATTTCGGGGTGTCGAAACCTCTGCCAAAAGTGAGAGCATTTCTTACAAAACTGATGCAATCCTCGACTTCACGGTCGGGGTTATAATAGTTATGTCCAAGGTTTAAAGCTTAAGCTTAGAACCTAAAGGCTATTATGGCTATCGTTGATGGTTTTCTTACTCCCCCGACCACTAAGAGTTTATTTCTCTTCGGTGGTTGAAACTTAAGCAGTGTAAGTTTAATTAATCGGGAACAAATATGTCTGACCACAATACTAAAACCATCTCAAGACTCATCATAGAATTTATTTTAAATGAAAATAAAAAAATCTAAGAGCCAAGATAGCAGATTTACTAGAAAGACCTATAACAAAAAGCGATATCGAAAGAATAGAACAACGCTTAACAGAATTAGAAAAAATATTTAGTAATGATTTATAGCCTTGAAAATATCATCATCTCATTTTATTAACTACCTACTATAAAAATAAGCACTAAGATCATTATTAACCATTATGGTAAATAGTGCAAAAATAGCAAAAGACGGTAAGGTTTCTATACCAGTTTCATCATATTAATGTAGAGAGGTAGATACTTTAAAAGGAGGAAGAACATACATAATCACACCCGCCAATATTAGCATGATTATTCCTAGAATAATACCTACTATATTAAATGCATTTATAAAAGTAATATTAACATCCTTAATTAATTCGTAAGCAAATGAAGGTGGTAGTTGTTGAGCAATAATTATTCCTTCACCGATTGAGTCATGAGCTATTTCTGCAATTGATACAGAAACACCGTGAGGCATTACTAGATTGTTACTATATATATATAAAGACGTAATACTCACAATAACAGCTATACCTAATACATTACCTAATTCATATGCTGTTTCTTGTAATGCTGCTGCACCTCCAGATCTCTCTGCCGGTACTGCATTCATCATAACTGTTACGGTGTAGAGAGGCATAGACTACTTCCTATACCAAGCAATCCAAGATATATAACATAGTATTCGATAATAAATCTCTATAGTCTAATATACTAGGTAAAATCAATGATATAGTAGTAAAGATAAGCCCACTAAACATTATTACACGTGCGATAAATCGTGTGAGTAAATATGGCATAACTAAAGATGCAATTAAAGCAAAAACTGCTGCAGGCAACATATAAAGACCTGCATACAAAGGACTTAACCCTTTGATAAACTGTAACCATAAGGACATAAGATACATTATGGATCCTAAGACACACGTAATCAGCAAATAAACTATTACTCCTATACTAAAATTGCTAATTAAGAATAAACGCATATCCACTAACGGATCATCACTTTTAAGTTGGCATAACGTAAGGTAACTATTATTAGTAACACAATGCCAATTAATAGCATTCCGCCGGATGCTAGATTCATAATACCGTATTTAGCCAACATCTCAATGTCTTGAACTAAAGCTGCCATCCCAAAAAACGATTGAAATACTCCTATCCAATCCCATGGGTTCATTACTAGGATTAGATGATTTAGGAATCCAAACTATACCAAAAGCAATAATTACTAATGCAATAGGTGCATTTATTAAAAAATGCAAATTGCCAACTTAAAAGCTCAACCAATACTCCTCCTAGTACTGGTCCTATAGCTGCTCCTACGGTTGCCATTATTCCCCACACGGATATTGCGATCATACGTTCATGTGTATTATAAAATGGAAGGCATCATCTCTGATCCTCCTAACCCAAGTAAAGCACGACATAATACTAATCCCCATGAGCTATCAAATACATAAACTAACATTGAAGCGATGGAAAAAACTAAAAGCCCCCAAAGTAATAATCTTTTACGACCAAATCTATCTCCTAATGCACCTGCGGTAATGAGAAGACCTGATAATACTAATGCATATGCATTGATTATCCATAATTGTTGTAAATTAGATGGTTTTAAATCAAGGATTATAGTAGGAATAACAGCATACAAGACTGTAGCATCCATCGATACCAAAAGTAAGCAAATGCTTAAAATAATTAAAATATGCCATCTAAATTTATAAGATATAGATGATGAATTATCTTTAGCGATATATTCAGTTTGCGGAAATTGTGGTACCATATGTGATAAGTTATTTAATAAGGGTTTTACTAAATCTATCTTTTTCGAGAACTATGGGACTGTTAACAAGTAATTTAATTAGCTTTAAAATTTCTTTTGTTAATAGTCCTAGGTTAATTCAGTTGGTAACATAGTAAGC
This sequence comes from Rickettsia parkeri, assembly GCF_051427245.1. Lineage (NCBI taxonomy): Bacteria > Pseudomonadati > Pseudomonadota > Alphaproteobacteria > Rickettsiales > Rickettsiaceae > Rickettsia > Rickettsia parkeri. Next base: position 220,298 of record NZ_CP195774.1, read on the forward strand.
AAGTCCAAATCAATTAACCATAACACAAGTAAATTTAATATCTAAGCATCACCTAGTATGGAAGTCAAGATTTAATCTTACAAGCACAATAACATAAATAAAATTTGATTTTTCTTTCTCAAGCTTATATTTTAATTGGTAAGTTTATAATATGGAAATTTATGTCAAATACAGATAAGGAAAGAGCCATTGCCGCAGCACTCGCACAAATTGAAAAAAGCTACGGTAAAGGTTCGGTAATGAAACTAGGGCAGCGTCCGCATGTTGATATAGAGGCCGTATCAACCGGCTCACTTGGGCTAGATATAGCTCTTGGAATCGGCGGTGTTCCCAAAGGTAGAATCATCGAAATTTTTGGTCCTGAAAGCTCAGGTAAAACCACTCTAACATTGCATTTAATTGCAGAAGCTCAAAAAAAGGGTGGTACATGTGCTTTTATTGATGCCGAACATGCATTAGACCCTGCTTATGCTAAAAAATTAGGCGTAAATATTGATGAGCTTATTATTTCACAGCCCGATACAGGTGAACAAGCCCTAGAAATTGCCGATACGTTAATTCGCTCCAGTGGTATTGATATGATAATAATAGATAGTGTTGCGGCTTTAGTACCGAAATCAGAGATTGAGGGCGAAATGGGTGATGCTCAAATGGCTTCTCAAGCAAGGTTAATGAGCCAGGCTTTGCGTAAACTTACTGCATCAATTAATCGCACCAATTGTATTACTGTTTTCATCAATCAAATCAGAATGAAAATAGGTGTGATGTTCGGTAGTCCTGAAACCACGACAGGCGGTAATGCCTTAAAATTCTATGCTTCTGTTAGGATCGATATAAGAAGAATCGGCTCCATTAAAGATAAAGAAGAAGTAATAGGCAGCCAAACCAAAGTAAAAGTAGTCAAAAACAAAGTATCTCCTCCATTTAAAACTGCAGATTTTGATATAATGTACGGTTCAGGTATTTCAAAAGAAGGCGAGATAATCGACCTTGGAGTTAAGCTTGATATTGTTGAGAAATCCGGCTCTTGGTTTTCCTACAAGAACGTACGCATAGGTCAAGGGCGTGAAAACGTCAAACAATATTTAAAAGAACATCCACAAATTTCCAACGAAATTGAGAAAATAATACGTGAAAAATCATCAAAAATTACTAATATAAATCTTGATCAAACGGAGGAAGAAAATGATTGATTTAACAGGTAAAACTTCCTTAATTACGGGAGCTTCAGGAGGCATAGGCGGAGCTATAGCGAGGTTACTGCACAAACTCGGAAGCCATGTAATTATTAGCGGTAGTAATGAGGAAAAATTAAAATCCCTTGGAAAGGTTGTAAAAGATAATTATACGATAGAAGTATGTAATCTTGCCGATAAGGAAGAATGTAGCAATTTAATATCTAAAGCATCAAAGTTAGATATTTTAGTATGTAATGCCGGTATTACTAGCGATACGCTAGCAATTAGAATGAAAGATGAAGATTTTGACAAAGTTATTGATATTAATTTAAAAGCAAATTTTATTTTAAATCGTGAAGCAATAAAAAAAATGATACAAAACAGGTATGGACGTATTATTAACATATCTTCAATAGTAGGAATTTCAGGTAACCCCGGGCAGGCTAATTATTGTGCTTCTAAAGCAGGTTTAATAGGTATGACCAAATCGCTCTCTTACGAAGTTGCAACCAGAGGCATTACGGTTAACACAGTAGCTCCAGGATTTATTAAATCAGATATGACCGATAAACTAAATGAAAAACAAAGAGAAGCTATAATACAAAAAATTCCGCTAGGCACTTACGGTATGCCGGAAGACGTGGCAAACGCAGTTGCATTTTTAGCAAGCGATCAGGCATCATATATTACCGGTCAAACTATACATGTAAACGGTGGTATGTTAATGGTATAAAAATTAATAAGATTATTTTGTGCTAGCATAAAATAATTTTTTGTGCTAGAAGTTCTTTTAAAGATAAAATGCAATGAATATTTTAAATAAATATTCATACAGTTAAAATAACGTCTAATAGCTGAATAACCACTATTATACGGCATATAAAATTAAATGATTTATGGAGTTCAAAATTATGAGTACAACGGATAAGATCGAACAGAAAGTTATTGAAATGGTTGCTGAAAAGCTAAATAAAGATAAATCGATAATAACTACAGATTCAAGATTTATAGAAGATTTGAAAGCTGATAGCCTTGATACCGTAGAGTTAATGATGGCAATAGAAGTTGAATACGGTATTGATATTCCTGATGATGAAGCCACTAAAATTAAAACCGTATCCGATGTTATAAAATATATCAAAGAACGCCAATCTTAATCTGCATAAAAAATCCCTAATAGATAATAAAAATGTCGAATCAAAGAGTAAATAAAAGAGTAGTTATTACCGGACTTGGACTTGTTACTCCTGTTGGGATTAATGTTAGCTCATCGTGGAAAAATATTGTAGATGGAGTAAGCGGTATAAAAACTATTACAGAATTTGACACTTCTAAACTTGCGTGTAAAATTGCCGGACTTATAGATAACTCTGAGAAAGATGGATTTAAACTTGAAAATTTCATACAAGCAGATGACATTAATAGACTAAGTAAAATGGATAAATTTATCCATTACGGAGTAGCAGCCGCAACCGAAGCAGTTGAAGATAGCGGCTGGTTACCCGACGATGAAAAATCTCGTGATAGAACCGGCTTGATATTAGGTTCAGGAATCGGTGGACTTAAAATGATCGAAGATACCTCTATCAAACTTTATCAAGAAAATAACGGCAAAGTTAGTCCTTTCTTTATCCCCGCTTCATTAATTAATCTTTTATCCGGTCTTGTTTCTATAAAATACGGTTTTAGCGGTCCAAACCAAACGGCAGTAACAGCTTGCTCTACAGGGGCACATGCTATAGGCGATGCTATGCGTATGATAAAGCACGGCTATGCCGATGTTATGATCGCAGGCGGTGCGGAAGCTCCAGTTACACCTGTCGGAGTTGCAGGTTTCGTTGCTGCTAGAGCATTATGTACTAAATATAACGATAATCCTAAAAAAGCCTCAAGACCTTGGGATAAAGACCGCAGCGGCTTTGTTATGGGTGAAGGAGCAGGCGTTGTAGTCTTAGAAGAATATGAGCATGCCTTAAATCGAGGGGCTAAAGTTTACGGTGAAGTTATAGGATACGGCTCTACAGGTGACGCCTATCATATGACAGCTCCACATCCTGAAGGTAGAGGAGCTTATAGAGCGATGAGAGACGCAATGCTAGATGCAACTATCACGCCCGATATGATTGATTATATTAATGCACACGGTACTTCTACTACACTTGGTGATGGAATAGAATTAGCAGCCGTACAAAAATTATTTTTAGAAGCGAATCCCAAAGTTTTAATGTCTTCTACTAAATCATCAATAGGACATTTGCTTGGTGCGGCAGGAAGTGTTGAGTTTATCTTTTCAGCTCTTGCAATTAGAGACCAGATTGCACCGCCAACCTTAAACTTAGATACCCCTATGGATGAGGTGAATATAGATTTAGTTGCACTTAAAGCTAAGAAAACTAAGATAGATTACGTGCTTTCCAACTCGTTCGGATTCGGTGGTACTAATGCTAGTTTAGTGATTAAGAGTATACTCGTTTAATTTAAAAAATTGGCACAAAGTCCTATAAGCACCGTACTCACGTATTAAGTATACGTTCCGCTCCTCGTCTTATGGACTCCTTGTGCTTTTCCAAATTAAACTTCGTTTACCAACCTTTAACTTAATGTCATTCCTGCGAAAGCAGGAATCCAGTAAAACATATAAAAACTTATTTTTATATGTTTATTCTATCAAATATGTAATTTTGTACCAATATTAAGGTTATTTTTCTAGATTCCTGCTTTCGCAGGAATGACATTAAAACTAGCCAATAATCAACTATGACCCCAATTTATTACATTAAAGACGGTAACTTAAGTTTTGCGGATAAAGTAATTTTATCTGATTTAGAGCTTTATTTGTACACAGGCGATAAGATTTGTCTTATAGGACGTAACGGCTGCGGGAAATCAAGCTTAATGAAAGTCATATCAGGTGATTATGAGTTAGATAACGGTGCATTATTTCAAGATCCTTTAGTTACAACCGGTTATTTAAGACAAGATATTTCTATAAAAACTCATCTAACTGTTTATGATTTTGTTTTACAACAAACAGATAGTACAAAAGAAATAGATAAATACCAAATCGATATAATTCTAGAAAAATTACAAATCAACGGAACAGACAATTTATCCACCTATTCAGGCGGTCAACTGAGAAGAGCAAGCCTTGCTAAAGCTTTAATATTAGAGCCGGAAATATTATTACTTGATGAACCAACTAACCATCTAGATATTGCAATAATCGAATGGTTAGAAGAATTTGTTAAATCTTATAACGGTGCTATTATTTGCGTTAGTCATGATAGAACATTCCTCTCAAATGTTACTAATAAAATTTGGTGGCTTGATAGAGGAATTTTACGTAAATCCGATAAAGGATTTAAATTTTTTGATGAATGGCAAACAATTATCATAGACCAAGAAGAAGCCGCTCTTCGGAAATTAAATAAAAAATTATCTCAAGAAAATGAATGGTTAAATGCCGGTGTTACTGCTAGACGTAAACGAAATCAAAAGAGACTTGCGGATTTGAAAGCTTTAAGAACAATAACACAAGAACAGACTGCAAAACTAGCTAGTTCAACACAAAGAGTTAGGGCAGAACTTGCCGAAAATATAGCTAAAAGTAAATTCATTATTGAAGCAGATAATATTACTTTTAGTTATAAAAATACTAAAATTATCAATAATTTTAGCTTTCGTGTAAAAAACGGCGAGAAAATTGGTATAATCGGTGCAAATGGCTCAGGCAAATCTACCTTTATCAAACTACTAACAAAACAGCTTACCCCTGAAAGCGGCAAAATTATATATGGCGGTAATTTAGATATTTCATATTTTGATCAACATAGAGAAAAACTAGAGCCTAATCATACATTACAACAAACTTTATGTCCTACAGGCGGTGATCAAGTATTTTTGCCACACGGTAAAACCATGCATGTTGCCGGTTATTTAAAACAATTCATGTTTAATCCTAAACTACTTAATGCAAAAACCGCTATTTTATCAGGCGGTGAAGCTAATAGATTATTACTTGCAAAAATTCTAATTAACCCTGGCAATCTGTTAATTTTAGATGAACCGACTAATGACCTCGATATGGATAGTCTGGAAATTTTACTAGATATACTTACAGATTATTCAGGTACTTTAATAGTCGTGAGCCATGATCGTGACTTTTTAGATAGGTTAGTTACTAGAACTTTAGTTTTCGCTCAAGGTAAAATTCATGATTTAACAGGAGGTTATGAAGATTATAAGCAGTATTTTACTACCTCTCCTATAGCCAAAAAAGCTTCAAAACCACTACCACTAACTTCTCAAAAAGAACCTCTAAATAAAAAGCTATCTTATAAATATCAGCGTTTGCTTGAAACATTACCCAACTATATTGAAAAGCTAGAAATATCCATCAAACACTTAGAAAAAGAACTTGAAGACGTTAATCTATATTTAGATAATCCTCAAAAATATAACCGCATTACTAGCCAATTAATTAATGATAAAAAGAAACTAGACGAGTTATTAAATCAATGGCTAGAAATACAAGATTAATTTTTATTAAAATTTTCTTGACTTAATTATTAACTTTTGTTAACGTTTCTTGGCGTTAATATTAAAGATGATGAGCATGTCTGATATAACAGCTACATTAAAATATAAATTCGATAATTTAAAAGAGCGTCTTAACAATTCTTATTCTCGCTCTCAAATAGAAATAATTCTAGGAGAATTGAGTAGTTTACAAAGCGAAGCAGCTTCATATGGCTTGAATTTTGACATATCCAATCTAAAAGAGACTGCTGAAACTAAGCTCAAGAACTATGAAGTAGAACAATCTATTGAGAAAGCTAGGGTTCAAGAAGAATTTCTAAAATCACAAAGAGCAATAAAACTTGCCGAAGAAGAAAAAGAAATCGCACAAAGAATTGCTGCACTTAATAATTTGCATAATGAATTTATAAAAAATATTACTAAAGATACTAAAAGAATTGAAGAAAGTAATAAGCGTTTAGATAAGATAATAACTAAACTAGAAAAGGAAAACATTATTGATCATGAAGAGTTAAATCGTGAAATATTAACTCATGAAGAAATATTTAAACTAAATCAAGCGTATAAAGTATTACATAAAAACCATAAAAAAATAACTGAAGAACACAAACAAGCACATACAGAATTAAATGAATTAAATAAAACAATAACGAATTTATCATAACAATTACAAGAAAAAGGCTTAGCACCAAAAAAAGTTAAAGAATTAAAAGGAGAATTAGAATTTCACCAAGAAATGTTAAAAATACATAAGGCACATGTAGAGAAGATTGAAAATAGTAAAAAAATATTAGATCAAGAAATTATTAAACATGAAAAAGAACACAACATAAATAAAGATAAAATAAAGAAATTAGGAAGTGATATTAAAGAGCGTTATAAAAAAGAACCAGAAAAATATTTAGATGCATATGAAAAATATTTAGTTCTAAAACATCAGCATAAAGCAATTAAGACAGACGGCGTTGTAAAAGATATAGAGCATCATAATAAAGTACTAAATAAAATTAACGTGGATAAAACTAAATCTTTAGCTAATAAAATCAGAGAACAAACACAAGTAAAAGATACTAATGCTAGGAGTTTATCTCCTGCTCGTACTCCTAATATTAAAGTTACAAATAATAAAACGAGAGGAATTTAACTAAAGTAGTAATTATTATGTCTAAATTTAAAAAATTAACTCCTGAACAAAGAAAAGCAGCTTTAGAAGCTGCAAAAGTACAATTTGAAGAACAACAGCAAAAACATAACGCAATATTTAAAGAAGCTATGCAAGCGAGTAGTCAAATCCACCAATATAATCAAGATTTAGGTAATTGTGTGGATAATGCTTCCAAAGATATCAAACTTGCCGGTAAAGCTTCTAAAGGCGTATGTGAAATAATATAACATTCTAAAAGCTGTAACTATATAGTTGCAGCTTTTGTATCATTTTGAATTAAGCTCGAAAGACCTATTGTCTGTATTTTTTCTGACAATTTAAAGCTAATCTCACCTGGAAATATTACATTAATTTGATCAAGTTTTAAATCTTCTAAAGATATTTGCATTGATTTTGTAATGCTCGGTGTATTTGTATATTTAATTTCAAACCCCAAACGTTTTCCATTTTTAAAAATTAAAAGATCTATTTCCGCTCCATTATGAGATGACCAAAAATAACCTTCTTCGGGTTCGGCTTTATAATATCTAACAATTTGTTCTAAGGCAAATCCTTCCCATGATGCACCTATTTTAGGATGAGTGCTTAAAGCTTCATAATTATTTAAGCCTAATAAAGCGTGATATATTCCACTATCTCTAAAAAAGATTTTTGGAGTCTTAACTTGTCTTTTTTTAAGGTTTTCATACCAAGGCTGCAAAATACGGATCATAAAAGTTCCCTCTAAAATATCTAAATAATGCTTTGCGGTATGATATGAGATAGAGAAAGAATTTCCAAGTTCTGAAGCATTCAATATATTAGCGTGATAATAGCAAAGCATTAACCAAAACCTACGTAACTGCATAGACGGAATTGTAAAACCTAAATTTGGTATATCTCTTTCTAAAAATGTTTTAATGTAATTCTGACGCCATAAAGCACTTAACTCTTCATCATCTGCAAGATATGATAAAGGAAATCCGCCGCGTATCCATAATTGCTGAGTACCTGACACTTCAGATAAGGTAAACGGTGTCATTTCAATATAACCTATTCTACCTGCTAGTGTTTCAGAACCTTGTTTAATTAAGTCTCTTGATGCACTGCCTAGTACTAAAATTTAATATCAGTTGTATCAACAAGAACTCTTAAAATAGGGAATAGATTCGGTTTATACTGAATTTCATCAATAATAACAAATCCTTTTAGATCAGACAAAGCAAGCATCGGTTCATTTAATCTTGCTAAATCTAAAGGATTTTCAAGATCAAAAATATTGATTTTAGGAATATTATAAGCTTCTACGAATTGTTTAGAAAGTGTAGTTTTTCCGCACTGCCTTGGTCCTAACAAGGCACAAACTTTATGAGTTTTAAAATGTTTTATTATTGATGAAAGGAATTGTTTTCTAAGCATTTAAATTAGTACTCTGAAAATTAGAAACATAACGTCTAATTCTCAGTATAGAAAGAAAAAACGACAAAGTCAAAACGCTTTGTCTCGTGCTGCAACTATAATCGCATGTATTTTTTTAAGCGTCCGGTCAAAGTCATCGTTAGTAACTACATAATCATACTCATTAGCATGTGATATTTCGTTTTGTGCCAACTGCATACGTAATTTTATTGCTTCTTCATTATCGGTCGCTCTATTTCTTAAGCGTTGTTCCAATACTTCAATATTAGGAGGCAATACAAATATAGTAACAACATTAGTAGCATTTTTCTTAATACTCCTTGCTCCTTGCCAATCAATATCAAACAAAACATCCAAGCCTTGATTTAATAACATTTCGACATATTCTTTAGGCGTACCGTAATAATTATCGTATATTTTAGCATATTCAAGGAATTTATTCTGCTTAACTAATTCTTCAAACTCTAGACCGGTCTTAAAGTAATAGTTTATGCCCTCTAATTCTCCTAAACGTGGTTTTCTTGTAGTTGCCGAAATAGATAAACGCAAATTATTATCTATTTCCAATAATGCTTTAGCTAAACTCGACTTACCTGTACCTGAAGGGGAAGATAAAATTATAATCAGTCCTTTAGAATTCCTCGAAAGTTCTACTTCTAGAGGTAATTTAGACGTCGCTGCGGCGCTACGTTCCATGTCTCCTTTAAATTCCTCTCTATAAGCGCATTTCTGAAGAACTCTTTTATTTTTTGTTGTCATATTTTATGTTTTATTTCGTAGGTACAGCATATTTCAGAAAGATTTAGACAAGATGCATTTAAATGCAAGCCTGCGAAAGCAGTAGGTAAACTACGTGAGTGAGTACAGGCGAGTCATGCAAAATTCGCTTGTATCAAGCTTTATGAATTATTCTGTACTTTTCTTTTTATTACCTCATCCATAGTACAATTAAAATATTTTGCTATTTTTAAAATAGTATCTATTTCAGGGTTGAATTCACGATTAGCTTCCGCTCTCATAATTCTGCTAACAGTAGTATAAGGGATATTAGTGACTTCGGCAAGATATTTACGATCTATCTTTTCTTGTTTTAATTTTTCTTCTAAAAATTCTTTTACTTTAGTAGCAAGTGCCATATTAATAACCTCTGAATAAATAAAGGATAGATATATACAAAGTCGAGTATTACCAGCCTTGTTACATGGATCGAAAAGCCTACTCAATGTCATTCCCGCGTAAACAAAAATCTAGTAAAACCATATAAAAACAAGTTTTTATATGGTTATTTTATCAAATATATAACTTCTGTAGCAATATTGAAGTTATTTTGCTGAATTCCCACCTACACGGGAAAACTTTGTTGCTAGTATTTTTTATTGTTGTTTGGCCCCCGTGGTCAAGCCACGGGGTGACACAACAGGGGATTGTACCGATCCATGCAACAATGCCTACGCGGTAATGACATAGAGTAAAAAAAACAGACATTACTCCTTAGGCAATAATACTTGTACAAATTCCATTTTAGATAGATCAGCTGCTACGTTTACCATAACATCATGTTCTGTCACTTTAGACACATAGCCCACTAAAATACCTGCAGGATAAATATTACCGTGTCCAGAGGTTACTATCTCCTCATCTTTCTGTACTAAATGATTGTTAGGCAAGTATAAAATTTTACTATTATTATTATTACCTGCTAAAATACCTTGTTCTCTTGAAGAATTAGCTTTAATAGGTATTCTAGAATTAACATCGCTAATTAACATTACTTTCGCATAATTATTACTCACTTCTATTACTTTTCCTACTAATTTTCCTGAATTAACAACGATTTGATCAGGTTCAATGCCTTGCTTTTTACCTGCAGAAATCAAAGCAGTTCTAGAAAAGGGATTAAAGGAAACACTCAGTAATTTAGTAGTAATATATTCAAATTCTTCTTCCTCAGCAATCGTTAACAAATCTTTTAATGCAATGTTTTCGGCTCTTACCAATTCTACTTCACTTTGTAAATGTTGTAATCTTGCTATCTCAAGTTTAAGTTCTATATTTTTTCGTTCTAAATCTTGAAAATAAACAAATTTTTGTGTTATTGAATTTATATATTCAAATATATCTTCATACACTGCTAAACCGATTGATACTATACTACCGGTTACTTCAAGTGATATACTAGATATTTTTTTAGGTGTAGCAAAAAATAAATATACAGACAATCCAAGCCCAAATATAACAAAAAAACGCTTAAGAGTATTTGATATTATTCTTATTAATTCTAATGAATTTGAAGAATTTTTTACTCTATTTGCAAGTATTGCCATTTTTAATCCTGTTTAAATAGTACATGTTTTAGCTTTGTAAAATCTTCAAGTACTTTTCCTGTTCCAAGTGCCACACAAGAGAGGGCATCATCTGCAACTATTACTGGCAATTTAGTGGCTTCACTAAGAACAAAATCAAGATTTCGTAATAATGAGCCGCCGCCTGTTAAAACAATTCCCTTATCAACTATATCTGAAGATAATTCAGGAGGTGTTGCTTCTAGTGCTACTTTTACCGCTTCAACAATTTGACTTACCGGTTCAATTAGACTATCAGCAATTTGTCTTTCGTTCAATATCATTTCTTTAGGAATACCGTAAATTAAATCACGTCCTTTAATTTCCATCTTTCTCGGCTCAACATTTTCATCTACATAAGCCGTACCTATTTCTTGCTTTATCTTTTCGGCAGTAGCCTCACCTATCAATAGGTTATAGTGCCTTCTTATATATGAGATAATAGCTTCATCCATCTTATCACCGCCGACTCTTACCGACCTTGCATATACTATGCCCCCTAGTGACAAAACTGCAACTTCGGTAGTGCCTCCTCCAATATCAACAATCATCGAACCGGTTGCTTCCGTTACGGGTAGCCCTGCCCCGATCGCTGCCGCCATAGGTTCTTCAATTAAGTAGACATCCCTACCCCCTGCACTTTCTGCTGCTTCTTGGATAGCACGACGCTCAACCGGCGTAGAACCGGAAGGCACACAAATAACAATTGTCGGCCCAAAAAAAGAGCGACGATTATGTACCATTCTAATAAAATACTTTATCATTTCCTCTGCACCCTTAAAATCGGCAATAACACCATCTTTTAAAGGTCTTTTTGCTTCAATATCCGTAGGAGTACGCCCAAGCATCATTTTTGCTTCATGACCATAAGCATAAGGCACAAAAGCACCGTCTTTTTTTATTAACGCAATAACAGAAGGTTCCCTTAGAACAATTCCACAATTTTTTTGATAGACAATAGTATTTGCCGTACCAAGATCTATGGCCATACCGGAAGAAAACCCTTCCAAAAATTTCATTATCATTTTATTTTTTCTCTCTAAATTCTAAAAACACTTCTATAGAACTGTTAACAAAATAAACAATCCCATAGTAAATAAAAATTTAATATAGACGAAGTTTAATTTGGAAAAGAGCGAGAAGCCTCGGAATTTTTGACCGCAGCGTAGAATACTACGTGAGGATCAACAATGAGAAGCGACGATGCCAATTTTTCAAATTAAACTTCGTCTATATTAAATTTCTTTATAATGTAACATAATAAAGTTACTAATAAAAAATATTAGCATACTAGGTAATAAAATAGCAGCAATTAAAGACAAATTATTATAAGTAAGTATTTTTAATAATATTTCTGATAACGAATATGCTATAAAACCTGAAAATAAACCTAATAGCAGTATTTTTTCTTGGGAATTATCACGCTGTTTAAGACTAATAAAACAACTTGCTAAAATTACGGTTGCCATCATCATTATAGGCTTAAATAATTGCTTGTAATAATAAATTTGATAATTAATAGCCGGTAAACCTGAATTTAATAATTCATTAATTAATTTAGGTAAAGCCCAAATAGAAACCATTTCAGGACGAATAAATTTATTTACTAAACTATTAATTGATAAATTTGTCTGCATAGTTAAATTATTGTAAGCCTTAGTTTCCCCTTTTGTGAAAACCTTAACTCTATTTAAATGTAACATTTTATTTTCAATAATACCGTATAATGCATCAATTCTCTTTAAAAAAGAATTATTATGATCAACAAATAAAATTGTAATATTATTTAATTTTTTCTCGGCAACATTAATAAATTGTGTTTGGATAATTTGAGTTTCATCATTTAAAGATTCAAAAAATAATAAGCCTGATTTAGATATTATACCCTCACTCAAGGCTTTTTTAGTTAGTTTTGCTTCTAATAACTCATATTTTTGTAAGCCTATAGTACCGATAGGATTCAATATAGTCGTAAAAACTATACCTAACATTAAAGTTACAATACATGGAATAACAAGCACTTGCCAAATATGAATACCGCTAGATAACATAGCCGTTAATTCATTATTTTTTGTTAGATTTCTAAAAAAAAATAACATAGCGGTAAAACTAATTAATGAAGATACTTGACCTAGTAAATAAGGAATCTTATATAAGATAAGTCTCCAAAAAAAACTAAAAGGAACATAAATATTTTTGAATTTTTGTAAAAGATCAAAAACATTTGAGATAATTAATAGCCCGATTAAAAGAAATAATATAATAAAGAAACACTTAGAATATAATTTAGTAAGATACCAAGAAAGTGTTTTTAGATTAATCATTATAAATTCAGTGCTAATGCGAATTTAAATAAGAATTTGTGTGGTGGGGCTGGTAGGACTTGAACCTACGACTACACCGTTATGAGCGGCGTGCTCTAACCAACTGAGCTACAGCCCCTTTTCATTTGAAATTTATATAATTATTATGCAGTTAAGTCTAGTAAAATTTTTATATTTTTGAGGTATCGCCTAAAAAACAGGGCAATATGGTTCAGTGTTTTCATCATTGTGAGGAATTACAAAGTAATTGACGAAGCAATCTCAGGAGTTTGTTGTTATTTCATGAGATTGCCACGCATCCTATGACTTGCAATGACGGTTTGGTATCCACGCATCAACGCTTTCGCAATAATAACATCAAGTTATAAATAAAAAAAGCCGAGTAGTAAACTCGACCTTTTAGGATACTATAATTAGTAAATAATTTTAGTGGTGTACAACTGTTACAGCTCTACGATTATAGGCAAAAGCTTCTTCAGTATTACCCATCATAGCAGGTCTATCTTTACCATAAGAGATTGTATTTAATCTGTTATGATCGATTCCTTTATGAACTAAGAATTTTTTCGCTGCTGCTGCTCTTCTTTCACCTAAACCTAAGTTATATTCTTTGGTACCTCTTTCATCGCAATGTCCTTCAACAGTAACTTTTACTTCAGGATGCTTTGATAACCAGCAAGCTTGTCTCTCTAGTTCTTCTTTAGCCTTTGGTGATAAAGCAGAGCTATCAAAAGCAAACCATACTGCATTTCCTGCATGCTTCTCGAAATCTTTCATTAATGAAGTTTCTTCACTTTGGTTCATATTACCGTCAAATTGCGGTGCTCTTTTTGTTGTATTACACCCTGCAAGCACACATAATGCAAGAAAAACTAATGTAATTTTTGTTTTCATAATTAAACTCCTTGAGATTATAATTTATTAATATTGAATTCATTTTAGCTAGTCATAAAACTAAACTAACCAAAAGCTATGTGAGTTAGTATATATCATTATTTTATTAGTTTAAAGGCTAAAATATTATAAAATGCAATTACTCATGTATAAATGTGGTAAAAATATCATTTAATACAAGTATATACTTTGGATAAATAGATAGATGCAGTTTAATGGGGAAAAGAGGAATCGATTTTGAAGCTTATAACCGCAGCGTATATATAATATGTGAGAATTATAAGCAAATAAGTAGTGTTGCCAATTTTTCAAATAGACATCTTCAGAAACTCGCTTATAGAGAGGAATTTGAAGGAGACACGGCACACAGAACCGCAGCGTACATAGAGGTACGTGAGGATTCGAGTACAGTATCAACGTACAAATCACCTCTAGTAGTAGAGTTTCCGAAGATGTAATACAACGAGTATATTCACCATCTAATGAATGCACTGCCCCAAGTAAGACCTGCACCGATAGCTGAAAATAGTAGAATATCACCTTTTTTTATTTTGCCTGATGCTTTGAGAGTACTCAAAGCAAGCGGAATAGAAGCAGCAGAGCAGTTAGCATGTTTGTCTACGGTTTTCACTACTTTATGCTCTTCTATATTTAATAGTTCAGCGAGTTTATTTATAATACGGATATTTGCTTGATGAGGTATAAAATAATCAATATCGCTTACACTGAATTGATTAGCATGCAGTAAATCTTTTATAGATTGTTGCATTTTTTCTATTGCATGACGAAATAATTTTTGCCCCTGCATAACTATTTTGCCACTAATACCGTTCATACTTACACCACCGTTTGTGTATAATATTTCATCATAATCAGCCCCGCTTGAGAAGATATTACTATCTATTAAACCGGAATCATCACTACTACACTGTAATATTACGCTACCGGCCCCATCACCGAATAAAACGCAAGTAGTCCTATCATTCCAATCTAATAACGACGTCATTTTCTCGGCTCCTATAAGCAAAATAGTTTTATATTTATCTGATGAGATAAGAGAATTTGCTACTTGTAAACCATAAACAAAGCCGGCACATACTGCTTGTAAATCAAAAGACGGTATATTAGTTAAACCAAGATAACCTTGAAGCTTAGAGGCAACCGAAGGGAAGCTATTATCGGGAGTAGTAGTACATGTAATAATTAAATCAATATCATTTACCGATATCCCTGCATCTGCTATAGCTTTTTCAGCTGATTTTAAAGCAAGATGGGAAGTATATTCTGTATCACCTGCTATATGACGCTGCGTAATACCTGTTCTTGTTCTAATCCATTCATCGTTAGTATCTACGAATTTTGCAAGCTCGTCATTACTAACTATTTTTGAAGGAAGATACCCGCCGCAACCAATAATTTTACAGGTCATAAATCTTTTAGGCTACTTCTTCTTCAGTTTTAATTTTCTTTGTTACTACTAGACGATTATTATAAGTACCGTCGACTAAAGAAACGTGATGCGGAAGCTTATATTCACCGGTTTGCGAATCAACTATTACGTTAACTTTGCCAAGTGCTAAGTGCGAACGTCTCATATTACGTCTTGATTTTGATGTTTTTTTCTTTGGAACTGCCATTATTAGCCTCTCTAAATATAAATTAAAAAGTATTTGTCAAATTAGTGAAGCAGTATATTATAATCTTGTAATAAAATCTAGATAAAATTAAACTTATGAAAATTTTTATAACATACATTTTTAGTATATTAGCCTTTTTTTCCTTAAGCAGCTGCAAAACTATCGAAAATAGAGGGCAATCTATAGATGATTCGGCACTTGTAAAATTAGAGTCTAAAAAACTAAATAAAACAGAAGTCGTAGAGTTAATAGGTACGCCTACTATAGTACCGGAATATTCCCAAAATACCTGGTATTATGTTGAAAGAGTTATGTCTCAAAGAGCTTGGCTCAATCCAAAAATTGAAAAGCAGAAGATAGTAAAAATTACGTTTGATGCTAATAATTTTATGCAGGAAGTAGTAGTAATAGATGATTCTCATAGACAAGATATAGAAATAGTCCATGAATATACTAGGACATATGGAACGGAACTTAACGGACTACAAAAATTTGTTAAAAATTTAGGTAGATTCAATAAAACCACTGACGGAAATAAAAACAAAAGCAAAAATAAGAAAAAGAGATAAGTACCTTAATCATCATTGCAAGATGGCTTATCTGTGTAGATACCTAATCGTCATTGCGAGCCATAGGCTGCGTGGCAATCTCATGCAATAACAACAAACTCCTGAGATTGCTTCGTCAATTACTTACGTAATTTCCTCGCAATGACGATTTGATACTCACGCAGGCGTAACACCAACACCCATAAAACAAAAAACTATCTAATATGATTTCGATATTTAGTAAATTAAAACAAAGTTTATCTAAAACTTCTAATAAAATATCGGAAGGTATCGACAAAATATTTTACAAGAAAAAATTAGATGCAGGAACTCTAGAAGAGCTAGAAGAGCTACTTATCTCAAGTGATATGAGTGTTTTGGTAGTAACTAATATTATTGAAGAGTTTAAAAAGGTAAAATTTGACAAAGAAATAGATAGTGATACAGTAAAAGAAGCCCTTGCTAAATTAATAGAGCAGCAGCTATCAAAATCAGCAATTCCTTTTACTTTAAGCGAAAATAAATTAAACGTAATTTTAGTGTGCGGTGTTAACGGAGCAGGTAAAACCACGACTATAGGTAAGCTTGCTGCAATGTACTCGGCACAAGGGAAAAAAGTAGCAGTTGCAGCCTGCGATACTTTTAGAGCAGCTGCCGTAAATCAGCTAAGTACTTGGGCAGATAGAGCAAATGCACTACTTATTACCGGTGAAGAATCGGCTGACCCCGCAAGTGTTGCTTATCGCGGGATGGAAGAATCGATAAAACAAAATATCGATATACTTTTTATCGATACAGCAGGTAGGCTTCATAATAAGAAAAATTTGATGGATGAACTGTCTAAGATTGTAAAAGTTATAAAAAAACTAGACGAGAATGCCCCCACTCATAGCGTTTTAGTCATTGATGCTATTACCGGACAAAATACCTATAACCAAGTAGAACATTTTAATGATGCTACTAATTTGACGGGGCTTATCGTGACTAAACTAGACAGCAGTGCTAAAGCGGGCGTAATTGTCGGAGTAGTACAAAAATTTAATTTACCCTTATACTTTATCGGTATAGGCGAGAAGATAGAGGACTTAAAAATATTCAACCAACATGATTTTGCTAGAAATCTAGTGGGGTTGTGAGGTTTTGCTACATCATTGCCCGCACGAATATTGAGTCGTCATTGCGAGTAGCCGTAGGCTGCACAGTAATCTCATGAAGTAATAATAAACTCCTGAGATTGCTTCGTCAATTACTTACGTAATTTCCTCGCAATGACGATCTAATTAAAAATAAAATCATAAAATGACTCAAAAAAATACCTTATTGCTCATAGACGGATACGGATTTGTTTTTAGAGCCTATTATGCACAACAGCCTTTAACTTCACCAAAAGGCGAGCCTGTCGGTGCTCTTTACGGTTTTACTTCAATGCTGCTAAAATTACTGAGCGACTTTAAGCCTAAACATGTCGCTGTAGTATTTGACAGCGGCGGGAAAAATTTTCGCCATCAGATTTATCCCGACTATAAAGCTAACCGCCCTCCACCCCCTGAAGATTTAATTATACAATTACCTTTAGTTCGTGATGTTGCAAGTAACTTAAATTTTCCTATTCTAGAGAAGAACGGTTATGAAGCCGATGACATTATCGCAACCTTTGCTACTAAAACTGCTGCACTTGGCGCACATGTAGTCATTATCTCTTCCGATAAAGATTTATTACAGCTAATGACTGAAAACATCAAGATATATGATCCGTTAAAAGGGAAATATATTACGGAGGATGATGTGGTTAAAAAATTTGGCACTACTTCTGATAAATTACGTGAAGTAATGGCTTTAATCGGCGATAGATCGGATAATATTCCGGGTGTACCATCTATTGGACCAAAAACTGCAAGTAGTCTTATAACACAATTTGGTTCTGTAGAAAATATATTTAACTCTTTAGACCAAGTCTCAAGCGTAAAACAACGTGAAACTTTACAAAATTCAAGAGAAGCGGCATTAATTTCATGGCAGTTAATAGGGCTTAATTCTAATGTTGATTTAGATTTTCAGCTAAATAATTTAGAATGGTCACCTCCAAATAGCGATAAATTAACAGGATTTTTACAGGAATACGGTTTTAGATCTTTATATAAAAGAGTAGAAAATTTATTGGATATTAAAATTAACGACCACAAAGAGATAGCAGATAATAAAGTAACGGAAATAAAAGAAATTAATAATGCTAATGAGTTAGCAGACTTTGCTAAAGAAGCCACGAAAATAGGAATATTCGGGATATATTTATTACAGCATAAAGGAGCTAATCTTGCTTTTATTTTATCACTGCAAAACCAAAGCTATATTATTAAAATTTCAAACACTTCTCATGATCTATTTTCTTATAATACTAAAAGTAATAACAACTGGTTTTCGGATATAATCTTCAATTTACTAACCGATAAATCCATAAAAAAAATTACTTACTCTCTTAAACCTCTACTTAAATTTTATGCAAACCAATCTCATGACATTACGGCTATAGAAGATTTAGAATTAATGCAGTATGCATTATCTGCTGGTTTATCACAGAAAAATTTATTTAAAGAAGTTTTGAAAGAAACTTGGATAGAAAATATAATTATCGAATCAGCAAAAATAGTAATAAACTTTATCGCACTTTATAAGCAAACTATATGGGAACTTAAAGACAACAAAACCTTTAGACTTTATAGCAACATTGATTTACCTATTTGTTTTATTTTAGATAAAATGGAGAAAGTAGGTATTACAGTAGATGCTAATTACCTAAAACAATTATCCGCTGAATTTGGAACAGAAATTCTAAAACTTGAAGAAGAAATTTTTGCTCTTAGCGGAACTAAATTTAATATTGGTTCGCCAAAACAATTAGGCGAAATCTTGTTCGAAAAAATGCAATTACCTTTCGGTAAAGCTTCAGCTAAAGCAAGCTCTTACTCAACGGGAGCGGAAATACTAGAAAAACTTAGTGAGCATGGATATAATATTGCAGATTTGTTATTAAGATGGAGGCAACTAACAAAATTAAAGAATACCTACACCGATAGTTTGCCGAAACAGATAGATAATATAACACATAGAGTACATACGACATTTTTACAAACTTCTACCACTACAGGAAGACTTAGCTCACAGGAACCTAATCTACAAAATGTACCTATTCGCTCTAGTGAGGGGAATCAAATCAGAAAAGCTTTTATTGCTGAAGAAGGTTATAAATTAATATCTGCCGATTATTCTCAAATTGAGCTTAGAATATTAAGCCATATCGCAAATATAGATGCACTAAAACAAGCATTTATCAATAAAGACGATATCCATACTCAAACTGCTTGTCAGATCTTTAACTTACAAAAACACGAACTAACTAGCGAACATAGGCGTAAAGCAAAAGCTATAAATTTTGGTATCATTTACGGTATAAGTGCTTTTGGGCTTGCTAAGCAATTAAACGTTACTAACGGCGAAGCATCCGAATATATCAAGAAATATTTTGCTGAATATAAAGGAGTGCAAGAATATATGGAGCAAACAAAAGCTTTTGCAAGTAGCAACGGCTATGTCACAAATTGCTTTGGCAGAAAATGTTTTGTACCTCTAATTCATGATAAAAAGCTTAAACAATTCGCAGAACGTGCGGCTATTAATGCTCCGATTCAAGGAACTAATGCCGATATAATTAAAATTGCTATGATCAATCTAGATCAAGAAATAGAAAAACGTAAACTTAAAACAAGATTAGTACTGCAAATTCATGATGAATTACTATTTGAAGCACCGATTGATGAAGTAGAAATTATAACACCTATTATTAAAAAAATCATGGAAAATTCTACTAATATGGCTGTACCGATTATAACCGAAATTAGAGCAGGTAATAACTGGATGGAAATTCATTGAAGGTGTATCATTCCTAGCTAAAGGCGGCGTTATTGCATGACTTGCTGTCATTCCCACAAAAGCGGGAATCCAGAAAAATAACTTCAACATATAATACAACATACATATTTGACAAAATAAGCATATAAAAAATCATATATTAATATAACATTTGAAGAATTTTAAAAGGAGCGTAATGTATGAAAAATTTTATATTTACGTCTGAGTCAGTTTCTGAAGGGCATCCGGACAAAATTGTCGATCAAATTTCAGATACGGTACTTGATGAGATTCTAAAACAAGACCCTAACGGTCGTGTTGCCTGTGAAACATTTGTAACAACCGGTCTAGTTCTAGTGAGCGGCCTAGTACCTATGTGGATATTGAGCAAATAGTACGTAGCAAGATACAAGAAATCGACTATAATAATCCAAATTATGGATTTGACGGTAGCTGTTGTGTCGTAATTTCAGCTATCATTAACAATCACCCGATATAGCTATGGGTGTTGACAATGCAAATGACGATGAAATAGGTGCAGGAGACCAAGGTATGGTTTTCGGTTATGCCTGTAATGAAACGGATAGTTTCATGCCCGCACCGATTTACTACGCTCATTTATTAATGAAAAGGCAAGTATATTTACGTAAACAAAATATCTTGTCTTGGCTTAGACCCGATGCAAAATCTCAAGTCACGTTACGATATGAAAATAACAAACCAATTGCCATTGATACAGTAGTTTTATCAACTCAGCATCATCCGGAAATACAACAAAAAGACCTTATTGAAGCAGTAATGGAAGAAATTATTAAACAAGCATTACCAAGCAATTTACTTCATAAAGACACTAAATACCTAATTAATCCGACGGGTCGGTTTGTTATAGGCGGTCCCGTTGCAGATTGCGGTTTAACCTGTAGGGAAATTATCGTGGACAGCTATGGAGGAATGGCAAGACACGGCGGCGGTTGCTTTTCTGGAAAAGATCCAACAAAAATAGATAGATCGGCTGCTTACATGGCACGCTATATTGCTAAGAATATAGTAGGAGCAGGACTTGCCGATCGCTGTGAAATACAAATATCCTACGCAATAGGCGTAGCTGCTCCCGTATCTGTTTATGCTGAAACTTGCGGTACTAGCACATTAAGCAAAGAACAAATTACTAAGCTCATAACACAGCATTTTGATATGCGTCCAGGAAGAATTATTAAACATCTTAAGCTTCGCACTCCATGTTATCAAAAAACGGCTTCTTACGGTCATTGCGGCCGAGAAGACGCAAATTTTACATGGGAACAGTTAGATAAAGTAGATATATTGAGGTGAGTAATTATTGACATTTATTCGTAATACATGATTATTTTGATCCCTGCTTAACTAGTTAGTTGAAAATATGGTTGAGAATGTAAATAATAATAGAAAGTTCGGTAACTTAGAAAATTATGATAATCAACTTACAAATACTGCTCTAAACAAGAATAACCAAAATAAGCTGAAAGAACATTATGAAAATATCACTCAAGCCTTAAATAACATACGGAAATATGAGTATGAAGCAAAAGCAACTCAGTATTGCGAAATGCTTGACGATACCCGTACCTATGATAAATCCACAAAAGATTATAATTTAGGCTCAGTTCATTTTATAACGGCTAAGCGTATAAAGCTTTAAATCCTGACGAAAATACAGATAAAAAATTAGACCATTTTATGGATGGCTTAGATGAGATTTATAAGCAATCCTTTTTACATAAATTAACTAGCTCAACTGAATTACCACCAGCAGAACAGTTAAAAAAATTTTTAGAAAAAACTACAAATGAAATATATGATAAACTACAAAAAACCGGAGAAGCATATTTATCATATTCTAATGCTCCTACTAATACAGGATTACATACAAATGTTATAAAATATTCTAAAGAAAACGGAAAAAATTATCGTATATATATAATGCCGGTGCTGGGGTAAGAGCAGATAATTCAAAACTAAATCAAACACCAAAAGATCAATTAATACAGGAGTATTAGAAGATAAAAAATAAGAAGTTAAAACCAATAATACATTCAATAAAAATTCAGAACCTAAAAAACAAACTATCAAAAATAAATTTTATAAGTATTTAAGTAAATTAACGAGAAAATTGGGATTAAAATCCATAAGTAATTATTTTAAAGAATTAATTAAAGACCCAAATCTTGAGCAAAATATCAATTTAGAAAAAGAAGCAAAGTTAATAGCAGACAAACATCTACTAACAAAATATATGGAACTTAGCGATAATAAAAATAATAATGCAGTATTTAGCGGTAAAAAAACATCAAAGAATATTACTCAATTATATCAATAATAGATTCATTTTACTGTCAATTCAGGTATTGCCTATAAAAAGTTGACTCAAGGTTTCGATGCTGCGAGGCATTGGCTTTGTTTCATGGTTCGGTTTTTTCGTCATTGCGAGGAAAATTACGAAGTAATTGTACGTCCGCAATCTCAAGTTTGTTATTATTTCATGAGATTGCCACGCAGCCTATGGCTCTGCTCACAATGACGACCCGATATCCACACAACAATGCCTTGCGGGAATGACAGTGGAAAACCGAACCACTCAACAACTACGCTATTTACTATATCCTTTTAAAATCTCAAAATCTTGCCCTTGGAGCAAGAATTTTTCAGGTAATGTAATTTTTGCTACAAAATTTTTTACATCTGCGCTTTGTAAATAGATTGTAGCTTTAGCATTACTCTGATCTTCATTATTTATACGAGCTGCAAGCAAGGTTACTATCTGCCGTAATTCTTCATGATTTTGTGGATAAAACTGTAATTCAAATTGTTTATTATTAATTGCATCCTCAATTGATGAAAAGCTTTTTGCCGTTAGTTTTATTCCTCCCTCATCTTTAACTATGTCACAATTAACAACTACCAAACTTTTAACATCAAGTAAATGTACATAATCTTTTAAAACTTCCTCACTAAAAATACTAAGTTCAAAGATATTCTCAGGATCGGAAAGCACGAGCGTCACAAACCTACCTCTTGCCGACATACGAGAATCCTTTTTTTGTATTACACCGGCAAGATTTACTCGGTTAGTACCATCAGGTAAGTTATTATGCAAATCCGCAGTATTTAAAATATTTAAACGACTAAATATTTCTTGATATTCCGTAAGAGGATGATTAGAGATAAATAAACCCATAGCCTCAAATTCATAAAAGGCTAAAGTATTTTTATCGGCATAATCGCTTGATACTAAAATAGTTGGACTTAAACTAGAAACTTTAATTAAGCTAAATTGATTAGATTCCTGCTCTTCGTGATATGCAGTTGAATAAGAAAGCAATTTTGGAATGCTTGACAATAATTGCAATCGATTATCATGCAGCTCATCAAAACAGCCTGACTTAATTAAATTTTCCAATAATTTACTGTTAATAGATTTTGGGGGTAATCTTTCAATAAAATCAGTAATTGATTTAAACGCCCCTCTTGCTTTTCGCTCATCCGTTACTAACTTACCGAAATTCGGCGTAACTCCCTTAATAGCACCTAAGGCGAAGATTATTGCACCCGCGATGTCACACCGTGGCTTGACCACGGTATCTTTTGAAATTTCCTGGATACCACGATCAAGTCGCGGGATGACAGGCTTTACGCTATGCGGGATGACAGTGTCCGAAAACTTTACACTAAAATACCCTTCAGAAATATTAATATTAGGTGCAATAATTTTTATGCCGTTATCTTTTGCTTCTTGTAAAAATAAATTAATTTTATCGTGATTATTCAATTCAAGATTTAAGCATGCTACTAAAAATGCAGCAGGATAATTAGCTTTAAGATATGCAGTTTGGTATGAAATAACACCGTAAGACGCAGCATGTGCCTTATTAAAACCGTATCCGGCAAATTTAGCCACGGTCGCAAAAATGGATTTAGCTTGAGATTCCGAAATATTATTAGCAATTGCTCCTTTAACAAAAATTTCTTCCTGCTCCTCCATTTCTTTTTTTATCTTCTTACCCATTGCTCTCCGAAGTAAATCGGCAGCTCCTAGCGTATAACCTGCAAGAACCTGAGCAATTCTTTGTACCTGCTCCTGATATATCACCACTCCGTAAGTTTCTTCTAAGATTGGTTGCAATAGCTCATGTAAATAATCAGGCTGTTGTAATTTATGCTTACAAGCTATATAGGTAGGAATATTTTCCATAGGACCAGGACGGTATAACGCACCAAGAGCTATCAAATCATGTATAGAATCAGGTTTAAGGCGTCTAAGTGCATCTTTCATCCCGATACTTTCAAATTGGAAAACGCCGACTCCTTTACCTTTACACAACATTTGATAAGTCTTATTATCATCAAACGTCATATTGTTAAAATCTACTTCTATCCCTTGCTCTTTAAGCAGTTTCTTACAATCGGTAATAACCGTTAGGGTTTGTAGCCCTAAAAAATCAAATTTAATTAAACCGGCAATCTCGGAATATTTCATAGAATAACCGACTACCAGCATATCGGAGTTAGCATCTTTATATACCGGTACTATATCGACTAAATCAGTACCTGCTATTACGATTCCTGCAGCATGAGTTGAGGAATGCCTATGCAGCCCCTCAAGAATTAACGAAGTATCAATCACTAACTTAATTAACTCCGCTTCACCGTCTAAATTATACAGCCCATTACCTTTAGCGGCATTTGCAAGCTCCGGAACTTCACGCATTGCCTGTTCTAAGCTAACTGGATTAACTGCACTAAAAGGGACAAGCTCCGTTAGATAATCAGCGAATTTATAAGGTAAGCTAAGCACACGAGCGACATCCTTAATTACAGCCTTTGCCTGCATCTTACCGAAAGTTATAATCTGTCCTACTCTATTATTACCGTATTTGGAACGTACGTAATTAATTACTTCCTCACGCCTTTCCTGACAAAAATCAATATCAAAATCAGGCATTGAAATACGTTCAGGATTTAAAAATCTTTCAAATAATAAGCCAAATTTAATCGGATCGAGATCAGTAATAAGCAAGCTCCAAGCAACAACCGAGCCTGCTCCCGATCCTCTACCCGGTCCGACTAAAATACCCTCTTTTTTACTCCATTTAACAAAATCAGATACAATCAAAAAATAACCGGCAAAATTCATATTACAGATAATATCCAGCTCATAATTAAGACGAGCAAAATATTCGGTTTTCAATGCTTCTTGATTCTCTAACGCAATATTTTCAGATTTAAACTTTGTAGCAAGCCTTGCAAGCAACCCTTCTTTTGCATCTTTTTTAATTAAATCCGTTTCACTAATATCTTTGGTGGCAAAATTAGGCAGCATCGGCGGGTTTGCATGTGCGGCAAAATAACAACGCTCTCTTAAATTCACGGTATTTTGGATGGCACTAGGTAAATCGGAAAAAAGCTCTATCATCTCATGCGGTGATCTAAAATAACAATTTTCGCTAACTGTTTTTCGATCCAGATATTCTTTAGTAACACCGGCTGATATACATAACAATACATCATGTGCATCATGCATGCTTTTCTCACTAAACAAAACTTTATTAGTAGCAACAAGCGGAATAGCAAGCTCGGCAGCAATTCTAATATAACTATCCTCAATAAACTGTTCTTCCGGTAGCTCATGTCTCATAATCTCAAAGTAAAAACGATCTCCTAAAATTTCCTGTAATTTACGTGCAAACAGCATCGCTTGCTCCTCGTTGCGAGCTAGCAAGCATTTTCCGACAATACCGTCGGTATAACAGCATAATCCTATTAATCCTTCTTGATATTCGATTAAATCTTCAAAATCAATGTGATCGCATATCTTACGATCATTTTTAGTAAAAGTAAGGCTTGATAGTTTGAGTAAATTTTTATAACCAGTTTCATCTTTAGCTATAAGCAAAATTTGAGCAAAAATATCTATATCGTATTTTATATTTAGAATAACTCCGTGTATCGGCTGCAGTCCTTTTTTTACTGCACATAATGCAAACTCTAATGAGCCGAATAAATTTCCCTTATCTGCCAAACAAATAGCAGGCATTTTATTCGATGAAGCAAGTTCTACTACCTTCTCAATCGTTAATGCACTTTCTAGAAAAGAATAAGAGCTTTGAGTTCTTAAATGAATAAATTCAGGTCGCATTTTAAATTAATGTTAAAGTTTATTGTCTTACTGTATGACTCCTTATGTCATTCCCGTAGACTTTTTATGTTATTCCCGCGTAGGCGGGAATCCAGTACTTTAAAACTTTTTAAAAGCTCGATTTATCTCGCTTTACCCTGGATTCCCGCCTACGCGGGAATAACATCGGAAGCCTTAACGACAAGACTAAATTTTACTTCCAACTGCATAATATCTAAAACCGATTTTTTTCATTGCTTCATTATCTAGTATATTTCTAAAATCAATGATTATCGGCGATTTTACTAAATCATAAATTTCTTGCCAATTAAGTTCTTTAAATTCTGACCATTCAGTTGCAATAACTATAATATCTACTGATTTACAGGCGTCAACTGCTGAATCTAAATATAGCAAATTTTTATGTTCCAAATTCTTTTTAGCATTTTCAAGACCGATAGGATCAAATGCTTTAACATATACATCTTTATTTAATAAGATCTTTACAATTGCGATGGCAGGGCTTGCTCTTACATCATCTGTTCCTGCTTTATATGTTAAGCCTAAAATTGCTATATTTTTACCTTTTAAATCTCCGTCTAACAAAGTAGCTATTTTATCTACCATATTACTTGGACGCTGCTTATTACTTTTAATTACTGCCTTAAGAATCCTACAATCTATATGATGATTTTCTACAAGATTATTTAATGCTAGAATATCTTTTGGAAAGCACGAACCGCCAAAACCAGGTCCTGCATTTAAAAAATTTTGACCGATTCTTTGGTCAAGTCCTACACCTTTAGATAAATCTTTAATATTACCGCCGATTTTTTCACATAAATCAGCCATCTCATTAATAAAAGCAATTTTGGTAGCTAAGAAACTATTTGAAGCATATTTAATAAGTTCGCTCGTCACTAAATCGGTAACCACAAACTTTACACCTTGTAAAGGTGCATAAATTTTTCGCAATATTTCCTCTGATTCTTTATTATTTACACCGATAACTATACGATCAGGATATAAAAAATCTTCTACCGCACTACCCTCTCTTAAAAACTCAGGATTAGAAGCAACATTAAATGAAAAGCCTCTTGATTTTAAATAAGCTATAATATTACTGCAACTACCCGGCGGAACGGTAGATTTTATGACTATTAAACAATCTTTATTTATATGCTCGAAAACTTTATCAATAGCATCATAAACATATTTTAAATCCGCTTCTCCCAACCCTTTTGAAGGTGTACCGACCGTAATAAATATTGCATCAGCATTTTGAAGTTCATTATTATAAATATTTGTAAATTTTAACCTATCAGATTCTAAAGCTTGCTTAAGATACTCATCAAGTTTAGCTTCATAAATCGGTAATATTTGCTTATTTAATTTGGATATTTTAACCTCATCATTATCAAGACAAGTAACATCATGACCTAAATAGCCCATAATAATACCTGAGACTAATCCCACATATCCGCTACCGATAAATGTAATATTCATAATTTTTTGTGATTTTTATATTAAATTTTTAAATTATACGTTATATTCCAAGTGTATACCTCAAATAAATGAAGAGTAGTATAGACGAAGCTCAATTTCAAAAAGTGCAAGGAGTCCACAAGACGAGGAACAGAGCGTATACTTAATACGTGAGTACCGGAGTACTTGTAGGATGACGTAGCCAATTTTTGCAGTTCTATCCGAGTATATAAAGCTTTTATCATATTTCAATAGATTTACAAGCTCAAATGAATTTTATTAAAAAAACCTTTATTAGTATTTTTATAATTCTGATTTCATTATCTTTGGCTATAACTCTAACTGTTTATAGTGCAAATAAAGGACACTTAAATGAACCTTTGAAAAAAATAATTGAATTTTATTTAAGTAAAAATGATATAAAGGCTGTACTACATAATTTAGAATTTAAAGAAAACCGATTATCCATAGATAAAATTTCCTTAAGTCTTATAGATAATGCTAGAGGAGAAATTAACGATTTTAATCTTTTCTTTAATTTCAAAAATTTCTTCTCTAATTCGTTAATAGAGGCTAATTTTAATATCGATAAAATTTCCGTAATTTCAAATAACGATGAAGAGATTATAAATACTTCAACGACCGGTGATTATTCGTTAAATATAATTAAAAAAAATTCCCTAACCGACATACGACTAACTTCAATAAAAAGTGATATCCTAACTGATGAGCAAGGAGCAGACTTACCTCTAGGAAATGCTTTATGCTCATATAAAACCACCTATTCTAAATATAATCCAAAGACTGTTAATTGCAAACTCACCTTTGGGAACAAAGCTTTTTTATCACTAAGCGGTATAATAACCGATAAAAATATCGATGCAAGTGCAGCTGCCGCAAATATGCCTTTAATAATTTATCAAACAGTCGAAAAAATCATTCCGGATAATCCTATAATCTCATATTTACGAGAACATATAAAACAAGGTTACATCCAAAACGGAGAATTAAATATTAAATTAGATAAAAAATTTTTTAAAAAAAATATTTTAGTAGAAGATAATTTAAAAGCAAATTTACATATCTCGAATTTTGAATATAAATATCATACAGATTTACCACCTTTGACTAAAGTTGATACTAATATAATCATTTCAGGACCGGAAATAAAATTTCTAATTAATGAAGCATATAGCGGTAAAAGTGTCGTTTCAGACGGTATTATGACTTTCAAATGGGAAGGACTGGATAAATCACAATTTGTTTTTAATGCTACTGCTAAAGGTGAAATTAATGACTTAATTGCCTTTGTTCCAAATGATGCATATCAAAATATTAAAGCTCAAAATATTGATCTTAAAAAAATCAAAGGAACGGCAAATTCAATAATAGAGCTAATAATTCCTATTAGCCCCAATATCCCTAATAGCTATAATGTTTTGTCGACATTAACAAATATCTCTTTTAACACCTTAGACAATAATATCCTATTACAAAACGGTGAAGCCAAAGGTAGTTTTAAAGATAATAAACTAAATATTAGCGGTAAAGGTAACATTAATAATTATGCAAGCAGCTTTACTTATGATCATGATATATCGGATAAAAATAATGAGTGTTTACTTAAAATAAAAAGCAATATTGCGGCAAATAATCAAAGATTTGGAGTATTTAAATTAATTTCAGGCAGCACCGTTTTAAATTTTGAGTATAAAAAACAGCATACTAATGAGAGTTTTATTACCGTTAATTCTAATCTTAATAATTTAGAATTTTATATAGATAAAGTATCTATTCATAAAAAATTATATAAAAAAGCCAATTTATATTTATATACTAAATTAAATGATAAAAATTTCGATAGAAATATTGTATTTAACCTTTCAGGGCAGGATAATCTAAAAATTAACGGTAATGCCTTAATTAAGAAAAATATTTATAATATTAATCTAGCCTCTGTTAAACATAATCATACGGATTTAAAAGGAAACATAATCATAGATAACCATAATCTTAATACGACACTTTATGGAAACAGATTAGATTTATCAAATGCTAATATGATGCAGTTTTTAGAAAAAGCGGGAGATTCTACACGTAATATTAATTTAAAAACTAATATATCAAAAATACTTTTAAAGAATAATATAATTCTAGGTAATCTTGATTTAGCAATTAAATGTGATAAAGTGCGGTGTTTCTCCGGCTTTCTAAATGCTAATATTGATAATAAAAAAGTTAAGATGTCGCTTACTGCTAAGGAAACTTTTGAACAATGGTTCATTGAATCCGATAATGCCGGAGCATTGCTTAAGGGACTTGGAATGTATACCACTATGCAAAACGGTCAAATTAACATCAACTTAAATACAAAAAGATATGAAGTAAAAAAAGGTGAAATAGTGCCAATATTAGACGGCAAATTTTCTATAAAACATTTTACGGTAGTCGATACTCCTTTTTTAACACGGCTTGTTTCCTTTGTTTCGTTACCGGGTTTTCTTAGTTCAATAACTAATAATAAACATATTTTATTTGAAGATATGAGCGGTAAATTTAATTATAGAGGAAATATAATTACAATTTTTGATACGGAAGCACATGGACCGTTCTTTGATTTTACTATGACAGGTAATATTGATACCAAGCAGCAATTAATTATGGTTAAAGGAAATGTTATTCCTTCCTTTTTCTTAATCAGCACTATTGTAACTAAAATACCGGTAGTCGGTAAAATATTTTCTAAAGTCGCTCCTTACTCCCTAAAAATGAAATATTAAGTAACTATTTAAAGCTATTAGATTTCATGTACAAAATTTTTAATCATTCCCTTATGTCATTCCTGCAAGGCATTATTGCGTGTGTACCTAATCGTCATTGCGAGCGACTGAAAGCGTTGTTGCATGGCTCAAAAAACGTGTTCGGTGTCATACCATGGCTTGACCACGGTATCCAGAAAACAACTAAAAATACTAACAATATTAGTATTTGGGTCCTGCTACAAACTTGCGGGATGACAGAAGTGGAAGCAAGCCATACAACAAAGCCACAACTGCAAGGAGCGTGGTGGCAATCCAGAAATAATAATAGAATATTCTGTAAATCAGAATTTTTTACTGGATTGCTTCGTCGCAACTTACAGTTTTTCCTCACAATGACGTTGAAGATCAATTCATGCAAGAATGACATAAATAACCATACATATTTAATCGGTATTTTACTTTTAGGCTTAATTTCCGGTCTGACGTTCAATTTAATTTTTTTTACAGTTCCATATCAATTATCCGAAGCAAAATACACCACTGATATAATAGGTTCGATATCACTAGCTGCCTTTCCGTATTGCTTAAAGGTCATATGGTCACCTTTTATAGATAAATACTCTATACCTTTTTTATGTTCTAAATTCGGTCACAGGCGTGGCTGGGCATTGGTATCACAAATATTTTTAATCCTAGCGATGACGGGGTTCTTAAACATAAGCCCTTGTAATAACTTATATATTACTGCAATTATCTTATTTATTATTTCATCCTGCAGTTCTACACAAGATATTGTACTTGATGCATATAGAATTGAGAGACCTACATCTAAAGAAGAGCTTTCAATGGCTTTTACCTTTAGTAGCATAGGGTTTCGTTTAGGTATGTTACTTGGCAGCGTCGGTACTTTATATTCATCAATTATTTTCGGCTGGAATACAGTATATAAATCGGCTCTATTCATTACTCTAATTGGACCTATAGTAATTTTATGTATCAAAGAACCACAATCAAAAGAAATACACCATACAACTACTCATTTAATAGGATTACAACAATATTTTGAAGTTATTAAAAAAAGTATTATCTCCTTAAAAAATGAACAGCAATATTTACTGCTAATTATATTGTTTATCTTTTTATATAAGGCTGCGGATTCTATACCTATGGCTATGAGTTCGCCTTTATTGCTCGATTTAAGTTTTACTACTCATGAAATTGCCGTTATTTACAAAGCTTACGGGTTACTAATCATGATCGTCGGAGGAGCTTTAAGCGGCGTTTTAGCTGCAAAAATGGGTATATTTCATAGTGTCTTAATTGGTGGAGTTATTCAATTATTGTCACCTCTTATGTTTATGATTCTTGCTACTATCGGCTATGATATAAAGACATTTATAATAACTGTTACAGTACAAAATTTTTGTGCAGGCTTTGCAGGAACTATTATCTCTATCTATTTTGCTAGCCTTTGCAATAGTGAATTTGTTGCCACACAATATTCTATTATTGCATCTTTTAGCTCGCTTAGCCGTATTATTCTAGCTAGCCTTGGCGGTATTTGTGCAAAATATCTTACTTGGCCTGTATTCTTTTTAGGTAATACTCTGTTTAGCATGTTATTTATCCCGATATTTTATAAAATATATAGAAAGAAACTAGGCTTTGTGAATATTTCTAAAAAGATATGACAATTATTAAAAAAAGTTTATAATATTGATATATATTTCTGCGAAATGAAGAGTCAGAATTTTTATGAAACTATATAGTTTTCAAGAACATTTATTAGAATTAAAAATAAGGCTTCTTAGAATATTTACTGCTTTTATAATTATATTTGCTATTTGCTATTATTTTAGCGACAATATTTATAGTGTTTTATTAAAACCGCTTGCTAAGCTAAGCGGTGATACGGTACGAAATATAATTTATACAGGGCTTACAGAAGCATTTTTTACCTATATTAAACTTGCAGCTTTTACTGCTTTTACTATTATTATACCTATAATTGCTTTGGAGTGTTATTTATTTATCAGTCCCGG
This sequence comes from Rickettsia parkeri, assembly GCF_051427245.1. NCBI lineage: Bacteria > Pseudomonadati > Pseudomonadota > Alphaproteobacteria > Rickettsiales > Rickettsiaceae > Rickettsia > Rickettsia parkeri. Next base: position 252,669 of record NZ_CP195774.1, read on the forward strand.
GTTACACCGCCATGAAAAAAAAATTATCGCTTTTATTCTTTTTATGTCGCCTATTTTATTTTGGTGCGGTAGTATTTTTGTTTTTTACTTTGTAATGCCGAAAGCTTGGAATTTTTTTCTTAGTTTTGAAAAACGTGATATGATCGTACCGATAGTTTTGGAAGCAAGAATTAGCGAGTATCTAAATTTAGTTATTCATTTAATTATTGCTTTTGGAGTCGCCTTTCAACTGCCAGTTGTGATAATGATATTAAATATACTAAAAATAGTTAAGGTACAAACACTTAAGCAAAAAAGATGCATTGCCGTGGTAATTAACTTTATTATTGCAGGAATATTAACGCCTCCTGACATTTTAAGCCAGTTTGCTCTTGCAATACCGCTACTTTTATTATATGAAACTTCAATAATGATATGTAATTTTATAGAAAAACTGAGGACACTAAATGTTAAATATCAAATGGATTAGAAAAAATAAAGAATTGTTCGATGAAAAGCTTAGCCAAAGATTTATTGAACCTATGTCTAGTAAAATTGCTATGCTCGACGGAGAGAAAAGAAAAATTACGAGTTTAATTCAAGAATTTCAGCATGCACGTAATGTAAAATCAAAGATTTTAGGTAATATGGCCTCTAAAAGCGGCGAAGAATTTGAAGGGTTACAAAGAGATGTCAAACATATAAATGAGAAGTTGGAAGCACTTGAACAGGATCTAAATAATAATAACGAATTAAATGAACTATTAAATATGTTTCCTAATATTCCGGACGAAGAAGTACCTTACGGAATGGATGAAAGTATGAATAAATTAGTTCGTACTTACGGAGAGACAAATCCAAATGCTTTGAATAAAAAGCATTTTGAACTAGGTATAAAATTAAATTTAATGGATTTTGAACAAACTGCTAAAATTTCTGGAACTAGATTTGTAACGTTAAAAGGTGATTTAGCAAAGCTAGAACGTGCTTTAATTAATTTTATGATTGATGTTCATACTAAAGAGTGGGATTTCTTTGAGATATCACCTCCGGTATTAGTTCGAGATAATGCTATGTATAATGCAGGACAACTACCTAAATTTGCCGAAGAGTCTTTTGCAACAACCAATGGTTACAGACTAATTCCAACCGCAGAAGTATCTTTAGTAAATATGGTCGCCGATACTATTATACCAAGAGAAAAATTACCGATACGTTATGTTGCTTACACCCCGTGCTTTAGATCAGAAGCAGGTAGTAGCGGTAGAGATACAAGAGGTATGATTAGATTACATCAGTTCGGTAAAGTTGAGCTAGTATCTATTACTACCCCTGAAGAATCAACAAATGAGCATGAATATATAACTAATGCATCAGAGACTATTTTACAAAAACTGAATCTTCCTTATCGTGTTATGTTACTTTGCACCGGAGATATGGGATTTGCGGCAAAAAAAACCTATGATATAGAAGTATGGCTTCCGGGACAAAAGCAATATCGCGAAATTGCTAGCTGTTCTAATTGTGGAGATTTTCAAGCACGTAGAATGAAAGCAAGATATAAAGAATTCGGCAGTAACGAAACTACCTTAGTTCATACTTTAAATGCTTCAGGATTACCTATCGGAAGAACTATGGTTGCAATACTTGAAAATTATCAGAATGAAGATGGATCAATAACTATACCGGATGTCTTGATAAATTACATGGGAGGATTACAAAAAATCATTGCCTATAGTGAATAATTGTTTATTAAATATAAAGTTTCTAGTTGTTGTTAAATTGGCTTTGTTGCATGGCTCTTATGTCATTCCCGCTTTCGCGGGAATGACATCGAGTAGAGACCTACGGCTGCTCGCAATGACGCCTCTAGCATCCACGCAGGCAAAGTTCATTAGTATATACTCCTGTGAAATGAAGAGTTATTATACGAAGTTCAACTTGGAAAAGAGCAAGGAGTCTGTAAGCCGAGGGGCGGAGCGTATACTTAATACGTGAGCATCCGAGGACTTACAAAGACGACGTAGCCAATTTTTCAAGTTGAACGAGTATACAAAACGATAATTTAAATTCAGGTTATTTGTGTTTAGTGGTTTACGAAAATTTGATAAAGATATATATAATTATAATGCTCCTAATTTTATACCTATAGCATGTCATTATAATGAAAATACTTTACTTACCAAAGACGGTAAATTACTACAAATTATCAAAATACACGGCATTACCTCAGAGAAAATAAGCGATAACATACAAAATTTACGTGAAATGGTTAGAGTTTCTATAAAAAAGAATATAACCGATTATGATTTTGCTTTTTGGCTACATACAATACGAGAAAAACAAAACTTAGACGATTCAACTCCTTACAAAAAATTATTACCGGCAAATATTCATACCTTATGGCAAAGAAAAAACCATTGGAATGATAAATTCGTTAATACTTTATATATATCTATAGTACATGATTCTGCTAAAGTTAACATCACAAATTTTAACTCTTTAATAAATTCTTTATCTCATAAATTAATTACTGATTTTGAAAATAAGTACTTAGATTCAGCTTTTCAAAAATTAGACAATATCACTAATAATATTTTAAATGATTTAAACGAATTCAGTGCTGAAAAACTCGGTATAACATTTGAAAATGATAATGTTTTTTCTAATCCTTTATTTTTATATAATCGCATAGCTAACCTTAATAATAATGATTGTTTGGTACCTATAATAGATTTATCCGATGCAATAGGTAGAAGTATTTATAAAATTAGCAGCGATAAAATGGTAGTTACGGATCATGAGAAAAATAATAAATTCGTTTCTTTACTATCTATAAAAGAATATCATGAAACTCCTTCTAATACACTGGATAAATTTTTACAGTTACCGATTGAATTAATAATAACTGAAATATTTTACTTTGTTAGCAAAAAACAAGTAATATCCAAATTGCGTGGTCAAGATTATATTCTAAAAATTACTAACGACTCAACTTTACTTAATCACAAAGGGATTAATAAGCTTGATGCAGCTAATTTAGATTTTCAATTTTGTAATCAGCAAATTTCAATTGCCGTTATAGAAGAAGATGAAAATAAACTAGATGCAGCCGTAGCTAAAGCATCAACCGAACTTTTTAAACTTGGTATTATTCATGTAAAAGAAGATATTAATATTGAGCAAATATTTTGGTCGCAATTACCTGCTAACTTTGCCTTTATACGTAGAATGTCGCCATTATCCGTAGAGCATATTGCTTCTCTTACCGCTCTTCATAATACTACACTCGGTAATCAATATAATCCTTGGGGTAAGGCTATAACTTTACTGCGAACCGAGAAAGGTACTCCATATTTCATGAATTTTCATGATAAAACGAATAAAGGTAATACTTGCATCTTTGGTACGGGGAAAACCGGCAAAACCGTATTATTGAACTTTTTAATATCAGAATCGACTAAATACGATCCAACAATAATTTATATCTCTAATAATAATGATTCTAAAATTTTTATCGAGGCAATAGAAGGCAAATGGTTAGAACCGGACAAACAAATTATCAATCCATTTTTAGTAGATGATACAGAAAAATCACAAGCATTCATTTTAGAATTTTTAAAATTAATCAGTGGTCATTATATTTCACCTCTTAGCGAAATAGAGATATCCTTTCTAGAGAAATTAAAAAATAAAATTTTATCAATTGAAAAAGAAAAACGTATTTTTTCCGATATTTTAAAATTAGAAGATTTTAAGGAGGAAGGAGGAATACAAATACTTGATAAACTTAAAGTTTTTACCGAAGAACAATTATATTCCGGATTATTTGACGGATCGTCTCTTAACATTGAAGAAGGGAAAGTTATAGGGTTTAATTTATATAAACTTTCTGATGAGCCGTTTTCTAAACAATTTTACCCGACGGAGAGAAAATTTTTAGAACAATTTAATAATAATTTAAAGAAACACCAAAGTATTAGTGCAGCAGTAATTTATGCTTTTACTTATCATTTAAGTCTAGTTGGCACAAAACCTAAAATATTTGCTGCCGATAATTTTGATAAACTTTACAGACCTGAGATTTATTATGATAATATAAATTTAATCTATAATAATTTGTCTCAAAATAACGGTATTTTCGTCAGTAATTTCAATTTTATTTATCTTAAGTCATATCCAAAATATACTATAAAACCTTGGCTTGATTTAATTAATACTAAAATTATTCTACCGTCTGACGTTAAAATAGAAGATTTAGATAAAATTTTAGGTTTAAGCAAGCCGGAAATACGAAAATTATCACAGCTAACACTTTCTGCAAGAATGTTCTTAATTAGTAAGGATAATGAATCGATAGCTTCTGAATTAAGTATTGCCGCTTTAATAGGAGTTGTCCGTATTTTATCAAGCAGACAGGAGGAAATGGATATTTATAAAAAAATACTTGAACAACACCAAGGTCCTCCGGATAATTGGGTTAATTACCTATATAATGAGTTAAATACGGACTAATATTTCACTCTGTCATCCCGTGATTTATTATGGGATCCAAAAAAAATTAAAAAGGACTGGATCCCGCTACAAGCTCGTGGGATGACAATAATTTATTATGAACTATAAAAACAACGAGCATAAAGAATACTCAAAGTGTTAAAAAAATATTTACTATTTTTCCTATTTTCATTTTTCTCATTTAATGTATATGCATCTATTTGGGATGATATAGTCACTTGTCTTAGCGATCCATGTAATTGCGGTCAAAGTGAGAGAACGGAAATTTGGAATAAGGATGGAGGCATCAATGCAAAGCCAAGAGGACCTTTTAAACCAGGCACATTATGTCCTCCTTGGAATAAAAGCGACGGTCGTAATAATGATACTTGTTTATTAAAATTTGATTACCCAGGTATATTTATCGGTTTTTTACTCAATAGATGTGCAGAAGAAGCTCCTGATAGTAGTTACTTTACTCCAAAAATTCGTATTAGAGTTCAAAGCTGTAATGCCATAGCTTGTTGGCACCAAAACTCTACTTTAAATTGGGATGGAGAATGTGTATTATGGCCTACAGGTTACGGTATACCTCTAACTAGAGTCTGTGCTAGAGTTGCCGTACCGGATATGCCTCCACCTCCCGGGATAAATGCCCCACCTTCCCCTGCAGATCCAGGTTATACCGATGGAGTACATCTCAATAAAGTCGGTTATACAGAAACTGATAATAAGATAATCGGTATAGACGGAAAAATAATTACTTTAAAACCTCCTAAACTTTGTGCTTATAGCGATCCTGGACTTGTTAACCTTGTTTCAGATTCTGGTGTACATCTTGATCCGATGGACTGGAATCCTAATCGTCAACCTCTTCATCAAACTAACAAACTTAGCCCTATTGCAAAAGTATTAAAATTTTTAGTTGAAACGATAAAAGGAGTAAGTTTACCAAGTTTATTAGGGCAGCTTCTTGGTATGATAGATCAAAATTCAGAATTTATAAAAGTACTTCAATCAATACTTAATGCAATAGGAGAGATTTTTAATTTTTTTCCTGCTTTAATAATAAAAATTATTGAAGCACTTGGGTCATTAAACGGTGCTGTAGATAGCTATTCTTTTGGTTGTGTACAATTACCTTTAGGGCCTTTTCCACCACCATATTGTCCAAATTTAGATTATATTAGCACTAGTGCGAGTGCTCATAATGTATGTAGCATAAAAGATGCAAGCGGCCAGTTTGACCAATCTTCTACTAATCCGGCTTGTGTAGTGCCATCTAATATTAATGTTAAAAACAATATTGTTAATAATACCATACGTGTTAGCTTTAGCAATCTTGTTCCGCTTTGCACGAGTTCTCGCTCTGACCTCAAAACTTGTGTAGAACCACGTAATATAGATTTTTCTTCAGCAAAAATTACTCATACTAATACGGCTTTTAAAGATTTAATTAAATCGTGTAAGAATACTTCAGGCAACACTCCATGTATTAATACAGAAATTTCTACGCCATGTAGTGTTACGGCTAACGGTTGTAATGAGGGATTTAGAATAGTATATTCGCAGAAAATTGGAAATGTAGAAACACCCAGCGATTACTACATAAGCGATATACCGGACTGTCCAAGTTCTAATTCAACTACCTGTCAAAAAGTGTGGGGAGTTAATATCGGTGAATTTAAGGATGTAAGCGTAAAATTTCCTGAGGTACAAAAGCAAGATACAACTAGCTTAATGCCTATAAAGACAGATGTCATCTTAAAAGACAACAACGGTAAAGATAGAAAGCTTTATGTCTCTATTAGTAATACCGAAGACGATAAGCAAAATCCTAATAATATTTGCTTATTTGAGTCCGGTAATTTAATAGATTGTGTACCGCGAGTAAATCATTCTTACAGCTTAGCTGCTTATGAATGTGCAAAGCAATATGCCGGAATTACCTGTACTAATAATAGCAATCCCAACGATGCTTATTATAAACCGCAATTCATTGCGTCAGTACAAGTAAGAGAAGGCGACAATATCATAGATGAAACAAGCACTCTTGTAACGCCGTTAGCATACGCCGGACCTCCACCTCCCAACCCCACTGACACAGAAAGCATAGTAATGCTTGCCGGTTATAAGTATAGTTCTTCCGTTGCGTTTATACCTAAAGATCCAAAGGAAGATAAATATATTGCTATGCCGTTTTCAGGAGAGAATGTTCTAAATCAGTTGACTATTCACGGTAAATATAAAGACGATAAAGCACCTTATGATAGTAATGGAAATCCTGACTCAAGTGCGGTATATTTAAAATATTTAGAATATATAAATGGTAAATATATCCAAGGTGGAACGCATGCCTGCTTGATGCCGAAAAATTTCCAACATTGTAACCCTATGCTGCGTCCTACTTTACCTGATGGATCACCTATGCCCGGTTACAATCATGACTCAACAAATTGTGTACTTGCTAAACTCAACAACAACGATACTATAAATTGCAAAGATTTTAAAAATAAATATAACGTTAAATATCCAAATCTTGGCTTATGTAAAAAAGATATAGATCTAACGCGCTGTACTCTAGAAGAAACAGTGTCAGGTCCAGGAAGAGGTATTACAATTTATACTTGCAATATAAATAAGATTCCGAGTAAATGCTATACCAATAACGATAAGGCTAATACTCCAATATGTGTTTTAAGTAGGGATTATACAGATAGAATCGAGCCGAAACCTAACATAGGACCAATATTAGTACCGGTAGATCCTTCAAAATATTATACAGTGACATATACAAAAGGAGATAACAATACTCCTCCTGAGCCGACATATAACGCTGAGACTGAGGATGTAAGAGATAAAACTTGGCAAGAGCTAAATCTTTGTGTTCCTATATTAGTACCTACTTGTGCTAAAATTCCTAGCACAGAGAAAGCTCCTTCCGGTAACAATCACGGTAATGCAGAATGGCCTGAAAGCGATATAGGAGAACTTGCAAAAGGAAAATGCCCGACGAATTGGATACCTATTGATCCTAATAAACCTTTAGAACGCCATTGTTTATCATATTTTGATAGAAAGGTTGTCGAGTTTGAACCTTTAGGCCACAATGTCGGCTGTAGAAAATTTAAAGGATTCCCCATAAAAGTTGGTTATAACGACTTTCCATCAGACCAATTACTTGAGACCCCTTATAATCCGGTAACTCAAATAGGTGACTATATCTTCAACAAAAAACCGTTACCATATGGGAGCATTATGGCATTTCCAAACAATGGAGCACGTATAACTGCAACAAATAAACCGGACAATACAATATTGCATACTGTAGAATTCAAAGTAACTTTAGATGCAATAATGGACGATATTGAGTATTTTGAAGTAAAAGATTTATGGTATGATGATTGCACATTAATATATGTCAACGGCACAAAGTTACTTAGCTTCCCTACTAAAATTGATTCTCTAGATGAGAAAAGGTACTGTAACAATGGAAATGACCAAGGTCAAGCATTACAAGCTAAAAATTTACCGATTGATATAAAGCGTTATTTAAAACAAGGAGAAAATACTATAAGATTCCAGCTAAGAGTTATGTTTGATGGAGGACTATATTTCCACATGCAATATAAAATGAAGAGATAAATAAATGAGTTGGATTATTTTTTATACGGTAATCGCTGCTTTACTGATTCTCGATTTGGGAATAATACACAAAAAAAATACCATAATGAGCTTTAAAGAAAGCGTACTTTTTAGTCTTTTCTATCTTGTAATAGCTTGTTTATTCGGTATCTATGTTTACTATAATACGGGGGCAGATCATGCTCGTGAATATTATACTTGCTTTCTCATTGAGAAAGCTATGTCACTTGATAATATTTTTGTTATCTCTATTATTTTCCAATTTTTTAAAATTCCCTGGCAATATCAACATCGTGTTTTATTTTTCGGTATAATAGGCGTAATAATATTCAGAGCTGTAATGATTTACGGCGGTATTATTCTTATAAATAAATTTGCCTGGTTATTATATATTTTTGCCGTAATACTTATTGCTACAGGTATAAAAACTTTCTATGTATCACATAAAACTTTTGATATACAGAATTCTTATATTTACAAGTCAATAATAAAAAATCTAAATATTACCCCTAACCTTGAAGGGGATAAATTTGTTGTTAAACGTAATAACAAACTATATTGCACCCCCCTTTTTATATCTCTAGTACTGATAGAAGCAATAGATTTAGTCTTTGCTATAGATAGTATACCGGCAATATTCGCAATTACTAATGATGTTTATATAATTTATACTTCAAATATTTTTGCTATTTTAGGGCTTAGAGCGTTATTCTTTTGTTTAGCAGAAATTGTAGAACGTTTCAGTTATATAAAATATTCTTTGGCTTTAATTTTAATATTTATCAGCTTTAAAATATTTATTCATCATTATATAGCGATTCCGGAATATGTTGCGTTCACTGTAACTATTACTTTATTACTATTTGGTATAATTGTTTCCATAATTAGGAAAAATATGATTGACCATTAATAAAGGGGGTATATAATATTTTTTTATTTTTTAAGCAATTATAATGACTAAATTACTAAAATTATTTTTTATTACTATCATCATTTTTAATAACATTGCTTTCGCAAAAGAAACAGGGTTCTATATAGGAGTAGAAGGCGGAATAATTGAACCGGTCGTTAGTAAATTCCGACATAAACACTCAAATACCGAAATAATTTTAAAAAAATCAAGTATGTATAGTGGAAAAATAGGCTATATAATATATCCACAGATAGCTATTGAATTCTCAGCAACTTATCAACCTAAATATAGTCTGCATTACGTATTACCTCAGCAAAATTTAAGTAATGGTCTCACTATTCCTAAAACCCCAGGTAATACTACCGTATTATCAAATCTATATATGCTAAATCTTATTTATGATTTAGAAAAAATCAAAACTTTCACACCTTTTGTAATACTTGGAGGTGGAATAGCACAAGTAAAAGTTAAACCTACCTCTTCTAGGTGGCATGTTATAAATAGCGATTATTTTAAAGTAAGAAAAACTCATAAAAATTGTGTTGCTTGGCAAGCAGGTCTTGGAATTTCACAAGATGTAACTTCAAATTTAAGTATTGATGCAACTGCAAAATTACAAACGGCATATAGAGTAAGAATTAATTATGATACGCTTGATATGAAAACGGGGCAATTCGTGCCAACAAATCCTATCAAAAAAACTATAACCGTTGGAGAATTTGGCATAGGATTTACTTATAGATTGCCATTTTAATAATTCTGTGAAATATTTATATGAAAGCTACAATGTCATCATCCCGCGGGATGACACGAATAATTCAACTACATAAGGGAAAAATATGTCTCCAAAAGTTACTAACTCTTCTTCTACCCCTAACGGTCATGATAAGATGGCAAAAAAAACACATTCCGCACAATCCGTTGTTAACGGTGCGGTTTCAGATCATAACACTTATGATGAAATACCGTATGAAAGCTACCCATATGCTCTTACAAATCCTTATCACTTAAGTACACTTGCAACTCTTTTCGGTGTAAATGCTCCTGAAGTCGAGAATGCAAAAATATTAGAGCTTGGTTGTGCAGCAGGCGGTAATTTAATACCACATGCAGTTCTTTATCCAAAAGCTTATTTTGTTGGGGTTGATTTGTCTAAGGTACAAATTGACGAAGCAAATAAAAATGTTAAAGCACTAGGATTAAAAAATATAGAGTTCCATCATTGTTCGATAACTGATATTAACGATTCTTTCGGTAAGTTTGATTATATAATTTGCCATGGCGTAATTTCTTGGGTACCAAAAACCGTTAGAGATAAAATTTTTGAAGTTTGTAATAAAAATCTTAGTCCAAACGGAATAGCATATATTAGCTATAATACCCTCCCTGGCTGGAATATGGTCCGTACTATTAGAGATATGATGATGTATCATTCTAGCTCATTTGCAAATGTACGGGATAGAATAGCTCAATCTAGATTGTTACTAGAATTTGTTAAGGATAGCTTAGAAAACTCTAAAACTCCTTATGCAGAAGCATTAAAAACCGAAGCAGGGCTACTTGCTAAACAAACCGATCATTATTTACGTCATGATCATCTAGAAGAAGAAAATGCTCAATTCTACTTCCATGAATTTATGAATGAAGCAAGAAAGCACAATTTACAATATTTAGCCGATTGTAATCTTTCGACTATGTATCTCGGTAATATGCCGCCGAAAGTAGTAGAGCAGTTAAAAGCGGTAAACGATATAGTTAGAACCGAACAATATATGGATTTCATTACGAATCGTCGTTTTAGAACCACTTTACTATGTCATAGTGATGTGAAAATTAATAGAAATATTAACAATGATGATATAACAAAATTTAATATAATCTTTAATATAGTGCCTGAAAAACCACTCAAAGAAGTAGATCTTAATAATGCTTCCGAAAATTTAAAATTCTTCTTAAACGGCAATCAAGACTCTAACTTAACAACTAGTTCGCCTTATATGAAAGCTATTTTATACACTTTCAGCGAAAATCTAAATAATCCGTTAAGCTTTGAGAAATAACCAAACTGAAGCTAATAAAAAGCTACATAATACTAAATTAAACGAAATCAAAGCTGAGTTTTTAAATAATGCAATGAAGCTAGTACTGCAAGGTTATATTAGTATTACAAATCAGAAGCATCGAAATAACCCTGAGCTTGATAAGCCTAAAACAACAAAAATGGTGATACATTCAAGCAACCCATACACCTTCTATGTGGGTTACAAATTTAAAACATGAACCGATCGGCGTTAATTTCTTTGAGAAGTTTGCAATTAGATATATGGATGGTAAACATGATAAAAAAAAGCAATCATTGAGGCTGTACTTGTCATGTAGAAAAAGGCGAGCTAACTTTAAGTAAAGAAGGTGTCAAAAAGTAGAAACACAAGAAGAATACGCAAAGAACTAGAAAGCTTATTTATATTCTGATGATCAAGAAATTTCTTCTAATGCTTTGTTGGTGTAGCCAATTTGCACTCTGTCATACCGTGGTCTTGCCACGGTATCCATGATACTAAACAAAAATTATTTATTGATTCTCCTACGCCAATGGCGTATAATTATTATGAGTAAAAAACTGATTTCAGTTGTTGAGCTTCCAGAGTTTCAAAAATTCGCTAAGAATAATTTAAATGAAAAGAATGCTTTGAAATAATACATTACATTGCTGCTAATCCTGACCAAGGTGATATAATAAAAGGCACTGGAGGTATAAGAAGAAAGTTACGATTTACTTTAAGTAGTAATAATAAAGGTAAAAGTGGCAGTATAAGAATAATTTATTTTTACTACAATGAAAATATGCCGGTATTTTTAATAACCGGTTTTATAAAAAGTAAGATGGAAAATATTAATCATAATAGTTGTAATGAATTAAAAAAACTAACTGAAGAATTGGAAAATTATATGTCGGACGAGGCAAAAATAAATAATAAAAATACTAATCAAACCGACAAAAGTATATTAATTGGAATGCAAGAGGCTGTTTTATACACTAAAGGAAAATTAAAAGCAAATAAACATGATATAAAATTATCTAATATAGACGTGCATAAAGCAAGAGATAAGTTAAAATTAACACAACAACAATTTGCTACAACATTTGGAGTGAGTGTTGCAACTTTAAGAAACTGGGAACAAGGCAGAAGATTACCTACCGGAGCTGCAAAATTACTTCTTAAGATTATTGAGAAAGAACCTAATGTTGTGAAACGAGTTTTACGAGGATAAAATAGAGATAAGACACAACCTATATAAACACCATGCCTATATTTTTTTATTTATTTGCAACATTAATAACTATCAGTAGCGTATGCGTTGTCTTAAGCAAAAATTCCGTATATTCGGTATTATGGTTAATTTTTGCATTTATCAACGGTGCAGGGCTTATGATTTTGCTTGGAGCAGAATTTTTAGCTATGATGCTGATAGTGATTTATGTTGGAGCTGTAGCAGTATTATTCTTATTTGTGATAATGATGCTAGATATGCATTTTAATAAGACAATAACGCAGTTAAAAGCAAATCTAGTTTTAAGTATTTTTATAGCTTTGATTATGTTTGCCGATTTAGTAATAATTATTTTACTTGGTACTAAAAATATTAATTTCAACTCCAATGTATCGTTTACCATAACAAATAATATCTCAAATACTAAAGCAATAGGAGGCGTACTCTACACAGACTTTATGCTACCGTTTCAAATGGCGGGCCTTATATTATTTGTCGCTATGATTGCATGTATTACGTTAACACTAAAGAAGCGTGAGGGAGTAAAACGTCAAGATATATCAAAACAACTACGTCACAATAAAGAAAATACCGTATTAATGACAAAGCCTATTCTAAATAAAGGTGTTGAGAATATTAAATATGAATGAATATATTTCGCTTAATCATTATTTAATCTTAAGCAGCTTAGTTTTTACTATCGGAATGTTTGGATTATTTATGCATCGCAAAAATATTATCAATATATTAATGTCTATTGAGTTAATGCTGCTTGCAGTTAACATAAATTTTGTTGCATTTTCCGTATATATGCAAGAATTATCGGGACAAATTTTTAGTATTATACTCTTAACCGTAGCAGCTGCCGAAACCTCAGTCGGGCTTGCAATATTACTAATATATTTCCGTAATAAAGGCTCCATTGAAATTACTGACATTAATCAGATGTGGGGATAATGATGTATCAAAATATTTGCATAATGATCATCATGTTACCGCTTGCATCTAGCATAATAAACGGGTTATTCGTAAGGGTAATAGACAAAAAATTAGCGCAAGTAATTGCAACCGGCTTTTTATCTTTATCTGCCTTATTCTCATTAATAATATTTTGCGATGCAGGCTTAGACGGGAATATAATCCATATTAAATTATTACCATGGATTGAGGTTGGAAATTTTAAAGTAAATTGGTCGATTTATATCGATCAGCTAACTAGCATAATGTTTATAGCCGTAACATGGGTGTCAAGCATCGTGCATATCTACTCGCTTGGCTATATGGCCGAAGATAAGGGGATTATACGCTTCTTGTCTTTTCTTTCTTTATTCACTTTTTTTATGTTAATACTAGTATCTAGCGATAATTTCTTACAGTTATTTTTCGGTTGGGAGGGCGTCGGCGTTTGCTCATATTTACTAATAGGTTTTTGGTATTCAAAAGAATCAGCCAATAAAGCAGCGATTAAAGCTTTTATAATAAATAGAGCCAGCGATTTTGCTTTTATCTTAGGCGTAATGACGATTATTGTTTATTGTGGCTCAGCAAATTACAAAGATGTATTGTCATCTGCAGAATTATTATCTAATATAAAAATATTTTTACATTTTTCTATTCTAGACATTATTTGTTTATTATTATTCATCGGTTGTATGGGTAAATCTGCACAGATCGGTTTACATGTATGGCTTCCTGATGCGATGGAAGGACCGACTCCGGTATCTGCACTTATTCATGCAGCAACCATGGTAACGGCAGGAGTATTCTTAGTAGCACGCTGCTCGTATTTATTTGAATATAGCCCTTTAATTCTACAATTTATTACGATTATCGGCGGTGTTACTTGTCTTTTTGCTGCAAGCATTGCTATTATGCACAGCGATATCAAGAAGATTATTGCTTACTCAACTTGCAGTCAGCTTGGTTACATGTTCATGGCGTGCGGAGTATCTGCCTATAATAGCGGAATATTTCACTTAGTAACTCATGCCTTTTTTAAGGCCTTATTATTCTTATCAGCCGGCAGCGTAATACATGCCGTTCACGAGCAGGATATTTTTAAAATGGGTGATTTAAGAAATAAAATGCCGGTAACTTATGGCAACTTCTTAATCGGCTCACTTGCACTAATAGGGATTTATCCTTTGGCAGGATTTTACTCTAAAGACTCGATTTTAGAAGCGGCTTATAGTAGCGGCTCGTTTATGTTTATTTTTGGAATAGCAGCAGCAATACTTACCGCTATTTATTCAATGAAGATTATTATGTTGGTATTTCATGGCAAAACTAAGCTAGAAAAAGATGTTTTTGAGCATGCTCACGACCCGGCTAAAGTAATGAATAATCCACTTATATTACTTGTCGCCGGGAGCTTTTTTAGCGGTATGATCGGCCATTATTTACTTGCTATGGACAAACCAAACGGTTATTTCCATGCAAGCCTATTTAATTTACATATTTATAAATTACTAATTAGCCACCCGCCTTTATATATTAAGCTACTACCTATGGCAGTCGGTATAGTGGGAATTGTTACTGGGATTTACTTATATAAGTCAAGTACTGTTATGTCATTCCCGCAAAAGCGGAAATCCAGTAAAAATATTAAAAACGCCTGGATCCTGCGGTCAAGCCGCGGGATGACACCCCTTGTATTAATTTCCAACATATTACGCAATAAATATTATTTCGATGAAATATATAATTGCTTAATTGTGAAACCTATTAACTGTTTAGCTTCTTTATTTTATCTTGGCGATCAGCAAATAATCGATCGTTTTGGACCAAACGGTTTTTCACGAGTCGTTAATTGCTTTAGCGTTCTTACCGGCAAAATACAAACAGGATATGTTTTTAATTATGCTTTGTATATAGTATCATTTATTGTTGTAACAATTAGTTATTTTGTTTGGAAAAACATAATGTACTGATGTTATTTGCGTTAAAAACTAAAACCGTCATTGCGAGCGAACGTAAAGAGCGTGGCAATCTCATAAAATAATAACAAATTCCTGAGATTGCTTTGTCAATTACTTCGTAATTTGCTTCGCCATGACGGAAAAAAACTCATAAAATCTTAAAGAATGTTAGAATTACCTATTATATCTATCAGTATTTTTCTGCCGCTAATAAGCGCGCTATATATTTTGCTGTTTATTAGTCAAAGTAAAAAAGCAGATAAACCGATATATGTAATGTATGTTGCAGTGCTTAGTTCTGTTTTAACATTCATCTCAACTATCTATATTTTAATAGAGTTTGACTCCTCAAACCCCGCTTATCAATTCGTTGAACGCTACGCTTGGCTTGATAAGATCGGGCTTGAATTCCATGTAGGCGTTGACGGTATATCAATATTTTTTGTGGTTCTAACTTCTTTTCTTAATCTGATTTGTATAATTGGAAGCTTATTTACCGTTAAAAAATATATTAAAGAATATTTGGTATGTTTCTTATTAATGGAATCTTTTTGTATAGGGGCATTTACCTCGGTAAATTTACTATTATTTTATCTGTTTTTTGAAGCAATATTAGTGCCGATGTATATTATTATCGGCGTATGGGGTGGCAAGAATAGAATATATGCGGCTCTTAAATTCTTCTTATACACGTTCTTTGGTTCTGTATTTTTCCTACTTTCATTAATTTATATTTATAGCAAAATGCATAGCTTTGATTTAACCTATATCTTTCAGCTTACCGATAATATTCCATTATTTGCTCAGCAAATTTTATGGTGGGCTATCTTTATTGCTTTTGCCGTTAAAATCCCTATTATTCCTTTTCATACTTGGCTACCCGATGCACACGTACAAGCTCCAACCAGCGGCTCGGTTATTCTTGCCGGTATTTTGCTAAAACTCGGCGGTTACGGTTTTTTAAGAGTATTACTACCTCTATGTCCGAGTGTATCACAAGAATTTGCAATTTACGTAATTTACCTTAGCGTTATTGCTATAATATATGCATCACTCGTTGCGCTTGCTCAAAAAGATATGAAGAAGATGATAGCATATTCATCTATTGCACATATGGGATATGTTACGATAGGTATTTTTAGCTTTACTAAAGCCGGAGTTAGCGGAGCAATATTTCAGATGCTTAGCCACGGTGTGATTTCTTCATGTCTATTCTTAATAGTCGGTACTTTGTACGAAAGATTACATACAAAAGAAATAGCTAAATATGGTGGTGTAGCAAGTAAAATGCCGGTGCTTGCCGTATTTTTTATGATTGCAATGCTCGGCTCTGTCGGGTTACCCGGAACTAGTGGATTTATTGGAGAATTTTTAAGCCTGCTTGGGATTTATAAGGTGAATGTAGTAGCAACCTTTATAGCAGCTCTCGGCATAATCTTCGGGGCGGTTTATATGCTGAAATTATACAAAGAAGTAATGCTCGGTGAAATTACCAATAAAGAAATTATGCATTTCAGAGATTTATATAAATACGAAATAATCTCAATAGCTCCTTTAATATTATTAATTATTTACTTTGGTCTAATGCCGAGTTCTATTTTAAATGTATTTAGCTTATCGGTGGAAAATTTGCTGGTAAAATTTTAATTGCTTACAAAAAATATAAATGCTACTCTAATTATAGAACTTAAAAGTGAGATTTATATGAAAAATAGCAAAAGAACCTAAAAAATAAACCATGAATTAAACAACGCAACTAAAAAACTAGGTCAAGAAGCTAATAAGGTAACAGGCATAGATATAAGTCATGTGGTAAATCCTGATGCATCAGATCATAAAGAAGCTTGAAGAGATGCTCATGAGAAACTTGGAATTGGTCATAATAATCAACAAGATAATACAGAATTAACGGACCACACCAGAAGAGCATCATGAAAATTAAATTTATTAAAAAGCAACAGATGTAATACCGTGGCTTGACCACGATATCTAGTAAAATTATTAGTATTTTGAATTGCTTTTATATGGATACCGTGGTCAAGCTATGGTATAACAAGGACATGCTATCACTTCATCAATTACAATTTAAAAACTTATTTGATCTAAATATTACTTTTCTTCCTTCTTCTATAACATATATAAAAGGAGCTAACGGTTGTGGGAAAAGCTCGTTGCTACGAATGATAGCAGGAATTATGCAACCGAGTAGCGGTCATATCTACTATAGAAACTGTAATATTAACACTATCGCTAAACTTTACTGCACTTATATCGGTCATAATTTAGGTCTAAAATCAGAAATGACTGTTTTTGAGAGTCTAAAATTTTGGTCAGAAATTTATAATTCCGCTGCAACCCTATATGCTGCTATTCATTACTTCAAATTACACGACTTATTAGATAAAAAATGCTATAGTTTGTCTAGCGGAATGCAGAAAATCGTAGCCATAGCAAGGCTTATTGCTTGCCAATCTGACCTATGGCTACTTGATGAAGTTGAAACTAACTTAAGCAAAGAAAATAGGGCTTTACTCAATAATCTAATTGTCATGAAAGCAAATAGCGGCGGTATTGTTCTTCTATCCTCTCATCTAGAAAGCTCTATAAAATCTGCACAGATATTACGGCTTGATTAATTATTATTGTTTTGCGTATTTTTATAAATCTCCCAATGTACAATAAAAAATATAAGGCTAACTATAATCCAAATTGAACAATTAATTATTGTACTTACAGCATGTGTTTTAGTAACTTTATATATTATTCTTATAACTAATTCTCTTGTCTTCTAGCTCTTTTGGAGGCTTTTAATTGTTCATATAAATCCTTATCATATGATTTTAGCTTTAAATATTGCTCATTAGTACTATATATTTTATGAGTTCCTCTTATTCCAGTAGGAATATAGTTTTTTAGTTTTTATAATTAAGAGAATAAAAGTCAAAAAAAAGAAAAGCAATAATTAAATTACAAAGGTTTATGAAATCTCGAATGCAAGGTTCGAATTTTCATGATATATTTTTTTAATTTAACTTTTTTGAAATGAACCTATTAACAGAATCACAATAGCATAATATACGTATATATTCCGAATAAATGAAGAGTAATTAAACGAGTATATTACCTATACTCGTAATCTTTGTGTAGTTTACTAGCGAGTGCCTGTTCCCATCTATCGCCATTTTGCAGTAATCTTTCCTTATCGTAAATAAGTGCGGTATGAGTTAGACTTGCAAACTCAAAATTAGGACCTTCAACTATTGCATCTACAGGGCAAGCTTCCTGACATAATCCGCAATAAATGCATTTTGTCATATCTATATCATAACGAGTAGTACGCCTGCTGCCGTCTTCTCGTTCGTCCGCTTCAATTACTATCGCTTGTGCCGGACAAATCGCCTCACAGAGTTTGCACGCAATGCAGCGTTCTTCACCGTTTTCATAGCGACGCAGGGCATGTTCACCCTTAAATCTTGGACTAATAGGGCTTTTTTCATAAGGATAATTTATGGTAACTTTGGGCTTAAAGAAATACTTTAAAGTCAAAGCCATCCCCCTTACTATCTCATATAGAAAAAACGATTTTAAATAGTGTATCATAAAAATTATATATTAAAGATCGATGTATTTCTGCGGGGCATCACCCGCATGGATACCGAGTTGTCATTGCGAGCAGCCGTAGGCTGCGTGGCAATCTCATCAAATATCCTGAGATTGCTTCGTCAATTACTTCGTAATTTCCTCGCAATGACGGGTAAACCGATCAAGCAACAATGATAATAACACCTAAATACTCAGTAAATTATCTGTATAAACAAGCACACTTGATACTAACACTACCCAAAATAAAGTTAGAGGTAAAAATACTTTCCAGCCAAGTCGCATTAATTGATCATAGCGATATCTTGGTAAGGTCGCTCTAATCCATAAAAAACAAAACAATAAGAATCCGACCTTAAATACAAACCAAAAGAACCCCGGAATACAATCTAACCACGATATATTAAAGGGCGGCAAGTAACCTCCTAAAAAGAAAGTCGTAGTCATTGCACTAACTAATATCATATTAGCATATTCACCTAGAAAAAATAAAGCAAATCCCATAGAGGAATATTCAACATTATAGCCAGCAACTAACTCCGATTCTGCTTCAGGTAAATCAAAAGGTAATCTATTTGTTTCGGCAAGCACCGAGATAAAAAACACGACACCCATAGGTAGTAGCATTAAATCAATCCACCACGGCATTGTTCTTTGTGCTTCAATGATCTCACTTAAATTGAGAGTACCGGTAGTAAGTAGCACGGTAATAATAACCAGCCCCATCGACACTTCATAAGAAATCATTTGGGCAGAGGAACGTATAGCTCCTAAAAAAGCATATTTTGAGTTACTAGCCCAGCCAGCAATAATAATGCCGTAAACACTTAAAGAAGAAATAGCAAGAATATATAAAACACCTACATTAATATCTGCCAGAACTACGCCCTTTGCAAAGGGTATAACTGCCCAACCGATTAAACTTAATATAAAAGTTATCATCGGTGCTAAAATAAATAATATTTTATCGGAATTGGTTGGAATGATCGGCTCTTTGAATAAGAGCTTAACCGCATCGGCAATAGGCTGAAGTAATCCAAACGGACCGACAACGTTAGGTCCTCGTCGAAGCTGCATTAATCCAATAACACGACGCTCTGCATATGTTAAATACGCAACGCACAATATTAAAGGGATAGTAATTGCAACTACCTTTAGAGCGATGATAATTAACGGAAAAATATATTCAAAAAAGAGTTCTAGCATGGTTGTACTCTTATTATATCATTCCCGCAAAAGTGAGAATCCAGAAAATAATTTACAAAAAAAGAGCTGGATTCCCGCTTTTGCAGGAATGACATACGGGGTGAGAATAGCATATTTTTCATCATGCCACCTCCTCGTCTCTTGCTTCCTTAGCCTCAACGCACTTAGCCATAGTAACCGAATTTTTACTAATCACGTCAGTCATATAATAATTAATAGGTTCTGCAGTTATAGGCTCTTTTGATAACTTATCTTTAGAGCTAAACTTACTAAATTTATTTTCTATAATTCTATCAATACTAGCAAATACCTTATATTCTTTAGCAAGTCTTACTCTTACTTCTTGCAAATTATCCATTCCGATATCTATTTTTAGATAACCGGCAAGCTCTTTAATAATTTCTATATCTTCTTTAGCTACCCCTACAGGCGATACTGCTTTTTCTGCTATTTGCGGTCTACCTTCTAAATTTACGTAAATTCCACTCTGCTCGGTATAAACAGCCGCAGGTAAAATTACATCAGCACTGCTAGCACCTGCGTCCCCGTGATGTCCTTGATATATTATAAAAGTCGATTTCAGCTTATCAAATGGGATGGCGTCCGTTCCAAGTAAATAAGCGAGTTCCAACTCTTCGAGCTTAATAGGAGTATTAAAACCAATATCAAGACCGCCAACTATAGAAGCGTGATTATGCAATATATTAAAACCTTTCCAATCATCACGCATAATATTATATTCAGTCACTATCTTATGAATAAGCGACAATATAGCATATCCGTCATCTCTTGCATATACACCATCACCTACTATAATCATCAGATATTTTGCTGCTTTTAAGGCTTTCGTAAACTCATGAGTACCAATGGCTAGCTCCTCAATAATCTTAATATCACTTCCTAAATCCTGAATTTTATAGGTTTGGTTATGCCCCCCACCTATTCTTGCTACTTTTAGTGAGTCGGCACGTACTCGCATACCTATTCTACTATTTAATACTGGAGCTATTTGCCTTGGATTTGCTCCGATTAGCAGACATAAATCAGCCTTTTCTATCCCTGCAATAGTAGTATTAAATAAATAATTACCTCGCTGCATGGTATCTAGTTTATAGTCAAACTGATTAACGCTGTAATTATTAGAGCCAAGCTTTTGCAATAATGTTTTTAACATAAACATTGCTTCGACAGAAGAGAGAGAACCAGCAATAGCAGCAATCTTTTCTGGTTTTACGGATTTTATTTTATCCGCTACTGTCTTTAAAGCTTCACTCCAGCTAGCTTCTACTAACTTACCGTTTTTTCTGATATAAGGACGATCCAAGCGCTGATATTTTAAACCGTCATAACTAAAACGATTCTTATCCGAAAGCCACTCTTCATTTATTTCTTCATTAACACGAGGTAATATCCTCATTACCTCATCGCCTCTACTATCAATACGAATATTAGAACCTTCGGCATCATGCACTCCAATGCTAGCGGTATGTTTTAGCTCCCATTTACGAGCTTTAAAAGCATAAGGCTTAGAGTTCAAAGCACCGACGGGACAAATATCGATCATATTACCGGAAATTTCGGAATCTAAAGTTTGCTCTAAATATGAAGTTACTTCAATGTGTTCTCCACGGTGAATAGCTCCTATTTCCTCTATTCCCGCTATATCGCTCGCAAATCTAATACATCTTGTGCATTGTATGCACCTAGTCATCGCTGTTTTAATCAACGGTCCCATATATTTATCTTTAATAGATCTCTTATTTTCGTGGAATCTATTAGTACCTTTGCCGTATCTGAAAGCCTGATCCTGTAAATTACACTCTCCGCCCTGATCACAAATAGGACAATCTAAAGGATGGTTAATCAGTAAAAACTCCATCACCCCTTCACGTGCTTTTTTTACCATCGGCGTATTGGTATGAATAACCATACCGTTACTTACCGGCATAGCACAAGAAGCTATAGGCTTTGGTGATTTTTCCATTTCAACCAAGCACATACGGCAATTACCAGCAATTTTTAGACGCTCATGATAACAAAAATGAGGGATTTCTTTTCCTGCTTGTGTACAGGCTTGATAAACGGTGCTACCTTCTGATACTTCTATTTCAGAACCGTCTACGTTCAGCTTTATCATTTTTATTTTATCCAATAAGTCATAGGGTTTGGGTATGCTTTGTCTTCTATCATATATTTAAAACCGATGGCAACACGAAGTATATACCAAACAGCGAGTATAACGTATAGTACTACTCCAATCATGATAAACGTAAATATAAAACATACAATCCACCCAAGAACCCCAAGGCAAAAAGTACGAAATAAAAACACGTAATGACTAATTGCAAAGTTATCGCCTTTATCTTTGTTAAGATATGCAAAAAATACCCCGATTAACGGCAATATCGGAGCTACGATCCCGCATAAATATAATATATATACCACTATTAAATTTTTCTTACCACTCTCGGTATATTCTTTAAGATGCTTGTCCATATTTTTACCTCTTTATGTCGTTCCCATGTGGCGTTGTTGCATGGCTATCTGAGCTGTCATTGCGAGCAGCCGTAGGCTGCGTGGCAATCTCATAAAATAATAACAAACTCCCAAGATTACGTGCGTACAATTGCTACGCAATTGCCTCGCAATGGTGATACCAGCAAACTACCCCTTCAAACTCTCTACCACAAAATGCATAATACTGCCGTGCTTTATATAATTTATCTCATTATCCGTAAATATTTGCAATATTAAATCGATTGTTCTTATTGCACCGGTTTGTTTTTTTATCACGCATTTAACAGGATGATACGAGCTTATATTCTCGCTTAAGCCTGTAATGTCAATAGTTTCTGAACCGTCTAACTTTAAATCTAATCTTGTATTATTGCCGGTAAAAGTTAGCGGTAAAATACCCATACCTACTAAATTTGAGCGATGTATTCGCTCAAAGCTCTCGGCAATCACTGCCTTTACACCAAGCAACCCAGGTCCTTTTGCTGCCCAGTCTCTAGATGAGCCGCTGCCATATTCTTTACCTGCAAAAATCACTACCGATACATCATGAGCTTTGTAGTCCATAGCTGCATCGTAGATAGTTTGCTGCGTGCCGTTTAACTGGTTTATGGTAAACCCGCCTTCTACACCTTTACACATCTCATTTTTTATACGAATATTAGCAAATGTGCCACGCATCATTACTTCATGATTTCCTCTACGTGATCCGTAAGAGTTGAAATCTAGAGGCTCTATATGATGGTCCGTTAAATATTTAGCAGCAGGGCTGGTTTTACTAATACTACCTGCCGGCGACATATGATCGGTAGTAATAGAATCACCGAGAATTGCTAGAATTTTTGCAGATTTTATATCTTGTATATTATTATTCTTGCTGCCTATATCCTTAAAATAAGGCGGATTATTAATATAGGTACTATTCTTATTCCAGTTATAAGTAGAACTATTAGTAACCTGTAAATCTTTCCACTCTTTCGTTCCGCTAAATATATCAGAATATTTTTCTATAAACATATAGGAATTAATTGAATTTGCAATAACTTCATCTATCTCTTCTTTGCTTGGCCAAAGATCTTTTAAATAAATATTTTCTCCTATGGGCATATTTGTTAGATCTATATTAAGAGTGCCGCTAAGTGCATATGCTACGACTAAAATAGGCGAGCCGAGATAGCTTGCTTTAGTAAGCGGATTAATGCGCCCTTCAAAATTCCTATTACCAGATAAAACAGAAGCAACAACTAGCCCGTTTTTGTTAATAGTTTCCTCTATTTCTGGATTTAGAGGTCCGGAATTACCGATGCAAGTAGTGCAGCCGTAACCTACTAGATTAAACCCTAATTCATCTAAATATTTATCAAGACCACTAAGCTTCAAATATTCCGTTACGACTTTTGAACCAGGAGCAAGAGAAGTTTTAACCCAAGGTTTTACCTTTAACCCGTGTTCTAGTGCTTTTTTAGCAAGAAGTGCTGCACCAATCATAACCGAAGGATTAGAAGTATTAGTACAGCTAGTAATTGCTGCAATTACCACATCGCCGTTACCAATTTCGTAATTCTGATTTGCTACGGCATATTTTTTATCAATGTCTTTATTGTCTAAAGCAAAATTCGGTAATTCATATTTAAAATTACTTGCTACATCATTTAAGTTTACTCGATCTTGCGGACGTTTTGGACCGGCAAGTGAACTATGTACCATAGATAAATCTAGCTCTAAAACCTCAGTATATTCTACCGCATGTTCAAAATCATACCAAAGATTCTGCTCGGTTGCATATTGCTCTACTAATCTGATTTGCGTTTTTTCTCTACCTGTTAGCTCTAGATATTTTATAGTTTCTTGATCAATCGGGAAAAAACCGCAAGTAGCACCGTATTCAGGCGACATATTAGAAATAGTAGCACGATCGGCAATCATTAGGTTTTTAAGACCCTCACCGAAAAACTCGACAAATTTACCTACTACTTTCTTTTTCCGCAACATCTCGGTAACGGTTAAAACTAAATCGGTTGCGGTAGCTATACCTGTTAATTTTCCTGTTAGTTTTACCCCAATTACCTCCGGCAGAATCATAGTAAGAGGTTGACCTAGCATGGCAGCTTCTGCCTCTATTCCGCCGACTCCCCAACCAAGCACCGATAAACCGTTTACCATAGTTGTATGGCTATCCGTTCCAACTAAACTATCAGGATAAAGGGTGCCGTCTTTATGCCACACGACTTTTGCTAAATATTCTAAATTTACCTGATGACAAATACCTGTACCCGGCGGCACTACTTTAAAATTATTAAATGCTTGCTGCCCCCATTTAAGAAATGCATAACGCTCTATATTACGTTTCATTTCCATTTGAACATTTTTATTGAATGAATCCTTAGCTGCATAAGAATCAACGCTTACGGAATGGTCTATTACCAAATCAACAGGAATAAGCGGGTTAATTTTTAACGGATCACCTCCTATTTTCTTCATCGCATCACGCATAGCCGCCAAATCTACAATAGCAGGCACACCGGTAAAGTCCTGCATCAAAACTCTTGCCGGCATAAAATCTATTTCCGC
Organism: Rickettsia parkeri; assembly: GCF_051427245.1. Lineage (NCBI taxonomy): Bacteria > Pseudomonadati > Pseudomonadota > Alphaproteobacteria > Rickettsiales > Rickettsiaceae > Rickettsia > Rickettsia parkeri. The sequence goes on from NZ_CP195774.1 coordinate 277,782, forward strand.
ATCAGATTTTTTAGTTTTTAGCCATTCTTTAAATACAAGTAAGCTTTGCTTTGAACCATTAGAACGTAATACATTCTCAAATAATACTCTTAAACTATATGGAAGCTTTTTTAAGGGAAGATCTATATCGCTTGCCGCTTTATTTATATCGTAAATTTTGTATGAAGTATTATCGACTGATAACTCTTGTATATATTCTGAATTATGTACTTTTGACATTTGTTTCTCACTTGATTATGTGGAATAAACATCGTCATTGCGAGCAGCCGTAGAACTGCGTGGCAATCTCAGGAAGTTTGACAAGATTGCCACGTCGCTTCTCGCTCCTCGCAATGACGGAAAAAAGCCTTGCAATGACATTAAAATAACCTTATCCCAAAACGTAGATTTTTCAAACAAATTAATGTTGATCTGATAAAGTTTTTTGAAGATCGAGAAGCTTAGTTGCTATTTCCGCTTCACTTAAATTCGTAACGTTAATAGCCGTTTCCGTAGCTATATTAATATAATTTGCCGTTACTTCGGTTACACCGCCGGAAATAAGATAAGTGTTTTCGGATTTATGCATATCATCTATATAAACCTGCACTAAACGGCTTTTAAACTAACAATCATCGGAACGTGACTCGGCAGCACTCCAAACATACCCTCCTCACCCGACATTGTTACCATTTTAGCTTGCTTTTCCAATGCAATACTTAAAGGAGTAATTATTTTGACTAGAATTGTTGCGTTCATAGAATAATATAGTAAAATTACTACGTCATTCCCGCCTACGCGGGAATGACATCAACGTCACTTCAACGTCTGCGCCTTCTCTATAGCCTCGTCTATAGTTCCGACCATATAAAAAGCAGCTTCCGGTAAATCATCGTATTTACCCTCTACAAGTCCTTTAAAGCCTGCGATAGTATCGGCTAGATTAACAAATTTGCCTGCAGCTCCGGTAAATACTTCAGCGACATGGAAAGGCTGCGATAAGAAACGCTGTATTTTTCTAGCACGTGCCACGGTTAGTTTATCTTCTTCGGATAGCTCATCCATACCTAAAATAGTGATAATATCCTGCAACGATTTATAAGTTTGTAAAACCTGCTGCACTTGTCTTGCTACACTATAATGTTCTTCACCGACAATCATCGGATCAAGTACCTGCGAATTACTATCTAACGGATCAACTGCCGGATAAATCCCAAACTCAGCTATCTGACGGCTAAGTACCGTTGTAGCATCTAAATGTGCAAAAGAAGTAGCAGGAGCAGGATCAGTTAAATCATCCGCCGGTACATATATAGCCTGCACGGAAGTTATTGAGCCGCACTTAGTAGAGGTGATACGCTCTTGTAGCTCACCCATATCGGTTGCAAGAGTAGGCTGATACCCTACCGCTGACGGAATCCTACCGAGTAACGCCGATACTTCAGAACCTGCTTGAGTAAAACGGAAAATATTATCTACAAAAAACAAAACATCTTGCCCTTCATTCATATCTCTAAAACTCTCTGCAATGGTCAGACCGCTTAACGCAACTCTTGCCCTTGCTCCCGGCGGCTCGTTCATTTGTCCATAAACTAAAGCTACTTTTGACTTTTCAGGCTCTGCAAGGTTAATAACACCCGAGTCAATCATTTCATGGTAAAGATCATTACCTTCTCTAGTTCTCTCACCAACTCCTGCAAATACCGTATAACCGCCGTGTGCTTTAGCTACGTTATTAATAAGCTCCATTATAAGCACGGTTTTACCGACTCCTGCACCACCGAATAGTCCTATTTTACCGCCTTTAGTATAAGGAGCAAGTAAATCAATAACTTTAATACCAGTTACTAATATATTACGCTCGGTTGACTGATTGGTAAAATCAGGAGCAGGCTTATATATAGAAGAAATATTTGAGCTTTTAATGTCTCCTTTACCGTCAATCGGCTCACCTACAACATTCATAATACGCCCAAGCGTCTCAGTACCTACAGGAATACGAATAGGACTGCCTGTATCTATTACTTCTACGCCCCGCACTAACCCTTCCATAGAATCCATAGCAATACAACGCACTGTATCATCACCTATATGTTGTGCTACTTCCAGGACTATCCTTTGTTTATCGTTATAGCACTCTAGAGCATTTAAAATTTCCGGTAACTCACCGTTATTCGTAAATTTTACATCCACCACCGCTGAAATAATCTGAGTAATTTTTCCAATATTTTTTGTCATGATTTTTTCTTTTGTTAAAAAATATAATACAAATAAAATGAAGAACAGATAGACGCAGTTTAATGTGGAAAAGAGCAAGGCGTTTCATATTTTTTGACAGCGTATATACTAGTACGTGAGGATCAAAAAATATGAGACAACGACGCCAATTTTTCAAATTAAACGAGTATATCTAAACCGCTTCTGAACCGGCTATAATCTCTATTAATTCCGTAGTAATAATAGCCTGTCTTGATCTATTTAGCTTTAAAACTAACTTGCTTATTAAATCATTAGCATTATTTGTTGCATTTTCCATAGCGGTCATTCTAGCTCCCTCCTCACTTGCTCTACTTTGTAATAAAGCATAATTTATTTGGGAATTCACATATAAATTAATTAGATTAGAAATGAGACTTTCTCCCTCATATTCATAATTATAGTCAATTGATTTGGACTCGCCTACTATGTCACTCGTCGCTCTCCTATTATTTATAGGCTTCACTCCTCGTTCCTTGTATCCGAATCCGACTAAATTAACTATAGGATTATCTATCATAGAATCATCCTGATATTTTGCTACTGGTAAAATCTGTTGTCTAGTCATAATTTGAGTCATTGCGTTCTTAAATTTATTAAAATATATAACACAATTACTAACTTCTAGATTTTCTACTGCCGACATAATTTTTTGTTTTACTTGTAGCATCAGATTTTCATCATGAATTTTGGGTAACTCAAAATAACTATCAATATAATTTACATATTGCCTTTTTAGTGCTTCGTAACCTTTTTTTCCAATAATGATAAGTTTTATTTGTTCGCCTTTATTTTCTAACTCTTTAATATCATTCTTAACTTGCTTAATTATACTGTAATTAAACGTTCCGCATAAACCACGCTGTGATGTCATAACTATCAATAAATTTGCTTTATTCGGCACGGTATTAAAAAATTTCTGCTCTTCTATAGATAACTCATACATATCAATTGATAATATAGCAGACATCATTTTACTAACAGCCTCAATATAAAAATTTGAATTGGCTATTTGACTCTTTATTTTTGCCATTTTAGAAGCTGATACTAGTTGCATTGCTTTAGTAATCTTTTGTGTAGATTTAACGCTTTTAATTCTAGTTCTTAACTGCTTTAAATTTGACATATTTATTTAGTATTTTTATGTCATTGCGAGGAACGAAGCTTTGTTGCAATCTCGTCAAATATCCTGAGATTGCCACGCTCCTTTCAGTCACTCGCAATGACGATTTAGTATCCACACAAAAACAACATCATCTTATTTAACAAATTCCTTAACGAAATTTTCTAAAAATGCTTTCAGTTTCTGCTCGGTTTCTTCGGTTATACGTTGCTCGTTTTTTATTGATTCCAAAATATCTTTTTTATTTAACCTTATCTCCGTAAGCATTTTATCTTCAAATTCTTTTACTTTCTGAAGCGGGACATCATTTAAATATTTCTTAGTTCCGACATAAATACTTACTATTTGTTCTTCTACCGGAAAAGGATGATATTGAGCTTGTTTTAATATCTCAACTAATCTTTTACCGTGATCGATTTGTGCTTTAGTGGCAGGGTCTAAATCTGATCCAAATTGCGAGAAAGACTCAAGCTCTCTAAATTGAGCAAGCTCTAGCTTTACCGAACCTGCTACCTGCTTCATAGCCTTTATTTGTGCTGCAGAACCAACACGACTTACCGAAATACCGACATTAACGGCAGGTCTTACGCCTTTATAAAATAGCTCACTTTCTAAGAAAATTTGACCGTCGGTAATCGAAATAACATTTGTTGGGATATATGCGGATACGTCACCTGCCTGCGTTTCGATTATAGGAAGAGCAGTAAGTGAACCGCTGCCTTTTTCCTCTGACATTTTAGCAGCACGCTCAAGCAACCTTGAATGCAGGTAGAACACGTCACCGGGATAGGCTTCTCGCCCGGGAGGTCTTCTAAGTAATAATGAGATTTGTCTATATGCAACGGCATGCTTACTTAAATCATCATAAATAATAAGTGCGTGCATGCCGTTATCACGAAAATATTCGCCCATACTACAGGCAGAATAAGGGGCAATGAATTGAAGAGCTGCAGCTTCCGAAGCAGTAGCCGAAACAATAAGTGTATAGTCCATGGCTCCGGCATCTTCTAGTTTTTTTACTATTTGTGCAACACTTGATCTTTTCTGCCCAATAGCTACATAAATACAATAAATTTTATCACTTTCATTAGTAAGTGAATGAGCTTGTTTTTGATTAATAATAGTATCAACGGCTATAGCCGTTTTTCCAGTTTGCCTATCACCGATTATTAACTCTCTTTGTCCTCTACCTATTGGGATTAACGAATCTATAGCCTTTATTCCGGTTTGTACGGGTTCACTCACGCTCGTTCTTTCTATTATCCCCGGAGCCTTCATCTCGATATGTCTGTACTCTTTACTTGCAATATCGCCTTTGCCGTCAATAGGATTACCTAGAGCATCAACAACACGACCAAGTAAAGCTTTTCCTACCGGTACTCCTAAAACTGCTTTAGTTCTTTTGACATTATCACCTTGCTGTACTTGGTTATCATCCCCCATAATTACAGCACCGACACTATCGTTTTCCAAGTTTAAAACAAGGCCCTTAACACCGGATTTAAATTCTACTACTTCACCGGATTTTACATTAGCAAGACCGTAAATTTGGGCTATACCGTCACCGACGGTTATTACCTGCCCTACTTCCTCAAGCTCACTTAAGCAATTAATATTAGCTATTTCCTTTTGTAATATTTCAGCTACTTCAATAGGCTTTAGTTTCATGTGGTTTATGTCTCCTAATTTTCTTGTCATTGCGAACGAGCATTGCCCGTGTGGATACCGAGTCGTCATTGCGAGCAGCCGTAGGCCTCGTGGCAATCTTATAAAATATCCTGAGATTGCTTTGTCAATTACTTCGTAATTTCCTCGCAATGACTATATAAATATCTATACAGCAATATTAACTGTCTTTAAAGCTTTCTTTATTTTCTCTAAACTACCTTTTATTGAGTAATCTTGCAACATACTATCATATTTAATTACAATACCGCCAATAATAGTATTATCTATATCAAATAATATTTCTGTTTTTTGATTTAATTCTTTTTCTATACGAGATTTAATCCACTCCTGCTCTTTAGGTTGTAATTTATTTGCAGAAATAACCTGAACTATCTTTATGTTTTTACTTTCATATAGTAAAGTATTATAAGCATCTACTATATTAGATAAAATAGCAGTACGAGAATTTTTTACCAATAACAATAAAAAATTTTGTACTATTGTGCTAATTTTGATATTTTTTGCTAATGAATTGACTGCGTTAATTTTGTCGTTCTTATTTACTATAGGAGAAAATAGGAACTCTCTAATATCAAAATTATCGGTAATTATACGGTTTATAGAAGTAATTTCTTCAAAGATCTTATCTTGTATATTATCAACCATAGCGTTATTTAATAACGCTACTGCATAATTCTTGATTAAATTACCTTTGTTCATTTTCTTAATTTATATCTCCGAAGTAAAATGAAACGTATATACGAAGATCAACTTCAACAAGAGCAAGGAGTCTATAAGGCAAGGCGGAGCATATACTTAATACGTGAGCACCACAGCTCTTATAAGACGACGTAGCCAATTTTTGAAGTTCATCAAGTATTATATATGTATTGCCCTATCATAAGCAGAGAATACTGATTCATGCATCATTTCCGATAAAGTCGGATGCGGGAAGATAGTGTTAATTAAATCCAACTCCGTTCCTTCTAAATTTTTTGAAACCACATATCCTTGTATTAATTCCGTAACTTCCGAACCTATCATATGAGCTCCAAGCAACTCACCCGTCTTAGCATCAAATATAGTTTTAATTAAACCATCGCTATCACCGCTTACTAAAGCCTTACCGTTAGCTATAAAAGGAAATCTGCCTATTTTAAGTTCATAACCTAAGGTTGTTGCTGCTTCTTCAGTCAAACCGACGCTTGCTATTTGCGGCGAAGAATAAGTGCAACCAGGAATATTATGTTTATTAATAGTATGCGGTTTTAAGCCCGCTATGCTTTCCGCTGCAATAATACCTTCATGGCTTGCTTTATGAGCTAAACAAGGCACTCCTGCTACATCGCCTATAGCATAAATTCCTGATGCCGCAGTTTGCATTAACCCGTTAGTAGTTATATAGCCGTTTTCTACTTTAATTTTTGTTTTCTCAAGACCTAAATTTTCCGTATTAGCTGTAATACCTACTGCCATAAGTAAAATTTCAGCTTGTAATTTTTGTGTTTTATCTGCTAACTCTAACTCAACTTCTATCTTATCTTTTGATTTTGTTTGCTTAATTAACTTAGCATTTGTAATAATTTTTATACCTTTCTTCTCAAAGTTCTTATGAGCGATTCCGCTAATTTCCATATCTTCAGCAGGCAATATTCTATTATGTGCCTCAATTACGGTAACATCCACACCAATACTATTATAAAACGAAGCGAATTCTATACCGATTGCACCTGAGCCGACAATAATCATAGATTTCGGCACATGCTGCGGTATCATAGCTTCTTTAGAAGTCCAAATTTGTTTACCGTCAGGCTCAAAGCCTTTTAAAACCCTAGATCTTGCGCCGGTAGCTATAATAATATTTCCTGCTTTTACTGTAGGTTTATCATTTATATTTATTACCTTATTTCCTGCAAGACTTGCTACTCCGTCTATCACGGTCACTTTGTTTTTTTTCAGTAGTAACTTAACACCGCCTGCAAGCTTATTTGAAATCTCTCTTGAGCGTGCGACTATTTTCTTAATGTTGATTTCAGCACCTTTAGCATCAATTCCATAATCTTTAGCATGTTTTATATATTCAAAAACCTCAGCAGATTTAAGCAGGGATTTAGTCGGTATACACCCCCAATTAAGACATACCCCACCCAAATGCTCTTTTTCTATTAATACAACTTTTTTCTTTAATTGTGCTGCTCTAATTGCTGCAACATATCCACCTGGACCACCGCCTATAACGGCTACATCATATTGTTCCATTTTATTTTTATTTTGTTAGTTTGTTATGCACATTAACGTCATTGCGAGGAGATGCACAGCATCGACGCAGCAATCTCAGGAATCATACACTATCTCCTGAGATTGCTACGCTCCTTTCAGTCGCTTGCAATGACGAAAATGGAAATGACACTAGAGTATACTACTCTTCAGCATCCATCTATTCTTTTCATGCACCTTAATTCGTCCAATAATCATATCGGCTGTACCCTCATCGCCCTCTGCTTGTGCTACTTTGAGTCCCTTATATAATGTATCTCTAATAATATCTTGATCTTTTGTTAGACTTTTCAGCATTTCATTTGCCGTTGCGTTTAGATTTGCCTCATCTATAGATGCAAGTTTTATTAAATCTGATAATGCGGGAACTTTAGCATTTAAGCTTCTTATTCTTTCAGCAAGCTCATCTAAACTTTCAGCTAAATCTTCATACTGCCCCTCAAATAATAAATGTAGACTTCTAAACTCTGCTCCTTCTACATTCTAATGATAATTTTGTGTTTTAAAATATAAAGATAGCTATCTGCTAAAATTTGTTCTAAAGCTTTTACTACTTGCATAATACCCTTAAATTTCTATGAACTTTTTGACTTTATAACATTTCTTTAGATACTTCAAGTGATATTGAAATTTATATAATTTCACCTAATTGCAATGATTATATATTAATTATTAATTTTTATTAATAATTTTTTGTTAATAATTTCTTGACTATCAAATAAGTACTGCTGATTATGCCCTTCAATTTTAAAAATCCAAAGGAATAGCAAAATGATACATCAATTAACTTCATTTTTAACCACTGTGGCAAGAATTACTACAACAGCAAGAGCAACAATTGGAGATCAAGAATATAATATGCTTCAAATAGGATATAACGGAGAAAATTATTATATAGATCCTACTACAAAAAATTTAATTGTATCAAATTGTCCTAAAAACAATATGGCAGCGATGGAGTATAGCAAAAGAATTGAATTATTAAATAACGATATCATGAACCTAATATTTAGAGGGTTTTTCAAAATAAAGAAAGTGTTAACTAACTATAGACGAGGCTATTATTACTGCAGTTAATGATAATGGAGACTATAATGTATGAGGAAGCATTGATGAAAATATGTCAAGAAAATTTTCGTTATTATTTTGATCCACAAAATTATACTAAAATTTAAAACCCTACTATTGAGTATATACTTAATACTGCAGCAACTAATAACCCTATTACTATAGGTTATAGTAAAGGATGCAAAATATTTGAGGTACTTAAAGGAAATAATTTGAATGGAATTTCTTCAGAAATAAAGGATTTAATATCTAACCCGATATCTAGCACTACTCAAGGTACTAACACAATAGAAAACTTATTAGAACTCATAACAAAAGACTTATCTGAAATAGCAGCTAATCCGATTAATAACACAATAACAAGCTCTACTGCCGAAATTTCTGAATCAATCTTTTCCGATAACACCGAAAGTTAGACTGAAACGGGAATAAATTTAATTAATAACACCGTAGCAAACCTTACTAATACTGCTTTCAATACAACTTACAACTCTCAAGAAAATATGTTTGATGAGAGTGATAACGATAATTCCTTGGTTGCTCAACATATAAGCATTGGCACAGCTGTAGTTGCCTCCATAGCTGTTATAATAGGTGTAGGGGTAACTTGGTATGTTAGAAATAAAAACGCAACAAACGCTAAATTAAAACAATATATTGATGAAATTGAAGCTGAAAAACTTGCTGCTGAAATTAATGAAGATGTTACTACTGAAAATAACACTCTACTTGATAATGATCATGCTGTGGTAGATATGACCGGAGTCTCCTATGAAGAAGAAGGTACTTTAGTATAGATAACCTAGAGTATTGCTTTTTAATCAACAACCAATAGCAAATTCACTGTTGGTTGTTCCTCGAAAATAAAAATTGAGATTTATTTCAATTCTTGATTTATCAATTCTTTTAGCTTTTCTTTCGCTGCTTCTTTAGAACGTTGCCCTGCATAAGAATCATAATTTTTATTATTTTCAATGAAATGTACAAAGAAAACTGTTCTGTCATTTTTTTGTAGCCAACCTATAAACCATCCGATTTTACGATCCTTTAACTTTACAGTTCTATCTTGGCTAAGTTTATTACCACTGCCTGTTTTACCGTAACGCTTCCAACAATCTACAAAATCTTCAATAAACAAAATATTTTTAGTCATTTCTTGGGCTTGAACACTTACAGGCAATTTATTCTCTGCCAGTTTCTGAAGAAAAGCTAATTGTTCTTACGGTGAAATTTCTAAAGAACTAGAAAGCCATGCATTAGTTAAACCGTTATTCCTTCCTTTATCTCCTCATGAAATATCACGATTACCATAATCACATTATGTTACATAATCACGAAATTTTTCCATATCTAATTCTTTAGTAATAATCTGAGAATACCAAACACAGCTATTCTTCATCCAATCTTTAGGTGTTTGGGATTGTTTCCAAACTTCAAGATAGTCAGCATATCCTTCTTTAACAGGTAATTTTGGATGAGTTTCATCAATTAAAAACCCATCATCATAACCCATTAAACATATAGCAATTTTAAATGTTGAGCATGGAGCATAACGAGACTCACAATTACCTTCTTGTTTTATAATTTTCATTAACTAAAAAACAATCCGCTTGAATTATAAAAGTTATAGTAAGTGATATTAGGACAGTGAGATATAAAATAATTTTTTTCATAGGTTCAAATAAAAATAGGTGGTTTTGTTGCATGACATAGAGAACAGGGAATGACATCGGCTTAAACTAATTATACAGTTTAGTAAATTTCCTGCGATTGATCTTCCTTACTCGGTACATAATCAAAAATATCATTATTATCTTGATTATCAATCATATCTTCATTCTCAAGCATCTGAACATTATTTACTTTAAATGCTTCTATAACAGTACCGCTTGGTGTAATTTTACCAGTTGCGCTATCTACGGCGATTAGCTTAATTGAATCTGGAACTTTGAAAGGCAGCGATGGCTTATCCTTATAAGCATTACTCATAAAATCAATAAAAATCGGTAATACTACGTTTGAGCCTGTTGCTCTTTTTCCAAGCTCTTTCGGTGTATCATAACCCACATAACTGCCGACTACTATTTTGGGTGTAAAACCTACAAACCATGTATCTTTACTATCGTTACTAGTACCGGTTTTTCCGCCGATAATTTTCCCTAACTTCTTCGCAGCATAACCGGTACCTCTATCTATTGCTCCGGTTAAAAACGAAGTAATTTGATAATCACTAGCTTCATCCGTAACTCTATAGATATATTCTTTCGGTATTTCTAATATTGCGGTATCTAAATTACTATCCGAAACATTACAAGCAAGACATTCTCTATCATCTCGCCTATAAATAATTTTACCATTACGATCTTTAATTAATTCTACAAAATGAGGCTCAACTTTTTTACCGCCGTTAGCAATAATTGCATAAGCATTAGTCATTCTGCTAAGTGTGGTTTCAATGGAACCAAGTACCATAGAGTAAACTTTTTTTGGTTCATTATTAATACCGAAACGCTTAATTATATCAACGATTTTTGTAAGTCCTACGGCAGTTGCAACTCTTACGGTTATAAGATTACGAGATTTTTCAAGACCAGTACGCATAGTGATTTCACCTAAAAACTTACCCTCATAATTTTTAGGACGCCAACTAGGCATCCCTGGACCTTGCGAAATCTCAATAGGTCCATCATTAAAAATCTGATTCGGCTTAACACCGTTTTCAAGAGCTGCTAAATAAACAAAGGTTTTACTCAAAGAACCGGGTTGACGCAGTGCTTGAGTTACTCTATCAAATTTACTTGTGGAAAAATCATAACCGCCGACGCTTGCAAGTACCTGTCCGGTATTTGGGTTCATAACCATAATAGCACCGTTTACTTCAGGAATCTGACGAAGAGCATACCCCTCTTTTATAGCCTCAACCACTATCACATCACCTTTTTTAAGCAAGGTCTTAACTGATTTAAAATTACTTCTTGCCCATTTCATTTCAGCAATAGGCATCTTAGATTTGCTGCCGTCTATAAGTCCAATCTCTACATGATTATCGGCTACATCTAGAACTACAGCTAATTTATACTCTAAAAGCGATGGAGGAGTCGGTAGTTTTTTTAGCTCTCCTTGCCAATTATCAAGAGAAATATTAGCTATAGGCTTTCTAAAACCACGCCTTCTATCAAACTCCCTTAGACCTTTTCTTAGAGAGTTTTCAGCTAATTGCTGCATCTTTGCATCTAAAGAAGTAATGATAGTAAGACCTCCGGTATAAAATTCTTCCTTACTATTTAACATCCTAATTACTTCTTCTCTGACCTGTGCAGCATAATAATCTGCCGTAACAGTTTCTTCCTTAGCTCGTTTACGTAAAACTATCGGGCTATCCATAGCTTCTTTCGCAGCGTCTCTTGTTATATAACCATCTTCAAACATACGTGCTATTACGTAATCACGACGAGCTTTTACTCTAGCATAATTTCTCTCAGGATTAAGTTCGGAAGGGGCTTTAGGCAGTGCTGCAATAAAAGCTGATTCTGCAATAGTAAGTTCTTCTACGGATTTATTAAAATAATTTTGTGCAGCTACCGCAACACCGTATGCACCACGACCAAAAAATGTTTGATTAAGATATAATTCTAAAATTTGATCCTTAGTAAATACTCTTGAAATCATATAAGAAAGAATCGCTTCTTTAATCTTACGTTCAAGAGAAACTTCGTTAGTTAGCAGAAAATTTTTAACCACTTGCTGAGTAATGGTAGACGCTCCTTCCATACGCCTATGATGTAAATAATTAGATATGTTTAAAAATGCTGCTCTAACTATTCCAAACAAATCAACGCCGGGATGGTTATAGAAATTCTTATCCTCAGCTGCAATAAAACTTTCTATTAGCGAACTCGGTACGCTATTAATCGGTACAAATACACGACGTTCAAAAGCGTACTCCTCCATTAATTTGCCGTCACGGGAATAAATACGCGTTACCGACGGCGGATAATAACGTGCAAGCTGTGAGTAATCAGGCAAATCACGTGAATAGTGGTATATTATATAAGCAGTAATCCCGCAACCTACTAAAATAAGGAAGACAAAAATTTTTAAACAAAAAAGAAGAGATTTATACATAACTTATAATATTTCGCCTGTTAAACTATTAAGTGAAGCCTTAGTAATTTTTACATCAATGATTTTACCAAGTAAAGATTTATTAGGGTTTTGGATATATACGGACTGCATGTATGGAGTTTTACCTATTATCTGGTCGTCGAATTTACCATTGCGATCAAATAGAACTTTCATAGTACTACCAACACAACTTGTATTAAAAGCTAGTTGCTGAGCTATGAGTTCTTGTTGTAATATAGTTAATCTCTCTGATTTTATATGTTCAGGTATTTGGTCAGTTCTAGTTGCACCAGGTGTGCCGGGACGTGGGCTATATTTAAACGAATAACACTGACCGTATTTTACTCTACGGACCAAATCTAATGTATCCTCAAAATCTTCATCTGTTTCACCGGGAAACCCGACAATAAAATCAGAGGATAAAACTATATCAGGCCTTGCTTCTCTTAAGCGATTAATTATATCAAAATAATATTCCCGATCATGTTTGCGGTTCATGGCTTTTAATATTTTATTTGAACCTGACTGCACCGGTAGATGTAGAAACGGCATTAATTTAGGTTCGGTGCCGTACAGCTTTATTAGATCATTATTCATATCTATCGGGTGTGAGGTGGTATAACGTAATCTCTCTAAATTGGGAATTTGTGCTAGATGTTTGAGTAAATCGGCTAGACTAAATATTTTATCTGCAGGACCTTTACCGTGATATGCATTGACATTTTGTCCAAGTAACATAATTTCTTTAGCACCGCTACTAACTACTTTTAGTGCTTCTCTGTAAACCTGCTCTACATTTCTTGAAAATTCAGCACCTCTAGTATAAGGTACTACGCAGAAAGTACAAAATTTATCGCACCCTTCCTGTACCGATATAAAGGCACTTGTTCCTTGCGGATATAATTGCTCAGGTAGCTGATCAAATTTTGCTTCTTCAACAAAATCAAGATCGATTAAGTGCTTTTCGTGTCTAACGACTTTTGAGATTAATTCCGGTAGGTTATAATAAGATTGCGGACCGACAACAATATCAACATAAGGAGTTCTTGTAAAAATCTCCTCCCCTTCCGCCTGTGCAACACAACCGGCTACAACTATTATTGCAGAACTTAAACCTTGTTTTGTTCTGGTATCTTGTAGTTTCTTAATACGACCGAGTTCAGAATAAGTTTTCTCAGCTGCTTTCTCTCTGATATGACAAGTATTTAGAATAATAACATCTGCTTCTTCAATATTTTCAGTAGGTTCATAGCCAAAGGGATAAAGCAAATCCTGCATCTTAACGGAATCATAAACATTCATCTGACATCCGTAGGTCTTAATATAAAGCTTCTTACTCATAATTTTATATATATATATCTTTAAACTAAAAGCCTAGTATACGAAGATCAAATTCAAAAAGAGCGAGGAGTTCACAAGGCAAGATGAGCTGCGTATAACGTAATACGCGAGAACCGAAGCTCTTGTAGAACGACTCAGCCAATTTTTGCAGTTCATCGAATATACTAAAGTTTTATATTATACTATATTTATATCAATCTTTAAACTAAAACCTTGATGGGCATTGCTCAATAACTATAGATATCTTTAAAAGCCCCGTCATTGCGAGGAAAAACTGCAAGTTTTGACGAAGCAATCCAGTTAAAAATGCTAATATTTAGATTTTTATTATTTTTGCTAGATTGCTACGCTCCTTGCAGTCGCTCGCAATGATGACTCGGTATCCACGCAGGTAATGCTGAGTTAGGAATGACACTCAATCCTTACGGATTAATTCTTGCTGTGCAGATTCTTGCGGTGATTTCTTTTAATTTTTCTATTCTTTCAATAAGACAAAGCAGCTGTTCTTTAGTAATTTTATAGTTTTTATCATATCTTGCATCAACATAAGCTTTTTCAAGAAACTCAAAACACTTTTTTTGTTCTTCGGTTAATTGAAGAAATACACTCCATAATTCATTGTCATAATTTCCTGCCATGCTACCTAGTTCTTGTAAATTATGTAATTTAGGTTTGTAGTTTGAGGAAACTAATAAAATAGTACTGTAAAGACTTTCCGTAGCTTGATAAAGGGCAAAGGCTGATAAAAAGCATACTACAAATCGCTTAAATAAGTAGTTGCCCCTTTTAAAAAACCTTTACCTCTACCAATCGCTCCAAGATAAATCTTTAGCCTCGCTAAGTATAAATTCCCTTCTTTTTTTATATCGGTATAAAAATAACGTCCTTTTTCTAACTGCCTACTTATTTCCTCTATTGACTCTAGAATTATCGATATTCTTGAATCATACGGAATAATTTGCTTAGGGTTTATTATTCCTGTGTTTTCTAATCTTATATATTTATATTATCTTTTAATCTTAAAGCAGTGTATCCTTTATATTTACCTTTTTTCAGAATTATCAAAATATCAGTATCGCTATGATAGCCGTAAGGTAGATCATGTACCCAATCGCCTCTAGCAAAAGAGCCGTACAAGATAATCATAGCGATTTTTCCTGTGCAATATCTAAAATCTGCTGCACTATAAAATTAAGCCTTGCTCTAATTTTAAGAGAACGTTCGGGTAAGGTGGTTTTCATTTAAATATCTATACTTTATATTTTTCTGCTTTTAGCTTTTTTATTTCTTCTATTGTAAGCTTAGTATATCGTGCTATTTTCTCTATAGGTTCATTCTCTATTAGCATTTCTTTTGCAGTTTCAATTTTCTCTTTTTCTATGCCCTTCTCCATCCCGGCATTAAACTTTCCTTCAAACTTGTCTATGTCTTGTTATATAGCCATTTCAGCTCTAAAATAATCATCATGCTCTTGTTCTGTCCATTTATATTGCTCTAAACTTGCATATGCCGATAACACAATTTCATTTTTAATCTCTTTTGGCGGTTCTTGTTCTTGCGAAGCATATTTTAATAAATGCAACCATTCATCGGTATCATCTTTAAGATCATTTTTTTAAACTTCCCTAGTTCAATAAATACATAAGTTAATGAAAACAAATATTATTTATGTATATTGCTTTCTTTTATATGATGATAGCTAATATACGGCAATTCATCAGGCAAAGCTTTTGCTCCTATGATAGAAATTATTACTACCGGCAATAAATCCTTATGTTTCATACCCTTCTTAATTTGACTAACGTAGGTATAACAACCGTAAAGCTGCGTTCTATTAAGATAATCTTTCTCCATTTTACGCTGCATCTCGATTATATACCATCTACCGGTTTCATCTTTAACTTTTATATCGAACAAACTTCTTTGCCCTTCAAGAAATACAAGGAACTGTTCAGTAGTTATATAGCTTAAATCTATGATTCTATCTCCTTGCGATAACCTAAGAAGAGAGTTCAATAAATTTATTAATTTTACTTTATCGCTAAATAGTTTTTTAAATACGACATCATTTGTACCGTCTAAATATCTTTGGATAAATAATTATATCTTTGGTAAGTTTTTATACATAGCAAATTAACTTCAGGCAGTAAATTACTTTTACAATTTATTATCGGTACTAGGCTTCTTGCATCACCTATCTTATAAAGAGGAACTTGAAGGAAACACGGAACACAGCACTGCAGCGTACATAAAAGTACGTGAGGATGCGAGTACCGGATTGACGTACAAATTACCTTTAGAAGGAGGTTATGCAAGAAGCCTATTAATACCTATCATTATCATCATACACTCCCCAAATTACTTTCTTGGAAATCCAACCTGTGTAATCCTTACATGTAATTTGGCAGAATTGTTCTTTACATTTTTTTAAACTACAACGAACTTTTGGCATTAATTTTGCTATAACTCGGCTTTTATGGTCTGCGGATTTGGTAAGTTCTATTTCCTTATCAGAAGTAATAACTACTGATCTTTTACCTGATAAAACGCTTGAATGTATCCAACCGCCTTCGCCGTTAATGTCACGTACTTGTCGCCATTGCTTGTACTCTGCAGTTATTTCTACCGGTTCGCCTTTTTTAACAAAAACCCATTCTACGGCAGATTTAGTAGTTGGTCCGCTCCTTGCATTTACTTCATTAGATTTTATTGAAACAAATCTCGGAATAGGCAATTTTTTATTATCGGCATTAATTGTTGTTGATAATATTACAATAATTAAAGTAATAAGAATTTTAATCATTATCTTCCGTTTCAGATAAAGCATCCTCTTTTTTTGCTATTATATAATTACCAAGCCTAAATTGTACTTTTATTCTATTAATTTCCTGCTCACTAATACCTATATTTTTTAGGACTGTTCCACCTATTTGTAATCCAGTCTCATAACTTTCTGGAATAATAGTTGTGGCACCTAAATCATAAAACTCTCTAGCATTTTTTAAATTTTTTAACTTAACGACAACCGGTATATCCTGATAATTACCACTAATTGTTTTAAGCGATTTCTTGATAGTTACTTGATTATTCATAGTAAGTATTATAGCGAATGCTCTTTCCGTACCTAATGCCTTTAGAGTATCGGCTTGCGATACATCACCTTTAAAAACCGGCAAACCGTTTGATAGCTCTTCTTTTACTCTATCATCATCTAAATCAAGTATTACGTAACTTATACCTTCCGCTTCCAAAACTCTTGCTACCATTTTACCGGTATTACCGAGTCCGGCAATAATAATATGGTTTGTTAAATCTCTTGCCCCAAGCTCAATCATTTGAGTCGGAGTTTTACCAAGTCCTTTATCAACTTTCTCAGCAATCTTTTGCCCTAAAGCTGCGAGTAATGGAGTAAGTGCCATAGTAAAAGTAACTACGAGTAATAATATATCGGCAGTACTTTCTTCTAATACTCCACTATCTTTACCTAAACTGAATAATATAAAACCAAACTCTCCACCTTGCGATAATAATAAGCCTGAATAAAAAGCAACTCCTTTATTAAAACCGAATAAAATACAAAAAGCCGTTATGATTAAGGTTTTTATACCTATTAAAGCAATAGATAAAGTAAGAATATGAGATATTTTTTCATACATTTCTAGGGCATCGATATTCATACCCACGGTCATGAAAAACAATCCTAAAAATAAACTTTTGAAAGGATAAATACTTTCCTCTGCCTGCAATCTAAATTCAGTTTCTGCAACTAATACTCCGGCAACAAATGCCCCTAGAGCTAAAGATAAACCAAATGTTTCGGTAGCCCAAGCAGCAGAAAGTACTATTAACAAAGTCATCGAAATAGGTAACTCGCTTGCATTATTACTTTCTGATGAAATGAATGAAAATACAGGACGAAGAAAAACACGACCGACAATAAATATTGTAAGTAAGGCCGTTACGGCTTTTAAGAGTGCAATACCAAGAGCCACTGCAAGCGAGGCTTTATTGTTACCGGCAAGTAACGGAACTATCACAAGCAATGGCACTACGGCCAAATCTTGTAGTAACAGAATAGCTAAAGAAACTCTTCCTATTTGCGTTGATTGACTACGATTTGCCTCAATAACCTGCATAACAAGTGCTGTAGATGAAAGGGCCAGACCACCGCCGGTAATAATAGCCGCACTACTATTGCCGTCTATAAGCACCATTGCACCGGCAATTACTATAGCGGTTGTTAAAACTTGCAAACTACCGAGACCAAATACATATCGTCTCATAGCTTTTAATCGCTCGAAGGATAACTCAAGTCCTATCGCAAATAATAAAAATACTACACCAAGTTCACCTAGTAACTTAGTTTGGTCATATGTTACGATTTTTAAACCGTGATCACCTATTGCAGCTCCGGCAATTAAGTAACCAAGTACCGGACTTAATCTAAGACGCTTAAGTATAGCCACGATAAAAACCGCAGTACCGAGTAAAATTATAACGTTAATAAGAATATGATCGTTCATCTTTTCCAAATTTCTTCTAACTTAAAATGCTCCCGTACTTCAGGATAAAAAATATTAATTAAAATAGTACCTGCATCTATTAGTACCCATTCTGATTTACCAAGCCCCTCAATATTACTATTTATACCAGCATTATTTTTTAATTCTAAAGCTACATATTCAGCAATTGCTCCAACATTTTTAGTCGAACGACCGCTAGCAAATATAATATAATCGGCTAATTTATGTTTTCCTGTTAAATCAATTACCTCAATATCTTCTGCTTTTTTCTCACTTAAACATTCTAAGATAAATAATTTTAATTCTTCAGTTTCTTTTTTCATAATAATTAATAGAATGACATAATAATATTAATTATTATATGCATAAGAGTCGATTTTATCAATGAATGTTTAAAATTCTATAATAAAAATTCATATAAAGCTTTACTTTAAGCAAAAAAACTTTAATTAATACTTAAATTAATATTGATAAAATAATGGCAATATCTGTAGAAGAGTTAGAAAAAATACTTAAAGAATCATTTCCGAACAGTACAATGAAAATTACTGATTTAGTAGGAGATCAAGACCATTATGCCTTAGAAATATCAGATGTTCAATTTAATGGACTTTCTTTAATTAATCAACATAAATTAGTAAAAAACGTCCTGTCTGAAATATTAAATAAAAAACTACATGCAATTACCATAAAAACTATCGCAGTTCCCGAAAAATAATTACAAATATTAATATGATAATCCTTGTATAAATTCAACTTGTTATTTAATTTTATGCAAACAGCTGATTATATAGTAATCCGCTATTCGGTGTGTAATTAAGAATAAGGATTTTAAAATCCTTATTCTTAATTGATGCGGGTTTTTAGAAGTTTACTTTAAATCTTAGCGTACCGGACTGGGCATGGTATTTTTTAGCTAAGTTCAGACTGTAATGCACTCCGTGCTCCATTCTACCCTTCTTAATTACTGCACCTGCCCCTAAATCATATAGCATTTTAGTAGGTTTAGGTGCCAGTACCGGTAGAGGCTCATTAAGACCGTTAAGATCTGCAACGATTGCCGGTGTTTTACCTTTGAAATCGTAATTAATAAAGGCATGAATTTGCGGTCTAATTATGAATTCATCCTTATAGTAGGTTGTCTTAATTTCACCGCCGAGTATACCTTCAACCTTGTTATATTGACGTTTCTGAATAGTTAGGTTTTGGAAAGAAGTACCGTATTCCTGATAACCGGAATCTTTAATCTTAGTAAGCCTGATTCCTGCCATCGGTGCAAATGAAGTTTCTTTCCATAGATAATTATAACCCCCAACTACTTGACCACTATAAGAAGTTGAATTATATTTACCGTGTGCTGTTTCATAACCGCCTATAAATATTACGTAGTTCATTAGTTTTAATATCACTTCGTGCATAGGTGGTTACGCCTTCTATAAATAGGTTATTTATAAAGCTATATAAACCGTATATAGAGCCCATATTAGTTCCGACCTTAGTAGTATTGCCGGCTTTAGCATTTTACGTAACTTCGTATCGACTCTAATAAGCAGCACCCAGAACTATATTATCGTTTATAACGGTATCAATCCCGATTGAGCCACCGGTAGATTTAGCTTTATAAAGTCCGTTAAAGGCTTTTTGTACTGCCTTACCGTAATATAGGCTAGCCCATACCCCGTAAATGGAATTATTAGCTTTACTTTCATCAAGTTCACAATCACCGCCTCCGACAAGCTACACCTCTCTTACGTGATGTAGCATCTTCTGTTGTAGGATTCGTAGCATTGTTATTTTCATCTTCAAGAGCCTTAATTCTCTCCCTTACTTTCTGATTACCGATACTAGTATTATCTTGTGCAGCATTAAAGCCGTCATTCGCTTTAGCACGACTTATTCCGCTACCTGAGCTTCCACCGCTACTTGTACCTGCAGAATTATCTCGGCTACTACCTATAGCAGACATATCGCTACCGGAACTACTTCCCATGCCGTTACTATTATTAGCGGGAGAAATACCTGTTGCTTTAGGATTATAGCTATTACCGTATGGACTACTTCCGCTGTTGGTTACACCGCCTTTAGTTGTACCTCCCAAACTAGAACTGCTCCCTTGTGCTGAAGAGTTACCGCTATTAGCAGGAGCAATACCGGTTGCAGCAGGACTATTATAACTTGAGCCACCGGCACCACTCTAACCACTAGAAGCCGTTGATGGACTGTATACATCCAAACCGAAAACTGGACTATTGTAGCTTGAGCCACCTGTTGACGGACTGTTATAACCCGTAGTACCTCCAAAGCTACCGCCTCCTCCAGTTGATAACTGGTTAGCGCCTACGTTTGAGGTTGGAATCGTTACGACCGAAGCATTCGGACCGTAAGGATTGCCTCCGACATTAGCAGGACCGTTAGGACCAAAACCACCGGTACCAACTGATGGGCTACCGCCGCCTGTACCAATATTACCTCCTGTACCAGGTCCGTTAGAACCAAATCCGCCTGTGCCTGTAACCGGAGTAGTCGGAGTATTATATCCTGCCGGATTGCTAGGTGTTACGTCGTAGCCGCCCGGAGTGGTAGGCGGAACATATATATTATATATTGTTAACTACACTACCGCTAGTTGGTGGCGGCTGTAGATGGCTAAAACCTCCAACACTCGAACCGACGGAAGGACCCCATTGGGGTAATAAGCGGAGTAGTTATTCTATGTATTTCATTTGAAGGTCTTTGAATTATAGGTAATAGATGTTCAACGACTTCTCATCTTTGCTCTACAAGGGTATTTACTATAACATTACCAACAGGAGTATTTATTAAAATTTTGATGATATTATCTATTGTTACATCTCCTGTTGGTTCTATCATCAAAAGTACAAAGGAATTACCTGTAATTTGCCATCTGACAAAACCACCTTCATTAGCGGTTACATTAAACGGTAAGCTTACAGCATGACCAACTATTATATTACCTCCTGCCGTGGTGATGATAGGATAAGCACTACCTTGCCCAATAGCAAAGGGATTATTTTGTGCAGTTAAAAATACTTTAATTGAAGAAACATTTGATAAATCAAAGGTACTACCACTTGCGAGTACTATATTACCGCTATTAGCGTTGCCTGTTTGCCCTGCATTTATAGTATCATAGAAGACATTTATAATAAGCTCACCGGTAGGAGTAGCAGAGCCTGTATAAGTAACTTTATTATTACCAAGATCGAAAGTTATATTACTTCCTGAGATATTGCCCCCGACATTTACACTAGTATTATCACAGGTAAACATCATTGTTGCTTGATCGGCAACTTATAGTATTTGCTCCTAAATCCGATGCAATAATAAAAGCGGTTTTCTTCGGTGCAAAAGTAATAGTATTAGTGCCTGTTACCGCTTTTTGTAACCATACATCATCATCGAATTTATGACTACCGCCATTAATCGGTGCTTGTACAAGTGCAGCATTAATGTATTCCGCTGAAGAGTTGCTGCTGCTCCCTTTGAAGTTCTCTGAAACGATTTTTGTTTTGTAATGAAATTTTGTTGTTGCTCTTGGCACTTTAACACCGCCGACCGTGGCTGATGAAATGTCTAAACTTCTACTGTTATAACCGGTAAATACCGCTGATTTACCGGCATCAATAGTTTTAGCATAGGTATCCCCTTTTACCGTGTCTTTATTACTACTGAACTAGTTTAAGGTTTAAATTCTCACCGCCTAAATCATCGGTCAAACCATTATTAGCGTTAAATATTGCCGTACCTTGATTATTAGTCTTGGTTGTTATACTCGAGTAAAAATCTTCGCTATCGATTGTGATTTTACTGTCTACACCGTTGAACTGAACGGTTTTAAGGTGATTTGAGTCTGAACCTACCGAACCACTACCGCTAGCTCCAGTTGTTAAATCATTTGATATTGCAAGAGTATGGATTTTATTACCTGTGGTCGTAATTGATTCATTTATTATACTTGTATTATTAAGGCTTAAAGTTGCAGACTGAGCAGTAGTAAATGAAATCGAGCCTGTTTTCACAGTACCTTGAATTGTAACATCACCCCTGTCTATTTGAACTATATCGACCATTCCTTTAGTACCTATACTACCGGAATAAGTAATAGCAGTAAATTCATCAAAAATCACCATGCTCTATCCTCAGGATTTAAAAGCAAAAGGAGAAAAGCTTGATCCTTTAGAAATATCTAAACTATTCGTTGTTCCCTTAAATTTTATGTCGCCACCATTTATTAATATTACATATCCTGCATTAATACCTCCGGTACAATTTAATACATCACAGCTAATAGTTATATCACCCACTTTTGAAGTACTGCTACCTATAGCTCCACTAACGCTGCTTGGACCGGTAAACATTAAATCCACATCTTTACCGCCTGTGATGTTAATACCACTGGTTAAATTAGTTGCTTGAGTAAACACTTATTACCCGTGCCGGTTCCTTGGATTTCAGCAATTGACATATTACCGCCGGCGTTAATCGTAACAGTGCTGTTGTCAACACCCGCTTTTAACATTGCAAGGTTCGTAATTGTATTCGTTAAGTTTCCATTACAGTCAACTGTACCTATAGTACCGTTAGTACCTCCGGTACTTGTTATATTACCGGTAATAGCTGATGTTATATTATTTGCTATATCACTAGCAAATATTGCTAGGGTACCGGCATTATTTTGGCAATTCATATTACCGTCAATCTTTACAGCCCCAAGCTCGCTATTAATAGAACCGGAAGGAGTGGAGAAAAAAATTTGATCCAAACTGTGATCCTATAGCAACTTTTGCAACGGATACGTCGATATTTTTGGGGTATTAAGAGCAGTTATTACCAGTGTTCCGTGCCCTGTAAGTTGTATTTTACTCACCGGATTTGCTTTTGTTCCGATAGCATACTTATTAGCCATACCATCTATTGTTAACTTGGTATTAGCATTTCTTGCATTTATCTCAACTACACCGGTATTTGGAACAACTGGCTCTATATTACCTGTTAACTCTATAGTACTGTTTTTGCCTCTAGCTACGGTAGTCATTAACTTTAAAACAGATTCGGAATTCACGAATGTAACACCTGGTGCATCTAATGGAAAATCACCGTTTAATGCATCAAGGGCATAAACGGCTGGTCCAGCATTAACCTCACCGATATTAATTTTGGCAATCTTAGCCGAGGTAAGTGATGCATCGGCAAAAACCCCGCCAGCAGCAATATTAAGCACTGCAGTATTACTCATATCAAGTCCATTTGTACCTAACGTAGCATTAGTACCAACAACGCCGACATTACCACTAACATTTATAACAGCAAGGGGATTTGCCTTTGTGCCAAGAGTTTCATTACCCAAATTACCCTGCAAAGTTAACACATTATTATTAGGTATAGTACTAGAAGTACTACTTAAATTGACGCTACCGCCTCCACCGGCAAAACCATCGACACTATTCATAAAGGTAACTTGTTGATTTTTGCTAGTAGTTAAACCAAATACGGATTTAGTATTATTCAAATTAATATCACTTCCTAGCGTTAAAGCCTTGTTAGATACATCTATCGTAAATGCCGCGACTGCATTTCCTTGCCCGATATTAATTGTGTTTACCATACCTATACTTGAATCAGTAGCCGTTAAAGTAGTACCGGTAGTATAAACGTTTAATGTTCCTGTGTTCCCGTTTTTGATTTGGCTGTTAAGTAAATAACCTGCAGGATTTGCTCCCGAAAACTCTAAAACACCGCCATTGGTAAAATCCACGTTACCGCTTTTTGTAAGCGAGTCTTGTAAATTCGCCACAGCATTGTTACCAAGTGTTAAAGAAGTAGCGGATACACTTTTTTGCAAGATAACCGTTTTATTACCCGCTGCATTAACAGTAATTGCTCCAATATTATTTATGACTCCGGTAACGTTACCGCCTCCTAAAAATACTAAATTACTGTTAGTTGCTGCACTACTTGTCACTGCTGCTAAAGTACCGATATCATTAACGTTAACCGTACCTGCAGACCCTTTAAAATCAGTCTGTCCTGTAATAACTGTTGTGTTAATAGTTCCGGCCCCGCAAAAAGTTGCATTACCGGTAATATTGCCTGTATATGTTCCTGTTCCGACAGTAACATTACCCGTAGTATTTGTTGTAAGTTGGCCTGCTCCGACCGCAGCATTACTGGTAAAACCACCCGCAGCTGTAGCTACCACACCTGCATTATTTATGGTAAGAGTAGTTGCACTAGATGCTCCGACTATCATAACATTCCCTGCTCCGTTAAGATTCAAAGCCGCAATACCTGTTACAGGTCCAAGCGTACCTACTCCTAAAACATTAACAATGCCGTTAACACCTCCGCTACTTGTTACTGCCGCTAAATTACCGCCCGCAGCAAGGTTTATTGTACCGGCATTATTGCCTTGAACATTTAATATATTAACCGGATTTGTAGCTCCTACATTACCGATAACCGTACTATTACCGACAAAATTTAACACCTCCTCCTAATTTATTATCTATATTACCACCGGTAGCCCCACCAACATTCTTACCATCAGCGATTGTTACTTGTACGGCCGTACCGTTAAAATCTATATCAGAAATTACATCTTGCTGAAATCGTACTAACGAGTTCTGCGTAAATTGTACTAATCCTCCCGCGCCGGTATCCAATCCACACCATACGGCGTGTCTACTCCTATATTAATAGGCTGATACTGGTTCCCTATCTGAATAGTTTGGGCAAAGATGGTTCCTGTAATTGTAGCTGGAGTGTGATTTAGAGGAGCTCCTATCCCATCGGTTAAAAATTTGTTAAGCCTTATTGTCCCTCCTGTTCCATTACCGCTACCTGCATTAAGTGCAATTTCTCGGCTACCGGAAACCACGTGTACTCTTAATTGACCATCTACATCATTTGCTGGAACTAGGTTGAAGCTAGCCACAAATTCTGCAGCATTTGGCGATTCATTACTTACGTCATAAGTAGCATTTTGGCCGCCGAACTTGATACTATGTCTATAGGTTGTATATCCATAACTTACATTAACGTAAAGACCTGCGGCTGGTGAAGTATCAGTAGCAAAATTAAGTAGCTTATTATTTGCAATATTAAAAGTTTTTGCCTTAATCCAACTTGGATGTTTAAATTGAAAGTCAGTGTCAATCTGTAATGTAAGATCTGCCTGGCCTTGAACAGAAGTTACTATACTACCTGGACCTGAGATAAAGGCGATTCTATTATCACCAGTAGAAGGAAAAAGTGATGTAGCCTGAAAAATCAAAGTACTAGCTAAATCGTTAAAATTAAAGCTGTTAAAATAGTAAGTATTCCCTGGTGCTTCTCCTGGTCCTGGAGCAAAAGGAGGAACCACTGCAAGTGCTTGTGCATT
This sequence comes from Rickettsia parkeri, assembly GCF_051427245.1. Taxonomy (NCBI): domain Bacteria; kingdom Pseudomonadati; phylum Pseudomonadota; class Alphaproteobacteria; order Rickettsiales; family Rickettsiaceae; genus Rickettsia; species Rickettsia parkeri. The sequence goes on from NZ_CP195774.1 coordinate 303,544, forward strand.
TGTAACTGGCGTACCTGTTAAAGTGATGTTTATAGCGTTAGGGACATCTACAACACGCCCGACATTTTCTTTAGTAAGATCAACAGGTATAACCGATCCAAAATATGTTATTTGGCACAGTCATTGTTGCATTATTAAAGGTATCTCTAAATATATATAGCAGGCATTGCTGGCACATCTGCAGTAAAATTATTTACTTCGCCAAGGCTTACAAATGAACCTAGTACATATGCTCCTCCGCCAAAAGCACTACCATCAGCTACTGAGCCACCCCCTACTGTTACGATTCGGTTAGCAATACAAAGGGCACTAACTAGTGCTAGCAAGCATCAATGCCGCAATTGATGTAAACATGCCTTTTTTTATTAAATTTTTTATCGTTGACTTGACATAATATCTCCTAAATTTGGGCTTAATTTTTCTAACTTATGATTTTGTTATATAAATAACATATTACTTTTAATTGAAAAACACTAATTAATACTAAAAATATCTATAAAAAATAATTATAAAGAAGGTATTTTCTATATAGAAAAAGTAACTTATGGTTACTTTTTCTTGTTTAAAATAAATTAAACTTTATGTACTCTTTATAGAAATTCGGTAAATCGTATATAAAACTTAAGAAATACAAGGGTAAAACCTATCTATTTTAGCTTCTTAGTGCAAACCGCAAAACTTTATTAATTTTTGTACCTCTTATGTCATTCCTGCGAAAGCAGGAATCCAGTAATCTTTAATGTCATCCCGCAACTTGATTGCGGGATCTCAGGACACAGTCTGTTATACAAGATCGGGGTCAAGTCACAGTATAACAGCAAAAAAGACTGGATTCCCGCTTCCACGGGTATGAACATAAGGGCCATACAACAAAGCCGCAGGACTAATACAATGACGCTTAGAACCTAACAAAACCACTTTTTCTAGGTAAAATCTATAAATTTTTATATAAACAAATTGATTTGCTACGAATAATAGAGTATATAGTATAGACATAATTAATTATCGGGGCGTAGCGCAGCCTGGTAGCGCATCTGGTTTGGGACCAGAGGGTCGGGAGTTCGAATCTCTCCGCCCCGACCATAAAAACATAAATTATAATGTCAAAAGACGACCTCATTCAGTTTACAGGTACAGTACTTGAACTTTTACCTAATGCTACTTTCAGAGTAAAGCTTGAGAATGATCATGTAATTATTGCTCATACTTCCGGTAGGATGCGTAAAAATCGTATCAGAATATTACTAGGAGATAAAGTTATGGTAGAAATGACTCCTTATGATTTAACTAAGGGGCGTGTGGTTCATCGTCACTAGTCTTTATAAGTATGAAGCAGAACAGAAAAAACCTACCGATTATATTAGCATCAAGCTCTCCTGCAAGAATTGAGTTACTAAACAGAATCAAAATTATCCCTTCACAAATTATTCTGGCAGATATAGACGAAACACCTAATTTGCGTGAATTACCCGCTCCCTTAGCCATAAGACTTGCTTACGAAAAAGCTATAAAAATTGCATCTCAAATAGAGGAATCAGCTATAATTATAGCTGCCGATACCGTAGCGGCAGTAGGTAGAAGAATATTGCCGAAAGCTACTACTTATGAAGAAGTCAAGAATTGTATTAAGATGTTATCCGGGCGTCGTCATCGTGTCTATACCGGTTTATGTATTATCAAAAAAGAGAATGATCAGCTTACAGTTAGACAAAAAATAGTTCAGACTATTGTTAAGTTCAAAAAATTAAGTGATGAAGAGATTAATTTTTATTGTTCTTTGGATGAGGGAATAGATAAAGCCAGCGGATGTAAAATTTCCGGTTATGCAGAAGCTTTTATCTCATTTATTTCCGGCTCATATTCAAATGTTATGGGATTACCTTTATTTGAAACAGTAAATGCTCTAACTTCTTTAGGTTTTAGATGTTCAAATATCATGCCTGCAAAAATGAATTATTGTCATTCCGCGACTTGATCACGGAATCTAGTTAAAAATACTAAAATTATTAATATAATAATTTGTTTTTCTAGACCCCGTGGTCAAGTCAAGCCACGGGGTGGCATTAAATGTTTTTGGATTCTTGCGATCCACGCACATAAATTACCTAGCTACTTAATTCCCAGGCTCATCCAAATGACTTCTCTCATAATTTTCATGACGCTCTTGAGCTTCAATACATAATGCAGCAATAGGTCGTGCTTCTAATCTTTTTATACCTATTGGGTCGCCTGTTTCTTCACAGTAACCATATTCTCCATTTTTAATACGTGATAATGCTTCTTCTATTTTACTCATTAATTTACAATATCTATTTCTACTACGAAGCTCAAAAGCTCTTTCTGTTTCATGAGTAGCACAATCGTTAAGATCGGATTCTTTTAAATTTGCTTCCTTTAAATGATTTAAAGTCTCTTGAGATTCCTTTAATAAATCCTCTTTCCATCTTAAAAGTTTTTGTCTAAAATATTCTAGGTGATTAGGACACATATATTCTTCATCTTGAGAAGGTTTATATCCCATAGGTAATTTAGGTGTTTCTAGCATATTAATATCTCAATATTAACTTTAATATATTATGTTTATAAGGTTTTTAAAAGTGTTTCTAGCATATTAATATCTCAATATTAACTTTAATATATTATGTTTATAAGGTTTTTAAAATAATATATAACTTAAAATTAATGCAAGAAGATTATGAATATTAATATATTTTATTTTTTAATTGGATATGCGGTAGTATATACAGCTTCTAAATGCTTTATACTTGTTTTAGTATAGTTTTGTGTAGTAGATAGACTTTTATGACCTAATAGTTCTTGAAGAGAGCGTAAATCTGCACCATGCTCAAGCAAATGTGAAGCAAAACTATGTCTAAATGAATGAGCAGTTAAATGCTGCGGTAAACCATAAAAATGCTTTAATTTAATTAATTCACGATTAAATACCGGTGGTTGCAATTTCTTACCCTGCTTTCCTCTAAATATGGGTTCATTATCACCTAACTTATACGGCAATATTTCTAAATATTGGGTAATTAAATTTTTAGCAATCGGTAACCACGGAATTATTCTTTCTTTACTACCTTTACCTATTATTCTTATAAATTCTAGATTTTGTAGATGAAGTTTCGTAATTGATAATGCTTCCGATATACGTAGACCTGAAGCATATATAAGGACAAGTAGGGCTTTAACAGGTTGGCTGATAAGTCCCCGGTCTGATAACTTCGTATAAAGTATCCTATACGAAGTTACGGCTCCTCCTAGAACGATCGCCGCATGCTAGCATAAAACGCGCGCACTAACAAGTGCCCAGCGCGCTGCCTCAAAAAATCTCCGGAAGTTTCCCGGATATTTATTGATGATTTTATTTTTAATCTAGCATACCATTTACAGTTTTATTATTACAACCATACATTAAATAACTGTTGCATTAACATTATGTATGATTTATCCTAAGTTATCTGAGTAACATAAGGGATATTATAATGGTCAGCAAGGGAGAGGAAGATAATATGGCGATCATCAAAGAGTTTATGAGATTTAAGGTGCACATGGAAGGAAGCGTTAATGGTCATGAGTTTGAAATCGAAGGCGAAGGCGAAGGAAGACCGTATGAAGGCACACAGACGGCTAAACTTAAGGTCACAAAAGGCGGACCGCTTCCATTCGCGTGGGATATTCTTTCACCGCAATTTATGTATGGTTCTAAAGCCTATGTGAAACATCCTGCGGATATTCCTGACTACCTTAAACTGTCTTTCCCGGAAGGATTTAAATGGGAACGCGTCATGAACTTCGAAGATGGCGGCGTTGTTACGGTGACGCAGGATTCATCACTGCAAGATGGAGAATTTATTTATAAAGTTAAACTGCGCGGCACAAACTTTCCGTCAGACGGACCTGTCATGCAGAAGAAAACGATGGGCTGGGAAGCCAGCAGCGAGAGAATGTACCCGGAGGACGGAGCACTTAAAGGCGAAATCAAGCAACGCCTGAAGCTGAAAGATGGAGGCCATTATGATGCCGAGGTCAAGACGACATACAAAGCTAAGAAACCGGTACAATTACCTGGAGCATACAACGTCAATATCAAGCTGGATATTACGTCACATAATGAAGACTATACGATTGTAGAGCAATATGAAAGAGCAGAGGGAAGACACTCTACAGGTGGAATGGACGAATTATACAAATAGGGATTAAATTATGAGGGAAGCGGTGATCGCCGAAGTATCGACTCAACTATCAGAGGTAGTTGGCGTCATCGAGCGCCATCTCGAACCGACGTTGCTGGCCGTACATTTGTACGGCTCCGCAGTGGATGGCGGCCTGAAGCCACACAGTGATATTGATTTGCTGGTTACGGTGACCGTAAGGCTTGATGAAACAACGCGGCGAGCTTTGATCAACGACCTTTTGGAAACTTCGGCTTCCCCTGGAGAGAGCGAGATTCTCCGCGCTGTAGAAGTCACCATTGTTGTGCACGACGACATCATTCCGTGGCGTTATCCAGCTAAGCGCGAACTGCAATTTGGAGAATGGCAGCGCAATGACATTCTTGCAGGTATCTTCGAGCCAGCCACGATCGACATTGATCTGGCTATCTTGCTGACAAAAGCAAGAGAACATAGCGTTGCCTTGGTAGGTCCAGCGGCGGAGGAACTCTTTGATCCGGTTCCTGAACAGGATCTATTTGAGGCGCTAAATGAAACCTTAACGCTATGGAACTCGCCGCCCGACTGGGCTGGCGATGAGCGAAATGTAGTGCTTACGTTGTCCCGCATTTGGTACAGCGCAGTAACCGGCAAAATCGCGCCGAAGGATGTCGCTGCCGACTGGGCAATGGAGCGCCTGCCGGCCCAGTATCAGCCCGTCATACTTGAAGCTAGGCAGGCTTATCTTGGACAAGAAGATCGCTTGGCCTCGCGCGCAGATCAGTTGGAAGAATTTGTTCACTACGTGAAAGGCGAGATCACCAAGGTAGTCGGCAAATAATCTAGAGATAACTTCGTATAATGTGTACTATACGAAGTTACCTGCAGGCATGCAAGCTTAGACCGGGGACTTATCAGCCAACCTGTTATTTCTAAGTTCTACCCACTTAACATTCCCGTATTCTTCAATATGTTCAAGTGATATTACTACATCATCTTCCGATAAAGCTTTTGGTAACAATTTAGTCTTTTTAGGAGATTTTATAGAAAAAATTATATGACTATTTAATTGTGTTGTTTTCTCTAAAAACCTATAAAAATTTTTTACTGCAGACAAACCACGTGAAATTGAAGAAGCGGTAAAATTATCACAGTTACGTTTTGCAAGCCAACTTCGGATTAATCTGATATCTGCGGTTTTAATATGATTTATCGTTACAAGCTCTGAATTATAATAATTCATAAACTCAAGAAAATGCTTAAGGTCATTATTATAAGAACTTACTGTATGATTAGAGTAATTTCTTTGCAAAACGAGGTATTTTTGCCACTTATTTATTAATGCTTGAATTGATGTATCTAACATTTATAAAAACTTAACTATTTTTAATATTATTCTTAATGCTAACAATTATTGACTCATAATTTTATAAATGTGAGCATGAATTGAGGGTTTATGTTTACATATACGTAACCTATAAAACACAAAAAATTTTTTAGGATAATGAATAATGTGAAATAATACACAATTTTTAATGAAATCCTATATGAATCCAGAATTTTATATGAGTTCTATGAAAAATATCCCTAGTGTAGATCTTGCATCTATCACAAATACAATGCAAAGAGCTATGAATATTCTTTTAATAACTAACCAAATTGCTACAGAAAGCATGCAATCTTTGCTTAAGAAAAATTCCGAAATTATACAAAATAATGTTAATACTATTTTGAATACTACTAAAGAAGCAGCAACTTCTAAAGATTTCAAACAAGCTAGTGAATGTCATCAAAAATGTTTAAAATCTATTTATATCTTTTAGCTACTAGATTCCTGCTTTCGCAAGAATGACATAGTGGAAATCTCCTCTCAGTTGCTCGCCTTTCTGTTTAACCAATTTTGTAAATAAGATTCTGCTAGCTCCTGATCTTCTATAATAATTACATTTTCAGCATTACGTTTATCGGCAGCAGCCGTGAAATTAAACGAACCGGTTATTACTTTCTTTTTATCAATAATTATAACTTTATTATGAGCGATTCCCGGTACTTTATCTATATCTACATCAATTTTTGCTCGTTGTAATTCATGTAATTTAGAAAATTTTTGCTTTAAATTACTACGATCAAGCAATATTCTAACCTTTACTCCTCGCGCTTGTGCATTAATAAGTGCAGTAGTAATTAACGCATCGCTCATACCGTATGCCTGCATATAAATAGATTCTTCAGCTTTATCTATCTGATTGGCTATAAACTTAGTACAACCGGCAGGCGGAGTAAAACATGTACTAACTTTACTTCTTGAAAGCTCTGAAATATTGTAATGCTTTATTTGCATAGCAGATAAAGCTAATGATTTTTGACTTATTAGATTAGTAAAATAATCCGGATTCTGTCCATAAAGACCTAAAGCAATTCCCAAAATAAAGGCAATAGATATTTCTATAAATTTATTATTTTTTCTCTTCATGACTTATTTATATTTTAGGCATTGCATAGATCGGCTTTTCCGTCATTGCGAGGAAAAGTACAAAGTAATTGACGAAGCAAAATCTCATGAGATTGCCATGCAGCCTATGGCTGCTCGCAATGACGATTTAGTATCCCCACAAACAACACCTACTTCCTTACGTAACTTCCTGGAGCTTCTTCAATAACCTCTAGATTCTGATAATCTAAAGAATCTACTAGCTTATTATCATTATTTTTTATAAGCCAATTAAGCCAATAATTCCACCATGAGCCTTTATATTCCGTAGCTTTCATAAGCCACTCATGACTACTTAAACTTAAGTCGTCATTAAACCGATAATTATATTTAGCACTAGCGGGAGGATTAACTACAACTGCTACATGCCCTGAATCCGTGAGACAAAAAATCTTATGTCCGTTTAATAATTTTACTCCATCATATATTGAACGCCATGGAGCTATATGATCTTCTTTTGCGGCTACGAAAAAAGAGTTACAATTAACTTTTCCAAGATCTATTTTTGTTCAGAGTATCTCTAAATTATTAGACTCTTTTAGCAAGTTATTGCAATATGTATTTTGTAAATATTCCTCATACATTTTTGCCAGCAAATTAGTAGAATCCGCATTCCAATATAGCAAATCAAAATGCATCGGTTTTTTACCGAGTAAGTAATTATTGACAAAAAACGTCCAAATTAAATCATTAGCCCTACGTGAGGATCAAAAAATATGAAACAACGACGCCAATTTTTCAAATTAAACGAGTATACCTTATATCTTTAAACTATTCCACATACTATTAACCTTGTCGATAACTTCCTGACTCATTTCTATTTTTTTACCCCATTTTCTATTTGTCTCAGGGTATATTTTATCGGTTGCATCTATTCCCATTTTACTACCAAGGCCTGACTCAGGAGATGCAAAATCCAAATAATCTATCGGGGAATTATCTATAAAGCTCGTATCACGCCTTGGGTCGCTTCTTGTTGCTATTGCCCAAATTACTTCTTGCCAATTACGAACATCAATATCGTCATCTACAACTATAATAAACTTACTATACATAAAGTGCCGTAAGTAAGACCAAATCCCAAGCATTATTCTTTTAGCATGACCGGGATAGGATTTTTTAATCGATACTACCGCAACTCTATATGAACAACCTTCAGGTGGAAGCCAAAAATCGACTATTTCCGGAAATTGTTGCTGTAATATAGGAATAAAAATTTCATTTAATGCTTCACCTAAGATTGATGGCTCATCAGGCGGTTCTCCTGTATAGGTGCTTAAATATACTGGATTTTTCTTCATCGTTATTGCGGTAACCGTAAATACAGGAAATTCCTCAACATCATTATAATATCCGGTGTGATCCCCAAAAGGACCTTCAGGCAAATACTCCTCTAAACTTACATAGCCTTCCAGAACTATTTCACTATGTGCAGGTACTTTGAGGTCAATAGTTTTGCATTGTACCAACTCTACTTTTTTATTACCGAGTAAACCAGCAAAATTATACTCCGAGATATTCTCAGGTATCGGCATAACTGCTGCCAAAGTTACCGCTGGATTTGCCCCGATAACGATAGCAGTAGGAAAAGGTTCTTTTTTTGCTTCTTTCCAACGTTTATGATGCTCTGCTCCCCCCCGTAACTTTAACCAACGCATCAATAGCTTATTTTCTGAAATAACCTGCATTCTATATATGCCAAGGTTGTAATTATCGATTTTATCTTTTGTTGGACCTTTAGTAAATACTATACCCCAAGTAATTAAAGGCGAAATATCATCCGGCCAACATCTTTGGATCGGCAATATATTAATATTCGGTTTGTCAATGACGATTTCATGACAAGCTGCTTTTGATACGGTTTTAGGAGACATAGCAAATATACGCTTAGCAAGCGGTAACATTGACAATGTTTCTTTAAAAGATGCGGGTGGTTGCGGCTGTTTAAGGAATGCTAGTAAAACGCCAAGTTCTCTTAATTCTTTGGGTGACTTAAGTTTAAGCCCCATACAAATACGATTTATACTAGCATAAAGATTAGTTAGAACAGGTATGTCGGACTTAATGCCGTCGACTTTTATAACATTTTCAAAAAGTAATGCAGGTCCGCCTTGTGCTAATACTCTTCTACTAATTTCAGTAATTTCTAAGTCAGTTTTAACCTCAAGAGCAATACGCTTTAACTCACCGTTTTTTTCTAAAAATTTTAAAAACTCCGGTAAATCTTTAAAGCTCATAGTTTTTTTTGTTTATAATGTGCGGCTTATTTTATCGTCATTGCGAGCAGCCATAGGCTGCGTGACAATCTCATTAAATATCCTGAGATTGCTTCGTCAATTACTTCGTAATTTCCTCGCAATGACGATACGGTATGACCTGATGGATTTCGCTACTTACTAAAATTAGCTTTTACCTGCATATCATTCTGAATAATTGTGTAGTTAATTAGCTCGTCAATTACAGAATTTTTAATATTATATATTATATTTTTTTCTGAATTGACATGAATATTTTTAGCTGTTAATTCATCGATACTGCTAGATTTAATATGTGCAAAATATACTTCATCACCTACTTGAAATACAGGCGTATTACTTCCTATTGTAGTATTAAAAATTGATAATAATATTTCAGGAGTTAGTGTTAGATCATTTTCCATTTCGGATCTAATATAGCTTTTTTTGCTTATTTTTATTCCGGTAGCTTTAAGCTCTTTTATGTTCTCTTGATCTGAATTATATTCCTTTGCTAAATCCTTGATAATTTTTAAGTTTACATCTGCAATATTCCGCTTTATCCAAGCTTTATTTACCTGCTCTTTAATAGCATCAAATTCAGGTATTTTTGCCGGCTGAATAGATTTTAATTCTACCAATATAAGATAGCTTTTATCCTCTGTTTCTATAGGATAAGATAATTCACCTTCCGAAAGCTCAAAAATACTATCGGCACTTTCAGCAATTATTTTATCTTCAATAAGCTCTGCATAACTGATATAGTTAACGTTTTGTATCGGTAGCTTATATTTTTCGGCAATTTCAACTAAGCTAGAACCGGCTGCCGTCTCATCTTCCAGCTTTTTAGCAAACTCCATATTAAGTATGTCGATTTTTTGAGCCTTTAATAAATCATGTAATTGTTTTTGTACCGCTTCAAAACTTTGATCACCGAATTCATCTTTATTTTCATTATAAAATTCTAACAACTCATCTTGAGTAACTGAGACTTTTAAATCCTTAATATTAGCTTTAATATAAGAAAAGCTGCGTTTCTCAGGTACCTCAAACGCGGTTTTATTATCTTGGTAAAAATCCTTTAATTGCTGACCGGTAGGAGTAGGGATTTGTAAATCTTTCGGTTTATTTTGTAAATCTATTTGTATTAATTCTACTTCTCTTTTTTCAGCCATATAATCTACTATATTGTCAGTCATAGCTTTAGGAACATAGAAACTTTCTATAAAAGTACCAACAAAAATATTTTTTAGAGCTTTTTCTTTGAAGTTTAATAAATATTTTTCTTCATCCATATAAGAATTTCTAAAATAAGTTTTAAAAATTTTTATATTGAAAACACCTTGCTCATTTTTAAAAACCGGTGATTCTTTAACTAAAATTTTAACTGTATCATCACTTAGATCTAAGTCATAATAACTCACTAAATAATCTAAGACATTATCGTAAACAAGCCTTTTTAGGATTCGGTTATCAATATTTAACTGTGCTATTTCTTCATCCGTTAAACTTGTTCCCGTTTGCTTACTTATAACATTAATTTCTAAAGATTTTGCTCTCAAAAAATCTTCCTGGGAGATATTTTTCACATGAGAAAAAGTAACAATATCGCCGCTTCTTCTTCCATTTAATACATCTTTAATACCAAAGCCGACAAAAGCAAAAGCTATCATTGCGAATAAAACCCGCATTATAAAACTATCGGCAGTTTTTCTAATATTATCTAACATAATTTTTTATTTAAGTTTTTATCTTCATTGCAAGGAAATTACGAAGTAAGTGACGAAGCAATCTCAGGATATTTGACGAGATTGCCACGTTGCTTCGCTCCTCACAATGACGCTTCTCAAAACTACATTATAAAGCAAAAAAGCCTATATAGTCAAACTATATAGGCTTTTTTTATGCTTATAGAACGGTTAATTAAAAATTAACACGAACTTTTACACTACCTTGCTGAGCGAAATACTTACTTCCGATATTGGTATCGTAGTTAATCCCGTATTCCATCATTTTATACTTAGCAGTAACACCGACACCAACATCAAAACTTGTTTTTCTTTGCTTAAAGCTGTTGGTTGGAAGAGGAGCAGTCATACCTTGTAATCTTGCATCAATCGCCGAAACTTTATTCTTGAATGCATAATCGACCATTGCGTAAAGCTCAGGTGTTAGCACTATTTCATTGACATTGATATTACTTGATACTTTAGCACCGAGTAAACCGTCGAAAGTATTATAGTTCTTGCCTTTAACGGTAAGATTTTGGTAAGTAGTACCGGTTTCCTTATAGCCCTTATCTTTGATAGTCGAATATCTAAGCCCAGCTAACGGTGTTAAGTTAATGTTCTCAGGCATCATATAGGTATAACCAGCCATTAACTGACCTGTATAGCTTTCGGATTTATACTTACCGTTTGCAGTTTGATAACCAACAGTCTCTAGTGTCGTTGCAATAACACGTCTTGATTTGCTTCTTATCTTATTATCTGAGTAAGATGCTATAGCTTCAACGAAGAGATTTTCATAAGGTACACTATATAAACCGTATAAAGAATAGATGTTGCTCTCTACCTTATTCTTATCGCCCATTTTATTATTTTTTAGCTTAATGTCAGTATCGGCTCTTGTATATGCAAGTCCGAGTACTAGATCATCGCTAACGAAGCCATCAAAACCTATAGTGCCACCAGTTGTATCAGACTTATAACCACTTATACTGTTACACATCTTCTGCGTTGCATTACCGACAAACGGGCTTATCCACGCACCAAACTTAGCATCCATATCTTCATCACCAGAAGAAACAGGACCTTTATTCCCTACTTGTACTTTATCCATTCTAGCATTTAGAGCAGTTATATTACTTGATATATTACTCGCTACAACTTGATTATTAACGGCAGCTATAGTGTCGCTAGGTTTTACAACATCTTGCATAAGATGAGTTGTAGCATCTGCTTCCTGTAGCGGTGTCATTAGACCAAAGTTATTGAAAGCTTGACGTGCATCTGAACCATTGGGAGCATCCCCCATTAACTCAAGCGATTTCTTTATATTTGCAGCATTTGGGATATTTGCAAGCGGTCCACCCGGTGCAAAATCTTTATCTATAACATCTGCAGCTATATCCTCTGCAAATAACGTTAAAGTCGATGCATCAAAAGTAAAGTCAACAAAACGGTTGTCATTATTAATAGTTATTTTAACATTCTCTTTAGGAGTAGGCTTTAAACCACCTGCTGTTTCTGCAGATATTACCGTATATTTTGTATCTGGGCTTATATTATTCATGTCGAAATTAGTAGCAGTAACAACAAGTGCTAAAGTTGAAACCCCTGATAAATCAAGAGTACTACCTGATTTAATTAAGATATTACCACCTGACTTAGCTGCTCCGTCAAAAGTAGTATTTAAGGTTAGCGTATCGGTAAAGCTACCGGTACCATTATATGTTACTTGATTTGCACCTAAAGTAAGTGTAGTACCGCTACCTGTTATATTACTATTAAAGGCTAGGCTATTGCCGAAATTAATAGTAGCACTGTTAGCTACAAAGCTGGTAGCCGTTACATTTTTAGCAAAACTAGTGATAGAACCTTTGGCTAAAGTAACCGCACCTGTATTAGTGAATGTATGGGCAAAGCTTGTAGTACCGCCAAGTGTCGCGGTACCTTTTGCGTTAACACTGCTTGCAAAACTTGTAGCACCTGCCGTTGTGATATCACCAACCGAATTAGCCGCAGTCCCTACAACACCGCTAACACTACCGCCTTTCATGAAGTTTAGCTTCAGAGCCTGACCACCGGTTTTATTTATGCTGCCTGTTAAGTTAAAGTGTGCAGGTAATGTTAAAGTATTTGTACCTGTACCTTGGATTTCGCCGATTTTAACGTTACCGCCTTTGGCAATAGTTACATTTCCTGCACCTACTTTTAACATAGCAATCCCGTTTACTCTATTAAGATTACTTGCACCTAAAACTATTAACGTACCGTTATTAGTACCACCGGTATTTTTGACTGTTCCCGCAACATTTACATTGTTATTTAATGTTACCGTACCGTTTTTTGCATTAAAATCTAAGAAACCTCCAATATTACCGGTTTGAGTTAATTGAACAGCATCCTTAAATAAAACTACATTTGCCGTAGTAGCTCCAAGTTCTAATTGACCTGTAATATCAAGCACTATATTTGTTGTATTAAAAGTGGTACCTGCCGTGCCACAATCTCCCGCTCCTTTGAAAACTATAGTTTGTAACTTATGAGCTCCACCAAACGTCTTGCCTCCGGCTATCGTTAATTTTTTTCCTGCAGTTACAGAATTTAATATTACTATACCCTCATCGTCATTATCAGGGTCTATATTCGCACCTAGTGTGATCGTACGGTCGTTTCCTGAACTATTTTGTAATATTAATTGAGCATCCGCATGTGCAAATTGAATATTTCCTGCCGGTATATTTAAATTACCATTATTTGCATCAATCGTATAAGTAGCATCGTTTATTTGTATAGCACCAGCATTAAATGCTGTACTACTAGTAAAATCTGCTTTATTGTTAATAAGCACGTTCTGTATACCTTCTAAATTTACATCGTCAGTTATTGTAACGGCATTATCAATAAGTAAAGTGTTAAATTTATTACCGCCTCCATCACCGATATTTCTAGCGGTACCTGCTACATTACTCCCAATATTCAGACCATTAACCCCACCATTAAAGATTACCGTACCTTCATCAGCACCGGGAGCTACTAAATCAGCTGCTAATAATATATTATTTACTCCGACTCCGGTTAAGTTAGAAAGTACTAAACCAGAATCTAGAGCTCTAAAATTAATATCTTGAGCATTTAATATAGTAACATCACCAGCACTTGCATCAATTGCAAAAAGAGTACCGGCTCCAATATTGATTTCTGCAACTGTTCCTATAGTTGAATGATATGCCGTAAGTAACTTTGTATTAACATTTAATATAGCATTATTGCCGTTTGCTATAGCTCCTTTAAAATAATAAGGGATTGCGTTACCACCACCATCAAGAGGTCCGTTAAACTCTAAAGTACTCCTGGCTCCAAAATCTATATTATTCGCATCTAGACTTCCTCCAGCGTGTAATGTTATACCTGCTCCTACATTCACTGTTGCTAATGCATTTGTATTACCTATATTGCCAGTTACTATACTATTACCGGTAAACGTTACTATACCATTATTTGCATTACCGGTATTATCTATCGCCCCGGTCACCACTACAGGATTCGTAAATGTCACTGCTGACGCATTATCCGTTAAGTTTATTGCATTCGATTTTACCACTCCGCCTTGTACTTGTAGCAAACCTGCTCCTACATTCACTGTTGCTAATGCATTTGTATTACCTATATTGCCAGTTACTGTACTATTACCGGTAAACGTCGCTATACCATTATTTGCATTACCGGTATTATCTATCGCTCCGGTCACCACTACAGGATTCGTAAATGTCACTACTGACGCATTATCCGTTAAGTTTATTGCATTCGATTTTACCACTCCGCCTTGTACTTGTAGCAAACCTGCTCCTACATTCACTGTTGCTAATGCATTTGTATTACCTATATTGCCAGTTACTGTACTATTACCGGTAAACGTTACTATACCATTATTTGCATTACCGGTATTATCTATCGCTCCGGTCACCACTACAGGATTCGTAAATGTCACTGCTGACGCAGCATCTGTTAACTTAGTCGTAGTAGCTTTAATAACCGCTCCCCCTAACGTGGCTTTACCTGCTCCTACACTTATCGTGGCTAATGAATTTGTATTACCTATATTCCCGGTTACTTGACTTAATGCACCATTTAAATTTAAGACACCTACATTATCAACGCCTGTGGTGTTATCAATCGCACCTGTTAATACTGCATTTGCATTTGTAAGGGTTAATACCGACGCAGCATCTGTTAACTTAGTCGTAGTAGCTTTAATAACCGCTCCCTCTAACGTGGCTTCACCTGCTCCTACATTCACTGTTGCTAATGCATTTGTATTACCTATATTGCCAGTTACTGTACTATTACCGGTAAACGTTACTATACCATTATTTGCATTACCGGTATTATCTATCGCTCCGGTCACCACTACAGGATTCGTAAATGTCACTGCTGACGCATTATCCGTTAACTTAGTCGTAGTAGCTTTAATAACCGCTCCCCTAACGTGGCTTTACCTGCTCCTACACTTATCGTGGCTAATGAATTTGTATTACCTATATTCCCGGTTACTTGACTTAATGCACCATTTAAATTTAAGACACCTACATTATCAACGCCTGTGGTGTTATCAATCGCACCTGTTAATACTGCATTTGCATTTGTAAGGGTTAATACCGACGCAGCATCTGTTAACTTAGTCGTAGTAGCTTTAATAACCGCTCCCTCTAACGTGGCTTCACCTGCTCCTACATTCACTGTTGCTAATGCATTTGTATTACCTATATTGCCAGTTACTGTACTATTACCGGTAAACGTCGCTATACCATTATTTGCATTACCGGTATTATCTATCGCTCCGGTCACCACTACAGGATTCGTAAATGTCACTACTGACGCATTATCCGTTAAGTTTATTGCATTCGATTTTACCACTCCGCCTTGTACTTGTAGCAAACCTGCTCCTACATTCACTGTTGCTAATGCATTTGTATTACCTATATTGCCAGTTACTGTACTATTACCGGTAAACGTTACTATACCATTATTTGCATTACCGGTATTATCTATCGCTCCGGTCACCACTACAGGATTCGTAAATGTCACTGCTGACGCAGCATCTGTTAACTTAGTCGTAGTAGCTTTAATAACCGCTCCCCCTAACGTGGCTTTACCTGCTCCTACACTTATCGTGGCTAATGAATTTGTATTACCTACATTCCCGGTTACTTGACTTAATGCACCATTTAAATTTAAGACACCTACATTATCAACGCCTGTGGTGTTATCAATCGCACCTGTTAATACTGCATTTGCATTTGTAAGGGTTAATACCGACGCAGCATCTGTTAACTTAGTCGTAGTAGCTTTAATAACCGCTCCCTCTAACGTGGCTTCACCTGCTCCTACATTCACTGTTGCTAATGCATTTGTATTACCTATATTGCCAGTTACTGTACTATTACCGGTAAACGTTACTATACCATTATTTGCATTACCGGTATTATCTATCGCTCCGGTCACCACTACAGGATTCGTAAATGTCACTGCTGACGCATTATCCGTTAACTTAGTCGTAGTAGCTTTAATAACCGCTCCCCCTAACGTGGCTTTACCTGCTCCTACACTTATCGTGGCTAATGAATTTGTATTACCTATATTCCCGGTTACTTGACTTAATGCACCATTTAAATTTAAGACACCTACATTATCAACGCCTGTGGTGTTATCAATCGCACCTGTTAATACTGCATTTGCATTTGTAAGGGTTAATACCGACGCAGCATCTGTTAACTTAGTCGTAGTAGCTTTAATAACCGCTCCCTCTAACGTGGCTTCACCTGCTCCTACATTCACTGTTGCTAATGCATTTGTATTACCTATATTGCCAGTTACTGTACTATTACCGGTAAACGTCGCTATACCATTATTTGCATTACCGGTATTATCTATCGCTCCGGTCACCACTACAGGATTCGTAAATGTCACTACTGACGCATTATCCGTTAAGTTTATTGCATTCGATTTTACCACTCCGCCTTGTACTTGTAGCAAACCTACTCCTACATTCACTGTTGCTAATGCATTTGTATTACCTATATTGCCAGTTACTGTACTATTACCGGTAAACGTCACTATACCATTATTTGCATTACCGGTATTATCTATCGCTCCGGTCACCACTACAGGATTCGTAAATGTCACTGCTGACGCATTATCCGTTAACTTAGTCGTAGTAGCTTTAATAACCGCTCCCCCTAACGTGGCTTTACCTGCTCCTACACTTATCGTGGCTAATGAATTTGTATTACCTATATTCCCGGTTACTTGACTTAATGCACCATTTAAATTTAAGACACCTACATTATCAACGCCTGTGGTGTTATCAATCGCACCTGTTAATACTGCATTTGCATTTGTAAGGGTTAATACCGACGCAGCATCTGTTAACTTAGTCGTAGTAGCTTTAATAACCGCTCCCTCTAACGTGGCTTCACCTGCTCCTACATTCACTGTTGCTAATGCATTTGTATTACCTATTGTTCCGTTAATGGCAGCATCTGTCGTGACAGTTATTATACCTCCTCCATTTATATTGCCTGCAAGTGTTATCTTTGCCGGGACTGCAGATTGTATAATTAATGCAGCATTCGCTCCCCCTAAAGCTATATTTCCTAAACCTGTATAATTATCGGCAGGAGCATCAAAACCATGATTTGCAGCAACAGCATTATTACCGTTTAAAGTTAAGCTTTTGCCGGCAGTAATAGTAACAGGCAACAAGTTACCTCCCGTTATAATCGAACCAACAACGGTATTTTGAGCAATATTTAGACCTACGGGAGTAGTACCCGCAACATTTATAGCCGTAATAATACGATCGGCTGCATCTGCAGTGATAGTATAATCACCACCGTAAGTAAATGCCCAATTGTTTTGAGGACTGCCAGCAGGAACACCATTAGCTACCCCTGCAGCCGTTATCTCACTCCAATTATTATTGTTAACATCATCACTAAATGCTGCATTATTATTAGTAGCAATAACACCTGCAGCAACACCGAGTGCCCCGCTACTACTCAGCATTATCGCTGCGGTTGAGGTGGTGAATAAAGCAGCTTTAAGACCTTGTTGTATTGCTTTTTGAAATAATTTTGGAGAAATATTCGCCATATATGTAAACCTTAATAAAAATTAACTCACTTAAAAAGTGTTATAACGCAACTTTTTTAGTATGTCTATTATAATTAATAACATAGATGATATTTTTATGTATAGATTGTCATTCCGTAGCGACGTTGGCCTTGTTGCATGGCTCGAAAAATCTGCTGGGTGTCATCCCGTGGACAAACCATGGGATGACAGGGGGAATCGCTCCACGCGGGCAATGCCCGCTCGCAATGACTATTTAGTATCCATATTCTCCTAACACCTTAATAACACATCATACATATAATGTTCAGAAGCATTAGCTTTGAGCAATAATTCTGTAGCCGGGACACAATGATTACTCTTCACCATAGCCAGCGGTGTTAGACCTGATTTATCACGATAATTAATATACGCAGTGTGTTCAATTAAAAACTGTATTAATTCTTCACCGCAATTAGCTTTTATAGCATGATGCAGAGCTATACGTCCTAATTGGTCTTTGTACTGGGCATCAACACCTTTACTATATAAATAAAGTTTCTACCAAATTTTTGAAATTTAAAGCTCGCTTTATGCTGGATTTCTGTTTTTGCAGGAATGACATAAGAGCCATGCAACAACGCCTACGGCTGCGTAGCGCATGACGAAAAAATACCCTACCTCTCAGGCAATAATATCTCTCTTTTACCTGTATGATTCGGTGGTGAGACTATTCCCTCTTTCTCCATCTTCTCAACTAAGTTGGCAGCTTTGTTATAGCCAATTCTAAGCGACCTTTGGATATAGCTAATGGAAGATTTGCGTTCGTCACGCACTATCTGCACAGCTTTTTTGTAAAGCACTTCATCAGAGGTGCCGTCACCGATATCAATGCTACTATCGTCTTCTTCAGGTTGCTCGGTAACGGCAGAAATATATTCAGGCGTACCGCTCTCTTTCAAATATTCCGTAATTTGCTCAATTTCGGCTTCATTAACAAACGGTCCGTGTACCCTACTTATCTTGGAAGTACTCCCCATAAATAACATATCACCCATACCGAGTAACTGCTCGGAGCCTTGCTCTCCTAAAATCGTTCGGCTATCGATTTTAGAGGTAACTTTAAAACTAATACGACTTGGAAAATTGGCTTTAATGACACCAGTAATAACGTCTACAGAAGGTCTTTGCGTTGCCATAATAATATGGATGCCTGCCGCTCTTGCCATCTGAGCAAGCCTTTGAATCAGCATTTCAATATCCTTACCGGCAACTAGCATTAAATCAGCCATCTCATCAACAATAACCACTATGTAAGGCAGTTTTTCCATATTCATTGTAACGGTTTCGTAAATAGGCTTACCTGTTTCAGGGTCAAAACCAGTTTGAATCGAACGCTCAATTACCCTATTCTCTTTAACCGCTTCTAAGATTTTTGCATTATAACCTGCGATATTCTTAACACCGATATTGCTCATCATTCTATAACGGTTTTCCATTTCCTTAACTGCCCATTTAAGAGCAACTACCGCTTTAGAAGGCTCGGTTACCACAGGAGTTAGCAAATGCGGTATTCCATCATAAGCCGATAATTCAAGCATTTTCGGATCAATCATGATAAAGCGACATTCTTCGGGAGTATAGCGGTATAAGAGCGACACAATCATCACATTAATACCGACGGATTTACCTGAGCCGGTGGTTCCTGCTACTAATAAATGAGGCATTTTAGCAAGATCGGCAATCAGCGGCTTACCTGCTAAATCTTTACCCAAGACTAACGGCAATAAAGTTGATTTGTCTTGGTATTCTGGGGTCTCTATAAGTTCTTTTAAGCAAAAGAATTCACGCTGCTTATTAGGAAGCTCAATACCAAGTACATTTTTGCCGGGTATGACTGCTATCCTTGTTGATAAAGCAGATAGTGAGCGTGCTATATCGTCAGATAATCCTACTACCCTTGATGTTTTCGTACCTGCTGCCGGCTCAAATTCATATTGAGTTACCACCGGTCCTTGATTGATATTAATTATCTGCCCTTTAACTCCAAAATCATTCAGCACGGTTAATAACTCTTCAGCCTTTTGTTTAAGCTCTGAGGACGAAGCTCCTTTTACATGATGTTTTTCAGGATCACGTAATAACGAAATAGGCGGCAATTCTGCTATTTCGCTTTGAGATATTTTAGGGCTAACAGGTTTGCTAAAGAATTTTATAGGATTTGCAGGTACGGATCTCGCTTCTTCAGGAAATTTTACTTTTTCACTTACAGGCTTTTGGTAAGAAGAAGTTATATTTATCTTATCATTGTTTTTAGTAGGGAATAATCTTATCGACGACAATCGTGAAAATACATTATGTAAAAAAGATTGTATCCGATAGATTAAAAATTTCCCTAGCTTAATAATAAAATTACTTAAAGAAGTAAATTTAATTTCAAATAAAACAACTAATATAATAAAGGTAAAAAATATTAATAATAAGTATAGTTGATTTGTAAATCGCTCAAAAAAATTAGAAGCTATTATTCCGATAGCTCCACCTGCATTTGCCGGTATGAATTCTAGCTTAATCTTAGATAATAATGTGCTACTGCTAACGAGAGCAAGCAACATTACAAACATACGGATAAATGAGCCGCGATATCTTCCATACCAACAATTTCTCCCCCAAACAAAGCAAGCAAGCGGTATGATAAAAGCAGCCAACCCAAAAAATTGATATAAACAATCCGATAAATAAGAGCCAAAAATTCCTACTAAATTACTATGGTACTCTGTTGTGACCGAGTTAAATGACGGATCGTCTATATTATATGACGTGAGAACAGTAACAATCCCAAGCCCGATTATCCCTAAGATAACCGCTTGTACCTTATTGTTTGAAAGAATTTTATTTATGTAATATAGCATAGTTTTAAATATTAAGCTAAATTATGAGTTTTATATCTTTTTCTATAATACTCTATAGGCTTTTCAATAAAGAAATAATTATTACTGTTATAAAAGTAACCAACGTATTAAATGTCCCATTATCAGCCCAATATGAAATAGCAGGTAATATATTATACAAGACAATTAAATGACAACAATATACTGGGTAGAGAGTAAAGCAATTAATTTGTCTAACTTATTATCTTTGGTTAAGTCAAATATTTTTCCTAAAGATAGAGCAAATAAACAATAAAAAAGTAATTTTTTTAGTTGAGGCTCTATTGGGATAAACGGAAAAGTAATAATTATTAATATAATATATAAATAGAGTAATTGACTAAGCCAAGACTTTTTTTCGTTTATTTCTTGATTAGTATAAATATAAAATGCTTGACTACCAATTAAGAAAACTGCAAGTTCAGAAGGAAAGAATCTATAAGACCAAGAATCTCCTATAAATCCATTAAACTGAAGAATAATTCTAGTAATTAAAGATATACAAATTATGGATAAAATATAGATATTTTTCTTTTTTAGAATCCAAGGTGCCATTAAATAAAAAGAAATTTCTAGCCCAATTGACCAACCAGGAGGTATCAACAAAAATTGATAAAGAGGAGGCGTGGAGTCAATAAAGTATTTTGTAAAATGTACTGTATTATTATTAATTCCAATAAACATTGTTACATCTTGCAACAACATTGTTAGGTTTGCAAAAATTAAAAAAACCAGCCGGAAATGGAAGATGACACAATTGCTTAAAAAAGAAAATTTTTGCTGCAAGAAGAAAGTAACTAAAATACAAAAGATATAAGTAAGATAAAGCCTTAAATATCTACGTTTCCAAAATTTTATTTTGCTTGTATAATTGCTCTGAATCATAGCCATATAAAAGCCGGAAATCATGAAAAAAGATTGTACTGCAATTGTTGTACCTATAAATTTAAGCAATGGATGAAAAGTTGAATGTGCAGCCACAACAGAAAGAGCAAATAATAACCTCACTACACCCATTATGTTAAATAATAATTATATTAGCAATTATATAATATCCAAAATCTACATCAAGTAACATAGCAGCACTTCTCACAATAATAGGATAAGTTATTTACATTAAAAGAGCCATTTTGTATTATGAAAATATATTTTTTTGAGGGAAAGGTAACCAAAATTCATGACCATAAAAATCCACACGGGAAAAGATTTCATAAAGATGCGGGCAGCAGGAAAATTAGCTGCAGAGACGCTCGATTTTATTACTGATCACGTAAAACCGAATGTCACTACTAATAGTTTAAATGGCCTTTGTCATAATTTTATTACTTCTCATAATGCCGTTCCTGCACCGTTAAATTACAAAGGCTTTCCGAAATCGATTTGTACTTCTATAAATCATGTGGTTTGTCACGGCATTCCAAACGATAAACCGTTAAAAAACGGTGATATAGTAAATATTGATGTTACGGTAATTTTAGACGGTTGGTACGGTGATACTAGCCGTATGTATTATGTCGGTGACGTAGCAATTAAGCCAAAGCGTCTTATTCAAGTAACTTATGATGCAATGATGAAAGGGATTGAAGTAGTTAGACCCGGTGCTAAACTCGGTGATATCGGACATGCTATTCAAAGCTATGCCGAGAAACATAATTATTCTGTGGTTAGAGATTATACGGGTCACGGTATCGGAAGAGTTTTTCATGACGAACCGTCAATATTAAATTACGGTCGCAGCGGCACGGGTCTAACGTTAGAAGAAGGGATGTTTTTCACCGTTGAACCTATGATAAATGCCGGTAATTATGACACTATATTAAGTAAACTAGATGGATGGACAGTTACTACACGTGATAAATCATTATCGGCTCAATTTGAGCATACTATAGGCGTGACTAAAGACGGTTTTGAAATATTTACGTTATCACCTAAAAAACTTGATTATCCTCCATACTAAACTGTAGGGTAAAACTTGATTTTGTTGTATGGCTATCTATGTCATTCCCGCGGGACATTGTTGCGTGGATCAAAAAACGCACTCAGTGTCATCCCGTGGCTTGACCACGGGATCCAAAAAGCATTTAAAAAGACTAGATCCCGCGATCAAGTTAGCTAGGATGACATTAAAGATTACTGGATTCCCGCTTTTAGCTAGGAATGACATCAGCAACATTTTACTTATTTATAATTTGAATAAACATAAAAAATGTTAGAAAATAATTTGTTAGAATTTAGTAATGATGAAATAATAGATACGCCTCATTATATAGGTCACCGTAAAAGAGTAAAAGAACGCTTCGTTGCCGCTGGAGCAGAACATTTTTCTGATTACGAATTACTTGAAGTAATGTTATTTTCGGCTATCCCTCGTAAAGACATAAAACCTCTTGCTAAAAAATTACTTGATCATTTTGATATTACGGATTTAATTAACCTTGATAAGGAAAGGCTACTTAGTATTAAAGGCACCAATGAAAATTTATATATCAATTTTGCTCTACGTGAGCTGATAAATTAGAGTATTGAAACAAAAAATAATAAATAAAAATATTAATGCTTCTTGGAGTTCTTGGATTGATTATTTAAAAGTTAATATGGGCAATATGCGACTCGAGCAATTTCGTATATTATTTTTGAATAAGAAAAATATTTTAATTGCTGATGAGGTTTTAAGTCAAGGAACTATAGACCAAGCTGCGGTATATCCACGTGAGATAATTAAACGAGCTTTATTTAACGAAGCAAGCAGCCTTATACTTGTGCATCATCATCCAAGCGGTAGCCCTGAACCTTCAAAAGCCAACATTCATATGACAAATAAGATAGTAGAGACATGCCAAACCGTAAATATTATAGTTTTAAATCTAATATGTTCCTATGAATATAAATAGCTACAGCACATTATTTATTTTTTCTTTTATATTCACCGCTATATTAACATATATATTAACTAAATATCTTCCTACTATCGGTTTAGTTGATATACCAAGTAACCGTCGTTCTCATGATAAGATAACACCGCGCGGCGGCGGTCTTGCTATTGTAGTTGTTGTAATGATTGCTTTGAGCGGGTTTGAATATATAACGAGCAATAACTTTGTTAATTCAATAAAAATATTACCGTTATTATTGGCAATTGCTTCGATTTCCTTTTTAGATGACTTAAAAGCCGTACCTATTCTAATTCGTTTAATAGTCCACTTAATTTGTGCAGCTTTTGCTATTTTTCTTTTTTCGCAGCTAAACTCTGTACATATACTAATATATTCTATTTTAGTTATAGCTTTAAGCGGTTTTATTAATATATATAATTTTATGGACGGTATAGACGGTATGAGTTGTGTGGAATCTATCCATCTATCTAGCACTATGCTTATATTATGTTTTTTACAATTTCCGACTATTAATAATCCATATTTTATAGCTAGTGTAAATGTTATTATTCTTGGTGGCTCTTGTGGTTTTTTAATATTTAATTGGCATCCGGCAAAAATATTTTTAGGAGACGTGGGAAGTATTAGTCTTGGATTCTTAACGGGTCTTTGTTTGCTCCTGCTGGCTCTTACAAGCACTAATTTATTTATAGCTTGTGCTATTGCTAGCTTATATTACATCACTGATGCAGTGCTAACCATATTAATTCGGCTACTCAATAAAGAAAAAATTTGGCAGCCTCATTTAAAACATTTTTTTCAAAAAGCAGTACAAAAAGGTAAATCTCATAAACAAGTAGTATCGATTATAGCAGTTTGTAATATATTTTTAATGATCATATCGGTTACATCTTTACATTTTCCCGTAATATCTATAATGCTTGCTTTAGCAGTCATAACTTTAACAGTGCAGAGTTTATTAAAATGAAGCTAATTAAAGAGGATATCGATAAAATAGTTAGACGTATATTTGCTAAACAACATCCATTGCTGCCTGAAATCATGATTAACTGGAATAAAATAGTCGGGTTTAACTTCAGCACTAAAGCATTACCTTTAAAAATCACCACCTATACTTATAAAAAACAAAAGATTAATACGCTGTTTATACAAGCTGAAGATAATGCTACTGCAGCAGAATTACCTTATTATCAAGATATTATTCTAGAACGTATAAATTTATTTAGCTTTGCAGCAATACATCAAATGAACGTAACGTTTTATAAAGGCAAAAAGAGTCTTTAGATTAAGAGTTTGTTGGCATGAATATCAATGCCATCTCTACTATAACTCCGCAAGCTTGTAGGTGTTGTTGCCTGGCTCAGTTTATGTCATTCCCGCTTCCGCGGGAATGACATCGTACGGGCTAACCATACAACAACTCTGCAACCGTAGGATCTAGGAAAAATAATAAAAATGCTGTAAGTCAGAATTTTTTACTGGATTGCTTCGTCAATTACTTCGTAATTTTCCTCGCAATAACAAAAAAGCTGAATCATGCGATAATACCTTGCAGTCGCTTAGCTCATGACGTCTCAGTATCCACGTAGGCAATACCAAGACATACAAACAAAAAAAGGAGTCTTTAATAAAGACTCTTTTTCGTGTTAATAGTTTGTAAAAAGATTTAAGACTAATTACATATCAAATCTTAATCCTGCCATTAAGTTATGACCTTTATAATGGGTTCCACCAAATTTAACTTTATCCCCGTTAATAGTTTTGGTGGTATTTTTTGTTTTACCGTAATCTCTCCAGCTATAAACTAGTTCAGCTTTTACACCTTGTGCAACTTCAAATGAAGTTCCTAAAGATAATTGATAAGCAAAGTTAGTTTTGTTTTTAGTAGTACCGTTGAAAGTGTCAGTTACACCACCTTTAATATCTTTAGAGTTAATTTTTTCCTTTACAAAAGCAGCACCAACACCTGCACCTGCAAATACTTTAAACATGCTTAAATCGACGAAATCAACATAACCGTTAAGTAATACACTTACAATAGTAGGTTTATTTTTTACTGAGAAAGAATTACCGTCTGGATAAGTTTTTGATTTCTTTAAATGACTACTTGCTACCGTTCCAATTGTTAAATCGGTTCTTAGATTATCCATGATATAGTAACCCGCACCGATCTCACCTGTAAATCCTGTATTAGACTTTATATTATTTAACTTAAAATCTGCTCCTTTAGGTTTTGTTTTGTTAAAAATCACACCGCCGGCATTGAGTTTTAAATACCATTGATTTTCCACAAATGATGACATCGATGAATTAGTAGATGAATCTACAGAAGAATTCATATCGCAATCAGCAAATGAAAGACCAGAAGTTAAAAGTGCTGTGCTTGCAGCTGCTATTAAAAGTAATTTTTTCATATTGTTAAATTTTTCCTTTAAATTTTATTAGTTGTTAGTAAAAACGATATTAGATAATAATTTTACAATTTTTACCTAAATTCGATAAAAAATAGCTTTAAGTGACATTTCTGAGTTATCATCTAATATCACTCCGTGGCTTAACCACCGGAATCCAGTCTTTTTTTTTGTATTTCTAGATACCGTGGTTAAGCCACGGTATGATATTAGGTTATTACCTAAAACTATTAATATATTCCTTGTTAATTATATATCAAATCTTATACCGCTGTTAAGTTATGGCTTTGATAATGCATACCACCGGTTGGTACACTTGTTCCTTGGTAAATTACATTCTTACTTTTGGTTCTACCATCATCTATCCAGCTATAAGCTAGTTCTACTTTAACACCGTCGGCAATTTGTGCAGCAGTACCTAAAGTTAGCTTGTAAGAAATATTAGTTCTGTTTTTAGTGTTAGATGAAAGACCGGTTATCCCATTATATGTAATTTTTTCTTTAACTAATGCAGGACCAACACCGGCACCAGCAAAAACATCGAACATATCAAAATTAGTTAAATCTACATAACCGTTAATAAGTAAACGTGTAATAGTAGGTTTATGGCTTGCTGAAACATTAGTACGGGTAAAAGGTGCATTAGTCGCAGCTCCGGATTTCTTTAACTTACCACCGATTATAGTACCTAAAGTTAAATCGGCTCTAAAGTTTTCGGAAATATAATAACCGATACCTAAAGCAACTGGAACAGTTGTATTAGATTTTAATTTAACACCGGTTGCCTTATCTTTTTCTTCATTAAACATTGCTGCACCGGTATCTATTCTTAAATACCACTCATGATCCATGCCCTCAGCAAATGATACGCTAGAAGACAAAATTGTTGCACTTGTAGCAGCTATTAAAAGTAACTTTTTCATGGTTAGCACCTCAAATTAAATATTAAACATTATCTTATGGCATATATAACATATTATATTTTTTAGTTCTATATTTAATCGGCAATTAGATTCATATAATAAAGCTTTTATTAGTTTTGTGACAAAATAAACACATATAGTTAATTCATGTTATTTTAGGTTCTGTGAAGATTTCTAATTGATTTGTTATTTTGAGATATTTTTAAGCGAAAATTATAAGATTTTTTTGAAATAGGATTAACTATTCCTTCAAAAATCTTATAATTTTCGCTTAAAAATATCTCAAAATAACAAATCAATTAGAAATCTTCACAGAACCTATGTATTTATTAAACTTATCTTTCTCATCTTTAAATTTATCGGCATCAGGCAAAGCAGTTCTTTTTTTTGTAATATTTTTCCATCCTTTATTTTCTATAAAATCTTTTGCACGTTCTACCCATTCTATTAACCCCGGTGATTCAGGTTTAATAGCACCTATAGGACAATCAGGAACACAAACGCCGCAATCTATACATTCATCGGGGTTAATGACTAACATAAAATCATCTTCCCTTTCACCTTCATAAAAACAATCTACAGGACATACTTCAACACAATCGGTATATTTACATTTTACGCATTCATCGGTTACAACATAAGTCATTTTATTATCTGTTTTTGATTTTGTCGATTAATATAGCAGTTCTTAAAAGTAATACTAATAAAAAATATAATATAAAACTAATAAACATGATAATTAAAGGCTTTAGCATTGAAGAGTGAATAGTTGGACTCCCTAGCCTTAAAACACTAGCAGGCTGATGCAGACTATACCAAATATTTACCGAGAATTTTACTATCGGTATGTTAATCAGTCCGATAAGAGCAATAATAGAAGAAGGATTTTGTGCCTTTCTTATATTATCCGCACTATTCACTATAATAATATAGCTTAAATATAATAAAAATAATATGAGCATGGAGGTAAGTCTTGCATCCCAAACCCACCATGTCCCCCATATAGGTTTTCCCCATAAAGAACCTGTTACTAAACTAATCAAAGTAAAAGTAGCCCCAACGTAACTAGAAGCTACGGCTAGCAAATAGCTAATAGTAGTTTTCCATACTAAATAGCTAAAGCTGCATACTGCCATGAAAACATAAACACCAAGAGCCATCCAAGAGGCAGGAACATGAACATACATAATGCGTACAAAATCACCTTGCTGATAATCTACCGGCGAAACTATGAGGGCTAAATAAAGACCTATAATCATCATTACGCAAGTAGATATAGCTAATATAGGTATTATAACCTTTGATAATTTATTAAAATAATAGGGGGTTAATAGTTTTAGCATGTTTTCTTACTTCTTTATGTCATTCTGTGGCTAGAAATAACAGTTCTTATCCTCTTAAAAAACTCTTTCATTAATAGCCCCGAATCTTCGGCAAGAATTCCGCTATATATTTCCGGTCTATGAAAACAAACACTACTGTTAAAATATCGCAAATTACTTTCAACTGCTCCGTGCTTGGAATCAGAAGCCCCATAAAATAAACGTTTTAACCTGCTATGAGCTATAGCTGCCGCACACATAGCACAAGGTTCTAAAGTAACGTAAATATCATAATCATTTAAATTTTTAGAAGATATAAGATTACATGCTTCATTAATAGCAATAATTTCAGCATGATAAAGAGCGTTATTTTTTTCTTCCGTATTGTTATGGGTACTAGCAATAATTTTCTGATTTAACCTATCTACAACTACCGCTCCGACCGGGACTTCATTTTTATCAAAAGCAATCTTTGCTTGTTTTAAAGCTTGCTCCATGAAAAAATTATTAAAATTAGCTTCTTTATCTAACAATATATTCACGGTACTTTACGTGTTCTTCGATTCCAAAAGGATCTTGGTGGATAATTATTTCAGCCTCCGGAAATTCCTGCAATATTTCAAAAGCAATCTCATCGCTAATTTTATGAGCATTATAAAGCGACATATTGCCGTCCATTTCCAGATGGCACTGGATAAAAGCTTTTTGACCGGCATATCTAGTTTTCATTTCGTGCATACCTTTTGCCCCTAAATGGTTATTAACTATCGAGATAATTTTTTGTCTGTCTTGTTCGGGTAATTCATGATCTACTAAATTTTTAAATGCCTTTTTAAATAAAGAATAAGAAGAGTGAAATATATATAACGAAATAACTACACCAAATAATGGGTCAACAAACCAAAAATAATCACTTAAATTTATAGAGATAATTACTATAACATTAGTTAGTAAGTCCGTGAAATAATGAAGCTTATCGGCTTTTACTATTTCCGATCCTGTTTTTTTAATTACATAAGTTTGGTAAAACACTAAAATAATTGTTAAGAATATACATACATACATTACAGTAGTACCGTCGCTAATATTCTCCGGTTTTGTTTTTTCAAATAAAGATTTAACCGAAGAAAAGCCTACAAAAAAAGCTGAAGCAAAGAAAAATATCGATTGAGAAAAAATTGTTAAATCCTGCAGTTTTTCATACCCGAATCGATGATGATGATCCGGCGGTTGCAGGGCAAATCTTAAAGCTATTAGATTAATAAAGGAGGAAGTTATATCAAGCATTGAATCAATTAAAGAAGCAAGGATTGATTGCGAATCGGTAACAACCCAAGCATATAATTTTATACTTAAAATAATTAATGCCGTAGTAACCGATAAATAAGATGCCGATTTTATTAACCGATTACGGCTATTAGTATCCATGACAAATCTTTCCAATTTATTTATTTGTAGTTTAACAAAGAAAATATAAAATTCAATTATAATGAGGTTCTGTTAAAAATAATATTTTAAAATACAAATAATTTAAATTTTGTTTACAGAATCTAGTTTTAGCTTTACAAAATTCTAAAAACCATATACTTATTAATTATATATTAATTTAGAGAGAATTATATGAAACTATTATCTAAAATTATGGTTATAGCTCTTGCAACTTCTATGTTACAAGCCTGTAACGGTCCGGGCGGTATGAATAAACAAGGTACAGGAACACTTCTTGGCGGTGCTGGCGGCGCATTACTTGGTTCTCAATTCGGTAAGGGCAAAGGACAGCTTGTTGGAGTAGGTGTAGGTGCATTACTTGGAGCAGTTCTTGGTGGACAAATCGGTGCAGGTATGGATGAACAGGATAGAAGACTTGCAGAGCTTACCTCACAGAGAGCTTTAGAAACAGCTCCTAGTGGTAGTAACGTAGAATGGCGTAATCCGGATAACGGCAATTACGGTTACGTAACACCTAATAAAACTTATAGAAATAGCACTGGTCAATATTGCCGTGAGTACACTCAAACAGTTGTAATAGGCGGAAAACAACAAAAAGCATACGGTAATGCATGCCGCCAACCTGACGGACAATGGCAAGTTGTAAATTGATAGACAAAACGTCATTGCGAGGAAAATTACGAAGTAATTGCCGAAGCAATCTCAGGAATTTTATTATTTCATGAGATTGCCACGCAGCTTATGGCTGCTCGCAATGACGTTATAACAAAAGGAGCAACCTATGACTTTCATAATAACAAGTACGGCATTTAAACATAATGATCGCATTCCTGATAAATTTACTTGTAAAGGACAAAATGTTTCACCGCATCTAGAATGGAGTAATGCTCCTTCAGATACTAAATCTTTTGCACTTATAATGGATGATCCGGATGCACCGGTAGAAATAGCACCGCCACACGGTATATGGGATCATTGGGTAATATATAATATTTCTGCTTCTATTACTAAGCTTTCAGAAGGACAAATAGATAGTAGTATTAAAATTTTAAATAATAGCTGGCAAGAAAAAAAATACGGCGGTCCTTGTCCACCTGCCGGCAAACCTCATCGTTATTTTTTTAAACTATATGCCCTAAATGATTATCTTGAGCTTGATGAGAATGCTAGCAAGCCAGATTTAGTATTAGCCCTGCAAAAGCATTTACTTGCCGAGGCAGCACTAATCGGCATTTATTCTATTTAATGAATGCTATTTATTGCCCACTGTGTGTCATCCCGTGGCTTAACCACGGGATCTAGAAAAATAACTTAAAACATTAATAACTTTAGTATTTATTACTGGATCCCGTGGTCAAGCTACGGGATGACAGAAGTGAACTGACACATGCAAAAACCTATAATCGAGTTTCATAACGTATCTAAAAAATTCGGTAATAAATTGCCGATAAATAACGTTAGCTTCACTGTCAAAAAAAATAATATCACTACTTTAATCGGACCTAACGGTGCAGGTAAAACTACCATAGTACGCTTAATGCTTGGACTTGAAAAACCTACAAGCGGCGAGATTATAATTGATCCCAAACTAAAAATTGGATATGTACCGCAGAAGTTCGGATTACCCCCTGATTTACCTATTACAGTAAAAAATTTTTTAGAGTTGTTAGCACCGAGTAATTTTAATAACAATATTAAAGAGATTAACTCATTTATTGATTTGGAACATATAAAAGATCAAGAAATTTCTAAGCTCTCAGGAGGGCAGTTTCAAAAGGTAGTTCTTGCATGTTCAATAGTTAATAATCCCGACTTAATTATTTTAGATGAACCGTTACAGTCTTTAGACGTAACAAGCCAACAAGAATTTTATCAGCTTATTAATTTGATTCGTAAAAAGCTCAATATTACGGTTTTTATGATTTCTCATGATTTATTTACCGTAATAAAAAACTCCGATCAAGTGATATGCTTAAACGGTCACATATGTTGCAGCGGAATACCAAATGAAATAACTCCTAACTCTGAATTCTCAAATGCACTTTCTGCTCTAGGCTTCTATACCCACCACCATGACCATAAGCATTAGAATTCTTGCATAACTTATTTGTCTCCAAAAGGATCTCTCCTTATTAGCTATGTTATGCAAGAATTCTATTATACTTGAATTGTATTCCACGCTCACCTAAGCTTGTTCTGTAGCATCACCTATCAACTCTACTTTTAATGCATTGTGATCCGTATTATCGAACTGAGTTAAATCATTTTCATTTGTATTACCTGATTCTTGTTGGCCTGTTATCACATTAAACAATTCTTTCGTAATGAGCCTGGCCTTAGATAAGCTTTTTACCTTATAACTATTTTCAATAAAGAGTTTCTGCTGACTTGGTTCCATTGCAAGTAATTCTTTCACACTAACACCGGCGTCAGTCAAACTTTTTATATTATCGTCATTTTCAACAAAGAATTCTTGTTTATTGTTTTCTATATTCGAAATTTGTGCAAAAGTAAAACCTATGTTAAGCAACGATATTTCCTCTTCTGTTAAATCTCGGTTAATTTGCTTACTTATTATAATTTGTTGTAGTATTGTAGTAATTTACTATCAGTTTTTAGCTCTTCAATAGTAGAATATTGATTAACCTGGTTATTAGCATTTTTTCCTAAGTTTAATTCTATTGTTGGTACTTCTCTTGTAATAGGATAAACATTTGTTGCATATATAAATCTTGCTCCATTGGTTTTGGATGCAGTATAGTGTTTATATCAAGTTTAGGAGTTTGTCCGCCACATCCTACATATAAATTTAATGCTTGTTTTTGTAATGCTTATCTCAATTTATTTATTATAGGTACAAATAATAATTTATCTTCTTTCCCTAAATGCTCAAATGAATCTAGTACCATACATAGAAGTGGCTTTTTCATTCTTTTTTCCCTCTCCAGCAAGCCAAGCATATGACTGAGCTCTTATATTTCCTTCATCATCCGTAATTATATAAAAACCGGCATTTGCTTTACTCATACCGTCTAAAATACATCTTTCGGAATCATGTCCTATAGATTGGCAAGAATTACTAAATTTACCAAGCATAAAACCTTTCATATCATCGGCAGGTAATTTAGGAAAATTATACTTTTTGCCTGTTACCTCTATATCAAAATTAATATCAGGCATATAATATTCTTTTATAAAGTTCAATGCTTTTTGAAAACTATTATTATCTAGTTTTCCTTTTAAAGAAAAATTAGCTAAATTTTTTGCATGTAATTTATTTTCTTCTGATAATTCTTCTTCGTTGTACTTATAAGATTCTTTAATTACTATTTCAGTTACTTGATTTACTAATTCTTTAAATCATTTTTAGTTATCTGCTGAAAATCATTTAATTTATTTTCTTTAAGAATTTTTTGAAATTTTTCAGTTTTTTCCAGTAAGTGTGCATTACTGAAAATATATAATGAGTCTCTTCCAGATTTATTTAAAATTTGAAAAAATTCTAATGTTTTGGAAGACAATGTTTGTAGTAAATTAAATTGAAAACTCAATTCTATTGTTTCTTTTGTATCATAATTAACAGTTTTTAAGTAACTTTTTATATCTTCTAAATTTCCAAAGTAAGTAGATACTTTTTTAGCCATTTCTAAAGAATTTAAACCGCCATTCTCCGTATATAAGTCAGCGATTTTCGACAATATGGCAATATTCCTTACATAGTCTTTACTAATAAGATTTTTTTAAGGTGTGTATTTGTACTTAAATATTGCTTATGTATTTTTTCAAAAACATCATTAGTATCTAATTGATCAAAATTATTTTCTAATAATTCTTTTAATGTATCACTAGACTTTTTATTAAAGCCCTCTTTATATAATATATTTCAGCATCGTCTTGGTTTATTCCAGCTTTTTTTAAAGTCATGGGATTACTTTTAGCATTTTCTTCTAAGGTTGTTATGGCCTTTTCTAAATTAATTTTTTCTTTTGGATCACTAGCTTTCGCTAGTTTTTTGTTTAATTGTTCCAAGCGTTGCTTTGGATCTTATTTATCTATCCATTCTTCGGTAGTTAATAAATTATAAATTTTTTCAATACTATTAAATGTAACTTTACATTAATTTCTTCTTTTATAATTATTCTACAGAAAACCATAAAACATGATAATTTTTAGAAAATAGCAAGGATTAGATTAATTTTTCTTAACGAAATCAAGGGATGAGTGTTAAGGATAATTTAGAAATACATCAAATAGCAAATTATATAGAGTAACTTGCTATTTATATTAGATCACACCAAATATTGCTTTAAATATCTACCGGTATGGCTTTCCTCACAGGCAGCGATGTCAGCAGGGGTGCCACATACAACTATCTTACCACCTTTGTCGCCACCTTCAGGACCGACGTCAATAATATAATCTGCAGTTTTTATAACATCTAAATTATGCTCGATAACTAAAACGGTATTGCCCATATCAACAAGTTTATGTAACACTTTTAACAATTTATTAATATCGTCGATATGTAATCCCGTAGTCGGTTCATCAAGTATATAAAGCGTTTTACCGGTTGAACGTCTTGATAATTCTTTAGCAAGCTTAACGCGTTGTGCTTCACCACCTGAAAGAGTAGTAGCAGACTGACCGATTTTAATATAGCCTAGACCCACTTCATTTAAGGTAATTAATTTTTCATAGATTAACGGTATTTTTTCAAAAAACTGCATCGCATCTTCTACAGTCATCATCAAAATATCGGCAATAGATTTACCTTTATATTTTATTTCAAGCGTTTCTCTATTATATCTGTGACCGTTACAAATATCACACTTTACATATACGTCAGGTAGGAATGCATCTCTATTTTTATTAGCCCATCGCCTTGGCATGCTTCACATCTACCACCTTTAACGTTAAACGAAAATCTGCCTACTTTATACCCTCTAGCTTTTGATTCAGGTAACTCCACAAACCAATCCCTAATATGGGTAAAGGCACCTGTATAAGTCGCAGGGTTTGAACGAGGAGTTCTACCTATCGGAGATTGATTAATATCGATAATTTTATCAATATATTCAAGTCCTTTTAACTCTCTATATTTGCCAGGAAATACTTTGCTAGTT
Organism: Rickettsia parkeri; assembly: GCF_051427245.1. NCBI lineage: Bacteria > Pseudomonadati > Pseudomonadota > Alphaproteobacteria > Rickettsiales > Rickettsiaceae > Rickettsia > Rickettsia parkeri. Next base: position 338,315 of record NZ_CP195774.1, read on the forward strand.
GGCTCTAAATGCTTTAGAGCCGCTTTATACAGAGTATGAATCATCAAGCTTGATTTACCACTTCCCGATACTCCCGTTATAGCGGTAAAAGTACCAAGCGGAATTTTGATATCAACATTATCTAAATTGTTGGAAACCGCCCCAAGTAATTCAATTGCTCTATTATCATGCCCTACTCTTGTTTCAGACGGCACTTTGATTGTTTGACGACCACTTAGATACCTACCTGTGATACTTTCTTCAAAATTCTTTATTTCTTCAGCATTTCCTTCCGCAATAACACGACCGCCGTGAATACCGGCTCCCGGTCCTATATCAATAATATGGTCTGCTTCATATATTGTTTCTTCATCATGCTCGACTACCAAAACGGTATTACCCAAATCTCTAAGCCTTTTTAGTGTCTCAATTAATCTTGTATTATCTCGTTGATGAAGACCAATAGACGGCTCATCAAGTACATATAAAACACCGCTCAGTCCTGAACCTATTTGAGATGCAAGACGAATACGCTGACTTTCCCCCCCCGATAAAGTACCTGCTTCTCGTGATAACGTTAGATAATCAAGCCCGACATTCATAAGAAATTTTAATCTCTCGGTAATTTCTTTGAGTATACGCTCAGCAATAAATAATTGCTTTTTATTTAATTTTTCTTCTAAGTGAATAAACCATTTTTGCAAGGCTGCAATACTCATACCTGCTACTTCGCCTATATGCAAATTTGCTATTTTAACGCATAATGCTTCGTCTTTTAATCTAAACCCTGAACAAGCAGTACATTTATGCTCTGACTTAAATTTAGCTAGTTCTTCTTTAATTAAAACCGATTCTATAGTACGGTCCTTTTCTTGCAAACTTGGTATTATACCGGCAAAAGGTTGTTTTATTATTTGCGTTTTAGAACCATCGTGAAATTCAAACTTTATTGCCTCTTCTCCTGAACCTTCAAATAAAATATCCTTAACATTTTGTGATAAACTTACAAAAGGTACTTCAATAGAAAATTTATAATGATCGGCAAGAGCCTTTAATGTCTCTAGGATAAATTTAGAAGCTATACTACCCCAAGGCACTATTGCACCGTCTTTAATAGCAATTCTTTGATCCGGAACTATTAAATCTCTATCAAAGAAAAACTCCTTACCTATCCCTTCACATTTAGGACATGCTCCAAAAGGGCTATTAAAAGAAAAGATTCGAGGCTCTATTTCAGTAAGCTGAAAACCCGATAACCGGACAAGAATATTGCTCGGAAAAAGTAATACGCTGATTTTTTCAAACTCGCTCTTAACTGCCCGGGGTAATTCTACAATTTCCAAATAAGTAATACCCTCGGCAAGATTTAACGAACTCTCTAAGCTATCTGCAAGTCTATTACCTAAACTTTCGTCTAGAACTATTCTATCAACGATCACTTCTATATTATGCTTCTTATTTTTATCAAGTTTCGGTAAATCATCAATTTCGCAAACTTCCCCGTTAACTATTAATTTTTGAAAGCCTTGCTTTTTTAAATTCATAATTTCACGCTTGAACTCACCCTTATGTCCTCTAACAATAGGAGCGAGTAAATATATTTTCGTACCCTTAGGTAGTTCGTTAATTATATCTACCATCTCGGAAACTGTTTGGCTATGTATCGGAAGACCGTTGCCGGAGAGTAAGGAATACCCACCCTTGCATATAATAACCTAAGATAATCGTAATTTCGTTATAGTTCAAACCGTAGAACGTGGATTTTGGAAGTAGTTTTTTGGTCAATTGCAATAGCAGGCGATAATCCGGAAATAGATTCTACATTAGGTTTATTTTGTAAATGTAAGAATTGCCTTGCATATGAAGATAAACTTTCAACATATCGCCTTTGACCTTCTGCATAAATAGTATCAAACGCTAAAGAAGACTTGCCTGAACCGCTAAGACCGGTTATAACAACAAATTTATTCCTTGGAATATTAACATTTATATTTTTTAGATTATGCTCTTTAGCACCGCGTACCTTAATATATTCTTGGTTCATAATCACTTCACTACAAAATTTTTGAGATATTTTTTAAAAAACCTGTAGTATTATAGGCTCTTTTATTTTATTATTGCAATAGTAATATTTTAAAGTAGGTAGTAATCTATGGCAGGTAGTTTAAATAAAGTAATATTAATAGGTAATGTAGGGCGTGATCCGGAAATGAGAACTACGGGCGAAGGAAAAAAAATCATTAATCTCTCCTTAGCAACAACCGAAACTTGGAAAGATCGCATTACCAGCGAACGAAAAGAACGAACTGATGGCATAGAGTAGTTATATTTAGTGAAGGGTTAGTATCTGTTGTAGAACGCTATGTCACAAAAGGTAGCAAATTATATATTGAAGGTTCATTGCAAACCCGTAAGTGGAATGATAATTCAGGTCAAGAAAAATATACCACGGAAGTTGTGTTACAAAACTTTAATTCACAATTAATATTATTAGATAGTAAAAACTCTAATAATCATAATCAAGATTCAGGGCATAGCGAATATAAACATCCTGAAACTAAAAATCATTCCTTTGACCATAGCGACTTAGACGACGAAATACCGTTTTAATCAAAATTGTTATGAAAAATTTTATTTGGGCAATAATATTTTTAATACCAATATTTCTTTTCAGGGTGTTCTACTACTCATGATGTAGCTAGAAGGGTAAAGCATTCGCAAATATAGCAACTCAAAATAACTTTCAGATGGGCTAGTAAACGGTGGTGATTTTACTCTTACGACTTATCAGCGTATTACCGACCGTAACCTACCTTTTGTTTCTATATTGAGGGAAATGGACATCTTACGGATGGATCTGCTAATTCCGACAACCCTACTCCCGTTAATCCGATGCTCTTAAAGCTTGCTACAATGGATAAAAGACCGAATATTGTTTTATAGCAAGACCTTGCCAATATACTCCTTTAGAAATGAACTCAAAATGCATTAGCGATTATTGGTTAGATAAAAGAATGGGGCAAGAAGTCGTAGATTCAATTAACAATGTCATAAATATTATCAATAACGGACAAAAATTTAGCTTAGTCGGCTTCTCCGGTGGCGGCGGGCTTACAATATTAATTGCCGCTCAAAATAGTAATGTTAAAGATATTATAACGATTGCCGGTAATTTAGATACTAAAAAGTTTGATAAATATCATAATTATCGTGGTTACTTAGTTAAATCCTTAAACCCGATAAATTATGCAAAACAGGTTAATAATATCCCTCAATTACATCTCTCCGGCATGGATGACAAAAGAGTCCCGCCTTTCATAGCAGCACTTTACGTAAAAACAAGTAACTCACCGTGTGTAAAAAAGCAAACTTTTCCTAATATTTCTCATGCAAAAGGTTGGGATAAAGTTTGGTCTAATATATTAGATATTCCTCTGATTTGTAATTAGGCATTAGGAAATATTATTAATTTATATTCAAGCACTTATCATGGCTTTTGCCCTTAATGTTAGCCGGCTGTACCAAATTGTTTTAGACATTTTCCAATCTTTAAACGCTTTACTTCCGTAACATTTACATATGTTGTATCAGCTGCTTGTATGTATGTTATTAGCTCTTTTGGCTTTCCTCATTTAATAAAAACCTTTAGAAACTGGAAGTATTAATTATTATGATTCCAACAAGTATTGGATTTGTATATTCATTTTGAAAAATTGGAGAAAGAAAGTGGAAATTATCCGACAAAATCTTTTGCTCCTTCTCCGGTGATGTCTGCTTAATTGATAAATATTTATAGCAGGTTTCCTGTAATATCTCTTAGTTTAAGCGTATTATTAGAGAATTACAGGAAATAATCAAAAGTTTTAATAATTAGTAATAATTATAATCTATAATATTCCCGATGTTTCACTAAGCCTTGCAGCTTAAGACCGCCTTTAGCACACATCCATCGCAGTAACTCGTTAGCAGCGTTTGCATATTCACCTCGGTTTAGCTTTTGCTGCAATGTTGATGCTTGAAATGCCCCAGCCCCACAGTTGAAAATAAACGAGATTAAGGCGGCTTGTTGGTTTTCGGTTAATGGCACACCCTAGTGGACGATTATCGATACATTTACCAGCTTCGAGTAATTATTATTTATCTTTCTACAGATCCTCGCTTGCTTTTTTGCGATATATTCTTGGGAGTAGTAATAAGAAATGAGGAAGGGGAGATTTATGTTTGTTAATAGTAGCCCTTATGCGTTCTAGTGTTTGTTTAGTATTTTTATTAGCATGTGTTATAGCATCCATATAAAAATACCTACTTCTTTCTGTTCTTTTTTGAAAGCTTCTTTATTTCCTATGTTAGCCAAAGCTTTAAAACTATGTTTTATAACTTGTCCAATATTTTTAAAAACATGCGAATTATCTTTTTTAGCTGTTTCTTTGCACCATATATCTAGATTCTCTAATTCTTTTTTGAGTTATTGAGAAATTGCTTTTTTGTTTTCAGGATTTTCCTTCCATTTTTCATAAGTATTAATAATCTTTTCTAATTTTTCTTTAAACTCTTTTTCGTTATTACTCGGTTTTAAATTAAGCATTACACCAGAATGGTCTGATGATAGTTCTGTGAGGGTATTAATAATCATTTCTTCTTTTAATCCATTATTAGCTCCATTAAGCAAATTTTCATATTTATGTCTAAATATGGAGCGATACTTGGTGATATCATGATATTAAATATTAGTTAACACAAAAGAAATTAAAGCTTTAATTAATAAACTTGAGAAATATTTTTAATATTTCGTTTTATAAGGTGATAAATTTACTATTTAGCAGAAAGAGAAAAGCTGCTTAGTTTAGAGACTTGGTGAAAGACAATTAATATTCAGTTAAACGGTCAAAAGCTTGATTTTATGCTGCATCTGCGGTTTGATACGTTTGTAGAAATACCGAGAAATGCAGAATGGCGCACCCTAAAGGATTCGAACCTCTGACCCACAGATTAGAAATCTGTTGCTCTATCCAGCTGAGCTAAGGGTGCTAAACATTTATGGTAAACATAATATCAGTTTAAGCAAAGTTTTTCAAGGATTATTTTTTTATTAAAAATAATAAGCAAATATGATAAAAAATATTCATGGATAAATTCTACAATTACAATTCTTCTTCACATCAGGCTTTACTTAGTTTTAAAGTAAAGCCTAATTCTAAACAAAATCTAATTAGCAATTTTGTAATTATTAATAATATCCCATATCTAAAATTATCTATAAAAGCAATACCGGAACAAGGTAAAGCGAATGAAGAAATCATAAATTATTTAGCAAAAGAATGGAAATTATCACGTAGTAATATCGAAATTATTAAAGGTCATACTCATAGCTTAAAAACGATATTGATAAAAAATATTAATGAAGACTATTTAAATTTGATTATTAATTCCTATATTAAATAAGGTGCAGTTGTTGCTAGACTTCCAATGTCATTCCCGCATAGGCGGGAATCCAGTTTATATTTATTATTTTCTAGATTCCTGCTTCCGCAGGAATGACATAAGTAGTCATATGACGAAAAAATAATTTATTAACTGGAATAATTATGATACAAGAAAAAAAGAAATTTGATGCCGAGGTTGGCAAGATTTTAAATTTAATGATTCACTCTCTTTATAGTAATAAAGAGATTTTTATGAGGGAGTTAATTTCCAATGCTTCGGATGCTTGTGATAAATTACGTTATTTATCTCAAAGTAATAGTGAATTAGTAGCTGGCGATAGCAATTTTAAAATTACGGTTAAAGTCGATAAAGATAACAGACAAATCATTATCCGTGATAATGGCATCGGCATGAATAAAGACGATTTAATTGAAAATCTCGGTACTATTGCAAGATCGGGTACGGCAAATTTTCTTAAAAGCCTATCCGGTGATTCTAAAAAAGACAATATGCTAATCGGTCAATTTGGTGTTGGATTTTATTCAAGCTTTATGGTAGCCGATAAAGTGACTGTAACCTCAAGAAAAGCTGGGGAAGATAAAGTCCATATTTGGGAATCAGACGGACTTGGTGAATATACTGTCTCAGATTCAGATAAAGAGTTCACAAGAGGCACGGAAATCGTTTTACATATCAAAAAGGAAGAAGATACATTCCTTGATCATTTTAGATTAAAACACATCGTTAAAAGCTATTCCGATCACATAGCAGTACCAATATATTTCTTTGATGAAGCTGGGTAATAATGAAATCCAGCTTAATTCAGCTTCTGCATTATGGACAAGACCGAAATCGGAAATTACGGAAGAACAATATAAAGAATTCTACAAAAGTCTATCTTATGCCATTGATGACCCTTGGATAACTATGCATAATAAAAACGAGGGAGCTATAGAATTTACTAACCTACTTTTCATTCCATCAAGCAAAACATTTGATTTATTCCACCCTGATCGCAAAAGGCGAGTAAAATTATATATAAAAAGAGTATTTATATCTGATGAGAATATAGATTTAATCCCGTCATATTTAAGATTTTTACGAGGCGTGGTTGATTCAGAAGATTTACCACTAAATATTAGCCGTGAATCACTGCAGCATAATAGCGTGCTTGAGAAAATCAAAAATGCTATTACAAAAAGAGTGCTTGGCGAGCTTAGAAAAAAGAAAGAGGAATCACCTGAAGAATATAATAAGTTTTGGGCTAATTTCGGTGGTGCTTTAAAAGAGGGTTTATGTGAGGCTACTACCAACCATGAAAAATTATTAGAGGTATGCATATTCAGAAGTGCCTTGCATAATAAAATGATCAGCCTTGACGAATATATAGCAAATTTTAAAGAAGGGCAGAGTACTATATATTATTTAAGCGGTGATAACCCCGATAAATTACTTTCAAGCCCACAAATCGAAGGGTTGTTAAGTAAAAAAATCGATGTATTACTTTTTACCGATACAGTGGATGATTTTTGGGTAAATGTTAATAGCAAATATAAAGAACATGCTATTAAATCAGCGACAAGAAGCGATATCGATGTAGAACAAACTACTTCACAATCTGAGGAGAAAAATACAGATAGTAAAAAATCCGATGATGAATATAAATTGCTAACAGATTATTTTAAAGAGACACTAGGGGAGTTGGTAAAAGAAGTTAAGATCTCTAAAAAACTTACTTCAAGTCCTGCTTGTCTTGCCGTTAGCGACGCTGCTATGGATATTCGTATGGAGAGATTTTTGATTGAACAGAAACAAATAGCTAATGCCTCAGCTAAAAATCTAGAGTTAAACCCTAAAAATAAAATCATAGAGAAAATCTTTAACGACTTAAAAGCAAATAATAAAAATAATGAAGAATTGGTTAATCTAATATTTGATCAAGCCTGTATTTTAGAGGGTGAACCGGTTGCTGATACAGGTGCATTTTCAAAGAGATTAAACGATATTGTACAAAAAGCCATATTATAACTTTAAACTTTTTTAATTTTAATGTAGAATAGTTGCAAACGTGAGTTTGGAAGTATTGTTCTGTTCGATGTCATTCCCGCGTAGGCGGGAATCTAGAAAGAACATTCAAAATATCTGATTATAGAATTTTATAATTAATAAAATGGATTCCCGCCTACGCGGGAATGACATCGAGAAAATGTCTTATTACGATATTATATTTAGCAAACATATAGATAAGATCAAAAGCGAAGGAAGATATCGAGAATTTAAGGCCTTAAAAAGACAAGCCGATAATTTTCCTTTTGCAGAACACGCTAATAAACAAATAGTTATGTGGTGCATTAATGACTATTTGGGTATGAGTAAACATGCAAAAGTAATGCACGCTTCTATAGATTCCTTGCTAAAATACGGTGTTGGATCAGGTGGAACTCGCAATATCGGCGGTAATAATATTGCCATTCTTGAGCTTGAAAAAGAACTTGCAAATTTACCCAAAAAGCAAGCAGCTTTGTTTTTACATCGGTTTTGTTGCAAATGATACAACGCTTGCAAGTCTTGCTAAAATCATGCCGGATATAGTATTTTTCTCCGATGAGCTAAATCATGCATCAATAATTGCAGGGATTACAAGTTCAAGAGCCGAGAAATATATATATAGACATTTAGACGTTAAGCATCTAGAAGAGCTTTTACAATCAGTCGATATTAATAGACCGAAAATTGTTGTTTTTGAATCGGCTTACTCTATGGACGGTTTTTTCTCACCTATCAAAGATATAATCAACTTAGCCAAAAAATATAATGCTTTAACCTTTATCGATGAAGTTCATACGGTCGGTTTATACGGTAAACAGGGTGGCGGTATTGCCGAGCTTCTTAATTGTAGTGATCAAATCGATATTATTCAAGGGACACTTGCCAAAGCATATGGTACTATCGGCGGTTATATCACTAGCAACCATAATTTAGTCGATGCTATAAGACTAACCGCTCCAGGGTTTATTTTCACTACTTCATTGCCGCCGGTAATTTCTACCGCTGCAACGCATAGTATTAGACATCTTAAAGAATCGAATGAAGAACGAATAAAACATCAAGAAGTAGTTACAAAACTTAAAAATTCTTTTGAACGTTTTAATATACCTTATTTGAAAAATGAAAGTCATATAGTGCCGATAATTATTGGTGATCCGATTAAAACGGCAAAAGCCTCAAATATGCTCCTTAATGAATACGGTATTTACGTTCAACATATCAATTTTCCAACCGTACCGAGAGGTACGGAACGCCTCCGCATCATCCCAACCCCTGCCCATACCGACAAAATGATCAATGATTTATCTGTAGCTTTAGTGCAGATATTTGCCGAACTTGATATTAGAATTATCTTCTGCTTAAGAACTGAACGAAGAAGTACGCTTAAATCTTATTGCTTAACACCATTGTGAGGAAAATTACTCAGTAATTGACTAAGCGGTCTAATAAAAAATGCTCTTAATGTCATTCCTGCGTGGCATTGTTGCGTGGATTGGTTTTCCGTCATTGCGAAAAGAATTACGTAGTAATTCGACGAAGCAATTCAGTAAAAAATTCTGTAAATCAAAATTTTTTTAATTATTTTTTTGGATTGCCACGTCGCTTCGCGCCTAGCAATGACGATTTGGCCTCCACGCAACAACACTTTCAGTTATTTAGCTCATAACGATATCTATCTTTGGTTAACAATGCCACAAATCTTATACCCAATTTATTTACTTGCTTTTGCTCCTAAATCATCTAGTTTATTGCAATATACTCTAAAAAAGTAAGATATAACCCTTTAAATTCTTTTTAAAAAATAAAGGGTTACCCCATAAATACCTTATCTTTATATAATTTAAAAAATAGTTGTATTTTTATACCACTATAATATTAATTTTTTATTTCTATATAATTAATTTGTTTACTTTGAAGAATTTATAATTTATTTTTTCTGCAAAATTTCAATACAAAGCTGTAATTATTGAGCTTTTAAAGTTAACTCAGATAAAGAACAAAAGAGCAATAACAAAAAAGAAAAAAGTACTTCTACAAAATCGACTACGGCTAGTCGCTTAGCTCATGACAATATCCATCTTTAATTTAGCAATGTCTAAAAAATAAAGTAATATGAATTTTAACTTAATATAATTACCGAATATGTCTTTTTTTGACCGCAAAACTGCCATTATTAAACTCTTAAAACTCATGCGGCAAAGAGTTTACTGCTTCTAAAATAGCAACCTAGTAGTTGATACTTATCCTGAAGAAGCAAAGAAAAAAGAGGAAGCAAGCAATGATAAACGATTACTTAATGCTAAAAGCAAAGTAAGAAAGAGAAAAATTATTATCATGATTTATAGAAATGAATTGAATAAGCTATTGAACGCTATACAACAAATAGAACCGAACATTAAGATAATAAAAAAAGGGCTTTTGACTAAATATTGTTATGTTAATAATACTAATAGAGCGGTTAATTATAATGAGGTATATTATAATAAAAAATTTGACCGTAAAAATGCAGTTATTGAGTTCCTTAAAGCTCATCCAGGGAAAGAATTTAGTAATGCTCAAATAGCCTACATGGATTGCTTAATACTTATCCTGATGAACAAAACGAAAAGTACAAAAAAGCAACGGCAAACGATTACTTAGCACTAAGAATAAAGTAGCAGAAAAAAATTATCATAATGATTTATAGACACAAATTAAGGTTATTACGTACTATAACATCGAACCGAACATTAATACAATAAAAAAGGGAAATCGGGCTAAATATTGTTATATTAATAATACCGATAAGATATTTGATATATCCAAAATTATTAAAGCCCTTGAAAATTATAAGAAGCAGGAGCTTACTGCTATGGAAATGGCTCAATTGCTGTTAAGTGCTAACGCGAAATAGTTAGTGATTGCAAAAATAGACGACTATATGCCAGCAAAGGTGAGTTCTGCGAAACTCACAGTTAGCAATGCCTAATCCTAATGGGATTTTACAAAAACTATTGCATATTGCAGCTCTTTAGTTTATTTTGATTAGCAAACTATGATACAGAATTAATGGATTATTAAAATGGGAATTACCATATTAAAAAACGAAGGATTGGATTTTCATGCAAGAATTTCTACTCCTTTAAGTGAGATAGATGACGATATTCAAAAAGCATTACTTGATTTAACCAAAAAAGTTAAAATAGCAGGTTTTAGAGCCGGTAAAGTACCGGTTTCAATTGTTAAGAAAAAATACGGTACTTCCGTCAGGAATGATATAATAGAAAGAAGAATTAACCATTCAGTAAATCACGTTATTAAAGAGCATAATCTAAATATAATCGGTAGACCTAAAATTGAAGAATTACAAAACGAATCCGATAAAGCTTTAGAATTTACCGTAAAAATAGAGCTATTACCTAAAATTACTATTCCGGATTTAAAAAGAATCTCACTAGATCGTCCAAAATTAGAAGTAAACTCTAAAGATGTTGAAGAACAACTAGAAAAACTTGCTGCATTAACAAAAAATTATACTAAAGAAAGTAAAGCAAAAATAAAAGACGGAGATCAGGTTACTATTGATGCAATCGGGTACATCAAGGAGAAAGCTTTTGAGGACGGTAAATTAAATGATTTTAAGGTAATAATAGGTAGTAATGCACTTATTCCCGGTTTTGAGAAACAATTAATAGGTTCTAAAACAGGTAGTGAAGTAGATGTTAATGTTACTTTTCCTGAAAATTACCATGCTAAAGATTTAGCAGGTAAGGATGCTCGTTTTGTAGTACAAATTAAAGCAGTACATACTGCAGAACCTACCGTTATCGATGACGAATTTGCTAAAAAATTCCAAAGTAATAGCCTTGAAGAATTGCGTACACATTTTACTAAACAAATAGAAAATGAGTCGGAAGAAGCTATTAATACTATAATGAAAATGAACTTATTTGATAAGTTAGAAAAATTGTTAGATTTTGATGTACCGGAATCTTTATTAGAGCAAGAAAAAAATATTCTAAAGTCCGGAACCGATAAAAATGAACAAGACGAATCATTATTGAAAGATAAATCCTCTAAAGAAATAACAGCATATTATAATAAATTAGCCCTACGCGTGCGCGAATAGGCTTATTACTTGGTGAATATGCAAAATCTAAAATTTGCATTAGAGCCTGAATGATTTAAGAAAAATTATTATGCAACAAGCACGTAATTTTCCTGGGCAGGAAAATATGATATTTGATTTTTATAAAAATAATCCTAGAGCAATTGAAGGACTTAAAGGTCCTGCCTTAGAAGATAAAGCTGTACAATATATATTTAATCACGAAATAAAGCTTAAAGAAAAGAAATATACTAAGGAAGAGCTAGAGAAATATCTAGAAGCAGAAGAGCAACGTATTACTTTAATTTAAAGCTTACTCATTGTCATTGCCAGCGAACGTTAGTGAATGTGGCAATCTCAGGCATCCTCGTAATGACAATCCTCAGTATCCACGCAAGGCAATACCTAGTAGTATTACTCCTGATTTTTTATAGTCTCTAAAGCAAGTTTTACTATTTTATTTACTCCAGCATTAGTGCAGGTAGAGATAGGAAAAATTTCTTTATTAGTAACTTTCTGCAGCTTATTTATTTTTTCCTGTATTTCCTCATCTGTGAGAACATCGCATTTATTAAGACATATGGTTTCGATTTTATTTTTTAGATAATCGGAATATAATTCAAGCTCAAGACGTACCGTATTATAATCTGCAACTACATCATTACTAGAGCCATCTATTAAATGTATTAATACATTACATCTTTCTATATGCTTTAAGAATTTATCGCCAAGTCCGTGACCTTGATGAGCCCCCTCAATTAAACCAGGAATATCGGCTATGACAAACTCTTCGTCATCAACATATGCCACTCCAAGATTTGGCACTAAAGTAGTAAAGGGATAATCGGCAATTTTAGGCTTGGCTGCCGTTACAACGGATAAAAAAGTAGATTTACCGGCATTTGGAAGCCCCACAAGCCCAACATCAGAGAGAAGTTTTAAACTTAAATGAATCCACATTTCTTCGCAATTTCTCCTTCCGTACGCTTTTTGGAGCTTGATTAACCGACGATTTGAAATGGCTGTTACCAAGACCACCACTTCCTCCTTTAATTATTTCAAAGCTTTGATCATCAACAGTGAAATCATAAAATAATATATTGCCGTCCTCGGAAAAGATTTGAGTACCGATCGGAACATCAAGAACTAATGATTTTCCTGATTTACCGCTTCTATTTGAATCTTTACCGTTTTCGCCGTTTTCTGCGGTAAAATGCTGTTTATATCGATAATTTACTAGCGTATTAAGATGGTGATTACTCCTGAAAATAACACTACCACCACGTCCACCATCACCACCGTCCGGTCCGCCTCTGTCAATAAATTTCTCACGATGGAAACTAACACAACCATTGCCGCCGTTCCCACCTTTTATATATATTTTAACTTCATCAATAAAATGCATATGATTTATATTTTCAACGTCATTACGAGGCGCGAAGCGACGTGGCAATCTCATCAAATCTCTTGAGATTGCTACGCTCCTTGCAGTCGCTCGCAATGACGAAAATGTTTACCTCTCCCGAATACCCTTATACTCTCTATGTACATAACCGGTGTAAAGCTGTCTAGGTCTGCTGATTTTTTGTTCAGGGTCTTCGTGCATTTCTTTCCATTGTGCCATCCAGCCTACGGTTCTTGCTATTGCAAAAAGTACCGTGAACATTTGCGACGGTATACCCATAGCTTTATAGATAATACCCGAATAAAAATCAACATTTGGATATAATTTTCTCTCAATAAAATATTCATCTTTAAGAGCGATAGCTTCAAGTTCTATTGCTATTTGTAAGAGCGGATTGTTGTCTAGCTGCCCGAGTTCCTTTAATACTTCTTTGCACGTTTCTTTAAGTACTGCGGCACGCGGGTCATAGTTTTTATATACACGATGACCAAAACCCATTAATCTAAATGGATCATTTTTATCCTTAGCTTTAGCTATATATTTAGGAATATACTCAGAACTACCTATTTCTTTAAGCATATTTATTACCGCTTCATTAGCCCCGCCGTGAGCAGGTCCCCAAAGTGAGGCAATACCCGTGCTAATACAAGCAAAAGGGTTAGCTCCGGATGAGCCGGCAATTCGGACTGTTGAAGTAGAAGCATTCTGCTCATGATCGGCATGTAGGATAAATATCTTATTAAGAGCATTTTTTATTATTGGATTTACTGTATATTTCGTACAAGGGTTGCAAACATCATATGCAGAAAATTTTCGGTAAAATCTAACGAATTATCAGGATAAATAAACGGTTGTCCTATAGAATATTTATAAGACATTGCAGCGATGGTAGGTATCTTAGCAATCATTCTAATAGCGGTAAGTTCGTAATCTGCTTCCTTAAAATTCAATAAATCAGGATAAAATGCCGAAAGAGAACCGACAGCCGCAAGCATAATAGCCATAGGATGAGAAGAGCTACAAAAGGTTTGAAATAAATAGTGTAATCTTTCATTCACTAATGAATGATGAGCAACCTGTTTAGTGAAATTATTATACTGCTCGCCACTTGGTAGTTCCCCATAAATCAGTAAATATGCCACTTCTAAAAAATCACTTTTCTCAGCTAAGTCTTTAATATCATATCCTCGATGCCGCAAGATTCCTTTATCACCATCTATATAGGTGATAGTAGACTGACAAGAAGCAGTAGACATAAAACCCGGGTCGTAAGTAAAGCAATCGGCTTCCGCAGATACCCTACTTATATCGATTACATCCTCACCGATACTTGCTTTAAGTATAGGTAATTTAAATATTTTTCCTCTGATTTTTAATTCAGCAAATTCTGAATCATTATTATTTTCATTGGTCATATGGATATACCTTATTTTTATACATCAGTAAGTATAACCCTAATTTAATGAAATTAGAAATGCATTATGATTTATTAGGATTTAAAAATTTTCTTTGATATCTTGCTCAACTTGCAAGGTTAATGAAAATTAAAAACGCACATGCTTCTACTTTCAACTGCAAGCCTAAAGCGTTTAATAAAGATCCTATATTGTCGACACTTGGATTACCTTTGCTAGATAATATTATATATATTGTATGTTGCCTATTTATATGAGCTTCTTTAGAGATTTTCGCTTTACCTCCTCTTGCTATAATGGCTTCTTTTAAAATAGCCATTATAGCTCATTATTATGATCCACGAAATATTGCTCTAACGCTTCATTAATATACCCTACTAATATTTCCTCATGTTGTAATTTTTCTTTTAAATAATCTGTAAATTTTCCATATAACACCCTCAATTTCGTTTATAAACTTCTCCTATTATTTCTAAGGCTTTTTTAATATCTTTGCCTTGAGTATCTTTATTACCTGCATTTAATAGCAGAATATCTGTTATAAAAATTGTATTTGTTTAGTGTTTTGCATATTAAGCTTAACTAGAGATGATTACACTGTCGCATATATACGACTAATTGTCCAGTAGAAAATTATTTTGAAAAGTACGTGAAGCTGTTAGTACTAGATTAATGTACAAGTTATGCAAGAAGTCTATTATTGACTAAATACTCCTTAATCTTGAGTAAATCATACCAAGAGGTGCGTTTTTGCATAGGTTGGCGGAGTAAATAGGCAGGGTGGAAGATTGCCGTAGTTTGAATAGGAGCGGATAGATATTTATTGGTATAAAAATAATATTCTTGTCTAATTTTAGTAATACCCGAATTTTTTCCAAGTAAGCTAGTTGCAGCCGTGCTACCGACTAGAATAATTAGCTGCGGGTTAATAAGAGCAATATGCTTCTCGACAAAAGGTCTACAAATATCGACTTCTTCGAACGTCGGCTGTCTATTAGCAGGAGGACGCCAAAATACCGTATTAGTAATATAAGCGTTATTTTTTCGTGAAATTCCGATAGCATGTAGCATATTATCAAGTAAATTGCCACTTTCGCCGTAAAAAGGTATTCCTTTCAAATCTTCGGTACTTCCCGGGGCTTCGCCTATTAACATAATTTTAGCTTCCAAATTACCGTCACCGAAAACCGTATTAGTAGCAAATTTCTTAAGTTCACAACCATTAAAATTTAGTAGAGATTCTTTTAGTTCTTCGATATTATTAGCTTTATCGGCAAGAGATCTTGCTAGGGTTATATTATCATGAACTTTATCATTCATATTGAATGCAGTTTCTTTTGTAGACATAAGTTTTACTTGTGGCTTTTCAGTTAGTTCAGTATTATTACGTACCTTTAATTGCGGTGGATGTTCATGGCAATAATATTCAACACCGATTGCACTTAACCATTTAAGCGTATTATTCATTATCTTAAAATAAAATATGTTAAAATATTCCGTACCACACGAACTAAATGGCATAAGGCTTGATAAAGCTCTATCATCGCTTCTTGAAAATGTTTCAAGGAATCAAATCCAAAAAGCTATTAAAGATTCGCAAGTACTAGTTAATGATGTAATTATTTCTGATCCTGATGTTTTGGTCAAGGAGAATGATATTATATTATTTTCTTTTAAAGAACCTGAAGAGCTAAAAATTGCAGCAGCAAATGTAGCACTTGATATAATATATGAAGACGATGATTTGATAGTAATTAACAAAGCTGCAGGTATGACGGTACACCCAGGAGCAGGGCATCATGACGATACGCTTGTTAATGCTTTATTACATCATACAAAAAACTTATCGGATATCGGCTCATCAGAAAGACCCGGGATAGTACATCGTTTAGATAAAGACACTACGGGCTTGATGGTAGTTGCTAAAAATAATAAAGCACATATGCTACTTGCAAATCAGATAGAACAAAGGCAGGTAATACGGAAATATAAAGTGTTAGTGTGGGGAGTAATAAATCCGCTAGAAGGAGTCATTAAGAATAATATAGGTCGCAGCCGAAGCGATCGCCAAAAAATGACCATATTAAAATATGGCGGCAAAGAAGCCGTTACACATTATAAGACTCTAGAATTATTTTATAAAGGTAGTATTAGTATGGTGGAGTGCAAGCTTAGTACGGGTAGAACTCACCAAATTAGAGTACAGCTAAGCCATTTAAAGCATTCGGTAGTCGGCGACCAAACTTACGGCAATAACGACCGAAAAATTGCTCATTCTCCCCCTGAACTAAAAGCAAAATTAATTGATTTTAAACGTCAAGCCCTGCATTCTTGGTATTTAAGTTTTACTCATCCGACTAGTAATGAGATTATGGAATTTTCTTGTGAGTTGCCAAGGGATATGGAAGAGATAATTAGTTTATAATTGACAAAATATTAATCCTTAATATTATATTAAAAATTAATATTTATTTATAAAATGAAAAAAGCTAATGCTAAATTAGAAGAAGCCTTATATTCTATGGAAGAGGGTATTTTAAACCTTAAAAACAAAAAGCGAGCTTAGAAAAGATTTTTACTTTTCTGCAAGATTTAAGTACCGCCACAGACAAAATTATTTCCTTAGATATATAAAATTATAGAGATTGGCCAGAAGTAAAAGATTTTATTTTAAAATTAGGTAATAATTTATCTTTTAAACCGCAATCTATAAAAATTGCTAGCTCTTCCTAATATTAGTACAGAACATGAAATTAAAATTTCTGAATTCGTCAATGAAATTCTTTCTCTAAGATTAAAAACAGGCATAGATATTAATAATAGTACGTATATTGATGATGCAAATTATAGGAAAGAACTTTTATTAAAAAAATTTTTAGAAGAATTTTAAAAAAATGATTTTAAGAGCAAGAAGAACAATTAAATAAATTTATAAAAGTTGCATGCAAAGAAGCAAAAGCACCTGATAATATAGACATGCAATATATGCAAGCTCTGCGGATTTTCTCTGAATTTGATTTCAGTAAAATAGATGAAAAATATTCTAATTTACAACATCTTTTTACAAAGCTATATAAAGCACAAGAAGTGAAATCAGAAATTTATCATTATGAAGTAGAAGATGATTTACATTTTTATATGGTAAAAGTTAATGGAGTAAATGTAACTACTTGGCAAAATTTCTCAAAGAAACAGGGGGAGTTTATAAACCAGTCCGGGAAAAAGAATATAGAAAAGCTTTTATGGGCCTAGATGCTTTTGACTCTAGCATAGAATATCATGACCAAGATTTAACATATGTATATGTAGTTTTTACCTATAATAAAGCATGGGAACAGAAAAGTAGTATTGATATACCATCGGTAGAAATGATCATAACTATGGCAACTTCCAGAACGCAAATTTTATTTAAAGCTCCAATATATGACTATAATAATACTAAAAAACATTCTAGTCTTTCGCTTAAACTTCATAATTTTATTGCTAAATGTGCAGAGATTATTTATCCTAACAAAAAAGAATATATGATTACTGTTCCAACAAAAAATATAACTCATATTATTATTAAAGAATATGAGAAAAAACAAATTTTAGGTGAGAAGAAAGCTCCCATAAAATTTACCGAAGCAGGATATGGTACTTTTTCTGACTTGGTTTTGTATGGGAAAAATGGTGAAGTACTAAATAAACTAACTGCTGACCAGATAAAAGGAGAGTTCGCTTGGTTTTGTACTAGTCCTTATTTATTAAAAAATCAACACAAACAAGAACCTTTAATCACTTGTGATTTAGAAACATTAGCAAATCTTAGCTTTAAAAATAGCTATATAGATATTATTCAGAAATAATTGGTGATATAATAACATAAAACGGTTTATGAAAATAATTAAAATACCTAAAACCAAAAATTATCTTAAAATAGATATTATAACTCTGGAACCCGAATATTATAAGAATAAATTTGGTAATAATATATTTCGTGAATTTACTGAACTTAAAAAACGAGCACCGCTAGGTAGTGTAGATGAGATTTTAGAAATGAAAAATTTTGGCAGAAAATAAAACTTTCCATGCAATGTTCTATAAAGCAAATTCTTAGTGACGCTACAGATAAATTAAATAAAATAGGTATTAGTTCGCCGCAATTAGAAGCACGAATTTTACTACAGCATGTTATAAATAAACCTATTGAGTATTTACTTATTAATCTTGATGAACAGTTAAATGAAGCCAAGATAGAAGCTTTTGAAAAACTGTTAGCGAGAAGATTAAAGCATGAACCGATAGTATATATTACAGGTGTTAAAGAATTTTACTCACGTGAATTTATTGTTAATAAACATGTATTAATTCCAAGAAGCGATACTGAAGTTTTGGTGGATGTTGTATTTCAATGTCATTCCCGCGAAAGCGGAATCCAGAAAAAAAGCAACCGAATCCCTGCTTTCGCGGGAATGACATAAGCGAAAACTGCAATGACAAATTCTTAAATATCCTAGAACTTGGCATAGGTAGCGGCTGCATTGCTATCAGTCTATTATGTGAGTTACCGAATGCTAATGTAATTGCAACCGATATAAGTCTTGATGCTATAGACATTATCAAAAGTAATGCGGCAAAATATGAGGTAACGGATCGCATTCAGATTATTCACAGTAATTGGTTTGAGAATATTGAAACTCAGAAATTTGATTTTATCGTTAGCAACCCGCCATATATAGCTCACAGCGAAAAATCAGAGATGGCAATTGAAACAATCAATTATGAACCGTCTATTGCTTTATTTGCTGAAAAAGACGGACTGCAAGCTTACTTTCTCATCGCCGAAAATGCCAAACAATTCTTAAAACCAAACGGTAAGATTATATTAGAAATAGGGTTTAAACAGGAAGAAGCGGTAACCCAAATTTTCTTAGATCATGGTTATAATATTGAAAGCGTTTATAAGGATCTACAAGGTCACAGTAGGGTAATATTATTTTCTCCTATTAATCTCAATCGGTCATATGCAAGACGTATCGGTAAAAGCTTATCAGGAGTGCAAAAGAATTTATTAGATAACAAACTACCAAAATATTTATTTTCTAAAGAAAAGCTTGTAAATGAAAAACGTAAAGTATTTCTTGAGATAGGCTTTGGTATGGGTGAGCATTTCATTAATCAAGCTAAAATGAATCCTAATGCACTTTTTATTGGGATAGAGGTATATTTAAACGGAGTTGCAAATGTTTTAAAGCTTGCAGGCGAACAAAATATCACGAATTTTTTATTATTCCCTAATAATTTGGATTTAATATTAAATGAGATACCAAGTAATAGCCTTGATGGAATTTATATTTTATTTCCCGATCCATGGATAAAAAATAAGCAAAAAAAGAAACGTATTTTCAATAAAGAACGACTTAAGCTTTTACAAGATAAGCTAAAAGACAATGGTAATTTAGTATTTGCTTCCGATATCGAAAATTATTTTTATGAAGCAATAGAGTTAATACAGCAGAACGGTAATTTTGAAATTATAAATAAAAATGATTATTTAAAACCGCACGATAACTATGTAATTACCAAATATCATCAAAAAGCTATTAAGGCGAATAGAACGCCGAAATTTATGATTTTGCGGCACGTTTTAGGCGATCATTAATTGCAGCCCCTATATTCACTTGAGGTATAGGGCTAACTGCTATACCTCTTACATCATGAGATGCAGCATAATCGTCAAGTATTCTTAAATAAGCATAAAGATTTGCAGCGGCTTCTATAAAGTCACCTTTTACACTTAAGTTTAATGAAAATCTTCCTGTAAGATTGCTATTGCTAAAATTTAATCCGATTTCTTTATCCTCTAAATTTATAGCATTTAGCCTAACCGGTACTTTTGGTGAATAGTGTTTTGCAAGCATTCCCGAAGCTTTTATAGTACTTGTCTCTGATGCTTTTAAAACTTCTATCCCTAGTATTTCTCCTAAAATTTCAGCAGTTATAAACCCTTCTCTAAGAATAGTAGGAGTAACAGTTGTTGTATCAATTATCGTTGACTCTAGCCCATATTTAGATTGATAGATTTCAGGTGCTAAAATAAAAATTTCCTGATTATCCTTAAAATGTTTTGTGACATGCTCAGCGTTAGTCGGACTAATATAGTTTGAAGGGTTAGCACTTGGGGCAGCTATAGGTATGCCTGATTGTCTGATAAGCTCTAACGCTACAGGATAAGATGGTATCCGAAGTGCTATGGTATTTAGTCCTGCTGTTACGCTAGGAGCAATATTTGCATTCTCTTTTAAAGGGACAACTATAGATAATGGTCCAGACCAAAATTTTTCTGCTATTTTTGTAGCTAAATCGTCAAACTCCCCTATTTCCTTTGCTTGCTCTATGGAGGAGACATGCACGATAAGCGGATTGATAGCAGGACGCTCTTTGAACTGAAAAATCTTTAAACACGCCTCATTATTTGTGGCATCCGCACCAATCCCATAGACTGTTTCAGTCGGAAAAACAACCACTTTACCTGATTTTATAAATTGAACTGCTTTGTTTATCATAAGCGGGTTAAACTTAGCTACTTTATCAAATAATTCACAAATATTCTGTAATAACGACAAACGATTTTGAGCGATCTTTGGATCAGAGTCATTAACGAGTACATTATCAAAAAAGCTAGTAATGGGAGTTAATAGAGACGATAATAAATTTAATGCTTTCTTATAATCTTTATCAGCTATACTATCTATAATTTGCGGAGAAATTTTTTGGATTACTTCAAATAATTCTTTTTCAGGTTGTGTACTAAAGAGACTCGCATCAACTAAGCCGGTAATTTTCTGATCACCAATTATATTGCTAGCTCGTTTGTAAGCATTTAATAATTGCTTGCCTGCGTCTTCTATTAAAAATTCTTTTAACGCATCAAGCTTAAAGTTTGTATCTACTAAATTTAAGTCAAGAACTGCATTAATTAACGCAATATCATAGTCATTTTTAAAGTAAAATTTTGCTCTTTCTTCAAAAAAAGATATTATTAAATTCTTATTTTCGTCAGATGAATCTTTATATAAGTTTATAGAAAAATTAATTAAATCATTAAAATTTAGCTCTAATTTATTTTCAAGTATTATTCTTATTATACCAAGAGCTTGACGTCTTAAGGCATATGGATCACCTGAGCCTGTTGGTGTTTCCCCTGCTATCATCAAACCTACTAAACTATCTAGCTTATCGGCTAAAGCAAGTAAAGCCGCATTTCCACTTGGTAAATTGTCGCTCAAACCTTGCGGTTTATAATGGTCTCTAATTGCAGCGGCTATTTCTGCATTTAGCCCTTCATGTTTTGCATAATAATAACCCATAATCCCCTGTAAATCAGGAAATTCCCAGACCATCTCAGAAACAGATCACTTTTGCAAAGTCTAGCTGCTGTAATCAAATCCTTATTATTTGGAGCTATATAATTGCAAATATCGGTTATGCGTTCAATTTTTTCTCTTAAATTACCAAGCTTTGCATGAAATGTCACAGCTTCTAATTGGCCTAATCTTGATTCTAAAGTTTTAGCTATATCCTGCTTACAAAAATATAAAGCATCCGAAAGACGTGCCGATAGAACTTTCTCGTTACCTTGAATAACTAGTTCAGCATTTGTAAATCTGCCATTACTGACAAAGAGAAAATACGGTGTGAAATTTCCTGTTTTATCAAATAAACAAAAATATTTCTGATGCGTACGCATCGAAGAAATAAGTACTTCTTTAGGTAACTCTAAAAATTTTTGCGGTATTTTTCCAAGCAACACAACAGGAAATTCGCTAAGCCCTACTACTTCTTCTACTAAACGATTATCTTCTTTTATAATTAACTCATGAGAATTTGCTAGTTCCAGTAAACCGGTTTTAATTATTGCCTCTCTCTTTGCTCTTTCTAAAATAACATGATTTTCTAAAAGCTTATTTCTATAATCTTCAAAATCTGTTACTTCTAATTTTTTATTATCAGTAAGACGATGCCCATACGTAATATTATTAGCGGTTAAATGCCCAAATTGCATCGGTAATATTTCGCCGTCAAATATGCATAAAATATTTCGCAGAGGTCTAATCCATTTTATTTTGTAATCACCCCAAAACATCGATTTTGCCCAGCTATATTTATTAATAGCCTCTATAATAATCTCCGGCAAAATCTCTTTTATTTCTCTTTCTTCTGTTTTTTTGACAAAGAAATAATATAGCTGATTACTAATTAATTTAGTAGGAAGCTCTAATTTACTAACATTATGAGCTTTACAAAAGCCGTTAATAGCGGCTTCCGGAGCTTCTATGCTTGGTCCTTTAATTTCTTCCTCTTTTGGCAAAGTTATCTTTGGCAAATGGGTAGCATGCAGCGTTATCCTGCGAGGTCCCGCGAATACTTGTACTTTTGCAAATATTCCGTTTTCTTCAAAAATTTTCGTGAATATATTTAAATAACCCTCTTCAGCATTTTTTTGCATAAAAGCCGGAATTTCTTCGCTAAATAGTTCTAATAATAACTCGCTCACTTGTTCATCTCCAACCATTTTGTACAACAAATTCTAGCTAAATGACGCACTCTTAAAACATAAGAAGCACGCTCAGTGACGCTTGATTACTCCAAGTGCTTTAGTTGATTAAATGCATGACTTGCCTTAAGGCATTCATCATAAGCCGGCATAGGTAAATTAGCTTTGATTAATCTCTCACACTGGTCTTCGCTATCCTTGAAATGTCGCGGTAACATTTCACTATCGGCAAGCTCTAAATTATATTTTGAAAATTGCCCTTCAGCTTCGAAATCCACTTCACCGTATTTAAAGCTTTTTCCCTACTTGCCCGCTCCAATCAAGCTCTCTTACTTCATCAACACCTTGAATATATAAAGCAAGCCTCTCGAGTCCATAAGTGATTTCACCGGCAACGGGACGGCATTCAATACCACCGATTTGCTGCATATAAGTAAATTGCGATACTTCCATACCGTTACACCATACTTCCCAGCCAAGCCCGGCAGCACCTAAGGTTGGCGACTCCCAATCATCTTCAACAAATCTGATATCATGAATTTTTAAATCTATGCCTAAACATTCTAAGCTTTTAAGATATAACTCTTGAATATTATCTGGAGACGGCTTTAAGATAACTTGAAACTGATAATAATGCTGCATTCTATTAGGATGCATGCCATACCTGCTATCCCCTGGTCTTCTTGATGGCTGAACATATGCAACAGACCAAGGTTTAGTACCAAGGCAGCGAAGTACAGTTGCAGGGTGAAACGTACCGGCTCCAACATGGGCATCGTAAGGTTGCAATATTGCACAGCCATAATCCTGCCAATAATTTTGTAATGTCAGAATAATTTGCTGAAATGATAGTTTTTTCATAGGGTATTATTATTGGGAAAGAAAATTTTGATCAGTTAAAAGGATCAAATATTTTTATATTAAACATATTATAATGTTTAATATTTCTAGTAACTAGTATCATATTACTTTGTTTTGCCTGTGCAGCCTATTAAAGCATCGATTGCATTTGTACTATCAATACTCATTAATTCACCCCACCCCTCACATTTCTTTTTCAATATTAAGAATTCTTTCATTATAATCTATTATTATTCTTTCTAACCATTTTTCTAATTTCAAACTTGCTATTTTATCTTTCTTTGCTAATTTTGATATTCCCTTTCTTATTTCGCCGATAGTAATACAACTCAAGTATAACTGGCTAGAATGAATAATTGAAAACCATGCTGCTACTTGAGAATTGGAATTTTTCTTTTGAATTTCAGATACAACATTAGTATCTAATAAATATTTCATAATTCAAAATCTCTAGCATATCCTTTTGCTCTCTGAATATCCAAATTATCTGTCTTAGGTAGCTCAATAAATATTCTTTGAAATCAGGTTTTTGTTTAGTAAATTGTTTATAGTCTTTTTATACTAAATAATTACAACTGCTTCTTCACCCCTTTTTGTAATACATTGAGGGGTACCATGCATTGCAATATCAATAATATTACTTAACTTATTCTTTGCTTCGTGTAATTGCCATTTATTCATATAAAATCCTCATATAGCTAGATTATCCAGATTATTATAATATAAAGATGCAAAAAAATAAAACATTTTTTTATTAATTTGAGGTCTTAATAATACTCCTTGCCGATCTCGATTTTAGGACGATTGTTTGCTACTCGCCAATCGTTAGTATCACGGAAAGAATAAACACAGCCGCAAAATTCTTGTTTATAAAAGTGCTCTTCTTTTGCAATTTCGTACATTCTGCTAGCACCGCCATCTTTACGCCAATTATAAGTCCAATAGATCACCCCTTCATAATGAGATGCCGCCCTAGTTCCTGATTCATTAATTTGGTTCATATCTTTCCATCTAGAAATACCAAGCGAGCTAGTTATAACTTTAAAGCCGTTCTCATAAGCATATAAAGCCGTACGCTCGAAACGCATATCAAAACACATTGTACAGCGTATACCTCTCTCAGGCTCAAGCTCCATCCCTTTAGCACGCCTAAACCAATTTTGTGGATCATAATCTGCATCGATAAATTCTATATTATGTTTCTCGGCAAATTTAATATTTTCGTTTTTACGAAGCTCATATTCTTTTTTAGGATGAATATTAGGATTATAGAAAAAAAGCATAAACTTAATGCCGGTATCGATCATTTTTTCCATTAAAGGGCCAACACAAGGAGCACAACAACAATGGAGTAAAACCTTACTTTCACCGTTTGGTATTTCAAAAACTTCGCTCATATTAATTTACTAGATTCTTTTTATAGGTTTCTTTATAGAATTTTAGAATTATAGAAGATAACAAGGCAAGTGCAATTAAATAATATGCAATAGCATAATTGTCTCCGGTAACTTTCGTTAATATCATTGCTAACATTGGAGCAGTACCGCCAAATATAGCAGCTGCAAGGTTGTACGAAAGTGCAACACCGGTAAAAATCTTATGCTAGTCGGAAATATCTCTACTAAAACCGTTGGAATAGGCCCCATATAGATGCTAATAACTCCAGCAAATATTACTTTAGATATTATAGCTAAAGTAATATTCATCGATCCTAAGGCTACAAAAATAGGATAGACTGATAAAAATAACCAGATAATCCCCAATATTAGTACAGGATCGCCCCACCTTATCCGAAACATACGCAGATATAGGAAATACTATCATTATTACGATTAATATTATACTACTAACAATTGTGCTTTGCTGATTAGTATAACCGAGTGTTTGCATAAAATTACCAATAAAAACCGTAGAAGTATAAAAAGAAGCAGTTACGGTATATACAGACCAAGTGCGATAATTAGTTCTTTTGGGTATTTTGTTAATGTTTCTCGTAAAGGAAAACGTGCTCAACGCCTTGTTCCCTTAGCTTTTTTATAAATAGGACTTTCTGCTAGGTTTTTTCTAATATATAAACCTACGGAACTAATAAATAAACCGGCAATAAAAGGTATCCTCCAACCCCATTCAAATAGCATATCGGCAGGCATAAAATAAGCAAAACCGGCTGCTGTACCAAGTCCAAGCAGCATACCGCCACACATACTAACAAATGAGCTACTCCCCGCAAGTCCTCGCTGCTCGAACGAAGCATGTTCTACAATATACGAAATACAACCGCTAAATTCCCCTCCTAAAGAAAAACCTTGTATGAGTCTGATAATAGTTAAAATAATAGGAGCGGCAATTCCAATAGTTTTATAACTTGGTAAGAGCCCTTATCCCGGCAGTCGGTATTGCCATAGCTATAATACCCATCACCAAAGCAGTACGTCTACCGAATCTATCACCTATATTACCGAAAATAATACCGCCGAGCGGTCGTACTACAAAGCCTGCAGCAAATACCGCAAAAGTTAACGTCTCTTGCATTTCTGGATCCGGAAAAAAATGCTGCCCTATAATATAAGCAAATTGCGCATATAATGCATAATCATACCATTCTAAAGCGTTGCCGATCATGCCGGATATTACTAACTTTTCTCATTAAGTTATTTTATTGATTTAAAAAAAGATACTAGGAGTAATATTTTATATTCTCAAGTAAAAATAGCTTTGCTTGCGTTGATACCGTAGTTGTCATTGCGAGGAGCGTAGAGATGTGGCAATCTAGAAAAATAATTAAAAAAATTCTGATTTACAGATTTTTACTGGATTGCTTCGTCGAATTACTGCGTAATTCTTCTCGCAATGACTACCCTATCTATGTTTTTCATTAACCACTTTCTTAGTTAATTTAACATTGATTTGAGAAGGAGAAACTTTAATATTTTGTTTGATGTTTTTTGTTTTTTCTTGAGATAGAAGACTTTCTTTATCATTTTGTAATGTTTTCATAAACTTATCTATATTGCTTTGTTCTAGTTTTATTGCATTATCATTATTCAAAATTAATCCTCCAATTTTTTCACCAAGTTCAGGTGCATATCTGACGGCAAAAATTGATGCCGGTACAACTATGATAGAAAAAGCCGCTCCTGCAGTCGCAACACTGATTGCTCCGACTAATAAAGCACAAACAGCACCGACGATTTTTCCAGTTGCTTGTTTAAATACATTACTTTTTTGTGTAAATACTAAAGACATCTCTAATATTTTATTAAATTCTTTCTTTATATAGATGGTTGCTTTATCAATATTATTATATTTCTTCATGGCATACATTACAGAAACCTTAAATAATTTTTTGTGAGACTCCGCATAATTTATTATTTTATCAAAATTCTTCTCTTTTAAAAGAGTTTTAAATATATTTTTAATTTTTTCTTTTTCGGTACTATTTATTTCATCTCCAAAATAAACTTCTACAAGATTTTCTGCTATTATATCTTGTGATTGCTCTAAAATATTATTCTTATTTTGCTCATTTTCGTCTTCAGAAGTAATCATTATTGCAAATAACTCTAATGCTACGGAAAAACTATCATCGTTAATAACCCGCATACCTAAATAATTTTGAGTCTAGAAATACATTTATAATATATTTTCAGCCTCTGGTTTAGAATTAAGCCTTAGCGTATAATCTATAGCAAGCATATTTGCAATAGTAGAGCAAGTAGATTTCATAAGATTATTGACAAAATTATTAACAATATCTTTTTTAAATAAATTAGTATTTACGTTATTAAGTACTATTGCATTATTCATTTTGGTAATTTATTTTGAGGCTAATTCTCTGATATATAATATCAATTTAGCATAAATAAGATTAGGAGCATGATTTACTGAAAGTTTATATATATTCTTAGGTGTTAACACTTCTTCATTACGTACTCGTACAAAAGATATAAGAGTATTAGGAGGCATATAAGAATAAATTTCAGAGAATATTTTTAGAAAAGTCAAAAAATCTGCACATGCATATTTTATATTTATGCTATAATTATTTACATGAATCGATTCACCTTCCCCTTCAATCGCCTGAACATTATTTTTAAAAAATACTGAATTTACAAATACATCTATAGGTTCTACTAAATCATATTTATTGCTTAAGCTTTTTATTTTAGGAATTAGTTCTTGATAATTTAAACAACTCACACTACTTGGCACGCTTAAATCTACATATTTTTTGTACGATTCTAATATTTCTTCTTTAGAGTTAATGACAGAATAAAGCTTTAAAACTTCCTCTGTTAGATTTTCTTGTAAAACTTGTTTATCAAGAATAGATTTACTGTATTCTTGCTGGAAAATTTTTATTATCCAAATAGTTAAGGAAATAAAGAAGAAATATATAATAAATTGAAAAAATATAAGATTCTTTAAATACATAATATATTTTTCAAACATTATTTTTACCTTGGGTTATTAGTGCCGTTGCATGGTTTATGTCATTCCCGCCTACGCGGGAATGACATGGAATATTACGTTTTATTATCAACTATATTAACCGATAAAGGAATTACTACCTTACCGAATATATCAAGTATTTTATCCTTATATATAACATAATCTATCTGCAAATTAGATAATTTATTTTTTGCGTTTGTTATATGATCATCTAGCATCTTTAGAGATTCATCCACCGATAGATTATTAGTATGATATTTAAGTATTTAACTTGATATTAATTGTCTCTTAGAAACTAACAAAATATTATCTATATTTGTTAATTCCCATTTAATTTCTTCTAATTTAAAAGCCGGATTTAAAGTAATTATTAGCCTTTTAAGTAAATCAAACGGCAGTGGTACCGGTGCTTCTAGTAATTTTTCTATTACATATAAATCAGCTAGGCTAGTAGTATTTTTAATATAAGGATATTTATATTTGATACATCATATTCTTGAGTTGTTGCATAATATTTTTCATTAATAGAGTTTATGTCTTTGTAATTTTGTTTTATATTATATTTGATAATACCGACCACTAATATTAATATTATAAGTAATGCACTATATAATTTAAATGTCAGATCCTTTATAGTAACTAGTTTTTTTATTGATTTTAAATTATTATTATAAGCGGGAAAACTCTTATATTCTAGAAACAGTCTACTAATATTCGTATCTATAAATCTTTCTTTTTCTAGAGTTTGCTTATTTAGTATATTATCAACCGGTATAAAGATTACAGGGCGTTCTTCAAAGTTTGTTGATTCTAATAAAGATTTTAACTCTTCATCTACTATAAGAATTATACAGGCTCTTTGGTCAAGATTACTTATATAGTTTTTAAATAATATCAAACAATCATTAATTTCTTGTTCTATAATACCTTGAACATAGCCGGTTGTTTTATCAAATGGATACTCAAGATTTCTAATTGTTATTATATTATTTTTATGTTTGATAATAAATTTTATACCGCTAGCTTGTGATACATATACACAAATTTGAAAATAATCGTTATATTTATCATTTTCTATATTCTGCACTATTTTATTTATAATAACTTTTAGCTCTAACGTTAAAAAGTAAATTCCTTTTAAATCAAGAGATCTGTTATCTATAATGCATGAAATTATATCACTTAAAGGTGTTTCAAATGGACACGACATAATTAAAGTCGACCAAATTTCACTTGGGGTAGTAGTAATTTCGTAAACACAATGTGCTATAATGTCTTCTTTATTAAAATAACCTTCAATAAATTGTTCAATAGGATCAAGTTAAACTATTGACTGTAATATAGGTATTTGATCGTGCCGTGTTTTACATTCACTGCGTCAAGTAAAAAATAAATATCGCTTTTTGGAAATTTACTAAAAAAGTTTTTATAAGGATTTAAGTCTATCTGTTCCCGAGTAGGGATAAATAATTTATCTAATAATTTATTATCGAGAAAAGTACTAAGAAATACACCTTTATTACCTAGTAACACCACAATCTTTTTTCTTTTGAAAGAAAATATTTTTAATTTTGTAGCAAATTGAACAAAATGTAATTTGATCGAATCAAAAATATTTTTCATAAATAAATTTATTTTAATCATAATTCAGTGTATTTTACTATACTGGACGTCATTTCTGCGTGGATACCCGAACCGTCATTGCGAACGACTGATAAGGAGCGTGGCAATCTCAGGACTTTGGCACGAGATTGCGTACGTACAATTACTACGTAATTTTCCTCGCAATGACGAAAAATGATCCTCTCCGGAATGACATAACATTAAATAATATATCTTACCATGACTAAATTTACCACCGAAGAAGTTAGAAGTAAATTTATAACTTACTTTAAAGCAAATAATCATACACATGTACCGGCCAGCTCGTTTTAATTCACACAATGACCCTAGCTTAATGTTTGTTAATTCGAATGGTACAATTTAAAAATGTTTTTACCGGACAAGGAAAAAGACCTTATAACAAAGCGGTAACTAGTCAAAAGTCTCTTAGAGCCGGCGGCAAGCATAATGACCTTGAGAATGTCGGTTATACGGCAAGACATCATACCTTTTTTGAAATGCTAGGTAATTTTTCATTCGGTGACTATTTTAAAGAACAAGCCATATATTACGCTTGGAATTTATTGACTAAAGAATTTGAACTCCCAAAAGACAAGCTTTATGCAACAATTTATCATACTGATGACGAAGCAGCTGCTTATTGGAAAAAATAGCAGGTTTTGGGGATGATCGCATCATAAAGAATCAAAACAAACGATAATTTTTGGTCAATGGGTGATACTGGCCCTTGCGGTCCTTGTTCCGAAATTTTTTACGACCACGGTGAACAAATATATGGCGGACTTCCTGGTACTAAAGATGAAGACGGTGATAGATTTATCGAGATTTGGAATATGGTATTTATGCAATATGAACAAATCGATAAAGATACTAGCATAGAATTATCGCAAAAATCTATCGATACCGGTATGGGTCTTGAGCGTATGACGGCAGTATTACAGCATGTTAACAACAATTATGATATAGATTTATTTCAGGAAATAATTAATTTTACCGAAAATATAGTAAAAGTGAAAGTAGAGGGAGAAGCTAAATTTTCTTACCGAGTTATTGCCGACCACTTACGAGCAAGTAGCTTTTTAATAGCTGACGGCGTTATTCCTTCAAATGAGGGGCGTGGTTACGTACTTCGCCGCATTATGCGAAGATCCATGAGGCATGCTCATATGCTTGGGTCAAAAGAACCGTTAATGTATAAATTACTGCCAAAACTTGTTGATTTAATGGGGAATGTTTATCCTGAACTTAAAAGAGCAGAAAGCTTTATAAGCAGTATCTTAGAACAAGAAGAAATTAGATTTAAAGCCACATTAGAACGTGGTCTCAAACTTCTTACCGAAGAAACAGAAACACTAACAAAAGGTAACGAATTATCAGGAGAAGTAGCATTTAAACTATACGATACTTACGGATTTCCGCTTGATTTAACCGAAGATATTCTAAAAAACCGTGATATTGCCGTTGATCACAAAGGGTTTGAAGAGCAAATGCTTATGCAAAAAGAACGTGCTAGAAAATCTTGGCTTGGCTCCGGTGAATCAAAAACCGATCAGTTGTGGTTTGATATCAAAGAGCAACATGGTAGCACGGAGTTTTTAGGATATACACTTAATGAAGCAAAATGTAAAATAATTGCATTAATCAAAAATAATAATTTAGTTAATGATATAAAAGAAATAGATACACAATTCCTACTAATCAGCAACCAAACTCCTTTCTCGGTGAATCAGGCGGTCAAATAGGTGACATCGGAACGATATTTGCAAAAGATCTGTAGTAGAAGTAATAGATACTTTAAAATATTTAGGTTCTATTATAATCCACAAATGTATTTTGAAAAAGGGGCAGATTAACGTAGGCGAGAATGCTAATTTTAGTATAGACATAAGATATAGGCAAAATTTAAGAATTCATCACTCGGCAACGCATATATTACATGCAGTACTACATGAGGTACTTGGGAAACATGTTACTCAAAAAGGTTCGTTAGTCGCTCCGACTTATTTACGCTTTGATATTAGCCATTCTAAAGCTGTGACTAATGAAGAAATCACTTTAATCGAAGATAAGGTAAATGAGATTATTAGAGATAATCATGAAGTAACTACTACATTAATGGCAACTGAAGATGCAATTAAACAAGGAGCTATGGCACTGTTTGGCGAGAAATACGACTCTGAAGTAAGAGTAGTTAAGATGGGTGAGACTTCTTTAGAATTATGCGGCGGTACGCATGTCAGACGTACCGGTGACATCGGTTGCTTTAAAATCACAAGCGAAAGTGCTATAGCAGCAGGTGTTCGTAGAATTGAAGCAGTTTGCGGTGAATTCGTAATTACATTAATGAGAGAAAAGGATAGTTTACTTAAATCGATAGAAAGCAGTTTCAAAACTAATAAAAATGAACTTATTACTAAGGTTAATAATATCTTAGAGCGTAACAAGGAAGTTGAGAAAGAGTTAGAAAAAACTCTTTTAGCTAGTTTAGATTTAAGTATAGAGCAAATTGAAAAGCAAGCTGCACAAATAACAGGAATAAAACTATTATATAAAAAAGTAGGAAATATAGACAATAAAATATTACGTCAAGCTGCCGAAAATTTAACAAAAAAAGTAGAAGATTTGATAATGGTATATATTGCCGAGGGAATTGGTAAATTATCTATTACGGTTGCGGTGAGTAAAGCTATAACAGACAAATACAATGCAGATATAATTGCAAAAAAACTTTCTTTATTCTTAGGTGGCAGCGGCGGAGGTGGACAAGCAAGCCTTGCTCAAGCCGGTGGAAATGATATAGGTAAGCTAACTAACATCCATGAAAAATTATACAGTTTATTGACAGTGTCGTAGTGTACTAATTTAGGACGTCATTACGAGTGTGCTTTGTAGCAAGGTGGTATCCACATAACAATGCCTATGGAGGCATTGTAATGACAAAATTTATGGTTGTTAATACGCTGTTTTCACAAAATAAAGACCGGAGGCGGGAGCAGTAGGACCAGCGGCTTTTCTATTTTTGGCTTCTAAAACATCTTTAATTTGTTCTGCCTGCCAAATATTTTTACCAACAAGTACTAAACTGCCGACAATATTACGTACCATATGATGCAAAAATGACGGGGCTGAAAGATATAATTTTATTTCTTCGTCTTCTTTAATAATATTAAGTTCAGTTAAAGTTTTAATCGATGATTTTGATTGACATGAGCTAGCCCTAAATGAAGTAAAATCATGTTTGCCTAATAGATAGACGGCAGCTTGTTGCATAGCCGGAACATCTAAAGGTGAACTAATCCACCATGCTCTATTTAAATCAATTACCGATGGATAAGGTCTATTAATAATTCTATATATATAATAACGAGAAGTAGCCGAAAACCTAGCATGAAAATTATTGGGGGCTAATTCACAATTCCATACTCCTACGGCATACGGTCTTGCAAAATAGTTGATAGCTGTAATAATTTTGTGAGGTTCTAAATATTTTGAAAGATCAAAATGTGCTACTTGACCTATAGCATGAACACCGGCATCTGTCCTTCCTGACCCAAACAATATCACCTGTTCACCGGAAAATTTATAAATCGCTTCTTCTAATATCTGCTGTACCGACATTACTCCTGCTTGTCTTTGCCAACCTGCAAGATCCGTGCCTAAATATTCAATGGTAATTTTATATCGATACATAATAGCCCACTGTCATCCCGTGGCTTGACCACGGGATCTTGTATCACAGCCCATGTCCTGAGATCCCAAATCACGGGATGACAGTATAAGTATTATCATGCTTCTAGTAAATCCGATGGATTACCGTCACCACGCTTTCCTCCACTTCTAAAGCTATTAAGTTTTTTGGATCTAATAGGATGTTGTAACTTTCTTAAAGCTTTTGACTCGATTTGTCTTATACGTTCTCTAGTTACTTTAAATTGCTGCCCTACTTCTTCTAATGTATGGTCAGTATTCATACCTATACCGAAACGCATTCTAAGCACTCTTTCTTCACGAGGCGTAAGGGTTGCAAGTACTCTAGTGGTAACTTCTCGTAAATTTGACTGAATTGCCGCATCAATCGGTGCTACTGCTTCTTATCTTCGATAAAATCGCCTAATTGACCGCCGTCACTATCATCACCTACGGGATTCTCAAGACTTATAGGTTCTTTAGCTATTTTCATGACTTTACGCACTTTATCAAGCGGCATTGAAAGACGGTTAGCGATTTCCGTTGCTGTTGGTTCGTATCCGAGTTCATTAAGCATTTGTCTTGAAGTACGTAGTATCTTATTAATTGTTTCAATCATATGCACAGGAATACGTATAGTCCTTGCTTGATCGGCAATAGCTCTTGTTATAGCTTGTCTAATCCACCACGTAGCATAGGTAGAGAATTTATAACCACGGCGATATTCAAATTTATCCACCGCTTTCATAAGTCCTATATTACCTTCTTAATTAAATCTAAAAACTGCAATCCTCTATTAGCGTATTTTTTAGCAATAGATATAACTAAACGTAAATTCGCTTCTATCATATCTTTTTTTGCTTGTAGCGTTTGTCTCTCGCTTTTTTGTATAGTATTCACTAGTTTTTTAAAATCATTAACTAAAAGACCGGTTTTAGATTCTATAACCGATAATTCAGCAATCATTTGATCTATATAATCCGATTCTTTAGTCATTAACTCTTTCCAAGCGACTTTTTTATTTTTCAGCATTTTTTCTTTCCATGCTGCATTGATAACCGATCCTATATATTCATCAAGGAAATTTTGGCGAGTTACTCCATATTTTTCAGCAAGTTTTAAAAAAGCTGTTTCTTTATTAATTAAATCACGATTTATTCCATACATCTTACCTAAAATTTCTTCCGTTCTTTTAGAATTAAAATGTATTTCCGAAACTTCATTTATTAATAATTCCAAATTATTATATTTTTTGCTATTTTGTAAAACCTTCGGCTCAAAAGATTTCTCATAACATTTTTTAGCTTCAATGAGTAGCTCTTCACAGATAAAAGCAATCTTTTTCATACGCTCTATAACATTAGGTAATATCTGCGTTTCTACTCTAGACATAGATAAGTGATTATCCTCATGCTCTTCTCCTTCGGTCTCACTACTATTTTCTTCATCATTTTCGGGTGTTTCGTCATGTAACATGTTAGCTTCTAAATCTATCAGATCACGTAGTAACATTTTTTCATTAACTAAATCTTCATACATACTATAAAACAACGCATAGCAA
Organism: Rickettsia parkeri; assembly: GCF_051427245.1. Taxonomy (NCBI): domain Bacteria; kingdom Pseudomonadati; phylum Pseudomonadota; class Alphaproteobacteria; order Rickettsiales; family Rickettsiaceae; genus Rickettsia; species Rickettsia parkeri. Next base: position 373,397 of record NZ_CP195774.1, read on the forward strand.
TAGGGCTTCTACATAAGGAAGCAGTCATTGTTTTATGTCCTTCCTCAATCCTTTTTGCTATTTCTACTTCATGTTCACGAGTTAAAAGATCGACTCCCCCCATATCCTTAAGATATAATCTTACAGGATCATCGGTAGTACCTATATTTTCTTCTTCTACCTCATCCTCAGGTTCATTATCAACATTGGTAGATAGCTTAAATTCTTCATCCATTCCGATATCAAGCTTAATTTCATCATCTTCATTAGATTCTAAAATATCTACTCCTGCATCGGAAAATTTTAATATAGCTTCCTCTAATTGTCTTATTGAAGGATTTTTATTAAGAGGAAGAGCGTGTTTATATCATCATAAGTGACCGGATCTTTTTAGATTTAGCTTTTTTAAGTAAACTATCTATTTTATCTAGATCATTGTCTATATTGCTATTGCTCATTAAATACCTATATGCTTTTTTCTTTTAAAAGAAGTTTGAAATAATTAAGTTATCGTGTGATTAATAAAAGATTCGTTTAAAACTTGCAGTTCATTTGCAATCTTCAGAATTTCTTTTTTATATAGTAAAACTTTTTCAAAGTCGTGATTGTCAGTACTGTTTATGGTAATAGCGTATTCTTGTTGTAAATTTATTAGATAATATTTCTTATGTAGCCACTGCCATAATAAATCCAGTCTGATATTATTTTTATTAAATGAGATATCTAAAAACAAATTATCCGTTTTTGATAATAATAAAAAAATATCAAAAAAGCTAGTTTTTTCCACAATTGCAGTAATTTCACTTGCTTCTACGTTATTATCTATAATCTCGTTTAAATACCAATTACGGAATTCTTCAAGCGATTTATTATTAAAATTTAAATTTAAGATGAAATCTCTAATATCTTTTTCTTCAAGTATTATAGGAAATTTAACCAACAAAGCACAAAAAGCGTGTTCTAGTATTTCAAGCTCCGAATAGCCGTGACTTGAAATTATAGGAGCCAAATTTGAGTTTTAGTTGTAGCTTTCTTCTGCGTTGTAACTAAATTTTGCCATATTTGATCTTTAAAAAACCTGTAATAACTTACTTTTAAATCACTATCCGATATTTTGCTGCAATAATTTTTTAAATTTTTTTCTAAATTAGCTTTTTCTTCCGCAGTTTTAAAACTCTTGCCGCTATACTCAATATGCCAAATCATTTCTGATAAGCTTATTCTTTTATCTATAAGCTTTGCAAAAAAATCAGCACCGTTTTTATTTACTGCATCGTCGGGATCAAGTCCGCTTGGTAACCTAATAAAAGAAATTTTCTTTTCACTATTAATAAGCGGTAATGCTAAGTTAATAGTTCTTATACTAGCTTTTATGCCTGCATTATCTCCGTCAAGACATAATATAATTTCATCACCAGCACGCCATAATTTATGTAAGTGATTCTCAGTAACGCTAGTACCGAGACTCGCAACCGTTTCACTAAAACCTGCTTGATGTAGTGCTATAACATCAAAATAACCTTCTACTAAAATCGAATGATTTTTTTTATAGCTACTGCTTATCGCTTTATGCTCACCGTATAGAGTTTCACTTTTTTGAAATACTGTAGTTTCAGGTGAATTTAAGTATTTAGGCAGCCCCTCCCCTAGTACTCTACCGCCAAAGCCTACAATTTTATTGTAAATATTTCTAATTGGAATAGTAATACGGTTAGAAAATAAATTATATATTTCACCGTTTTCTCGCTTGCCGATTAGCCCTGCTTTACCAAGCTTTATAATATCTATATTTTTATCGTGAAAAAATTTTTCAAATTTATTATTCTTCGGGGCAAAACCTATTGAAAACTCTTTTACTGTTTCTTCGGTAATACCCCTTTCGTGTAGATAATGTAATATTTCAGGTGTTAATTGTGTCCTGAAAAACTTATTGGCGAGTTCTAAAATATTTAGAATTTCATCGGATTCTTCATAAAATTCTTTCTGTTTTGCAGTTATTTCGGTATCTCTATACCGTAATCGATTGCAAGCTTTATAGCAGACTCATTATAAGATAAACCGCTAATATTAGAAGTAAATTTTATAACGTCACCGGCTGCTTTACAACAAAACATTAGAAAAATCTCTTACTATTACTAACCGTAAAATGGGTCTTTTCTTGATGGAAAGGACATAAACCTACATAGTTACCGGATTTTCTAGTTAAAGCTACTTTTTGCCGCACTACATCCGATATGTTAATACGGTTTCTTAAGAACTCATAAAATTCCGGTGCAACTCTCATTATATTACAATATGTAGGAAAGAATAGCTGTAGAAAGACAATAAGAAAGCGGTATAGATAAATTATCGTTAATTCTTAAATCTTTTGAATAAAATTCAGCTACTGTAGCCCCTATGCAGCTTATAATAATAATAATAAAACTTGTATTATATCCTAAATAGAAATACACTAATATACTTATAAAAATTGCAGAAGCTAAAAAGGTAATAGAACCGGCTATAGATTTACCGTTACCTAAGCTATTTCCTATTTTAACGCCGAAAAGAGCCGCTAAACAATCTGAAATAATTAAAATCAACCACGAACAAATCACTAAATTTTTAGGGAAAAGAAGAGCAGTTAAGAAAAAACCGATCATCATAAAACTAACGCCGCTTAAAGCAAAAGAACCGTTATTTTCTTCAAGCCTTATAACTTTTGAAAAAAATCTAGTTACAAATTCACTAATTTTTGCATTATTATGACGTGATACATCTAAATATAATGTAATAGCCGTTATTATAAATAATAATAACGTAATAGCGGTTCTTGGAATAAATAAATAAAGCAGCGGAAATATTATAGCCGATAGGTGGAAAATTTTACGCTTTTTCTCAAAGTCAAAATCTTTAATTTCCATAAGATTACTAATTTGTTGCTATTGTTATATGAGAAATAATGCCAACATCATTGCGAACAGTATTCGATGTCATTCCTGCTTTCGCAGGCATGACATAACAGAATCCGCTTAGACAAAGACCACTTGCAATGACGATATTTAGGCAATGCCAAATAATTAAAAAGGCTTATTTGACAAATTTCACTATTACAAATATACTTGCTGAAATCTATATTATTGAAAATAGTATACTAAAATTACTAAATCTATACAATATAATTATGAATACAAAATTTCCTATCACCGCTAAAGGTTTTGAAAAATTAGAACACGAGCTTAAACATTTAAAACATGTAGAACGTAAAAAAATTAGTGCAGATATAGCCGAAGCACGAGAGCACGGCGATTTATCCGAGAATGCGGAATATGAAGCGGCACGTGAGAAACAAGCATTTATAGAAGGGCGTATTAAAGAGCTTGAAGATATGACAGCAAGAGCGGAAATTATTGATATTGGTAAATTATCGGGAGATAACATAAAATTCGGGGCTACGGTTACTTTGATCGACGACGATACTGAAGAAGAAGTAACATATATTATTGTAGGAGAATATGAAGCTGATATAACTAGAAAAAGAGTTTCAATCGCTTCTCCTATAGCAAGCTTTGATTGGAAAATCGGTAGGTGATTTTGTAGAAGTTACAACACCGAAAGGATCTAAATCATATGAAGTAGTTACCGTTGAATATAAAGAACTAGAACTTTAATTTGATTTTTTTGTCACTATAAACGTTAACCGTATGGCTTGTTATGTCATTCCCGCCTACGCAGGAACGACATCGAGTAGGTACATCGAGTAGGTTTTTCGATCCATGTAACACCCCCTGCTCCTTGCAATGACGATTGGGTATCAACACGCAGGTATGACATTATTAATTACTTCTTCTTAAACATCTCGAGCATTCTTTTGTTACTATAATCGCCGAAGATATTTATTGAAACAAGGCAGGCCGCCCCCCCCATTGCAAAATACCTAGGTAGACCGGGAAAACACCAAAAGCAGAGTATTAAGCAATCATAGAACTAAGAACCATAATACCTTGAAATAGCGTTAGTAATAGACATAAGCGGAGTATGGAGTGCAGGCGTTACTTTCCACACAATAATAGCCCACAAAAGAAGCTAATACAAAAATAGTTATAGCAAATACTAGCGGATCTATAGTACTTGTGTTTGTTTGCCAACTAGTATCTATTACCAAATATTTTAATTTATCTGATAATTCTTGGGTATTATGGGCAATTTCAGCAGCCTGTTTAGCCATCGTCGGTAATTGATTCATATATTTAATTTCTCACTCACAATTTTTCCGTCTTTAGTAATCAACATCTCACGTACTAACGCATCATCCATATTAAACTTACCGTCTTGCAATGCATAGGTTAGAAAATTATACAAATTCTTAGCATATAATTTTGAGCTGTCGGTAGCAATTTTAGTAGCAAGGTTTGATAAACCTATTATGGTAACTCCGTGCTTAGTAACGATCTTATCCGGTTCTGAATCTTCCACGTTCCCGCCTGTACTAGTCGCTATATCAACAATCACTGAGCCGCGCTTCATAGATTCTAGCATTTTTTCCGTAACAAGCAGAGGTGCTTTTTTTCCCGGAATTTGTGCAGTAGGTAGTAATCACTATATATATCCTTAATAATTTTTGCTAAAAACTCTTCTTGTTTAGCTTTATAATCTTCGAACTCTCAGTTGAGCATAGCCTGATTTATCTTGTAAATCCCTGTAATTCCGGTGAAACAAACTTAGCTCCTAAGCTTTCTACCTGCTCTTTGGTAGCAGCTCTTACATCATATCCTGCAACAATGCTACCAAGCCTTTTTGCCGTTGCAATAGCTTGAAGACCGGCAACACCGATACCAAGCACTAAAGTTTTACACGGTGAAATTGTCCCTGCTGCCGTCATCATCATAGGAAAAGCCCTTGTATAATGATAGCTTGCTTCAATTACCGCTCTATAGCCTACTAAGTTACTTTGAGAAGATAAAGCGTCCATATTTTGAGCTTTAGTAATTCTCGGCACAAACTCCATAGCAAAAGTCGTAAGGTTTTTTTTAGCTGCCGCTTTTATATATTCATGATTTAAATAAGGCGATAATAATCCTACAATAATTGCTCCTTTCTTTGCAAATTCAAGCTCACTATATTTATCCGTAACGGATGAAGGTTGCACCTTTAATATAATATCAGCATCAGAAATAATTTCGAGTGGTACCGAAGATATTTTAGCACCTAGAGCAACATATTCTTCATCAAGAAAACCGGCATGAAGCCCTATATCTTTTTCTACCATAACCGTATAGCCTTTTTTGACTAACAATCCTGCTACTTCAGGAGTTATTACGGCTCGTGTTTCATGCTTGGCTTTTTCTTTTAAAGCAACGATTTTCATAAATACTAATTATATTTTGCATTAACTGAATACATAAGATATTTTAAACATAATTTAAAATATAAAACAACGAAAATGAAAAAAATATTTTTTCTAATCATTATTTATCTTTTTGTGAATTCAAGCTTAACATTTGGGGCAGATGATAAAACAGCTATTTCGGAACTAAAAACTTATCTACGTAAGATAAAATCGGTTGCGATAGATTTTACTCAAGAAGATTCGTACGGTAAAATAGTTAAAGGAAAATTATTGATCCATAAACCTTATAATTTTAGATGTAATTATTATCCTCCTTTCCCTTTAGTTATAATAGGTACTAAAAATTTCGTATCGATGTATGATTATGATATGGAGCAAGTAAGCCAGTATAATAGAAGGCGAGTTAAAATAAATTTTAATTTTTTATTAGAAGATAATGAGCATTTGACAAGGATATATTTTGTTTTTGAAGCGGTAATTAACGCAAGAAATATTTCTAAAATTACTATCTATCATACTCTAACGGAAAAACGTAGCGAAATTACTTTTAATAAAGCTACTCAACAAATTGAAGCATTAAAAATATTTGAAGATAATAATATAGTCACTATTACTTTTGATAAAATAGCTAAAGTACAAAAATTTTCCGATGATTTGTTTAAAATAAAAAACCCTGAAATATTCGGTCCTCCTAAAAGATTAACAAAATCGGAAATAGAAAAAAAATATATTGTTTCTTGAAAATAAACAGGTTATGTTAATTATGCTAGTAGTGGGCATTGTACCTGTTTAGTCGGTCAGGTCTGAAAGGAAGCAGCGAAAGCGCAGAGTGGGATTCGATGGGTCATTACTAGCATTATTCTAATTTTGATTTCATTTCTACAGCAAGGCGGCTCGTTTTATGTCATTTCCCGCGAAAGCAGGAATTCTCAGTAAAACATATACAAAATAAATTTTTTATAAAGTCTTATAACTATCGTGCTAGATATAAATTCATCAAATCAATATATTCCTTTTGCAAGGAAATATCGTCCTAGTAACTTTGCCGAGCTTCAGGGGCAAGAGGTATTAGTCAAAGTTTTAAGCTATACTATTTTAAACGATAGGCTCGCCGGAGGCTATCTTTTAACAGGTATTAGAGGAGTCGGTAAAACTACTTCCGCCCGAATTATTGCTAAAGCCGTCAACTGTTCTGCTTTAATTACCGAAAATACGACTATTAAAACATGCGAGCAATGTATGAATTGCATCAGCTTTAATAATCATAATCACCCTGATATAATCGAAATTGATGCGGCAAGTAAAACTAGCGTAGATGACATACGTAGAATTATAGAATCCGCCGAGTATAAGCCCCTACAAGGTAAGCATAAAATCTTCATTATTGATGAGGTGCATATGCTCTCTAAAGGGGCATTTAATGCACTTCTTAAGACACTGGAAGAACCACCACCTCATATAATATTTATCTTTGCAACGACGGAAGTACAAAAGATACCTGCAACTATTATCTCAAGATGTCAACGTTATGATTTAAGGCGGTTGAGTTTTGAAGAGATTTTTAAGCTACTTGAATATATAACTAAGCAAGAAAATTTAAAAGCCGATATAGAAGCACTAAGAATTATAGCTTACAAATCGGAAGGGTCGGCACGTGATGCAGTCTCTATTTTAGATCAAGCAGCTAGTATGTCGGTGAAATCTGACAATATAATTAGTCCTCAAGTAATTAATCAAATGCTTGGGCTTGTCGATAGTTCGGTTATAATAGAATTTGTCGAATGTATTATCTACAGAGAGACGGAAAAAGCTATAAATTTAATAAATAAACTTTACGGTTCTTCGGTTAATCTTGAGATTTTTATAGAATCGGCATCAGATTTTATTGCTTATCTTAATAAAGTAAAAATGTTACCTAATTATAGTTTGCCTATATATGAATCATTTAATGATAGAACTAAAAACATATTAGATAAAACCAGCTTGCCGCACTTATCAATCTTATGGCAAATATATAATAAGGGAGTAGGGGAAATAAAAATTTCCTATAACCAACTAACAGAAACGGAAATGTTAGTTATAAAATCTATATATTCGACGTCGCTACCCTTGCTTACAGATTTTGACGGTAATAATCAAAATTTAAATCAATCAATTAATCCGGAAATAAAAAAAAAATTTGAAATTGTAGATTTTCTTGAATATTTATATAAAAATAATGAGATAGATATATATTATTTCCTGCTCAATCATACGGAACTTAAAAATCTCAGTAATAATAGATTAGAGTTCGTAAGTCTTGAAGTTACAAGCAAAATAAAAAGACAAATAGACGATTTGTTAGCTGCTTTTACTAATGAAAAGTTTGAGATAGTAATAATAAAAGAGCAGAACAAGCAAACCTAAGAATCAGTTAATTGGTAAGATTGAAGCAAGTAACGATTTTGGTTTAATTAAAAAACATTCCCAAATATAACAATTTCGGATATTTTACTTAAAGCTAAAAATATATAGGATAGAATTATGGTAAATTTTAATCAGTTTTTAAAGCAAGCCCAATCAATGCAAAAGAAAATGCAAGAAGCTCAAGAGCAAATGGCAAATGCAAGATATACCGGTAAAGCCGGCGGCGGACTTGTTGAGGTTATTGCAACCGGTAAAGGCGAAGTTGAAAAGATTTCAATTGATGAATCTTTATTAAAAGCAGAAGAAAAAGAAATGCTTGAGGATTTAATTAAAGTTGCCTTTAATGATGCTCAACAAAAATGTGATGAAGATTCTCAAAATTCTTTATCAGGAGCTTTTAAACGGTATGAGATTACCACAGGCTTTAAAATGCCGTTTTAACACGGCTCTTATGTCATTCTTGCAAAGATCGTGTTGAGTGGATACAAGTCGTCATTGCACGCGAACGTTAGTGAGCGTGGCAATCTCAGGAATTCTTCCCATTGCTTCGTCAATTTACTATTGTAAATTTCCTCGCAATGACGGAAAAACTGCTCCACGCAACAACGTCTTTAGTCGCTTAGCTCATGACAATTTGGTATCCATATTTATTCACAAAATATCATCACAATAAGATGTATTATCCCAAACATCTCGTTAAGCTCTGTTTGCACTATCTCAGGCAAAACTTTAAGTTTCTCTTTTAATATTTGATATTCTTTATTGTTGTCATCATTATATATTTATTTATATTTCAATAGCGTTTTATCCCTATTTTATCCTTAAGAGAAGGGGTAATCATATCGTTTAGTTTATCTAATTTTTCTTTTTGCTCTTCTGTTAACTCTTTTTTACCGATTTCTAAAAAATTTTTCAAATTACAAGCATCTTGTAGATAAAGTTTAACAACATCAATATTATAATCTTATTATTTACAAGTTCTTTGATCTTCTTAATGTCTTCATTGTAAATAGCATTAAACAAATTGATTTCGTCATATTTAGATTTATACACAAAACCCCTTTTATTTAAAAAAGGCATGTTAGCACTTTTTGATATAAAGGCCAAGAAATAATTAATAATTTAACTATTTCTTAATAAAAAGGAAATTTGTAAAAAATAGACATCTTTCCAAAGCAGTTTATAGAGAGGAATTTAAAGGATACACGGAAGCACTTGCCGCTGCAGCATATTATAGACATACGTGAAGATTAGGGGATTAGGATCGACGTACAAATTGCTTTAGAAGCAAGTTATGCAGAAGTTTAATAATTCAAGATCAATAAATCCTTATCAATCCTGAACTTTGAACGCTCAAGTAGCGAATACCAAGAAGCGAAATATCAAGGTCACCAAGACTACATGTCCTTTGATGTTCTTAAATTCCTTACCATTACTACACTATTTAAGGTTATAGGGGCGGTTTTATTTTCGCCGTTAGCTGTTAGATAAGTTCTAGTATATTTTAATTTAGTTAAGTCAAAGCCTAATTTTTGAGCATCTTCTTTAGTTAAAGCTATATCACTTGCCCCTGTATCTACCATAAATTTTATTTTAACGTTATTTACAAAAGCATTGATATAAAAATGCCCGTCTCTGTTACGGGCTATAATAATTTCTCCGACTTCAGTAGACCATTTATATGATGGAATTAAAGCAGACATTACTCTATGATAAGCGTAGTTCAGCTCAAACCTAAAAGCATAACCGGTTATTATAACTAAGAAAATTACTGCCCACATTGCTAATTGCAAACAAAATCTGCGTATTTCATTTTGGCTAATAGTACTGTAAATTATACTAAATAATATTAATAATGACGCACAAAAACTCCCTATATTTTGTGGTGCTTTAAAAAATTTTGGATAATGTTGATTGATATATTTGTATAATAAACCGGTTACAATTACGGTGCTACAAATGATAAAAATAAGTTTTATGAGTTTTTTATTCATATAATATACTAACAAGTAAATAAAGAATAGGTATACGAAGTTCTATCTGAGTATATAAATTTTAATCTATATAATCAAACCAAAGTCCCAGCCCATTTTTAAGTGGAAAACTACCTTCTTGGTTCACTAGAATAATAATTCCAAGTTCTTCTGACGGTATAAAGCCAATAAAAGAATTAATACCGTTAATTATATAGCCTGAGTGAAAAATTAAATCCTTATTTGAGCATCCTTTTACTTTAAGAATACGCCATCCAAGAGCATAATATGACTCAATCATTTTTTGATCAATAGGCCAAATCGGTTACCATTTAAATCCAAAAACATCTTTGTTTGATTTTACTATTTTACACATACGATCTAAAGTACTTTTAGCAATAAAGATTCGGTTTATAACCAAAACTAAGTGTGAATATTTCATCTATCGATGCAAAAATACCGACAGATGCAGGTACCGTCTTTGGGTAATAAGGCGGAAACGACAGCAATGTTATTACCTCCTGTCCGTCTATTATTGCTTTAGATTGCTTTAGAATGCGGATAAGCAAGTTGTACATATCCATTCGGCCCTAACGGTAATATTTGTATATCTTGCGTTTTAAGCGTTGTACGCAAATTATCTATTGTAGCATTTAAACTTGATTTTTTACAATTTAAAGCTTCTTCAAGTAAACTAAAATATGTTACTATACTTATAGCATTGCCCGGGTTTACAACTAGCTTGTTGTTTTTTTAGCAACGTTGCTCAATTTCAATATTTCCTGAGAATTGATAACCTGTTGTATGGCTTAAAATATTATTAAGACTAATAGCATTTTTAGGTATGGTAATTTGAATTTTTCATCAAAATCTCAACTTTCTTGATCTACCATTAATGCAATTGCCGTTGCTGAAACAGCTTTTGAAACCGATGCTAAAGTAAATAAAGTTTTATCCATAAATAACTCCACTATTACCTTTCTGATTTCCAAACGTTGTTTTATAAATAACTTCACCTTTGTATAAAATTGCAATTGCTCCTCCTTGTAATTCAAGCTTTTTAGTTTTTGCGGTCATTATACTCATGTCTATGCCAAAACTGTACGATGTGATAATAGTAACATTATACTAAAAAATAGGATAAGCTTTTTATTCATATGGCGATATTATTTATTGATTCTATGTCATTCCTGTCCTGCGAAAGAGCAGGAATCCAGCTTCTAGAACAAATTAATATACTTTAATAACCGCTATTGCCTTTTCTTTATCTTTTAATCTAATAGTAGCAAGCTCTAATAAATATTTGTTATCTAAAGCTTCAATACTTTGCTCATATAATTCAGCTGGAATTAGATAAGCAGTCGGTTTATTATGATTTAATAAGGCAACAGGCTCACCACTTGCCTTATCCAATAATGCAGTAGGGCTTTTTTTAAATTCTGATATACTAACTGCTAGATTTGCATAAATATGTTCCATTATTGACTCCAAGTAAACGGAAGAGAAAGTTTAACGAATGATCAACTTGGAAAAGAGCAAGGAGTCTACAAGAACTAGGAGCGGAAGCGTATCCTTAATACGTGGCTACACCTGCAAACTTATTTAGACGACGTAGCCAGTTTTTTTAAGTTCATCGAGGATACCTATAATTAATACTAATTATAGGCTATCATTTTATCTTTATCAAGAAAATCACCTTAAATCGCCGATATTCTCTAAAAACAACCTAGCTCGATGCGATGCCGGTTTATTAAAAAAATCCTCAGCAGGCTGATTTGCTAAAATCTGTCCTTGATCCATAAAAATAACACGATCCGCTATTAATTTTGCAAACTTCAAATGGTGCGTAACCACTACCATGCTCATTTGATCTTTTAATAAATTTATATTCTCTATAACATCTTTAATATTTTCAGGATCGAGTGCCGAAGTCGGTTCGTCAAATAACAAAATTTTCGGCTTCATCATTAAAGCCCTTGCTATTGCGGTGCGTTGCTTTTGCCCTCCTGATAGGCTTGCCGGATATGAGTCAAATTTTTGCGTTAGCTTAAATTTTGCAAGCAATTCCTTTGCCATAGAAATTGCCTGTTCTTTTGACAAATTTAAAACATTTACCGGCGTATAGATTAGGTTTTCTCCTACCGTTAAATGCGGGAATAGATTAAAATTTTGAAAAACCATACCAACTTTTAAAAGAAGCTTTCTTCTATTTTTAAGCAGTAGCTTCTTCCCGTCTACCAAAAAAGTACCGCTACTTGGTTCTTCTAAATTATTTAAAATTCTAAGCAGAGTAGTTTTACCGCTTCCCGAAGGACCGATTATTACAGTAGTTTCCTTAGTAGTAAAACTTAAATCAATATTCTTAATTGCGTAATTCTTGCCATAACGCTTACAAACTTTTTCTAAAATAATCATAAACTAAACCGTAAATTTATAACCGTCATAAAGCGGCTTAACGTTATTTGGAAGCATTTTCGTAATCTCATGATAATCTATCGTGTGTCTCATATTGGTTAATAATATCTGCTCAGGTTTATATTTTTCACGCCATTCTAGAACTTTATCAAGCCCTGCATGATTCGGATTTGATTTATAATCCATACAATCTAATATCCATATTTTTATATCTTTTAAAAATTTATCTGATTCAGGAGGAAAATCGATTAAATCGGGCGAATAAACGAAATCACCTATACGTAAGCCCAAGCTATCTATAGGACCGTGATGCTGTCTAAAAAATTGTATTTCAATAGTATTAATCTTAATTTTATCAAAAAAACTAACAGATTGAGTTGTGAACAGTCGCCCAAGCTTAAATAACTTATTGTTAAATAGATAATCAAATTTTGTATGGAGCTTTGCCGTACTATCGTGATCTGTATAGATTTCAAATGGCTTGCCTTGCATAAAAGTAAATACTCGTAAATCATCGATGCCATTAACGTGATCGGAATGATAATGTGTTAATATAGCACAATCGAGCTTATTTATCTTTTCTCGTAATAGTTGATTTCTAATATCAAAACCGAAATCAACTAATATTTGACTATTTTCATCGTTAATATATATTGCTGATCTAGTCCTTTTATTGTACTTTGAAGGAGATGTGCAAGTACTACAATCGCACCCGATCACCGGTACGCCTATAGATGCTCCACACCCAAGTATTGTTACTTGTAACATAAATATTTAAAATAATGTTTGAAGTTTTTTATAATTTTTGCGGCTTAAATCAAGAAATATTCTTATTTTTGAATAAAATTACTAATATCGGCTTTATACCTTATTTTTTTAAAATAATTTCGTTTTGTTTTAATATCGCTAATTTCGCTTTAATATATATTTTATACTGTATATATTTTTATATTCAATTAAAGAAAACCAAAAATGATAAGAAGCGGCAAAATAAATTCTGGCACAATTATAATAAGTTAGTTGAAATCGGTATAATATACGGGATATTCGGTTTAATTTTTACCGCTCTTAAATTTTCAGTTAATTTCCCTCGCCCTTATTGCAATCTTCCTGTAGATAGTTTCATGACCATAATAAATACTGCAAACGAAAGATGCTTTTCAAGCTTTCCAAGCAGCCACGCAGCTCTTAGCGTGTTAGTAACGTATTTTGCTTGGAATTATATAAAATTACCATTAAAAATCTTAATGATTTGTGTTATTATGCTCGTTTCTTTATCTCGCATAAGCCTTGCTATGCATTACCCAAGTGATATAATCTACGGCATTATTATTACATTTATAACAATACTGATAGGTAAGTTAATTTATCGCATCTTTGCAAATCATATAATAAGAAAGATCGGGGATTTTCTATTAATGAGGCAGTAATTAAGAAAAAACATATAAAAAACTTGTTTTTTAATCTTGAAAGTTTTTAATATGCACGCTACAATGTAGCTACATTATTGAAAGAAGATTTTTATGTCTGCTGATTCTATTGTGCGAGCCCGTATTAATGAAGACGTGAAAGAAGAAGCAGCTTTAGTGCTTGCTGCTATGGGACTTACTTTATCTGATGCTGTTCGTATGCTGTTATTTCGTGTTGCTCGTGAAAAAGCATTGCCGTTTGAGCCACTTATCCCAAATGATGAAACAATTAAAGCTATGAAAGCTGCAAGAAGCGGCAAATTAGTTCATGTTGGTAATATCAATAATTTGTTATCTGATTTAAATGAGAACGATTAAACGTACAGTTTAAACGTGGAATAAATTTGGATGATATTTTACTGAAAACAGTTAGATACTTAGTTGCTGATATAACATGACCTATACATATGAGAGATCATGCCCTTATAGGTAATTGGAAAGATTATAGAGATTGTCATATTAAACCGGATTTAGTATTAATTTATAGAAAACCCGATGCTGACACATTGGAGTTAATAAAATTAGGTTCACACAGTACACTTGGTTTTTAATTATTTTGAAATGAACCGGGAACGAGTTCCCCCAAAAACCATCTAACCATCCATAGTACTGGACAGTTTTTGAAAAAAGCGTTTGATGTCGCTCCTAGCTAAAAACGAGAATGACATCAAAAAACCAAACAAACATTATGCTACTATACCGAAAATACTTTATAAAAAATATCTTACCGCTGCTTATAGTCGTTACTTTTTCAGTGACTAGTATAGTATGGATAACGCAAATATTAAAACTTTTATATTTATTTGATAAAGGTATAAAAGTTATGGACTTCTTCAGTTTAATAGTTTTAGTACTTCCTACTTTATTATTTATTCTGTTACCGGTAATAATGGTTATTACCGTGATCTATATCTATAATAATTTAAAAGTCGAGCGACAATTAATTATATTACAAGCTTCAGGAGTTAATAATGTACAGCTAGCACTGCCTGCTTTATATGTCGCATTAATAGTTTATGCTACTTGCCTATTATATATCTTCTAACATCCTGCCGTTATCTCATATAAACTTAAAATCACGTTTAAACTTTATAAAGAATAATTATATCTCAAGTATGATTGAAGAGAAAACTTTTAATAAAGTAACGAAAGATATCACTGTTTTTATAGATAAAAAATCAGCAGGAAATATTATGAACGGCGTAATAATATTTGATAATCGCAACGCTGATAACCCATCAGTAGTATTTGCGGGTTCAGGTACTCTTAATATATATGATAATAGCCCGATTTTTGAACTTAATAAAGGCATAAGACAAGAATATGACGTAAACGGTAATTTAACTCAGTTAACTTTCGATTCTTTAATGATAAAACTGCAAAATGATAATCCTTTAGTATCGCAAAGAACTAAACATAATAAAGAAGCAAACGAATATTATATAAGCGAATTACTTGCCCCTCCTCATGATTTAGCTATTACTAAAAAAATTAAATTAATTGCTGAAGCACATCAAAGAATAATTTGGCCTTTATACAATTTTGTATTACCTTTTGTAGCACTTGCAGTTTTTTTGAGATATCCTTATAGCAAAAAAACAACTTTTATGCCGGTATTATTTTCTGCCTTAACAGTATTGCTAGTTACTTCAATTCATTTTATATTACAAAATTTTGCTTCAAAAAATCTAGATTTTATTTTTGCTTGTTATTTCAATTTGGTTATTGCTTTAACGATCGGATTATATTTATTTGTACGTAAAAGAATATAAATTTATTAGACTACTTTATTCCAAGCTCCACGAGGATTTTGAGTAAAACAATCTATTTTGTTTTTCTGTCCGGTAAATTTATTTATTTTAACTGTTAATTCTTTTAAATCTTCCGGTAAATCAGTTATTATAATTATCCTTTTGAAAACTCTTATATACTCTTTTGCTTGTAAAATTTTTCCTATATCTGTAGGCGAAATAATAACAAGCACACTAGCATTATTAGGATTTTGTAACTCATCAGTAATATAAATCGGCTGTTTTTCAGGCTGCGGGTCAAGTTTACTACCGTGAGGTATAAATTGCTTACGTGAATAAGTCCAAAGATTTTTATTGAGCATTTCTTGTTGATCTGCATCTGCAGTTAATATCACGCTTTTAAGATCAGAGTGATAGCATTTTTCTATCAGAAGCAATATCGATTTTAGAAGCATTCATCGCTTGTTTGATAAATACTAAATGGCTGCATAAAAAATTTATGTTATTTTTATGAGAAAATTTAAGTGTACGGATGAAGGGACTTGACCCCCACGCCTCACGGCACAAGAACCTAAATCTGCATGTCTACCAGTTCATCACATCCGCGTATGGTAATGCCATTCCTGTAAAAGGGTGGCCTTGTTGCATGGATTCTATGTCATTCCTGCCTCTGCGGGAATGACATCAAAGTATTTCCATCAAAAAGTTATAATACACATCATATAATTTTTGTAAATCGCTAATTTTTGTGTATTCGTTTATTTTATGTGCCGTTTCGGATAATAAACCAAACTCTACTAACGGACAATAATTTTTGACGAATCTTGCATCCGACGTACCGCCGCTTGTAGAGAATTCAGGCTTTATTTTAAGCGTATGCTCTACTACTTTAGCAAATTCTTTTATTTTATCGCTAGGGTTCTGAATAAAACTTTCAGCAGAACTACTATATTCTAACTTATAATCTACTTTATATTCTTTACAATGCTGTTTAATAATTTCTTCTACCTGTTTTGCTAAAGTTTCTGCACTATGTAAATTATTAAAACGTATATTGAAAGATGCTTCCGTACTTGCTGGAATTACGTTTGAAGTATTATTACTGACCTCGATATTCGTTACTTCAAGATTTGAACGTTGAAAAAATTCAGTACCTTCATCAAGTTTTATATTTGTTAACTCATTCAATATTATTATTAAGCAAGGCAATGGGTTATTTGCTTTATGAGGATAAGCTACATGCCCGCTTAAGCCTTCTATATTTAATTTAAAGTTAACACTTCCTCTTCTGCCAATCTTAATTGCATCGCCTATTTCTTTTTCACAAGTAGGTTCACCGACAATAGCAAAATTTATCTTATATCCTTGATCATAAATATATTGCAGCATTTCTTTAGTACCATGCTTTGCTTTTCCCTCTTCATCACTAGTAAGTAAGAAACTAATGGAACCTTTAAAATCGGTATTATTTTTTATAAAATCTAAACTGGCAGCTAGAAAGCACGCTATAGCCCCTTTCATATCCACCGCACCTCTGCCATATATCTTACCATCATTGGCTAACTTAAATGGACTCGCATTATGCCAAAGCTCATGATTGCCTGCCAACACTACATCTACATGACCAACAAAGCAAATATTAGGCTCATTGCTACGAAAACAGCATAAAGATTAGTGACTTGCTCACTTTTAGAATCACCGAATATTTTTATTTCGGTCTTAAAGCCGTGCTGTTTAAGCAAATCATTAATATACTCAATAGCCCCATCGCTCTTAGGAGTTACAGACTTAAAACCAATCAAATCTTTTAAGTAGTTAATGTACATCAATTATTGCCAAAGAGAATTTAATGTGGTTTTTAGTTTGTTTTCAAATTGAATCTTACTTTGATTATTATCAAGCTCTGTTACCATTTTTTGCTGTTCTTCAAAAGGCGGGATAGGAATTTGTAAATCCTCTAAATCTTTCAAATAAACGTGAGGTTGACCTGATCCAGCTTGCTTTTGGTATATTATATTTTGCTGAGATTTTAAAATATAATATAGATATTTAGTTAACAATAGTTTTTCATTAATTGAATAGATTACGTTACAATCTGAAGTCCACATTGGTGAATTATGATACCAAATATATCCAGCATATGCTCCCGATGAAGAAATAGTGATTATGTTACCGTTAAAATTATATTGATTATGTGAATAAGGACTAACCCGACCAGATGCTATTACTGGAATATCCCCCTTAATTGCAGTATTAATGTTAATCATTTTACCTTTTTTACCTACTATTAATGTTGTATACTCCTTATGCTCAAGAGATAAAATATTACTTTTTAATTTATTGATAACGATATCGCCAAATTTAACAATTTCCCATTGTTTATTTATTTCAAAATAAGGATGCCAATTATCTATTATCTGTTTTGCCCCCTCTATTATCTTTTGATAGCTATTCAATTCTTCAATAATTTTCTGTTGTTTTTCTAGAGACAGAAGAGGAATATAAATTGAGTTTATATGTTCTCTATTTAAACCAGGCTGAGCACCTTTATTATAAGCTAAGTTCTTATTAAATTTGATTTTGAATTACATCGCTATTTAAACAATAAAATAAATAAGATTGATGTATAATATTCGGTTTCCCTCTAAAAATATAAACATGTTCATTAACCATTACTTCTATTTGCGGTAAAATTTTATCATCTACAAAACACACTTTACCCGTTAATGCTCCGTCTTTACACATTAAAATATCATTGTTTTTCACCAACCCTTTTTAGCTAGTTGATAAAAATCGAGATCTATAAAAGGAATTTTAGATAAATTTAATTTTTCATCCTCGCCTGTTTAAATCATTTATACCGACAATTTTTCTTTTTTTATTGTCTAGACGTAACGCCGATATTCTTAACCTCATAAAACCAATATTCTTTTTGATTATTCGGTTTTATGTACATCGATAAAATAAAGTATTGACGTTTTTACTCCTGTATAAGGTAAAAAAGTACCTTGCGGTAGAGAGATAACGAGTTGCAGCTTTGCTTTTGATAGTAAAAATTGACGAACAGCAGCGGTGTCTTTTCTGAATAAGAACCCTTCAGGTACTACCAATGCCATTCTACCACCCTCTTTTAAATTTTGCAGGCAATGCAAAACACAAGCAGCATCACCGTTATTTTTTGCAATGCCGTTATTAAAAAGAGAAGTTATATGATTTTCTGTTATAGTTTTGCCGTTTTTGCTAGTTTTTTTAGTGATAGTTTGAGAAAATGGCAATTAGTAACAATTACATCAAACTTTAACTGCTGATCAGTTAAGGGTTTAACATCATTAGGGTTCTCAAGACTATTTATTTGCTGAATTCCGCTATGTCCGTCACCATGCAAAATCATATTCATCTTAGCGATTCTAGCGGTTTTGGTTAACTCTCACCCATATAATGTATTAAATCTTAATTTTTCTAAATCTTCATCGGTATTAATTATATTATTTTCTTTGATATAATTAAAAGCTTCAGTTAAGAACCCACCGGTACCGAAAAAGGATCATAAATTGTTTCTTTAAATTTAGGATCAACCAAATTAATAATGGTTTTAACGATATTTCTCGGTGTAAAATATTCGCCTAAATCATTTTTCCGTTGATGTAGTTTTTTCTAAGAAATACTCGAATACGTCGCCTTTTATATCTGTATCTATCGTAGATAAAATAAGAGGATCAATTGCATCGATAATGTGGCGGAGAGTAATGTAATTGCCTAGAGAAATAGGCGTAAAAACATCACCACCGTATTTATTCTTAATTTGTTCTATAACATAGCTATTAATGTAACCGATAATATCATCGTTTGATTGTGCTTTGATATTATTCCACCAGGATTTTTCGTTGTTTTCACTTAATAATTTTAAGAATAATATATTTGCAAATTCGCTAAATCTTTCTATTTCTGCTCGGAGCCCTTCATTTCTTAAAAGATTATTCAAGTTTTTAAATATTGATATTAATTCTTCACGTGGTATTTTAATTTCTTTCGGTATAGTCCAAACTTCATTACTGCTTGCTTCTAAAAAAGCAGATAATAATTCTTTTTCATGTAGTAATTCCCTTACTTCATCACCGATTTAATATAAGCTCTTTATTATTAGCAACAAAACGAGCTTCGCAGTAAGCTCCATTCATTGCGAACACTATAGGTACATCAAGCAATTTTGCATATTCCGTTGCTTGATCTAAAGCTTGCCTTAAATCCACTCCTGCTTTTTTGCTTCTATTATTGCAATAGGTTTATCATTATTACTTTCATATAAGATATGATCAGGTCTTTTTCCGTTTAATCTTGTCTGTTCTGTTTTTGATTTTGGTTTTTGGAAATAAACATTCTTTTTAGTATCATTATCTATATGCCATCCCTTATTTACAAGGTTATTGCTGATAATCCATTCGGTTTGCTGTTCTGCTAACATAAGAATTGCTTAGATATTTTTTTGTAATTAATAATTATATCTTCTTACACTTATTATACAAGCTTATAAAAGTACAAAAAACAACTTTTATAGAGTTAGTTAATGACGGTCTCATGACTTTCTTCTTTTTATTAATAGGTTTAGAGATGAAATTTCACCTAGTAGAAGGTGAACATAAAAATAAAAAAACTAATATTACCTGCAGCGGCAGCCCTTGGAGGTGTGGTAATTCTAATATACATGTTTTTTAATTACGATAAACCGGGATTAATAAAAGGATGGGCTATTCCTATCGCAACTGATACTGCTTTTGTCCTTGGTATTTTATCTTTTTTCAGCCGACATATATCTTTAGAATTACGAGCTTTTATTATAGGTTTTTCATTAATTGACGATGCTTTTGCGTTAATTATGCTAGTTTATACTAAAACAATCAATACTCCGGAATTATTAATTTCCTCTATAATTATATTCATCTTGTTTATATTGAATTATCGACAAGTTAAACAATTATTTTATTATATAATTGTAGGTTTATTATTATGGATTAGTATGGTGGAGTCAGGTATTCACGATACCTTATGCAGAGCCATTATAGCACTTTTTATACCTGTTAATATAAAAGGAGAATTTTAACACTTCTTTTAAAAAACTTGAAAACTTAACTCGTCATTTTGTAAATTACTTTATTTTACCGCTTTTTGTATTTATGAATTCCGGTATCCTTTTAGAATATTTTGCATTTAAAGGCATTTGTTCCAACTCAATACTTGCTTTAATTTATGGGATAATATTTGGTTTATTTGTAGGTAAGCAATTAGGTATTATGCTATTTTCATATCCATTTGTAAAATTTAAACTCTGTAACTTACCAAGTGATACTTCATGGTTAAAATTTTATTCTATAGCTATACTTGGAGGGATTGGATTTACCCTAAGTTTATTTATAGGTAGTATTTTACGTTTGAGAGCAGCTGCCCTTCAAACTCTATGAGAGCTGCAGTAATAATAGACTCTTTAATTTCTGCATTATTGGCGTAGCCGTTCTAAAATATTGTACTGGAAAAGAGTAAAGAAGAAATTAAACGAGTATACTCATTAAATAACGATAATAGGATTTTAATAACACATCATATTTTTGTTTGGAAAAAACAGATATGGTACTATATAGATATTATTAGAAGAAGGAATCGCTTTTTCAAGCTTATTTAGCATAAAAGGCATATTATAATTATGCTCTACTAAAATTATTGAAGTAAGATTGTAAGTTACAATAAAATCAACCACTTTCTTAATATTATCTTCTTCAGACATTATTTTATTCGGAGCAAATATTACCTGCTGTTCTATAACATTACGTTCCTTTAACAAAATTTTTAATTGCTCTGTAGATTCTATACCAGTAATAAATAATATAGGTGCATAACCTGCCTTAAGCCAAGCAATACCGGTTTCAATTTTATGTCCTCCTCCTGCAAATACTATTATTGCATTAGTGGTATTACTATTAAGCTTATAAGAATTTATTAAATATAAATAATAACCAAAACCACCGACCCAAAGAGCAAAAATTGTGAGTAAAAATTTTCTGATCATTTAAATATTTTATTAAATTCAGTTTGAATAATTTTATCAAATTCAGACATTTCAACATGAATCCCTAACTGATTTAAAGATGTTACTAAAGAATTTTCAAGTCCCAAGGAATAATCCCACTAAACTTACTTAAATCTGTTGAAATATTTATAGCTACACCGTGATATGTAACCCATTTTCTTACTCTAACACCTATTGCAGCAATTTTAGCAAATTCATCTTTCCTTACTTTTACCCAAATTCCTACTTTATCTTTAATAATATATGCTTTAATTCCAAAATAATTTAAGCTATTTATAATCCATTCTTCAAGCATTTTTATATATAGCTTTAAATCTTTGTGTCGATTTGGTGAAGCTAAATTAAGAATTGGATAAATAACACGCTGACCCGGTCCATGAAAAGTAAATTTACCGCCACGTCCTGTGTAAATTACCGGAATATCACCGTAATTTAATAATTCTTCTTGTTTATAATTAGTACCGGCTGTATATACTTCCAAATGTTCAACTAAATAAATAATTTCCGGCTCATGATCACTAATTACTTTGTTAACGTAATCTTCCATTAATTTCAAAGTAACTTGATAATCCGCAAAATCCGGTATAGTTATAAATCTTATCATATTAATTCAGATTTATATTTCAATATTAATGCATCTAAAATTGCTATGGTTTCAGCATCCAAATCGCCAGAAAAATTACTAGGACGAAAATGCATTTGAAACGAAATTATAATATCTTTCATTTTAGAATCTAAAATTTCGGTAACTTCAAGTTTATAACCGTATGTAATAAATTTTTGCTGAATTGCTTGCAATATCGGTTATGTCGACTTGCGGCATAGATCGTTAAAACACCTGTTCTCATACCAAGCTCCAATATCGTTATCATATAATAGTTTCCAAGGAAATAGCGGGCCAGGGTCCTGTTTTCTACCTGGAGCAATATCAGAATGCCCAACTACTCTAGTAGGTTTAATATCATATCTAGCAATAATCTGTTTACACAAACTTATAACACTATTAATTTGCCTTTCCGAATAGGGTCCAAACTATATCATTGTTTTCTGCATTTACTTCAAAAGCAGGATTTACGAATTCAATACCGATTGATGTATCATTAATATGCTCATGACCTTGCCAGTAACTTTCTCCAGCATGCCCCATCACGCTCTTCTACTAATTGAAATATATGTTCAGGGTTTTCATTGTTTATTAAATAATGGCTACTTAACTTTTCACCGGTTAGAAAATCTAAAGACTGCTTAAAATCACACTGTGTATAATGTAGCACTAGGAATTTAATACGTTTATCAAATCCCACAGCTCTATAAGATGTTTTATCGATTACTATCATATATAAAAACTTTAAAGGATGTCACTATTGTATGTTTTTTTCTATATAATTCTTGTGAAAGCTTGCTTGCATGGATCGGTAAATCGTCATTGCGAGAAGAATTACACAGTAATTCGACGAAGCAATCTCAGGAAGTGTGTTATTATTTCATGAGATTGCCACGCAGCCTACGGCTGCTCGCAATGACGATTTGTATCTATATAAAGATAGTCCCAGTATGACAGAAAAATTTCGATGGTGCCGGATATCGGATTTGAACTGATGACCTACCGCTTACAAGGCGGTTGCTCTACCACTGAGCTAATCCGGCATATTAATATGATTATAGAGAAGAGATATGTGCTGTCATACCCGTGGCTTGACCACAATATCTAGAAAAATAACTTGTAATAGTCAAATTTACTAAATCCCGCAATCAAATAGCGGGAGATGACAGGGGCTGAATTGATCCACACAGTCAATGCCTGCTCGCAATGACGAAAATACACTATAAACTAAGCTTCTTTAGCTTCCTTTTTACTTAGTCTAGCTTTGCGGTTTTTTGCTTTCACTTCCATTTCCTTTTTAACTTTCTCAGGAAGAGTAACACCCGCTTGCTCAATAAATTTTGCGACTCGCTCAGTTGGTTTAGCACCGGTGCCAAGCCAATATTTTATACGATCTTTTTTTAAAACAACACGCTCACTATTATCTGAAGCAAGCATTGGATCATAAGTTCCGACTTTTTCTAAAAAGTCACCGTCACGAGGTGCTGTTGCGTTAGCTACTACTACACGGTAAAAAGGACGCTTTTTAGCACCGCCTCTAGCTAAACGAATTTTTACTGCCATATTATATTACTTACAATTATTTTATTTTTTCTTCTTTAAAAAGAACATGTTTTCTAACTACTTTATCATACTTACGAAAAGAAAGCTTCTCGGTTTGGGTCTTCGATTACGTTCTTTACCAAAAAATACCTGTGCCGGCAGTACTTACTAGCCTTACCAAAACATTTTTATTTTTCTTTGCCATTAGCTGACACCTTAAATCAAGATATTATTTTATTATTCTAAGAAAAGCAGAATAAAACGAAATTGAAAAATAGTCAAGTAAAAACTAGGCATTGCAAAATAAAGAGAGATAAGTCATTGCGAGCGACTAATAAGGAGCGTGGCAATCTAGTTTTAATTTCCCGAAATTGCCGCACTCCTTGCAGTAGTTCGCAATGACGCCAATTTTTCAAATTAAACGAGTTACCGTCCAAATAAGCGTTCGATATCCTTAAGCTTCAACTCAATATAAGTAGGTCTGCCGTGATTACATTGACCTGAAAGCGGCGTATTTTCCATTTGACGCAGTAAGGCATTCATTCATCTGCCGATAATTTTCGTCCTGTTCTAATAGAGTAATGACAGGCATAAGTTTCCGTTACATGCTCGATTAACTCTGTCAAAGCTATATTCTTGCCAAAATCCGATAAATGATCGGCGAGATCCTGAATTAACTTTTGTACGTTTACATCTCCAAGGATATTTGGAATTTCAGTTACTATAATAGATTTTTCGCCGAATTTTTCTAGAGTTAAACCAAGTTTATATAGTTTTTCTCTATGGTCATATAAACAATCTGCTTTTTTTTCATTTGGCAGTTCTACTATCTCAGGGATAAGCAAACGCTGTTTGATTAACTCTTCCGTTTTAAGGTAATCTTTTATTTTTTCATACCCTAAACGTTCGTGGTGCTGCATGTTGGTCGGTAATCACTATACTATCTTCGGTTTGTGAAATAATATAAGTCGTATGAAGTTGTGCTTTAGCTGCCCCAAGTTTATATTGTTTACGGGTTTGCTGTTCATGTTCTATACGATTTTCTACTTCTTGTTCTATTTTAGCATGTGATAATGTATCGATTAATTTTTGACAAACATGATTTTGAGGAACTGTATTAAGTGTAGAATGAGTAGTAGGTCTATAATCTGCCGATTTACTATTAACATTTATAACTTTACTTACTGGCGATTGTTTGTTAACTAAAGGATTTTTAAATAACTCAAGAGCATCTGAGGCGATAGTAGTAGAAGTAACATGGCTTTTATTTGTTAAAGCATTTTTAATTGCTTCTATTAATAAGTTTCGCACATAATTCGGGTCATGAAACCTAACCTCTGCTTTTGCCGGATGTACGTTAACGTCAACAAGTTGCGGATCGATTTGTAAGAATATAGCACATATCGGATAACGATCACGAGCTAAATAATCTTGATATGCTACCCTTAAAGCTACCTGTAATAATTTATCTTTTACTGGTCTATTATTAATAAATAAAAACTGATCTTCACTTGAAGCTCTATTATATGTCGGGCTACTAGTATAGCCGCAAATAGAGAAATCAGGTGTTTTGAAGTCTATATAAGCAGCGTTTTTTATAAAATCATCACCTATTACATCAATTATACGCTGTTTTAGGTTAGTTTCAGCATCTTTATTTTGTCCCTTTAGTTTTAATAAATTCTTGCAGTCATGTGTTAAACTAAAAGAAATTTTAGGATGTGCTAGAGCGATTTTCTTAACCACATCTACAGTTGCTGCAAGCTCTGTTTTATCGGCTCTAAGAAATTTTAAACGTGCAGGTGTTGCAAAAAATAAATCACGTATCTCTATTTTAGTACCTTCATTATGAACAGAAATAGTAACTTGTTTTTCATTGCCGCCAATTAACTTAATCTGAAATGCTTTGTCGGCATCTCGTTTTTTAGAAGTAATTAGCATTTTGCTAATAGCAGCAATAGACGGCAGTGCTTCACCCCTAAAACCAAAAGTATTAATATTTAGAAAATCGCTTTCATCAAACTTAGAAGTTGTATGACGTTCAACAGCAATTTCTAATTCCTTATCAGTCATACCGATACCGTCATCGGAAATAATGATTAGATTTTTACCGGCACGTTCTAAAATAATATCTATTTTAGTACTACTTGCATCAACAGCATTTTCAACTAATTCCTTTACTACCGATGCGGGCCTTTCTATAACCTCACCGGCAGCAATTCGGTTGATAGTACTTTCTGACAGAAATTTTATAGTCATTTTGTTACTAGTTTAAATTTCTTACTACAATATGGGCAGATAACTTCTTTTTTTTTTTTTTATCTATCTCTAAATAAACTTTCGGATGGTCATATGGAGGTTCTTTGCCCTGGCAAGATACAGATGCATTCAACGCTATTTAACAATTTCCATAGATTTATACATTATTTCTTTAAGTGTAATCTAATATAAGTTACTTTTAAATAAAAGACAAATATTACTTGATTAAATATGTCATCCCGTGACTTGATCAGCTTTGTTACATGGTTCTAATTTTCTTGTCATTGCGAGGAAATTACGTAAGTAATTGACGAAGCAATCTAGTGCCAAAGTTCTGAGATTGCCACGCAGCCTATGGCTCTGCTCGCAATGACGATTTAGCTGGCTGGTACAAGCCACGGTATGACAGTACATATTTTATAAGGAGATAAAAATGAAAGACAAAGTAGCAGTTATTACCGGTTCTACTAGCGGTATCGGGCTTGAGATAGCAAAACATTTTGCAAAAACGGTTTTGCAAAAGAAGATGAAGTAGCCACAATTTCAGCAGAATTGAAAGAACTTGGGGCAAAGGCTGTATTTTATCAAGGAATAAATTTGGAAAAACCTGATGAAATTCATTCTATGTTTGAGAGGATAATAAAAGAATTCGGTAAAATAGACATATTAGTAAATAATGCAGGTATTCAGCATGTTGCTCCTATCGATGAATTTCCTGAAGATAAATGGGAGCAAATTTTGCGTATAGATTAATAGCATCTTTCTATACTACAAAATACGCAATACAGATTATGAAAAAACGGCTTCAGGCGAATTGTTAATATCGCTTCCGCTCATGCATATGTCGCATCACCTTTCAAGTCGGCATATGTAGCAGTAAGTATGGTATCCTTGGACTTACCAAAACCGTTGCTTTAGAAGTGGCTGAGAATAATATTACAGTTAATGCTATCTGTCCCGGTTACGTCAACACACCATTAGTAAGGAATCAAATAGCAGATACTGCTAAAGCTAGACATATCAGTGAAGAATCAGCGTTAAATGTAATACTTAAATCTCAAGCTACGAAAAAATTTGTAGAAGCTGATGAAATAGCAAACTTAGTAATATTCTTATGTGACAAAAAAGCATCATCAATAACAGGTAGTGGACTCTTGATAGATGGCGGCTGGATGGCACAGTAGTTTTTAATTCTTAATATTTGTTATTTATCGAGAAATAACTAACAATAAAAACTTCTTGCAAAAATTTAATTTACTCCTTTACATTTGAAATAAACCACAATTTATTCAAGGAGGAATTTATGCCAGAAAAAAACATCTACATTTTCAAACTGAAGAAACTGACTTAAATAGAGTAAAATGCCAAACTAATTCATTTTAAAGATGAACTGGGCAGCCCCATAGATGGGCAATTAGTTATAGGAGAAGTTGAAGAAGTAAAAGAAAAAGAATTTTCTAGACCCGTAGAAGTTGAGGTAAAGTGTAATTTGGGTAAGTTTAAAAAAGCTCTAGCCTATCTTGGAATTATTAAAAAGTAGTAAGCAAAGAAGAGAAAATTATAGGCACCCATGAATTAGGCAATTTTACTAATGATAAGAATTCTATAGAGAACTTTTTAAACAACCTAGATTTCTATGAAGAAAAACTTTACACATATGATCTTAGTGGTACAAAAGTTGTAGAAGTAGGTGATTTTGGTAAAGATGGTAAATTCTTAGATTTAGAAGGTAAAGCTTTACAAAATCAAAATCAGTTTATACAAAAAGGTAGCGGAGTTTACCATTTAAGTATTGCTACAAACGTAAAATATTTTGATAAAGATTTGAAGTATTAAGACTTCAAAGGTGTTACGAATATTAACACAAAGCCCGTAAAAATGCTCTTAAAGGTAGCAGAGAAGCTGCAAAAATAGGAAAAAAACTACGAAAACAACAAGAAGAACAGAAATTTGCAGGAATTAAAAAGCCAAAGGGAGCTAAACTTACAAAAGTAGGAATTCCGGTACCACTAGAGGATAACTAGGTTATAAGTGCTTGACCATTATAACGTGTATATTATAATAATTATGACCAAATTAATATTGCCGACAATTAAATATTATAAAGTATAATTTATAGTACTATAAATTATACTTTATAAATTATGTAACTTGTCTATAATAACTAATTAGTAATTAAGTTATTTAAAGCTCGATGAATAATAGGTCTAAGTTCATTTTTTTATCTGCTATTTCAGGTAATGTACTCGAATATTATGACTTTACGGTATATTCAGTTTTTTCGCTGATTATTGGACAAGTTTTTTTTCCAGGCGAATCAGAATTCATTAGAATTCTTCTAAGCCTTGGAGTATTTGCGGTTGGCTTTCTGACAAGACCGATAGGAGGCATATTATTCGGTTATATCGGTGATAGATACGGTAGACGTATCGCTTTAATAATCTCGATGCTAGGTATGACTATTCCGACCTTTATTATGGGTCTCATACCCTCATATGCAAGTATTGGGATTTATGCCCCTATAACTCTAGTTATAATGCGGCTTATTCAAGGTTTATGTATTAGCGGTGAAGGAACGGGAGCGGCTATTTTTATCCTTGAACATAGTCAAAATTTAAGACCGGGTTTTACGGCAGGTTTAGTACATGGTTCAAATATCGCCGGTACCTTAATTGCAACATTTATCGGTATTATAATAGAACGTTATTTCTCTCATATAGATTTTGCTTGGCGTTTTGCTTTTCTGCTTGGCGGATTTATGGGTCTTGCAGGATTTTACTTGCGATTGCGCGTATCGGAAACACCGATTTTTAAAATGCTTGAGAAAAAGAAACAAGTTCTTAAAGCACCTTTTTCCAATGTAATTAGAACTGCTTGGAGATCGATGTTTTTAACTATGTGTATAGGTGCTATCGCTAGCAGCGTTATGTATTTAGTAAAAACATATATAAATGTTTTCTATTATAATGTAATGCATCTTAGTAATACTATTGCTTTATCATATTTAGCGTAATAGTTCGTTTATTGCGATGATAGCGATGCCGCTTGCGGCGGTACTGCCGATATTATCGGAAAATTTAAAATGGCAATACTTGTTGGTGTTGCTATCTTGATATTGATTTTACCGACCATGTTACTTATGTCGACAGAAGAGATGTGGCAACAAATTATAGCTCTTACAATGCTTGGTATGATCGCAGGAAGCATAGCAGGTACAGCTTATATACTCGTTATATCCTTGTTTACGGCAGAACAAAGATTTACCGGTGTTGCTTTCAGCTACAATTTTGCAATAGCGATATTCGGCGGAACTTCACCTATTATTTCTCGTTGGCTTGTAGAGCGCACAGGCTTATTTTATGCTCCGGCTTTTTATATTATGATCATTGCTGCCGTATTTTTAGTGATTATATATATGATGAGGAAAGTAATTAAATCGTTGCTTAATAATTATGAACATAGAAAATAAAGAAATAACAAGTAGTTGGTTTACTAATTTACGTGATTTATTGTGCAAAGAATTTGAAAAAATCGAAGAAGAATATGCACAAACCAAAGGTTTAAAACCGGCTAAGTTTGTACGCTCAAGCTGGCAACGTAACGGCGGCGGTGGCGGTGTCATGTCTCTCATGAAAGGAGCAGTATTTGAAAAAGTCGGGGTTAATATATCTACCGTATTTGGTAAAATTTCTCCCGAATTCCGCAACGAAATTCCAGGAGCAGAGCTAGACGGGAAATTCTTTGCAACAGGCATTTCATTAGTCGCACATCTTAAATCGCCGCTAATTCCCGCTATGCATTTTAATACTCGTTATATAGAAACTTCTAAAAGTTGGTTTGGCGGCGGTGGCGATTTAACACCTTTTTATCCGGAAAAAAACGAAACTGTAAAGTTTCATGCAGCTTTTAAAGAAGCATGCGATAAGTATGATTCTAGCTATTATCCTAAATTCAAAAAGCAATGTGATGAATATTTTTATTCTAAAGCATAGAAAAGAGCCGAGAGGAGTAGGCGGAATATTCTATGATTACTTAAATAACGGTAATTTTGAACAGGATTTTGCCTTTACACAGGACGTAGGTAAGGCTTTGTTGTCGGTATATCCTGAAATCGTTAGAAGTAAGTTATTTTTACCTTGGACAGCTGAGCAGAAAGAATACCAGCTTATAAGGCGAGGTAGATATGTAGAATTTAATTTGCTATATGACCGCGGTACTAAATTCGGCTTAATGACCGATGGAATGTCGAAGCAATATTAATGTCGTTGCCACCTGAAGTAAAGTTTAATTGACTTTTTTTAAATCATAACGGAATGCAAAATGCTATTTCGGTGTGTTGAAACTTCTGTCAAAAGTGAGAGTATTTCCACAAAACCAATGCAATCCTTGGTTTATAGTGAAATGCATTGAATTAGGTGATATTTATAAGAAATATTTTATTTTTTTAAGGATATAGCGAATGCCAACCCATTTACGATATGAGATATATTATTTAAGGCCGTTTTAGCGTTTTTAGCTATACTTCCTCCTATTTTACCTGCAACCTTATTTTCTTCCATTCCTGTTGCATTATTAGTTTCTACTACCTGACGAGAGTAGATAATTCAGCAAGAGCAGTAAAAATTAATTCTGCTTCATTCATGTAATCACGTAAATTTTGATTTGTTAAGCCCTTTATATTTTTGTGTTCTTTAAGTTATACCAGCCCATTCTTGATAAATAATATTAGTTAATATAGCAAATTCATTCTCTTTTGTTACTTCATGGTTTTTCCAAAATAATCAGTTAATTTATTTCGTGTTTCCTGCCCCATCATACGTTGTTGAATCCATTTCTCGCTACGACCGTGTCGTTTCCAATTATCCCTTGCTCTATCAATTGACTTTTCCGGATCAGAAATTTCTTGAATCCTCTCATAACCGACTTTAGCAAGCCATTGTTTAAATGGTTCTGCCTTTGGAGACGGAATAGATTGTATAATATGAAGTAATAACTCTGTATTTGCACAGTCTGTTATATATTTTTTTCCATCTGTAGCAGTTAATTTCAGTCCGTGACAGTTTGTCATAACCTCACTTTTTTCTTCGTTTAACCTTTGTTTTAGTTTTCTTCAATAAGCTCCAAGGTCACTACTATCAGTTAATGCTCCTACTACGTCGACTACTGAAAACCACCATTTGTTATTATGCAAAATTCTTCTAATGGTTTTATCTTTAAAGATTACTAACTTATTAAGTTTATCGCTATTATTCATAATGTTCCATATTATTTTTTATGAATTATAGATATTCTAAATAAATTTTACATTAGAACTAAAAAATCTTTTAGATAAATAAATTATTAGTTTAAAATAAGTTATAGATTGGCTTTTAAAGGAAGTTAGGTATAAACTTTAACTGAAATAGTAAAACACTATTTCGGGGTTTAGCAATCTCTACCAAAAGTCAGCTATAATAGGAATGTCCAGAGCTTAAAAGCAATGCTTTAGTTTAATTAATCGGGAGTAACTACATATCCAACCAAACTAACAAGAGCCTACCTGAACTCGTAGCAGAGTTTACTTCAAAAGAAAATATTGACGAAACACAATCTTAGAAGTTTGTTATTATTTCCTGCTCGCAATGACTATATATCTTTAACAATCCCTTTTCAAATAACAAAGAGTATACTAGTCAAATGGTTTCACTATAACCATAATAACTGCAACAATCATGCAAATAGCCGGAATCTCATTAACTATGCGATAAAATTTTTCTGAATGGACATTCTTACCATTTGCAAAATCTTTTCGCCATCTTGCAAGTAAACCGTGAAATATCACTAAAACTAATACTGCAAACATTTTAATGTGAAACCAAGTATCAAGAGCAACAAACCCGTAAATATGAGCATTTATTAAACCAAAAATAAATGTGCTAATCATTGCTGGATTCATAATGAATCTGAGTAATTTTAGTTCCATTACTTGTAAAGTACTATCTAGCTCACTACCTATTTTAGCTTTGATATGATAAACATATATTCTAGGTAAATAAAGAAGCCCTGCCATCCAACATATAGCAGATATCAGATGAACTGACTTAAACCATAGATAGTAACTTGCCATTCTTTTCCTTATTAACTTGTTAATTTACACAAACATTTAGTAAATTCGTTTGGACATATTCTTGTACTAGAGCTACTCATAACTAAATTAGTATCAACCTTATTAATAAATCGTAGCAATATATTTGTCAAACTATTAATAAAAATTTTATTTGTTCCAAGTGTCGGAATTCGGGTATATTGAATTTCATATTTATCTGCGATTAATTTATATTCAATATCAAGCTCTACTAGTGTTTCAACATGCTCGGATACAAAGGATATAGGTACGATAATTATGTCTTTTTTTAACTTTCCTGCTAGCTCTATTTCATCTTCCGTATTCGGTTTTAACCACTCTATAGGTCCTACTCTACTTTGATAAGTTATCTTATAATCTAGATCTTTTATATTTAATTCTTTAACTATTGCTTGTACTGTTTCTTTTATCTGAAAACTATAAGGATCGCCTGCTTTTATTATTTTTTCGGGTAACCCGTGAGCAGAAAATAATATACGAAAATTTTTATCGTATAGTTTTTCTTTAATTAATGAAACATGGGCTTTTATAAAATCTTTTTCTAGAGGATAACAGCAAATTGTTTTAATTGGAATATCAATATCAAGGTTTTGTAAAAAATTTTTAACCGATGATCCTGTCGTAGTACTTGAAAATTGAGAATATAGAGGCAATAATATTATTTCGCTTGGATTATATTTTTTTATTTGACCTATTACTTCTTTAGCAAACGGTGCTGAATACCTCATATTTATAAAAATAACGAAATCTTCTTTTATAAGTTGCTTTAGCTTTTCGGTTAGTGCTAATTTCTGCTCCTCTGTTTCCTGAAGTAAAGAAGATTTACCACCGATTAAAGAATAAATTTTTTGAGATTTTTTCTCTCTAGTAATAGAAATTATTTTAGCGATAATATAACGTAAAGGATTTGGTAGATTAATTATAGCTTTGTCATAGAATAGATTAAATAGAAAAGGCTTCACTGATTTAAGGTTTTTTGGACCGCCTAAATTAAAAAGTACTATTGCTATTCTTTTCTTCATATAACCTAACATATTCTGTCAAAAATTCTACATTTTCCGTAGGTGTTTCAGGCAAAATACCATGTCCTAAATTAAAGATAAAATTCTTTCCTTTCATTACCTGAAGAATTTTATAAGTTTTTTCTTTAATAATTTCTTTATTAGTTAATAATACAACCGGATCTAAATTACCTTGTACTATTACTTTATCACTCCACTCTTTCATTTTTTTAAGAGGGACCATTTGATCTACGGCTAAAACATCTATCGGTACTTCTTTTATAAATTTTTCGTACAATAATCCTGCTCCTTTAGGAAAAGCAATTATAGGAGTTTTTGGAAAAACTTCTTTTACTTTTAGTATAATCTTTTTTGTCGGCTCTATTACAAATTCAGTAAATTCCTCTTCTGCAAGAACTCCTGACCATGAATCAAAAAGCTTTAAAACATCTGCTCCAGATTTTGCTTGATTTATAAGATGATCAGCTGTTTTTTCCGTAATAAAATTTAATAATTCTTCAGCAATATTTTATTTTCATATATGAATTTTTTGCTCGTTTTAAAATCCTGTTTTCCTTTTCCTTCTAGCATGTAACTCATCACTGTCCAAGGACTACCTGCAAATCCTATTAAAGAAATGGGGGATGGTAATTCTTTTTTTACTTTTTTTATTATTTCATAAACCTTTTCTAATTTATAATTCGGATTGATTTGCAGATATTTAAAATCTTCTTGTGATTTGAATTGCTTTAATATAGGCCCTATATTTTCTTTAAAATCCACTTCCCATCCAAGAGCATGAGGTAAAACTAATATATCGGAAAAAATAATAGCTGCATCAAATCCATAACGTTTTATCGGTTGTAAGGTTACTTCTGTTGCTTTGCTAACATCATAACAAAAATCTAGAAAATTTTTTGTTGTTTTTCTTACTTTTTTATATTCCGGCAAATATCTACCTGCTTGACGCATAAACCAAATAGGTACTTTATTATTATTTCCTTTTAACGGATTTATAATTTGCTTCATGCTATTACTAAAAATATTAAAATAATAAATATATTTATTATTTGTTGTTTATGTAAATAGAATTATGTAGATTAAATTTTTTTAAACAGAGTTATCAACAAAATTTTAATGAAAATTTTCTTAAAAATATAGGTATTTTTATTATTAATTCACATAAAGTTTGTAATGAATTTATACAAGTGGATAATTAAGTGTAAAATTCATTTATACTTAGAAAAGACTATTTTTTCAAAATGATATTTATTCACAATTTTATCCACAAACTATTTATTTAAAAGAAAATACACTAGATTTACTTGATTTAATAAGGATTTGAGGAAATTTTTAATAGGTTTTAATAGGAAAAATAATAAGTTATTAAAAAATTTATCCACAATTACATGTGTAAAGTATGACAAAGCTAATTATTCACTTAGTTTCAGACTCTTCCGTGCAAACTGCAAAATATACAGCAAATTCTGCCCTTGCACAATTTACTTCCGTAAAACCAAAATTATATCATTGGCCAATGATTAGAAATTTGGAATTGCTAAATGAAGTATTAAGTAAAATAGAATATAAACATGGGATAGTATTATACACGATTGCCGATCAAGAACTCCGAAAAACTTTAACGAAATTTTGCTATGAATTAAAAATTCCATGTATTTCTGTAATAGGTAAAATTATTAAAGAAATGTCTGTTTTTTCAGGTATTGAAATAGAAAAAGAACAGAATTACAATTATAAATTTGATAAAACTTATTTTGATACACTTAATGCCATAGATTATGCTATAAGACATGATGACGGACAAATGCTTAATGAATTATCAGAGGCTGATATAATATTAATAGGTCCTTCTAGAACTTCTAAGACACCGACTTCCGTATTTCTAGCGTATAACGGTTTAAAAGCTGCCAATATTCCTTATGTTTATAATTGCCCCTTTCCTGATTTTATAGAAAAAGATATAGATCAATTGGTAGTAGGACTCGTTATTAATCCAAATAGGTTAATTGAGATAAGAGAAGCTAGATTAAATCTATTACAAATTAACGAAAATAAAAGCTATACGGATTTTAATATAGTACAAAAAGAGTGCCTAGAAGTCAGAAAAATTTGTGATCAAAGAAATTGGCCGGTAATTGATGTGTCGACTAGATCAATAGAGGAAACAGCAGCTTTAATAATGCGAATATATTATAATAGAAAAAATAAATATAATAAATAAAAAGATTTTCATTATTTACAAGTAGAAGTCTGTACTTTATAATTTTATTTATAAATATAGATGTTGTCCATATGAATCCGAAAGCAACACTATGTCATTCCTAGCTAAAAAGCGACTTTGTTGCATAGATGAAAATCCTACTCGATGTCATCCCCCTACACGCGGGAATGACATAAAAGCCATATGGACAATGCTACAAAAACATAGAGGAATTTATGGCAAATAACGTAATGGATAGCTCTTTTAAAAAGGAAGTATTAGAATCGGATTTACCTGTACTGGTTGATTTTTGGGCAGAATGGTGCGGACCGTGTAAAATGTTAACACCGATAATAGATGAAATCAGTAAAGAATTACAAGGCAAAGTAAAAGTACTTAAAATGAATATTGATGAAAATCCTAACACTCCTTCAGAATACGGTATTCGTAGTATTCCAACGATAATGTTATTTAAAAATGGTGAACAAAAAGATACTAAAATAGGTTTGCAACAAAAAAATTCTCTTTTAGATTGGATTAATAAATCTATTTAATATTTATTTTATGTCACTTAGCTATCCAAAAGTATTTATAGAGATAACTAATGGTTATGTTGAAGGTATTGATACTCATAAAAGAGCTCAAGGTTTAAAGCATTTCTTCTTGAAAAAAGGAGTCTCTCTTTCTCCAAATATACCTATATTAAACAATATTAATTTTTCTTGTTATGAGGGAGAAAAAATAGCTTTTATAGGGAGTAACGGTTCGGGAAAAAGTTCGTTTCTAAAGTTAATCGCCGGAATATATCCGTTAAAATCCGGTACAGTCAAAGTTCATGGAGATATTGCGGCAATTATAGATATGGGAGTTGGTTTTGAGTCTGAGCAAACTGGTCGTGAAAATATAAAAATGTTAATGCTATATAATAATATGCTGGATAAATATAGCAAAAAAATTGAAAAAGAAATTATAGATTTTTCAGAACTTGGTAGTAAAATTGATTTACCGATAAAAATTTATAGCTCCGGTATGTTATCACGTCTTGCTTTTTCTGTATCGATATTTCAAAATCCGCAGATTCTATTACTTGATGAAGTTTTTGCGGCAGGCGATAGCTATTTTATAGAAAAATCTCTTAGTTTAATGAAGAATAAATTTAAAAATACTCCTATTTCAATAATAGTAAGCCATCAAGAAGAAATTATAAAAGATAATTGCAATAGATGTATTTTATTAAAAGACGGCAATATTATAGGTGATGGTACACCATCGGAAATGTTTAAAATCTATAATCAACAACAAGGAAATTCATAAATGATAAAGTATTTTTTTTCTAAAAAATACTGGCGAGCAATAGCATTACTAGTTAAAGCTTCTATAATTAGGCAAAATAAAGATTCTTTTTTAGGTTCTTTATGGAGTTAATTCAGCTTTTATTCACATAATGGTAATTTATTTTTTCGGTTTTTTATTAAGACAGCCGAGAGAATTTATGGTAATGAACTTAGTCGGCGGTATTCCTTTGTGGAGTTTTATAGTAAGCAGCTTAACGATTTGTTCAAGTTCTTTAGTTACACGTGATCAAATAATAAAAAAAGTTAGAATTTCTAAGACTTTTTTTCCTGTTGCGGATAGTTTAGGGCAATTATATACTTTAATTTGCTCATTTTCGGCAATGTATTTTGCTTTTATTTTATTATTTCCAGAAAAATTTTCTTGGCAAATAATATTTATGCCGATATTAATTTTGCCCTTAATAATATGTGTGATTAGCGGTTCTATCGCAGTAGCATTTTTAACGCCGTATATTCGAGATATTCCGCAAATGTTGAGTGTTATTCTTGGAGTTATTTATTGGAGTATACCGATAGTTTATCCATATTCGCTAATTCCGGAGTCTAAAAAGATATATTTTGAATTTAATCCGTTCTTTTTAGTTATAAGACCCGTACAAGCGTTGGTGATTGACGGAACATTACCGGATATGATGCTGATAGTTAAGTCTATTATAGTTGCATTTATTACTGTTTGTATCAGTTATTTAATTTATAGACAATTTTCTAAAAGAGTTATTTATTATTTATGAAACTTGGTTTTAATCTAGATTTTAATGAATTAGATTTAACCGGACTTAAAAAATTAGATCAAATATTTTTAGATTATCTCTTTAAAGCTGATAGATCTTTGCATAAAGATTTAATGTTATTTAGATCGGCTCCTCTCTCCATTATTCCAAAAGATTATTCAGAATTTTTGCTAAAAATTTCCCCTCATTTAGACGATTTTTTAGCAGAGTTATTTTGTATTTCAAAGGAAATAACGATATCAAGGTTAAAACATAAAGATTTTGATATTATTTATGAATGTAAAAGAAAATTTGTTCAACGTGTTGCCGTAAAAAAATATCCACCGGAAAAAATAAAAGATATTGATTTTAAGATGTGTATTTAAAACTAACTGATTTAATAGGTGCGAATTTTACTTCTAGAGAATTTGCCAAACAAATAATTATATGGCAACAGGCAGAAGAAAGTTTTGCAGAAGAATTAGACATAGCAGCTAGGTATGCTGCGTATAGGGTTTATTTGTGTGAGGGTATCAAGCCACAGGATAACATCCTATTCAACCTCCCACAAAAACTAGATAAAGAAAATCTAATAGACGATAAAAAAATATTAAAATATCAAAAAAATGAGAGAGTAGATTTTGACTATACAGATTCTTTTTTAAATCTAGATGAAGCTTTAAACCATTCTCATTATTGTATTTATTGCCATAAGCAAGATAAGGATAGCTGTTCTAAGGGATTACTGCAACCTCAGAATCGTCATTGCGAGGAGCGAAGCGACGTGGCAATCTCAGGAGATTTGACGAGTTGCCACGCTCCTTGCAGTCGCTCGCAATGCGAATTAAAACAAGGCTGCCCGTTTAAAACAAAAAATTTCTGAAATGAACTATGTTAAGGCACAAGGTTTTAACCTAAGTGCTCTGCTATTATCGTTATTGATAATCCGATGGTTGCAGCAACAGGTCATAGAATTTGTAATGATTCAAAAAGCTTGTATTTACCAAAAGCAAGATCCGGTAAATATCCCATTAATAGAATCAAATATTTTAGAAGAAACACTTAAATTACCTTACGGCTTAGAGATATATTTACTGCTTACTCGTTGGAATCCGCTTAATATTTATGCACCGCTTCCGAAAGAACCTACTAATTATAATATTTTAGTTACCGGTCTTGGTCCTGCAGGTTTTAGTCTTAGCTATTATTTATTACGGTCAGGTCATAATGTTGTGGCTATTGACGGTTTAAGAATTACTCTACTGCCTTTTGACGTTCATAAGCCTATAAAATTTTGGCATGAATATAAAAATTTGTTATCGGAAAGAATGCCAAGAGGATTTGGAGGGGTAGCGGAATATGGGATTACCGTTCGGTGGGATAAAAACAATCTCGATATATTGCGGCTAATATTAGAGAGAAATAATAATTTCAAATATTATGACGGAGTAGCTTTAGATTTTAATATAACGAAAGAACAAGCTTTCGATTTGGGTTTTGACTATATAGCTTTTTGCATTGGAGCAGGTCAGCCGAAAGTTTTGGATATAGAAAATTTTGAAGCTAAGGGCGTAAAAACGGCTTCTGATTTCTTAATGACTTTGCAAAACGGAGGGGCATTTTTGAAAAATTCTAGTACTAATATGGTAATTAGGATGCCGATTGCGGTAATAGGCGGCGGTCTTACTTCCTTAGACGCAGCAACGGAAAGTTTATATTACTATAAAAAACAAGTAGAGGAATTTGCCGAAGATTATATAGAAAAAGATTTAACGGAGGAAGATAAAGAAATAGCTGAAGAATTTATTGCTCATGCAAAATTGTTTAAAGAAGCTAAGAATAATGAAGAATTAAGAAAGGTTTTTAATAAGCTTGGGGGTGCTACTGTTTACTATCGTGGAAGATTGCAAGATTCGCCGGCATATAAATTAAATCACGAGGAGTTAATATATACATTAGCACTCGGTGTTGATTTTAAGGAAAATATGCAACCTTTAAGGATTAATGTTGATAAATACGGTCATGTGGAATCTGTGGAGTTTGAGAATCGAAACCGTCATTGCGAGCAGTCAAAGACTGCGTGGCAATCTCAGGAGTTTGGCTTAACAAGATTGCCGCGTCAATGCTACGCATTTCCTCGCAATGACATCAAAACCAAAACCGTGATTATGGCAATCGGTATAGAAAATAACACTCAATTCAATGAGGATAAATATAGCTATTTCGGTGATTGTAATCCTAAATATTCGGGTAGTGTAGTGAAGGCTCTTGCTAGTACCAAAGAAGGGTACGACGCTATTAACAAAAAGCTTATAAATAAAATCCTAGCTTTAAAGGTAGTTATAAAGATTTTTGTACGCAGCTTGATTATTTGCTGACGTCTAGGGTTAATAAAATAAATATTTTAGATGATAAAACTTTTGAGTTGATAATTCATTCGCCGCTTGCTGCTAAAAATTTTAAGTTCGGACAGTTTTTTCGCTTACAAAATCATTCTGAAGATGCTGCTAAGTTAATAGAGCCTGTAGCCTTAAGCCCTATCGATATTGATGTAGAAAAAGGCTTAATTAACTTTATAGTTTTTGAAGTCGGTAAATCTACTAGCTTATGTAAAACATTATCCGAAAATGAGAAAGTAGTTTTAATGGGACCGACAGGTTCGCCGCTAGAAATACCTCAAAATAAAAAAATAGTTATTGTTGATTTCGAAGTCGGTAATATAGGCTTATTAAAAGTTCTAAAAGAAAATAATAATGAAGTTATATTTGTTACCTATCCTGATATAAAAATCCGTAAATTAGTTTCAGTGGATATAGTAATAATTAATGCTTCTCCTGAAATAATAGAAGAATTGCAAAGTCTAAAAAATGAAATATTCAGTGAAAATACAAAAATAATAGTTAGCGTTAATTCATCGATGCAATGTATGATGAAAGGAATTTGCGGACAATGTATTCAAAAAGTTAAAGGAGAGCAGAAATATATTTTTGCATGTAGCCAGCAAAATCAAAATGCAGAAATAGTTGATTTTAAGAGCTTGAAAACTCGTTTACGCCAAAACTCTTTGCAAGAAAAAATGAGAAAATTAGTGGCTAATTCATCCATAATTTAATATGATAGCTTCAATTAACTCTTCTAGTTGTTCAGGTGATAATTCACCAATTTTTTTGAATTTTATCACTTCTTATAGCACTAATTTCATCAACCATAATATGAGATTCTAAATTAAAACCATTTAGCTCTGTAGGAGTTAATAACAGGTGAAAAGTTGTGGGGCATCTATTAAATCCGTTGTGAAGGCAAACTGTTATACTGGGATGATTTTTATATAAATTAGATTGAACAACAACAGCGGGGCGAGGTTTACCATAATCTCCAGATATTACACCAAGCAACAATATATCTTTTTTTAATTTCTATTATTTCCATTCATCTAACCAACTTTCTTCATTGTGTTTTAACCATAAGTTGGCATCAGGATTGTTTTCTTTACTAGCTAATAAGGATTGACGTTTAGCTTCTTTGGCTAGGTCTGAATTTTCTAGTTGTTTAAGATATATACTTATTGCTTTACTAATTATCCAGCTTTTTTCACGGTGTAAATCATAAGTTGCTTTTTCAAGTTTTTTATTTAAATTTATTTCTAAGCGTATACTAGTCGTAATACTTTTTGTCATTTTTATCCTCCTTATAATATTTAATTGTAACACAAAGTGTTACAATCGCTAGTTAAATAAATTTACTTCTCAAAACGACAAAATGCTCTACTACTATCTTGATTAAGAAAATCGATAATTTGTATTACTATAGAATTATTGTTATATTTCTCAGCAACTTGTTTTATACGCTCAGCAAAATTACCTTCACCTGAGAAGATTTCTTCGATAGCTTTTAAAGCACTTAAAGACTTTACTTTATCAAACCCTTTTCTATTCATACCGATTAGATTTAAGCCCTCAAGCACCGCACGTTTGCTACTTACAAGCCCAAACGGTATTACATCTGCTCCGACCGGCGATAGCCCGCCGATCATCGAATATTCACCTATTCTAGCATATTGATGTACTGCAGACAGTCCGCCGATTATTGCATAATCACCTACCCCAATATGACCTGCTAGGTTTACATAATTAGCAAATACTACATTATTGCCGATTTTACAATCATGACCTATATGGACGCCGACCATAAATAAATTATTATTTCCTACTCTTGTCATCATTCCGCCTCCTTGGCTTCCTGCTTGTACCGTAACATATTCTCTAATAGTATTATTAGAGCCAATTATCGTGCTTGATCGCTCATTAGCATATTTTAAGATTTGTGGAGGTTGACCTATTGATGCAAAAGGATAGATTACGGTATTTTCGCCGATTTCGGTAATCCCTTCAATTACTACATGGGATTTTAGCTCGACATTGTCATGAAGCACAACTTCAGGACCTATAATACAATACGGTCCGATTTTTACGTTTTTACCAAGCTTTGCACCTTCTGCAATTACAGCTGTAGTATGGATATTAGAATTTGACACTATGTCCCTATGTTTTATCTTTAATCATTGCGGTAAACTTACTTTCTGCAGCTATTTCACCTTCGACCGTAACCGTACTTGAAAATTTCCATACGTTAGCTCTTTGCTGATCAATAACAGCGTGGATATGCATAGTATCCCCCGGTTGAACAATTCTACGAAATTTTGCATTTTCGATAGTCATTAAAAACACTTCTTTATTCTTAGTAGAACCTAAAGATTTAGCAACTAATATAGCAGCTAATTGTGCCATAGCCTCAACCATTAGAACGCCGGGCATAACAGGCCTTGCCGGAAAATGTCCTGTAAATTGCGGTTCGTTAACAGTAACGTTTTTAATACCTGTTATTGATTTGTTAGGATCGATTTTAAGTACTCTATCTACTAATAAAAATGGATAGCGATGAGGTATCCAATCCATGATTTCGGTAATATCTATGATCATTTATTTAGATCTCTTCTTTAATGTAAATTTTCCGTCATTGAGAGGAAATTATGAAATAATTGACGAAGCAATCTAGTAAAAAGTACTAAAATCAGCACTTTTTGCTAATTTTTTTGGATTGCCACCGTAGCCTATGGCTGCTCACAATGACGACTCAGGTATTCATGCAACAACAAAGCTCTTTTCAATAGCAAGCTACTTTTTTAATTTAGAGGTCTTTAGTAATTGTTTCATAATAATAGATTGTCTATGCCAATCCATAATAGGAATTGCAGGGCTGCCGCCGACAATTTTACCTGCTTCTATATTTTGTGCTACACCGCCTTGTGCCGCTACCTGTGCCCCGTCGCCTATATTTAGATGTCCGGCGATTCCTACTTGCCCTCCAAGAGTACAATATTTACCGATCGTGCTACTTCCTGCTATACCTGTTTGTGCTACGATAATAGAGCCTTTACCTATTTTGACGCCATGCCCTATTTGTACTAAATTATCTATGCGGCATAAATCTTTTATAATTGTATCTTGAAGTGATCCTCTATCAATAGTAGTGTTTGCACCAATTTCAACATTATTGCCGATTTTAACTATTCCTATATGAAATATTTTGTGATGTACGCCTTTTTCGGTAGAAAATCCAAACCCGTCCTGTCCAATTTTTGCACCTGCAAGTATTACGACGTCGTCGCCTATAATTGCATAATTTATTGAAACATGTTGTTCTATTCTAGCGTTTCTGCCGATATTTACTCCTCTACCTATAAAACTTCCAGCTTCTATAATACTATTATCACCTATAATAACATCGTCTTCAATAACTACATTGTGACCTATATAACAATTTTTTCCGATAGTCGCCGAATCTGCAACAATAGCGGATTTCATTATTTTAGCAGGGTATGATTTAATAGGAGCATAAAAAAAATCTATTAATTTGCCGTAAGCAAAATATGGGTTCTGGGCGTGTAATAAAACAGTATTTGGATTTGCTTCTCCCGTAAAATTTTTCGG
The DNA here is from genome assembly GCF_051427245.1 of Rickettsia parkeri. Lineage (NCBI taxonomy): Bacteria > Pseudomonadati > Pseudomonadota > Alphaproteobacteria > Rickettsiales > Rickettsiaceae > Rickettsia > Rickettsia parkeri. The sequence continues at coordinate 416,604 of NZ_CP195774.1, forward strand.
CACTATACAAGCAGCAGCTTTGGTAGTTTTTAAAAATTCGGAGTATTTAGGATTGCTTAAAAAGCTAATATCATTTGGTGATGCTTCCTGCAGAATTTTAATATCATGAATAGCTATATCTTCATGAATCTTAGGAGGTGCTATAATATCGTGTAAAAAATCTATAATTGCTGTTAGTTTTCGTGGCCCTAGATTTTTATAAAAATTACTACTTACCATATAACTTTAAGCAAATTAATCATTAGCGACAGTATATAAGTGATAGTTTTATTATGCAACAAAATTTACAGGTGGAATAAAAGGTATTGCTAAGTAAAGAATGATGTCGTCATTGCGAGCAGCCGTAGGCTGCGTGGCAGTCTCATGAAATAATAACAAACTCCTGAGATTGCTTCGTCAATTGCTATGCAAATTCTTCGCAATGACGGAAAAACCGATCCACGCAACAACGTCTACTTGATTGTAATATCTAGGAAAAAAATAGATAAAAAGTCACAAATATTAATTTACGTTTTATTAAGAAGAATTAAATTAATATATTGTAGCTATTTTTTGTTACTGAATTATAAAGCTTTTTTGAAATAGAAGTAGCTATTGTAGTACAAATCTTATCAATATAATTTATCCTTATTAACCTAAAGTTAATTAAAATTACAAAAATAAGTTTACAGATCAATAGAAATTTAATTGAAGATATAAAATAACGGGATTTAAAGTAAGGAATAGTGGTGGCCACGGTTGGAATTGAACCAACGACACAAGGATTTTCAGTCCTTTGCTCTACCGACTGAGCTACGTGGCCGTATATACTCGATGAACTTGAAAATTTGACTTCGTCGTCTTTGTAAGTCCTCGGATACTCACGTATTAGTATACGCTCCGCTCCTCGGCTTACAGACTCCTTGTTCTTTTCCAATTTGATCTTCGTCTATACTATTCTTTCATTTATTAGGGTGTAAGGAAATATAACTTAAGCTTATAATAGATTAATCGGCTTTTGTCTATTCTTAATTAGTAATATTAGACAAAAATACTTAATTATGATATCATGAGTGTTTATTTTTATAACGGTTTTTATGATCAAAATCGGCAATATTGAGCTTTCTTCAAATATTATACTAGCTCCAATGTCAGGTGTTACGGATTTGGAATTTAGAAGATTAGTGAAAAGATTTGGTGCAGGGCTTGTAGTTTCTGAAATGGTAGCAAGTATAGAGCAATGATTGTGGAATCTAGGCAGTCACTAAAAAAAAGTGCCCTTATGCGTGATGATGCAACAAGTGCTTGCGTACAGCTAGCAGGCTGTGAGCCGAATGTGATAGCAGAAGCTGCTAAAATGAATGAGGGTATGGGAGCAAAAATTAGCGATCTTAATTTTGGCTGTCCGGCGAAAAAGTAGTAGGCGGTTATTCAGGCTTGGTTTTAATGAGGGATGAGCAGCTGGCAGCTAAAATTTTTGAAGCTACCGTTGAAGCGGTTAAGCTGCCGGTAATGTTAAAATGCGTATAGGTTGGGATGATAATACGAAAAACGCTCCGACTTTAGCCAAAATTGCTGAAAGCTCAGGTGTTCAGATGATTACCGTTCATGGTAGAACTAGATGCCAGTTTTATTCCGGTAATGTCGATTGGGATTTTATACGATCAGTTAAAGAATCGGTAAAGATTCAGGTTATTGCTAATGGTGATATTACTAATTTTGCTAAGGCAAAAGAAGCCCTACAAAAATCTGGTGCAGACGGTATTATGGTCGGTAGAGGAGCATATGGCAAACCTTGGCTTATTTCCCAAATTGATCATTATCTTAAAACAGGTGAAGAAAAAAGGTGAAGAAAAATCTGCTCCCTCTATAGCAGAGCAGCTAGATATCGTAACCGAGCATTATGAGGCAATACTTGATTATTATGGTGAATCTGTGGGCGTACCTATTGCATGTAAGCATATTGGCTGGTATAGTAGCGGTTTACCGAATTCAGCAGAGTTTAGAGGTGCTGTTTTAATGAACGATCCTCTAGCTGTAAGAAAAATTGCGGAATTTTATACGAGCGTTATGGAGACGAATAAATTAAAAGAATTTTAAGTTTTATTTTTGTAATATTATTTTTTAGTTTAAGCTATGCAAGTGAAAAAGCAGTAATTATAACTGATTATAAACCGGTATTTTTGCCTGTAATTGCTGAAAATAAAAAAATAAGAATTGCTATTCGTTCTTATTTAAATAATGAAAAATCATATTTCGTTTTAGTAGATCCGAATTCTTTTAAAACTGAAATAGCCCTACAAGAGCTGGTAATTTTACCTACGAATAAAATAGAAAAAGAAAATCTTCTAAAAAAATTAAGTAAAACTCCGTATATTAAAGTTTTAAATAATATAGCTCTAGCTCTACACCTTATATACAACAAATTACGGTGCTACGAGTAGCATGTATAAAGTAAAAGACAGTTCTTGACAATTGACATGTGTCCTTCTTCCAAAAGCTTTGAAGAAGATTTTTTTAAAAAGCTCGTAGAATTATCGATCAAACTAAATAAACCTAGAAAACGGTTATTTACAAATAACATGGGTTAATCATTCATTTAGTCATCCTTATTTTAAAGATAAACCTCTTGGAGATAATTTCCTTCTTTCCAATAAAGATGATTTTGAAAATGAAGTATTAGAAGCAGGGAAAATATTAGTAAGTTATAATATTGCTCCGTCACCTTTCTTTCGTTTTCCTGGATTAGTTTCCGATCAAACATTAATAGAAAAATTAAAAGATTTGGGATTTATTCCGCTTGGGAGTAATGCATGGCTTGCTAAAGGCGAAAAAGTTCAAAATGGTTCTTTTATATTGGTACACGGTAATAGTAACGAAAAAGCCGGAATAGATTTAATTATGCCGATGATGTTACCGGAATTAAAATTACTTCCTATTGAAAAGGCGTTTTTATTACATGACAATTGATTAGTTAGATATTAATAATACGGTAAGCTCATAGTTGTTCTTATATCACATGAAAAATATGAGAAAATGTAATTAGCTTGAAGATATGTATTGGGCAATGCAAGCAAAAAATGCGAGTAAAAGTGGTTTTTTATCAGAGGAAGAGAGTAAGGGTTTTTTAAATAAGATATTAAATATCTTTCTTATAGGAAAAAGAAATGATGGAAATAAATTAGTTAAAAGAAAAATTAAATAGTTCATAATTATAACTTAACTTTTCTAGTAGGGCTTTTATCTCTTTGAATATCAAGTTTTGTATCGAATAGCGGAGAATCTTGTAAAAAATCAATAAGGGAAGATTCTTGTGAATTTTCTTTATGATTTGTTATTATACTACATAAACGTTTGTTATTATCTAATACTTCTAGATTTACTTCGATTAAAGGCGGAGTAAGTAAATGCTTAATAATTTCAGACCATTCTATTAAAATTAAATTGCCGTTTAATGCCTCTTCAAATCCAAGTTCATAAATTTTCTTCAGGTGATTTAAGACGATACAGGTCATAGTGATATATAGTGAAGTTAGATGCTTTATAAGTTTGCAGTAAGTTAAAAGTAGGGCTTATAATGCTTGTATTTTCACCGCAAAAATATTTAATAATTTCACGACAAAAAAATGTTTTACCTGCTCCAAGGTCACCGTTAAGTAAAACTATATCATTTGGTTTTAAGTTTTGTGCTAAAAGCTTTGCAAGCTTCTTTGTCTCTTCTTCGCTATTTAGTGTATGCATTTTTTAACTTGATAAATCATTTGTAAATATTGATTCTGAAAAGTGTTGGAACCTATATTCTGCACATTCCAGTTTTCGCTATTTAATATTATTATTTTAGCGTTTAATTTGTCGTATAATCGTGAATTTTGTTCATTACTTAAAACAAGACATTTGTTATTATTAGACTCTTTAATTAAATCTTCTAGCTTGCTTATATATCGGAGGCTTTTTTGACTTTCGCTATATAATTTTGCAGTTTTAATATTAGTATTAAGAAAAAAATACTCGCTACTGTCACTTAATAAAATTACGTCTTTTATCATTGCAAGCTCATTATTTTTAATCTCTTGTAGCTTATTTAATTCTTTAAGTGCTGTTGAAAGGTTATTATTAATATCTTCTTGTAGCTCAGGAAATTTTTCACTAAATATTTGTGCAAATTCCTGTAGTAAAATCACAGCATTATTAAGATCAAGCCAAATATGCCAATTATCTTTTATAGTGGTTAAAGATTTAATATCACTGATTTTTATAATGTTTTTGCTATGATTATCAATTAATTTCTCGGCAAAACCGTCAAATTGTTCATTAATATAAATTGCTATATCAGAATTTTTGACTTTTACTAAATCACTAGGTTTTAAATTATAATGATGTGGACAGTCACTACTAATAGCTAAGCTCTCGATATTCGCTTTATCCTTAACAAGCATCGAAACAATACTGCCGATTGGCGTAATACTTACAACTATCTTAGGCTTAGCATAGCTAGTAAGGCTGAGGAATGTAAGGAATAGTAATGCTAGGTATGTCATCTCTGTGAAGGCTTGCTTGCGTTGATACCAAATCGTCATTGCTAGCGACTGAAAGAGCGTGGAAATCTCAGGATTTTGGCACGAGATTGCTTCGTCAAAATTTTCAATTTTTCCTCGCAATGACGGTTTGACGTACTAGCTCTCATAATTTCGCCAACAACCTAATTTACTAGTTTAAAATCCTGCTCTATCCAAAAATTTTTAGATATTCTAGTTTTGCTCCTATTTTTTTTTTTCTATATTCATATTTAACAAATCATTACCGTTTACTTGGAATTTAGGACGTAATAACGCATCATATTTAAGAATAATTCTTTACTTGTGAATGATTTAATTTACCGATTATTCTAGCTGCTAATAAATATTCCTTATAATTCTTTTTTTCAAACCAAATTTTTTTCATGTTAAATTTAGCGTCATTCAGAAAGTTCGTTATTGATAATATTTGCATTGCTTCATGTTTTGAGAATTTCCAATCTAGAAAGACCTTTAAATTTAAATCTTTTTGACAATATAATAAGAGTGCATATCGAGTAACTAATTCTAATTTAAAATCATTTGCCTGCTCAAAAAATTTTATTTCATAATTTTGGATAGAGAATATTAGTTCTAATATTCCTATTTCAAACATAGCTTTTAAAATTTGTGCTGCTCTTTTTGAAACAATAATTTTATCCATTTCGCTTTTAATTCGCTCTCGTGATAAAGTTTTTAAGCCGTCTTTTAAAGCTTTACATGCTTTAAAGTTGCCATCATCAAGCTGATTCGCATAATAGCTAGAAAACCGAAAAAAGCGTAGAATTCGCAAATAATCTTCTTTAATTCTATCTAGAGCTTCCCCTATAAATACAACCTTTTCCTGCTGCAAATCCTTAAACCCTTCAAAATAATCATATATCTCGTTCTTAAAGGGACAATAGCTTAAAGCATTAATAGTAAAATCTCGTCTTGTGGCATCTTCGGCAAAATCGTTGGTGAATATTACTTTGGCATGTCTGCCGTTACATTCAATATCTTTCCTAAGAGTCGTGATCTCAAATTTTTCATTATTTAAAGTAGCCGTAATCGTGCCGAATTTTAAACCGGTCGGAATAGTTTTTATTTTAGCTCCAGATAAAATATTTGTTACTTCACTAGGTGTCAAATTAGTAGCTATATCTATATCGCAGCTACCTTTCTCAAGTCGATCTCTTGGATAACTTGCTTCTAAAGGTAATTTGTACGTCGATCCGGTACTCGAATCCTCACGTACGTTTATGTACATTGCGATTCTGCGTTCCGTGTCTCCTTCAAATTCCTCTTTATTAGTTTTGTTATGCAAGAGATCTAGTAACGCATCACGTACGCAGCCGCCTATAAGCCTTGCTTGTCCTTTTTCATTTAAGAGACTCAAGATTTTTCTATATCCTTTTGAGGGGATTTTTAGTATTTTGTGTGTAACTTGCATTATTCGATTTTACCTAAAGTATCGGATAGTTTTTAAACAGACTTTGATGTCATCCTAGCTAAAAACTGGACCTTGTTATATGGCTCGTTTATGTCATTCCCACTTGGCATTGTTGTGTGGATACTGAGTCGTTATTGCGAGGAAAAACTGTAAGTTTTGACAAAGCAATCCAGTAAAAAATGATAGTTTTTAACATTTTTTTATTATTTTTCTGGATTGCCACGCTCCTTACAGTCGCTTGCAATAACGACTCAGTATCCACACAACAATGCCAAGTGGGAATGACATAGAACAAGAACAGTCCGGTACTAAGATTTTACGTACATTCCTTTTTATTGCAAAAGATAAGTATAATAGAGCTTTTTTTTTATTAATCTTTATTAATCGTTATTAAGCTCTCGCGGCATTTAGATTTATAATTGAGATTAATATGAATTTCGGCTTTCTCACAATGATTATCTTTATTAATGACAATTTTTTGTCCGTAGTTGGTTAAAAAATATTATTCTCTAAAGGTAACACCATACTATCTTTTTGTCCAAACAATTAGCCCAGTAAGTTCTATTGAAAGCAGGTATTTTATCAGTATGTATTACTAGTTTATTTTCTCTATCTTTAAAGCCTACCGCCATATGATTTGCATCAAATATTAATTCCGGCTTTGGGGAGTAGGACATAAATATAAAAGATATTGCCATGATTGCAAGACCAAGCAAACGCCAAGCATTTTCCATATACAAAGCCAAAAAAGCCGAATAAAAAAGAGTAATATGCTGAAATTGGTAATATAACTGAAATACTATACAGCAGCCGGTAAACTATTAAAATAGGCGGCTGATTTTATTATTATATCAATAAAGAATCCCATAAGTTTTAGGATATAGTTATCAAACCCGATCATGGTAAAAGGCAGAGATAACAAAGCAAGAGGGCATAAGAAAAAAGGACGTTATCGAACGACAATGAGGTTACTGGTACTGAGTAAGTAGCAAATATAAAGAATTGATTAATTACTACAGGTGCCGTTATGATGCTTGCTAAGAAGTTTGAATAAATATTTGAGGCTGTATAAAATTTTACTGCTCCAAAAATGCCTTTCTTTTCTCCAAGTAACCATGAATTCTTTAAGTAAAATTCATAACCGGCAACAAGCGATAATACGGCGATAAAAGATAATTGGAAACTTGGATGAAAAATATATTCGGGATTTAACGATAATATTATAAAAGCCGCAATTGCAAGTGAATGAAGGGGAAAGCAAGAGCGTCCGACAAAATATAATACCGTAAATAAAAATTGCAGCAGTAATAAAAGCTCTAGTCGCTGCTATTTGCATACCGCTTAGTTCTAAATAACCAAAGCTTCCTATTAGCGAACAATAAGCAGAGATTAATTTTATATTGAAATTATATGCCAAATAATTATGAAAGATTTAATAAAAACCTTTAGTAAGGAAAATAATCATCACAACTAAAGATAGATGCAAATCCTGAAACACAAAGCACGTGTGATATACCGTTTTGCCTCATATCCTGCATTATTTGCCTGTTTAAACCTTTTGTCTTGCCAAGTAATATTGCAGCTGCAAAATTCCCTTTATCTTTTCTATTAAATTATTATAAATATAGGAACGCACTCTATAAATAAAACTATCAAAATTTGTTTCATTACGTTCTATAATTTGCGGCTCAGACATCGCATAGTCGTTTGCTCCAATATCCGATAGATAAGCGTAAAAACCAAAATCATAACCCTCGGGTAGTATACTATTTTGCGGCTTATAGAGCTTAGCAAGCAAAGTAATTCGGTTATTTACCCTAATTTCTTGTATATATTTTTTCGGTATACTAATTTTTAACTTTTTGTAAGTTACGATTAATTTTTTCTATCTTTATGCGACTTAATAATACTTATCCTCCTATAATAGTCGGTTTTATCGATTCTATTTTACCGCTAATTTTAGTGATGATAGGTTTATAAAGCATTTCGCTATGTAAATTTGTTACACGATATTTAGAGATGAATATGCCAAAAATAAAAGCAATAATCATTCAGTAAGTAAACTGTAAAAATATATTAGAATTTCTAGTAAAGGTTAATATTAAACAAACACAAAAAATGAAAAAAATTGTTGTAAATGAAAGCTCAAAATCAAGCGAAAAATAAACAATAATACCGTAAATAAAACTAACAAAATACCAAATATTTAAATTATTATACTCTATTTCCAAAGTTATTTTAAAATATCGCAGTGTTTTCTATCAAAAGTTAAAAATACATTATACGTTATATCTGTTATATTTTCAATAATTAGAACAAAATTCTTTTGTAATTATAAGTTAAGATAAATTAATTTATATATTGCTTTTTATTAACTTATTTATTATAATGTCCAACATTATGTACATGAAATTTTAATTTAAATTGAGATATTTGTAATGAATAAGTTAACAGAACAACATTTACTAAAAAAATCAAGATTTTTAAAATATTCTCTGCTTGCCTCTATTTCAGTAGGAGCTGCAATACCTTTTGAGGGTATGGCGATGAGTAAAGAAGCATTTCGTATCGATCTCAGTAGTAAATTGTTGAATCACGTGTCACGATTAAACGGAAACAAAGATACGACAAATACCCCGAAGCAGATAGGAACAGTAATTGTATCGGAACCAGAAATAAACACATATACTCCATCTGAAATAAGAGAAATGAAAATATCTAACAAACCTAAGGCATATAATCCATTAAAAGATGTTCCTATAGAGGATCATTATAAAGTGGTAGCACGTAGTAAGTCTGATGTCGGGAAAGCAAGAAAAGTACGACCAATTACTAGATGCAAAACATTTGCAGGCATTGAAAAAACAGAACAAAGTCAAAATACTTATACTCCTGAATCGACAGAACAAATGCCTCAAAAACCAGAGATTATAATAACAGCGTCTTCGCCTACTGTTAGCCCAGCTTCAAATAGTTTTATCACTGCACCTAATACACAAATACTACCCTGACATCACCTGAACATTATACTACGGCAACTGGTACTTCATCATCAACACCGGCGACTCCGTATCAGTCTACTTCAGATTCTAAACCAAATGATAGTTTAGGAGCTAATCCACCACCAAACATAAACACAAACTCAAAGGCAGCACGAAGATTATCGTTTAGCAGTAGCGACCCGCAACAACAGGCAGTGCAATCTAGCTCACAGGTTAAATCAGAAGTTCTTCCGAAGCCGACATTTGTACCGTTGCCTATAAAAAAACGCAGTACTGAAATTGTAGCAGGAATGGTAAGTAATATATCACGAGTTAATGAGATGATAGGAATCAAGTTAGCTGAAGTAACACAGGCTATTAAAGATACCACAGATAAAAAAGATAAAAAACGATTGCAGAAGTTGTATACGCAGCTAACTTCAACACAAAAAACAACAGAAACACTCAAGTCAAGAGCTGAAGAGATAGAAACAAAAATCAAAATAGGTAAAAATAAAGATAAAATAAAGAAACTTGAAAAAGAGTTAACAAGTAAAAACAATAAAGCAGATAGATTATTTCAGAAAATAGAAAAAATAGATATTCCAGCAAATAAAGTTTCGATAAAATCGCAGGAAACAGTTCCGGTTACAACGGCGTCAACCGAAGTTAGTGCGTTTCAAGCACAGCAAGCAAGAATTAATGAGGCTCGGCAAGGTGTATTTAATAAAAATAAATCAAGCGGAGATAATGTAAGAAAAAGTAGTGCTGGAATAAAAAGAGAAAAGAAAAAACAAGAAGCACAAAAGCAGTTATTAGAAATAAAGAAACAAGAAAAAGCTATAAAAACGGCATCAGATAAAGCTAAAGAAGTAGCTGCTAGTGCGAAAAAAAAACAAGTAGAACGGCATTACGAGCCATGCAAGATAAAATGAATATAGAGGAAAATCTAAAGTTATTAACTCCTGTTGTTTATAATAGTTCTACCGGTCCTACTTATAAGCAGTCGCCAAAAGCAAAGCCAACTATACCATTAAGTCATGGGGTTCAGAGAATTTTAGGTGAACAACCAGAGGATGAAGAGGGGTACTTAGTGCCAATAAAAGTTCAGCAGCAACCTTATCAAAAAATAGAGGACCCTATTCCAAGTCATTCAAAAGATATTTATGAGGCTAAGGTTTCACAATACATTAATTATTTGAATAGCATACAGCCAAATCAGTCAAATCAAGCTCAAATAGATAGTGTAATAGATAGTTTAGCAACAGAAATGAGAAAGTTTAGTGCGGATCAATTTAGTAAAAAATTAGGTGAGATTGCACATCTTTTCAGTATAAAGGAATATGAAGGTTTGTTCGAGAAGTTATATGAAATTCAGCAAGCTAGAATTCTAGAAACTCAAAAAGTATATGAGCAAGCGGAAATATCTCAGCCTTATGCAGAGTATGAAGAGAATTCAAGAAAAAGCAGTACTCCAGTATTATCACGCTCGTCTTCAGCTAAAAGTGTAAATTTTGAAGAAAAATCAGCATTTTTACAAACCACAACTACAGATGAAAGCTTGAGATCTGACAACAATTGGAAAAATTCTGCACTATATTCTTCAAGTCCAAAGCTTGATAAAAGAGGATTAGAATATTTAGATTTAGCTGGCGACGCGTTCGTTCAGAATCTAAAACAACCTGATACGTTAACTATAGAAACTCTTGGTTTAATAACGCCAACACAAAATACAACTGTTGCTAAAAGTGACTCATCGAGGAAAAATAATGTAAGTGGAAGTATTTCGGAGATACAACAACTGCAATCAGAAAAAATGCGTACAGAAACTTTAGGTGTGCAGGATGATCTAGGGCTAGATTTACATTATGCACCTCAAGAAACTTTAACTGAAGAAAGTACCTATTTAGTTTCTAGTAAGAAAAAACAAGGTAATATAATAAAGAAAGCTTTTCAAAGTAGGGTCAATTTTGCAAACAAATTATGCAGAGAACAGAAGAAGGAAAAGAGATGGAGAAACCTCAAAGCAAAGAACAGTATATCAAGAGGGAGAATTTGGCCACGTTTGGGGAAATGAGAATCATAAGGAGTCTAGTTTAAGTGTAGTTAGTGGATGCATAAAAAAGGCAACTCAGCTTATAAGCCTTTTAGATGCAAAGAGAACCGCAATACTGCAAACAACCAGTCTTCACAAAGAAGATCAGTTAGTTTAGTTTTACAGAAATAAAAATGATTACCGAGAAGCAATTAAGATCTCTCAAAAATTACAGCAGGTATTAATACGCAAACGAAGATATAAAAGCTTATAACGCAAAAGCAGAAAAAAAATTGGATGCTATTAAAAGCAGAGCAGATAAACACTTTAATAATATAGAAATAGATGTAGATGTTGGATTTAATCCAAATGGGGGAAATATCATTCTATGCCGACTGCTAATAGGATAGCTACCAATTTAGCTGTAACCCCACCTATAAATGTAGGGTCACTATATAACTCTCCGCAAGCTCAACAATTTCGAGAAGATCATAAAAATATTATAATAAATGATAGATCACAAGGTAGACTAAATTTGGTTGATAGTACTATTAAAAAAGGTACACAGCCATTATCTAATTTATCTACTATATATGAGTCGGTTAGTTATGAGAATTTAGCATCAGAAAAAATATATAAGACAGTAAGACGAGAGCAACCATCAAGCCATCTATAAGGTCTCGCACGAATCACTAAGTACAACGAAAATACCTATACCACTTACATTCAGAGTGTAGCCCGAGCTTGACAGAGAAATTAGAGTATTTGGATTTAGAAGATAAACTATTAGAAGTAGAGGAAGCTAGAATAGTTAAGGAAAAGCAAGCTATTGCCAAATTGAATCAATATCAAGATCCAGAAAACCTAGAATTTAAGCGGTTAGCTATGGAAGCACTAGACTTATCTTCAAAAGAATCACAATTAAAACAAAAAAGGAAAGCCATAGAACTTGACAAGAAATTAGAGTATTTGGATTTAGAAGATAAACTATTAGAAGTAGAGGAAGCTAGAATAGTTAAGGAAAAGCAAGCTATTGCCAAGTTGAATCAATATCAAGATCCAGAAAACCTAGAATTTAAGCGGTTAGCTATGGAAGCACTAGACTTATCTTCAAAAGAATCACAATTAAAACAAAAAAGGAAAGCCATAGAAGCAGAATTTTCTTTAAATGAAAAGTCTTCAAGCACAGATGTATCAATACGTTCCTATTCAATTGATGACATAAGCGGTGTACTTAGTGATGCAGAATCAAATCTATCCCATTCACCTTCGGTTAGTGGCTTAGAGGATTTAAACAATTCTAATGTTATGCAATTAGGGGAATTAAAATCTAAACATGAAAAAATAGCCAATGAGTATAATAAGGAATTGGAGTTAGATACTTTAAATAAAGAAAAGATTTTGTTAGAAGGGAAGATAAAGCATCTAGATACTGAATCTAAACCTAAGGTAACTGAGAGTAAGCCGGTATTTTCATGTTCATCTTCAGTTGGTAGCATAAACAGCTTCTCTAATGATGATAATTTGAATAGTCGTGATGTTGTAACTCCGGTAGATACTCTAAATATAGAAATTAATAAAGATTATGTAGATACCTATATAAGAGTATTAAGCAATAAAATACAAAAAATAGAAGAATTGTCTGGCTCAAGTTCTAGAAGTGAGGAACTTAATCATATTAAAGAAGCAATGGTTTATATAAGTAATCGTATACAGGATGTAGAGGAATTAGATGAAAAAATGCTTTTAGCAATAAATGCACAATTACAAGAACATGATGAAAAAATTTCTTCGTTACTTCGCGAAGAAGCTACAGATATTCTTGCTCAGTTATTGCTACAAGAAATGTTAGTGTCGGATGGTAAATCAGAATCTACCTTACCTGCAGGAGATGAAGAACAAGAAGACACAGAAGTAAGTAGACAATTATCTTCATTACCTGCACTTGCATCAAGTAATGAGAGTGCATTAGCATTAAGTGACGATAGAGAAAAGGAATGTTTAGCATTAGGCGATAGTAGCGAAGATGAAGAAAGTTATGATTCAGGGTTTGAAGAGGAAGAAGAAACAATAGGGCAATTATCCGATTCCGATGGGGGTAATCTTAAAATAACGGAAGTTGATACGGTTATTCCTCTTGAACAGGAAGCAAAAAAAGAAATGCAAACGCAAATTTCAGAAAACGCTCCTACTTTAAATCAAGCGAAAGTTGTTAATACTATTGTAAATAATATGATTCGTAACAGATTAGATGCATCTATGAATATGTCTAATAATATGGTAGCAGTGGGAGCCGGTGATGAAGAAGAGTCTCATATAAAAAGAGGTTTGTGGATGCGTGGTATGTACGGCACTAATAATCATGGACGCGTTGAGAATATGACCGGTTATAGAGGTACTAACAAAGGTGCTACTATCGGGTTCGATGCTGAAATCGACAATAATATCGTAGGTATAGCTTATAGTAATGTTCATTCAGTATTTAAATTTAAAAATAGTAAAAATAATGATAAAGAACTTATTAATAGTCATGTGGTTTCTATTTACGGACAAAAAGAATTACCGAAGAATTTTGCACTACAAGCTTTAATATCTGCTTCTAAAAACTTTATTAAAGATAAAACAACTTATTCATATGGTGATACTAAAATTAAAAGTAATGTAAAACATCGTAATCATAGTTATAATGTGGAAGCATTACTGCATTATAATTATCTTTTGCAGAGCAAGTTCGTTATTACCCCGAATATCGGCTTAAGATACGGGAAGTCACGAGACGGGGTATATAATGAAACCGGTGTTAACGTACAAGAAATAGCTCTTACAATGAAAGAGAATAATATATTGTCCGGAATTGTCGGTACTAAAGTCACAGTACCTTTAAAAGATGCTCTAAAATTTAATAATTTAGGTCTAACATTCCAAGGAGCGGTAGAACATAATTTTAAAGAGAAAACCCAAAGAATAAATAGAGTTGTTAAAATATTTGATAATACATTCAAACATAATTATCTAATACCGAAGCAACCGAAAACATCCTATAATTTAGGAACGGGTATTATAGGCAGTATCAAAAATACTACTATTTCGTTGGATTATAATTATTATCTAAATAAACATTATAGAAGTCATCAAGGTAGTGTTAAGCTTAAGGTAAACCTATAATTTTTATACTTGCAATATTTGCAAAGGTGTTATATAAAACTTCTAACTTAATGTCATGCCGTGGTCATAGCCACGGTATGACTAACTATATTGCTTACTTTAAAATTAAGGCCCCTTCGTCTAGCGGTTAGGACACCACCCTTTCACGGTGGGAACACGGGTTCGAGTCCCGTAGGGGTCACCATTCTATATTTTCCTATAATATAAGATCTTAAATAATCAAAACTATAAAGCACCACCCTACCGACTTTGTCCATGGGTTATTTAGTTTACATGTTTATATGGATTCTACGGAAAATTATATTGTAGAGTTTGCTGTAGAAAAAGAAAATAATGAAAAGGTCAAAACCCGAAATGAACAATTAAAAGACTGGAGCCTGAAATAGGTAGATATTACGCAGTAGCATATGTAAATGAAAAAGTAAAACAAATTGTACTTACCTATCGAGGTACTACATTTGAAAAATTAGATTTGCTCAAAACTAATTCACCGTTTAAAGCTCATTTTAAAAGTATTTTAGGTGGACAGATAGTGGCACAGCAAGCGGCCGCATATGAAGCTACAAAGGAGATTACCAAATATGCTGAAGAGAATAATGATAATTTATCTTTCACAGGTCATTCTTTAGGTGTATAGCTCGCAGAGCTTAGTTTATATTTTGCTCATAGAGATTTTCATTATCCAAAAGCAAAGGCAATCACATTCGATAGCCCGGATTTAGCTACAGAAAATCTTTAGCCGCAGATGTATAGCCATGAAACTACCTTTGACGTAAAAATTTTAAATATAACAACTTATTTATCAGCTCCAAATTTTGTAAATGTCTGTAATCCGCATATTAATAAAAGCACTTGATATTTATTACCTTTAGCAAGTAATCTAATATATAAAAATGCTACTGCAACGACATTTGGAAGCTTCTTAGAGGTAATCGATCAGCCTATAAGCGGTAATATTGCAACCGGACAATTTTTAGAGGTTTATAAGCATTTAGAAAATAATGCCGCACAAGGTTGCCCATCAAAAGAGATCATAACCCCTGAGGGAACATTTGAACTTTCTTACAAAGGTCATTATCGTATAAAAGAAGTAAATTTGTCTGTAGATATAGCAAATACAAATAATAAGGGCAGTAGTGATTGGTATCTAGCACAGTTGAGCAAATTGAGTATAGATAAAAAAGAAATACCAAATTTAATAAAACAATAGTTAAAAGTAATAAAAAAACTATATGAACCTCAATATGGCAAATATTATATCTTTACAAACTTACCTAAAGTTAAAGTAGATGATTTAAGAGAGCAAATTTTAAGGTTAATTGAAGTAAGTTTATCAACTTATAATTTGATTGTCCATAATGAAATATTACAACAAATAGAAGAAACTTTAAACGAAAAACGATTTGTAACAATTAATGCTTTAGCTGGAGCCGGTAAAACCACTCTAGCTATAAAATATGGAGATAGACAAACACAAGCGAAAAAGAAAATAGTACGTTTTATTAACGTAGATTCTGCAGACAAAGTCCTTGAAGCATATAAACAACTTGCTAAAGAATTTACTATTTACGTAATAGATGAAAAGGAAGAAAACATAATAAGATTAGTCCATGAAAGGATTACTAATTTAAATTCAGCTATATTATTTATTTTTGATAATGTTGAAGATCATAAAGATATAGAGCCTTATCTTAACAGTATAATTAATATACTTAGTGATAAGGCACAAGTGATAATTACTACTAAAAATAATAATTTAAGTGATGATATAGAAAATATTATATTAGTAGAGTCTTTTAGTAAAAAAGAAGCGATATTATATTTAAAGAAATCTCTAAAAAATAGATTAAACAAGAAAGATATTGATAAATTAGTAGAAGACTTTGGTAGTAACGATGCTGCATCACCTTATAGGCTATCTAAAGCAGTAGCATATTTAAAAGCAAATAAATTACTTAAAGTAAATGATTAACATTAATTATTAAAAATAGCAAAGATGATCATATAGAAACCGTTTTATTACTACAATTATTAGAAAAATCACCTTTAGCTTGGCAGATATTTTACAATATTCTGCAGATTTAGACCCTGAGTTTATCAGTATAGAGATTTTCGAAGAATTATTTTTAATAGATGAAGAAAAGCTACAAGAACCTATAAAAAGGTTATAGAAGCATTATCGGTAATGAATCTAACATACCAAAATAGACAAGCCGGCTTACAATTACATAGATTAATGTAATTTATAACAAAGCAATATATAAATAAAATAAAGAACATGCGATAGATGAAAAAGAGATTTATACAAGACTAGCAGAAATCTTAGATGATTTATTTCCAATATTAACAGATGTTCCAAGTGAAGACCGGGAAAATTCTAAAATATTTTATCCCCATGTAGTAAAAATATTAAATGATGATATTGAAATGGATAAATGTAGAAAGGCCAAAAAATGGGTTATTATAATGAATATATATTATGTAAATTTGAAGAATCGTTAAAATATTATAAGAAAGCTTTAAAAATCGATCAAGAATTAGTTCACCCTTCTTTTATTGCTAGCTCTCTTAATAATATCGGAGTGATTTATGAAAATTAGATAATACATACGAAGCTATAGAGTTCTATAAACAATCTTATTTAATGTACGTCAAACTTTAGGTTTAGGCCACTACAAGGCTAAAAACTTATCTCAAAAAAATTGCACCAGAATTTATAAAAAATAATGAAACTAGGGAGTTTATATTATAAAGAGGCGATTTTGAGGAAGTTACATTAGAAATTAAACAAAAAATACAAAAGAATGTTTTAAATAAAATATATATTAATGTTGCTAAAGATAAGTGGAATAGTAAGTTCTCAATCTTAGGAAATTGGGGGTGCAAGGTTATTTAGGTGATAGATATTTATAGCAAAACAACTAGGAGTTTTTATCTGACCTTAAAAATATAGAAATAGCTAAAATGTTATGTTTTGAAGCGATTTGCTTAGGAGCGATTAACAGCTCTAGCAAAAACTTCACTTGTGTAAAAGAATTTGTTAGAGCCTATCCTGAATTAACAAATAAGATAACAAACGAACATCCTGAATATTTTATTGATGGCTCAATATTACGGGTATGTGTTAATGATGAAGCAATTTTAAATAAATTGCTAGCTAGTGGTTAGTGTGGCTATGTAACTTTACCCTCATCCTGAGGAAAATCAGATTTATCCATTAAATTTTTAGCAATGTTGCTTTCTGAAAGCTTAACTGATTGAAAATATTCGGATACAAGTTTTATCACTTCATCACAAAATTCATCTTGTAGCTCTTTACTTGCGGTTAATTTTTGGTTTTGCATTAACTGTATAGCATCAGATTTTTTATGCTCTAAAAATTCTTCAATTTCTTTAGTTTTTTCTTGAATGATTTTCTTGGTAACTTCATTACTGTCTTCTATCATTTGAGAGCGTAAAGTTTCTAATTTCTTTATTTGTGCGTTGGTGTGTTTAAAGAGCAAAGCAGCATCTTCTTTTAACTTTTCAGCTTGTAGAACTTTTTCTTGGACTTCTAAAATCTTAGCATCTAAAGAATTTAAAATGGCTTTTTTTGCCGGTCTATAAACTAAATATAAAAAGATTACAAAACTAACGGCAAGCCAGAAGCTATCATCTAGGAAATTCATTATTTTACTTTTATATTTTGTAGTAAATTCATATCTGCTTTAGTGCCAGCTATTTTTTCAATAATATTAACGGCAAGCTTTATGATTGCTGCGCTTTTATTAGTTCTAAATTGCTTAGCAGCTAAATTTATATCTTCAATGTTTTGATTTATAGCGTTTTTTAAATCTTGCTCTAGATTCTTTTTTTTAATTAAAAATTCTGATTCTAAAGAGTCTATTTTTTCTTTTTTTAGTCTATCTATTTCAGCATTTGTTTTGTCTATTTCCTCGTTATAATATTTATTTAGCTTTTCTACTTCTATGGTCAGTGTATCGGCTTGCGTAATATTATCTTGAATATTTGTCTGTCTATTATTAAAAATTTCTTCAGCTTTTGGAGTTATAAATTTATAAACAAAGATATACAATAAGCCGAAAGTAATGATAAGCCAAAAAATTTGTGAATAATAGGTAGCAATATCAAATTGAGGCATCTTATTTAAAAATGAATTTTAAGAAAAAATAAGTAACATAGCAATTACAAAGGAAAAAAGTCCCATTGCTTCAGCAAGACCTGCACCGATCAGAGCCATTCTTTGTAAGTTTTCTGTAGCCGAAGGGTTTCGTGCTATTGAACTAAGTAGAGAGCTAAATATATTACTAACGCTTAAAGCTGCACCGTACATGCCGATAGCCATAAGTCCTGTACCAATAAATTTTAAAGAAACCATGTCCATAAAAAAACTCACTTTTAATTAATCAAAAAATTTTATCTAATTATCTGTATAATAGGCTTTTTGCACAACGAAGCTAATAAAGAGGAATTTGCAGGAAACACGAAGCACAGAACTGCAGAGTACAAAAAAGTACGTGAGGATTCAAGCATCGGATTGACGTACAAATTACCTTTAGAAGCAAGTTGTGCAAAAAGCCTAGTGTAAATTAATAACATCATTAAGATACACACAAGATAAAATAGTAAAAATATAAGCTTGAAGTATTGCAACAAAAATTTCAAACCCAATTAGTATCACCATAATAGGGATTGGCAGAAATTTCAAGTAAATCATTAATGACACGGTAAAACCGGCTATTACTTTTAATAAAACATGTCCTGCCATCATATTAGCGGCAAGTCGCAATGATAAACTAACCGGTCTTGCTAAATATGTAAATAGTTCAATTACTATCATCAACGGTGCTAACCATAAAGGAGTACCATGCGGTAAAAAAAGGGTTAAAAAACGTAAGCCGTGTTTTACAAAACCGACTATAGTTACCATTAAAAATACTAGAATTGCCAAGGTAAAAGTAACGATAATATGACTAGTAGTAGTAAAGCTATAAGGTGTTATACCAAGTAAATTACAGAATAAAATGAAAATAAATAAACTAAAAACTAACGGAATAAATTTACGTCCTTTTACTCCTATATTCTGATTTAACATATCAGCTACAAGATTATAAACTATTTCAGCACTCACTTGTAATCTAGAAGGTACTAATTTCTGGTTATAAAAAGCTAAGTAAAAATAAGTTAGAGCTAAGATGCTAGCAAGTAACATATAGATACTCGAATTAGTAAAGCTGACGTCAAAACCGAATATTTTGATGTCTATTAATTTTTTGATATCAAATTGTGCTAAAGGGCTATGAGTCATTTCCTTACTTTTTATTATTTACTTTTTTCCTTATAATGTTAAAGCCGGCAATCATTCCTATTATTGTAAATATAATAAGAAATAAAGGTTTAGAATTAAAAATTTTATCCGTAAATATTCCAATTACGACACCTACCATTGTACCTGAAACTAAATCTACAGCGATAGTGAAGGGGCTAATTTCTTGCCGAATTTTAGGATTAGAAAACTTAGGGGTTGTTAAGTCTTTAATTCTTGCTTTGATATCTTTTAGTTTTTCCGTATTCATTAGTTTATCTCCGTCATTGCGAGAAGACGCCATAGCCGTCGACGAAGCAATCTCAGGATATTTAACGAGATTGCCGCACAGTCTACGACTGCTCGCAATGACGATCTAAATTACAAGCTCATTTCATTTTTTGCTTTTTCTTTCTGCTCCTCTAAAGCTTTATCAACTGCTGTGGAAATAGTATCTATGCTATAACTTCCTGTTTGTACTCCGTTAACGAAGAAAGAAGGAGTACCTATAAATTGGGGTGCTTTTGCTACAAAATTGGTATTAGCAATTAGTATTGCAGTAATTTTATCATTATTTAAACATTGTTTATATTCTTCCGGAGAAATACCGCCAAGTTGTCCTATATCAGCTAATAATTCTCTGTATTTATTGCTATATGCCCACTTATCTTGTTGTATTAATATGATATTATGAAGTTGTGTAAAACTATTTGTATCCCCTTGCAGCGGGCTAAAATTGCAGCATCTAAATCTTGTTTAGTAGCAATAAATTCACGAACCACATATGCAATTTTGTTAGTATCAATATATTTTTTCTTAAGTTCCGGAAAAATTGTTTGATGATAATAAGCACAATGCGGACAGGTAGGAGAAAAATACTCGACTACTATAACATTTGATTTTTTGTTACCAAGAACCATATCATTATCATCAACTTTAAAAGTGACTTTAACAGGTTTTATTGCAGGATTTTTTTGTTTTTGTGAAGCCGGCGTTGATACTTCATCAGTCTGATTATTATCATTAGCAGGAACTATTGCTTCAGCCGTATTTTCAGAATTTACGGCTTCCTGATTCGTTGTTTTAGAAGTTTCGTTATTTTGAGTTTCGTGCTCTATTATTTGTTTTTCCTCATGGTTCTTATCTTGTGCTTTTTCTTCTGAACAGCTACTCAAAAATAATAAAAATATTAGTATAATAAAAATACTTCGCATATTTATTCCTTTAACTTATTAATATTATCTACAATAAGATCGTATCAATTTTATTTCAATAAAAATCTCTACTTTATAATAAAAGCAAAATGTGCTATGCTATAGAAAATAATAGTCTAACATTAAGTTCTTAGGCGCTAAAACCACTACGGAGGAATTAATAATGGCAAATACAACACAATCCGAACAAAAATCTGAGTTTAAAATAGGGCAGAGAATTGTCTATCCTGCACATGGAGTTGGTGAAATAACAAATATAGAATATCATACTATTGCAGGTACTGAAATTAAAGTATATGTAATTTCCTTTTCGCAGGATAAAATGACATTAAAAGTGCCTGTTAGTAGAGCTGCGGTTGTTGGTCTTAGAGCGGTTGCAAGCAGAAAAGATTTAGATGTCATATATTCAACTCTTCAAGGTAAACCAAAACAAGGAAATAGAATGTGGAGTAGAAGAGCCCAAGAATATGAAGGCAAAATTAACTCAGGTAATATTGTAGCTATAGCCGAAGTATTACGGGACTTACATAAAAATGTTGATAATGATCGTTCTTACAGTGAAAGAACACTCTACGAGTCAGCTTTAAATAGACTTGCAGGCGAGCTTGCTATCCTTGAAAACATCCACCCAACCGAAGCAATTAATAAGTTAGTTGAAGTATTGCGTGAAAAATTAGTAGCATAGTTATACTCGTTCAACTTGAAAAATTGACTGTGTCGTCTTTGTAAGTCCTCGGATGCTCACGTATTAAAAGTATACGCTCTGCTCCTCGGCTTACAGGCTCCTTGCTCTTTTCCAAGTTGAGCTTCGTATAGCTACCCTTCATTTACTCGGATTATATTTTTATGGATTGGCTGTAGTCTACGGCTACTCGCAATAACGAAAAAGCTGATCCATGCAACAAATCAGACTTGATCACGAACATTTTAATTACTCTACTAACAGATAATTTATCCGGAATTTCTCAAGGGATGTATTGACTACATAGTCAACAAATTCTTTTAATAATTTTGGATCTGTTACTTCCTGTCCTTTATCGTCACGAGCAGTTAAAAGTTTTGAATTAATTTTTTCAAGCACGCCTTTCTTAATATCATCAATATTATGTGTACCGTCTAACATTTCTAAAATATATTTTTCATGTATCGGTATACCTACCATATCGTTAAGTCTATTAGTGACGCTAAACACGCTAGTTACATTATTAAAATATGCTTGTTTTGCTTGGTATCTTGCAAATTCGCTAGTTTTAGGTTTTTCGGTGATAGTTGCTATAGCATGAGGTTTTGTCTCAAATATTTTGAGATAACCTTGAAAAATGAATATGATAAAATGCTGTTCTAATGCTGCTAAGAAATCTTGTAATTGATATTTACCAAGCTTTTTAAAAGCTTCTTTTGCTACTTGTTCTAAGCTTATCGGATTGCTAATATTTTCGGCATATACATATAAAATAGCTTTCATGATCGGCGAAGTGGTTGAAATAAAAGGCTCAGGTAAATTTTCGTAATAGAAGCTAACATTTTCCTGTTCGTTAGTTAAATCAACAGCTTTTTCTAGAATTACCGGTCTAATATTAAGGCTAGTAAAAAACTCTTTTAAATTATTAAATTCAATTTTTCTGTTTATAGGTATGTTTTGATGACATAATAATGTCGAGCGGAACTTTCTATTAGTGATAAAATCCATATATTGCTCAGTACGAACAATATCATTAACGGCTTGTAGCTTTTCTGCTGCCTGAGTAGGTAAATTACCGATAAACATTGCAGTAAGCGACGTATCACCTAAGTAATTTAGATGATTTTTTTGAGCTTTTTCTATGAATTGGTGAAAATATATACCTGTATTAATTTCGCCTAAATATTCATGTAATACATATGAGTCCGTATATGCAGATAATAATTTTGTTTCATCTCGTAAGAAATTAGAATAAGGCGTTGTGGAGCTTTCTAATGAGTCATTGATGAACTTTAAAAGTAATTTAGCTTGCTGTAATTTATCATGGCTAGTATTAAATAGCTCTGAATGGAACATAATCATTTCACGTATTGTTCTCTGCATATTCCAGCCCGGGAGCGTATTATAGCTTACAAAAGCTATGCCGTTCGGATTTAGCAGTTTATTACAGACTTTGAGTATTTTATCTTGTACTTCTTCAGGTACCCATGAATATACGCCGTGACAAACTATGTAATCAAACTTACCGTATGACTCATCAAGGTCCAATATAGATAATGCCTTTAGTTCAGCATTTTTTATTTTCAAATCACTGATAAATTTTTTACCTAATTCTATTTGTGTTTTGGATAAGTCAACACCTAGAGATTGTGATTTAGGATATGTTTCAGCAAAGTTAAGCAGATTAACACCGATTCCACAACCGAGTTCAAGTATTTTAGCAGTTTCAAGAGGTGGAGGGTTTAGCCCGAATAGCTTGCCGATAGTTCTTAAATAAGGTGGGGAGGTATAACTGAAAGTAAATGGAGAATAAGGTACTTCATCATAGGATATTTTATTAGCTTGTTTTGTCATAGTATTTACATAAATTAAAAATCAATTTTAAGCAGTTTCAAAAGATTAAGCAATATATTTATATACAAAAAACTTTAAATTTAACTAATAATATGTAAGTGAAGTGTAATTTTATTTTATGAAAAATAATAATAGTTATTTTGGTTTTTTAAGAGGTGCGATAAAAATCAAGAAGGATGAAATTTTTCTTGTGAATCTGATTGGGATAGTGCTTTATTGTATGGATCAGAAAATACACTTGATGTCATTCCCGCTTTTAGCGGGCGTTGTTACATGGTGTGAGAAAAGTGTTCAATGTCATTCCTGCGCAAGCAGGAATCCAGAAAAAAAGTATTAAATACAGCAAATTTTTGAAATTAAAAGCTTGATTTATCTCGCTTTATGCCTGGATTCCTGCTTGCGCAGGAATGACATTATTAAACAAACTATAACTTAATCAATTGTGCTTTAGTTGCAAAATTTTCTATTCCCTCTAGATTGGTAGTGGTAACCCATAGTTGCATGTTTAAGCCGGTCAAAAATTCGATTAAATATTGACGTCTTTTGTCGTCTAAATGCACAAAGACCTCATCTAAAAGTAAAATCGGTGCTATTTTAGTTAGCTTTATAGCATAATTCATTTCAGCAAGGATTATTGCAATTAATATAGCTTTTTGTTCACCGGTAGAACAGAATTTGGCTAAGATATTTTTCTTTTGATGCTTTACTAAAAAGTCACTTTTATGAACTCCAAAACTAGTGCGACCAAGTAGTTTATCTTTGCTTCTTGTTTGATAAAGTTCTGCAGTAATAAAACTAACAATATTTTTTTTGCCGTTTAATATTTTTTGTTCAACAATGCCGTCAATCGATAAATCGGCTTTTGGAAATTCATTTTCAAGGTCATCTATTGCTTGCTGCATAAATTCTAAGGTTTTTAAGCGATTATTAGCAATATGGTTAGAAATATCAGCCATCTTTTCTTCAATAATTTTAAGCCAATTATCATCTCTTATATCTTCTACTAGAATTTTATTTCTCTCATGCATGTAATATTCGTATTTACTAACTAGCTCTGCATGCTTTGGATCAAAATTATAAACTATTCTATCAAGAAATTTTCTTCTATCACTGCTACCGCTTGTAAAGATTCCTTCCATGTGTGGAGTCAGCCATACCATGCTAGTGAATTTACTTAACTCATTATTGGCTATTTTACTTTCGTTATACTCAGTTATCCTTCTATTAGAACTACGTTTAAATTGGGTGGTAAATTCTGCAAGTCCTAGCTTACTTTGCAATAGAGCTTTAACTAGACAATGATCTTCTGAAGTTTTGCATACATTGGCAAGTTTTGCTGATCTCAGCCCTCTTCCTGGATAAAATAGCGATATAGCTTCTAAAATATTAGTTTTACCGCTACCGTTTTCACCTATTAAAATTATTGGTGTATTATCTGTTTTTAGTTCAAGATTTTTAAAATTACGATAATTCTCAAGACTTAAGGAATGTAGAAAGATATTTTTCATTTTATGAAAGAATAATAGTTAAATTATTGATACGTTGCATTTATACCCTCTAGAAATTGCCATAGTAGTTTTGCTCCTTGATGTGCTAATGTTTGTTCTTTTGAGCTTAAATTATTAATCAAATTTGCACATTCTTGTGTATGCCATTGATCAACTTTACTATGAACAATGAAGGACTGTAAAGTTCTGTAATCTGAATTTCCATAAAATTTTTGTAATCCTTGAATTTTAGAGTCAGATACTTTAGGAGTCTGACGCTCATAAGCATAAAGTACTCCAAGACCTATAGAAAAAGATTCCTCTGTTAATTTAATAACCTTGAACAAGTTTTTGAGTTGAGTCTAATTTAGGTTCTGAAGTGCGTTGGTTTCTTAAACATCCAAGTCCTTTAGCAAAACGTTTCCATAGTTCCGGGTGATTTTCTTCACCTTGTTCTTCTTCTATAAGATTACCAAGTAATATTTGTCTAGCGTGTATATCACTACATTTGGAATGTATTGCACTTAATATAACGTGGGAAAGCTGTAACGTGATGATAATATTCTTTTGTGTAAATTTGTAAAGTAGAATGAGTAAGTTTTCCCATATGCCATAATTGAAAAATGGATGATTTAAGAGGTTATATTGCTCAAGATTTTTATATTAAGCTGTTCTAAAAATTTCATCTTACCTCCTCTTAGTAAATTTATAAATCTGATAATTGTTTGTTTTATCTATTATTACAGAATGCCATTCTGCTAAAAGATTAAGAGGCAAAAAAGTATCTCCATCATAATTTTTATTTATTTTTGTAAGTAAAAATTCATCAATAAGATTTTGTTCTAGGAAAAGAGTTGCTATTTCTGTCCCTCCAACCATAAAAATTTTTTTATCAGTAAAAGGTTTTATTACCTGCCAAAAATCATCTAAGGATTTAATAAAAAATATATTATTATAAGATTGTAATGATGTATTTCTTGAAAAAACAATACAAATACAATTTTTTAAAATCTTTGTAGGTATAGAGTCAAAGGTTTTTCGTCCCATGACTATAATATTATTTTTTACCGTCTGATAAAAATATTCAAACTCCTTAGTATAAGACCAAGGCATCTGACCTTTATTACCTATCACCCCTTGTGGGTCACATGCCATTATACCGATGATTTTTCTATTTTTCATAAGATATAGTTAATCATATGGTCTGCTACAAAAAATTTTTGATGCTCTATAACATTATGCACTTGTAAATAATCAACTACGTTTTCCATTAAATATTTTGATATTGCTATTATTTCTAAGTCTCTTTCCGATGCTTTGGAATTATAAAAAGCGGAAATATAAGATTTTCGTGAGTGTCCTAACAATATCTCACATCCTAGATTTTTAAATTCTTTAATATATTGTAATATATAAATTTTGATAAACGGATTTTCCAAAACCAATTCCAGGATCAAGAATGATATTTTTTCTATCAAATCCACATTTTTCTAATTTTGTTATTTCTTGCTCTGTCCATATATTTAAGCTAGCAAGTGGAGATTTATCGAAATCAAGACATTTTTGTTTTTGCGGTGGAACGGTTAATGAATGCATAGTAATAATTTTACAATTATAATCGGCAATTAATAGTAATGTATAATCATCTAGATTATTTTTAACCAAGTTGATACAGGAAATAGGGTATTTTTTTAAAACACGTTTAATTACTTCAGGAGTAAAACTATCAATACTGACTATAACTTTTTTTTCCTTTATAACTTCCTTAAGCTCTTCAAGAACATTATTAAGCCTTGCATATTCTTCATCTTCATTAATAATTAAAGCAGAAGGACGTGTTGATTGTGATCCAAGCTCAATTTATTGTAGCCCCTTCATTTATCAAGCGTACAAAATTTCTAACGGCATCTTCTTTATGAAAACTCAATCCTCCATCAGAAAAAGAATCAGGAGTAATGTTTAAAATACCGACAAATTGAGGATTTAAAACAAGAGAGCGTATAACTCCTTGATGTTCAATTAAATGTGCTATTTCTGCAAAGGTTTTATTGTTGTAAAAATTATTGATCGGACATGAATAACGACATTCCAAGCTTAAACCTGCAATTAGATGAATAAGAAACGGTTTGTTTAATACTTCAGGATGCGGTATCTTTAAATCAGGTAAATCTATATGGCAATTATTCCAAAGTAGGATATCTAAGTCAATAACTCTTGGAGACCATTTATCGTAAGAGCTTGCTCGACCTAGTTGTTTCAATCTTTGTTAAGCTCAATTAGAAGTTTACTAGGCGTTAAAGTACTTTTGCCCTGCACCACCATATTTAAATATGATTTATCCCAAGCTTTATCTGCATTAGGTTGTAGAATGGCTTGCTTAAGCGATATAAAATTACAACTTTTTAGTGAATTTAGAGCTTTTTTAATATTTAAAAGTTTATTACCTAAATTACTGCCTATAGAAATATAAATCATAGTGTCTCCTTTCCTGAATAAGAAAAAGAAACTCCGTCATGCACTCCTGAAACCGGTGATTTTAATTTAGTAACGGTTACGTTTAGAAAAATCTTTTCTAATTTAGATTCGATAAAGTTTTGATAAATAATATCACATATATTTGTGCGGCTAAATACTCGATAAGATTAAAGTGATTTTCTTGAGAAAGTTTTTGTACTAGCCGTACGATTTTTGCATAACAAACAGTATCGTTTATATTATCCGTTACAGTAGCAAGGGGAGGAGTTGAGAGAAAGAGTTTTATGTTAATTTTTACAGGTTGAGCGTGGTGTTTTTCTTGAGTACTGCAGCCAAGATGTACCCAAGTTATTAGTTCCGCAATATTAAGTTTACATAATTTAAGTTGAAAGCTTGATACCTATCATAATATTAATGTTAGTTTAGTATAAGCTCTTTATAAAAATTTATAAAAAGATACAATAGTTAAATTGATATACCACCACTTTTTTTAAAGCCGACATGAGCTTTTTCAAGTTTTTTAATAAGTCTAGGTGAATATGATTTAATTTCTTGTTCCTTGCCGCCTTCATATTTTTTAGCGAGTTTCATGCCCCCTTTGATCATATTATAGGCGAAGTTCATTAGCTTCGTTTCGCCTGCTATTCTTTTTGGGTTCATAAACATATAAATTTGGTAAACGGCAAAGCTTTTTAATAAACGTTTTAAGTTTATTCTAGCTTGTTTGGTTAAACCTTGTAATTTGTCTTTTGGGTTTGTAAGGTTTTTATTAGCATCTCTAACTATTTTAGAATGCTGATGCATTAAATAATTACTGACTTCGGCAACATTTTTGTTAATGAGTTTCTCATCCATTTTAAGCATTTTAAGCTTTAAGTTTTTAGTTTTACCTAAATACTTACGGATTAATAAGATAATCCGACTTTGCAGTTGAGTTAAATCCATAGTTTGTTCATTTAAGATAGAAAGCATTCGTTCCATCTCATACTCAAATTCTTCATTTTGGCTTAATTCTTCAAAAATTTCCTCTACCTCTTTACTTTCAAGTACAAGATCGTCACTAATACCCATTAATGCATCTTTTATTTGATCAGCAATTTTTTTGGTATCTTCAGAAAATTGATTATTTGTCATAATCTAATTCATCGTTAAATATAGCTATTTTTATACTAGCACCACATTTCTGCTTGTCTATAAAAATTGTATTAAGAGATATTAAATTTTTCTCATTGAGGCTAACTCTGAGGAATTATAACAAGCACCTAACATATTGCTAGAATCTTCATTATTATCATAATATGGTCTAAATGAAGAATTAAGGTGTAAATCATCGAACTTCAGTAAAGGTTCTTTAAAGTATGAATCATGTGACCGGCTTGTCGTAATATTCGTATAATTAGTTTCTAGTTTTTCTTCTTTAAATTTTTCTGTTAAATTTTTATATTTTTCAGTTTTTTGTATAAATTTAAGTTGACTACACGGTGAAGAAATTATTGATGTTAACTCTTTAGACAAATCATATAATATTCCATAAGGTTTAGGTCTTCCTTGTTCTTCTATGAGAGCTTTCGTATTAAGACAAAATACTTTTAGTGAATCTTGCAGACTTTTTTCTGATATATCTAGATTATATTGGTTATAAAAATCACCTTGGCTTGAATATAATTCAATTATTTCTGATGCTAATTTAGCTTCTTTTGCTGTATTTTCTTTTTTAGTTCTGATTCTTTTAGATGTAATAATTCATTAAAAGCTTCTTTTGCATAAGATATATGAGTAGTATTTTTAAAATATTCTAAAGTTTTTACATAATTTCCGCTCTTAAATTCAATCTTCCCAAGTTTTATATTTGCCTCTTCAGAACCAAGGTTAGCAGCGTTTTCATACAATCCTATTGAGTCTTTAGATAGTTTTGTTGAGCCATTAGGTGTACAGATTTGTGCTTGTTGACAATAAATTTTTGCTAATTGATGTTTATATAATTTTTCGTTTTTATAACAATCATTAATAGATTTGTGAGTTTCTTTTAGTAATTTTTCTAATAAATTATAAATAGGTAGCGCTTGATCAGGTAACACAGGCTGATGTAAAAGCTTATCATATATTACTTTATCGAGATTTTGAGATATTTCTGTAATAGATTTAGAGGCGGTAATATACTTCCAAAGAGATTTAGCTTCTTGCTTGCTGACTGAGCCTATTAGTTTTTCTAAATTACTAATGCTATTATTTATAGTTATACCTAATATATTATTAAAATTCTTAAAGCTCTTTGTTAAAAATAATTTAATATTATCTAAATTTTCAACATCAGTGCTAGAATTGTTAATATGCTGTAAAAAGTTTTTATATATATTATTGATTGCTTTTAAGTCTAAAACATCGTTATTTTTGATATCTTCATAAAATTTTTCAATAGTCTCATTTAATTTATTATAAAATGAATCTTTATCTTTGCATATTGTATGCTTAAATGATTCTAATAACTTTTCTTTTATATTATATACCCCGAGGTAAATAAATCGTTAAACCATTTTGCAGAATTAAGTGTAATCAAATTTTCTTTTTCGGAAAATTTGATGTTAGATAAATATATTTAAGGTAATTTAGAAGATTCTCTAATTTATTTTCTGATTTCGGTGTTTCTAAAAGCTGATTTAATTTTTTAACGGTTTCTAAGAAATTTCCTATAGTTTTGGCATTGTCTTCTAACTGTTTATAATAATTTACTATATCTATTAATTGTTTCAATTTGTCTGTTTTAGGCAAAACATCTTCAAAACTTTAAATTATTTTCTATATATGTTTTAAGCTCATTGATACTAATTGGTACTTCTTTATTAATTATATTTATAGAATTTAAAATATATGTTAAATTTTCGCCGTCGATTGTTATTTTATTATATTCATCTAGAATGATATAATTATCATCTCTAATATTTAATAGCTTTGTATAGTCTTTTGCTTGCTCGCTAGCTTGAAGTAAAAATAGAATCTTTTATTTTATTAATGATACTCTTTTGTTCATCGCTAAAATTACCGAGTTTTATAGTTTCATCAATAATTTTAGATATACGAGTATGATTATTGCTTGTTTGGGCTATCAGTCACTACTATAGATAAATTACCTTCATTTATATCAATATAATTTAGTAAATTGTTCAAATATACCGACATTGCCTTTGATAAGGGAAAAGTTAGAATTTTTTGTAGGAAAAATTTGTCAATAGTAGATTCAGAGGATGAATTAGCCGCATCCAAATAAGAACTGTTATATGTTAAATATTTTGCGTTTTTTATATAAAAACTATCTAAAATATTTGAACTTGTGGTTAGACTTTTTTTGAGCAGTCCCAATCTCCATACTCATTACTTTCTAATATTAATTCACCGTCTTTAAGAAAATTAGCTATGAGCTTTAAATCTTCTTTCTCTTGCCCTAATATAATTATAGCTTTATTACTCCTATCAATAATAGATTCATATTTCTCATTATCTTTATTAATTAAGTCGATACAATTTTTATCCTTTACATATTGGATATAAAATGTTCCATTTCTGCTTCCTTTATTTCTTCTTTTTTCAACATCATTATATCCCTCATATTTTCTGCTTTATTGTGTTCAATATTATTTGTTATTTCAAACGAATTTTGATTTAGGAGTGTGTTTGTATCGGTTGAGTTGCATTGTTGTGGTCATTTAGTATTTGAAATAGTACTATCTACTATTTCCGTATGTTCTTGTTTTTTAAATTTATCATTTAAACGTTTTACATAAACGGTATAATTGTACATAATTAATCCGTTTCTTAGTTGTTTTTTATTTAATAATCTTAACTCAAAAAAATTTCAATTTAGTTAATAAATTAATTAATTTTAACTAAAAATATCACAATTTAGATATTACGATATTTAATATACTGAAAGATGATTTTTATTGCATATATGATAAGAATAAGTTTTATTATAAATAAATATTAATAATTACTTAGGTTATGAGAAATAATAAAAACCAAATGTATATTATAAAAATTTTTATAGCCCTAGCTATGATTACGGGCATAATATTTTTATGTTTATTGTATTCTTCATTAACTCCGTCTAAGCTTAAGATTGGTGCGAAAACTAGTAATATGGACGATTCGCCTAAAATTAAGTTTACTCTTATAGATCAAGAAGGAAAGAAATTTGATAGTATCCATTTGCAAGGTCATTTAAGTTTGATTTATTTTGGTACTACCTATTCCTTATATGACAATCAAACACTAAAAAGAGTAGAAGATATTATTAAGATTTTGAAGAAAGAGAATATTTTAGTACAAGTAGTTTTTATTACTCTAGATTCTGAGCATGATACAAGTGAAGTATTAAAAAAATATTTAGAAAAAATAGATGATAATTTTATAGGTTTAACAGGGAGAGTCCAAGATATTGAACAATTAGCAGATCAATTTAAGGTCTTCTATACATCCAAAATATTTGATGTAAAAACAAACAAATATGAATTACAACATTCTAATTTTGTGTATTTAATTAGCAGTCAGGGAAAATTTTTAAAGCATTATTACTTAGGCTTACCGAAAAATGGTTAACAGATAATCTCTAAGCATTTCCTATTTGTGATGAGAAATGTATTTCATCAATGCCTAAGTGTTTTAATGCATTATGCCATTTACTTTCAGGATTATCGGCAAAAATAAATTCTTTATTACAATCCATAACCAGCCATAGATTTGTCTCTAATTCTTCTTCAAGCTGCCCTGGTTTCCATGCTGTATAACCGACAATGAATAAGCTATTTTTAGGTCCTTTACCGAAAGCTATATCTTCTGAAATTTCTAAATTAGAGCTTACTGCTAAATCATTATGGAAATCCAATAACAAATTTTTATTATAATCGCTAGAATGAAGAAAAAACCCTTTTTCATGTTCTACGGGTCCGCCAAGATATATAGGAACCATAACCGGGGTTGTTATTTTGTCATTTTTTATTTTAAAAAACGATTTTAAATCTATATGATTTACTAAGCGGTTAAATATTAATCCTATTGCTCCTTCTTCCGTGTGTGATAACATATAAATTAAGGATTTATGGTAAATGCCTTTTGTAATTACATGCGGTGTAGCAACTAGTGTTTTACCGGATAAGTTATGAAAAATTTTATCGCCCATAAATTAAACTTTAATTATATAATATATAAGATTTAAATCCAATTATTCAATAGAAGTTAACAATAATGATCACATTTTTTGATATTACTATTTTTGCTATTATTACTCTTTTCTCATTTTTCGGCTTATATCAAGGCATAATCGGGTTTGCAACTAGAACACTCGGTTTTATTACTTCTATAATGTTAGGATATTTTTTATATCCATATATTTCTGACCTAATCGGGAAATATATGGATAATGAGGTTATAAGAATAATTATTGCCGGTGTTATATCTTATGTTATTGCTTTAATTTTATGTGTTTTTATAGTTTATAAATTTCTTGCTATAATTTCATTTATGAGAAACGGTTTTATTGACAGATTCTTAGGGCTATTAGCAGGATTTGCCGTGGGTACTACTATCTCGTTAGTACTATTTTTTATAACAATGATCTTTACTTCTGAAAACTATTTTAAAAGTAAATCTTTAAAAGATTTTGTAGTAAGTAGCAAACAGAGCAAATATGGAGGAGTACTGAAAGTTGCCGTTACCACTGATTATTTAGATGAATTAAGTAAAAATATTATAGTTATAATTCCAAACGAGACTTTAAAATCTATTGAAATATTTGAAAATAAAGACCTAAATAATTTCAAAAACTCTCTTAAGAAATCGAATGATTCTAACGATGATGAGGATGTATTTTCTCGAGAATTACAAGATGAGCTTTCTAATATAGATGATGAATAGGATGTTATTTTGACGTCATTGCGAGGAAATTACGACATTATTGTGCGAATTGAAAAACGCACTCGGTGTCATCCCGTGGTCAAACCACGGGATGACAACGGAAAACTGATCCACACGGGCAATGCCTGCTCGCAATGATGATTACCTACCAAACAAACACCATAACCCCTACCTTTCATTAAACCAGCCTATTTCCCTTAAATTTCATAAATCACGCCATCGTAAATAATTAATAAATATTAACTAATAGTAAATTTATTCATTAATTATTGTGTGTTGTAAATAAATAGTGTATAATGACCGATAAGTTAAGTGGTAAAATCATTAAAAGCAATAAGTTATAGGGGAAATTATAACTAATAAGAACAAAATTTTTTTAATAAACTTTTACTAGCAACCAGTAGTATTATTGGGCTGCTTGCAAGCATGGGAGGCTTTGCGGCGGATATTATTCCGGCGGGAAATCCATCTTCTAATATAGGTACGATGAATGATTGAAGATATAATCACAACCATTATCTTCCACAAGATAATGACAATATTATTATCGCAGAAAATAACCATATGGTTAATTTTGCCCAAAATATTAATATTAATGATATTAATCTTTATGGTTTTAATGGGGTATTTACTATTATTGAAGGCAATCCAACTACAAGAGTTAGTATTAACAATATAACTAACGTTGACAATCTGCAAACTCAAAGGGCAGTTCAAAATGCTTTAGGAGCACCTCTTGCATATGGCGCCAATAATAATAATGCAAAAGCAAAGCTAAAGCTTATAAGCGGTAATGGAACAAGTTCTGAGCTAACCATTACCGGTAATGATATTAGTGCCGTTGAATCTATTGAGCTTGTATTTAAAGAAAAAGTTGATATGAAACATCGCAACAGCAGTGTAATACATACAGGGAATTTAGAGTTTATAAGTTTTGGGAAGGTAAGGGTTAATAAAGGTTTTACCGGTAATATTACTAATACTAAAACTATGAGAGGAGAGGTAACTTTCGTAAAGATTCCTGATATTTATGAAATCGGCTCACAAACCAAACAAGTTTCTAAAGTGATGTTTGAAGGTAATCATGAACACAAATTGCATAATGATATTCATTCTAGACAAACTAATTTTGATTCGGGAACTTATAATATTTGCACGCAGGACATTACAATTAACGGTAACGTTAATGGCTCGACATTCGATCTTAGACGTAACGTAATTCTTACCGGTGATGTAGTACTTGAAGGTAATATTACTATAAATGCTTTAGGAGAAAGCGATATAGTTTTTCAAAATCTCCCTACGGCATTCGGTACAAATATTGTGATTAATATTAATAGGGTTCACACGGCGAATGATGTAGCCGCCCTATCAATTTTGAGGATGAGTAATGGAGATGGATTTGTTCCTAATGGATATACTTATACTGCAGCAAACCGGTACAGGTGTGAATAATATGTATGTCGCTGGTAAGTCCGGTAACTTAACTACAGGGATTGCAGGCATAAAATTAACCGCTCCTAAGAGATTATCAAACGATACTCAAATAGTACCGGGACTACATGCTTCTGTAGAAAATAGCTTTAGCAATAAGCAACCTAAGGTGAAAGCTAGATTTATTTGG
Source organism: Rickettsia parkeri (assembly GCF_051427245.1). NCBI lineage: Bacteria > Pseudomonadati > Pseudomonadota > Alphaproteobacteria > Rickettsiales > Rickettsiaceae > Rickettsia > Rickettsia parkeri. Next base: position 451,297 of record NZ_CP195774.1, read on the forward strand.
GCAGATAATTACTTTGAGAACACTACAAGTAGTAGCACACCGAAAGTTGGCTATAATGTAGGTGCAAGTTTACTTACCGCTCATAAGAATATTGAGCTATTTGCAACGTATAACTGTAATTTACACAGCAAATATACTAGCCACTAAAGGTTCATAAAGTTAAAGATATTGTTCTAAAAATATCATTCCTGTGCGGGATACCAAATCGTCATTGCGAGCAGCCGTAGGCTGCGTGGCAATCTCATGAAATAATAACAAACTCCTGAGATTGCTTCGTCAAATTACTTTGTAATTTTCCTTGCAATGACGAAAAAACAATATCCACGCAGCAATGCCTCATCGCCTTGTGAATTCCTTGCTCCTTTTGAAGTTAATCTTCGTCTACCATTCTTCATTTCACATCAGTATACTCATAATTCCCTAACCGGTTTTAGTACTAACTTTTTGTTACTAAAGATATTGATTTTAGAAAAGAAATTACTTTTTGGCTTTTTAAAATCACGTTGATAATTTTCACCGGTGATAGCATTATAGCTAGTAATTAAAGAAGGTATAACCTCGTTATAATATATTTTATAAAGGTCATGCATAGTTTCTTTGGTAGTTAAATATCCCCATTTTACGGTTTGTTGCGGTACTCTTGCTAAGGCTTCAATGCAGGCTATCGCTTCTTCAATTTCAGGGTTTTTATTTTTATACACGTCAGCTGCCGGTGATAAATTAGCTTGCATATCTTTAAACATAGCATCAATCATTAATGCCATATATTCATCGGTTTTAAATTTTCTTACAAATATTAGATTATTCCTACTGCTATAATTTAGAAGCTGAAATTTATATATAAAAATCATGAATTTTATAGCATAAACTTTTAAGCCGCTAATTTTATTTGCATTATAAAATTTAAGTTTCGTTTCATAATCTAATTGCTTTTTCATACCTGCTTTAAGGAGCTTACTCAGCAAATTATGACAATGTATTATGTCATTTTTTCTAGCAATTCGTACTTTATCGGTAGCTTTAGTACCGGAAAAATTAGCCGAATGGCGAGTTATTTGCCTGCCTTTATCATCTCTCTTTATATCGGCAAAATGCCCAAGCTCTTGGGCTGCGATAATCTGAAGTCTTGCTGCCGCAGCAAAGCCGTTGCCGTAAGTCGGATGATCTTTATTGTTTTCAGCAAAAGGATTACCGCCGCATGAAACAAAAATAGCTACGTCCTTGCCGTTAGTGCTTTGCATACCGCTATTACCGCCTACTCGTTGCCAGCTAACCATATCCATCATATCGCCGATATTATGTGAGTAGGTAAGAAATACTTCCGTCTTATTAAGAAGAAGCCACCTTATTACGATCGGATGAGCCGACTGAACAAAAATACGTGCTAGCATTTCGGTTACTTCTTTCTTAACCGGCTGTAGCTTTTGTATTTGCTTTTTTAAATTATCGAAAATTGATTTTATTTTTTGATCTGAAGCGGAATTTTTGTATAAATTTTGAAAAAGCTTGGTAGTTTCAGGGATTAAATGCGGGCTTGTTAGCTCTTCTTGACTAACCATTAAGCTTATATTAAGAGCAGGTTCGGTAAACCTTGCAAAATTGCAGCAATCATCGGTATCTATCCGTAATTTACCGGACTTAATTAATTGCATAGCCAAATGCTCATACTCTATTTCCATGTCCTGCTTATAAATAGCAGGAACACGGTCAAGAATGTGATATATGCTAGTCATTTTAAAAATTCAGTGGTTATTTTCTACATTACTTGTTGGTAGTACATCCTAATTTTCGTCTATATTTAAAGGTATGAGCTCTAAGTTAAATACAAGCTCAGGTTCATTAGGTACGTGCTTCGGTTTAGGTTCTTCTTCAAATATGAGGTTTACGACAACATCTACCTTAGGGAATACTGTATCAAAGCAATCTTTAAAAAATTTATTTGACGATTTTAACTTTATTGCATCTAATGCTTTTTGTCTACCATCTTTATTTTTAATACATATGTTAATTGCCTCTCTCCTAAAAAATAAATGAGGATAATCATCGAAAATTTTTGTAATTAGCTCCGGCTGTTGCTCGCTACAATATTTGAGACATACCTTATTACCATATCTAAATATTTTATATGCTAAGAATAAGACAAAACAACCTTGTTTTTCTTCAGTAAATTTATCAGCAAAATATTTTTGATTAAGAAAATCTTCAACTCCTCTTCTGATACCGGTTGAAGAAATCGCTATTTTTTTAAAGTGGTTTTGAGCAATCAACCGAAAAGCAAGATATCTTTATACTTCGCAGCTGTCCGCTTTTTGCTTTCTCAGTTATTATTTCAGATTCAGGTACTTGCTTTTCCATTTGCCATAAATCGTACTCTACATTGCCGGAAGTAGTTTTCTTTATATCATTCCATGATGTGCTTAATCCTTCTTTTGTAGTAGTTAAAATTTGATTTAACAACGATTTAGAACTCTTTAATATATACTCTGCATGATGATACATATAACTAATCAAAGAAATAGCATCTTGAAACGCTAATTTTTCCATAGGATTACTATTCATTTCTTTGATATTATTTGGTATCATAACGAAAAAATTTATTATGCATTGGCAATTTAGTCGTAAAGAAATTACTGAAATCTGTCTCATTATTTTTTTGATTTCTACACTCCTTAAATTAGCAAAAAGTAAAGCTAATCTCTGTAGATCTTGTCCTACAGGTACGGTTATATCAGATTGTTTATTAATCATTTTACAAAATTTAGTAAGTACATCTACTAGCTTTTTTTCTTCCTTAGAGTTAAACATATTATCACCGGCATCATGTAGAACTGCTATTAGAGCAGTGGCAATAGAATTTAAAAAACCGGACGCTGCTATGTCGCCAAGATAACAAACCCATTTTATAGGAGAAGAGGCACTCACACGTTAAATACCCTGCATCAGGAACTACTAGACCGCTACTTACAGCACTAGCAGCAATACATACATTGTTGTAAAGCCATATTAAAACATTTATAATATTCTTCTAATTTAGGGTTAATGACTTTCAATTCTTTAATTTGGTTGTTTATATCTGCAGTATACCCAACATTTGCAGATTGTAACATTTTTTTATGTCTGCAATTGCTTGCGCATGTCGAGCTATATCGTGGTCATGTTTAGCTATTATGCTTATTAATGCATTTAATGTTTGACTCACTTCTATTATATCATGCGAATCTTTATTATTAAACGAAGTTAATTGACTACTATCTCTCGATAACATCGGTGAATTATTAGTTTTATTAAGTTCTGGAGTTATTTGACTGAGAATTTCCTGAAATTCTTCCTCATTCTCTGGACAAGATATATATATATATTTGTTAAGTACAGTAACAGCTTCGCTTAATTTGCCTGCTTTATAAAAAGCTTTTCCTAATAAAATATCAGTATCTTTAGGTTTAGATTGTATATAGAGCTGTTTGTCGTAATGAAGCTACTGCCTTAAGGTAAAGGTCTGTTTGTTCAACATTATTATAATACTCTTCCCAACACAAGTAAGTGATGCCTTCATAATAATAGATATGTAGAAAACCTTTATATTGTTTAATTTAAGGTAAATATATTAAGTACTTCTTTATATTCATTTTTACTTACAAGTTCTCTTCCTTTAGAGATTAATTGGTTTACGATCTCTTTCATATTCTAATCTATTATTAGTTAATTGTTTAAATCATATTATGGCCGCCGTTGATAGAAATAGTCTCACCTGTGATAAATCCGGCATTTTCATCAACTAAAAATGCCACGGCTCTAGCTATTTCTTCCGGCTGTCCTAGTCTTTTTTTGGGGATACTATTAACGATTTTAACAAGCACGTCTTCGGGTACTGCTCCTACCATTTCGGTTGCAATATACCCTGGAGCTATACAGTTAATGGTGATATTTTTAGAAGCAGTTTCACGAGCAAGGGCCTTAGTAAAGCTGATAATTCCAGCTTTAGCAGCAGAGTAATTAGTCTGCCCAACCTGCCTTGCTTGAGCATTAATTGAACTGATATTTATTATACGACCGTAATCTTGGTTTCGTATCTGCTCCATTACGCTACTAGACATATTAAAGCAAGAATTGAGATTAATGTTAATCACATCATTCCAATCTTGATGACTCGTTCTATGTAGCATTTTATCTTTGGTAATACCGGCATTATTTACAAGAATACTTACCGGTTTTTTAAACTCCTCTTCAATTTCCTTTACTGCTTTTCTACATTCTTCAAAATCCGCAATATTCCAGCGTTTGGTTTTTATACCGTATTTTTCTTCTATTTCTTTAGCAGTGTCGTAATTGCTGAAAAAATTAGCAACTACCGTAAGACCCTTATTTTTTAATTCTAAAGCGGTAGCTTTACCTATTCTTCTAGTACCACCTGTTACAATTGTAAGTTCTGACATTATTTCTCCATACCTATATTTTGACTTTTATTAAATTTAACCGGTGGGGTTATACTTAGTTTAAGCTGTGATACCGATTTAGTTAACGGTTTAACAACTTTCCTATCACTGCGTATTGCGATAGATTTTCTAGGGTGATTTTTTTCATATTCTGCATCTATCTTTTATCCATCTTTTTTTTGTCTGCAATTTTATTAGTTTTAGCAGTTAATGCAATTATAGCAGCAAGTGTTTCTTTTCTACTTTTTGGAATGACTCTTTTATTTTCTTTTTTATAGTGCCGTAACAACCTATTGTTGCACCGCCTGCATAAATACTACCTGCTTGCTGAGTAATATGACAGTTTTTAAGTAATTGTTTATCGATGTCTGTTTTCTTTTTATACCGGTATATTTTGATACTGCTTGAGATATTTTATTATGTTCATTAAGCCCTTCTCTATCTTTACCGCTGGCACACATTGTGCATATTTCTTCCTGAGGTAAATTTATTAAACTAGTGGTTTTAGTTTCTTGTTTATTTTGTCTTATTTTCGCTGTTAAATTACTTAAGACATCTTATATATTTAGATTAATATTTTCTTTATCAAAAGATATAAAAGGAAGTTTTGTCTCGAAGGATACTCTAAAAGGAATATCTGCTTGTTCAATATTTTTTCTTAATGTTACAGCTTTTTTTAATATTTCTTTTTCCTGATCCGTTAAATTTGCATTGTTAATTGTTTCTGCTGCATTTCCTTTAGGTTTATTTATCCTAAAAAAATGTTCAAATTTGCTTCTCGGTTTAATATGTGCTTTTAATTCATCAATTCCTTTTTCAGTCGGTAAATTTTTTGCTATTTTGTTTAAAGTATCACTCACTCCTGCAAAGTTATTTGTTACTCCTATAAGCCTAAATAAATTAAGAGGAGTATTAGTATTTTTCCCACCGACATTTTCCATAGATTTTTTTGTCTGATCAGCAATTGTGGGATCATTGCCAGCTCCTATAGGACCTGAGTTTAATGTATTAGTATGAAGAATAACGCCGTCTTCAAGCCATTCTTGAGCTTGGCGTGCATTTAATTTGGTAATTTTTTGTCTAGAATCTATATCATTTGAAATCGAAGCTAATGTACCTGCATGTTTAGATGTAAGCAATGTTTCAAAATTTTTATCGTCTTTGTCGGTTATTGACCCAATTTTCTCAAAGGCGTTTTTCATGCCAACAATTTGTCGTAACTGGGTTGGGATAACATGCCTACCGTTTTAAATTGTATCAGTATACTGATCAACAAGCTTCCTCTCGCATTCAGGCATTACATTATACCAGTTTTTACCGTCTCTATTTTGATATTCTTGCTTTTGTTCTTCTGTCAAGTCTTTAAAAGCTACTTCCGCTTCGACTACAATATGCTCTTTTCCCTCATCATTGATGACTTTTGACAAAGTGACTATATTACAATGCTCATCATTGAAATTTTGAAAATCTTTAGCAACATTTAATTTTTTATGAGCATTTTTAATATCATTTTTTCCTAGCAATTCAGCAACACTGTCAATTTCAGCTTGCCTATTTTTGAGATGTTTTCTTGTGATTTTTCCATATTCAAAGCATTAAAACTATTAATAAATTTTACTGTTTTTTTATTTAATTTCAGCACAAGCTCAGGTTTATTTTTGCCCTTTGCTATGTTTATCGCTCCTCTGATAGCATTTAAATATTGCATTTCAAAAGCTTTAGTGCCTAAAACAATTTTTTCATTGGGATTGTTACGACCGTCACGTATTAATATTGGAGTTTCACCGTTTTTTCCTTCAATTTTCGCTCTATTTGTTTCTAAAGTAACGCCTACTCCGGGTGTGGTTAAAAATTCTTTTGTATGATTTAATAAAAACTCCTTATCGTTATCAAATTGTTTTTTTAATGATGAAAGCATTATAAAATTCTATATGTAGTTGTGCATCTCTTGTTATTTTAATTAAAAATTATTATATAAAAATAGTTTAGTTAAAAATATTTAACTTTATTAATTAAAATATATTATTTATATGAATATTGATAAATTTACTGCACATGCTAAATCAGTGATAGCTAGTAGCCAATCACTTGCTGCTAAAAATGATCATCAGCAAATATTACCTTTGCATTTATTATCTAGTCTTTTAAGTGAAGAAACAGGTATAATTCAAACCCTTATTAATAATACTGGCGGTAATATAACCTTATTAAAAGATCAAGTTCAGCTAGAACTAAATAAAATCCCAAAAGTTCAGGTTGAGGGAGGGGGACAAGTTTATTCTTCTGCTGAAGCTCTTAAAGTTTTAGAAAAAGCTAGTAGCATTGCTAAAGACAGTGGGGATAGCTTTGTAACCATAGAGCGTATATTTGAAGCATTAACGTATGATAATACTATAGCCGGTAAAATTTTAACGAATAATGGAATTAATAATAAAAAAATAGCAACAGCTATTTTACAGTTTCGTAAAGGCAAAAAAGCAGATACCGAATCGGCAGAAAATAGTTACGATGCTTTAAAGAAATACGGCAGAGACGTAACAGAGCTTGCCGAAAGTGGTAAGCTTGATCCGATAATCGGACGTGATGAAGAAATAAGAAGAACGGTGCAGGTACTATCACGACGTATGAAAAATAATCCTGTATTGATTGGAGAACCTGGAGTCGGTAAAACTGCTATAATAGAGGGGCTTGCACAACGAATATTTAGTAAGGACGTACCTGAATCGCTTGTTAATTGCCGTATTATTGAGCTTGATATGGGAGCTTTAATAGCGGGAGCTAAATATCGAGGCGAATTTGAAGAACGTCTTAAAGCAGTGCTTAGCGAAATCAAAGAATCAAGCGGTGAAATTATTTTATTTATCGATGAATTGCATCTATTAGTCGGTACGGGAAAAACCGACGGTGCTATGGATGCCTCGAATTTACTAAAGCCGATGCTTGCTCGTGGTGAACTGCATTGTATCGGTGCTACTACTCTAGATGAATATCGTAAATATATCGAGAAAGATGCGGCACTTGCTCGTCGTTTTCAGCCTGTTTACGTGAGTGAGCCGACGGTTGAGGATACTATATCAATACTTAGAGGAATTAAAGAAAAATATGAGCTGCATCATGCAGTGCGAATTTCCGATAGTGCAATAGTTGCAGCAGCGACGTTATCAAACCGTTATATTACCGATCGTTATTTACCTGATAAAGCTATTGATTTGATTGATGAAGCTTGTAGCCGTATGAAAATAGAGCTATCCAGTAAACCAGAAGAGCTTGATGAGCTGGACCGTCGTATTATTCAGATAAAAGTAGAGCTTGCAGCACTTAAAAAAGAAAATGACGAGCATTCTAAAAAGAAAATAGAGCATTTAACTACAGCATTAGAAAAATTAGAGTCTCAATCCTATGATATGGGAGCTAAATGGCAAGCTGAAAAGTCTAAACTACAGCAAACACAAAAGCTCAAAGAAGAACTAGACCGTAGCCGAAACGAGCTTGAACGTGCCGAACGTGATGCTAATCTCGCTAAAGCTAGTGAGCTAAAATACGGAATTATACCTGAGATTATGAAAAAGATTCAGGAAGCCGAAAGTATGGATAATAAAGGGCTGTTAAAAGAAATTGTATCGGAAAGTGATATAGCAAGTATTATCTCTCGTATTACTGGTATTCCAATTGATACGATGCTATCAAGTGAACGTGAGCGTTTGCTTGTGATGGAGCAGAAATTACGAGAATCGGTAATAGGGCAGGATAAGGCAATTAAAGGTGTTAGTGATGCGGTAAGAAGATCACGTGCAGGGATTCAAGATATTAACCGCCCGCTTGGTTCGTTCTTATTCTTAGGACCGACCGGAGTCGGTAAAACCGAGCTTACCAAAGCCTTAGCTGGTTTTCTTTTTGATGACCGTAATGCAATACTTCGTATAGATATGTCGGAATATATGGAGAAGCACGCTATTTCTCGCCTGATAGGAGCTCCTCCCGGCTATATCGGATATGATCAAGGCGGAGTGTTGACGGAGGCAGTAAGACGCCGTCCTTATCAGGTAATATTATTTGATGAGGTTGAAAAAGCCCATCCCGACATATTTAATATTATGCTGCAAATACTTGATGAGGGAAGATTAACAGATAGTCAAGGTATAACGGTTGATTTTAAGAATACTATAATAGTTTTAACGTCTAATTTAGGTGCTGAGGTACTCGTTAATCAGAAAGAGGACGAAGATACATATAAAGTAAAGGATGAGGTTATGGAATATGTAAAAGCAGTATTTAAACCTGAGTTTTTAAACAGACTAGACGAGATTATATTATTCCATCGCCTAAATCGTAATAATATTCATGATATAGTTAAGATACAGCTTGAAAGTTTAAAGAAAATTTTACTAGCACAAAATATTATTCTTGAATTTGATGAATCTGCATTAAATTATTTAGCCGAAAAAGGTTATGATCCAAGCTTTGGAGCAAGACCCTTAAAACGTCTTATCCAGCGGGAAATACAAAATAATTTAGCCAAAATGATTTTAGCAGGCGAAATAAGTAGCGGTAAAACGGTTAAAATAAATTCAAAGGATAAAGAATTGAAGGTAACAATGAGTTGATTAATTTTTTCCGAATAACGAATTATCGCATAATCCAATATTCTTGTTAAAGGCACTGTCTAATAATTATTGATTTTGTCATTGCGAGCTATTAAAAGATTTGTTGCATAGCTCAAAAAACGCGTTTGATGTCATTCCTGCAGGAGCGGGAATGACACAAAACGAAAATTTTATAAATTAGTATTAATAATATTCAATTTCAGCTAATGTTATACTTTCAGTACCTGATAATTTATAATAATCACTACTAGTAGAGTTAGGAATTTGTAAGTCAAATAATAGTGAGTTTTCTTCTTTATACGGATCAACTAAGTAAGAATTTGTAATATCTGTAACTATTGGCGATAAATAGGTTGTTGTTTCAATAAGCTTATCAATAGCATTCTGTCCGTCTTTTAATATTTTATCGACTAGTTTTTTATCTTTATAAAAAGTATTTACGGCCCCTATTAAGGCTGTTGATATATCATATATAATAACACCGTTTTTAATTATATTGGTTATATTAGAGTCTAATGTTGCTGTTTTAGAAAAAATTAAAGAAATAACAGTAGGATATTTATTAAATACATTAGGTAGTTCTAAAAAAGTATTTACGGCTGAATAGGCAGAATTGGTTGCTTCTGAAAAACAATAAAATGCTTTGTATATGTTTTCATAATTGCTATTGCTCATAAACTTACCTCTTTTTTATATATGTAATTGCCATGTTTCATGGTAATTACATATCATACTACTAAATTAAGAAGTGTCAATATTAAAAAATTATATTTCTTCTTAGAGGATATCAGTAAATAAATTTTAATTACTAATATCCTCTAAACTCCACCTAGCTTTTGGACAGAAATTCAAAGGAGTAAATAACTTATTATTGTAACGCTCAAGTCCTGCATATGCAATCATTGCAGCATTATCGGTGCATAAGTGGATAGGTGGATAAATAAGCCGATAACCATATGTTTTAGCACAGCTACTTAATATTTGTTGTAAATATTTATTAGCAGCGACACCGCCGGCAATAACTATATTCTTCTTATCAAAATTATTTGTTATTTGTTCATATGCTCTAATAGCATCTTGTACCTTACTACTTAGAATTTCTCCTATAGTAAATTGAAAACTTGCTGCTATATCATTGATTACAGTGTCATTAATTTCCTTTAAATTCATTATTAAAGTACGCACGGCAGTTTTAAGTCCTGAAAAGGACATATTGCAATTACCGCTGTTAATTATAGGTTTTGGAAATTTATATTTATGAGGATCGCCAAGTTTTGCTCTTTTCTCAATTTCAGGTCCTCCGGGAAAAGCTAAGTTTAGCATTTTGGCTACCTTGTCAAAGGCTTCGCCTACGGCATCATCTATAGTAGATCCTAGTATTTTATATTTTCCGAGACCTAAAACTGCTACAAATTGGCAATGTCCGCCCGAAGCTAACAAGAGTAAATAAGGATAAGGAATATTATCGGTTAGTCTTGCGGTTAAAGCATGACCTTCTAAATGATTAATTGCAATAAAGGGTTTTTTTAAAGCACTGCTTAGTGATCTTGCAAACATTGAGCCAACTATAACACCGCCGATTAAACCTGGACCGGAAGTTGCAGCAATTGTACTAATGTCCGTTAATTTAGTGTTGCTTTCTTTTAAAACATTTTTTAATGCTTTATCTAGATGTGATAAGTGAGAACGTGCAGCAATTTCAGGTACTACCCCTCCAAAAACTGCATGTTCTGTATTTTGTGAAATGATTATATTAGATAAGATTTCTCGATTTTTGGTGATTATAGAAACAGCTGTATCATCACAGCTTGATTCTATACCTAAAATTTTTATCATTCAAATTGAAACTAATTAGAGGCGTTGTTAAGTAAAAAATGATAGTTTGCGTCATTGTGAGAAGGTGTTGTCCACGTGGATACCGATGTCATTCCCGCGTAGGCGGGCATGACATAACAGGATCCATGTGACAACACCAACACCCGCTTGCAATCAATTTAATAATGCCTAATTAGATACCTTTAAGGTATTTAATTGATTATACAGCTTATAAATAGATTGTTCGGCATCAATAATTTTTTTATTAACTATTTTTAATAGTTTTTCCGAAGATTTTTCTGTTATTTGCGTTGCAGCACTTACTTGCTCCGCTAAATTTTTAAGTGATTCTTGTATTTCTACAAAAGATTTTTTAAATTGTTCTTTGATAGTAATAGATGATTCTTCAAGCTCTTTAATTTTTAAGCATAGATTTTCTAATAAATGATCTATTTTAGTTTGCATTAAAGTCAATTTTTGCTTTTGTTTTTCACTAAGATAGCTTAAAGTTTCTTGCGTTTTTGCCTGTATACGTACTTTTGTAGTACGTTCAAGTTCTGAAGCTAAACCGATTTTACTCATTAAAAATATTATCCATTTGTGAACGTCCAAATGATACCATTTTGCACCGTTACGATAATCTGAAGGAAAAGCATGATGGTAATTATGCCAATTTTCACCGAGTAAGAATAATGCCATCCACCAAATATCTCCAGCAGTGCCTTTGTAATATTTTTTACTACCGGCAAAGTGGCATAAAGAATTAACGCAGAAGGTTGCTTGCTGCTGTAGGAATCTACCGAGCCCCATAAATAAAAATCCTGCATATGCCGATTGCATAGTACCACCGACTAAGTAACCGATAAATAAAGGCACGACAATATTCATAAAAGCTGCTATTTGCCAATAATATTTTAGCTGCCATTTTAATAAATTGTTTTTCCCGTGCTTAGCCCAAGTAATGCGATCAATAGACTTATAGCTACCGCTTCCGACTAGCATCCATCCTATATGAGACCACATAAAGCCTAAAAATTTATTATCAAATTTTAAAGGAGTATGTGGATCTTGGTCTTGATCCGTATATCTATGATGTTTATAATGATTCGATGCCCAAGATAAAGCTGGTCCTTGTAATGTTCCTGCAGACAGCATAATTAAGACAAACTCGGCATATTTATTTATTTTATAGGCATTATGAGACCATAACCTATGCAGACCGATCCCAACGGTAATATTATTAATATAATAACTAGCAATTATAAAAATAACTTCAGTTAGCCCTATTCCATAATCAAACGAATATTTAACTACAAGAGATATAATAAAAATAGGATAAAATATTAAAGCAAATAAAGCGGGCTTATTTAGTTTACTTAACATAAAATTTACAGTTTTTAGTTATAAAATATATAAATCGGCAACGAATAAAATCTTAATTATATTATACATCAGTATTAATAGATATTAACATACTTAATGCATAAATACAAAGAAAATTTTGACAATAAAATTCTAGTTATCCTTTATTTAGACAATAACCGATAAACGAACGGTTGTAATAATTAAATTGTCTTTCCCTAAGACCTCTATCCTATTTATATGAACATCTATGAGACGTTCATTAAAAAGGTCTCTTCACTTTCCCATAAATATTTTATTATTTCTTGACGCAAAAATACTTCATTTGGAACCTGAAAAAAAAGTTGTAAAATTTTAAACTCAGTAGGACCTAGAGGAATATTCAGTCCGTCTTTGTATACTTTTTCAGTATTTAAATCAATATTTAGATTCTTAAATTTAATAATATTATCTTGTACAACTGACTTGAAACGTCTCAATAAGCTCTTTAAAGTACCTACTATTTGCTCAGATAAGAAGGGCTTATAAAAAAATAGTACGTTATATTTCTGTTAGTTATTTATTGTTATTAAAGGATTTTCTTGTAATTCTGCACTAATAATCATAATAACAAGCAGCTGACTAAAAAAAATAAGTTAATGCTTTTTCTAGAGTTGAAGCCCTCATTATATTAAATCCTGCTCTCTCTTATATTATTACTTAAAGCAATAGTAACACTTTTTTATTTTTTTCTTCTATAATTAAAACTTCAGGTAATAGCTTATCAAACACTGAATTAATCTTCATTAATATTTAGTAAATAATTAAAAATTTTTGTAATAATTTTCTAATTTATTAGGGTTTATAGCAAACTTTTTATAAAAAGAAACAAAGAAATAATAATTTTTTAAAGATAATACTTGAATTTAATAGTTTTAGTTGCTATAAATAGCTTTATTTTAAAGTTTGTTTGTTGGAGATTCTTATATATCATGAGCTTTTATGAATCAGTTTTTATTATACGTCAAGACGTATCATTAAACGATATAGATAAAATCGTTGATGATTTTGCTAAAATTATTAAAGATAATAATGGCACTATCATAAAAAAAGAATATTGGGGGTTAAGAACTTTAGCTTACAAAATCGGTAATAACAAAAAAGGACATTATTATTTTTTAGGTCTAGATATTACTGGTAATGTAAAAGAAGAGCTAGAAAGAAAAATGAAGCTTAACGAAAATATCATTAGATTTCTTACAATTCAAGCAGATTCAATTAGTAGTGAACCTTCACCGATATTAAAAAATCAAAGTACAGAGAATACTCCGGTAATTGACGTAACGATTAATAATTAAATTTGTAAGAATTAAGGTTAAAGAATGTTAAAAAGTAATAATGTTAGTGAAACAGCTGCTCACAAGGTAGGAGATAAAACTGCTAAAAAAGTATTTTTTAGAAGACGTAAAGGATGCCCTCTTTCTGTGCCTAATGCACCTGTTATTGATTATAAAAACCCTGAGCTTTTAATAAAATTTGTCTCTGAAGGCGGTAGAATGTTACCAAGCAGGATCACAAATGTTTGTGCAAAGAAACAAAGAAAGCTAAATAATGCTATTAAAATTGCAAGAATTTTAGCGTTATTACCTTTTGTATTTCAAGCTAAATAAAGGCATAGTACATGGAAATTATATTAATAAAACCCGTAAGAAAATTAGGTAAAATTGGCGACATACTCAAAGTAGCAGACGGGTTTGGTCGTAATTATCTTTTACCGCAAAAATTAGCTATTAGAGCTACTGAGCCTAATAAAGAGCTAATAGTTAAACAAAAACACGAATTTGAAGCAAAAGATAAGCAAATAAGAGAAGAAGTAGAAAAAATTAATGCTCTTATTAAAGATCAACAATTAGTTTTTATCCGTCAAACATCAAATGACGGTAAACTTTTCGGTTCGGTTACTAATAAAGAAATAGCCGATAAATTATCTGAAAATATATCTTATAATATTTCTCATTCAAATATTATTCTTGATAAACAAATTAAATCTACCGGAATTTATACAGTTGAAATAAGACTCCATGCAGAGCTTAATGCTATAGTTACGGTTATTGTTGCAAGATCAGAATCAGAAGCACAAGATTATTTACGCGAACAAAAGACTGAAACTTCAGAAGATTTAGCTGAGTCAGCATAAATTTTTTTTATCATCTAATTGTGTAGTTTTTTGTTACCATTGCAAAAGTAGAGCATTGTTGTATGGATTGAGAAACTTGCTCGATGTCATTCCCGCGTAGGCGGGCATCCAGCATAAAGCGAGATAAATCGAGCTTTTAATTTCAAGAATTTGCTGTGTTTATACTTTTTTTCTGGATTCCTGCTTTCGCAGGAATGACATACTACTAAGTTTGACCACAATATCCAAACACTTTACAATACTAACATTTTTCAACCATGCTATATGAAAAATTTGAGTATAATATCAATAATCTAATAGGTAATTTTGGCTTATCTAAAATATCGATTGCAGTATCTGGTGGGAGCGATTCGGTAGCACTTCTTTATCTTGCTAATATTTGGGCAGAGAAAAATAATATAGAATTATTTGTTATATCGGTTGATCATAACTTACGGGAACAGTCGAAGCAAGAGACCCATTATACCCAAAATATCAGTAATAGTCTAAATCGCAAGCATTATAGTTTATCTTTTGACCATCAAAATAATTTTTCCAATTTACAAGAAAGAGCAAGAGAAGGACGCTATGATTTGATGACAAATCTATGTCTAGAACTCGATATATTAGTACTTTTAACTGCTCACCATGAAGATGATTACGTAGAAAATTTTTGTTTAAGATTAGAGCGTAATAGCGGTATATTTGGACTTAGTAGCAGTAATATCAATTGGTATAATAATATACAAATAATTAGACCGCTATATAATATTCCAAAAAGTGAATTAGTAGAATATTTAGTCAGGCATAATATAAAATGGTTTGAAGATGAGTCAAATTCATCTGATAAATATAGACGAAATGTTATTAGGCAAAAATTAGCTAAAGGTGCAGATTATATTAGACATTTTTCCAAACCAGTTTATAGAGAGGAATTTAAAGGAGACACGGAACGCAGCACCGCAGCGTACACTTTAGTACGTGAGGATGCGAGTACCGGAACGGCGTCTAAATTATCTCTAGAAGCGAAGTGTGGAAAGATGTCTAAAGCCGCAATAATCTCACAACAACTTAAAACCAACAAACTTATAGAAAACGAGTTTAAGCCTGAATTAATATCGGCGATAGCTGAAGCGGTCAAGATTTTTGAATATGGCTTTGCTTTTCTTGATTTAGTTAAATTTGATAAGTTTTCAAATGAGGTGAAAGTACAAATAATTAATTTTTTACTGATAATAATTAGTGGACAATCTAGAGCAGCTCGTTTTTATTCGGTAGAACCTATTTTGAAATTAATTACTCAAGACGTAAACTTTAAGAATACACTTCATGGCTGTATAATTAAGCGCATACAAAACGAGTTACTTATATACAGGGAATTCGGCAAAAAATTGCCTGAGAGTAAAATATTACTAGATAAATCCGTTATTTGGGATAATAGATTTTGTATCACAAAAAATCAAGAAACTCCAAATTGTTTTGTAACTCATCTATCGTTAAAAGATTATAAAATAATAAAGAAACAATTAGATTTAGAACCTTTGAAAAATCTATCCTGCAAAAACCACAATGCAGTTTTATTGACCTTACCTATCATTAAAATACTTGAAAAAGTTATAGCAATACCACATATATCATATTATGATAACGACATGTGGAACTTTGAAGTATCTTTTTCTCCAAATTTTGTATCTCGTTTCACCCATTTTTGCTAACACCGGTATTTAAGAGGTTATCTGTAAATAAATTTTAACGATAAAATTTATTTACAGACCTCTCTTATACCAATAAAAATTTTTATTAGGTTTTATATCGATGAATAATCAAGGTAGAAGTATTTTAGCTTGGGCAGCACTTTTTATTTTTGTAATATTACTTTTTAATGTGTTCCAATCTGACAGTTTACTTGGTGGAAGAAATAATATAACTTTCTCGGATTTTTTAACACGAGTTGATGAAAAGACCGTTAATTCGGTAAAAATTCAGGGTAGAGTAATTGAAGGCACTTCAAATGACGGCTCTACTTTTAATACTTATGCTCCTGATTATCCTGATTTAGTAAATCGTCTTACTAGCAATGACGTTAATATTGAAGTAGTGCCTCTTGAAACAAGAATGAATACCTTTTTAGGCTTTTTAATTTCTTGGTTTCCTATGCTTTTATTGATAGGTGTTTGGGTTTTTTTCATGCGTCAAATGCATGGAGGTGGGAAAGCCATGGGGTTTGGAAAATCTAAAGCTAGGTTGCTATCAGATAAAGGACCAAAAATTACCTTTAAAGATGTAGCAGGTATCGGTGAAGCAAAAGAAGAATTAACTGAAATAGTAGATTTTTTAAGGGATCCAAGCAAGTTCCAAAAGCTTGGTGGTAAAATACCGAAAGGCTGCTTACTTATAGGTCCTCCCGGAACCGGTAAGACACTTCTTGCTAAAGCAATTGCAGGTGAGGCTAATGTTCCGTTTTTTAGCATATCCGGCTCTGATTTTGTTGAAATGTTTGTAGGTGTCGGTGCAAGCCGTGTGCGTGACATGTTTGAACAGGGTAAACGTAATGCTCCTTGTATTATCTTTATCGATGAAATTGATGCGGTAGGTCGTCATAGAGGTATCGGTATGGGTGGCGGCAATGATGAACGTGAGCAAACCTTAAACCAAATGTTAGTCGAAATGGATGGATTTGAAGCAAATGAGGGAGTTGTGATCATTGCAGCTACAAACCGTCCTGACGTTCTTGATCGTGCATTACTGCGTCCCGGTAGGTTTGATCGTCAAATTGCCGTTGCAAACCCTGATATAAACGGTCGTGAGCAAATTCTAAAAGTACATTTAAAGAAAATTAAATATAATAGTACGGTACTAGCACGAATTATTGCTCGCGGTACCCCGGGCTTTTCCGGTGCTGAACTTGCTAACTTAGTTAATGAAGCTGCTCTTATTGCTGCAAGGCTTGGTAAGAAAGAAGTAGATATGCACGACATGGAAGAGGCAAAAGATAAGGTGCTGATGGGAGTTGCACGTCGCTCCATTGCAATGTCGGAGAAAGAAAAAAGGTTGACTGCATATCATGAAGGCGGACATGCATTAGTAGGACTTTATTGTCCTGCAGCATCGCCTATTCATAAGGCTACGATTATACCGCGTGGTAATGCTCTTGGGATGGTGCAAAGACTTCCTGAAACTGATGAATATTCTCAGAATCGTGAACAGATGGAATCATCTATAGCAGTTTATATGGCAGGAAGAGTAGCGGAGGAAATTATTTTCGGTAGAAATAAAGTTACCTCAGGAGCTTCGTCGGATATAAAAGGTGCAACTAATATTGCCAGAGCGATGGTTACAAAAGCAGGTTTAAGTGATTTAATAGGACCGATATTTCACGGTTCAAGTGGTGACGATATGTATGGTAGACAACCTAATAATGAAACCTCGGAAGCTACTGCAGAGTTAATTGATGCTGAAGTTAAAAGAATTATTACGCAAGGATATGAATTTGCAAAAGATATTTTAACAAAACATATAGATCAACTTCATACCTTAGCAAATGCTTTAATTGAATATGAGACATTGTCCGGTCAGCAAATTAAAAATTTACTTAGTGGTAGAGCTTTAGATTCAGAAGAGGAGAATAAATTTCCTTTTAATGATTCATCTACTATAAAAATAGATAAAGAAAAATCACCTGAGAAAACAAAAACAACTAAAGCTAAAAAAGAAAATTACGCTTCCTAAGTTTAGTAGTATAATTTATGTATAAATTTATAGATTTATTTTGTGGTATCGGTGGTTTTAGAAAAGCCTTGGAAATAAAGGGTCTTGAATGTGTTTTTTCATAGACAAAGACGTACAAGAAGCATATAAAAGAAATTTCGGTGATAAGCCATACGGTGATATTACGGAAATATCAGAAACCAAAATCCCTAAACATGATATTTTATATGCCGGTTTTCCTTGCCAATCTTTTAGTATTTCAGGTAAGAGGCTTGGTATAGGAGATGTAGACTTTTGTATGAAATAATCATAATAGTACAATATCACAAACCCTATATATTATTGCTTGAGAATGTTAAAAATATTCTGAATATTAATAATGGCAGCGTAATTGAAACTAAAAAATTAGATGAGATTATAAAATATATATGACTCAATAAAAGAGCAGTTTAATGGATAATGGAATATACTCGATCAACTTCAAAAATTGGCTAAGTCGTTCTACAAGTACTGCGGTACTCACGTATTAAGTATATGCTGCGTTCCTCGTCTTGTGAACTCCTGGCTCTTTTTGCAGTTGATCTTCGTATATGGATTGCTAACTATAAATATCGTCATTGTGAGTAGGCGTTGTTGCGTGGACCAGTAAATGCTCTTGATGTCATTCCCGCAGAAGCGGGAATCCAGTAAAACCTACAAAAAATTTGTTTTTTTAGGTTTATTTTGTTAGTACTAAGACTATTTTTTCTGGATTCCTGCTGCTGCGGGAATGACATCGGTATCCACGCTGGCAATACCTTGTGAGTAACTGTAAGTAGCATGGCAACCTAGAGACATTAATGTCATCCACGTAACAGGTATGAAAGATTGTGAATTAGCTAATTATTTTGTATAGTTCTAAAAACAAATTTTAAGAGAGTACTTAAAATGGCAGAGTTAAGGTTACCGCCAAATTCAGTAGTAAAAAAAGGTAGAGAGCATAAAGAACAAGAGGAAATGCTTAAACCTAGAAAGATAAAAATTTATAGGTATGACCCTGATCTTGATAAGAATCCTACTATCGATAGTTTTGAGATAGATTTAAGCAAAACCGGACCGATGGTTTTAGATGCTTTAATTAAAATCAAAAACGAAATCGATTCTACTTTAACTTTTAGGCGTTCTTGTCGGGAAGGAATTTGCGGTAGTTGTGCAATGAATATTGACGGTACAAATACTTTAGCATGCATAAAACCAATAGAAGATATATCAGGCGATATCAAAATCTATCCGCTTCCTCATATGAAAGTAGTGAAAGATTTAGTACCTGATATGTCGCATTTTTATGCACAATACGAATCTATAGAACCTTGGCTCAAAACCGATAGCCCTACCCCTTCAAACTCTGAAAGGTTACAGTCGATTAAAGACCGAGAAAAGCTTGACGGTTTATATGAGTGTATATTATGTGCTTGCTGTTCTACTTCTTGTCCTAGCTATTGGTGGAACGGTGATAAATATTTGGGTCCTGCGATTTTACTACAAGCATATAGATGGATTGCCGATTCAAGGGATGATAATACCGGTGAACGTCTTGAAGCTTTAGAAGACCCATTTAAGCTTTACCGTTGTCATACGATTATGAACTGTACTAAGACCTGCCCGAAAGGCTTAAATCCTGCTAAAGCTATCGGTAAAATAAAAAGTTTAATTGCAGAACGTCACGGTTTGTGATTCTTAATTAATTATTTTTAAAAATGATAAAATAATGAAAAAAGCAATTATTTTCTGTTGATTGTAATAATACCATGATACAAGGTGATATGAATTATTGTGTCGCTGCAGAATATAAGAAAGTTGATAAGAAACTAAATCAAATATACCAAGAAATATTAAAACATATTTCAGACAAACGAGAACAAGTTAATTTACTTAAAAAATCCCCAAATTTATGGATTAAGTACCGAGATGCTGATTGTGAATTTCGAAGTTTTGGGGTTTATGGCGGTTCCGTATATCCAATGATACTGCTTATGTGTCTTACATCTTACAGGAAAAACCGAAGAGCGTATAAAAAAGAATTTGAAGCCATGCTGAAATGTGAAGAAGGGGACTTAAGTTGTCCATTTATAATCAAGACTCAGAACCTAGGTTTTTTTGTGGACATTTCTAGTTGATTTGCTATTTTGAGGTATTTTGTAACAAAAATTAATAAGATTTTTGCGGAATAGTTAGTCATATTTCAAAAAAATCTTATAATTTGCAGCAACAAATAGCCAAAATTAAATCTTTTTAGAAATGTCCACAAAACCTAAATTAATTCATAATTTGTAATACTTTAAATAATTCTCCCATTTGTTTCGGTGATATTAGTCTTTCTACCTGTCTTTCTATTATTTGTGCCTGCTCAGACATCTTTCCAAACTCTACTTCTAGAGGTAATTTATACGTCGATCCGATACTCGCATCCTCACGTACTAAAGTGTACGCTGCGGTGCTGCGTTTCGTGTCTCCTTTAAATTCCTCTCTATAAGCGAATTTGGCAAGATGTCTATCATTAAGCTTGTCTTGCAATGTTTGTTTACGTAATAAGATTCCATTTTCTATTAAAAAATCTCGTTGCGATATTGTATCTATTACGTTTATTTTGCTGTTTTTAGCTACCGTCTTTAATGCATAAAAATCCACATGTGCCGATAAATCAGCTTCTCCAAGATTTTCAAGGATGGGGCAATATTTATGGTTTTTAACCGCTTGTAATGTTTGATTATATTGATATCTAGTTCTACCATTCGGAGCTATATCATAGCCGTAATCTATTATTAAGCCACTGCCGCTTAGTCTTTTTAGATGCTGCGCTATAAATTTTATAATTTCTATCGATTTATAAGATTCTTCAAGTACTGCCCCGTCTTTTGCTTCAATATGAGTACACAGCAGATATTCTTGTAGTTGCTTATTAACGCTTATTTTATCGTATTTAATTCTTTCGTCTACCGGCTGCACTACAAATATTCTTTCATACCATAATTCCTTGACTTTAATATATTGCTTTATCGGTATAGCATCAAAGAATTCGTTAGCTATTATTATAGTAGGTTTTTTTGGTATATCTTCTACAAATGATTGATGACTAATCGGTAAGTTAATATCTTGTAAATTAGCCTTTTGATAAGCAATAAAATTTTTATTAATTTCTATTAGTTCAATTGATAAGGCTTTATAAAATTCCGGTACTAATTTTGCAGTACGTAGTAAATCACGCATTAATAGACCTCGACCAGGACCAAGCTCTACTAAACTAAGACTTTTTGGGCAGCCAATTCTTTGCCACTCTCTGATACACCATAAGCCGATAATTTCACCGAATAGCTGTGAAATTTCAGGAGCCGTAACAAAGTCACCTTCATTAGCTAATGATTTTACTTGCTTATAATAGGAAGTAGGATTTAAGTTTAATACCTCCTGCATGAGGACATCGCAAGTAATATAACCGTTTTGATCAATTAATTGTCTTATTTTGGATTCGATTGACATATTAAATAACTTCCTAAAAGTAACATAGGTACAGATAAAATCTGTCCCATAGTTAAGCTATCTAAAATAAACCCGATTTGTATGTCGGGTTCTCTAAATATTTCAATAGTGATTCGGAAAAGACCGTAAAATGTGAAAAATATTCCTGAGTTTAAACCGCACTTTTTAAGAGTTTTGTGCTTAAATGTTGTATATGCTAAGATACTAAATAATACTAAACCTTCAAAAAAAGCTTCATATAATTGACTAGGATGTCTTGGCATCAAATCGCTATTCGGAAAAATCATACCAAAAGAAGAATTTGTAATACGTCCGTATAGTTCGCCGTTAATAAAATTAGCGATTCTACCTAAAAATAATCCGATAGGTACTACAGGGGCTATTATATCCGTGAGACTTAAAAAATTAATTTTATATTTTCGGCAAAACAAATAAGCAGTAATAATCCCCCCTAAAGCTCCGCCATGGAAAGACATCCCGCCTTCATAAGTTTTTAAGATATCTATTGGATTTGAAAAATATCTAGAAGGGTTATATAATAAAACAAACCCTAGTCTGCCTCCGACTATTATGCCTATAACGGCATAAGTAATGAAATCTTCTAGATTTTTTTTGGTAATTTGAGGCTTAAATTTTTCTATAATTTTATTTGCATAGAACCAGCCTAGCAAAATTCCTATTACATATGAAAGAGAATACCAAGAGATAGCAAGTGGACCTATAGAGAAAATAATTGGATTGATATTAGGAAATGTCATAGATAAATAAGTTATTTAATTCATTTAACGTCTGAGTTACGGAAAATTACGTAAGTAATTGACTAGGCAATTCAGTTTTTTATTATTTTTATGGGTTGCCGCAGCTGCTTCGTGGCTTTGCAATGACAGTATCTATATTTGCTTAGCAATACCAAATTCTTTTGAGTTAAAATTATTGATAAAAATAAAATTCTTAGTAATAATAAAAAAGATTTATATTTATAATAATAATGATAGGTAAAATATGCAATATTTAATGGATCTATATCATACCTCAAGTACTGAGTTAGTATTATTGTTTGTTATGTTAGTATCTCTTATACCGGTGATATTTCTAATTAAAAGATTAATTTTTATTCCGGTAAAAAATTATTTAACTAGACATCATTATGATGATTATGAAAGGATAAAAAAATATCCTATATTTCGTTATTTATTACATACTTTATTAGCACTTTACTTTGTATGTTGGGGCAAGATTTTTCATCCTACTTCTTTTAAAGCACATGTATTACTGGGAATCAAAGATACTATAGTAATCTTATATACTGGTATATCTGTGACGATGTTATTATTAACGCTTATAGATGCTTTTGCAGATCTGTATCACAATAGAATCAAAGCCGTTACAAAAAATGCACCGCTTAGCTTATATTTTCAAATATTAAAAATTATTGTCATAGTTATTGCAGCAATGGTAACTATTTCATATATATTAAATATTTCGCTTAGTACATTCTTAACAAGCTTAGGTGCAGCCGCAGCTCTTTTAACATTTGTTTTCAAAGATACTGTTTTAGGATTACTTGCAAGCTTGCAACTAACTACTCAAGAAATTATTAATATTGGAGACTGGGTACGTATAGGCGCAATTGAAGGAACAGTTGAAAAAATTACTATTTCCGTAGTAACAATTAGGAATTTTGACCAATCTATTTCCACAGTTCCTACTTACAGCATTTTAAATTCTAACGTAACTAATTATAGAGGAATTAGTGAATCAGGAGCAAGAAGGGTAAAGAGAGTATTTAATATTAATATGGCAACTATTAACTTCTGTGATGCTACTATTTTAAAAGCACTAAAAAAATCTCCTTATATATCAAAGGATGTAATAGATAAAATCACTCTTGATAAAGAAGAGAAAAATTTAACCAACATTAAACTATTCAAATTATATATTCAGGAATATCTAAAAAATAATCCAGCAGTTTATACCGAAGGGTTTACTTTTCTAGTAAGACAGCTTGAACCTACGGTTAATGGGTTGCCTATAGAAATATATATCTTTGTTAAAGAAGTAAATTTAGTAGGTTATGAAAATATACAGGACAATATTTCTGAACATTTCATTTCTATACTTCCTGAATTTAAATTAAAAATATTTCAGAATGTAGGAGTGGTATAATATATCCGAAGTAAAATGAAAAGTAGTAAAAATAAATTAAATTTGTATCCAAGATGGAAGTTGTCTTTCAGCTTGGATATTTACTACTTTTGAAAGCAAAGAAGTATATTATACTACTTGATTATTTGCTCTAAATGCTTTAAAACTTAAAGCTTTAAAAATATTAAAATTTAAGACCTAGGAATGAATAATAATATAATTAATTTAATAGCCGCTATTATACTGTCTTTAAGTATAATTTTCGGTTGGCAGTATTTTGTTGTAAAACCTGAACAAAAAAAACAGCAACAGCAAATAGCAGTGCAGAAAGCAGAAAATTTAAAGAAACAACAGTTAAAAGCTTTAGTCGAACCTGCAACTGGTATTATTGTGCAAGAAGAAAGTCAAGTACAGCGTATTAAAATAGAATCTGAATCACTTACCGGTTCTATTTCATTAAAAGGACTTAGATTTGATGATTTAATATTAAAGAAATATAAACAAGATTTATCTAAAAATAGTCCTGAAGTGAGATTATTTTCACCGGCTAATACAGAAAATGCATATTTTGCTGAAGTTGGTTTAGTTAGTAATTTATCTAGTGTAAAACTCCCTAACAACGATACTATATGGAATAGTGATAGTGAAATATTAAGCCCTGAAAAACCTGTGCATTTATTTTGGGTTAATGAAGACGGAGTTAAATTTTTAGTTACTATTACTGTCGATGAAAACTATTTATTTACTATAGAGCAAACCATCGTTAATAATAGTGATAAAGAACTTCCTGTGCAATCTTACGGTTTAATAAATCGTAAATATATTGCCGTAGAGAAAGCGGTGAATATATTACATCAAGGACCTATCGGGTGTATAGACGAGAATCTTAAAGAATATTCTTATGATGATATTAAAGATAAGAAAAGTGAAAAATTTGCAGCAAGTAAGGTTGATTGGATAGGGATTACCGATAAATATTGGTTATCTTCCTTGATTCCGGATAAATCAAGTAATTACAGCTCGAATTTTAATTATGCTCCTAAGCAAGGGACTGAAAGATATCAGGTAGATTTTATTTCACCGGTACAAATAATAAAGCCTGGCGAAAATTTTTCAATTAAAAGCAGAATTTTTGCTGGAGCAAAAAAAGTAGACTTGCTTGATAAATATGAAAAGCAATATGATATTAAATTATTTGATAGAGCTATTGATTTCGGCTGGTTCTATATAATTACCAAACCGGTTTTCTACGCCATGAATTTTTTCTATGGCTATGTCGGTAATTTCGGTGTTAGTATATTAATTGTTACGGTTATAATTAAGCTATTAATGTTTACTTTAGCCAATAAGTCTTATCGTTCGATGAAAAAAATGAAAAATTTACAGCCGGAAATCGATAGGATAAAAAATTTATACAGTGGTGATAAAGCACGTTTAAATCAAGAAATTATGGCTTTATATAAAAAAGAAAAAGTAAATCCGGTAGCTGGTTGTTTACCTATACTTGTTCAAATTCCGGTATTTTTCTCCATTTATAAAGTATTGTATGTAACTATTGAAATGCGGCAAGCACCGTTTTACGGCTGGATTAAAGACTTATCTGCATCTGACCCTACTACTATTTTTAATTTATTCGGCTTATTACCGTTTTCGCCGCCGTCATTTTTAATGATTGGAGCATGGCCTATTTTAATGGCTATTACTATGTTCTTACAGCAAAAAATGAGTCCTGAACCTGCGGATCCGATGCAAGCTCAAGTAATGAAATTTATGCCGCTAATTTTTTTATTTATGTTTAGTAGTTTTCCTGTGGGACTTTTAATATATTGGTCTTGGAATAATATTCTATCCATAATTCAACAATATTATATTAATAAATTTAATTAATGAGAATAGATAAAAATTTACCTAATTATTTAACTATTGCTCGAATAATGGTAATTCCAGTTATTATACTGGTATTTTATATAAATAATTCACTTGCACGTACACTTGGGGCATTATTATTTGTTTTAGCTAGTATTACGGATTTTTTTGACGGTTATATTGCAAGAAAATATAATTTAGTTACAAGTTTCGGCAAGATGTTTGACCCTATAGCAGATAAGCTACTTGTAGGTTGCGTTATTATCATGCTACTAAAAAAAGATAATGTAGATGAGATACCTTGCTTATTAATTTTAGCACGAGAATTTTTAGTTAGCGGTCTTCGGGAATTTTTAACTCTAGTAAAGGTTAGTGTGCCTGTATCGAGACTTGCTAAGGTAAAAACGTTTTTACAAATGTTTGCTTTATCGATATTGATACTAGGCTCAAAAGGTTCAGGAATTATTTATTTAGATATAGTAGGGGAAATAATTTTATGGATTGCCGCTTTTTTAACAATCATTACAGGTTATTCTTATTTTAAAGCCTGTAAGAAATATTTTTAAATAGGAGAATTTTATGATACATGTAAAATATATAATTTTAGGGTTTATTATGGTGTCTAGTTTAAATCTTTACGCTGCTAACAATGATATAATTGCCAATAAGAAAGTTGTGAAGGTAGAAGTAAGTAATGAACATTTAAAAACATTAAATGAAGCTTCTACTCTTTTAATTAGTTGTGTAGATTTTAGATTAATAGACGAAACAGATAAATTAATGAAGCAATTAGGATTAGAAGATAATTTTGATAAAGTATCACTGCCCGGTGCATCGCTTGCTCTCATTAACGACAAATATACTTATTGGGGAAAAACAATAGAAGATACTATTGAGATTTTGCAAGAATTACATAACATAAAACAAATTGTTTTTCTTGATCATAGAGAATGTGGAGCTTATAAAATACTTATAGGTCAGGAACAGCTAAATACCAAGGAAAAAGAAACGGCAGCACATGCAGCAATTTTAAACAAGGCCCGTGATATAATAAAAGAAAAATTCCCCCAATTAAAAGTTTATACTTTTTTAATGGGTCTTGATGGTGTAGTAGAGCAGATTTATGAAATACCTAGCTAAAAGCGGAGTTGTTGTATGGATAGGTTTATCCGTCATTGCGAGGACATTGCGTAGCAATCTCAGGAGTTTGTTATTATTTCATGAGATTGCCGCCACAGCCTACGGCTGTTCGCAATGACGATTTTTGACCCGCACAATAACGGCTAAGAAAAGTAATTTATTTTGTATTTTTGCTCTTATTATCATTAGAATCAGCAGTATTATTCTTTTGGTCGTTTTCTACCGTTAGCTTAGAGATAGATAGTTTTTGTTTATATTTTTGTTGCTCTGCTAAAAAATTTTGAGCCTCTTTGGAAAGCCTGTTATATAGTTCACATTTCTTCTTATTAATCTTGACTATTGCTACTCTATATTTTTGTATTTCCTCCCGTACTTCCGGTTTTATAGTACCGGCGTAAGCAGAAAAATCATCTATAATTTTTTGTGTTGTAATATCGTTAGTTTTTGCTGCATCTTTTTTTGAGCCGTCAGAAGTTGTACTATTGGCAAAGCAGCTTGTACTAAGTAAAATAGCTATTCCAAATATTATTTTTTTTATCATATAAACCTTAAGCCTTATTCTTGATAAGTAGACCATTTTTAAGTCTAATAGTCAATAGACTTCTTTTGGAACTCTACTTCTAGGGGTAATTTATACGTCAATCCGGTACTCGCATCCTCACGTACTTTTTTATACGCTGCGGTGCTGCGTTCCGTGTTTCCTCCAAATTCCTCCCTATAAGCGAGTTCGAAAAGAAGTCTATTATATAATAGAAATTATATGTATTTTCTATTTGTATGTTATTGTTTGGTGAGTATAAATATACTAATAGTTGGGAAAAATATACAATATTATAATAATAACGCTCAAGAGTTTTATAGCAGAACAATCAATGCAGATTTGTCTGATAACTATAAAGCATTTACTAGCTATTTACCTGAACAAGCTCATATTTTAGATGCAGGTTGCGGAGTTGGTCGTGATACACGATATTGTTTAAGTCAAAGATATCAAGTTACTGCTTTGGACGGTTCAACCGAAATGGTTAAATGAGCTATAAAAGCAACCGGAATAGATGTACTGCACTCCACTTTTCAAGATATCGATTTTAAGGAGTCGTTTGATGGTGTTTGGGCTCAAGCAACTCTCCTTTATGTACCTTATAATGAAACAATCAATGTGTATAAAAATTCATGCTGCATTAAAGCCGGAAGGCATTTTTTATGTTTCTTACGGATACGGTTCAGATATTATACAACGTGATGATCGCGATTTTTACAATATGCATGAAGATACAATAAAACCTTATTTTAACAGGCTTTTTGAAATAGTTAAAATATGGACGGAAAAGAGTAAGAGATTCTCTCCAAGTAAAGAGGCATTATGGTTAAATTTTATTGTTAAAAAAAGTAAAACAATATGATTAGATTAGTTTACTTATTTCTTGCTTTAATAATCAGTTTTAAAATATAAAGGAATATAAAGGCTTAACATATAATCGTTATGAAAAAGATAAGCATGTGATTCATGTCTTAACTATTGATCCTAAGAATTTTGGGTTAAAACTAGTTAAAGCTCATAATCAGGTGATAAGGCAGAGAAACAGTAAACGTTATGGCATACCGCACTAATGCAGCTGCTGCTATTAATGTCGGATTCTTTGAAATCGCTGGTAGTGATGACGGCAGACCAAGTCTTACTTTAATGATAGACAGCAAGCTATTTAGCCTTAGAAAACAACTACAAAGTTTGTTAATTATAGATCAGGGCAATATTCAAATTACCAAGGCTAGTGCAAAAATTTTAGTAGCAATAGGCGATAAATCTGTTATTCCAAATCAAGTTCATTATTTTTCAAACCTAAAAGATATTACTTTCTATAATGATGTTTGGGCGTCTACCACATTAACGTCGTATACTAACAAAGAAATTTTGATTGATCAGAATAGGTCTAATTTTATTGTTACGGCAATAAGTAAGCATGGTGATAATCAAATCCCACAGAAAGGCTTTATATTGTCCTTTCCACAAGCAACAAGTTTGCCGGTAGTAAATATAAATGATTCTGTAAAGTTAATTTTGGAATTTATCGATAAAGACGGTAAGCTTATAAATTTAAGTAACACTGCTTCAATAGTAACCGGTATTCCCTTATTGGTTCAAAACGGTAAAAATGTTGTAGATAATCCAAAGCAAGATGATCCGGCTCATGCTCGTACTGCCTTAGGAGTGTGTAATGACGGCACTATAGTTATAGTTGTAGTCGAGCATATTTATAAGCAACATGTAAAAGACCTTAAGCTTGTGCAAGTAAGATCAATATTACGGCAAGAGAAAGAAATAAATGTTGATAAATTAATAATCCCTGAAGCTTTGAAAATTTTAGAAAAACACCTTGTTAATTATACTGTGATAGGATTAACTAAAACAGAACTTGCAGATTATATGTTAACTTGGATATGAATCGGCAATCAATTTATACGGTGGCGGTTCTTCTACATTATTCATGGGCGGAAAAATTATAAATAATGTAACAGGTGATGAAGATGAAGCTTTAGGCGAACATCGCGTGCGTCCCGTATCCGATTCAATAGTATTATGCCAAATAATATAAAGTAAATTTTCGCGGGAATGACATACTCAAATTTTAGCTAGAATGATATTTGAGATTTAGAGAACTCTAAGATTTTATATTTTCCTGCTCCATTGCTTTTTTACGCATTTCTAAATATTCTTCTTTAGTCATTATTTTTTTGGGAGCTACATAATCTAAAAATACTTTTCCATTTAGATGATCAATTTCATGCTGGATAACTCTTGCTAAAAATCCTTCTGCGATACCTTGAATTTGATTGCCATTTATATCATATGCGTGATAATGAATTTTCTTGAATCTTGCTACCGGTCCTGTAGCATTTTCAACAGAAAAGCATCCCTCGTAATCTTCATGTTTATCAATACCTATCGGTTTATATGAGGGGTTAATCCAAATAGTTTTAGGCATTGTATCCTTAAGGTCAGGATGCCATTTTTTTAACTCTGCATCTTCATGTACTGCAAATATTATTATACATTTTGATATGCCTATTTGCGGTGCAGCAAGTCCTGCACAATTTTCTTCTTGATCATATTTCTTTTCTAAAATAGATATATCACGTAAATCTTCTGAAGATAACGGAAAGTTTAAAGTTTTTGCCTTTATTCTAATAGTTTTATCCTCTAAACTATTTAAGGTTTGAATGTTCAAAGTTACATATTGCGGTAATGAAATATTGTTTTCATTTTTCATATTACTTTTACAACCTGTTATAAAAATTATAGCAGTTAATAATAGAGCTGTTTTTAATTTGGACATATATTTTATTATAATAATTTATAAATAGAAAATTATAGATAGAAACTAAAATCAAGTAAATAAATTGTCATATTTCTTTTACGCATCCTATAGTTAATAATTTTATTTAATTTCTTTTGAGAAAAATCAATAAGTTTGACTTTTCTAACATATTCTAGTATAATATTTATCTTCAAAATAAATAGAAAAATTTAATTTATGAATACTCCCAAAAATGACAATTATCTCTCGGAACTAAGCAAGGTAATTTGGCCTATAGAAAGATATGAAAATAAGAAGTTTCTTCCTATGGCGTTTATGATGTTCTGTATTTTATTAAACTACTCAACGCTTCGTTCAATTAAAGACGGGTTTGTAGTAACGGATATAGGAGCAGAAGCAATAAGTTTCTTAAAAACATATATAGTACTACCTTCTGCCGTAATCGCTATGGTAATTTATGTTAAGCTCTGCGATATTTTAAAGCAAGAAAACGTGTTTTATGTTATTACTTCATTTTTCTTAGGGTATTTTGCATTATTTGCGTTTGTTCTTTACCCTTACCCTGATTTAGTTCATCCTGATCCTGAAACCATAGAATCTTGGAGTGTAGCTTATCCTAATTTCAAATGGTTTATAAGAATAGTTGGGAAATGGAGTTTTGCATCTTTTTATACTATGGCAGAGCTTTGGGGAACAATGATGCTTAGTTTATTATTTTGGCAATTTGCTAACCAAATTACTAAAACCGATGAAGCTAAACGTTTTTACTCAATGTTTGGTTTACTTGCTAATTTAGCATTGCCTGTAACATCCGTAATTATTGGATATTGCTTGCATGAAAAAACTCAAATAGTTGCAGAACATCTAAAATTTGTGCCTTTATTTGTTATAATGATAACAAGTAGCTTTTTGGTAATATTAACATATAGATGGATGAATAAAAACGTTCTAACCGATCCTAGACTTTATGATCCGGCATTAGTAAAAGAAAAGAAAGCTAAAGCTAAAATGTCATTAATAGACAGTTTTAAAATGATCTTTACTTCTAAGTATGTAGGTTATATTGCATTGTTACTTATTGCTTACGGTGTTTCAGTAAATTTAGTTGAAGGTGTTTGGAAATCCAAAGTAAAAGAATTATATCCGACGAAAGAGGCTTACACTATATATATGGGGAAGTTCCAATTTTATCAGGGTTGGGTTGCAATTGCTTTCATGCTTATAGGTAGTAATATTTTAAGAAAAGTATCATGGCTAACTGCAGCTATGATAACTCCATTAATGATGTTAATTACCGGTGCAGCGTTTTTTGCATTTATCTTTTTTGATAGTGTTATTGCTATGCATTTAACAGGTATTCTTGCTTCAGGTCCTTTAGCACTTGCTGTTATTATCGGTATGATTCAAAATGTTTTAAGTAAAGGTGTAAAATATTCTTTATTTGATGCCACTAAAAACATGGCGTATATTCCGCTTGATAAGGATTTACGAGTAAAAGGGCAAGCTGCTGTTGAAGTTATCGGAGGAAGATTTGGTAAATCAGGCGGTGCTATTATTCAATCTACATTCTTTATTTTATTTCCTGCATTTGGTTTTGTAGAGGCAACTCCTTATTTTGCTTCTATATTCTTTGTAATAGTAATATTATGGATATATGCCGTTAAAGGTTTAAATAAAGAGTATAAAGTTTTGGTAAATAAAACCGAAAATAGAATTTGTTAAAATTTAAGTTTAAGAGTCTAGCAGTAAATAAATTTTCATTAATAATTAAAGAGCTTTTTTGCTACAAATTATAATATTTTTGTAGCAAAAAAGCTCTTTAATTATTAATGAAAATTTATTTACTGCTAGACTCTTAAACTTGCTTTTTTTATAGTTGGAGAGTTTATAATATGACAAATACAAGATCCAAAATTAAAACTCCAAGATCGCCATATGTAAAAAAATATAATAGTTGGCGAGTAAGGATTTTGTATTCTATTATTATAGGTTACGCAACTTTTTATTTTTGTCGTCAGAATTTTAATATAGCAACTCCTGCTATAAGAGAATATTTTGGGGTTACTAAAACGCAAATTGGCTGGATATTAACTGCTTCATCTATTATGTATGGAGTTAGTAAAGCGTGTAACGGGTTTATTAGCGATAAAGTTAATGCTCGGATATTTATGGTTTTGGGTCTTTTATTTGTCGGGATCATTACTATGCTAATAGGTTTTTCAGATTCTTTATGGCTTATAGGAATTTTATGGATAGCCAGTAACTGGTTTCAATCTATGGGCTGGCCTCCTGCAACAAAGATGCTTACTCACTGGTTCGCTTCAAAAGAACTTGGAACTAAATGGGCTATGGGTGCAACTTCTAATCAAATAGGTGGTGCCCTTGCTATGATAAGCTGCGGTTATTTAATCGATAAATTTGATTGGAGAGCTGCCTTTTTTGTTCCAGGTGTAGTTGCTTGTGTAGTATCGCTTTTTTTATATAATAGGCTTCGTAATTCTCCAAAAGAAGTAGGTTTATCTACCGTAGAGGAATATAAAGAATATCCGCTTGAAGCTATAGGAGATTATGAGAAGCTATTAACTCCACAATTACTTAAAATGGTCTTTTGTAATAAGCTAATATGGTATGTTTGTTTAGCAAACATGTTTGTTTATATGATACGTTCCGGAGTAATTTATTGGGCTCCAACATTTTTAAAAGATTTACGTAATATAAGTCTTGCAAATGCAGGCTTACAAATCGGTTTATATGAAATGATAGGTATCCCAGGGGCATTAATAGCAGGTGTTTTATCTGATAAACTATTTCAAGGTCGTCGAGGTCCTGTTGCATCCATATGTATGGTATTGCTTAGCTTATTGTTAGTCTTGTTTTGGAAACTTCCTATTCACAGTGAATTATTAAGTATAGTAATTCTTTCTTTAATAGGCTTTTTTGTTTCAGGACCTCAGCTCCTTGTAGGTATAGCAGCTGCTGATTTTAGTACCCGTCAGGCTGTCGGTACGGCTAATGGATTATCAGGGTTATTTGGTTATTTAGGAGCGGCTATTGCGGGAGTCGGCGTAGGATGGATTAGCGATAATTATGGTTGGAATGGGGTATTTATATTTTTCAGTATTTCTGCTCTTTTAGGAGGAGGATTATTTGCTTTAATATGGAATCGTTCAGCTAAAAAATATATTTAATAATTATAATAAATAGGTTACAAAATGACAATACAATATACTTTTTCAATGATTAAGCCTGATGCTATCAAAAGGAATAAAATAGGGCAAGTTAATACTTACTTAGAAAATGCCGGTTTAAAAATAGTGGCTCAGAAAATGAAATTTTTAACTAAATATGAAGCTGCATGTTTTTATGATGAGCATAGAGCAAGACCGTTTTTTAATAGCTTAGTTGAATATATTACTTCAGGAGCGGTAGTACTTCAAGTGCTTAAGGGGGAGGATGCTATAACTTTAAACCGTACCATTATGGGTGCAACTAATCCTGCTGAAGCTGAAGCAGGCACTATTAGAAAAGATTTAGGCGAATCAATTGAGGCTAATAGTATTCATGGTTCAGATAGTGAAAATAGTGCGAAAAGAGAAATCGAATTTTTCTTTAATAAATCTGAAATTATAGAATAATTAATGCTAAAATATGACGTAATAGTTATAGGCGGTGGACATGCAGGCGTAGAAGCAGCCGCTGCTTCTGCACGTCTTGGAGTTCCTACTCTCTTAATTACGTTAAAACCGGAAAATTTAGGCGAAATGTCTTGCAATCCAGCAATCGGTGGCATTGCAAAAGGCACATTAGTTAAAGAAATCGATGCACTTGATGGGTTAATGGGTTATGTTATAGACCAAGCCGGTATACATTATAAAATGCTGAATGAGACTAGAGGACCAGCAGTTTGGGGACCTAGAGCTCAAGCTGATCGAAAGCTTTATAAAAAAGCAATGTATCAAATATTAACAAATTATCCTAATCTAGATATATTATATGGAAAAGTGGAAGATATAGAAATTAAATCTTCTAAAATTGAAGCGGTTATTTTAAATAACGGTAGCAAAATTCTTTGTCAAAAAATTATATTAACTACAGGTACTTTCCTATCAGGTCTTATTCATATTGGACAAAAAAAAATTCCTGCAGGTAGAGTAGATGAAGAGCCTTCGTATGGATTATCAAATACATTAAAACAAATAGGTTTTAAACTGGCTCGTTTAAAAACAGGTACACCGCCTCGCATTGATGGACGTACTATTGATTATAGTAAAACAATTTTACAACCCGGTGATAAAATTCCTCGTCCTTTTTCTGAATTAACAAATATTGTTAATGTTTCTCAGATAAATTGTTTTATCACAAAAACAACCTCAGAAACTCATGATATTATACGTGAGAATCTTGATAAATCCGCAATGTATTCAGGGCAAATAGAAGGAATAGGACCACGATATTGTCCTTCTATTGAAGATAAAATAGTCAGATTTAGTACAAAATCAGAACATCGTATATTTTTAGAACCTGAAGGGTTAGATGATTATACGATTTATCCAAACGGTATTTCTACTTCTTTGCCTGAAGATGTGCAACATAAATTGATCAAAACAATACCAGGATTAGAAAATGTAAAGGTTTTACGTCCAGGTTATGCTATAGAATATGATTATGTTGATCCACGTGAAATAAGTGTTACGTTAGAGACAAAAAAAATAGCTGGATTGTATTTGGCCGGGCAAATTAACGGTACTACAGGATATGAGGAAGCCGCAGGGCAAGGTATAATAGCCGGTATAAATGCTGCTTTAGCAGTAAAAGATCAAGCACCGTTTATGTTAACAAGAGCAAACAGTTATATTGGAGTAATGATTGACGATTTAACAACATTTGGTACTATAGAACCTTATCGTATGTTTACTTCTCGCTCAGAATATAGATTATCTTTAAGAGCAGATAACTCTGATTTACGTTTAACGGAATTAGGGATGAACATTGGAGTCGTATCAGAAAAACGTAAAAAAATATTCACAAAAAAATGTGAAGACATAGAAAAAATAAAATCATTATTAAATACCTTGTCTTTAACTACTAGTAAACTTGCTAAAATGGGTATACAGGTTGCACAGGATGGTACATATAAAACAGTATTAGACTTATTTAAAATACCTAATTTTAATGTTGAACAAGCTATTAAAATTTTTCCTATGCTTAAAGAAACACAAAATAATAACATTTTGCAATTACTCTATATTGAAGCAAAATATGCTTCATATTTAACTAGACAACACGCAGATATTAATTTATTTAAAAGTGAAGAGGCGCAGTTCATACCTAAAAATATTGACTATTTTAAAATACCGAGTATATCATTAGAGATACAGGAAAAACTTTCTTCCCATAAACCTACTACTATTGGTGTAGCACGTCGAATTCCAGGGATTACACCTGCAGCAATTACGGCTATTATAATTTATTTAAAAACTAAATATAGTGATGGAAGTTCCACGTGAAATAATTGAAAAGTTAGAAATTTTTCAAAAGTTAGTTAAAAAATGGAATAAATCAATCAATCTTGTATCGGATAATACTATACATAATTTTTGGCAACGTCATATATTAGACTCATTACAATTAATACAATATATTGATAATAAAGAAATACATTTGGTTGATATAGGAAGCGGTTCCGGTTTGCCTGGTATAGTATTATCTATAGCGGGGGTAGCGCAAGTAAGTTTAATAGAAGCTGATTTACGTAAATGTATATTTTTAGAAAAAGCATCAAAGATATCAAATAATAACATACAAATAATCAATCAAAGAATAGAAAAAGTAGAAATAGATTGTAGTATATTAACTTGTAGAGCTTTCTCTAACTTAAATACAATATTTAATTGCATAAAAAATATTTCAGTACGAGAAAAATTTTTGTTATTAAAAGGAAAAAATTATTTAACTGAAATAGTAGAAGCTAAAGAGAGATGGTTATTTGGTTATTTAATACATCAAAGTATTACTTGTGAAGAAGGGAAAATTCTAGAAGTTAGTAATTTAACAAAAATGATATGAAAGTAATTGCTATTGTTAATCAAAAAGGAGGGGTAGCTAAAACTACAACTACTGTGAATTTAGCTACAGCTTTTGCTGCTGTAAATAAAAAAATTTTAGTTATAGATCTTGATCCTCAAGGGAATAGTAGTACCGGTTTTGGAATTAGTCAGCAACAACGCAAAAATACTATATACCACGTATTAACAAATTTAATAGAATTGCAAGATGCAATAATTTCTACAGATATACCAAATTTAGAAATAATTACTTCAAACACTAATCTATCTGCGGCTGAATTAGACTTAACAAAATTAAAGGACCGAGAATATATTTTAATGAAGCTATTGGCAGAAATAAAAATATTATATGATTATATAATTATTGATTGCCCTCCTTCATTAAATTTATTAACGGTAAACGCTTTAGTTGCAAGCGATGAAGTACTGATTCCAATGCAATGTGATTTTTATTCTTTAGAAGGATTAAGTCATTTGTTAAAAACAATTGAAATTGTAGAGAAAAAATTAAATCCTAAGATAAAGATTGCAGGTATATTATTTACAATGTATGATAAGCGTAATCGTTTAACGGAACAAGTAGAAGATGATGTTAGAAAATGCTTAGGAGAATTAGTATTTAAAACCGTTATTCCAAGAAATATTAAACTATCTGAAGCTCCTTCATATGGAAAACCGGCTATTATATATGATTATAAATGTTCGGGAGCAGTTGCATATATAGAACTTACAAAAGAAATCTTAGAAAGATATGGCGAAAAATAAAGGACTAGGAAGAGGATTATCTTCATTACTTGGAGAAGAAGTTATTTCTATAGAATCAGAAATAGTACAAATAATAAATATTGATAAAATAAGACCAAACGAGAATCAGCCTAGAAAAAACTTTGAATATGATAAAATAAAAGAATTAGCAGATTCTATATTGAATAATGGTTTATTACAGCCTATTATTGTTGATAATAATTTCCAAATTATAGCAGGAGAGCGACGCTGGCGTGCATGTAAATTAGCAAAAGTTTTAGAGATACCGGTAATTATAAAAAATTTAGATGCTAGAGAGAGTATGGAAATAGCATTAATTGAGAACATACAAAGAACTGATTTAACAGTGATGGAAGAAGCTCGTGGCTTTAAATATTTAATAGAAAATTTTAATTATACGGCAGAAAAATTAGCTGAAAGGCTTGGTAAAAGTCGTAGTCATATAGCTAATTTATTAAGGCTTAATAATTTGCCGCAGTCTATTCAAGATAAAGTAAATGAAAATATACTAAGTATGGGTCAAGCTCGGTGTTTAATAAATCATGAACATGCAGAAGTAATAGCCGATTATATTATAAATAATGATTTAAATGTACGTCAAACAGAAGAACTAGTAAGACAATGGTATAAAAATGAGTATACAAAATCCCCGAACAATAATAACAAAATAGGAAAGCGTTTTTTAAAGGACAACGCTATGGATAATGATCTAGAATTATTAGTAAAAGCTTTATCAGAAAAATTTGGTATAAAAATAACAATAGAAAATTATCCATTAGGTGGAAAATTAATATTTCATTATAAAGATTTGGAAGAATTAGACTTGATATTGTTAAAATTAAATTAAAATGCATATGGAAAAATTATCAATAAGCTTGAACGAAAAATTATAAGTATAAAAGTATACACAATCCTCAAGCTGCTAAAATTAAAGTATATATACAGCATTTTATTTCTTAAAATAAATATCTAAACGAGAAACACAATGATAGAAATTACAATGTCTAATTTTGAATTATATGATCATAGAGCAATAAATTCATACAATACAGTAGTAAATAATATATATCGGTGTAAAATAATAATATAAGGAAATAAGTAATTTATGTCATATCAATATGTTTATGAAATGGTTGGTTTAAGCAAAATTATAAATGGTAAACGAATTTTAAAAGAAACAAATTTATCATTTTTACCAAAAGCTAAAATCGGTATAATAGGTCCAAATGGAGCAGGCAAATCGACTTTATTAAAAATAATGGCAGGTATTGATAAAGAGTTTGAAGGTAAAGCAACAGCTAAAATTGGTATAAAAGTAGGATATTTACCTCAAGAACCGTATCTTGATGCTAGTAAAAATGTTTTTGATAATATCATAGAAGGTCTTTATGAAAAGAAAAAACTTATTGATGAATTTAATTATATAAGTAACAAATTTGCTGCTGAAATCACTGATGAAGAAATGCAAAAGCTTTTTGATAAACAAGCAGAATTGCAAGAAAAAATAGACAATTGTGATGGATGGAATCTAGAACGTGAAATAGAGATTGCAATGCTTGCTTTACGTTGCCCACCAAAAGAAGCAGATATTACAAAAATTTCCGGTGGAGAAAAAAGAAGAGTGGCTTTATGTAAATTGCTTTTAGAGAAACCTGATATGTTGTTACTTGATGAACCTACAAATCATTTGGATGCAGAATCAGTTTCTTGGCTTGAGGATTATTTAAAGCATTATGAAGGTACTGTAATAGTAATTACCCATGATCGTTATTTTTTAGATAATGTTACAGAATGGATATTAGAAATAGATCGTGGAAATTGTATACCGTGGGAATCAAATTATAGTTCTTGGCTTGAGCAGAAGCAAAAAAAATTAGCTTTAGAAAGTAAAGAAGACGATGATAGAAAAAAACAATTGAATCGTGAACTTGAATGGATTCGTCAAACTCCAAAAGCTAGACAATCAAAAAATAAAGCACGTATTACAGCATATCAAGAGTTATTAAATAAACAACAAGAACAAAAAACTGATCCTACTCAAATAATTATACCTAACGGACCTCGTTTAGGTGATTTTGTTATTGAAGCAGAACATATAGCTAAAAAATTTAATAATAAAATATTATTATCAGATTTTAGTTTTAAAGTTCCACGTGGAGCTATTGTAGGAATTATTGGACCGAATGGAGCAGGTAAGTCTACTTTGTTTAATATTATTACAGGTAAAATAATGCCAGATAGTGGTTCTATTAAAATTGGTCAAACGGTCAAATTAGGTTATGTCGATCAATCACGGGATCATTTAGATGATAATAAGACTATATGGGAAGAAATTTCAGAAGGTCTAGATGAATTACAACTTGGTAATAGAATAATTAAAAGTAGAGCTTATTGTGCAGCTTTTAATTTTAGAGGCGGTGATCAACAAAAAAAAGTTGGACAACTTTCAGGTGGAGAACGTAACAGAGTACATTTGGCAAAATTACTAAAAGAAGGAGCAAATGTTATATTATTAGATGAGCCGTCTAATGATTTAGATATTGATACGTTAAGAGCACTTGAAGATGCTATTTTAGATTTTGCAGGTTGTGTATTAGTGATTAGTCATGATAGATGGTTTTTAGATAGAATAACCACTCATATTATATCATATGATAAAGAAAATAATGCTACATGGTTTGAAGGAAATTATCAAGATTATCATGAATATATGCTAAGTACTAACAGGGAAAGTATTTTAAATCCAAAATATAAACATAAGAAATTAATATAAATATGTCTTTAACACAAATATTATTAATTTTGTTTGTAGGAATATTGGTAACAAAACCGCATGATATTTTTATAATTATTAAAGAATTAAAAAAAATAAAAGCGTATTTAATTAATATTAAGTCATCTATTGTAAAAAATATAGATGAACCGTTAGAAACAGAGCAGGTAAATTTTTATTTAAAAAAAATTATTAATCTAGAAGGTTATTATCATGGTAGTTATGATTTAACGACAATAAAAGAAAAATATTATACACTAATAATTAATAATGACTTAATAGAAAATGAATCAGTACCTGATATAACAGAGAAACACTAATCCGTGCCTCGTTCAATTGATTAAATCTAAGAATTATGCAAAAAGTAGTAAAACTTAACAATATCAAAATAGGAAATGATTTACCGTTTGTTCTAATTACAGGGCCTTGTCAGATTGAAGGAAAAGATCATGCGTTGTTTATGGCAGAAAAACTTGTTAAATTAACTAGCAAGCTTGAGATTCCATTTATTTATAAATCTTCTTTTGATAAAGCTAATAGAACTTCCGTACATGGGATTAGAGGAGTTGGTATTGAGAAAGGTTTAGAAATTTTATCAAAAGTAAAATCTGAATTCGATTGCCCTATTGTTACTGATGTTCATTCAGAGAGTCAATGTACTGAAACAGCCGAAGTAGCAGATATTTTACAAATTCCGGCATTTTTATGTAGACAAACCGACTTGCTTCAAGCTGCAGCAAAAACAGGTAAAATAGTAAAAGTAAAAAAAGGACAGTTTCTAGCTCCGTGGGATATGAAAAATGTACAAACAAAACTAGAAGCTTTTGGAGTAAAGGATATATTATTTACAGAGCGAGGAGCATGTTTTGGTTATAATAACTTGGTATCTGATATGCGTAGTCTTGCAATAATGGCAGAGTTAAATGTACCTGTAGTTTTTGATGCCACACATTCCGTTCAGCAACCGGGCGGGCTAGGAGGCAGTACCGGTGGAGAAAGAAAATATGTAGAGTTACTTGCAAAGGCAGCAACTTCTGTAGGTATCGCCGGTATGTATATGGAAGTACATCAAGACCCCGATAACGCTCCAAGCGATGGTCCATGTATGATGAAGTTGGATAATCTAGAGTCTATTCTTATCAAACTAAAAAAATATGATAAAATTACAAAAGAAAAATAACTTCAAGTTTTACCTTTCAAAATATATATAAATATCCCCTATTAATTCAATTTTAAAATAGAAGTAATAATTTTTTACAATATAAAAAAATAGAACTTTCTTATCGTTAGAATTTCACAAATTCGCCTTTAAATCTTTGTTGTAAATTTACTTATTTAGAATTTTTTTAAATAGTATTAATATTAATTTATTCAGCTTATAGATCAAAAATGTTTTTATTTGTATAAATGCAAATAATTTATAGGTATAATTATTATATGGAATCAAATAAAAGCAGTTGGCAGTACACTGCTTGGTAGTCCTAAACAGAAAAAT
Organism: Rickettsia parkeri; assembly: GCF_051427245.1. Lineage (NCBI taxonomy): Bacteria > Pseudomonadati > Pseudomonadota > Alphaproteobacteria > Rickettsiales > Rickettsiaceae > Rickettsia > Rickettsia parkeri. The sequence continues at coordinate 492,456 of NZ_CP195774.1, forward strand.
ATAAATGATTTTTTGACGGAGTAAATAATAATATAAAATTAAAACCTTATCAAGTAACCGATAATGTAGAATCTAATAAAGAACAAAAAAAATATTATAAAGAAGCATTAGAATGGCTTGATAAACTTACGGGATCGCAAGCTGAGCATATTATTATATCTATAAATGAAATAAAAGCCAATGCTCATTATTATTTAGGTATGATTTATGAAAATATCTTTAAAAAAAGATCTTTATATATCTTTAGAAGAATTTTTATTTAAATTAAATTTAATACCACTAGCTGCTTTTGAATATTTAAAGGCTGCAAGTATAGCTAGCCCTCAGGAAGAACAAAAATTATTGTTAAAAGTTCATAAAGTTTATAGTACGGAGATGGAGGAAAATACTGTTTTTATACGCTCAATGCTTGACAAAGGTAAGATGGAAGATCTGAGTATAGTTACTAAAGAGGCTGACAGAACAAAATTTTTAAGTGATACACAGACTATAATAAATGATTTTGTTTCACTGCCGGAGCTGCAAGCCAAGGAGTGGCCAGAAGTACAACAAAAAATGAGCAATTGACTAATAATCAACAAGAAGTAAACAAATGCCAATTAATACAGGACATAGGCATTGGGTAAATATGAGATAATGATACAAATAAGATAATATTTACTTATAATGATCCTTTGGGCAGATCATTAAATGATCGTCCTGACTTAATAAAACTTATTACCGAGGTTTGCTCTGATGCAGAAATAATGGATTTAAAAACTCAACAACAAGAAGAAGGAAATACTTAGGACTACGGAGTTTTGGTATGCGATGATTTAATAAGACAATCTCAAGCTGAAACATTAAAACAAAGTTTAATAGCTCTCAACAAGTCCAAGAACAACATGTTTATATTAACATGAGATAGTAATACTTCAGATAACGAAGAAGATAAAGATAATAACGATAATAGTAATGAAGTAGAGCGTCCTCCTTATGATAACAATGACGAAGTTGAGGTAGGTGGAGCAACTATGCAACTTAATGATTAACATTAAAAGTTTGACGTTGCGATGTCATTGCTGCTGTTGCAGGAATGACATCGGTATTCTAATAACAATGTCCACTCGCAATACTTGCATTTACACCGAGAAAGAATTACCGCAGCCGCATTTTGCTTTAGCTTGCGGATTACTAACGTTGAAATATGAACTGCCTAGTTCTTCTATAAAATCAAGAGTGCAATCTAGCATAAATTTTTGAGAGATAGGATCAATAATAATTGTAGCATTATGTTTAGTAATGACATAATCATCTTGCTCTATATTATCTTTTGAGACTAGTTCGTAATTATACATAAGTCCTGAGCAACCGCCGCTATCAACCGAAATTCGCAGTACTAAATTCTTATCTTTTTCTAGCTTTACTAACTCGCAAACCCGTTCAAAAGCTCTATCCGTAATTGTTATCGTCACTTAAAATTACCTTGTAAAAGTCTCATAAATTATATAGTATATCTTGATATTTTTCAAGTTGGCTTTGTTGTGTGGATACCCAATCGGCATTGCGAGCAGCCGTAGGCTGCGTGGTAATCTCATGAAATAATAACAAACTCCTGAGATTGCTTCGTCAATTGCTATGCAATTTCCTCGCAATGACGAAAAGTTAGAACCACAACAACGTCTTTCAAAATAAAGGATAACGATGCTTGCTTCATACGCTTCTGATCCTCTTAAAAGTAGGGGAAGATTATATAAGGAAATCCCGACCTCTTATAGAAACGAGTTTGAACGTGATCGTGATCGTATTATACATACTAATGCATTTAGGCGTTTGCAATATAAAACTCAAGTTTTTATTAATCACGAGGGAGATCATTACAGAAATAGGCTAACTCATTCTCTAGAGGTTTCGACTGTTGCACGTTCGGTCGCTAGTACTTTAAATTTATCAAATGATTTAGCTGAGACAATAGCACTTGCTCATGATCTTGGGCATACGCCTTTCGGTCATGCGGGAGAGCGAGCTTTAAATGAATGTATGAGAGAGTATAACGGCTTTTCTCATAATGCTCAATCTTTAAAGATACTAACATTACTTGAAAAAAGATATGCGGCTTATAATGGAGTAAATTTAACATGGGAAGTTTTAGAAGGAATAGTAAAACATAACGGTCCTATACTAGGCGAGATAAATGAATATATAGCAGAGTATAATAAGCAAAATGATTTAGAACTTAGTACCTATGCATCAGCAGAGGCTCAAATAGCAGCTCTTGCCGATGATATTAGCTATATTTCGCATGATTTGGAAGATAGTATCGGTGCTAAAATTATCGATTTTCATAGTCTTGCTGAACTTAAATATATTGATCAACATGTTGTTGAACTCAAGTCAAAATTTAAAAATATTAGTTCCTCATGTCTGATTTATGAGGTAGTACGTAAGCTAATACATGAGTTAATTACCGATTTATTATGGCAAACAAAAGAAAATTTAAATAAAGAAAAAATTACTAACATAGATGAGATACGTAACTTAAATTATCAGATAGTGGATTTTACGGAAAAAACTAATAAAAATATTAAGGAAACTAAGAAGTTTCTTCATGAGCGAGTTTATAAAAGTAATAAAATTACGGCCATCAGCCTTAAATGTACTAAAATCGTACAAGGGCTGTTTAAGGTTTATATGGATGATATTAATTTATTGCCGGTTAATTGGAAAATGCTAATAGACTCTAATGAAACATATAGTAAAGCTAGAGTTGTTGCTGATTATATAGCAGGGATGACTGACCGTTTTGCCATTCAGGAATATAATCAGCTCTGCTCGACTTCCTACATAACTTGCTTCTAAGGGTAATTTGTGCGTCGCTCCGATACTCGCATCCTCACGTACTAAAGTGTACGCTGCGGTGCTGCGTTCTGTGTCTCCTACAAATTCCTCCTTATTAGCAAGCGTTTGTAAGAATTTTATTCGCTGAATTTTAATAACATTTAATAATTATGAATATATTTAATCAATTGAAACAAGATATAATTGTGGCAAGCAGGCAATTATATAATAATCAAGAAATAGCAAATACTGCTACTATTGAAATACCGAAAGATAGTTTTAACGGTGATTTATCAAGTAATATTGCAATGATTATTGCAGCTAAAGAAAGTATTGCTCCTCGGGAAGTGGCTTTAAAATTTAAAGAAGTCCTTATAACATTACCTTATATTGCAAGTATAGAAATAGCAGGACCTGGCTTTATTAATTTTACTATAAAAGCTGATAGTTGGCAGGCATCAATAAAGGATATTTTACAGCATGAAGAAAAGTTTTTTGAAATTGATATAGATAAAAGCAAAAATATTAACATCGAGTATGTTTCGGCAAATCCCACCGGTCCAATGCATATAGGGCATGCTAGGGGTGCGGTATATGGTGATGTGCTAGCAAGGATTTTGCAAAAGGTAAGTTATTCCGTTACAAAAGAATATTATGTTAATGATGCAGGCTCACAAATAAATGATTTAGTTAGTACGGTATTATTACGTTATAAAGAGGCTTTAGGTGAGCAAATTACTATCCCTGCCGGGTTATATCCGGGAGAGTATTTAATTCCGCTTGGGCAAATTTTAGCGAAAGAATACGGCAATAAATTATTAACGATGAACTATGCTGAAAGGTTCAAAATAATTAAAAGTTTTGCCGTAGAAAAAATGCTTGATTTAAATAGAAAAGATTTAGCAGATTTAGGGATTAAACATGATATATTTTTCTCTGAGCAATCATTGCATGATAAAGGTGAGATAGAGGAAACAGTTAAACTACTGGAGCGTATGGGGCTAATTTATGAAGGTACGTTACCTGCCCCTAAAGGTAAAATTCACGAAGAGTGGGATAATAGAGTTCAAAAATTATTTAAATCTACTAAGTACGGTGATAGTCAAGATCGTCCTATAGAAAAAGCTGATGGAAGTTGGTCTTATTTTGCTTCTGATCTTGCATATGCTAAGGATAAAATAGAGCGGGGAGCGAATCACTTAATTTATGTACTTGGTGCCGATCATAGTGGATATGTTAAAAGAATTGAGGCAATAGTTAAAGCTTTAGGTAAGGAGCAGGTTAAAGTGGACGTTAAAATTTGTCAATTGGTCAATTTCGTTGAAAACGGTGTGCCGGTTAAAATGTCAAAACGTCTTGGGAGCTTTGCTAGTGTGCAAGACGTAAATCATGAGGTGGGGAAAGATATCATAAGATTTATGATGTTAACTAGACAAAATGATAAGCCACTTGATTTTGATTTGGTAAAAGTGAAAGAACAATCAAGAGAAAATCCTATCTTTTATGTACAATATGCACATGTGAGAACGATATCTATTTTATCAAAAGCTAAAGAATTAATGCCTGAATCTTATAATAACTTTGAATCAGGTAAGTATGATTTATCTTTATTATCCTCTGAAGAAGAAATTGAGATTATAAAACTTTTGGCTAGCTGGACAAAAACATTAGAAGCATCTGCAAAATATTTTGAACCGCATCGCATTGCATTTTATTTAATAAATTTAGCCTCAAAATTTCATTCTATGTGGAATTTCGGTAAAGAAAATAGCGATTATAGATTTGTAATTGAGAGCAATAAAGAATTAACTCTAGCACGCCTTGCTCTTACAAGTGCTATACAGAAAGTTATAGCTAGTGGTCTTGAAGTGATAGGTGTAGAACCAATGAACAAAATGTAGTTAGGTTTTCATCGTCATTGCAAGGAGGTGTTGCTCATGTGGATACCGAGTCGTCATTGTGAGCAGCCGTAGGCTGCGTGGCAATCTCATGAAATAATACTCCTGAGAGTGCTTCGTCAAAACTTACAATTTTTCCTCGCAATGACGTTTTTCTATTATCAAATTACTAAATATGATCAATAATATTTTTATTAAAATATTTCTAGTATTTTTAGTATGTATGTCCGCTATTTATTTTGGTTATCAATATTATCAGAATAGTAAGCCGGTAATTACTATTTATCCTGATGAGCTGCCTACAAAAATAAAACCGTCTATAATAGAGAATAACCAAATAGCCGCAGTACATAGTACGATATATGAAAATCTTATTGCTAAAGATACAAATATTAAAACCGTAAAATTGCTTCCTGACCCTGAGAAACCTATGAGTATAGATTCTCGCAACCAAAGTCAAAGCGATGAATCTTTTGATGAAATATCTAATCTTATTGCATTAATAGAGCCAAATAATAACGCCAAAAATGAAACGGATTTAAATATAATAAAGCTTGAAAAAGGAAGTAAAGATAAGGTTAGTAATGCTAAAAATTGTAAAAATAATGAAAGTTATAAAGTACAACTAGGTTCGGTAAAATCTGAAGCAGAAGCAATGAAAGAAGGGGAAAGAATAAAAAAGCAATTCCCGAAAATTCTTAAAAATGTTGTTATCACAACCAAAAAAGTTAAATATGACGACGGCAAATTTTTCTATTTAATCTTAGCCGGTGATTATGGTAGTCTTAGTCAAGCTAAAGCGGTTTGTAAGAAATTAGCTTATAATAAGCAGAGTTGTGTGTTGAAGTGATATTTGTATACTCTTATGTCATTCCTGCGAAAGCAGAAATCCATCATAAAGCGAGATAAATCGAGCTTTTAATTTTAAGAATTTGCTGTGTTTATACTTTTTTTCTGGATTTCTGCTTTCGTAGGAATGACATAGAGAACCACGCAACAACGACTATAAATAAAAACTAAATAACTTATGAAAGAAGCTAAAGTAGAAAATATTGACTTTGGTAATGCATTATCAGAGCGTTATCTTGCTTATGCGTTATCAACAATTATGTCACGTTCGCTTCCTGACGTACGTGACGGACTCAAGCCTGTACATCGTAGGTTATTATACGCAATGCTACAGTTAAGGCTTGAGCCGAATTCCGGCTATAAGAAATGTGCGAGGGTGGTCGGTGACGTAATAGGTAAATACCACCCGCACGGTGATGTGGCAGTGTATGATACCTTGGTACGCCTTGCTCAGCATTTTTCGTTGCGTTATCCTTTAATTGATGGGCAGGGTAATTTCGGCTCTATCGACGGTGATAATGCAGCAGCTATGCGTTATACCGAATCACGTATGACGGACATATGTACGTTATTAATGGAGGACATCGATAAAGATACGGTAGATTTTCGCCCTACTTATGATGGTTCCGATTTAGAACCGGTAATAATGCCGGCAAGTTTTCCGAATTTACTAGCTAATGGTTCTGAAGGGATAGCAGTCGGTATGGCAACCAATATACCGCCGCATAATTTACATGAGCTTTGTGATGCTCTAATACATTTAATCAACCATCCGAAAGCTGAAATTAACGATATAATAAACTTTGTCAAAGGTCCTGATTTCCCGACCGGCGGCATAATTATTGATAAAGCTGAAGTTATTAATGCTGCATATACTACTGGACGCGGTAGTCTTAGAGTAAGAAGCAGATGGGAAAAAGAGGAGCTAAGTTACGGTACATATCAGATAGTCGTAACCGAGATACCTTATCAGGTTCAGAAATCAAAACTTATAGAACAAATAGCAATATTACTAAAGGATAAAAAAATTCCCCTTGTTAGCAATATTAGAGATGAATCAACAGACATTATAAGGTTGGTTATAGAGCCGAGAGATCGGGGATGTGATCCGCAAATAGTTATGGAATCTCTATTCAAGCTAACGAATTTAGAAAGCCGCATTCAGTTAAATATGAATGTGATCGGCAGTAATAACGTGCCGAGAGTAATGAATATTTTAGAGATTTTACAAGAGTTTCTATATCATAGACAAAATATTGTTACTCGCAGATCAACTTATCTTTTAAACAAAATCAAGCATCGTTTAGAAATTCTAAAAGGGCTTAGGATAGCTTATCTAAATCTTGATGAGATAATTAAAATTATTCGTGAAGAAGATGAGCCAAAAGCGATAATGATGGAGCGGTTTAAACTAACCGAAATACAAGTAGAAGCGATATTAAATACCCGTCTTCGCTCGCTTCGTAAGCTTGAAGAGCAGGAAATTATTAATGAGCATAGTAATTTGCAGAAGCAACAAGCTATATTAGAAGAAATTCTAAATAATCCTAAAGAACTATGGAAAATAGTTAAAAAAGAAATCAAAACAGTACAAACGAAATTTGGATTAAATACGGTAATAGGAGCAAGGCGTACAAGCTTTGAGGAAGTAACGCTTACGAATCAAGTAGTTGATATAACGGCTTTCATTACTAAAGAGCCGATTACTATTATCTGCTCAAAAATGGGGTGGGTGCGTTCGTTAAAAGGTCATAACACCGATTTATCGACTATCAAATATAAAGAAGGTGATGCAGAAAAATTTATTTTAGAAGCTTACACGACTGATAAAATATTAATAGTTAGTTCAGAAGGCAGATTTTTTACTTTGCTTGCCGATAATATTTCCAAAGGTAAAGGAACAGGGGAATCTATAAAACTACTTGTGGATATAGGTAATAACGATATTACGAATATTTTAGTCTATAAACCTGATCAGCTTTTATTACTTGCAAGTAGTGTAGGTAAGGGGTTTTTAGTTAATTCAAATGAAGTAATGGCTCAAACAAAAACAGGAAAGCAAATTATGAATGTACCGGATGGTCATGTGTGTATAGCTTGTTTACCTGTAAACGGTGATAGTATTGCTTGTATCGGTGAAAGTCGTAAATTACTGGTATTTAATATAGATGAAATACCTGAAATGAAAAAAGGGCAAGGTGTAACGCTGCAAAAATTTAAGAATGCTAAGCTTCTAGATATTAAAATATTCAATAAAGAAGACGGCTTAGGTTGGAATAACAATGGAAAAGTAAAACTTGAGAAAAACATTGTTGCATTTTTAGGCAAAAGAGGTAGTACCGGTAAATTACCTCCTATGGGCTTCCCAAAAAATAATAGATTTTCATCATATTAATATAGGAGGGAAAAGATTTTCATTGTCCTCTGATGCTGGTTTTCGATGTTCTGAGTTACATATCTTTAGAGAATTATCCTGTTGCATATTAAAAAACTTCAATGCTGTCTCAAAATCCCTGTCTTTTGTATAGACTTTCTGAATATTTAAAGCATGTAATATTGTAAATATTTTTTAAGTTGGAACTAGAAACAAAATTATAGGCATCTTTAAATAATAATTTAGAAGCGGTTGCATATCTTGTAACTGCTTTTAATCCATTTACAAAGGAATATCCTGAGCTTGTAAATTGAGCATGATTCATAGTGTTACTCCTGTTTTAAAATAATAAAAATCATATATCACATGATTACCATATATTGTGGTTGCCAATATATGGTAATCAGAGAAAATCAATATCTAAAAATAAAAAAAGTAAAATATATAATTTTATTTAATCAAAAGGCAGTATAGCATAAATTTTTCAAGGTTTGGGCCGGTACTTGAAGTACAAAAGCTAAACATAATTTGACAAGAATTAGAGTACTGTAAGCTAATAGAATGGTTTAAAGATTTAACAGAAAAGAAAACAAGATTATTACAACGACGGAACTATAAAGTTTATTGATAGTTCAATTAAAAAAAATATAATAATCAAGGCATAAGATTACTCTAAGCCTTGATTATAATAGTGATGGCAATTAATTTGTAAATAATTAAAACTTAAGTTTTGTACCTATAAGGCCAACAGTACCTCGTGTTGTTTTACTAGGTGCTTCAGGGTAATATACAGGTTTACCTTTAGCTTGGAAATGAGAAATTTCAGCATATGGTAATAAACCAGGCATGATCTTATATTCAGTAGCGAGGCTTACAGCATCAACGGTGTTTTTATATCTTGAAGTTTTAAGATATTCAAGACTTGTTTTTATAGGTCCTTGTCCATAAGCAACTGCTCCATTGTAATAATAGGTATCACGACCGACTTTATAATATTCCTTAGCGGTTAAGCTTTTACCTAAATTACCGTAAGAGGCACCACAAGAGAAATTACCGTAAGTAAATACAGCTCCAAGATTATATGCTTTTAAATTAGAAAGTTTATAGGTATTAAGCACTTGAATTGTAGTTCCGTCCATTTTAGCATGAATAAGACGACGAGCAGGTTTACCGTATTCTCCGGTGACAGATAGTTTTAAGTCTGCATCTTCGCTAATTTCATGTTCATAAGTTAAGCCGGCAGAAAAAGCATCCCTAATATTCTGATTAATAGTCATGGTTTCGTTATTCTCTAATTTAACCGTCTTTATTCCAGTTTTAGAAACACTAACTCCGTTTCTGCCTGAGCTTGCAAGCGTTAAATTATTTATATCTCTATTACCGCCTGTATTAGCAGTATCGGGAGTATAAGAAACTCCGGCTTGGAAGCCTTTCATTTTAGGCGTGAAAAAATTCAATCTTCTAGCTCTCTCAGCTTTATCATTGATTTGATCAAAAGAATTAGAGTATGACTCAAGATAAAAGCTAGCATTAGTATCAAAATCCGATTTTAAACCATTATATCGCATATATTGACCATCAAGTAGAGCATATCTAGACCATCCTCCGGTACCTGCAGTTACTTGACTACCGGTAATACGCAACTTAGCGCTTGCATCAGCAGGAGAGCCTAGTTCTACTTTACCGTAACTAGTTTCAATAAATATATGTGATCCATTATAACTTGTAGAGGTTTTTGCTCTTGTAGTAGGCTGAAGCACTATTTTAGCACCTGCTATTACATCATTGATAGTTTTAGCAATAGTGGCCGCAAACGCTGCTTCCGTGTAAAACCCTAGCTTTTTCCTGTTATCAGTTACATTTTTATCAAATAAAATTAAATGATCCTGTTTAATATAACCGTTTTCAAATAAATAGAATCCTTCTAATTTTATTTCAGTATCAGAATTAGAAATAACAGGTGTTGGATTTTCTTCGGCAAGACCAGCCGATGCAAGGCAAATAATACTTGCAGCTAATAATAATTTTTTCACTTTAATAAAGCTCCTATAAATTTAAATAAATATTTACTATACAAAGTAAATTTTTAGTATTAATAAATATAAATCAACCATATTATAATATAATAATACTTTTCAGAATTGACAATAAAAAACTATTTTAATTTGTAATAATTTAATTTTAAGTATATAATGTTGTATTATTATCACTATCATTATTCAAGTAGTCTCAGACTTATAGTTTTAAAGAAAAATTTTGTATTGTAAATAATTATGAGTTATAATCATTAGTTTATTAATTAAATCAAGTTTTGATTATGGCTATAATGTCAGATAAGTGGATAAAAGAAGCTGTTATAAATCACAGTATGATAAGGCCCTTTGCGGAAAAGCAGGTAAGAGTGCATAATAAAGAAAAGATTATTTCTTACGGCTTATCTTCTTACGGCTATGATGCTAGAGTATCTAATGAATTTAAAATATTCACCAATATAAATTCTACTACGGTTGATCCAAAAAATTTCAGTGAATATAATTTAGTTGATAGAGAAGTAGATGTGTGTATTATCCCACCTAATAGTTTTGCCCTTGGCAGAACTATAGAATATTTTAAAATACCGCGTGATGTATTAGTTATTTGTGTCGGCAAGTCTACTTATGCAAGATGCGGTATAATAGTAAATGTGACTCCGTTAGAACCGGAGTGGGAAGGACATGTAACTTTAGAGTTTTCTAATACTACTCCATTACCTGCTAAAATATATGCAAATGAAGGAGCTTGTCAGTTTTTATTTTTAAAGAGTGATCAAATTTGTGATACTTCATATGCCGATCGCCAAGGAAAATATATGAAACAAGTAGGCGTAACTTTACCGCTAACATAACTTTTTTATGTAGAAAATTATATTAAATTTTTAATAAGGATTTTTATGAGTACAATAAACACCGATACTAATGAGACAATGCCGCATATTTCCGTTAATGCACAATATATAAAAGATTTATCTCTTGAGAACCCTTCTGCCCCGTCTTCTCTTGCGGCTTTGGATCAACGCCCTCAAATTGATTTATCTCTAGATATAAATATTACTAATTTATCGGAAGAAAATTTCTATGAAGTAGAGTTAAATATCGAGGCAATTGCAAGAAATGAGAAATATAAATTATTTCAGATAGAATTAAAATATGCTGGAGTATTTAATTTAATTAATATTGATTCTGAACAACATCCGGTTTTATTATCCGTTCATTGTCCGGCAATGATATTTCCATTTGCCAGAAAAATTATAGCTAGCTGTACTCAAGATGCAGGATTCCAGCCTTTAATGATTGATCCTATAGATTTTGGTGCCTTATATCATAAGAAAATGTCAGAGCATCAAAACTAAGAAAATCATTTAATTATTTAATAAATTTCATTTTAAACGCCATGGTTTTTAAACCACAGATAGAGCTTAATAGTAAAAATTTTATCAATTTGATTAAATATTCTTTACTTATGTTATTAATGAATGTATAAAGCACTAGATAAAAAATTATAATTTAGTTAACAATAATTAACTGTAATTAAATTATAGCACAATATAAAAATTGAATTTTATGGAGAAAAATAATGAGAGTTTTGTTAATTGAAGGCGAGCCGGAAATGGCTAACTTAATTGAACTAACTTTAGCTTCAGAAGGGATAGTTTGCGATAAAGCTTCAGTTGGTGTAGAAGGTTTAAGACTTGGTAAAGTTGGTGGTTATGATCTAGTAATCTTAGACCTTATGTTACCGGATATTAATGGTTTTGAGATATTACTAAGATTGCGTGCTGCAAAAATAAAAACCCCAATCTTAATTTTATCTAGCTTAATGGATACGTATCAAAAGATTACTGGTTTCTCTTCCGGAGCCGATGATTATCTAACCAAGCCGTTTGTAAGAGAGGAATTAATTGCTAGAATTAAAGCTATAGTTAGACGTTCTAAAGGTCATGCAGCATCAGTATTTAGGTTTGATAAGGTTAGCGTAAACCTAGATACTAGAAGTGTAGAAGTTGACGGCAAAAAAGTACATTTGACGAACAAAGAATATGCTATTTTAGAGCTATTAATACTCCGAAGAGGAACTATCTTAACTAAAGAAATGTTCTTAAATCACTTATATAGTAGTGTTGATGAACCAGAAATGAAAATTATTGACGTATTTATTTGTAAACTTCGTAAAAAGTTAAGTGATGCTGCCGGTGGTAGAGATTATATCGATACAGTATGGGGACGTGGTTATATGCTAAAAGAATATGATGAGTTACAACAAAAAGAAATTTTAGCACAAGGAGCATAATTAATGCCTTTATCTACTTCTTTACTTGGTAAAAAAAGTACTTATAAAGATAGTTATGATGTAACTTTATTATTTAAAATTCCACGTATAAATAATCGAAACGAACTTGGAATAAATAGTAATAATCTTCCGTTTTATGGTGTAGATGTTTGGAATACATATGAACTATCTTGTCTTAATAAGAACGGTAAGCCATGGGTTGGAGTAGGCACTTTTTATATACCGACGGATTCTGAAAATATAGTAGAATCAAAATCATTTAAATTATATCTAAATTCTTTTAATAACTTTGTTGTTGAATCAGTAAAAGAACTAGAAAGAATTATCTTGCAGGATCTAAGTAATGTTACACACGCTAAAGTAACAGGACGTATATTTCCTATAAATACAAAAGTAGAATTTGGTGTTCCAAGCGGTAAAAATATCGATGATTTAGATATAGTATGCAATAATTACGGTGCACCCGATAATAGTTTAATTGAGTATGAAGATGTTTTGGTAGAAGAAGAGATTAATTCTAATTTACTCAAATCAAATTGCCTAGTAACCGGTCAACCGGATTGGGGTACAATCGTTATAAAATATAAAGGAAAAAAGTTAAAATATGATTCTTTTCTGAAATATTTAATATCTTTTAGAAATTGTAATGAGTTTGCAGAGCAGTGTGCTGAGCGTATTTTTACAGATATTAAAAATGCTATAAGTCCTGATTTTCTTTCTATTTATATAGTATATGCTAGGCGTGGAGGCATTGATATTTGTCCCTATCGTTCTACCGATAAAAGTTATACTTTACCTAGCGATAAACGATTTATTAGGCAATAATCACTTTTCTAATCCATAAAAAAATCAGTTTGTGCGAAAAGTATTGTCAGTGTGGATTGAAAAACGCATCCGTTGTCATTCCGTGGCTTGACACAGTGGATTTTACCGGTCTATCCAGCAATGTTCTGACTATACAGGAATGACATAAACGAGCCACGCAATAACGCTGATCAAGGCGGGGTAACAATCAAAAATAATTCACGTAAGTAAGCTTTTCGCAGGATAGCAGTTAGTATAATTTTATGATTCTTTTGTAGGATTTTGTGGAGGCTTTAGGCTTTCTACTATTTTATTTAGGTCTATTTGACTACAGATCCCCAGTAATACGGGATCACGAGGACGAATAGAATTCATATTCCAATGGCTACGGGTTCTAATAGCATCTATAGTAATTTTAGTAGTACCTATTAATTTAATTATTTGATGGTCTTGGATGTTCGGATAATTAGACAATAACCAATATATAGCATCCGGTTTATCTTGACGTCTTGCTATAGGAGTGTATTTAGCACGTTTTTTTTTCTGATTTTTCATCAATTCATAAGCAGGGCTATATGAAATTTGTAAATTAGCATTAGGATCTTTACTGCAACGCTCAATTTCCTCTAAAGTTAACTGACCGTTTGCAATTGGATTTAAACCTTTTATAGATTGTGCTACTTCACCGTCAGCCATACCTTTTATTTCAAATTCATGAATACCGCAAAAATCGGCAATTTGTTTAAAAGTTAAAGAAGTATTTTCAATTAACCATATAGCCGTGGCTTTTGGCAGAAGCGGTAATGTTTTTTGCGAATTCATGATAATTGTTTTTTGGCTTAATTTAAGAAATTATAACAAATAGAGTTATTTAAGTCAATCTTCATTTAGAAACTTAACTATCTCCTCCACTACTTTCTTAGCATCGCCGAATAACATAAAAGTATTATCGTGATAAAATAGCGCATTTTTTATACCTGCATATCCTGATGCCATAGAACGTTTAATAAACAAAATCGTACGTGCTTTTTCGACATCGAGTATCGGCATACCGTAAATTGGACTGTTCGGATCATTTTTAGCAGCAGGATTAGTTACGTCATTTGCACCAATCACAAGCACTACGTCAGTGGTAGCGAAATCTCTATTAATTTCTTCAAGCTCAAGTACTTTCTCATAATCTATATTAGCTTCTGCAAGTAAAACATTCATATGCCCCGGCATTCTACCTGCTACCGGATGTACGGCAAAACGTACATTAATATCTGAACGTTCTAATATATCAACCATCTCTTTTATGATATGCTGAGATTGGGCTACTGCCATACCGTAACCGGGAACAATTATCACCGATGATGTATTAAGTAGTAAATATGCCGCATCTTCAGGGCAGCTTGTTTTTGCTATTTTATCGTCGTCTATATCCTTGTTAATTCCAGTAGGTGCAGGCAAAAACGCCCCAAAAATAACCTTAATTAATGAGCGATTCATCGCTTTGCACATTATATAGCTAAGTATAGCTCCGCTACTACCGACTAATGCTCCAGTAATAATAAGTAGGCTATTGCTAAGCGTAAAGCCTATACCTGCTGCCGCAAAACCTGAATAAGAATTTAGCATTGAGACTATAACAGGCATATCTGCACTGCCTACCGGTATTATTAGTAATACTCCGATTAACAGTGATAAAAAGACTATTAGATTAAATAAAAATATATTCTCTGAACGAATAAACGATATTACTAGAATAACCAATATTATTGCCGTTAATAAGCATATATATTGCTGACCGTAGAATTTTAACGGGCTACTTTTCATTAAGCCTTGTAGTTTTAGAAAAGCTATAATCGAACCGCTAAAAGTTAAAGCACCGATAGATACGCCTACTGATATTTCTATTAATGCATTAATCGGTAAACTTCCTGCTATTCCTATAGAAAAATTTTCAGGAGCAAGTACTGTAGCATAAGCTACAAATACCGCAGCAAGACCGACAAAAGAGTGAAATCCCGCTACTAATTGAGGCATTGCCGTCATGGAGATTTTAAGTGCGATAATCCCGCCGATTACAGCACCTAATAATATGGTTGCTATAATGGGTAATTTATGAGTAAAACCCGGTAGGAAAAAAGTAACGATGACTGCTATCGCCATCCCCAAAATACCTATGGTACTGCCTAAATGTGCTTGTTTCTGTGAGGATAAGAATTTGAGTGATAGAATAAAGCAAACAGCCGCAACTAAGTATAATAACTGGATAATTTGTAGGGACATAGGTGAATGTATGTTTATATTATTAGCTATTTAGTGTCATACCGCGGCTTGACCACGGTATCCAAAAAAAATAAAAAAACTGGATCCCGCGATATCAAGTCGCGGGATGACAAATACGCTTCAAGAACCATGCAACAAGGCTAAAAAGTAAATCCTATACCTATAGAAACTATTAAAGGATTAAGTTTAACTTTAGAGGTCATGGTTTTATTACCTACTACTAAATTCGGTTTATACTCAAGTTTAGGATTTAAGAAAAATTGTCTTACGTCAATATTGATTAAAGTATCGTCTTTAGCATAAAAATCTACACCTATTTGTCCTACGGCACCGTGTCCGTTTCTAATTTTAAGACCGGTAGCTTTAGTAAGCATATAAGAACCGTGATAACCTATACCTATATATGGTCTTATTCCACCGTAAGGAGCTATATGAAATTGTCCGGTAATTGTTGCAGGAATCATATAAATAGGTTTGTTTTTTCCTAGTTTAACATTATCAACGCCATAATTATGAGCAACGGCTGCAAGGGATGTATATTTAGTGCGTAAAACATTAAAGCCAAGTGATAATTCAGTAGCTAAATAATTATTAAAGAATATAGTAGTGGACGCATCACCTCCATAACCGTTTTTTGCCACTTCTCCTACTGAAACAGGTTGAGGAGAGGTAGGAGTAGGTAATCCTTTTTGCTTAGCACTTGAAACAACACCTCCTAGACGCATCTTGAAAACTAAACTGCCTTCGTTTTCGTAATACGGTGTACTATCATAGTCAGAAGCAGAGTCTACATCATCATACATGCTTTTAGCAAAACTATTAATACTTATGGTGGATACAAACAAAATTATCCCTAATTTTTTCACTATTCTTAACATATAATTATAACCTTTACTTGCTTAAAATTGATTACCGTATTATTATATAAAATTTTTGTTTATATATTTATACCATTGTCATAAAAGATAGAATTCTTTTATGCTAAAAGTCAAGACATTTAAGTAAAATTATAGAAATTATTGGAGCATATTAATGAATGATGCATTAAAAACATATTTAACCGGTATAGGTTGGTTTTTACTTAGTTTAGTAAGTAGTAGTGCCAATGATGTAATATCTAAATATCTTGGGACTCGTTTACATAGCTTTGAAGTAGCTTTTTTCCGCTTCTTTTTCAGTAGCATAGTTTTACTACCTTTTGTTGTTTATTATGGTAAAAATACTTTAAAAACAAGTCGTCCTTTTGTACATATATTAAGAGGGTTATTATTATTTTTCGGTATGACTTCTTGGACTTACGGTCTTACCATAGCTCCCGTTACTACTGCAACAGTCGTAAGTTTTTCTATTCCTTTATTTACTTTAATACTTGCCGTATTTTTTCTGAACGAAAATATTATTTGGCCAAGATGGGTAGTTACCGTAGTAGGATTTATAGGACTTGTTGTTACTCTTAAACCGCATGCCGAGGATTTTAACCCAGAAATTTTGTATTTTGTATTAGCCGCTATTTCATTTGCTATGCTTGATATTATTAATAAAAAATTCGTAATAAAAGAATCGATGATTAGCATGCTATTTTATTCGGCAATAGTAACTGCTATAGTGTCGTTACCTGTAGCATCGCAGTATTGGCTAACTCCTAGTAGTTTTGAATTAGCTTTATTATTTGTACTCGGTAGTAGCGGAAGCTTAATATTATTCTTCCTGCTTAAAGCTTTTTCTATGGTAGATGCAACCGCTACCGCTCCTTATAGATATTTAGAGCTGGTGATTTCGGTAATAGCGGCATATTTCATATTTAACGAATTTCCTGATAAAAGCACACTTCATGGAGCAGTAATAATAATTCCTACCACCTTGTTTATAATATATTCCGAAAAAAAAACTATGAATAGAAAACATGAATCGCAGTAAACTAGTATTTTCAAGCGGTATCGCTAACACTTTTGAATGGTATGATTATGTATTATTCGGTTATTTTGCACCCATAATAGGAACAAAATTTTTTCCAAATGATGATGCTAATACGTCTTTACTGCAGGTTTTTTTAGTATTTGCTATAGGTTATTTTGCAAGACCGTTGGGCGGCATATTTTTTGGTGTTATCGGTGATAGATTTGGACGCAAAGTAGCCTTAACTAGTGCGTTATTTTGCATGTCTGCCCCAACCGTATTAATAGGAATATTACCAACTTACCATACTATCGGTATAACTGCGACTATATTAATGATTTGTGTACGAATTCTACAAGGATTATCAATGGGGGGAGTTTTGACCGGCTCTATTTCCTTTGTTATTGAGCATACTAGCCATAAACACCAAGGCTTCACCGGTAGTATTTCAATGTCTAGTATATGCTCCGGTTTATTGCTTGGTTCTTTTGTTTCTTATATCGTTAAGAATATCCTAACAGCTCCACAATTTGATAGTTTTGGCTGGAGAATACCTTTTTTACTTGGTTTTTTTATTCTTTTTGCAGCATTTTATATTAAAAAAAATACACAAGAAACACCGAATTTTAAAAATCTAAGAGAGCAGAAAAAGATTTTACAATCACCGTTAAAAAAAGTCATTACCAATTATTGGTTTGATATATTAATCTCGCTTTTTATCAATGCTCCCGGTTCGATAATATTCTATCTCACTACAATTTACTTGGTATCGTTTTTAAAAATCAGCCGCAACTTTACTGAAAATGAGGTAAATAGCCTTGCTAGTGTGTGTTACGTGATTATGATAGCCGTAACTTTATTAAGTGGTTATCTATCCGATATTATAGGTCGCAGGAAAATTTTTGTAATTAATCTGATAATAATTATTGTAACAACGCCATTTTTACTTAATAATTTTGAGAATGGGGCCTTCACAAGTGTAATTATCTCACAATTGATACTTGCTATACTTGCTGCTAGCTATATCGGTCCTGAACCGGCATTACAAGCAGAATTGTATCCTACAAATATACGTAATACTGCTCTCTCTATTTCATATAACACTGCTACAAGTATTTTTGGTGGTACTACGCCTTTTGTCTTTGAATATTTACTACACAAAACAGGGCATGTAACCTCAGCAGTTTATTATGTCATATTAAGCTGTATTTTTGCATTGATTGCCTTATTTTTTTACAAAAATAGAAGTTTAGATAAATATGAAAAAAATTACAAAACCTGCAAACCTAGTTGAATTTAATAACAAAATTGTAGTCTTTAAACCTAAGAGTTATTAATATGGCGATGCTTGTGAACATAAAATAACTGAAAAGGGATTAGTCTTTGCCAGTATTTCTGAGGATACATCAATCATTCCAGAACTTTTAAAGAAGTAACTAGTGACGAAGCAATTTCAAGGATAGATCTAGACTTATTCGGTACATGTCATAGAGTTACTACGAGTGTAACGGCTGACCTTCTATAATAAGAAGAAAATGGTTGTTTGGCAATGAGGCTTGTTACTGCAGAAGAGATACCCAAATTACACAAGTTAGTACAAGATAATAAAATGATATTAGCATGCCAAACCAAAGAAAAAACACTAAAGATTTTAAGTGATTATTTACAGAAAGAATTTGGGATGCATGCTAATGAAACTACAGTAGCATCTTATGATGGGATACATATAAGTGGAGCGAATGAAGAGATCGAATAAGAGCTTTTTTGTAAAGAGTAAACGAATTTCCAAAATTTTTCTTGATTTAATGACAAATATGTGGCAAAAAGGGTTTGAAATAATCTTGCTACTATAGCTCAGGGGTAGAGCACTTCATTGGTAATGAAGAGGTCGGGGGTTCGATTCCCCCTAGTAGCACCACCACACATCCTAAGCTTTGTGAGTTTTTAACCTTTCTTGAAAAACTCATATGCTGATTTTAGTCTAGTGTCTGTCAGATACTATTATAGTATTATATTTATTTTAAAAGCTAAGTTGCAAATAATATAAAACTAATGTATGATTTACATTTAAAATACGGTAACGATTATTTTATTATATGATAGACATTCTTCTTTTTGTACATATTACTATTGCAATATTGCTAATTATAGTTATTCTGATGCAGCGTAGTGGATCGGATGGAATTAGTAGTATAAGCGGCGGTAATAATATGGGAGTAGTCAGTGCTAAAACAGTCGGTAATTTTCTTACTAAAAGCACTATAATACTTACAACATTATTTTTAATAAATGCAATAGTACTTGCTAACCTTTCCTCAAAAAAGAAATCTGATTTAGTTTCTAAGATTAATGAAATTGAAGAAAATCAAGCAGAAAATAGTTTACCTATAGCTAAATAGTTACAGCTTTATCTTAGTAATATCTCTCATACTTGTCATTGTCTACCTTTGTTGGTATTGTTGTGTGGATCGGTAAAATCCACTGTGTCACCCCGTGGCTTGACCACGGGGTGACAGATAAAAGTACTGGATTCCTGCTTTTGCGGGAATGACATAACAGGAGTCATGTAACAACACCTATGGATCAATGGCATGACATCAGAGAATTTAGTATAGTTTTCAGAACTCCCAATATATATTATTAGAGTACAGCAATATTTTTGCACCTAAAATAATTTTAGAAATGTCTATAGAATTTAATATAAAAGAAAAAATTTATATCATTTTATGTACGTTTTTTACAGTCCTTATTATAAGTAGGAAACTTAATATAGCAAAAATTTGTTTACCTTAATATTTTTAATTTTTATATTCTTGAATTATCTATAGGAGCAATTTTTTACCCGTTAACTTTTTTATTAACGGATTTAATAGCTGAGTTTTACGGTAAAGAAAGAGCCAATTTTTGTGTAAAGCTTGCTATTATTTTTAATGTAATAGTAGTTTTAATAATAAGTCTCATGGATAAATTGGAAGCTACTAATATCTTTTTTAGTATCAACTTTTGCCTGTTATATAGCTCAACTTGTTGATATTAATATCTATTTATGGATCAGAAATAATTTTAGTATGGCAATTTCTTTATTTATCGATACTTTTATTGTAATTGGTATTATGAGCTTATTTAATATTTTTCCTTTTAACCAATTAGGTCATCTTGTACTTAATAGCTATTCATTTTATTTTTTACTATATTTAGTACTCCAGTATTCTATGCAGGAGTTTGGTTAATAAGTTTATTCATTAAGAAAGGATAAGCTCTTAGGAAAAGCTTATCCTTATTTAAATTTTCTATTGGTGATTTACAAATTGACTTTTAGTTTAATAAGTCCTTGATGGCTTTGATACTTTCTATGCGTATAATAATTATACTCAAGTAGAACATTGATATTTTTTCTACTCATAAGTATATTACTACCAATATTATATCCAAGCTTAGGTTGTTTTAGTGTAATAATTGTTTCTTGTAATGTTTGTCCTTTAAAAGTCGCTTTTGCATTAACTTTTGTATTTTTATTATTGAAGTGATGCTCAATATTACCATACAAACTTGGTGTTAATACTATATTGTTTGTGGTCACTATAGGCTTAAACACTATTTTACCGCCAAGGCTACTTTCAAATAATTGATTTGATTTCTTTTGAATCATGAGATTTTCTATATCTACATTATACTCTTTATAGTTGCTAGCTCTTGAATAATCATATTGAAAACCGATATTAGGAATAAAATGTAAATCGTATTTTGTACGATATTTATAATTTAATAAAGTTTGAAAACTTAAATTATTGTTTTGATATTTTCCAATTATATTATTAATATTTTTAGATCTATTCTTAATATAATTATGACCGTAAGATGTTATAGTCTGCAATGAGAAACCGTTAATTAGTTCTTTTAGACTGTAAATGCTTAAAAGATGACCGTTAACTGTTGTTTTCCCTAGTTTTTTATTATATTTAATTTGGGATTCCAAACGGCTATAAGCTATTCCTATAACATCATGACTATTGATGAATTCAGCATCAGTCCCGATGGTTATGCCGGTTGTACGATTTTGATATTTTGGAATATTCTTCCAAATTCTTTGTTTGTTGATGCCGTATAAGCCGCTAATCCATACCCCTCTGTTTATACTAGTTTCTTCATCACCGGCCCCTATTGCAGCAATCGTTAATCTATCATTTATATTATAGTGAACAGGTTTGTGAAGAGTTGAAGTCGCCTGAACTAATATTGCTACTTTCCCACTAGTATAATCAGATACCTGTTGTCTCTGTGTCACCTCATCTTGTTCTGTAATTGCTTCAGTTTTGAATGACACATCGATAGCTTCATCTTCGCTTTCTAAAACTACATCTTTTTTTAATTCTTCGTCAGTGGTGCTATTGCTTTCTTCTAATTCTTCTTCATCAGTTGCATACCCTGTATCGTCTTCATCACTAGATCTTAATGCTAGAAGTGATTTTTTGTCATCTGATGATTTATCATTTTTGCTATCGTTAGAACTCAATAATCTCGGTGATAAAGCGGTTTTTGAATCAGATTGCTCTGACTTTTTATTGCTATCTTCAGGTTGTGTATCATCCTTTGTTGAGGATTCGTCATTTGTAGCTTCGTTTTCTTGTTTGAATGATTGTAATTTTTCCTGATCTAAACGCCCTACTGTCTTTTCATTATCTAAACGCCCTACTGTCTTTTCATTATCTAAACGTCCTACTGTCTTTTCATTATCTAAACGTCCTACTGTCTTTTCATTGTCACTATTTTCTGATTGAATATCACTACCATATTTTTGTTCTAGTTCAGTAGACTCTGCTAGTATTTGTTGAGTAAATAGAAACAATTCTTGATCTTTTGTTAACTCTAAAAGTTGAGATTTATAAATATTATGTACTTCTTGCCCTATTTCAGTTCTAGGACCTATAAAATCAGGGTTAGCAGTATTAAATGCCTCTTTTACCGCTTCCTCCTCTGGATATTTTGTCAATTGCTGTATATAAATATCATGTATTTTTTGTTCTAGTCTAGTTCTAGAATCTATAAAACCAGAGCCAGCGGAAGTAAACGCCTTCGTTAATTTTTTGTTAAGTATAATATTATCTTCAACATATTTAATAAATTCTTTATCTTTTGTTAATTCCAAAAGTTTAGAAATATAAATATTATGTATTATTTGTCCCATTTCAGTTCTAGGACCTGTAAAGCTAGAGTGCATAGTGTTGACTGCTTCTTCGACTTGTTCAAAATAATCAGTATTTTGATGAGCTTCAGATAAATTTTTTGAATGCTCAAATGCTACTGATTCCACTATAGCTTTTTTCAATAAATCGGCATCGGAGTATGCTGCTTTATATCCTGCTGATTTTTGTCCTGATAAAGTAAATTCTTTATATTTTAAAGCTATATCGGACCTAAAGTGATAAGTTTTTGGAGTTGTTTTTGTTTTAAAAGTAGATGTGGATTTAGTAATCCCTAAACTTGCTAGATAAGCTGATTCCAAATCTTGTGAATTAGGCAGTGGCGGTGGCGGTGGTGGTGGTGGCATGTTTCCGGTATGGATGTATTTTGTAGCTTTTTCTTGCGAGCACTCTTGAAGAGCTTGTAATATTATAGACAGATTTAATTTATTAGAAAGAATTCTTATTTGTTCATTGCTCATGCCTGTAAATGAAGGCAAAGCTAATCTTAATTGATCTAAATTATTATTACCTGTTACTTTGAGAGTAGTAGCTTTTAAAAACTCTTTTAATAATTCGGGGTCTTTTTCCTTTACTATAGCAATAAAATCATGTTGAGGTAAATTTGCTGTAATTAATTCTTCAAATTTTATTGTGCTTAAAATAGCTGTTCTTAAATCATCAAGTTTAGCCTGTGCTTGATCAGAATTAATTGTTTTTCTTAAGTTTGTATCTTCTGTTATTAAAAAAGTAGCTTGTTGTACTATAGTTAATATATTAGGGTTGTTAATTAACTCGTCGACTCTATTGCCAAATATATCTTGATCGAAGTTTTTTGCATTAATATAGGCAAATTCTAATTGTTCAAACGGATTTTGTTTGCCCTGTAACTTTCTAATCAATTCTGATTGATTGAATTTAAGTTTAATAGGTCTCTTTAATTCTTCAGATATTTTACATGACGATAATAAAATACGTTTTACTGCATCATCAGTGTCTTCATTGAAAAGATTTTTAATTATCTCTTCGCTTGTTATTGTTTTCTTACCATTTACGGTTATATCTTTTATATACTGGTCTTGAGCAAGGGTGTTAAAAGCTTCTTTAGCTTTTTCTGCGATTTCAGGGGTTGAAATGCTAAATAAATTTAAAAGAGTTTTCTCGTCAGCTCCTTGGTTGGCGTATGATTCTGTTAATATTTGACGTATAACATTTGTAAGATCAGCTTGTCTTTTTATAAGCTGATCTTGTAAATCATTAGCTTTTGTACCTCCTGTCTCAGTTCTATATTCTGCATATAGTTTGGCATAAGCTGTCTCTGGCGTGCTTCTGACTGTGCTGGTTGTACTAGAAGCTGTAGGTTGAAGTGGTGCTTTTGATTGAACAGTAGTATTGTGAGTAAACTGAATATATAATGAATGTATGTGAGGATATTCTGTTTGTAACTGATTTAAATCAAAATGTTGAGAGTTGCTAATAAAGCCTTGAGAATGTAAGGGTGGTGGTGGTATGCTGCCGTTTAGCGGTAGAGGAGGCGGATTTGGAATACCCCCATTTAGCGGTAAAGGTGGTGGATTCGGAATGTCGCTTTGTGTTTGTTCTAAATTATTTGCATTATTACCTACTGCTAACCCTAAAATTTTATTGGCTTCATTGCTGAGTATGTTACTATCAGATAATATTACTTTAATTACTGAATTTAATGTGTGGTTATTTACTTCTTTTGCTAGTTTAATCATATAGTCTTTAGTTAAACTATCTCTTATTAGCCCTTTATTTTTTAGTTCTATATTTATTTCTTTTACTATTTCTGGTGTTAAAATATAGACGCTGTTTACAATATAGGGTTGCATTCTGTTTTTTAACTCTAATTGCAGAGTTAAAAAGTTTTCTACTGAACTCTTATCTTTACTTGCTGCTATTTTGATAAGATCTAATCGTGCCTTTTCTTCAAATTGACTATTAGATATATTTCGTGTTGCATAGTCTTGAATTATTTCAGCAAATTTAGTTTTGTCTTTAGAAGTACTATTGTTTAGGAATGTTTGTAAAATAGGTCTATTTTTAACTTTAATATTGGTATTGAAATCTAATTGTCCCGTATCATTGGTAAATAATAACCTTTGAATAGTATTATCATTACGATCCTTTAAGATAATCTTTACTGCTTGATTTTTATAACTACTATCTACTTGAAGAAGTAATGCTGCTATAGGATTTGTTTTAATAAGATCTTTAAATTGTTCAATATTTTCTTCTTGTTCTATTAGTTTATTTATATTTTGTTGAGACAGTGTTAAATTACCCTTATTTGCTTTAGCATTAAACTGAGTTTTAAAAGTACTTATAGAATCAAAAAAATATCGTTGTTTCTTGTCTCTACCCGTGGAAATCTGTGAAGATGTTTCTGTATTATGTATACTTTGATTTGACATATACCAAGGGTTGTTTTTGCTTCCGCTCTTTTGTTGAGAGCGTCCGGTAGATGGTTTAGTAGTATCATTGTTGTTTAGAAACTGGTTTGCTTCTATTCCGGCTTTTATTTGGTTTATATAAGAAGTTGCTTTTACTGGCCCTATCTTAAATTCATTCATTAATTCGTCAGCGTTAGGGATAATATTATTATCTATATAGTACGATTTTTTACCAAGCATCATCTGAGTTGCTATTGATGCGATATAGTTTGTTGCCTCACCTTTATCAACACCAAATTTCTGCTCTAGCTCTTTTTCTGTAGGAATATGGCTATCGGCTATATATTGTGGCTTTTCTTTGTCCATAACTTTAAGTCTTATTGACTTAATATAGCCGTCTCTATTATCATCACGAGATATACCAAACTTCTTTTTTAACTCTTTTTCTGTAGGAATATGGCTATCGGCTATATATTGTCCCTTTGCGTTTTCCATAATTTCAGTTCTTATTGAAGCAACAAAAGATTGTGCATCATCTTTATTCATGTTAAGAGCAGTCCTTACTTCTTGCATTTCAGGGATAATATCATTATCAACATAATGTTTGTATTTAATACCTCTGTTTATTGAGCTGATATATAGTTCGATTACTGCTTTTTTGTCTTTTTCTGCACGACGTACCTTTTGATCGTGTTCTACCTTATTGTCTATTTTGCTAGGGTCATAACTTATTCCAAGATTTGTTGCTGCTTCTATATCTGTAGGAACTACACCTTGATTAATATATTCTTGTTTTTTTGTATCAAAATCCTGTTGTTTTACTCTTTCGATGTATAATAAAATTTCAGCTCTTGCTTGTCTTGCTTTATGTCTAGTATTATCTAAAAAACTTGATAAATCTGTTTCCTTATACTTTATTCCTAGATCATTTTGTGCTTGAGTAAAACTAGGAACTAAAGCTGCTTCTTGCCATTTTTTGATTTTTTCATTTGGAGTCAAATCTTTCCAAATATTTTGTTGCTGTGTTGAATTGTGCTTTTCCCATGCCGGGGTTTTACTAACTAAATCTTTAAAGCTTGCCGCTCTAGCACTTGTACTTAAAAAGCTACTAGTCAACAAACATGTTGACATGAAAAAAGTTAAAACATATTTTTTTGAGTGGGACTTTTGTAGATTCATTCAAACCTCGATTAGTTATTATTTTTTATATAAACGAGGCGAATTATATAATTTTTGTTAACTTATGTGAACTATTAATTACTAATTTTTGTTAACCAATAAATTTTTTAGCCAAAATGTGTTTAATATATCACAAGCTAATGTATACTCCGAATTTTAAACTTTTTTCAAAAGGAGTATGTAAACTACTTTTGAAAGAAAGGTACTTCAGTTTTTGGTAAATATAAAATATGCAAATTCAATTTCACTTATATAACACTCTTAGTCGTACTAAAGAGGTTTTTAATCCTCAAGATCAAGCTAACGTAAAAATGTATGTATGTGGACCGACTGTTTATTATAATCCTCATATAGGCAATAGTAGGTCGGGAGTAGTATATGATTTACTTTATCGTATAGTTATAAAAATATTTGGTGAGAAGGCAGTAAAATATGTACGTAACATTACGGATGTTGACGATAAAATTATCGATAGAGCTGCACTACTTGGTGTTACTATTGATGAGTTGACTGATAAAGTTACGAAAGAGTTTCATAAAAATATGGCATATTTAGGTTGTATGCTACCTAGTATTGAGCCGAAAGCTACAAAGCATATTGATGTAATGATCGCAATAATAGAACGCTTAATAGCAAAAGATCACGCATATATTGCTGATAATCATGTTTATTTTGATGTTTTATCAGCGCCAAATTATACGGAATTATCTAACCGAAATTTAGAAGAAATGTTTGAGGGAGTGCATGTAGAAAATAGTAAAACCAAAAAAAATCCACAAGATTTTGTATTATGGAAACCGGCAAAGCAAAATGAATCGGCAAATATGAATTTTGAAAGCCCCTGGGGACTTGGTCGCCCTGGATGGCATATTGAATGTTCAGCCATGAGCTACAAATATTTAGGTGAGAATTTTGATATTCACGGCGGCGGAGCAGATTTAATCTTTCCGCATCATACCAATGAGATTGCTCAAAGTAGATGTGCTTTTCCAAGTTCTACCTATGCTAAATATTGGGTACATAATGGGTTTCTAACGGTTAACGGCGAGAAAATGAGTAAATCTCTTGGTAATTTTATTACTGTAAGGGATTTAATGGATAAACAAATTCAAGGAGAAGTAGTAAGGTTATTTTTATTAAGTAGTCACTATAGGCGTCCTCTTGATTATAATGATAAAGCTATAGAAGATGCTAAGAAAACTTTAGATTATTGGTATAGAGCTATAGAAAATATTAATGTGCAGAAAATAGATTTACCTCATGATTTCATGCAAAGCTTACTTGATGATATGAATACGCCGCTTGCCGTTAAAATCATTAATGACTACGCTAAAGGTGTTTTTATTTCTAAAACTGAAGAAGAAAGGCAGCTTAACGCCTCTGCTATTATTACTTGTGCTAATTTTATTGGTTTAATGAATAAGACTCCACACGAGTGGTTTAATAGCGGTGTGGATGAACTCTATGTAAATGAGCTTGTAAATAAGCGTTTGGAAGCAAAAAAACAAAAAAATTGGTTATTAGCCGATCAAATTCGTAACCAGTTATTAGAGGAAAAAATAATTCTAGAAGATCGATCTGATGGTACTACTATTTGGCGAAAAGAATAAAAGCTTGTAAATTACGCAATATGCGTATATAATTTATGGGCTTGTAAGTCGTCATTGCGAGGAAATTATGTAATAATTGACGAAGCAATCTCACAGGATATTTGATGAGATTGCCACGCAGTCTACGGCTGCTCGCAATGACGATTATCCAAAACTTAAGCAAAAAATTCACACGTAAGATATATGTTAGTTCATCAGAATGGACATCTTACGGAGGTATAAACTAACAAATTAGGAGAATTTAAAAATGTCAAAAATACCATCTGTTAACATTAAAGCATTATTAGATGCGGGCGTGCATTTCGGTCACAAGACCTCACGCTGGAATCCTAAAATGGCATCTTATATATATGGTGAACGTGATGATGTTCATATAATCGATTTAAGACAAAGTGTCGCTTTAATGAGCGTTGCTTTGAATGCAATATATGAAACTGTAAAAAAAGACGGTAAAATATTATTTGTAAGTACTAAAATACAGGCAAGCGATATTATAGCGGAATATGCCGAAAAATGCGGGCAGTATTACGTAAATCATAGATGGCTTGGTGGTATGCTAACTAACTGGAAAACTATTGCGGGTTCAATAGAAAAGCTAAATAAGTTAGACAAAACCTTAGAAAACGAAGAAGCACTTATGGGTTATACTAAGAAAGAGATACTCAATATGAGCCGTAAGAAAGATAAATTACTTCTATCTCTTGCCGGTATTAGAAATCTTAATTCTAAACCTGATCTTCTAGTAGTTATTGACACTAATAAAGAGCATATCGCAATTAATGAAGCGGTAAAGCTTAATGTTCCTATAGTTGCAGTAGTTGATACTAATTCTAATCCTGATAATGTAGATTATCCTATTCCGGGTAATGATGATTCTATAAGATCAATAAGACTTTATTGTAGTTTATTTGCAGATGCGGCATTACAAGGACTTGAAGAATCAATGAAAGCTTCAGGAGTTGATATGGGTGCTATGCAAGAGCATACAGATAAGGGGTTAACTTCTAAAAATGTTTCTAAATTAAAACAAGCTAAAAAATTCTCTAAAACGAAAAATATTGATGAAGAGACAAATACAGAATTTGAGCAAGCATTAAATGATGCCGATGAAAATAAAAATTCTGATAATGCATAAGTGTTGTTGCATGGATCGGATTTCCCATTGTCATCCCGCGACTTGATCGCGGGATCCAGCTTAAAATACTAATATTATTAATATTAGTATTTTAAATTGTTTTTATGGACCCCAGGAGCAAGCCATGGGGTGACACCGGGGTCGTTCTTCGAGCTACAACCCAAGCCAAATATAATAATTAAGGAGAAAGTAAGGTATGAGTGAAATAAATATAAGTGCTGCAGCAGTTAAAGAATTAAGAGAAAAAACCGGTGCAGGTATGATGGATTGCAAAAAAGCATTAATAGAAACCAGCGGTAATTTTGAAGAAGCCATTGATTTTCTTCGTAAGAAAGGTTTAGCTGCTGCTGCAAAGAAAGCCGGACGCATTGCTTCTGAAGGTTTAACGGCTGCAAAAGTTGATGGGCTTACCGGAGTGGTAATTGAAGTAAATTCCGAAACGGATTTTGTTGCTAGAAATGAGCAGTTTCAGGATCTAGTTAAGGATATTGCAAATCTTGCAGTAATTGCAAAAACTATAGACACGCTAAAAACATTTAAAATGCAAAGCGGTAAATCAGTTGAAGAAGAAATTATAGAAAATATCGCTACAATCGGTGAAAATTTAACATTACGTCGTATGGATATATTAGAGATATCTGAAGGAGCAATCGGTTCGTACGTGCATAATGAAGTTGTACCGAATTTAGGAAAAATTTCCGTATTAGTAGGTCTTGCGTCTAACGCAAAAGATAAAGCAAAACTAGAAGCGTTAGCTAAACAAATTGCTGTTCATGTAGCAGGAAATAACCCGCAAAGTATAGATGATTCAAGCTTGGATCAAGCACTCGTAGAGCGTGAGAGAAAAGTATTTTTTGAAAAATCTAAAGAAGAAGGAAAGCCTGATAATATTATAGCAAAAATGGTAGAAGGTAGAATACGTAAATTCTTCTCGGAAGTTGTATTACTTCAGCAAAATTTCTTATTTGAACCTAAACTTACCGTTGCGGAAGTAATTAAAAATGCTGAAAAAGAACTCGGTGCAGAAATTAAAATTGCCAAATTTATTAGATACGAACTTGGTGAAGGTATAGAACACGAAGAAAAAAACTTTGCCGATGAAGTAGCTGCCATTACGCAAGGTTAATGGGCTTGTTTCATAGCTTCAATGTCATTCCCGCGTGGATACCAAATCGTCATTGTGAGCATGCGTTGTTGTGCAGACACAATTCTATCCTGTCATCCCGCGACTTGATCGCGGGATCCAGTAAAAATATAAAAACACCTAATACTAGTTATTTTTATGAATACCGTGGTCAAACCACAGTATGACACCGAATACGTTTTTCTATCCACGCAATAATACCTTCCCGTGGTCAATTGAACTAGGTGACAGTAAAAAACTCGTGAATACTCACTCACACCTTTTCAAAGCAAACAAAGGCGAATTTAGGATAAGTGCTTATTCTAAACTCGTATTTATAATATCTCTCTAACTACAAAACTATCTATTAATAAATAATTTTCGGTTTTTTACTTTATAATAAAAGATTTATATTGACTTAATCATAGAAAATCTTACATTAATATAGTATGTGCTGGTTATGCATGTTATAAAGCAGTAGAAGGGGCAGTAAAAGTTACCGTCACAGGAAGTAAAATTATAGAAAACGCCTATAAGATAGGAAGTGGACAAATAGCAGTACTCGGTACTGATGCTGAAAGTAAAATAACTTATATAACAAAGTATCCTTCGTCTCGAGGTAATACGAGTACTCCCACTCAGTCGATGACAACTAATCGTGTAGATCCTTTAGAGCAAACTTCCCCTAATACTCCTACCTCTAAAAGAGAAAAGGCTAAAATATACGGAAAAAAACTGGTAGATAGTGCAAAGATTGGAGCTAAAACCCTTTCAAACGCTTATAAAGTGACAATCGGTACAATAGAAGTCGTCGGTCCAGGAAGTGATTTTTAACAGCACCGGTAAGGAAAAATTTATATTTTCTGAACCTACTAAGCTTAAAGTTGTTCAAAAAGAATTTAAAACCGAAAACGGTTATAAGTGCGGTATTGTGTTGGAAGAGACAATTGAAGCTTCCTTAACATTAAGATTAAATAACAAGCGTATAGTTAAGATTAAAGAATTTAGAAGCATGATTGTCCCTGATACTACAGAAGATACAGGAGAAACTTTTGATATTTCGCTAATTTTAAAATATTCTGATGGGGCAAATATGCCTAAAGCAGATCCTGCTTTTTTAAAGATACATTACGGTAGAGACGGAAAATTAAATAAGTTATCGTTGCCAAACCCACCTATAATTTTTCATAACCAATGGTATCCGGCCTTAACCGTTTATAAAGGTGAATTATGTTCTTTGCCTATAAATAGTGGGTATTATAGGTATTTGAATAAGAAAATACTAGAAAATAACGGAAGTATAGAAATCAGTCACGTAGATCCTGAATTTACTATAGAGCTTTTAGGAGAATAAGAGTTTTTAGTTAAATTCTATCAAAGAAACTTCGTAATTACGTTTAAATATTCATCTAGGACTTTTTGGTTGTCCTTAATAAACTTTAAAGCATTTTCGCGGTAAGCTGTAAGTTCTAGAGCATTATTAGACCTGAGTAGATATGTTAGTTTAGTTAGTAAATCTTCACCGTTTTTGATTTGGATAGCTGCTTCATTTTGCAGTACGCCTTTAGCGATATCGGTGTTTTTGCTCATATCGGGACCGAATATAATACAATTAGAGAAATAGGCTGCTTCTAAAATATTATGCCCGCCTTGTTTAAAAGAACCGCCGATAAAAGAAATTGTAGCTACAGAAAAAAATAGTCCCATTTCGCCGAACCTATCAACTATATAAAGATCATCGCTTAAAACAGGTAAATCATTTTGCGACTTAGCGGTAGCGGATAAATTATGTGACTTACAATTATCGATAATTGATTTAACTCGCTCAGGATGTCTTGGAATTAAGATAATATAGCAGTCTAAAAACTGCTCTTTTAGGTTTTTGATTATAGGCAAAATCACCTCTTCATCTTCGGGGTGAGTGCTGGCAAATAGCACGACTCGCTTATTGTCTAAATGTAAGCTTAATTTTGATAACTCTTCTTGATTAACCGGAAGTTTTTCGTTGGCAAATTTAATATTGCCTAAATTCACTGCATCTGATACGCCAAGTTCATTGAATTTTTGTAAGTCACGTTCGCTTTGCACGATAATTTTACTGCAATTTTTGAGAATAAGCTGAAAAAAGCTTTTTCTTTGTAGCCAAGCTTTAAACGATTTATCGGAAATACGAGCATTAACTAGTAGTAATTTACACTGCTTTGCTCCCTCATTAATAGTACACGGCCATAATTCCGATTCTATAAAAATGCCTAAATCAGGTTGCCAATTTCTTAAAAATTTTCGAGTAAAAATAATATTATCTATCGGTAAAAATTGGTGAACTGCTATTTTAGGTAATTTGGCAGTTAATATTTTAGCGGAGCTGTTAGTCCAAGAGGTTACTAGAAAACGAACGTCAGGATAGCGTTTACTTATATTATGTATTAATGTTAAAGCTACCATAGACTCGCCAATGCTTGCTGCATTAATCCATATCAGCCTTCGTGCATCACTTGCTTCTAAAGGTAATTTATACGTTGATCCTAACCCTTCATCCTCACGTATTAGTGTATACGCTGTGGTTCGCAGTGAAGTGTCTCCTTTAAATTCCTCTTTATTAGCGGACGTTTGCATGAAGTCTAATGAATCGTCTTGTCTGTGTTTGCCAATAGCAAAACGCTCTTGGATGCGTCTTATATCTTCTTTACCTATTAATAAACGTATAAGAATTATGATAAAATAAACAGGTAATAATATAAAGCTTAAAGCATAATATAATAACATCATTTCTTTAAACTTTCTGTTAAGCTTGCTAATTGTTTTTCAAGGCTTATATGGTTTTGTATTTTATCATTTGTGAGTTCTAAAGGCGAGCCAACTATGATTTTAATGGTACCAAACGGTAGGGGTATTATTAATTTATCCCAACTTTTTAATCTGAAACATCTAGAAGTGGAGCTGACTATAGTAATAAGTTTTGTGTTATATCTATAGGCAATTTCGGTAATACCGCTATTTACTTTATATACCGGTCCTTTAGGACCGTCCGGCGTGACTATTATATTTGCACCTTGAGATAACTTACCTATAATATTACGTAAAGCTCCAATTGGATTTTTATTAGTAGAACCTACTATCACTCTGCAACCGAATTTTCCTACTAGATCGTTTAAAATTTTTCCGTCTAAATGCGGTGATATTAAAGCATAGATATTTCTATGTCCTATAAACATAGACGGACTTAAGGCAAGCATATTATGCCAAAATGCAAAGATTACCCCTTGTTCGTTTAGGAATTTTTCCTTATTGCCGTTATCGTAAAATATAAATTTCTGCTTTGAAGTAAAGTAAACAAAACGCAAATACCAATATAGTAAAGTAGTAATTATACTAAGTACGTATTTATTTTTTTTTAAAATTTTTTAAAAACTTTCCGCATTATTTTTTTGTTGGTTTAGGTGGCTTTTTAACTTTTCCGTCATTGCGAGGAAATTACGAAGTAAGTGACGAAGCAATCTCAGGATATTTGACGAAATTGTCACGCAGCCTATGGCTGCTCGCAATGACGATTTGGTATCCATGCAAAGCCTTAAGCAGGAATGACATCAATTGTTCTCTCAATTCTAATACAAGCTTTTTCTAGCTCTTCCATAGAAGTAGCATAAGAGATTCTAAAATATCCCTCTAAGCCGAAAGCGATACCAGGTACTACGGCAACTTTTGCTTCTTCAAGTAAATATTCGGCAAAATCATTACTATTTGCAATAATTGTTCCTGATTTAGTTTTATGCCCAAATATTTTATCGCATTTAACAAATAAGTAAAACGCCCCTTCCGGCTTATAGCATTCAAAATATTTTACTCTTTTCAAAATTGATAAAGCAAGATCACGCTTTTTTTGACAATTTAAAGCATTAGGCTTTATATAATCTTGAGGACCGTTTAATGCTTCAATAGCAGCCATTTGACTTATTGAACAAGGGTTTGAAGTACTTTGCGACTGAATAATAGTCATTGCTTTAATCAAAGTTTTAGAGCCTGCACCGTAGCCTATACGCCAACCCGTCATAGAATAAGCTTTAGATACTCCGTTTACGGTAAATATTCTCTTTTTTAAATCAGGTGCTATTTGGGCTAATGTATAAAATTTAAAATCATCAAAAGTAATATGCTCGTAAATATCATCGGACATTACGTTTACATGTGAATATTTTCTTAAAACTTTAGCAATATTTTCTAGTTCTTCAAAATTATAGCTTGCACCTGTTGGATTACTAGGTGAGTTAATAATAAGCCACTTAGTTTTATCCGTAATTGAACGTTCTAAAGCTTCTGCACTTAATTTAAAGTTATTTTCAATTCCGCAATTTACAAAAACAGGTGTTCCTGTGCTAAGTGCAACCATATCAGGATATGAAACCCAATAGGGTGCTGGAATAATTACCTCATCCCCTTGGTCTAAAGATGCCATAAACAAATTATATATAACTTGTTTACCGCCGGTGCTTACTATTATTTCATCAAGTTCGTAATCTATATTATTTTCACGTTTGAATTTGTCTTTTATTGCTTGCTTTAAAAGAGGCATACCCTCAACGTTAGTATATTTAGTAAAGCCGTCTTTAATCGCTTTAATCGCCGCTTCCTTAATATTGTCAGGCGTATCAAAATCAGGCTCACCGGCACCGAGTGTGATAATATCAACTCCCGCTTTTTTAAGTTCAAGAGTTTTTTTAACGACTACAAGGGTCGGCGACGGTTTTATAGAACTTAGCCTCGTAGAAATAATTGACATAATTTGAGTCCGTATTAAATGAAAGTTACAATTATATATTATAATTTGTTTAGTATTGACAGAATATATTAGTCTATGTTCGTGGTTAATTCTACGTGACCATAAACCTGATAATATATGTTTTAAAGATTCGGACTTACCTATACCTGTAACCGGTGCTTCTTGGATATTTTTTAATATCGTATTTTTTCCAATACGCTAAATCCTCCGCTGCTTCTAGTGTCTACTCAATCTCAATCATCTAAATTAACTTTAGCAAACTCTCCGCTTTTTGCTTGTTCGATAGATTTTTTTATTCGATTCGCATTAGCCCCAGATTAGATAATAAATATAATGTTTCTTTTGTAGATTCATATTCTTCTTCGGTTAAAAGAATAATATTCTTATGATTCTTTCTTTTAATTAAGATAAGGGACATGATCGTTTTCTACGGTATTTAGTACAGAGCTTAAGTTTTTTCTAAATGAAGTGCCGCTAATTGAGTTCATGAGCTACCTACTGATTGATGTACATATAATAACATGTACATCCTAGCTTCAATACCATTAATTCACAAGTAAAATTATTATTTTATTTAAAAATTTATCAAGATATGCTTTATTATAGTAAGTAATATTAATTTAGTAATTAAACTATGCTCGGTAAAATAAAAGACAAAATCAAACATTATTGCTTAACTATAATAATAAATGTACCGAATTTTATTAAGAATAAAATTTTAGAATTTAAAAATTATATAAGTGATTGTAAATATAAATTCTCTCATTTAACCGAAACTAATTATCAACTTGGACTCGATCATTTATATAGAGGTAATTTAAATGATGCATTACTTAGGTTTAAACTAGTCGATAAATTTTTTAATCCTAATGATTCTAAAGTATATTCTCAACTCGGATGGGTTTATTTTTTAAAAAATAATTACAGGCAAGCTATAGAATATTTAGAAAAATCTAATGAAAAATATAAACCTATATTTATAAATTTTTTGAAAAATTATAAGGATATTACTGAAATACCTCAAGAAATTTGTGGAAAATATCGTGATTTAACTGCACAATATTATCCTACTATTTTTAATAACGATAAAAATATCCATCTTCCGTATAGGTTTGTTAATGAAGCACTTAAGCAGATATCTGATTTACCGGATAATTACTCTATTTTGGAACTGGGAAGTAATATAGGGCTTGTAGGTTATGAAATACAAAAACGTTTTCCGGAACGTTTGACTTTAACCGGTGTAGAAGTTTCTGCTTTAATGAGTAAGTTACAAGCAACATATTACCCGAACACTAAAATTTACGATCAAATATATAATATTGCTATCGATGAATTTTTAAAACAAAACTCTAATAAATTTGATATTATTTTTAGTTTTTGCGGATTATCGTTTACTAACAATTTAATAGAATATTTTAATTTAATATACTCATCTCTTAATAAACAAGGGTATTTTGCCCTTTGTTTACCGAATGCGACGAAGACACAATTTTCAGTAAAACGCAAAGAATTTATTTTTAACTTGAATGAAATAAATAATTTTTTACAAAAAAATAATTTTACTATATTAACTTCGGAAGAAATAATACTAGCGGAAAACAATAAATATAGTATTATTGTTTGTAAGAAAACAGCATAAATCAATGAGAATATTAATTATATTATCCATTATTTTATGTTCATTATCGATAAGAGCTGATCTTGAATATGTTGATAATGAAATATATAACTATAATGGTGGAAGCAATGAAAACGGTTGCGTGGAAGTTTATGATCCATATGAAAAATTTAACCGTAAAGTGTTTGCATTTAATTCTGTGTTAGATTATATAATATTGCGTCCTTTAGCGATAGGTTATAAGAACATCACGAATGATTACGTAAAAGCACGCGTTAATAGTTTCGTCAGTAATGTCGATACACCGCTTACGGCGGTAAATTACGGGCTTCAGTTAAATTACGATAAAACTATGAAAAGCGTTTGGCGGTTTCTCATTAACACGACGCTTGGCATAGGCGGTTTATTTGACGTGGCAGGTAAAGTAGGTTTGCCGTCTGATCGTCAAACTTTCGGTAGTACCCTCGCACATTATGGAGTTGCCCCAGGTCCTTATTTAGTATTGCCAATAATCGGTAGTACTAACGCAAGAGATATGACGGATTCGGTAATTACTAATTATGCTCTTAATCCATTAATGTACTACACTCATAATGATTTTGACTTAGGAGTACTAGCAGTTAGTAAAATAAACGATCGATATGTTGTATTACCGTTTAGTGATTATGTGATGAAGAATTCTACTGATCCTTATGTGGCTATTAGATCAGCATTACATCGTGTTCGTGAAGCATCGGTTCAATATCCTGAAAATTTTAAATGTCCTAAACTCAAGAATTAATGAAATTAAAGAGGATTATATGCAAAAAATTATTACAGGTTTATTTTTATTAGTTATGACGTTTTACGCTTATTCTAATGAAAAAGTGCCTGCCGGTTTGAACAGTTACGTTACTAATTTAGTAAATGAAGCTTCTAGTATATTAAACGATAGTAAGTTATCTGAGCGAGTAAAAATTGCTAAAGCACGTGAGTTAATGTCTCAGAACCTAGATTTTGATTGGATGGCTAAATATACATTAGGCAGAAATGGGATAAAAACTTTATCAGGTGGGCAGGTTCAGGAATTCATCAAAGTTTACTCTAAATATGTTACTAAATCTTATACTGATTTAATAAAAGATTATAAAGGCAAACAGCCTAAAATAGTAGGAGTTCGTCCTTTAAGCTCAACCGATTTTATGGTTGCTATGAATATCATTAGTAATAAAGAGCAAGATCCTATTAAAGTAGAATATCTTGTACGTGAAATGAAAGGAAACGGAAAAGACGTTTTTAAAGTTTCTGATATAATTACGGAAGGTGTAAGTCTTATTGGAGCTCAACAAGACGAGTTTACTGATACTTTAAAAAATCAAGGCTTTAAGGCACTAATACAAAAATTAGAAAGTCGTTCTTAAGCTTATTTCACTTTCATCTTAAATCGTCATTGTGAGTAGGTATTGTTGCGTAGACACCTCGTCGTCATTGCGAGGAAATTGCGTAGCAATTGACGAAGCAATCTCAGGAGTTTGTTATTATTGCATGAGATTGCCACGCAGTCTACGACTGCTCGCAATGACGATTAGATATCCACGCAACAAAGCCCGCTCGCTAATAGCGTTAAACAACATAAATCACTCACATGAAAATCTTAGCAGGCAAGTAGTAATAAGTTATTTGCAACGCGTTTAGCTATAGCATTAAATATTAAATATATTGAGCCGAAAATTACCTATTTCAATGATTCCGAAATAAAAGTAGAAATTCAAAAATCGTTTCATAATGAAGATATAATCATAGTACAATCCACATCAAAATCCGTTAATGATCGCTTAATTGAGTTGTTTTTGCTAGTAGATGCAGCAAAAAAAGCGGGAGCACAAATCGAATAATTTTAGTAATGCCTTATTTTGGTTATGCAAGGCAAGATAATATAAATTCTCAAAATATAATTCCTGCTAAGTTAATAGCAGATTTTTTAGAGAAGCTCGGAGTAAACCATGTAATTACTATTGATTTACACTCCGATAAAATAGAAAAATTTTTTAATATTCCTGTTTCTAATCTTGAACCTATAAATTTATATATCCCGTTTTCAAGCACTTATAGCAATTTCGCTATAGTTACACCTGATAAAGGAAGTATCAATCGAGTTCAAAAAATTAGTAATTTACTAAATATAGATTCAGCTTATATAAACAAAGAAAGGGATATAAATAATAATTGCGAGACAATCACAAGTAGTGTAGAGGGCAAAAATTGCATATTAATTGATGATATTATAGATAGTGGAGAAACAATCGTAAAAGCAGCGAGATTTTTAAAAG
Organism: Rickettsia parkeri; assembly: GCF_051427245.1. NCBI lineage: Bacteria > Pseudomonadati > Pseudomonadota > Alphaproteobacteria > Rickettsiales > Rickettsiaceae > Rickettsia > Rickettsia parkeri. The sequence continues at coordinate 531,042 of NZ_CP195774.1, forward strand.
AACATTCGGCTTTATCGGTTAGTGCTTTTATAACTCATGCAGTGTTTTCTGCCGGCCGGTTCTAAAAATTCGATAATAGACCTCTTGGAGAACGAAACTAATAAAGAGGAATTTGTAGGAAACACGGAACGCAGCACCGCAGCGTACACTTTAGTACGTGAGGATGTGAGTACTGGATTGACGTACAAATTACCTTTAGAAGCAAGTTATGCAAGAGGTCTAATAGACAATATTTTTATCACGGATACTAGAAACAAGTGACTTATCTACAAAATTTCATATAATACCCGTATTGTCTATCATCGTAAAAGAGTTAATAAATATACTATGAGCTTGTGTACTGTAGAAATAAATCTATCTACAATAAAAAATAATTACCTTTTATTACAAGATATTTGCAAAACCTCATTAGTCGGTGCTGCCGTTAAAGCTAACGGTTACGGTCTTGGAGCAGTACAAATTTCTAAAGCTTTAATAGAAGAAAATTGTAGGCATTTTTTTGTGGCCTCAAGTGAAGAAGGAGTGAATTTACGCAACGCTTTAGGATTAGATGTTAATATTTTAGTTCTTAACGGCGTTTTTGAACATGATGCTTTAGAGCTGATAGAATATAATTTAACACCTGTCCTAAATAACTTAAAACAAATAGAAATTTGGCAAAAATTTAGTAATTTGAAAAACCGATTATTGCCTTGTTATTTACATTTCAATACGGGGATTAATCGTCTTGGCTTAAGCTCTAATGAGATAGAGCAGCTCATTAATGATCGTGATTTGTTAAAAGGTCTAGATTTACAATATATTATAAGCCATCTAGCTATATCCGAGGAAATAGATAATCCTTATAATCTAGAACAATTAAACAGATTTAAAGCTTATTTACAATATTTCCCAAACGTCAAAGCAAGCCTTGCTAATTCCGGCGGCATATTTTTAGGACAGGATTACCATTTTGATTTAGCAAGACCAGGGGCAGCCTTATATGGTCTTAATCCCTTAACAAAGAATCCCGTAACCTTAAAAGCTCCTATAATTCACTTACAGAATTTGACACTAGATAGCCATATCGGTTATAATATGACTTTTACAACTAAGCGTGATAGTGTCATTGCAACGTTACCGCTTGGTTATGCCGATGGGTTTAGTCGTAATTTTAGCAATCAAGGCGAAGTATTTATTAACAGTCGCAGCGTTCCTATAGTAGGGCGAGTATCGATGGATTTAATAAATATCGATGTTACCGATCTACCACCATCCGAGATTTTTCTAGGGCAGGAAGCGGAAATTATCGGAAATTATTGCACGCCCGATAAAATAGCGAGTATTATAGGTACTATCGGGTATGAGGTATTAACTAACCTTGGTAGTAGATATAAAAGAAAGTATATCGGGTAGATATCTGTGTCATATCATGGCTTGACCACAGTATCCAGAAAAAAATTAAAAAAGACTGGATCCCGCGATCAAGTCGCGGGATGACATTAGAGGTTACTGGATTCCTGCTTGTGCAGAAATGACATAGCGTACTTAAATTAAATAGAAAAAATACAAATGTTATTCAATATAGCTAATTCGGTCGGTAAACGTACTGTAAAGTTTGCACAAAGTGTAGGTAGTTTTTCTCTATTTAGCTTTGCTGCCGTTAGCAGTATCATAAGACCGCCTTTATATTTGAGTTTAATTATCAGACAATTATTATTTATCGGGTTTCACTCGCTTCCGGTTGTTGCGATGACGACTTTTTTCTCAGGGGCGGTACTTGCATTACAGAGCTATATCGGTTTTTCCCGTTTCTCAGCTGAAAGCTCTATTGCAACGGTAGTAGTATTGTCGCTGACTAGAGAGCTTGGACCTGTCTTAGCTGGACTAATGGTAGCGGGAAGAGTTGGGGCATCAATCGCCGCCGAAATAGCCACAATGAGAGTAACGGAGCAGATAGATGCTTTATATACTTTATCTACCGATCCTATTAAATATTTAGTTTTTCCAAGAGTAATAACAGCTATTATTACAATGCCTTGTCTTGTTTTAATCGGGGATATAATTGGTGTTATGGGCGGTTATTTGGTAGGGGTATATAAACTTGATTTTAATAGTGCAGCTTATTTAACCAGTACTTTTCAGTATTTAGAACCGATTGACGTAATTTCCGGTCTTGTTAAAGCGGGAGTTTTTGGGTTTATTATTTCTATAATAAGTTGCTATAGCGGCTATTATTCAGGTAAAGGGGCTAAGGGAGTTGGAAGAGCAACTACCTCGGCAGTAGTGAATTCTTCTATCCTTATCTTAATCAGTAATTATTTAATAACCGAATTATTTTTTAAAGTATAGGTATACTCGTTTGATTTGAAAAATTGGTTTTGTTGTTTTATATTTTTTGATCCTCACGTACGTTTATGTACGCTGCGGTCAAAAAATATAAAACGCCTAGCTCTTTTCCAAATTAAACGAGTATAAAGTTTTTTTGTTTATTTGGAGTATGCATGAGTGTAGAAGAATTTAAAATTAAAATTCGGTCATTATATAAATCATTTGCTAATCATAAGGTGTTAGACGGAATAGATTTGGATGTAAAAAAGGGTAGTTCATTGGTGATTTTAGGTGGTTCTGGTAGTGGCAAATCAGTTCTAATTAAAAATATAGTAGGATTGATTAAACCTGATAAAGGTAAAATTTTTATTGATAATGTAGAAATCCAAGATATCTCAAGTAAACAAAAATTTGAGATTATGGATGGTATAGGTTTTTTATTCCAAGGCGGAGCATTATTTGACTCCTTAAATATACGTGATAATATTACTTTCGAGACTAAAAAATTATCTAGGAAAGAAAAAAACGACCTTGCCGGTGCAAAGCTTAATGCCGTTGGTTTATCTCCTAGAATACTCGAGCTTTACCCTGCCGAATTATCGGGAGGAATGCAAAAAAGAGTAGCCCTTGCTAGGGCTATTTGTAGTACACCGTCGATTTTATTTCTTGATGAACCGACCACAGGGCTTGATCCTATCATGGCAAATGTTATCAACGAATTAATTATAAAAATCCAAGAAGAGTTAGAGGCAACTACGATTACTATAACTCATGATATGATTAGTGCCGCAAAAATAGCTAAAGAAGTAGCTATGATTTATCAAGGAAAAATTAAATGGTACGGTAGTAAAGATGAAATGCGTAATAGTGATAATCCTTATTTAAAACAATTTATAAATGGATTAACTACTGGGCCTATAGAGGTATAAAATGTTTAAGAACTTATTATGTATAATAATATTTCTAGGTATAAATCTAAATGTTTATGCTATAAATTCTAGCTCTTATACGACAGATGATATAATAAAAATAGTAATTATTCTTGGAATAGTTATTTTAATTTTTAGTCCTGCAAAATTCCGTATAATCGTTATCGGTACTATGTTAGGCTTGTCTTGTGCCTATTTCACGTATAAATACATCGTACCTATCTTTATTTCTTTACTAAATGGACCATAAAGATAAATATTGCTATTAGTGACGCCCCACATCTCAGCTATTTTCTCTTCTAATAGTATCAATTTAATATTCTACAATTAATCTAAAGCTCTAACTCCCCGTGATAGCCATCTAATTCAAAAGAATTGGGATGTATATTTTTACATGCATCTAAACCTATTATATTAATCATATTAGTATTATTATCAATACCATTTAAAGTAGTACGAATATCTTCCAAGTATTTAGATGATTCAGGCGAATCATTACCTCCAATTATTCGTACTTTTATTAAATCTTGTTCTATCAATTCATTCTGATTAAAGTCAGTAATTAATTGCTCTAACTGTTGTGAATTAATATTTCTAGCTAATGCTATTTTATTTCATTTTACGGAAAAGAAACTACAGGCAATCTCTTCATTTAAATCTTTAGTATAAATTACTAAATCATCATTTATATCAAAAATTTTATATTCTTGTGAGTTAATTTCAATTTGCATAGTTTATTTACTTTGTTGATTATTTTTGTGTAAAGCAATATTTTTATTGGGAAGAGTATAGCTAGGTGCAGCTATTTTTGTCTTAGTACTTATATTTTTTTAATATCTTATCACTTGTTAAGTTTAATTTTGGTTCATTTTTTGTTTTATTACTACTAAAAATATTTATGAACAAATCTTTTATTTTTTGTACACTTTTTTGTATCCAGGATTTTTTAATATTACTATCTTGTTGGTAGGTAGAATGAGTAAGTGCTAATGTTTTATTAATTTCTGAACGTACACTTTCCAACGGATTTAAATTGTTAGATAATAAATAATCAGTTTTAGCTATTAAATTATTTACAATTTTTGTTTGTTCTTGATCCTTTAGATTCAATTCGTGAACTCGATTATTAATATTTTTAGTTACTACATTTTTTACTAATTTTGGATTAGTTTTTTGAATTTCCTCTGCTACTTTAGTAAGTGGTCTTGATATTTGATTAGATTGCCATGTGTCCATAGAATTAGGATTTTGATTAGATCCTAATAAATATTGCTGAATAATATGTTTTTGTTGGATTTCATTTAAAGAGCGATTAGGTATATTTTTATTTTTAGTGAAATCAAAAGCTTTATAAAGTACAGGAGTATTACTTCCTATACTTAAATGTACTTGTCTAGCAGTGGTTGTTTTATCCTCTCTATCCGGAACAGTTACCTGTTATTGGATCAAATATAATTCCTAATGGGGCTCCCTTGTCTTCTATATCTGCAGATTTTATATTTACGTTAAAGTGGTTAGTTAATTCTTGTGTTACTTTACGAATATTACCATCTGATGCCGAAATTGATACTGCAGATCTATCACGCCCTCCTACTAAATAAGCTTCTAATTGAGTATTAGGAGGAAAGTTGCTTATTACATCATGTGTTAAAGAACCAGCATCAGTAAATCTGTCAACATGGGCTAATGCAGTTTTTTTAGTTAATGGATCATGTAAAATTACAGCAACGCATTGTTGAATGTTATCAGTGCCTATCTTTTCTTTATCAGAAAAACCAACTTTATGCTGTTCCACACGAACAGCTTCATAATCAACTATACCTTGCTGTAATTAGTAAGCATATGCATACTGCGCTATTGAAGTTTTTTTACGGTTTTGAGTTTTATAAGCAGCTCCTAAAGCTAATCTTGCCATTAATTCTTTAGCTTGGCTAATGTTCCTTGTGGTTGATGTGCAGTGACTAATTCTTTAGTATGAATTTTCGACATTATAATATTGTTTTGCTTCAAAAGAATTCTCTATGCTATCTTGAAATTGTTGAATAGCATTATCAAACAGTCCTAGCTGTTGATAGCTACGTCCTATCATAGTATTAATATAGGAAAGTAGGAAAGAAAATTACTGTCAGTTTGACCTATAGCAATTTGTTCAGCTTGTTGTAGTTGTTTAAGAGCAACAAGATGATTATCTATATAATTTTAATCCTTCATTATACAAAAAGCTGCTTGATTATGATCAATTTGCTCCTTTGTACTTAATGGTTTTGGATTAAGATTACTAATATATTCAGGAAAACTTGAAGGCAACTCGCCTAATTTTTTAATTAGTCCGGTGATATTACCTTGAACTGGCTTCCCATTAATAAGCATAGATTTATAATAGTTTAATTAATTTATATTTTTATATAAAACTCTGTTATTTAATAAAAATCAAGCATTAGCTAATACTTAGCTACAAAATAATTATCTCTTGACACTAGGGGAGTATTGCTTTATATTCTTTATCTATTGTATATACTGGATGAACTTCAAAATTGGCTACGTCGTTCTACAAGATCTGCGGTGCTCACTTGTTAAGTATAAGCTCCGCTTCTCGGCGTGTGAACTCTTAGCTCTTTTTGAAGTTGATCTTCGTATATGACTCTTCATTTACTTGAAGTATATTTTATAAGTTTTAAGGTATTTAGCTTATGTCTCGTAAGTGCGAACTCACAGGTGTGGGTGTTTTATACGGCAACAATGTATCACATTCTCAGCGTAAAACTAGAAGACGTTTTGAACCTAACCTAAGATCGGTTAAGTTTACAAGTGATATAACAGCCGGGGAATATAGATTATCGGTTAATGCTAGATGTATTAGTTCAGTGGAAAAAGCCGGGGTTTTGATGCATATATTCTAAAAGCCGATGATAATGTTTTATCAAGTAACGCTAGAGCTATTAAGAAAAAAATAATTCAGACTAAAACAGCAAAATCATTATGAAAAGCGGTATACATCCAGAATATAAAAAGTTTTTGATTAAAGTAGGAAGCGATGTTTTTGAAACAATGTCTACTCATCCTACAGGTGAAATTTTAATGGATGTTGATTTTAGAAAGCATCCGGCATGGAATAAAGATTCCGGAAATGTAGTAAATCAATCGAACAAAAGTGTTAGTGATTTTAATAAAAGATTCTCAGGTCTTTCTTTCGGTAGTAAGAAAGAAGCTAGCTAGGCTTTGTTTGTGGATAACAAATCGTCATTGCGAGGAAATTGCATAGCAATTGATGAAGCAATCCAGTAAACAATTTTGATTTATAGAATTTTTTTATTATTTTTTCTGGGTTGCCGTGCAGTCTACGACTACTCGGTATTTACGCAAGAATGACACTAACAACAAAATATAACACAGATAAATCGTCAATTCTCAATTATTGCGGGGTGGAGCAGCTCGGTAGCTCGTCAGGCTCATAACCTGAAGGTCGTTGGTTCAAATCCAGCCCCCGCTACCATATTTTTTAATGTCATGCTAGCTCACTTATAGCGTTATTGAAGTCTGCTGATGCCATTCCTAACTCAGTGTTGTTGCATGGTTTGGTTTTCCTGTCATTGCGAGAAGGCATTATTGCGTGGTTCGGTAAAATTCGCTGTGTTACCCCGTGGCTTGACCACGGGGTCCATAAAAACAATAAAAAATACTAATATAGTATTTTTAACTGGATCCCGTGGTCAAGCCACGGGGTAACACAGCGAATTTTACCGAACCACGCAATAATGCCTTCTCGCAATGACGACTTGGTATTCACGCAGGCAATGCCTTACATCCAATACGAAAGCAAATTATGACTACTCAGAAAATAGTGCCTACAAAATCAACTGATGGCAGTAAGCTTTTTCGTCATCAAGCTAAATTTGTAGCCGGTGCTATGAATATAAATCAAATCCCCAATTTTTCATTACCGGAAATTGCTTTTGTCGGTAAGTCAAATGTCGGCAAATCAAGCCTAATAAACACGATATGTAGTAATAAAAATCTTGCTAAAGTTTCTAATACTCCAGGGCGTACTAGGCAAATCAATTTCTTTAACCTTGCAGATAAACTTATTATAGTTGACCTTCCCGGTTATGGTTTTGCTAATGTTCCTATATCAGTCAAAGAGCAGTGGGGAGTGTTAATTAGTTATTATTTACGAAATAGTTATAATTTAAGGTTAGTTAACTTATTGATTGATTCAAGAAGGGGTATAAAAGAAAATGATAAGAAAGTAGCTGATCTATTACTTGCAAATAAAAGAGAATTTCAAATTATTTTCACAAAATCCGATAAAGTTACGGATCATAAAAACCTTCACGATGAAGCACAGAATTTTCTTGCAACTTTAAACTACTCATGTAATGTTATGTATGTAAGCAATAGGAGTAAAGAAGGTGCAAGAGAACTTAAAGCTAGTTTGGCAAAATGCATCAAACCTCAAAAATAAAGAGGTAGATAGTATTTCTTCATTAAATAACATTGCTATAATTAAGAATATAATAAAGTGTAGTAGTGAGTTGAAGAATCAAGCAATAGTTCTAAAATTACCTGCTACTATTATTATTGACGATAAATTATTTACGGCTTTTATTGAATCTGTTAGATTGCTTGAGATGTGCGGTGCTAAAATATATATAGTACATGATCATATTGATTTACGAAGTTCGTCTTTAATATCACAAATAGATGAAAAGTTTAGTCAAAAAATTAGTAAAATAAGCGACTATAGTTCTCTAAATAATCCTATTATTATGGAAATTTTATCCAGTTACGTTAACAAGCTTATAGTAACAAAGTTAAGTAGTATAGGTTGTTATGCAGTTGGTATTTCAGGTAAGGATGCTAATTTACTGCAAGCAAAAAAATCAAAACTATCTTACCGAAAAATTGTAAATCATGATGTTATAAATATTGGTTTTTTAAGCGAGCCTATTATGATTAATCCAGAAATTTTATTAAATTTTGCAGATAATAATATTATATCCGTGATAGCACCGTTTGCGAGCGACGATCAGGAGAAAACGCATTTATTAAATGTTAACTTAACGTTAGCAACAATTGCTACTGCATTAAGTACAGAACATTTAATATTGCCATATGAGATATTACAGGTATCCGAGACGTTTCCGTATAATATAAAAATACGAGATATTAACTTGTTGAAATCAATGTTAGATGATAGTAATAATTTCATCGAAGAAGCATTAATTAAGATAGCAGTTAATGCCCTTGAAAATAATAATGGTTACGTACATTTTGTGAATAGTGAAGCACCGAATTCAATATTGTCAACTATGTTTGATATTAATATAAATTAATAGAGGTTTTTTATGGCAGGAGCATTAGCATCCGATCCTTTATTTGTAGGGTTAACTAGACCGCCGATGATATTTGGAGTAAGTATTAAGTTTGCTGCATTAAATATGATAATGACGATGATAGTATTTATTTGGAATAACGGCATTATGGTTTTATTCATTGCAGCTGCTTTGCATTTGGTAGCTTATATTATATGTTTTAAAGAACCGAGATTCATAGAGCTATATTTAAATAAAATGTCAAGAACTAGCCAATGTCCTAATAAATTTTACTACGGAGCAAATTCGTATAATATTTGAGTTTTATGTCATTCCCGCCTTACGCGGGAATGACATAAAAAGAGGTATAACTGACAAAATAAATCAAAATAGTTAAATCAGGTGAGGTAATGAAATTATTTAGAACTAGAGCCGCTAAAGAATTAAGGTCTAAACAAGAAAGACCCACTTCGCATTTTATTCCTTATAAATGTCATTGGGATAGTAATACTATTTTAACAAAAGATAATTCTTTATTACAAGTTATTAAAATAAATGGATTTTCTTTTGAAACTGCTGATGATGAAGATCTAGACATTAAAAAGAATATCAGAAATGCCTTACTTAAAAATATGGTCTCGGGAAATGTCGTTATGTATTTCCATACTATTAGAAGACGTAAAGCAGTAATATTTGATGATACGGAATTTACTTATGATCCTACCGTAAAAGTCCCTAATGATTTTATTACTTATTTAGGTGCAGAATGGCGTAAGAAACATGCTGGGGCTAGGTCGTTTTTTAATGAATTATATGTTAGTATTTTATATAAGCCTGATACTGGCGGTGTTGCTATAGTTGAGTATTTTCTAAAGAAGCTTAGACAGAAATCTAATAAAACCGCTTGGGAAAACGACATGAAAGAGATGAAAGAAAATCTTCAAGAAATGTCAACTAGAGTGATTAATACATTCAGAAGTTACGGAGCAAGATTACTTGGAGTTCGTCAAACGCAGTCAGGTAGTTATTGTGAAATTTTAGAATTCCTTTCATCTTTAATCAATTGCGGCGATTCACCGGGTCCTATAGCATTACCGCGTGGTACTATTGACGAGTATTTACCGACTCATCGCTTATTTTTTGATTCTCGTACTATTGAAGCAAGAAGTCCGCTTGGCAAGAAATATGCTGGAATGATCAGTATACTTGAATACGGTCCTAATACTTCGGCAGGAATTTTTGACGGATTCCTGCAAATGCCTTTTGAATTTGTTATGACGCAAAGCTTTGTCTTTGTTAATAGAACAGTAGCGATCGGTAAAATGCAATTACAGCAAAATAGAATGATACAATCCGGTGATAAAGCTACTTCACAAATTGTTGAAATTAATACGGCCCTTGATATGGCCACCAGCGGTGATATCGCTTTCGGTGAGCATCATTTATCGCTTTTATGTTCCGCAAATAATATTAAAGCTTTGGAAGATATATTGTCAATGGCAGCAGTTGAGCTTTCTAATTCAGGAATTCAGCCGGTTAGAGAAAAAGTTAACATGGAACCTAGCTATTGGGGACAGTTGCCGGGAAATATGGATTATATAGTGCGTAAATCCACTATAAATACTCTTAATATGGCTAGCTTTGCCTCACAACATAATTATTCGCTCGGTAAAATTAGAGATAACCATTGGGGAGAATATGTCACAGTACTTGATACTACTTCAGGTACACCGTTTTATTTTAATTTCCATGTAAGGGATGTTGGACATACTCTCATTATCGGTCCAACCGGTGCCGGTAAAACAGTTCTTATGAATTTCTTATGTGCTGAAGCACAAAAATTCAAACCTCGTATGTTCTTTTTTGATAAAGATCGAGGAGCAGAAATATTTATACGTGCTTTAAACGGAGTTTATACAGTAATTGATCCGGGTTTAAAATGCAACTTTAACCCTTTACAGCTTGAAGATACTAGTGAGAATAGAACGTTTATTTTAGAGTGGCTTCGTGTGCTTGTAACTTCTAACGGTGAAAGTTTAACTGCACAAGATAATAAAATCTTATCTCAAGCGGTAAGCGGTAATTTTAGATTAGCAAAACGAGATAGAAGGCTTAGTAATGTTATAGCATTTCTTGGTATTGATACACCAAATAGTTTGGCAAGTAGGATTGCAATGTGGGTTGGTAAAGGTTCACACGCTAAGATATTTGACAATGAAATAGATGATATTGATTTACAGAAAGTAAGAGTATTCGGTTTTGATATGACTGAATTACTTAAAGATCCTGTAAGTCTTGCACCGGTATTACTATATATTTTCCATCGTATTAATATCTCTTTAGATGGGCAGAAAACTATGATAGTACTTGATGAAGCATGGGCTTTAATCGATAATCCGGTATTTGCACCTAAGATCAAAGATTGGTTAAAAGTGTTGAGAAAATTAAATACTTTTGTTATATTTGCTACGCAGAGTGTCGAAGATGCTGCAAAAAGTAGAATTAGTGATACGTTGATTCAACAAACAGCTACGCAGATTTTTTTACCTAATTTGAAAGCTACGGATATTTATCGTAGTGCATTTATGTTAAGTCAACGAGAATATATTTTAATTAAAACTACCGACCCTACTACACGTTATTTTTTAATAAAACAAGGAATAGATGCCGTAGTGGCAAAAGTTAGCTTAGATGGTATGGATAACATAATCAGTGTTTTATCCGGTAGAGTTGAGACTGTAATATTGCTCGATCAAATTAGAGAGAAACACGGCAATGATCCGGATAAATGGTTACCTATATTTTATGCAGCAGTTAAAACATTATAAATGCCTGTCTGTCATCCCACGGCTTGACCACGGGATCTTGTCTCACAGACTGTATTCTGAGATCTCGTGGACAAGCCACGGGATGACATTTTTACAATGCGAGGCAAGTAACTAGTTATGAAATTATTTCCTCGTAGTATACTTATAACATTAGTATTAAGCTTTGCCCTAAATTTAGGGATAGTTACTAAAACTCATGCTAAAGATACTCTTGATAGCATCGTAGATATTTTGAGTGGCTTAACTTGCGAAACCCAAGGCGTAGGCGATTTGCTGCGTACTGAATTTTCTCATACATGTATTGTTGCTCCGTTCTTTACTTTTGCGGTAATGAATCTTGTCTCTCCCGTTTTATACATGAATACGTTTTTAAAGCTTAAAATAAACGACAGTGATTTATTTAACGATAGTAACTTTGGGAATTTTCCCGAGGTCAATGTACTCGTGAAAACAGAATTGATCCTAAAAATCCAGAATTACGCTTTGCTTTATGTAATAATGCTAAATTAATTGTATCTCGGGCAAAATCTGTTGCAGAATCGGCACTTGCTATTGCTAAAGCCGTCTTAACAGGGAGCGACCCTTGGGATGATATAAAGACAGCGTGGGCAAATAAAAAAAAGGAATATCATGTTCCATATGTTGGTAAGCCGGTGAGGATGGTTTTGCATTTGATTTAGGCTTTCCTGTAATATATTGGAAAGTTATTCAAGATAAAGATAGAATATGCGTATCGACAAAAGGATTTACAGGAGACGTTCCCGTTGGCTGTAAATATATGAAAGAGCCGTTTCCAAAATCCATGTATAATAGCTTTATGGATGTAGCAGATAAGGATTTTATTGAGGATCCAAATAAAACTCCTACCGATCCTTTAGCTTTAGTTTCCTGTAGTGCAGCGGGTGATGGATGTTATCAAAAAGCTTATAATGCTTCAAAAACTGCAGTAGTCATGACTTCTCCTCTTATAGAATGTATGAGGCAAATGATTGCTAGATTACTAATTAGTAAAGATGTTTGTAGTTTTGATAATGTAAGCCAAGTGGTTAATTTGGTTTCAAGGCAAGATAGTGTATTCTTTCAGTTTCAAGTAGGAATGTATAAAATAGTTACGGCTTTTCTAACTTTATATGTTATGTTTTTTGGCTTTAAACTATTACTTGCAGGTGAAGTGCCGCCAAAAAGTGAGTATATAAATTTTATATTGAAAATGATATTCGTAACTTATTTTTCAATAGGAATTAATATAACCCCTGGTAATGGTTCTCCGTATGACCGGTTAGACGGCATGATTCAGTGGGCGTTTCCTTTCTTACTTGACGGTATAAACGGTTTAGCAAGTTGGGTTATGAATGCTGCTCCGTCCGGTTTATGTAAATTTAACAATCTTTCTTATGACGGTACTGTTTCTTATATTGCATTATGGGATGCATTAGATTGTAGGGTAGCTCATTATTTAGGGCTTGATATATTATCTACGTTACTTGTCGAAAATGCTTATCGCAGTCATGATTTTTTAAATTTTGATTTCTTTAGTTTTAGTGCTCCACCATATATTTATTTGCTAATTCCGGCGATAATCTCCGGTAATATGATGTTGGTGTCACTCGCTCTTTCTTATCCGTTACTTGTGATTTCGGTTGCTGCCTTTATGGTTAATGCAACGATTATGTGTATGATATCTATAGTAATACTCGGTATTTTGGCTCCTCTTTTTGTACCTATGTTTTTATTCGCATATACAAGAAATTATTTTGAGAGCTGGGTTAAACTAATGATCTCGTTCTTGCTACAACCTATGGTGGTAGTTACTTTTATGATCACGATGTTTTCGGTATATGATTATGGTTTCTACGGTAAATGTCAATATAAGAGCAAGTTAATTCACAATAGTATAGAAGACAAAATTCAAGGTGGCATTACTTCTAAGAGGGATGTTTTAATATTTTACATTAATAATGATTGGGATGATACGTCACAGTATCCTGATAAAGATGCCGTAGAAAGCTGTCAAAATAGTTTAGGTTATATGTTAAATAATCCTATTACCACGGTATTTAACTTTACAAAAGATAGTGTAAGTGAAATTGTCGATAGTAAACCGGGTAATACCACTACCGATAAATTTCTTGCTAAATTCCAGTTTTTATCAGGAGTAGTTTTAGGGCCCGGAATGTTTTTCATGTCTCCAAAAGTGCTTTTTGAGAAAATTAAAAATATTTTGCTTGCGTTAGTTATGGCATGTTTTACATTGTATTTGATGTATAATGTTAGTAGTCAGCTAGCTGAATTTGCTGCAGATATGACGGAAGGAGTAGCTCTTAATAATGTTGCTATAAAACCGCAAGCAATATTTAAGGCAGCTATGGCAGTACTTGCTACTGCGGGTGCTGCAACTAAGGGGGGCGATCAGATAGCAAGTAGAGGAGGAGTTGGTGATTTAAAAGCTGGTCAAGGTGGAGGAGCAAGTGATTTAGAGGTAGGGAAAGGCGGACTACCAAATGATAATATTGCTGCAAGCGGAGGTACGTCGGCACCTGCGGTAACAACGCCGACAGCTTCGTCTTCTGTAGCAACTTCTAGCCCAAAAACTGTAAGTAGTGAAGCAAGATCAGATGTTGTTACTCCTCCTGCTCCTACAGAAGCTGTTTCACCACCGTCTGTTAGTATTAGAACTTCTATTTCTACACCTGCACCACGTGTTGGAAAAATCATAAGAGATAATAATCAAGAAAGTAAAAAAGAGATTGATAATACTCCGCCTTCACAGGAAAAAGTTGATAATGCAGCTCCACAAGAAAAAGTTGACAGCACAAGTAAAGGTACAGGAGTAATTGATTATAGTTTTAACTTAAAGGAACATGATAATCCGACAGGCGTGAAACAGATACGGGAAAATGCAGAGATTCGAGATAAACGTGTAAAAGTAGAAAAAGCATGGAATGAACTAGTAGCAAGTGGAGGAGGAAGAGTAAGAGAACAAGAAGGAGGAGAAATATCAGAACGACGTGCAAATGCTGAAAAGGCATGGGATGAGTTAGTAAAAAGCGGTGTAGTAACAGAAAAAAAAGATAATAGTTCTAATGAAAACTCTTAAAACCTTAAAGATATTTATTACAGTTTGTATAGCGTCTGTAAGCTTAGCTAGCTTTGCCGGCTTTGGAGAATCATGTTCTAGTTTACCGACTACTTCAGATGGGTATTTAGAAACGGACACGGCATATGGCTATATAATTCGTAATATTGATATGAAGGATCCGAGAGGTAATTGTAACTCAGTTGCGTCTAGTATAACGTTTTGTTTTAAAAATGTAGAAGGTAGTAGTAGCCCTTGCACCATGTATACTTTAAATGAAGGTGACTCTAAAAAGATTAGTGATTTAAGTACCGATGATAATCCTGATCTTGGAGCAAATCCTGTATTAAAGAATATCGTTTTAACGGTTAAAAAATGGGATAATGATCTATGTTTAGTTATGCCTACGTCAAGGGGACCGATGCCGGTAGCATGTAAATCTTTGAGTGCTACACCGACTCCACCTCCTTCTGAGGATGAGAATTGTAATATAGGAAAAAGTTGCTATACGGGAGCAAATTATAGTCAATCGTTAATTAATTTTTCCGGTCTTGCAGTTCAGTGTTTGAGTGAAACGCTTAATAAAATATTTTTTGTTGGAAAGAGTTGTAGTGCTCAAGATCAAAATTCTAGAATAACTAATCTTGCTGCTTTTTCTACGTTTCAAGGTTATTTAAAGAGAATTATAGGTGCGGCATTAATTCTTTATACTATGTTTTTTGCCTTTAATATGGCTCTAAATACAGAATATGCAAGTACTGAAAAAATAGCTCTTTTTGTAATAAAATTCTTATTTGTTGCTTATTTTTCTATCGGTCTTGGACCTTTAGATTTTAGCGGCGGTCAGCCGACAAAAGAAAACGGTATGTTAAAATATGGATTACCTCTTTTGACAGGAGCAGCACCGGACTTTGCACAGATGATCTTTAATGCAGCAGGTTCTAGAGGATTATGTCAATTTGATAATTCAAAGTATAAGGACGGTTATAAATTTTACGGTTTATGGGACGCGATTGATTGCCGTATAGGTTATTATTTTGGCTTGGATTTACTTTATAATATAGATAAGAATGGAGTGTTAGGGAATGTGGTCGGCAATGGTCCCCGTGGTAATAATACACCTATACCTAATTTTGATCCTGAAGGCAAAAATGACAGACCGAAGGATTTAAGTAAAGCAGGAGCACTTAGATTTTTTACCGTTATGTTTGGATTCTTTATGGCCGGAAATGTTATTATACTTGCAGCAGGTTTAGTATTTTCTGTAATATTTTTATCTATACTTTTATATTTTATTACGCATTATTTAGTTTGCATGATTACTATTTACGTTATGACATATATTTCTCCTATATTCATTCCTATGGCTCTATTTACTCGTACAAAAGCTTATTTTGACGGGTGGCTAAAAGTATGTATTTCATGTGCATTGCAGCCGGCAGTAGTAGCAGGTTTTATAGCTTTATTAATAACTATGTATGATTCCGCAATATTTAAAAATTGTGAATTCCTTAGATATGATTATGAAAAAGGGGATATTAGATTTAGTACTTTTGAGTTAAGGCTTCCTGTTGGCGGGGCAGATCAATGTCAGGAAAGTTTTGGATATAAAATGTTAGAATATTATGCAGGTAAAGGTTGGGAAGAGCATTTATTGATACTTTTTCCAATAAAATCAATTGTTAGAGATGTTGTATCTATTTTAGCAGAACTTTTATGCGTATTAGTATTTTCGGTTATTTTTTATTACTTCTCTAAATCTATAGGGCGATTTGCTTCTGATTTAACTAATGGTCCTAATATGGATGCAGTAACGGCAAGTCCCACTAAAATCGTTGGTTTAGTAAAGAAAGGAGCAGCTTTCCTTAAGGATGCTGCTATGGCTTCGCAAGGTAAGCCGCTGGTAGGAGATAAGCCGGGTGTTGGAGGTAAGCGTAAAGAGGGAGAGCAGCAAGGCGGGGATTTAGCAAGCGGTTCGGGTGGAGGTAAATGATAGAATATGCAGGGTAACTTATTAAAAGTTTTAGGAGTACTTGCTATAGTAGCAACGTTAGTTTGCTTTATTTTTGCAGCACTTGGTATGATAGGAGCAGTAAAAGTCGGTGACAGCTGCTACATGAGATATGCGTCGGACGGTCAAGGAGGAGTGGATTCAATAACCGATACTATAACCCTTAATGCTAATGCTAATTATGTAAACACTACTAAGATGTTGTCCGACGGCACGACTCTGCTTGTTCCTGATCCTACTCGTTACGGTGAATGGCTAAATACTCAGGTGCTAGTAGAAAACAGCCAACCGGTGAATTTACAAGTGGTCGGTCAGGTTAGTTTGTGTTTAGCTTATATACCGAAAGATAATTTACAACGTACAGGGGCTGGATCTAATTTAGACGATAACGGTCAAATGATCCCGATTCCTCGTATTAACGATACAAATAATCCACCTGTCTCTCTAATAATGGATGCAAAAAATAATGAATGGCGTAATATTGCCGAATTATACGCCAATGATAGAGTTTTAGTTTCCGTATCTCCTAATTTTGCCAATACGGATGCGACAGTTAAAGATGCTTTTAAAGGTGCTGAAGTTACGCAAGATTGTTCAGAGAATAAAACTACTTATAATCCAATTTGTGGAAAATATTCTGTTTATTCAGGTAAGTATGTCAATGCTTGCGAGTTAAAAGAGAAGTATTGGAATTGTCAAGTCACATGGAGGTGCCCTAAATGGTATGAGCAAATAGGTTGCGACTGGGGAGAATTGGGCTGTGTTAAGGCTTGTCCAAAGATACCAGAATGTACAACGAAATGTATGGCTTGGGTTAATATAACGAGACCAGCACCAGAAAACTACCTAGATGATGAGAGTTTTACATTTTCGTGGTCTGACAACACAGGTAAATTATTTATCGACTATTCAGCCCTTCAATGTTCTTATAATGCTAATATTCCTCCAGTTGATCAATGTCCTGATCGTGTTCACGATCGTCGTACAAAAGATAAAGATTATATTGGAGGTGTACATTGTACTTCGGGCATATGTAGCGATGGAGATTTTCAAAAGAATCGGAGATTTTGGTATACGGCGGACGGTAAAGGAGGCAAAGGACCAACTGGATTAATATATCAAATGAATGATGCGGGTTCTGTAAGTCAAGCTCTGCCTTCTAAGCTAGAATTTGCTAAATTTGTTGCAGATACAGATCAACCGCCTGACTATAAAGATAAAGACGGTAAATATTTATATAAAGTTATATATAATATACCTTTTAACAGTAATATTGCAAAAAGTTATTTACAATATAGGCTGTGGTCGCCTACCTCACAAGATAGTAGTAAGAATACGGGAGGATACGTTTTAAATATTAAACAGACTAAATGCTATAGAGAAAACGGTAATAGTTTTAACGATACTTTTGATGATCGAGGACGAGTGCAATACATCATAGTAAAGCCTTCGGAAAACCCGAATACTAGCGGTAAAACCTATTCACCTCAAGGAATTAGCGTTGATAGTGAAGGTAAATATAGCTTTAACGCAAATGAGGCGGGTTATATATGGATGAAAATTCTAAATGATCCTGGTAATAATTTAAGGGACTATAAAGATAGTGAAGGTAGCTATAAAGTACATTTCTCAACATCCTTAAAAGTAGGAAGTTTTACTATTAAAGTAATGAATCCGTTACTTCAGTTATTTAAAACTAAAGTGCAAGGGGCTGCTACTTCTATTTTTAAAAATATGGTATGTTATAAAGCTAATGATAGTTCGTCCTGTACTAACTTTTTTACCTATATTAAAGCAATTTTAATTCTGTATGTGATGACTTACGGAGCAATGTTTTTACTTGGTTTTGCTAAGATAAACCAAAAAGAGCTAGTAATTAGAATAGCAAAAATCGGGGTAGTTAGCGGACTGATGAACGGTAATACCTTTGAATTTTTCAATAACTATCTTTTTGATGCAATTACCAATTTTTCAGACTCAATTATTGCTAATATGAGTGGATATAGTTTGTTTACTTCTACTAATACTATTTCTAATCCTTTCATGTTTTTAGATGCAGTAATGAGTAAAATATTTTTTAGTCAAACCTTTATCGCTCAATTACTTGCACTTCTTTCTCTTGGGCTTAGCGGTATTATATATTTTATAATTACTTTTATTGCGGTTTGTATAGTAATTATTACGGCGCTTAGAGCTGTTGCCGTTTATATTATGGCATTTATGGCAACTTGTATATTAATCGGTATAGCCCCTTTATTTATTAGTTTCTTATTATTTGATTTTACTAGGTATTTATTTGATAATTGGGTGAGGTTTACGATCCGCTATATGATGGAACCGGTAGTTATGATGGCAGGTATTATAGTGCTAACACAACTATTTACCATTTATCTAGATTTTGTTTTAGGTTATAGCGTGTGTTGGAAATGTGCTTTACCGATAAAAATTCCGTTTATCGGTACTATTTTACCTATTGCCTTGCTGAATGTACCTATCTTCTGTATTAATTGGTTTGCCCCTTGGGGAATGGATTATATGTCGGGTATGATGGGAGTAAATATGCAAAATATCGTAGCTCTAGTTATTATTGCTTACGGTATGTACGGTTATGTCGAATTTTCAGGACGTATGGTAGTAAAATTAACTAGTGCTGTTGGGCCTTCGGCTACTGAAATTGGTGGTAAAATGTCTCATGATGCAGGACAAAAAGCATTAAGTTCAATAGGAATGGATGATAAAACAAGACAAGGTATTACCGGCAGAGCGGAAGCACGATTAAAACAACGCAATAAGACATTAGATCAGGCTGAGAAAAATAGGAAAAATACGCCAAAAGAAGGGAGCGAGAAGACAAATGAAGAACCACCTAAACCTGAAACACCGAAATAGAGGGTGAATCGAAAATCGTCATTGCGAGGAAATTATGAAATAATTGACAAAGCAATCTCAGGAGTTATTTCATGAGATTGCCGCGCAGCCATACAGCTGCTCGCAATGACGGGTTTACTATTTAATACTATGGACAAGCCACGGTATGACGTGTTGGATAACAATTTAAAATTATGAAAATTCTTAAGAGTTTAGTTTTATTAGTTTTGTTTATGGCGATGCCAGCTAAAGCCGATGATGTTTTTTCATGGATGTCAACCAGTTTTGGCGGGTTAAAAAGCTTATTCGGTTGTTTAGAAGTGCCTGAATTTATAAGTTTTCAAGAGGGTAATATAGGAATTAGTTTATCTACAGCCGGACTTTGGCAATCAACAGGTAATACTGTTCAGAAAGGTAAATTGTTAAAAATAAATTGGTCTACTTCAGGTATTACTCTTGAACCTAGAAAATATCTAGTATTATATAGAATTGATCCAAGGTTTAGTATGCCGCAAGTTTTCATTAAAACTTATAATTATTCTAAATTACAATTTGAAGCTTTAGGATTTCCTCGTTTTGTTACGGACAATAACAGTGAAACACCGGGGACTATACCGCCTGATAAAGACCTTGATGCACTTTCATTTACTAAAATGTCTGATTTTGTTAAATATTTTAACTATTCTAACGGTAATTCGAGAATTGAAGTTAAGGCCGGCGATGTAGTAAATATTAGTTTAGTTGGTAAAGATAATTTTTTTAGCCCTAATACTCTAAAACTTCCTAATACCGTAGATAATATTTTAACACAGGAACTTGATAGCTCGATATTCGCTGCTTCTGCACTTTATACTCAAAGTAACCTTGGAGATTTTGATAATAGAATAATTTACTCTTCTGCAGAGCAGGTGTGTAATATGATAGATGAGGAAAGAAAAAGTGTATGTAGCGGCACGGGTACTGCTACAAAGTATAAAAATACCGATAATGGAGTAATAGTCGGTAAGCCTATGATAACGGGAGCGGTACAGTATTTTATGGGCTTAATTAAGGCTTGTCCTGCTAATGCCGGCATAAATACTAGCCCTGCTTGCTATTACGATCAAGGTAGAGGGATGATAATTAAAGTAGGCGGGCAGGTTATTAAGGGACAAGATCAGAGTTTTGTAAATTCAGGCAGTACTCAAAGTAGCTTTATATATTATCAAGCCACTAGCGGTGGTACTATGGATTTTACTAGCGATTGGCAAGTTAGTAACATGTTTAGTAATTCAGTTTTAATGAGTGATTGGAGCCGAAATTTTTCAAATTATGCTAGTTTTGTAGATTATATAAATAAGAATGATTGGTCAGCTAATTTTTTATATTTTGGTTGTTATTCGATGATTGTTGAAATAGGTAATGGGGCAAATTTAATTAATCCTGATGATCAACAAAATATAAAGTTAGAATATTTAATAACGTCTGATGGTACATTACCTGATCCATCTGTTCGTGGTATGCCGGTAGATTATAACTTTGCGACTGATGCCCCGCAAGATGGATATTTATGGTTAAGGGTGGTAAATCCTAATAGTAATATACAAGGGGTAGTTAGTGTAAATTATGCTAATTATACCGGTACAACTTGGTTTTCTGATATAATATATAACGGTGCTATTAAACCTATTACCGATCAGTTTAGAACTTTTAGTCAAAACTTTTATATTAAGTTAGTTAAAAATTCTGCAGTGCAGAATTTAGTTAAAACTGCATTAACCCTTTATGTTACTATATTTGGGTTAATGTTCGTTACAGGAGCATTAAAATTAACTGCCGTAGAAGTAATAACACGTATATGCAAAATAGCTATAGTAGCTTTTTTAATTAGAGAAGAAAGTTGGAGCTTCTTTAATACATACTTCTTTAGTGCATTTACTGACGGTATTGATTTCTTTGTAACTAACGTAGTAGGTGCTACAAGCTCTAGATCTAATATTTTTGGTTTTATTGATCCTATATTTGATAAATATACTAACGGTAGGATTTGGGGATTACTATTTATTGAATTATTACAAATACATAATGGTTTAGCATTTATCGCTATTATAACCATTTATTCACTTATTACTTATTTTAGAGCTATTTTAGAAGTTATAATAGGTTATGTGATTGCATTCATAGGGGTAACTGTTATGATTTCATTGGCACCGTTTTTTATAATATTAATGTTATTTGAAAAAACTAAAAGTTTATTTGATAATTGGATATCGACATTGCTTAGCTATGTAGTGCAGCCGACAATATTATTGATTTTCTTTTTATTGATAGATCAGGTTTTATCTGAGCAGCTTTTAAAAGTGGTAGTTAGAGCCTGTTGGGATACTCTTATACCAATAAAAATAGGGCTTGATTTAACACATCTTGGTATTCCGATTCAGTTCTCTTTTACATTACCGTTCTTACCCGGAATACCTTTCTATGTACCGGATGTTCCAGAAATTAGTAGCTCGAATATTCTAACGAACAATGCTAATACTTTCTTAGTATTATTTACTACGGCTTTATTATTTTATTCATATTGCTTGATGTCATATAGTTTAGTAACTTTTGTAAATATAGTAGTTGGAATGCTTACAAATGTTACACCGGCACGAATATCAGGAAATTATCAAGAACGTTCTGATCCTGTGGGAGCCGTTATGCAGGATATAGATTCAGTAACAAAACCGATTAAAAAGGCTGCAATGGCTCCGGCTAGAGTTTTCAAAGACAAGATAATTGATCAAAATTATAAAGCTAGAAAACCGGAAGTAGGTGGTGAATTTACAAATAAATTTCTTGCTGAGCGTAATGATGTGAAGAAAGAGGAAGGAGAGAAGAAAGAATAATTGTAAATATTTTCAACGTCATTGCGAGGAAATTGCATAGCAATTGACAAAGCAATCTCAGGAATTTAGTACTGCTTCATGAGATTGCCACGCTCCCTATGGTCGCTCGCAATGACATTGAAATTAAGACATATGGAAATAACACATAATAAATGAACAAAAATATTTTTATTACATTATTAATATCGCTATTGCTGCTTTCCGGTTGTACCGGCGATACTTGTATTGACCCTGATGATTTCGGTTTTATCAAATTCAATGTCTCTGCTAGATATGATCCGGAAGAAATTACTTCAAGACAGGAAGGTAATCAGGTAGCACCATGGCGTGATAGTGCTTATAAAGTAAACGGCTATCCTTTAACCATTATGGTAAGACCGTGGAGTTATATACTTGGCGATAAAAATACTTCAGGTCAGTTATCTGCATGGTGTCCATGGTATGGTCAAAAAAATAACACAACTACTTTGGCTGCTTTTTGCGTTAAGCTACAACCGTGTACTTTTTGGGATAATACTAGACTTGATATGTGTACTCCTAATCCCGCAAATCAAAATGATGCAATGATTAGTAATGCTCCATGTATAATGACAAACGGTGTCGGGCTTTATTTTCTTATTGCCGCTAAAAATACCGATCCCAATATTTCACCGGACTCACAGAGTAAACCGCAAGGTATAACTCAGCATTTAGGAGAGGAGCTTACTTCGGGCTATGAATTTTATAGTACTAGTAGTACAGGACAATTCTTGGAAGCCGGCGGTATAAATTATCAATATAAAGGTGAAGATAAGTCAAAATATGCTCAATCTCCTCTTTATTTTAAGATTATAGATAAATTTTATAATGATAATAGCGGGCAATATAGATTAGTAATAAAGTCTGGAGTTACTGATACTAGACCCGATCCGCTACAATTTTTAACGGATTTAATAAAAGGAGTATTATTTGGTAAGGATGGGATTATAAAGAAAACTTATCAACAAATAATTGATACGTCGGGTTATAGGATGAGTGTCTCGGCTATTTTAACTCTATACATAATGTTTACAGGTTTTTCCTTTTTAATAGGTAATATAAACCTTACTCATGTCGAACTTATAGTTAGAATATTAAAAGTTAGTATAGTCTCAATATTATTAAGTACTGATAAAGCTTGGACATTTTTTCATGATTATTTATTCGTATTTTTTATTGATGGGGTTCAGCAAATACTGCAAATAATTAATGAAGCTTCGGCTACCGGTCCCGGTTCTCAAAGCTTGCTTGGGTTACTTATTTCTCCTCAAACTTTATCTAAATTATTTTCTTTACTATTTGTTGATTGGCTTGGTTTTATATATATCATTCTATATTTAATAGCCTTATATTTTATTTTCTTTCTTATATTTAAAGCTACTATTATCTATCTAACCGCTCTTATAACTATCGGTATGATTATAATTATGGGACCGATATTTATTTGTTTCATGTTGTTTAATATAACTCGTTCGTTATTTGAGAATTGGTTAAGACAATTAATATCATATGCATTACAGCCTATAATTTTATTTACCGGTATCGCTTTTATTTCAATGATCATCAGAACCGAAATATATTCAACGCTTGGTTTTGCAGTATGTAAACATGATTTTCCTAATTTAGGTCCGATAAATGAAATATTTGGTAGCTTCCTTGAGGATATAGATCCAAGCCTGGGTCATTCAATATTTTATTGGTGGTTCCCAGTACCGATGAAAGGCGGTATAAATAATTTCCACAAAGCAAATATATTAGTTCCTAAAGATCATATAATAGTAGATGATTCTTGTAAGAATGACCCTGATAAATGTAAGCATTGTGCTGCGTATGAGTGTATAGATGAACGCTATATTGAATTACCGTTTTTAGATTTAGTTAAAGATGCAAAAAGAATTAGTAATTTTATAAATGGGAAATTTGTCCAACTTGACGGGATATTACTAATTTTTGTGTCTATTTATTTGCTAAGTAAATTTAACGATACTGCTATATCGACGGTACAATTTATTGCCGGTACTTCAGGTAATTTAACAGAAATACAAAAAGTTAATCAGCAATCTTATGAATCTGCAGCGAAACAAATGAATAGACCGCTAAATTATGTGGCTAAGACGGTAAGTGCACCTGTAACTAGCCGTGTAAGTGCAGGGAAAGAGCAAGTTCGTATGTTTTTTGCCGAGAAATTTGAAAATATGATGATGGGAAGGCTTGAAAAGCAAGCTCTCGGTTCTTCAGCAAATAAAACCGTACAAAATGAGGTTAAGAGAAAATACGGTATAGATTCTAAAGATGTAAAAATGAATGCTATTACGGATTATGAAAACGGTATTGCAGGATTATTAAAGAATTTACCTAAGGGGAATGAATTAAAAGCAAAAGAACTATCGCAAATGAAGTTTACTCAGCTTCGAGATAAAATTGCTGCAAATAAATATGGAGTGAAAGATTACGCTGCTTTAAGTAAAGAACAAAAAGCTGAGCTTGATAAGTCATTAAAAGATGCTAACTTACGTGAACTCGCTAGCGATGCAAACTTTACTAGAGATTATCAAGATGCTTATAAAAATGCTCACCAAGAAATGTCCGGGCGAGGTGTTGGTCTGTTCGGTAAGAATATAGGAGTGCTTAGAAGTTGGCAAGAGATAAAGCATCGTGTTGATACAAAACGTAGATTAAAAGAAGAAAAGCGTGTAGGTATAGGCGAAAAAATATATGCAGGTTATACAGGAATAAAAAGAGGAGCTTTAACTGCAATAGTCGGTAAAGATTTACGTGATGCTTATGAGGGTAATCTAACCAGTGCCGAATGGCATGATTTTGAATATAACGATCCAAGGCTTAGAACTTATAGCGAAAAATTAAAAGATGATGAAAAAGCACGAGAACATGAAGAGCTCCAAATGCATATTAATAAGGAGGCGCTAGCTGTTCAAGCAGATATATTATCACCGGAATATCTAGCAAGACTAGAAAAAGCAGGTAGACATAGTGATGTGGAATATTATCAAGAATTAGCTCAAAGAAAGCTTATTCATGAGGTGCATGGTAGGTTATTTGAGGAAGGTGAACCGGTAATGATGGGCGACAGATTTATGCGTGAGAAAGCTACTGATTCTCAGATGCGCGATATGATAGATAACGCTCATAGAAAATATGCAGAATTTATAGATGGAGATCGATATATTCGTCGCCAAGAGCATTATGATATTATGCACGAGAAAGCCCAGGAAAATTTAGAGCAAACTTATAAAGAGCTTAAAGATCATTTCAAAAGAGATGATATCAAGATCGAAGAAATGCCGGCATTAATAGCACAAAAAGTTAAAGATACCGCCGAGGGAGCTGAAATAGACCAAAAGATTACAGAAGAGCTTAATAACTTTAATGCTGATGTTAAAAATTATGAATATAGTACTGAAGTATTAAATAAAATAGAGGATAGAAAGCAAGCCATTACCGATGAAGTCAATGCTCAGATCGATAAGATTAATAAATATAGAGAAAATGCCAAAATGCAAACCTATGTAAAGCCTATAGTAAACGAGGGTAGAAAGCTAAGAAAATTAGAAGATCATTTAAGAAATATGAAGTAGAATAACTAATAATTGTTTTTTTAAACAATTACAGTATATAGAATATGTAAAAACAAACATATTGATGAACGATCAAACTAAAAATGGTTCTGAAGAACTCAAGTATTTATCATCAGATAAAAGCTTAAAACCGCAAAAAGTTGGGAAGAACTATTTACAGAACTAAGCTCAAATCCTACTAATGATTTTTTTCTGAAGGAAGAGAAGATTCTCCACCGCAAGAACGAAATTGGAAATTATTTAAATGATTGATATGTAGCTCTTATGTAATTCCTGCGAAAGCAGGAATCCAGAAAAATAACTTCAATATTGATACAGAAGTTACATATTTGATAAAATAAGCATATAAAAAACAAGTTTTTTTATGCTTGACTGGATTCTCGTTTCTGCGGGAATGACATTATAAGGGTATTTTCCAAACTACGCAACAATGCCTACACGGAATTCGAATATACACTGTTGCGTTAATAGCATTTAAGAAATGCCCGCTAAAAACAATAATTAGTTTTCCCTTTATTAATTAACTTATATACGATCTAATTAAGTTAGTGATTAATTTATTAAGGGGTTTATGAAGAAGCAACATATAATAAACGAGACTTTTTTAGATGCCATTCTAGCTAAGAAATTAGGTACTACTTATACTCCTCCAAAAGAAATCAACGATCCTGACTGTGATGAAGCAGCAAAGCATTTCATCGATCTATTACTTAGAGCCGACGCCTTTAAGCCTGTTAAAACTGCAGTAGTTCATCCGATCGATACAGAATCATTACTTGGTGCAGTTAGAGCGGCACAATTTAATGTAATAAAACCGGTCTTGATTGGTCCACAACATAAAATTGAATCAGTAGCAAAAGTTAATAATGTCGATCTTGAGGATTATCAAGTAATTAATGTTGAGCATAGCCACGAAGCAGCAAAAAAAGCCGTAGAGCTTGCGAAGAAAAGGGAAGTTGCGGCTATTATGCCAAGGGGGCGCTTCATACTGATAAGCTTATGTCTGTGGTAGTTTATAAGGAGAATGGACTCTACGTACTGAACGTCGTATAAGCCATGCTTTCTTAATGGCAGTTGCTACATTTCCAAAACCGTTCATTATTACCGATGCTGCTATTAATATTCGTCCTACTCTAGAAGATAAGCGTGATATAGTGCAGAATGCTATTGATTTAATGCATATGATCAGAGAAGACACGCAGGTTAGAGTTGCGGTATTATCGGTAGTTGAGACGGTAACTTCTGCAATCCCTACAACCCTTGATGCTACTGCTTTATCGCAAATGGTAGATAGAGGGCAAATTACGAATGCTATAGTTGACGGACCGCTTGCGTTTGATAATGCTATTTCTTTATTTGCTGCAGAAGCAAAATGCATTAGCTCTTCAGTTTCAGGAAATGCTGATATATTAGTAGTACCTGATCTTGAATCAGGCAATATGCTTGCAAAGCAGCTAAAATATTTGGGTCAAGCGGTTATGGCGGGTATCGTTCTTGGAGCCCGTGTGCCTATTATTTTAACAAGTAGAGCCGATCCTATGGATATGCGTATTATTTCCTGTGTACTTGCTTCATTTATTTATAATCACACTAAGGCGAAGCTACATATCCAAGCAGGTAAATAATGAAAAATGTTATTTTAATAGCTAATGCCGGCTCATCTAGTTTGAAAATTTCTATTTTTGAAATTCAGAATGAAAAAGTTAAGGATAAAATTTATAATATTTTTTTAGAAAAAATGATAATAAAATATTATTTCATATAAATAAAACACAGGCATCTGCTACCGACATTAAAGATGATGCTATTGAAATGATTATTGATCTTTTTGAAGATTGGTGGAAAAAACAACAAAATCTCAAGTTAATTGCAACCGGTCGCCGTATTGTCCATGGCGAGAAAATTTTTAATAAACTGGTTATTGTTAATGAAAAAGTTAGTGAAGATTTAAGACCATTAATACCTCTAAGCCCCTTGCATCAACCTTATAATTTGCAGGTACTGGCTTTATTTCTTCAAAAATATAAAGAAATCTCACATATAGCTTGTTTTGATACGTCGTTTCATTTTACCAATCCTCCTATTACAAAAGCTTTCGGTTTACCGAAAAAATATTATGATAAAGGGATAATTCGTTACGGTTTTCATGGGTTATCATATAAATATGTTAGCAGCCATTTTAACGAAATGACAAAGGAAGATTTACCTACAAAGACTATTATAGCTCATTTAGGACGCAGTAGTAGTCTATGTGCTATTAAAAACGGTCTTAGTTTAACAAGTTCCATGGGCTTTAGCGTACTTGACGGTGTTATGATGGGTACAAGGACACAGGTAACCTTGATCCTGGTAGTAGTGTTATATCTTATCGATCATGAGCAAATGACTATGAAAGCAGTAACCGAGTTACTATATAAGAAATCAGGATTACTCGGTATGTCCAGTGAAAGCTCCGATATGCGTACTTTGCTTGCCAGTAACTCACCTGATGCTAAAGTTGCTATAGATTTATTTGTGTATCGCATTGTACTTGAAATAGGTAAGCTAACTGCTGCACTTGAGGGAGTTGATTGTCTAATTTTTACTGCCGGTGTTGGACAGAATTCCGCTGTAATACGAGAAATGATTACTGAAAAACTTTTTATGGCTAGGCATTAAAATAGATGATACAAAAAACCAAAAAAATGAGCATCTAATAAGTGCTGAAAGCAGTAAGGTTAAAGTTTTCGCTGTGCCGACAAACGAAGAGCTAATCATCGCTGAGGAAGTGATGAAGTTTTTATAACACAAATTGGTTAATTTTTAATTACTTATACCTCTATTTTTCTTTATTAACTTTTTTGAAATATATGCAACTATAGATATATTTTTAACTTAAATTTGGGGGAAGTTATGCGAGAAGATTTTTTGATAAAAAGAAAGCAGAAAAACAAATAAAGGATATTAAAAATAATAAGATAAATCCATATAATGATGCAATGAAGAAAGATTCTAGAAAAGTGGGTTGATGCAGAGGCAAGTTATAGCTAAAAACGCAGCAGCAGGTTATAAGACAGCATTAAAAATAGAGCAGCAAGCAAAAGAAGCAGGTATTAGTTTAGATAAAGATGCTATGAGACGCTTAGAGAAAATAACAAGTCCATTAATATAGAAGCTGCTAAGAAAGCAGAATTTCAAAAATTTCAAAGTGATCAAGCTCATAAAACGCATCAACAAAAAGCTGAAGCATTTAGGAGTGGTACAACAGCTGCTGCTAAAAAACAAAGAAAAGAAGAGTATAGGACAGGTGGGTGGGATAAATAATTAAATTATAATTTTATTGCGTTAATTGGTACTGTCTACTATTTTAAACGTATGTCTATACTTCATGCCACAATCTTAACCGTTTTTCCTGAAATGTTTCCTGGAACTCTAGGACATTCTTTAGCAGGACAAGCACTAAATAAAAATATTTGGTCATATGACGTTATTAATATTCGAGATTTCGGTTTAACTAAGCATAAAAATATTGATGATGAGGCTTATGGCGGTGGTAACGGGCTTATAATGCGTCCTGATGTTCTAGGCAGTAGCATAGATCATGCTCTTGCTTTAAATCCTAATGCTGAAATGTACTATCCTTCACCTCGCGGTAGAGTCTTTACCCAAAGCTTTGCTAAAGAGATGTTAAAAAATAAAAACCTCATATTCTTATGTGGACGTTACGAAGGGATTGACGAACGTGTAATTGAAGAGTATAATGTTAAAGAAATTAGTGTAGGCGACTACATTTTATCCGGCGGAGAAATACCTACCCTCACCATTCTCGATTGCTTAATTAGACTACTGCCAGGTGTTTTAATGAACCAAAATACCTTATCTTCTGAGTCTTTTGAAGAAGACGGGGAATTTAAGGGCGGGCTTGAATGCAGCCTATATACAAGACCTGAAATTTGGCGTGATCGAGCTGTACCGAGTGTTTTGTTATCCGGTAACCACAGGCTAATTAATGAATGGAAAAAAGAGCAATCACATATGATTACTAAATTACGCCGTCCGGAGTTACTTAAAGATTTATAGAGTTAAGGAGTTAAAAAATGAATATTATTGACCGTTTTGAACAGGAAAATATTTCAAAGCGTACTGCAAATAAAAAAATTCCTGATTTTGAAGCCGGCGATACAGTTAAGGTAACTGTTAAAATTATTGATAGATCGATTGAGAAAGACGGTAAGGAAAAATTAACGGAAAGATTTCAAGCTTATGAAGGTGTAGTTATCGCAAAAAGAAATCGCGGTATTACTTCATCTTTCTTAGTACGTAAAATTAGCCACGGTGAAGGAGTCGAAAGACGCTTTATGACTTACTCGCCGATAGTACACTCTATTGATGTAGTAAAATACGGAGTAGTTCGTCGTGCTAAACTTTATTATTTAAGAAATAGAAGCGGTAAGTCGGCTAGAATTAAAGAGAGACATATCCATATTGCTAAAACTAAGGCAGCAAAAGCTTAAATATATTTGTATCTCTTATGTCATTACTGCGAAAGAGTGCATTGCTACGTGAATACTAAATACGTCATTGCAAGCAGCCGTAGGCTGCATGGCAATCTCATGAAATAATAACAAACTCCTTAGATTGCTTCGTCAATTACTTCGTAATTTCCTCGCAATGACGTATGCCTCAAATCCCTAAAGTATCTCTATAAAGCTCAAGCATAGCGTCCTGCTCGGCAAGTTTATCTTTATCCAATTTCTTTAGTTTCAATATAGATTTCATAGCTTTAACATCAAATCCATGTGAAGAAGCATCTTGGAAGATATCTTTTACTTCTTGAGATAAATCAGCTTTTTCTTGTTCTAATCTTTCTATTTTGCTTATATATTGCTCTAATTGTTCTTTTACTACTACTTCTGACATAAAAAATCATTTAACCTTTTTGAATTTACTATATAATACAAATATAATCCTTATTCAACAAAATATATAATAATGCAAATTTATCCTTTAAGACTTTTACCTAATAAAATCGATTTTGATTTTATGAATTTTAAAAAAGTTAGTTACACTTTCTCAATTATTTTATCACTCATTAGCTTTATTTGGATCGGTATATATAAATTTAATTTCGGTATTGATTTTGCCGGCGGTATAGTTATTGAAGTAAGGCTTGATCAAGCTCCTGATTTGCCAAAAATGCGTGGGGTTCTAGGCAAGCTTGGAATAGGTGAGGTGGTCTTACAGAATTTCGGTAGTGAGCGTGATTTATCGATTAGATTCGGTAGTAGTAGTGAAGAAAATCTCATGAAAAATATTGAGTTAATTAAAGGATTTTTGCAAAGTAATTTTCCGTATAAGTTTGAATATCGTAAGGTAGATTTTGTCGGTCCGCAAGTCGGTAGGCAGCTAATAGAAGCGGGGGCTATGGCGATGCTATTCTCTTTCTTAGCAATTATGGTTTATATTTGGGTGCGTTTTGAGTGGTATTTTGGTCTTGGTATACTTATCGCCTTAGTGCATGACGTAATACTCGCTCTTGGGTTTATGAGTATGACAAAGCTTGATTTTAACTTAAGTACTATTGCTGCAGTGTTAACTATTATAGGTTATTCCGTTAATGATTCGGTAGTAATATATGATAGGATTAGAGAAAATTTACGTAAATATCATAAAAAAAATATCACGGAAATTATAAATTTAAGTATTAATGAGACTTTATCAAGAACTATTTTAACTGTCATTACCACGCTACTTGCCAATTTAGCCCTTATTCTTTTTGGTGGTGAGGCAATCCGTAGTTTTAGCGTACTTATATTTTTTGGGATAATAGCCGGTACTTATTCCTCAATTTTTATCTCTGCTCCGATACTTACAATGTTTGTTAATAGGAAGTTTAATAAAAAAGTAATAGAAAGGTAAAGAATCATCATTGCGAGCAGGCATTGTTGCTTGGGCCGGCTTTATTGTCATTGCGAGTGGCCGTAGCCTGCATGACAATCTCAGGATTTTGGCACGAGGTTGCTTCGTCAAAATTTTCAATTTTTCCTCGCAATGACGTTTTTAAGCCATAACGAGAATAGTTTATGCTAAAAGAAGAAGACAAAATTTTTACTAACCTGCATGGGCAGCAAAGCCATGATTTGAAATCTAGCAAGAAGCGAGGCGATTGGGAGAATACTAAAGCTTTGCTTGATAAAGGTAGAGATTTCATCGTTGAAGAGGTTAAGAAATCAGGGCTTAGAGGGCGAGGAGGTGCCGGATTTTCTACCGGTATGAAATGGTCATTTATGCCTAAAAATTTAGAGAAGTCTTGCTATTTAGTAGTAAATGCCGACGAGTCTGAGCCTGGCACTTGTAAGGATCGTGATATATTAAGGTTTGAGCCGCACAAATTAATAGAAGGTTGCTTGCTTGCAAGCTTTGCTATAGGAGCGAATAATTGTTATATCTATATTAGAGGTGAGTTTTATAATGAAGCCTCTAATATTCAGCGTGCCTTAGATGAAGCCTATAAGGAAGGGTTAATAGGAAAGAATTCTTGCGGTTCGGGCTTTGATTGTAATATTTATTTACATCGTGGGGCGGGTGCTTATATTTGTGGCGAAGAAACGGCATTGCTTGAAAGCTTAGAGGGCAAAAAAGGTATGCCTCGTTTAAAGCCGCCTTTTCCTGCCGGCTTTGGGTTATATGGCTGTCCGACTACTATAAATAATGTTGAGTCTATCGCAGTAGTGCCAACCATTTTAAGACGAGGAGCTAGCTGGTTTGCTGGTATAGGTAAACCTAACAATACGGGCACTAAGATTTTCTGCATATCAGGGCATGTTCACAAGCCTTGTAATGTTGAGGAAGCAATGGGCATTTCGTTAAAAGAATTGATTGAGAAATATGCGGGTGGTGTTCGTGGTGGATGGGATAATCTTAAAGCCATAATCCCGGGCGGTTCTTCCGTGCCTTTACTTCCTAAGTCATTATGTGAAGTGGATATGGATTTTGATAGTTTAAGAACAGCAGGTTCTGGACTTGGTACAGGAGGTATTATAGTTATGGATCAATCTACCGATATTGTTTATGCAATAGCAAGGCTTAGTAAATTTTACATGCATGAATCTTGCGGGCAATGTACTCCTTGCCGTGAGGGTACGGGCTGGATGTGGCGAGTTATGATGCGACTAGTTAAAGGTAATGTCAAAAAATCTGAGATAGACGAACTCCTTAACGTTACGAAAGAAATAGAGGGGCATACTATCTGTGCTTTAGGTGATGCGGCAGCTTGGCCGATTCAAGGGCTGATACGCCATTTTAGAAGCGAGATTGAGGCAAGGATAAAGAGTGATAGTGTGGTTTGACTTTTTATCGTCATTGTGAGGAGATATTGCCTGCGTGGATACTAAGCCGTCATTGCGAGCGACTGAAAGGAGAAAGGAGCGTGGTAATCTCATGAAATAATAACGAACTCCTGAGATTGCTTCGTCAATTACTTTGTAATTTCCTCGCAATGACGATTCCAATTTATAAATAATTAAGAGATTATGCAAACAGATAATACAAAATCAAACACTAATAAAACAGCTAAGCAAGAGTGGGGGTCTTTTGCTTTTGTAATATGTATCGCTTTACTTATTAGAATACTTATTATGGAGCCGTTTACCGTTCCGACTGGGTCTATGAAAGCAACCATACTTGAGAATGATTATATATTTTCTACGAAATATAGTTATGGTTATAGTAATTATTCTTTATCTTTTTTTGATTTTATTCCTCTTTTTAAAGGGCGCATATTTGCTCGTGAACCGGATCGTGGCGATATTGTAGTTTTTCGTCCGCCTAACGATATGAGTGTTAGATATATAAAGCGTTTAATAGGGCTACCCGGTGATAAAATTCAATTGATTGATGACGTAATATATATTAACGACAAAAAAATAGAACGCACGGAAGTTGGAACTTATATAAGCGAAGAGGGAATAAAATATTTAAAGTTTAAAGAAACACTGCCAAACGGTAGAACATATTTTTCTTATAAGCTTGCTCCTATTTATGGCGTTATATATAATGATAGATACGGTAATACGGATGTTTTTTATGTACCTGAAGGGCAATATTTCTTTTTAGGGGATAATAGAGATCAGTCAAATGATAGTAGAGTAAATCTTGGATTTGTACCGTTTGAAAATTTTATTGCTAAAGCACAATTTATTTGGTTCTCAACAAAAATAACTTGGTGGGATAATGATATAGGAGTTATTAATCTAGTACTAAAGTTAAAGCCATGGATTGAATCTGTTAGGTTAAATCGAATTTTCAGAAATCTTTATAACACGGATGCGTAATGGAATCATTTGAGAAGTTAGAAAAGCTACTTAGCTATAGTTTCAAAAATAAAGAGCTTTTAATAGAGGCGTTGAGTCACCCGTCTTTAAGGCAACATCACGAGTACAAGGATGATAAAGATTATGAACGATTAGAATTTCTAGGTGATGCTGTATTAAATTTAGTAATCACAGAAATTTTATTTAGAAATTTTGCAAATTATAATGAGGGGAATTTAGCTAAAATTAGATCATATTTGGTTTGCAAAGAAACAATATGCATGGTTGGAGCTAAACTTACTTTAAAAAATTATATAATTATGACTTATGGCGAAGAAGTAGCAGGCGGGCGTGATAATCTTAATAATATAGAAAATGCCACGGAAGCTTTAATTGCAGCTATATATCTTGATAGCAATATTGAAACAACCCATGATATTATCGAGAAGTTATGGGCAGAATTTATAAAAGTTCAGAATTTAACGGATTATGACCCAAAAACTGCTTTACAAGAATGGGCTCAAGCTAGTGATCATCACCTACCTATATATCGTCTGATAAAAAGAGAAGGAGCCTCCCATTCATCGACTTTTACGGTTCTTGTAAAAGTAAAAGATTATGAACAAACAGGCACTGGTCACGCAATAAAAGAAGCAGAGAAAAACGCAGCACGCAGCTTATTGCATAGACTTAAAAATGACTAATAGACATCTTGCCAAATTCGCTTATAGAGAGGAATTTAAAGGAGACATGGAAGCACTTGCCGCCGCAGTACGCGAGGATGCGAGTACTGGATCGACGTCTCAATTACCTCTAGAAGTGCAGTTTGGGAAGATGTCTAATCAGAAAACGGTATCGGTTTGTATAATCGGGCGACCTAATAGCGGAAAATCAACTTTATTAAACAGAATAATCGGTGAGAAGCTTTCAATCGTTACCCCAAAAGTTCAAACTACTAGGTCAATTATTACCGGTATTATTACCTTAAAAGATACACAGGTAATTTTATACGATACGCCCGGTATATTTGAGCCGAAAGGGAGCTTAGAGAAAGCAATGGTAAGATGTGCGTGGTCTAGTTTGCATAGTGCGGATTTAGTTCTGTTAATTATTGATAGTCTAAAGTCGTTTGATGATATAACGCATAATATTGTAGATAAGCTTCGCTCACTTAATATTGTTCCGATATTTTTATTGAACAAAATAGACATCGAATCAAAATATCTAAATGACATTAAAGCTTTTTTAACAGAAAATCATCCTGATAGCTTGCTTTTTCCTATATCTGCTTTATCAGGCAAAAATATTGATGGATTACTTGAATATATAACAAGTAAGGCCAAAATTTCTCCTTGGCTTTATGCGGAAGACGACATAACGGATTTACCTATGCGTTTTATTGCAGCAGAAATTACAAGAGAGCAGTTATTTTTAAATTTGCAGAAAGAACTCCCTTATAAATTAACCGTACAAACCGAAAAATGGGAAGATCTTAAAGACAAATCCGTAAAGATTAATCAAGTTATAGTAGTTTCAAGAGAGAGCTATAAAACTATAATACTCGGTAAAAATGGCTCTAAAATCAAAGAAATAGGAGCAAAATCCCGAATGCAAATGGAGAGATTTTTTGGATTTCCTGTTCATTTATTTTTATTCGTTAAGGTGCGTGAGCTGTGGGAGAATAATCAAGAATTTTATCAGTATATGAAGATATAAAGCTGTCACCCTGTGGCTTGACAGGCTTTGTTGGATCGTTTTCGATGTCATTCCCCCGAAAGCGGGAATGACATAAAAGCCATATAATAATGCCAATAAAAATAACATTAAATAATCATGATAATACTTGGGATTGATCCGGCACTTGGGAGTCTTGGATGGGCAGTAGTGGCAAAGGAGACCGCACAGTTGAAATATTTAGCTAGTGGTATTATTAGAACAAATAGTAAGGATGCAATTCATCATAGACTTGCTTTTATTAATAGTACATTAGAAAAAGTAATATTAGAATATCAACCAAATATGGCAGCGATTGAAGAAACATTTGTTAATACTAATAGCGTGACTTCTTTAAAGCTTGGATATGCTAGAGGGGCGATAATGTCGCTGATCGGTAGATATAATTTGGACATGCGAGAGTTTAAGCCAAATACGGTAAAAAAAACCGTAACAGGATATGGGCATGCAGAGAAAGACCAAATGTTGCATATGATAAAGCTTTTGCTGTCTGGCACTGCCTTAATTACCAATTCTGATGAAGCTGACGCCGTAGCGATTGCCTATACCTGCTTAGTTACAAAAAATTATTAAAATGAATCCAATAATAAAAATGAATCCAATAATAATATTAGTTGCCCCGCAAATGGGTGCGAATATCGGTGCTACTGCAAGAGCAATGAAGAATTTTGGCTTAAATGAGCTTAGAATCGTGGCTCCAAGAGACGGCTGGCCTAATGAGCAAGCACGTAGTAATGCAGTCGGAGCGGTTAATATTATAGATCATGCAAAAATTTTTGATAGCCTAGAGGATAGCATTAAAGACCTCGAATATTTATATGCTACTACTTGCATTAAAAGGGCTATGAATAAAGATTATGTATTTTCACAAAATTTACCTTTAGATTATCCAAATTCTGAAAAAGTCGGGATAATGTTCGGACGGGAAAATAATGGGCTTAGCAACGAAGAAATCGCATTTGCTAATAAGATTATCACTATTAATACAACCGAATTTAGCTCATTAAACATTGCTCAAGCGGTTATTATTATATGCTATGAGTTGTTGCGTAATTCTACGCCCAGAGAGGATGTACATAACATTCAAAAATTAGCTACTAAAGAAGAAATAGAGCATTTTTTAGTAAATTTATTCGGCAAACTCGATAAAGCTGGATTCTTCAAGGCTCCCGACAAAAAAACTGCTATGCAACAAAATATCACTAATATATTTACACGTATAAATAGTCTCTCTTCCCTGAAGTCCAAACTCTGCAAGGTATTATTAAATCTTTAAATCAATGATATTTAGTAATTTCTTAAGTTCAGGAACATAATTTCTTATTCGGTTATATATTTCATCAGCAAGCTTTTTATCGTAAGTATAAGATATCATATTACTACGATCAGTAAGCATATAAATCCATAAACTCTCATCATTTATAATACCGGCAACAAAAGCTTCCTTTATCACTGCTTTATGATAGTGAAGAAATGTGCCTTTTTGAGAAAAATATTCTTTTAAAAACTTCCAAGCGAGTTCAAAAGTAAATTCAAATCTTTGTATAGTGGCATCAATATAAGCCCTATCTTCTGTTGTCAGTTTTAAATAAATATCTTCAAGCGTCATAAAAGCTTTACGAAATTTTTCAAGTTTAAGGTTTATTTTTGACATATATAATTTTTTTTCTTTTAATATATTTTTATAAAGCTCAGAGCTTATTTTAGTACTTTCAAACCTTACACAATCTATTTTTAAAAGCGTGTCGGCATTCTCTATAATAGAAATAACTGCTAGCCATTCTTGATCTTGGAATATTAGGGCAGATACAGAATGCTCATCGTTATCCCCTCTAGCACGAGAAACCAAAAAGCCATATTTCGTTGACAAACGGTAAAGATTTTAGCTTATTAATGAATATATATGATTGTATATCTTTATCCATATAATTACCAGCTTTTGATTAAAGATTTAATAATTTCAGCTACTCTTTCTGCTTCATTTAAGGGTTTGTAGCTATATTCTTCTAGAGCAATAGCCGACTTATCAAAAATTCTTGCTATCTTCTGTTCTACTAACTGCTTTATAAAAATCTTATGCTTTGACGAATTAAAGTTTGGTGGGCAGAATATATAAAGAGGCTTGCCGCTTGAAGCTGCTTCACTGCACATTGAGATTGAGTCGGCCGTAGAGATGATATATTTTGCCTTGGAGAGCATAGCTATATAAGGATTATAGCCTGCGTATTCGTTCGGGTAATAAATAATTGTGGAGGACGGCATATTATTTTTAATAATTGATTTTACAGTGTGTGGTGTACGTCTACTAAAACTAATGAAAAAAGGTATTTTTTGATTAGTATATATTTTATTTAATAATGAAGCAAATAAAACTGCTTCATCTTCATGGAAATTAAATTTTTTATTATTCCCACCGATTATCACTGCAATAAACTGTTTAAGATTAGGATAATGTTTTTGGAGTTCCAAGTTCGCTGCGGTGAACTGTTCAGTTACGTTGTTGATAGCTCCGTTGATGGGGATGATGTTTTTAAAGTCGTCATTGCGAGGAAATACGAAGTATTGACGAAGCAATCTAGTAAAAAAGCCCTGAGATTGCTTCAGCCACTTTGTGGCTTCGCAATGACGTTGGTCATGATAAGGCAGAATAACGGCATCAAATGCATTGTAAGGAAGATTAGGCTGCATTATTTGTATTAACTTGATATCTTTAAATTTCTTTTTTAAATAAAATGCTAGTACTGCCGTTCTTCTTCCAGCGGTAATTATCATATCAGGCGGGGACTTATCCAAAAGATACTGCAATAGCTCACTTTTTATATGGATAGGATAATATTTTAGTAAAAAGTTCGGTAGCTTAGCTAAGCAATTATATTCAAGCTTAATTGTTGTATATTCTTCCGTTAATTTTTCAGCAAGTGCAATAGCCTGATGGGTGTTGCCTGTTCTATTATCTTCCAATACGTGTATTTTCATTGTAAATACTTCTCTAAAGGTAATGTTAATAAGTTTGTTAGAGGTAGTGATTTATCGCAAGCCTCGGCTATTTGTGGTGTGATCGGAATTTGAGCGATTAGTGGTATATTATATTTTTGTGATAAATGTCCGCCACTATTATTTTTAAGCATATAGCTCATATTCTCAATTATTCCCAAAATAGGTAAATTTAGTTTTTGATATAAATCTATAGAACGTATTACGTCTATTTCTGATATTTTTTGTGGTGTAGTTACGATTATTACGCCGTCTAAATGATAATTTTCTAGTATACTTAAATGAATATCACCTGTTCCCGGCGGCATATCGATAATTAAATAATCTAAATTATCCCATTTTGTTACCGATAATAATTGATAAATAGTCTTACTCGCCATAGGACCACGCCAAATAATTGCCGAGTGGTCTTTAACGAAGAAGCCTATAGATATAATTTCGATGCTTTGAGCAAGTACCGGTATTATTCGTCCATCTTTCGTTTGCGGTACTTCGTTAATGCCGAATATATGCGGAATTGACGGACCGTAAATATCCGCATCTACTATCCCGACTCGGTAATTTGCTAGACTTAACTGCTGAGCGATAAGAGCCGATATTGTAGATTTTCCGACTCCGCCTTTACCTGACGCTACTAAGATAATTTTTTTTACATTTTCTACAAAATGTTTTGGTTTTTGAACTTTTTTCTCCATCGGTTTACTTTCGGTAAAAACAATTGTTATTTTATTTACTTCCGAAATCTTGTTAAGTTTATTAATTGCCTTAAGTCTAATTTCTTCGGCTTCTAACTTGTTTTTACCTGATATATCTATTGAGAAACCGATATTATTACCTTTAATTATAATATCCGATATAACTTCATTTAAAAAAGTACCGTCTTTAAAGGTAATATGCTGAATTTTATCTATAATTTGTCGTTGGTGTAAATTCGCCATATTAAATTTCCTTTTTAAAGCTGTTTAAGCGCGTAACTTGACGTTATATACTATAATATATATAATTATCTCATCTTTAAAAATAATATAAAACAATAAAGCAAATGCTTAATAAAAAACATATCTCAATTTTAAAAAAATCCCCATGGAAAGATTTTGATTCTGATAAAGAAGATAACATATTCACAAGACCGCGTAAAAATCAATTTAATTTTGATCAAGTTCAATTCCCGTTTAATTTCAATGCTAAAACAATAATTTTAGCTGTTGTTGCAGTGGTTGCTTTATGGCTCGCTTCGGGTATTTATGAAATAAAAGAAGGCGAAGAAGCAGCGGTAATAAGATTTGGGCGTTTTGTGCGTAAGGGCTACCCCGGGCTTAATTATCATTTACCGGCACCTTTTGAAAAGATAATAGTTGAGAAAGTTAAACAATCACGTCGGATTGAGATTGGTTATCGTACAAATAGCTCTCTGCGTAGCGGTGGCGATAATACTAAAAATATTGCCGGTGAAAGTATAATGCTCACCGGTGATGAAAATATCATTGCTTTAAATTGTGACGTAATGTGGCATATTAATAATCTTGAAGATTTTATTTTTAACGTACAAAGACCTGCAGAAACAGTAAAAGCAACAGTCGAGAGTGCCGTTAGGGAAGTCATAGGCAATACTCCTATTTCTTGGGTATTATCCGATCAAAAGCAGGAGATTACTTATAAAATAGAGAAATTAGCACAGAAGATATTGGATAGTTATAATGCCGGCGTTATGATTGAGAAAGTACAATTATTAAAAGCCGAGCCGCCTGCCGAAGTAATAGACGCTTATAGAGACGTGCAAACTTCAAAAGCAGATAAAGAAAAAGAAATAAATCAAGCTCAAGCCTATAATAATAAGATTTTGCCGGAAGCTAGAGGAGCGGCTGCAAAGATTATACAAGAAGCAGAAGGTTATAGAGCAGAAGTTATATCGAAAGCAGAAGGTGATAGCCAAAGATTTAATGCTATTTATAAACAATATGCTACAGGTAGGCAAGTAACTAGAGATAGATTATATTTAGAAGTAGTCGAAGAGATATTAGGCGGTTCAAATAAAACGATTATTAATAATGCACTACTGCCGCACATGGCTATTAAACCATAGGGGTGCTATTGTCATTCCCGCTTTTGCGGGAATGACATCAAGCGTGTTTTTCACGCTATACACAAATGACATCTAAACAACA
Organism: Rickettsia parkeri; assembly: GCF_051427245.1. Lineage (NCBI taxonomy): Bacteria > Pseudomonadati > Pseudomonadota > Alphaproteobacteria > Rickettsiales > Rickettsiaceae > Rickettsia > Rickettsia parkeri. Next base: position 572,044 of record NZ_CP195774.1, read on the forward strand.
AGGAATATTAAATGCAACAAAAGATTTATTATATAATTTTTACAATTGTTTTTGGACTGATACTGATTTCTAGCTCCTTATTTTCAGTTGACCAACGCCAATCTGCAGTAGTATTCCAGTTTGGTGAGGCAGTTAGAACTATAGAAAATCCAGGACTGAATATTAAAATCCCGTTTATTCAAAATGTTGAATTTTTTGATAAGCGTCTTTTAGATGTTGAGGTTGAGGCAAAAGAATTAACGGCTGCTGACGGTAAACGAGTTATTGTTGATGCCTACGCCAAATTCCAAATTAATAATCCCGTAATGTTTTATAAAACGGTACATGATTATCAAGGTGTGAAAATTAGGCTGACTCGTAATCTTGAATCGTCAATGCGTAAGGTGATAGGTAAAATCTCGCTAAGTAGCCTTTTAAGTCAGGAACGTAGTAATGTAATGTTAAATATCTTAAATCAAGTGGACGGTGAAGCTAAAAGCTTCGGTATTGATGTTGTAGATGTTAGAATTTTAAGAGCAGACTTACCAAAAGAAAATAGTGCGGCTATTTATCGTCGTATGCAAACGGCACGTGAAAAAGAAGCAACCCAAATTAGAGCGGAAGGACAAGAAGAAAGCGTGCGTATTCGTTCAAAAGCAGATAAAGAAAGTAAAATAATACTTGCTAAAGCTTATCGAGATGCACAAATTATTAAAGGTGACGGCGATGAGAAAGCGGCAAAAATATATAATTCTGCTTATTCAGTTGATCCGGAATTTTATAAATTTTATAGATCACTTTTAGTATATAAAAATTCTTTAAAGAAAGAGAATACTAATTTTGTAATTTCACCGGATGCTGAAGTTTTAAAATATCTAAATCTCACTAAGTAGTATACTAGTCTATCTACTTTTTATTTACTTGGAGTATATGGTTAATCTGAAAATAGTTATTGTTATAATAGTTTTAATATCAAGTAACGTTGTTCTAGCAAAAGAAAATAGTAGGTCTTTAAAAGTAGCAGCTCAAGAAGAGAATGAATTTACGGAAATAAATTCTGCTCCTTTAAAAGTAAGTGAAGCCGCTCGTTATAGCTTTGCCGATATAGTTGAACCGTTAATTCCTGCAGTCGTTAATATTTCAACAATAGAATATGTTAATAGTAAATCGGAAAACGCCGAGAAAGATCCTCTGCAAGAAAAAGTTAATGATTTTTTAGAAAAGCTTAATATACCGCTGAATTTGGAAGAGGTTGATCAAACTCCGAAAAGTGTCCCGCTTGGTTCAGGATTTATTATTGAACCTAACGGCTTAATAGTGACAAACTATCATGTAATTGCAAATGTTGATAAAATTAATATAAAACTTGCAGATAATACCGAATTATCGGCTAAATTAATAGGTAACGATACTAAAACCGATTTAGCTCTCTTAAAAATAGATAGCGAGGAACCTCTACCTTTTGTTGAGTTTGGAGATTCAAATGATGCAAGAGTAGGAGATTGGGTTATTGCGATCGGTAATCCGTTCGGTAATCTAGGTGGTACGGTGACAAGTGGTATTATTTCTTCTAAAGGGCGGGATATCGATATAGATACGGACAATATAGTCGATAATTTTATTCAAACGGATGCTGCAATTAATAACGGTAATTCCGGTGGTCCTATGTTTAATTTGGATCAGAAAGTAATCGGCGTAAATACGGCAATTTTTTCACCGCTCGGTACTAATATAGGTATCGGTTTTGCAATACCGTCAAATACTGCAAAGCCTATAATCGAACGTCTTAAGAAAGATGGAAAAGTAAGTAGAGGGCGCCTTGGAGTAACAATACAAGATTTAACCGAGGAAATTTCTGAAGGGCTAGGACTTAAAAATACTAGAGGGGTGTTAGTAGCTAAAGTACAAGAAGACGGTCCAGGTGATAAAGCGGGAATTAAAACAGGTGATATAATAATAGAGTTTGCAGATATACCGGTTAAAAATACTAAAAAATTACGTGTAATTATTGCAGATGCTCCTATTGATCAGGAAGTAAAAGTAAAAATACTTCGTGATAAAAAGGAGCTTGAGTTACCTATTAAAATTACTTCGGATAATGAAGAGGTTACCAAAGATTCTACAGAAGAGACCAATAAGAAAGAAATAACAAATAAAGAAGAAAATAATTTATCTATTACTAAAAATAATATTACTTTTGGTAATTTGACTGAAGAACTAAGACAAAAATATACTATTCCTCAAGATAAAATGGGAATAGTGATAACCAATATTGATGAAGAAGAAAGTAGCTTCAAAATTGGTGATCTGATAACCAATATTAATCAGAAAAGCATAGACGATATAAGTAAGCTAGAAGAATTATATGAAAATGCTAAAAAATCAGATAAGCAAAATATTTTGCTCTTGATTGAAAGGGGGAGTAGTAATATGTTCGTACCATTGCAGGTTATGTAGTTTTCTATGTTATTTCCACGAAGGTGGGAATCCAGAAAAACAATCTTAACATTGATACAAAAATTACATATTTAATAAAAGAAAGCTATAAAAATAAGTTTTTTATAGCTTTTGCTGGATTCCCGTCTTCGCGGGAATGACATAGAATGTAAAAATAATACCTAAATAATTTATGTATGAATGAAAAAATAGCAATTTTAAGTGCATATAGTTTTGTTAATATAGAAGAACCGGCGAATTTGATACCGAAACTTTTGCTTATAGGTAAAAGAAAATATGTTAGAGGTACTATTTTATTAGCTAATGAAGGCTTTAACGGTTCTTTTTCAGGTTCATATGAAAATGTAAATCTTGTACTTGAAGAATTGATAAAGCTGACCGGTCCCAAAGATGTTAACGTTAAAATAAATTATAGTGATGTTCATCCTTTTCAGAAATTGAAAGTCAGACTGAAGAAAGAAATCGTAGCAATGAACGTTGATGATTTAAATGTTGATTTGTTTAAAGGCAAATATATAGAGCCGAAAGATTGGGATGAATTTATCACAAAACAAGATGTTATAGTAATAGATACTCGAAATGATTATGAAGTAGAGGTTGGTACATTTAAATCAGCAATTAATCCTAATACCAAAACATTTAAACAATTTCCTGCTTGGGTTCAGCAGAATCAAGAATTGCTCAAAGGTAAGAAAATTGCTATGTTTTGTACAGGTGGTATCAGGTGTGAAAAATCCACCAGCTTACTTAAAAGCATAGGTTATGATGAGGTATATCATTTAAAGGGTGGAATACTGCAATATCTAGAAGATACACAAAACAAGAACAATTTATGGCAAGGTGAATGTTTTGTCTTCGATGATAGGAGAGCAGTGACAGATGATTTATCGCCTGTAGAAAGACATTGGTTGCAGAGATAGATGTCGTTGACCGATTGAAACGTGTAGTATGTCATTCCCGCGAAAACGGGAATCCAGAAAAAAGAGAGCTTTTAATTTTAAAAGTTCAGTATATTTGTATTTTTTAATTACTGGATTCCTGCTTTCGCGGGAATGACATAACCCTTTGTTTATTTATTAGAAATATATGACTAAAACCAAACAAGAAATTTATAATAAGCGTCCAACTTCACCGCATTTAACTATATATAAGCCGCAAATAAGTTCTACATTATCAATTTTGTATCGTATGACCGGCGTAGCTTTGTTTTTTGCGGTGTCAATCTTGGTGTGGTGGTTGATTCTTAGTAAATATGACAATAATTATTTACAGCTTGCTGAATGCTGTATTATAAAAATATGCTTAGTAGCTGTTAGCTACGCTTGGTTTTATCATTTATGTAACGGCATTCGGCATTTATTTTGGGATATCGGTTACGGTTTTTCTATAAAATTGGTTAATATCACCGGTTGGTGTGTAGTGGTAGGATCTGTATTATTAACGGTATTGTTATGGGTGTAGTAATTAAAAATGTCATTGCGAGGAGATGCGTAGCATCGACGTGGCAATCTCAGAAATAATAACAAATGCCTGAGATTGTTTCGTCAATTGCTATGCAATTTCCTCGCAATGACGAAAAGCTAAAACAAATAATAGAGAAAATTAATGGTATATGATTTTAAAGCAGAAATTGTAAAAGCAAAAAATAGCGGTTCTGCTAAAAGCGGTTCTCATCATTGGTTATTGCAAAGAGTAACGGGGATTATATTAGCTTTATGTTCTGTGTGGCTAATATATTTTACGTTAACCAACAAAAATAATGATATAAATATTATTATGTTGTGGGAACTTAAAAAGCCTTTTAATGTAGTAGCTTTGTTAATTACGGTGGTTATTTCGTTGTATCATGCGATGCTTGGTATGCGTGTAGTAATTGAAGATTATATAAGTGATCACAAATTACGTAATACATTGATTATAATAGTGCAATTATTTTGCATTGTTACTATTGTAGCTTTTGTAGTAGTGCTGTTTTATAAAGGATAAAAATTGTCATACCGCGGCTTGACCGCGGTATCCAGAAAACAATATTGTGTATTGAATTACTGGACCCCGTGGTCAAGCCATGGGATGACAGAGGTAGACAATTCACGTATCAAAATAGTAAAAAATTAATTTAATGACCAAAGCGTATAATATCATTCATCATAAATTTGACGTAGTAGTTGTAGGTGCAGGCGGAGCAGGTCTTCGTTCTGCATTCGGTATGGCTAAAGAAGGGCTAAATACCGCTTGTATAACTAAGCTGTTCCCAACCCGTAGTCATACTGTGGCTGCTCAGGGCGGAATTAGTGCGGCTCTTGGGAATATGGGCGAAGATGATTGGCGTTGGCATATGTATGATACGGTCAAAGGTTCTGATTGGTTAGGCGATCAGGATGCCATTGAGTATATGTGCAAAAACGCTCCCGATGCGATTTTAGAGCTAGAGCATTACGGCGTACCTTTCTCAAGAACTGAAGAGGGAAAAATTTATCAGCGTCCTTTTGGAGGAATGACAACAGAGTACGGCAAAGGAAAAGCAGCTCAGCGTACATGTGCTGCGGCAGATCGTACAGGGCATGCCATACTGCATACTTTATATCAACAGTCACTAAAACATAAAGTACAGTTTTTCGTTGAGTATTTTGCTATTGATTTATTGATGGAAGATGGTGAATGTAGAGGTGTAGTTGCGTGGAATTTAGATGACGGTAGTCTGCATTGTTTTAGAGCGCATAATGTAGTGCTTGCAACGGGCGGATACGGGCGTGCTTATTTTTCGGCGACGTCTGCTCATACTTGTACTGGTGATGGGGGCGGCATGGCGATTAGAGCCGGTCTTCCACTGCAAGATATGGAATTTGTACAGTTCCATCCGACAGGTATATATTCGGCCGGCTGTCTTATTACCGAGGGGGCAAGAGGCGAAGGGGGATATCTCGTTAATGCAAACGGTGAGCGTTTTATGGAGCGTTATGCTCCTGCTGCAAAGGATTTAGCTTCAAGAGATGTAGTTTCAAGAGCAATGACTATAGAAATCAGAGAGGGGCGAGGAGTCGGTGAGCATAAAGATCATGTATTTTTACATTTAAATCATTTATCGCCGGAGATTTTACATAGTCGTTTGCCCGGTATCTCTGAGACGGCTAAAATTTTTGCCGGTGTTGACGTGACTAAAGAGCCGATACCGGTACTTCCTACGGTACATTATAATATGGGCGGGATACCGACGAATTATCACGGTCAAGTCATAATTAAAGACGGTAAAAATCATAATAGTGTAGTAAAAGGGCTTATGGCAATCGGTGAAGCGGCTTGCGTATCGGTACACGGTGCTAACCGATTAGGATCAAATTCTTTGCTTGATTTAGTAGTATTTGGTAGAAGTTCGGCATTAAAAGCAGCCGAGCTTATTAAGCCTGCGAGTCCCCACAAGTCTATAAAAGAAGAAAGCCTTGAAAACATTATAAATAGATTTGATAAAGTCCGTCACGCTAACGGTAATATTTTAGTTGCAGAGTTAAGGCTTAAAATGCAAAGAACTATGCAAAGCCATGCTTCGGTATTTAGAACTCAAGAGGTACTAGATGAAGGGGCAGGAATGATTAGCGAAATAAGAAGCGGCTATAAAGATATAAAAATTAACGATAAATCTTTAATTTGGAATAGTGATTTGGTGGAAGCCTTAGAGCTAGATAATCTACTTGATCAAGCTTTAGTAACGGTATATTCGGCAGCTGCAAGAAAAGAAAGCAGAGGAGCTCATGCACGTGAAGATTATCCTGATCGTAATGATGAGGATTGGATGAAGCATACTCTTAGCTCTATCGATGAAGCAGGTAAAGTAGTTCTTGATTATAAACCTGTGACTTTAACTACTTTAACCGATGAAGTAACAGCAGTCCCGCCGGTGAAGAGAGTGTACTGATTAATGTTCTTATGTCATTCATGCGAAAGCAGGAATCTAGAAACCTTTAATGTTATCCCGCGATTTAATCGCGGGATCCAAAAATGCTTATTTTTTAGATATCGCGGTCAAGCCGCGGTATGACAGAAAAAAATATATATAAAATATGTTTGAGTATTTAATAAAATTCTATCCAAAAATCTTTTTTATTGTAGAGGGAACTTTGGTAACTTTAAAATATAGCGTTATTGCCGTTATATTCGGTTTAGTAATAGGGATGCTGCTCGCTATTTGTAAGGTAAATAAAAATCGTGCTTTAAGGCTTTTTGCAAATTTCTATACTTCTATTTTCAGAGGAACGCCTTTATTAATTCAATTAAGTATTATTTATTTTGCTGCACCTTATATCATAGGCATTAAATTTAGTGTGTTTATGGCGGGAGCTATTGCTTTTTCTCTTAATTCGGGAGCATATGTTTCCGAAGTAATCAGGGCAGGGATTAATGCAGTTGATAAAGGGCAGTTTGAAGCGGCTGAAGCTCTTGCTATTCCAAAGTTTTTAATAATGAAAGATATAATTCTGCCGCAAGCAGTTAAAAATATTTTTCCGTCATTAGTAAATGAGCTTGTAAATTTGATTAAAGAATCAGCCATTATTTCTATGCTTGGAGAAATGGATTTAATGCGTAGAGCACAAATTGTATCAATTGAAACATATAATTATTTTTTTCCAATGCTTATTGCTGCGTGCTGTTACTATATTTTAGTGATGTTAATCAGCTTTATAGCAAAAATAATTGAGAAAAAAATGATTGTTAATTAAAACATACTTGCTTTTATGGAAAAAGTAATTATAATTTAAGTTTAGTGTAATTTACAAATTCTTATAATTTGTATTTAGAAATGATTGAAAATAAAGGGTGGAAGTATTTTTCACCCTTTAATTATCGTATATATAAGTTTTTTTTGGAGTATTTTTTTTAATGCCGACATATAATCAATTAGTACGTTTTGGGAGAAAGTCAAAAACTCGTAAGACCAAATCTCCTGCCTTAGAATCTAATCCTTTTAAAAGCGGTGTTTGCCTAGTTGTAAAAACCGTTACCCCTAAAAAGCCTAACTCTGCACTTCGTAAGATTGCAACGGTGCGTTTAAGTAATAAAAGAACCGTAAATGCATATATTCCTGGTGAAAAGCATAGTGTAAAGGAACATGATAGGGTGTTAGTAAGAGGCGGTCAGGTTCCTGATCTTCCGGGGTGAAATATCATATCGTACTCGGTGCTTATGATATTGCCGGAGTTAAAGGACGTAAGCAAGGTCGGTCACGTTACGGTGCTCCTCGTAAACAAGTTGCAGTTACAAAAAAATAAATTATTAGTTAGAGAGAAAAAATAAAATGTCACGTCGTCATGCCGCAGAGAAGCGAGTAATTTTACCTGATATGAAATATAACAGTATTTTACTGTCAAGATTTATCAATAATATTATGAAAGAAGGGAAGAAAGCCCTTGCAGAGAAAATTGTTTATTCAGCCTTTAATAAAATTGAAAAGAAGCATAGAGTTGATCCGTATCAAACCTTTAATAATGCTATGCATAACGTGAAGCCGCATTTAGAAGTAACTTCGATTAGGGTTGGAGGAGCTAATTATCAAGTTCCGACGCATGTTGATGAAAGAAGAGGATATGCCCTTGCTAGCCGTTGGATTATTAATGCTGCGTCAAAACGTTCTGAAAAAATGATGATTGATAAACTTGCCGAAGAGCTGTTTGAAGCTTCTAATAATAGAGGTGTTGCCATTAAGAAGAAAGAAGATACTCATAAAATGGCCGAAGCTAATAAAGCTTTCTCTCATTTTAGCCCTAAAAAAATGAAATAAGGTAGGGTATAATGAGTAAAATAAATAAACTTGAGCATATTCGTAATATCGGTATATGTGCTCACATTGATGCCGGTAAAACCACAACTACCGAACGTATTTTATATTATACCGGTAAATCGCATAAAATAGGTGAAGTTCATGAGGGCGGTGCTACCATGGATTGGATGGAACAAGAACAAGAACGTGGTATAACCATTACCTCAGCTGCTACTACTTGTAGATGGCAAGATAAAATAATTAATATTATCGATACTCCTGGACACGTTGACTTTACTATCGAAGTAGAGCGTTCGCTTCGTGTTCTTGACGGTGCGGTTGCAGTATTTGACGGTGTAGCAGGTGTTGAACCGCAGTCAGAAACGGTTTGGAGGCAAGCAGATAAATATAATGTTCCTAGAATGTGTTTTGTCAATAAAATGGACAGAATGGGAGCAGATTTTTATAGATGCGTGGAAATGCTCAAAGATCGTTTAGGAGCAAAACCGCTTGTTATTCAGTTGCCTGTAGGGATTGAAGAAAATTTTAAAGGTATCATTGATCTTATTAAAATGAAAGCAGTGATTTGGAAAGATGAAGCACTTGGAGCTGAGTATTTTGAAGAAGATATACCTGCCGATATGAAAGATAAAGCTGAAGAATATCGTGCTAAATTACTTGATATGGTTGTTGAGTTAGATGATCATGTTATGGAAAAATATTTATCAGGTGAAGAAGTAACAGCAGAAGAAATTAAAAGATTAATCAGAAAAGGTACTATTTCAGCAGTATTTTATCCGGTTTTATGCGGTAGTGCTTTTAAAAATAAAGGGGTACAGCCTTTACTTGATGCCGTAGTAGATTTCCTACCTTCGCCTATTGATATAGGTATAGTAAAAGGTATGGAAGTAAGTACCGGTGAAGAAAAAGATTTCCCTATTTCGGTAACTGAGCCTTTTGCAGCTTTAGCATTTAAAATTATGAATGACCCATTTGTCGGTTCATTAACTTTTATTAGAATATATTCAGGTAAAATTACTTCAGGAACAACTGTTATTAATACCGTAAAGAATAAAAGAGAAAAAATCGGTAGAATGCTATTAATGCATGCTAATAATCGTGAAGACGTAAAAGAAGCATCAGCAGGTGATATAGTAGCTTTAGCAGGTCTTAAAGATACTACCACAGGTGATACGTTATCTGATATTGATCAGCAAGTAATCTTAGAAAGAATGGAATTTCCAGAGCCGGTAATTGAGCTTGCGGTAGAACCTAAATCAACAGCCGATCAAGAAAAAATGGGCCTCGCACTTTCTCGTTTAGCAGCTGAAGATCCATCATTTAGAGTGTCAACTGATTATGAAACAGGACAAACAGTGATAAAAGGAATGGGAGAGCTCCATTTAGAAATTATCATTGATCGTATGAGAAGAGAGTTTAAGGTCGAAGCAAATATTGGAGCTCCTCAAGTAGCATATCGTGAAACTATAACAAAAGTTTGTGAAATTGATTATACCCATAAGAAACAATCCGGCGGTGCAGGACAATTTGCTCGTGTAAAAATTATTTTTGAGCCTCTAAAAGAGGTAAAAGATCTAAAAGATGAAGATAAAAATAAAATTTTTGTCTTTGAAAGTAAAATCATCGGCGGTGCCGTGCCTAAAGAATATATACCAGGTGTTGAAAAAGGATTAAATAATATTAGAGAAACCGGTGTTATTGCCGGTTATCCTATGATTGATTTTAAAGCAACTTTAGTTGACGGTGCGTTTCATGATGTAGATTCTAGTGTACTTGCGTTTGAAATTGCTGCAAAGGCAGCATTTAGAGAAGGGATGCCGAAAGGTAATCCTAAATTACTTGAGCCGATTATGCAAGTTGAAGTTATCACTCCTGATGAATATATGGGTGATATTATAGGTGATTTAAATAGTCGTAGAGGACAAATTCAAAGCATGGATCCAAGAGGGAATGCTCAAGTAGTTACTGCGAATGTTCCTTTAGCGGAAATGTTTGGTTATGTTAATACGCTTAGGTCTTTATCTCAAGGTAGAGCTCAGTTTAGTATGATATTCTCTCATTATGATCAAGTGCCGAGTCAAGTAGCTGATATTATTAAAGCTAAAAAATAATTTAGGGGTGAGGTGTCACGTCTTACAGAAATAAATGTTGTTTTGCCGTGGCAGCTTATAAATTAACAGTACTGTTTATTATAGTAATTTTTTAATAATAACAAATATTTTTAATAACTTTTATTGATTTTTTATTAAAAATATGATAGGAGTGTAGCTCAATTGGTAGAGCGCCGGTCTCCAAAACCGGAGGTTGCGGGTTCGATACCTGTCGCTCCTGCCATTATAGGCTTAGAGCTTTTTTGCTATAAAATATAGAATTTTTACAAAATTTGCTTATAGAGAGAAATTTGAAAGAGGTACTTCACCTCGAATCGCAGCGTACATACTAGTATGTGAGAATTCCAGTGCTGGATTATCGTCTCAATTGCCTCTAGAAGTAGCATTTTGTAAGAAGTCTAATAAATTACCTAACAAAAATATGTTTAAAGAATATAAAATTTATAAGTTTTTTGAACAAGTTAAACAAGAAACTTATAAGGTAGTGTGGCCAACTAGAAAAGAGCTTGTTGCTTCAACATTAGTAGTGGTAGTAGCAGTTTTTATTTTTAGCCTAATTTGTTTGGTACTTGATTATAGTATACATAACATAATGCAGCTTTTGCTTAATATCGGCAAATAGTATAAGGAATAAATTGTGACAGCACAGAGTATAGATAATATATTGCCTTCTTCTGAAAAAAATGTAAAGCAGTGGTATGTAGTACATACGGCATCAGGAGTAGAGAAACGCATTAAAGAAGATATGCTTAGAAAAATCGCTAAACAGAACATGACGGATTTTTTTGAAGATATATTAATACCTGTTTTTGGAGTTTCTGAAGTTAAACGCGGTAAAAATGTCAAGGTAGAAAAAAAACTAATGCCGAGTTATATCTTGATAAAGATGAATATGACTGATAAATCTTGGCATTTAGTAAAAAATATATCTGGAGTAACCGGCTTTTTAGGAAGCAAAACCACGCCAAAAGCTCTTACAGAAAGTGAAATACAAAATATTTTTAATAATTTGGAAGCAGAAGCTAAAGAAGCAAAGAATTCTAAATTGTATGAAGTTGGTGAAATAGTGACTGTTACAGACGGTCCTTTTGAAACTTTCATGGGTACAGTAGAAGAAATAGATCAAGAAAAAAATAGGTTAAAAGTTTCAGTTGCAATATTTGGTAAAGCAACTCCAATAGAACTAAATTTTAATCAAGTAAAGAAAAATGATTAAAAGTTGGACTAAATACGGTTTATAAGTTACTTAAGCTGTATTGTACGAATGTTCAGGATGTCATTGTTGCGGGATAATGTGTCGTCATTGCAAGCAGCCGTAGGCTGCGTGGCAATCTAGGAGAAATAATAAAAAACTTCTGATTTACAGATTTTTTTTTCTTCCTTGTTTTGTCAAAACTTACAGCTTTTCCTTGCAATGATGGGAAACAAGATCCATGCAATTGTTACAAAGTAATATTAATTTAAGAGAAAAATAAGGATATTTATAAATGTCTCAGAAAGCAATAAAAGGTTATATTAACTTGATAATTCCAGCTGCTGGAGCCACTCCTGCACCTCCTATAGGACCGGCCCTAGGACAAAGAAAAGTTAATATTGCAGCATTTTGTAAAGATTTTAATGATGCTACGCAAGGTATGGAAAAAGGAATACCTCTGCCAACCGTAATTACCGTTTATGAAGATAGTAGCTTTTCTTTTAAAATAAAAACTCCTCCTGCTTCTTACTTTTTAAAGAAATATGCTAAAATTACTAAAGGTTCTAGTGCTACTAAAAAAGAAGCCGTAGTAGGTAAAGTTACTATGGATGATTGTCGTGAAATTGCAAAGTTAAAAATGCCTGATTTAAATACAAAAAATATTGAAGCAGCAACAAAAATTATTTGTGGTAGTGCTGCATCTATGGGACTTGAAGTAGTAGGGAATTAATTATTATGTCAAATAAGAAAGATGTTGCTGTAAAAATTAGCGGCGGTAAAAAAATAAGAGAAGCTAGAGAAAAAGTAAAATCAGATACTTTATATAATTTAACAAATGCAGTTGAACGATTAAAATCAGCATCATATGTTAAATTTGATCCAACCTTAGAAATAGTTATGAAGCTTGCAATTGATTCTAGGCATTCCGATCAAATGGTACGTGGTGTAGTTAATTTACCTGCCGGTACAGGCAAAACCGTAAGAGTTGCCGTTATTTGTAAAGAAGAAAGAGAAGAAGAAGCTAAAAGTGCCGGAGCAGATTTAGTAGGTTCAACAAATATTATTGATGAAATTAAAGCAGGGAAAATTAATTTTGATGTATGTATAGCTACTCCCGATATGATGGTAGCTATAGGTTCAGTTGCAAGAATTTTAGGACCAAAAGGTTTAATGCCTAACCCTAAACTTGGTACCGTAACTTTAGATATTAAAAATGCTATTAAAAATGCTAAAAGCGGTCAGGTAGAATATAGAGCAGAGAAAGCAGGTATAATTCATGCAGGGCTTGGAAAATTATCTTTTTCAGACCAAGATTTATTAAAAAATTTAAATGCGTTTATTGAGGCAGTAATTAAAGCAAAACCTGCCGGATTAAAAGGAAGTTATTTAAAAGCAATGTATTTATCTTCTACTATGGGAGTATCGGTACAAATAGATTTAACTAGTATAGCATAATTTTTATAGCCGTTTAACGGTAGTATAGTAATAATAAAAAATTTTTGTTATTTTAAGCATTTGTATCAGTTTAAATATATTAAACTGTATTATAAAAGGAGAATTAAAAGGTGTTAAGATCAGAAAAACCGGTAGCAGTAGAGGATATTGTAAATATTTATAAAGAATCGCCCTCTATAATTATTACTCATTATCACGGGTTAACCGTTAGTCAAGTGAGTTCGCTTAGAGAATCACTTAAATCTAAAGAAGCAGGTTTTAAAGTAGTTAAAAATACTTTAGCAAAAATAGCTGCAAATCAAACAGGGCTTAATAGTATTGTTAATTTATTTGCGGGTCCTACTGCTATTGTTTATTCTAAAGAACCGGTTGAGATGGCAAAATTAGTAGTTAATTTTGCTAAGGCTAATGATAATCTTAAGATTATTGGTGGAATAGTAGATAATCACGTATTAGATGAACATTCAATAAAAGAACTTTCTAAGCTACCTACACTTAATGAGCTTAGGGGTAAAATTGTTGGGTTATTACAAGCACCGGCTACTAAGGTTGTAGGTGTTTTACAAGCCCCATCTTCGAGTATGGCGAGAGTAATACAAGCACATGCTAGTAAAAATTAACTTAAAGGTTACTGCATCAGGTATTTTAATTGATAATTAAAGAGCTGTTATAGTGAAAATTAATAAGGTTTTTTATAGGATATTATTCTTATTTTAAAAAAGTCTTATAATTTGAAACACAAAAGAATTTAATTAACTTTAAAATGCCTGATGTAGTAATCTCTCAATATAAAAAAAGTAAAAAGGAAAAAATTATGGCAGATTTAGCTAAAATTGAAGAACAATTATCATCATTAACGTTAATGCAAGCAGCTGAGCTTGTGAAAATGCTAGAAGAAAAATGGGGTGTATCTGCAGCAGCTCCTGTAGCTGTAGCAGCTGCCGGTGCTGCAGCTCCTGCAGCTGAAGCAGTAGCTGAAAAAACTGAGTTTGAAGTAGTTTTAACAGCTGCCGGTGATAAGAAAGTTGAAGTAATTAAAGTTGTGAAAGATATCACAGGTCTTGGTTTAATTGAAGCTAAGAAGTTAGTTGATGAAGCTCCAAAGCCGATTAAAAGTAATGTGAAAAAAGCAGAAGCAGACGAAATCAAAGGTAAGTTAGAAGCTGCTGGAGCAAAAGTTGAATTAAAATAATTATTTCTGCACTAGGTTCTGTAAAGAAAAGTTGAATTATTCGTATTTTAGATAGTTTTAAGTAAAAATTAATAAGATTCTTGTTGAAACAGTTGTTTTTATTCCAAGAAAAATCTTATAATTTTTAATCAAAAACAACTAAGTATAGATTAATTTTTTTACAGGACCTAATGTTTTTGCATTACAGATGAAATATTTTATAGCTTTAAATTAACTTCTTAAAATCCAAAAAGCCTTATTCAAATTTAATTACTAAATAAGGCTTTTTGGATTTTAAGAAGTTAATTTAAAGCTAATTTAAGTTATTTTTTTGCAATAGGATAAAGCTATTACATTAAAAATCTTATTGATTAAAATAATTTTGTTAATGTACTATACGTCTAGAAGTTTAAATTATTGAAATTTTCTAGGTTCTGTGAACATTTATAATTGATTTTTAGTGAAAATTAATGAGATTTTTGAAGGAATAGCTACCTATTTTAAAAAAATATTATAATTTGTTGCAGCAAACAAATAACCAAAATCAAATCTTTTTGGAAATGTTCGTAGAGCCTACACAAGATCTAAATAAGAAACTTACTAGGTTTCTTTAATTTAAGTTTTATGTGAAAAATTTTAAAACAGTATATTGTATTTTACTGCAAATTATAAGTATTTTATTGAAATAGGTATCTATTCCAATAAAAACTTTATTGTTTAAAATATAAATAATTTAAATTTTATATACAGAACCTAGGTTCTGAACACTTTTGATTAATGATTATTAATTAGGAGATATTTTTAAGCAAACATTAATAAGATTTTTGAGAGGAGAGTTTATTACTATTTCAAAAAAATCTTATGATTTACAGCTAAAAAGAGCCATAATTATGATTATTCTATTAAAAGTGCATAGGACCTAATCACTGTAATATGGGCAGTAATTTTATCAGTCAGGAGATTATATGGTTTCATTAAGGGATAATATAGAAGCACAACCCTTGTCACATAATAGAAGAATAAGAAAAAATTTCGGTCACATAAATTTAGTAGCAGATATACCGAATTTGATTGAAATTCAAAAAAATTCATATGAGAAAAATTTTCTACAGTTAAATATTAAAGATTCTGAAAGAAAAAACAAAGGTTTACAATCTATATTAAACTCGATTTTTCCTATTTCAGATTCCTCCAATATTGCTAATTTAGAATTTGTAAAATATGAATTTGATACTCCAAAATATGATGTAGAAGAGTGCAGTCAAAGAAGTTTAAGTTATGCTGCTCCTCTTAAAGTTACTTTAAGATTAAGTATTTGGGATATAGATGAGGATACCGGTACTAGAGAAATTAAAGGGATTAAAGAGCAAGAAGTATATATGGGTGATATCCCATTAATGACTAAAAACGGTACTTTTATTATCAACGGTACGGAAAGAGTAGTTGTATCACAAATGCATCGCTCACCTGGTGTATTCTTTTATCATGATGAAGGAAAAGTCCACTCTTCCGGCAAGCTTTTATATTCTGCTCGTGTTATTCCATATAGAGGGTCTTGGCTTGATTTAGAATTCGACGCTAAGGATGTGATTTATTTCAGGATTGATAGAAAAAGAAAGCTTTATACTACTACTTTGCTTAGAGCTATAGGTATGAGTACTGAAGAAATTATAAAATTTTATTATAATTCAGTAACTTATAAGCTTGTTAAAAATAAAGGTTGGGCGGTTAAATTTATACCTCAGCATATTACTGCTCATCGTTTAACAAGTGATTTAGTAGATGCAGATACCGGAAATATTCTACTGAAAGCAGGACAAAAAATTACTCCGCGTTTGGCTAAAAAATATTTTGGGGAAGGGCTTAATAATATTTTAGTAGCTCGTGAAACCTTAATCGGCAAATATCTATCCGAAGATTTAAGAGATCCTGCAAGCGATGAAGTATTAGCAAAAATCGGTGAAATGATTACTGCTGATATGCTAAATGTTATTAATGATCTTAAAATTAAAAATGTTAACGTATTAGTAATCAATCCTCAATCCGGTCCATATATAAGGAACACCTTATTTGCTGATAAAAATCAGGATCGTGAGGCAGCATTATGTGATATTTTCAGAGTTCTAAGACCAGGCGAACCTGCTAATATCGAAGCGGCTGAAAGCCTGTTTTATAATTTATTCTTTGATACGGAAAGATATGATCTGTCAGAAGTCGGGCGAATAAAAATGAATTCTAGGTTAGAGCTGAATATTTCTGAAGAAGTTACGGTTTTAACAATTGATGATATTAAAAATATCGTAAGAGTTTTAGTAGAGCTTAAAGACGGTAAAGGTATCATAGACGATATTGATCATTTAGGTAATAGAAGGGTTAGATCGGTAGGTGAATTGATAGAAAATCAATTTAGAATAGGTTTAGTCCGAATGGAAAAATCTGTAATTGAAAGGATGTCGGCAGGTGATGTTGATACCGTAATGCCTCATGATTTAGTAAATTCTAAAATTTTAGTTTCAGTAGTAAAAGAATTTTTTAGTACCTCCCAATTATCCCAATTTATGGATCAAACAAATCCATTATCGGAAATAACTCATAAAAGAAGGCTGTCGGCACTCGGTCCCGGAGGTCTTAGTCGAGATCGAGCAGGTTTTGAGGTGCGTGACGTACATCCGACTCATTACGGTCGTATTTGTCCTATTGAAACACCTGAAGGTCAGAATATCGGGTTAATTAACTCTATGGCTACTTATGCTAGAATAAATAAACATGGTTTTA
Organism: Rickettsia parkeri; assembly: GCF_051427245.1. Lineage (NCBI taxonomy): Bacteria > Pseudomonadati > Pseudomonadota > Alphaproteobacteria > Rickettsiales > Rickettsiaceae > Rickettsia > Rickettsia parkeri. Next base: position 588,957 of record NZ_CP195774.1, read on the forward strand.
TAGAGAGTCCGTATAGAAGAGTTAAAGATGGATGTGTAACCGATGAAGTGGTATATCTTTCTGCTATTGAAGAAGGTAAATACAAAATCGGACAAGCAAATTCTAAAATTAATAAAGACGGAAAGCTGCAAGGAGAGTTTATTAATTGCCGTGTTGAAGGCGGTAATTTTGTAATGGTAGAACCGTATGAGGTAGACTTCATTGATGTGACTCCTATGCAGGTAGTATCGGTTGCGGCTTCTCTTATACCTTTCTTAGAAAACGATGATGCTAACCGTGCTTTGATGGGTTCAAACATGCAAAGACAAGCCGTTCCTTTAATTAAAACGGATGCACCTTTTGTAGGTACCGGAGTTGAAGGGGTAGTAGCTAAAGATTCCGGAGCGTCAGTGCTTGCATTACATGACGGTATTGTTGAGCAGGTAGATTCAAATAGAATCGTGATTAGAACTCTAGAACAAAAAGTTGACGGTTCTCCTTCGGTTGATATTTATAACTTACTAAAATTCCAAAAATCCAATCATAATACTTGTATAAATCAAAAGCCTTTAGTTAAGGTCGGTCATTACGTTAAGAAAAACGATATTATAGCTGACGGTCCTAGTACGGATAACGGTGAAATTGCTTTAGGTCGAAACGTGCTTGTGGCTTTCTTACCTTGGAACGGTTATAATTTTGAAGATTCCATTTTAATATCCGAACGTATAGTAAAAGAGGATGTATTTACATCTATTCATATTGAAGAGTTTGAAGTAATAGCTAGAGATACACGCCTTGGTCCTGAAGAAATTACCCGTGATATACCGAATGTAAGTGAAGAAGCGTTGCGTCATCTTGATGAGGTCGGAATAATTTATATAGGTGCAGAAGTAAAAGCCGGTGATATTTTAGTTGGAAAAGTAACACCAAAAAGTGAATCGCCTATTACTCCTGAAGAGAAGCTACTACGTGCTATTTTCGGGGAAAAAGCTTTTGACGTAAAAGATTCATCGCTGCATGTACCTTCCGGAGTGAGCGGAACTGTAGTAGAAGTAAGGGTATTTTCTCGTAGAGGTGTAGAAAAAGACCAGCGAGCTATTGCTATTGAAAAACAACAAATTGAAAAATTCGCAAAAGACAGAGACGATGAATTAGAAATTATTGAGCATTTTGTGTTTAGTTGGCTTGAAAAGCTTTTAGTAGGGCAGGTGATTATTAACGGTCCTAAGCAAGTAAAAGTAGGACAAACTATTACTACTGAAATGCTAAAAGGCTTATCTAAAGGGCAATTTTGGCAGATTATCGTGGAAGATGCAAATGTAATGAATGAAATAGAGCAGATAAAGACTCATTATGATGAGAAAAAAGAGGCTCTTGATAAAAGATTTGCTACTAAGGTAGAGAAATTGCAAAGTGGTGATGATTTACCTCAGGGAGCTTTAAAAGTAGTAAAAGTATTTATTGCAACTAAGCATAAATTACAACCCGGGGATAAAATGGCAGGAAGACATGGAAATAAAGGTGTTATTTCACGTATCGTACCTGAAGAAGATATGCCGTTTTTAGAAGATGGAACTGTGGTAGATATCGTTCTTAACCCTCTAGGTCTTCCGTCCCGTATGAATATAGGACAGATTTTAGAAACGCATCTTGGGTGGGCATCAATAAATTTAGCAAAAAAAATATCTACCTTAGTAAAGGAATATAAAAATAAACATATAGGTATTGAGCAGATTAAGAAATTCTTAATTGAACTGTATGGAGAAAATATTAATTCTATACTTGAAAGACCGGAAGAAGAGATTATCTCTTTTTGTAAGAAAGTAAGTAAAGGCGTACATTTTGCAACTCCTGTATTTGACGGAGCAAAAGTTCAGGACGTTAAAGATATGCTAAAGCTTGCCGGTCAAGACCCTTCAGGACAAGTGAAATTAATTGACGGTAGAACCGGTGAATATTTTGACCGTCTAGTAACCGTCGGACAGAAATATTTGCTGAAATTGCATCATTTAGTCGATAATAAAATTCACTCCCGTTCTATAGGACCTTATAGCTTAGTAACGCAGCAACCGCTTGGAGGTAAGTCTCATTTCGGCGGACAGCGTTTCGGAGAAATGGAATGCTGGGCATTACAAGCTTACGGTGCAGCTTATACGTTACAGGAAATGTTAACGGTTAAGTCGGATGACGTAAACGGTAGGATCAAAACTTATGATTCTATAGTACGTGGTGAAAATAATTTTGAATCAGGCATTCCTGAATCATTTAATGTTATGATAAAAGAATTTAGATCTTTATGTCTTAACGTAAAGCTTGAAGTAACTTCAAGTTAAGAAAGACAGGTCATTTAAACAGATAAAAAACAAGTTTTTTATCTGTTTTACTAGATTCCCGCTTTTGCGGGAATGACATATAGGGTGCAATAAGAACTCTGGGTAGACGAAGGTCAATTTCAAAAAGAGCTAGGAGTTCACAAGGCGAGGAGCGGAGCGTATACTTAATACGTGAGCATCGCAGAACTTGTAGAACGACAACGCCAATTTTTGAAATTCACTGAGTATATACGAGTAATTTTTAAGGAAAAGTATTTATGAGCGTAGTAAATTTTTACGGACAATTAAGTAATACTCAACAATTTGATCAGATAAGGATTAATATAGCAAGTCCCGATCAGGTACGTTCGTGGTCTTTCGGTGAAGTAACAAAACCTGAAACAATTAACTATAGAACTTTTAAGCCTGAGAAAGATGGTTTATTTTGTGCAAGAATTTTTGGTCCGGTAAAAGATTATGAATGTCTCTGCGGTAAATATAAGCGGATGAAAAATCGTGGCATTACGTGTGAGAAATGCGGCGTTGAAGTTACAGTTTCTAGAGTAAGACGTGAAAGAATGGGGCATATTGAACTTGCAGCTCCCGTTGCTCATATTTGGTTTTTAAAGTCGCTACCTTCAAGAATTAGTACACTTCTTGATATGACAATGCGAGATGTAGAAAAGATTCTTTATTTTGAAAATTATGTAGTAGTTGACCCAGGGCTATCGATTTTACAAAAAGGCGAACTCTTAACAGAGGAAGAATTACAGAAAGCAAAAGATAAGTACGGTGAAGATGCATTTACTGCCTCTATAGGTGCAGAAGTAATACAACAAATGCTTAAAGAGCTTGATTTTTCAAAGTTAAAGCAAGAGTTATACGAGGAATTACAAACCACTTCTTCAGAAGTCAAAAAGAAAAAATTAGTAAAGCGTTTAAAATTAGTAGAGAATTTTTTAGAGTCGGAAAACAAGCCGGAATGGATGATTATGGATGTTTTACCGGTTATTCCTCCTGAAATTAGACCGCTTGTTATGCTTGACGGCGGAAGATTTGCTACTTCAGACTTAAATGAACTTTATAGAAGAGTAATTAATAGAAATAATCGTTTAAAGAAATTAATAGAGTCAAAAGCTCCTGATATAATAGTCAGAAACGAAAAAAGAATGTTACAAGAAGCGGTGGATGCGTTATTTGATAACGGTCGTCGCGGTAGAGCAGCGAAAAATGCTAATAAGCGTCCATTTAAGTCATTAAGTGATATGCTTAAAGGTAAGCAGGGGCGTTTCCGTCAGAACTTGCTAGGTAAGAGGGTTGATTACTCAGGACGTTCGGTTATCGTGGTAGGACCTGAGCTTAAACTTCACCAGTGCGGTTTACCTAAAAAAATGGCTCTGGAGTTATTTAAGCCGTTTATTTATTCTAAGCTTGAGTTGTACGGCATCGCTACAACTATTAAAGCCGCTAAAAGAATGGTGGAAGCTGAAAAATCCGAAGTGTGGGACGTGCTTGAAGAGGTAATTAGAGAGCATCCGGTTTTACTGAATAGGGCTCCGACGTTACATAGGCTTGGTATTCAAGCATTTGAACCGCTATTAATTGAAGGTAAAGCGATCCAGCTTCATCCGCTTGTGTGTGCTGCGTTCAATGCGGATTTTGATGGTGATCAGATGGCAGTACATATCCCGTTATCGATTGAAGCACAGCTTGAAGCTAGGGTATTTATGATGTCTACAAATAATATCTTAAGCCCCGCAAACGGTCGTCCTATCATTGTACCGGATAAAGATATAGTGCTTGGTTTATATTATCTAACCCTTGCATTTGATAATGAAGTAGGTGCAGGGATGATGTTCTCAGATTTAGCTGAGATGGAACATGCTTTATATAATAAATTTATAACTATTCATACAAAGATAAAATATCGCAGAAATCAGTTAAATGCCGAAGGTAAAATGGTCCCTGTTATCATTGATACTACTTACGGTAGGTTAATGGTCGGTGAGTTATTGCCTTCTAACCCTAATATAGAATTCAAGTGTATTAATAAACAACTAACTAAAAAAGACATATCATTAGTTATAGATTTAGTTTATCGTCACTGCGGTCAAAAAGCTACGGTAATTTTTGCCGATCAGCTAATGAAACTAGGTTTTAAATATGCTTGTTCTTCAGGTATTTCTTTTGGAATGGACGATATGGTAGTACCGGAATCTAAGAGTACTCATATCAACGAAACTCAGCTTGAAATAAAAGAATTTGAACAACAATATTCAAACGGTTTAATTACTTACGGAGAGAAATATAATAAAGTAGTCGATGCTTGGTCAAGATGTACCGATAGAGTAGCAAACGACATGATGAAAGAGATTGCTATGCCGCCGGTTAATGATGCTCCAAATCATCAGAAAATAAATGCTATATATATGATGGCTATTTCCGGAGCAAGAGGTTCTTTCCAGCAAATTAAGCAGCTAGGTGGTATGCGAGGTTTAATGACCAAATCAAACGGTCAAATTATACAAACTCCTATTATCTCTAACTTTAAGGAAGGATTAACTGAATTTGAGTGTTTTAATTCTGCTAACGGAATGCGTAAAGGGCAAATAGATACGGCTTTAAAAACGGCAAGCTCAGGTTACTTAACAAGAAAATTAGTAGATGTTGCACAAGATTGTATTATTACTGAAAAAGATTGTGGAACTGATAAAGGAATTGAAGTTAAGAGTGTTATTGAAGGTGGAGAAGTTATAGTACCTTTAGCGGAAAAGATTTTAGGTCGTACTGCTGCTATTGATATATTTCATCCGGTAACTAATGATCTAATTCTCAATAAAGGCGAGCTTATTAATGAAGCAAAGTTAGAGCAGATTGAGTCGGCAGGATTCGACAGAATTATGATAAAATCCGTATTAACCTGTGAAAGTACTACCGGTATATGTAGCATATGTTACGGTAGGGATCTTGCTACCGGTACATTAGTATCGGAGGGTGAAGCAATCGGGGTTATTGCTGCTCAATCTATCGGTGAACCGGGTACGCAGCTTACAATGAGAACTTTCCATATTGGAGGAGCGGCAACAAAAGGTGCTGAGGTTTCTTCCGTAGACGCTTCCTATGACGCAAAAGTGAAAATTATAAGTCGTAACGTTGTGATTAATTCTGAAGAACGCAAAATTGTTATGAGCCGAAATTGTGAATTATTATTGCTTGATAATAACGGTAATGAAAAGGCTCGTCATAAAATTCCATACGGTGCTAGATTACTTGTTGATGACGGTGATATGGTGATTAAAACTCAAAAACTAGCAGAATGGGATCCTTATACTATACCGATTATCACGGAGAAGTCAGGTAAAGTTTTATTCAAAGATATGGTTGAGGGTATTTCTATTCGTGACGTAACTGATGAAGCTACCGGAATACCGAGTAAAGTTATTATTGAATCAAAGCAATATTCACGCGGTGCAGAATTACGTCCGCGTATACAGCTTTTAGATGCTAAAGGTGAAGTTATCACCTTATCAAACGGTTTAGAAGCTAGATATTACTTGCCGGTTGGAGCAGTTTTAAGCGTAGAAGACGGAGTACAAATATCGGTAGGTGATATCATTGCACGTATACCGAAAGAATCAACCACTACTAAAGATATTACAGGTGGTTTACCAAGAGTTGCCGAGCTTGTAGAAGCAAGACGCCCTAAAGATCATGCAGTTATTGCCGAAATTGACGGTAGAGTAGAATTCGGTAAAGACTATAAATCTAAAAGACGTATTATTATACATCCGATTGATGAAACAATGTCTATTGAGTATATGGTACCAAAAGGCAAGCATGTTGTAGTTAACGAAGGTGACTTTGTTAAAAAAGGTGATTTATTGATTGACGGTAATCCGGTACTTCAAGATATTTTAAAAGTAATGGGCGTAGAGGTTCTTGCAAATTATATTGTTAATGAGGTTCAAGCCGTTTATCGTCTACAAGGTGTAAAGATTGATGATAAGCACATAGAAGTTATTATCCGTCAGATGTTACAAAAAGTAGAGGTTACGGATTCAGGCGGAACTACGTTATTAGTAGGTGAAAAAATAGATAGACATGAATTTGATGAGATAAATGAAAAAGCTATGAAAAATGGTTTAAAACCTGCTGAAGCACAATTAATATTACAAGGTATTACTAAAGCTTCTCTGCAAACTAGATCGTTTATCTCCGCGGCATCATTCCAAGAGACTACTAGAGTTTTAACTGAAGCAGCTATTGCTGGTAAAGTAGATAAGTTGCGAGGACTAAAAGAAAACGTGATAGTTGGACGATTAGTACCTGCTGGAACCGGTTACTTTATGGATAAAATGCGTAAAGCAGCCGCAAAGCTTGATGAAGAGAATGTATAAATATACTAAGATAGAACTTGAAAAATTGGCTGTGTCGTCTTTGTAAGTCGTAGGATGCTGAATGTTTAATATACGCTCCGCTCCTCGATTTACAGACCCTTTGCTCTTTTCCAAGTTGATCTTCGTATGTACCGGATAGTTTATAAAAAACCCGTCATTGCGAGCCAACATTTATGCTGGCGTGGCAATCTCATGAAATAATAACAAACTCCCCTGAGCTGGCTTCGTCAATTACTTTGTAATGTCCTTGCAATGACGAGGTGGTATCCACGCAACAATGCCTTCCTAGCAGAAGCGGGAATCCAGAAAAATAACCTTACTACGCATTATTGACAAAAAAAAGCCTATAAAAAACTTGGTTTTTTATAGGCTTTTTCTTATTGCCCACTTGCAGAAATGACGCTTTAATAACAAGCAATCGGTGCTGTTAAATGCTCGTAGGTTTGACCTAAATAAGATACTGGTTGTTCAAAGATATACGTATTATTGTTATCATAATTACCGTATAATTGTAATTTTGCTAGAGAATCGTCATATTGGAAGTTTTCAAGTGTTTCTTGATTTTTAGATATCTGAATTTCTGCTAAACAATGTTCAACATAAGTTTTCAGTACTTCTTGACGAATTGCATCATGTAAAGCTTTTAACATGAGTAAGTTTACTAATGGGTTAATACTATTATTTGCATTAGTAGTAATCGTAGCTTCTTCGTGTTTTTGATCAATAGACATCTTTCCAAACTTCACTTCTAGAGGTAATTTAGACGTCGATCCGGTACTCGCATCCTCACGTATGTCTATATACGCTGCGGTGCTGTGTTCCGTATCTCTTTTAAATTCCTCTCTATAAGCTGGTTTAGAAAGATGTCTAACAGGCAATTCAGAAATTAAAGACTCTTCATTGCTTACTTCTACCTTCTCTGTTTCAAGATTTGCTGATGCAGTATTGACTTGTTCTTCAAAATTTATCTCTGGGAAAAGTGCTGTCACATCCGTTATTTCAAGTTTTCCTCCTTTTTTACCTACTTCATAAGCTTTAGCAATAATGTGTTTATAAATAACGTCAATTAATGCTCGTTTTGTTTGTATTTCATCAGAATAGTTAATTCCTCCTTCATTCCAAAACTTTACTATTCTAGACAAAGCAGGAATATATTTACTGGCCTTTGCTAAAAATTTTTGTATAAATGTAGGTTCAATAATAGGGGTTAATGTAGGATTTTCTTCATATTGTCTAAATACATACTCAACAATTTTAGGTATATTTTGATCTGGTTCTACTTCGTCAGGTAAGCCGTGTAGTATTTTTTTTGCTGTTGCTTGACCCATCTTCTCATGCAAAATATTAACCCCGATCCATGTCCATGACGGATTAGCCGTAAAACAAAGCTTTGTTATATAAAATGCTAGCGATATAGGTAGAGATAATAACTTTAAATAGTTAAGGCAATTATATCGTATTGGATGAGGAGTGAGACTATAAATCTTACCCATATCTTGGTTTAACTCACATGATGCTTTAATCATTGTATACTTCTGCTTAATTAAATGAGAAGTGATGTCATATACTGGCATATTATTACTTAAATTTAACTAATTCGTCAGTAAGATATAAAAAACGTTAACATTTGTCAAATGCTATTTAATGAGGTTTTATTTTAAGTCAATATATAATACTTGCAAAGTTTTATCAAGATAAATAGAATGATCCAAAGTCAAAAATAATATAAGGAGTCAATATGCTTAACGTAAATTTTGTGAATGAAGAATCATCTACTAATCAAGGTCTAGTAGTTTTTATTGATGAACAGTTAAAGCTTGATAGTAATTTAATAGGACTTGATCAACAACATCATGGATTAATTTCTAAAACTATTCAGAATAAACTGCAATTTACCGGTAAATATGGACAGATCAAGGTTATTCCGTCCGTCATTAAATCAGGCGAGGTTAGATATTTGATAATAGCAGGTCTTGGGAATGAAGAAAAATTAACTGAAGCAAAAATTGAAGAGTTAGGCGGCAAAATCTTACAGCATGCAACCGGTTGTAAAATTTCTACTATTGGCTTGAAACTTACAAGTAGAATTAGCAGGTTTACATCTCAAACATTTGCATCTTTAGTTGCTAGCGGTGCGTTTCTTGCTTCTTACAGATTTGATAAATATAGAACTACCTTAAAAGAAGCAGAGAAGTTCGCAGTAGAGTCAATTGAAATTTTTACTGATAATAGCACTGAAACGGCAAAATTATTTGAAATCAAAAAATTAATTGCTGAAGCAGTATTTTTTACAAGAGATATAAGTAATGAACCGTCAAATATTAAAACTCCTCAAGTTTATGCCGAAAGAATAGTTGATAGACTTGAACCGCTAGGGGTAGATGTTGATGTTATCGGTGAACGTGAGATGAAAAACCTTGGTATGGGAGCATTACTTGGTGTGGGGCAAGGTTCACAAAACGAGTCAAAGTTAGTGGTGATGGAATATAAAGGTGGCAGTAAAGATGCTCCGACTATTGCTTTGGTCGGTAAAGGAGTGATTTTTGATACAGGCGGTATTTCATTAAAACCGTCAAGTGATATGCACTTAATGCGATACGATATGGGAGGTTCTGCAGCAGTTGTGGGTACCATCATTGCGGTTGCTGGTCAAAAATTACCTATAAATATAGTCGGTGTTGTAGGGCTTGTCGAAAATATGCCGTCCGGTAATGCACAGCGTCCAGGGGATGTAGTAACTACCATGTCAGGGCAAACTGCCGAAGTTTTAAATACCGATGCAGAAGGGCGGTTAGTACTTGCTGATGCTGTTTGGTATGCACAAGAAAAATTTAAGCCTAAATGCGTGATTGACGTTGCAACTCTAACAGGAGCAATAACCATAGCACTTGGTAATACATATGCTGGTTGTTTTTCCAATAATGATGAGTTAGCTGATAAGTTAATAAAAGTAGGGGAAGAAGTTAATGAAAAACTTTGGAGAATGCCGCTGCATGATGAGTACGATGCAATGATTAACTCCGACATAGCCGATATGGCAAATATCGGGAACGTACCGAGAGCTGCCGGAAGCTGCATAGCTGCACATTTCATTAAACGTTTCATTAAAGATGGAGTAGATTGGGCTCATTTAGATATAGCAGGTGTTGCAAATAGTAATAAAGCTTCAGCACTCGGTCCTAAGGGGGCAGTAGGATACGGCGTGAGATTACTAGAGAAATTTATCAAAGAATATACTTAAATGCTATTCTTGCGTTGCATTGCCTGCATGGATACCGAGTCGTCATTGCGAGCAGCCTTAGGCTGCGTGGCAATCTCGTCAAATATCCTGAGATTGCTTCGTCAATTACTTACGTCATTTTCTTGCAATGACGGAAAAAACTATCCACATGTGTAATACTGAGCTAAGAATGACATTAAACTTCGTCTATTTACTATTCGTTTATTCTGAATATAATTATGAACACAATAAATAAACCTTATATATTTGTTATAGGTAATGAGAAAGGCGGAGCAGGTAAAACTACCTGTTCTATGCATCTAATAATCGCTCTGCTTTATCAAAATTATTCGGTAGTAAGTATAGATACCGATTCACGTCAAAGTTCGTTAACGAATTATTTAAAAAATCGAGATTTATATAATAAACACAATCCTGATAAACCTGTATTAGTACCGAAACATTTTTATATATCGGAAAGCAAAGTAGAAGAGCAAGCAAAGAGTTTTGAGCCGATACTCAAAAATAATCAGGATGTCGATTATATAGTGATTGATACCCCAGGCAGTCATACTCCTTTATCAAGGGTTGTTCATTCTTACGCCGATACAATTATTACACCGATTAATGATAGCTTTCTAGATTTAGACGTAATAGCAAAAGTCGATAGCAAGGATGAAATTATTAGCCCATCAATATATAGTCAAATGATTTGGGAGCAGAAAATGGAACGTGCTAGTCGTGATAGAATTAGTATAGATTGGGTCATACTTCGTAATCGTTTAAGTAATCTTGATGCATTAAATAAAAGACGCGTAGGAAATGTATTAGCTAAACTTGCTAAAAGAATTAACTTTAAACTCGCAGAAGGATTTAGTGAACGTGTAATATATAGGGAGTTATTTTTACAAGGTCTAACATTACTTGATCTAAAAACTGCAAAATATGATAGAGCATTTAATAGCTCACACGTGCTTGCACGTCAAGAATTACGAAATTTTTTAGACTTTCTAGGTATTAAGGCTGCGTTCAAAGGTTAATTTCTATTAAAGTTTTTCTTGTATAAAAATATATATATAATGTAAATTAATATGTTTTAACTTTATAAGAGAAGAGAAACAAATGTCAAATATTGCTGAAAATATTTCAAAACTACCGGAAGAACAAGAAAAAGTTAATAAGCTTGTTGATCAATATAAAAATTTAACTCCGGAAGAACAAAAAATTGTTGATAGAAAACTTAAGTCACATTTTACAAAAGAAGAGCTAGAACAAGATGAGCTTAAATCAAGAATGAATAGGATACGTAGTAATTTGTCTAAGCAAGACCAAGAAAAACTACAAGCAGGTAATAATTCTATAGGTGAAATAGCAAAAGATGTATTATCGTTAGTTAAAGGAATAATAAATCTAGTCGAAAATGTTGCAGAGATAATTAAAAATCCTAAGAAAGCAATATATGAATGGATTAAAGGTGAGTTAAATCAAGTAAAACCTCAACAACAAAATTATCAGCAACGCCCATCAAAGCCAAAAGCTGCTGCAATATCAAGATAAAACTTTGGCAAGATAAATTTTTAGTTTTTATTTGCGAAAATTTGTGATTTTATGTATATAATGGGGAAATCGTATAATAAAAAAATAAAAATGCATAAATACAGAACTCATAATTGTAACGAATTACAAATATCCCATGTAGAAACAGAAGTTAAGCTATCCGGTTGGGTACATAGAAGAAGAGATCACGGGAATCTAGTTTTTATAGATTTACGTGATCATTACGGTATAACTCAAATCGTGTTTACCGATCAAAATCCTCAGCTTATGGAGGATGCAAGTCGTTTGCGTTATGAGTCGGTAATTACGGTAAGGGGTACAGTTGTAGCAAGATCAGAGGACACGATTAATAATACGCTTCCGACAGGTCATGTTGAAGTGCTAGCTGTGGAATTTAGTGTTGAGTCAGCTGCGGACACTCTACCTTTTGTTATTAATACTGAAAAAGATGCTCCCGAAGAGTCTAGGCTTAAACATCGCTTTTTAGATCTTAGGCGTGAGAAATTACATAATAATATAATACTCCGCTCACAAATTATTTCTCATATTCGTCATTTGATGACGGCAAGCGGTTTTACCGAATTTCAAACTCCGATTTTAACAGCAAGCTCACCTGAGGGGGCTAGGGATTTTTTAGTACCTAGTAGAATGCATCCGGGTAAGTTCTATGCATTACCGCAAGCACCTCAGCAATTCAAGCAGTTATTGATGGTATCAGGCTTTGATCGTTATTTCCAAATTGCTCCTTGTTTTCGGGATGAAGATGCAAGAGCCGATAGATCACCCGGCGAGTTTTATCAGCTAGATGTAGAAATGTCGTTTGTTACACAGGAAGACGTATTTAGTACTATTGAGCCTGTGATGTATGATTTATTCACTAAATTCACGGATAAGAAAGTATCAGAGACTCCTTTTGTTTGTATTCCATATAATGAATCTATGCTAAAATACGGCTCTGATAAGCCTGATTTGCGTAACCCTATTATAATTGCCGATGTAACTGAGATATTTAGAGATTCCGATTTTACAATCTTTAGAGAGAATATTAAAAAAGGTAGCATAGTGCGTGCAATTCCTGCACCTAAGGCAGCTGCACTGCCTCGTAGTTTCTTCGATAAAATGATAGAGTTTGCGGTATCAGAAGGAGCAGGTGGACTTGGCTATATTCAGTTTAGTGAAACCGGTGAAGCAAAGGGACCGGTAGTAAAATTCTTAAGCCCGCAGCAATTAGAGAGTCTAAAAGCTACAGCTAGTATTAGTAACGGTGATGCTGTATTTTTCGCTAGCGATAAGAAAGAGAAAGCTGCTAAACTTGCCGGTAAGGTTAGAATAAGACTTGGTGAAGAGCTTGATTTACTTGAAAAAGATTGTTTTAAATTCTGCTGGATTACCGATTTTCCATTCTATGAGTTAAATGAAGAAACAGGAAAAATTGATTTTAGCCATAATCCGTTTTCTATGCCGCAGGGCGGAATAGATGCTTTAGAGCAAGCTAAAACCACTGAAGAGTTATTAGAACTTACCGCATACCAATATGATATTGTTTGTAACGGTATTGAACTGTCCAGCGGTGCTATTAGAAACCATAAGCCGGAAATTATGTATAAAGCATTTTCCATAGCAGGTTATAGTGAAGAGGAAGTTGATAAGAGATTTGGAGGGATGATTAGAGCATTTAAGTTTGGAGCTCCACCACATGGTGGAATAGCCCCCGGTATTGACCGAATCGTTATGCTGCTTGCGGAAGCAACAAATATAAGGGAAATAATTGCGTTTCCTTTAAACCAGCAGGCTGAAGATTTACTAATGAACGCCCCAAGCTATGTAGAGGATAAAGCTCTAAAAGAGCTAAGCATTATGCTCTCACCGTCTGCTAGAAAAAATGCAGAAAAAGAATAAGAATTTATAGTTGTTGTACGGTATCGAGAAAAAAATTTAAAAAAGACTAGATCCTGCGATCAAGTCGCAGGATGAGATTAATAGTTACTGGCTTTCCGCTTTTAGCTAGAAATGACATTAGGACTATGCAACGACTCTGTGACTGCTCGCAATGACGTTTAAGGCATATACTCAATAATGCTTATCTTTGTTGATGTTTTTCCTTCCTAGCTTGTAATTGAGAGAATGCGATTTCTTTTACCGTTTCTACTCTTTTGGTTTGGAGTCTTTCTTGCTTCTTCTGTTGTAGTATATTACCAATTTTTATACTTTCTGCTATAAGTTTTTCTGTATTATGAATTTTATTTAAATTCTCAGGAGAAATTTGTTTCATAAAATAATTTGAGATACTAGGTAAACCTCTCTTTTCACAAAAAATTCCTACCTTGTAATATATAGTATCTTTAGAATTTAACTTGAAAGATTTAGCATTTAATAAGTTGGTCGTGTTTTCGATGTTATCCTGATATTTTAAATTTTTCTTTATACCCTTAATATCTTGCTCGGTAAGATAATTTTCTTTTTTTAGCACTTTCATTATATTGTCGTAGAATTTTGCTACTGCTTTATCGGTTACGTTTTTAGTTGTTGCCTGCTTTGTAAAATCAACAATTAGTGATGCCAATTTTTCGCCTGTAGATTTGTCTTGTATACGCATTGATTTTGCAGGATCAGAAATTTGTACTTCTACTTTATCTGTCTTAACCTCAACTTCTTTTTCTTTCCATTTTCCGTCCAAATCTTTGCTCCATTGTTGTTCCTTGATTGTTTCTTTTTTCAAGCCTATAGAAATTTTAATTTGGTAATTATTTTCATACGCCCACTCTTTAGCATCTTTACCTTCAATTGTAATGTTATTATCTATTGCATAGAGTACCGGGTCTTTTACAGGTGAATTAGCGAAAGCCTCTAACCAACCACCATTTTTAAATTCAGGTGAAACATTACTGAATTTTGTTACTATCTCAGCTCCTTTGGCCACTTCTTGCATATTAACAAGATTTTCTTTTATACTGCTTTTATAGTGTTTTCTCAAATCATCAAAATTTTGAATATTAGTGGATAACATAATATTTTTTGGATCAAACCCAGCTTTGTTTAATTCATCAATTTTTTGATCAACTATTGCTTCCATCTGTTTCTCATCAAATTGACTTATCATTTGATTTAATGATTCGCTATATTTATCGATACTAAATGAGAAATTACCTGCTTTAATAGCAGCACTGTAGCCAACACCAGGATGTGTAAACATTTTAGCTGTTGATTGAATCATACTGCTAAAATTCTTATGAAATGCTAAAAAAGAGCGACCATGATCAATTTTGGTTATTGTTTTACCATCCTGTACCATTAAATTACCAGCATGATAATCTACTTCCCCAGCATATGACAAGCAGCTATGGCTTTTTCAAATCCTTCCAACTTTTTTAAATTTTGATCATTATCTCTGACTCTAGTTTCACCTGATAAACCGGAAAATTCTGTTAGTGTTACAGCATTATCAAAAAATTTAGAACGTACATAAAGTGAATCAGGGTGTTGTTCATCCGCTGTTACCAGCCCTTCTTTTGGTGCGCGATCATGTAATAAAAATTGATACATGGTAGAGCCTATTAATTCTTGTACTCCGTCTCTTCGGTCAGCCATAGCCTGTCTTTGTGCATGATTACCTTGTATTTTTTGGCATGCAGCATGAGTTTTATAAAAATGTTTTAAAATAAAAGTATTACCGGCGTTATCTTTAGCAACATAACCGGCTGAGACGCCTGCTGCCTTTTTTCCTTTCTCCTCAAACTCAGCTTGCTGTGCCACCCTCTTATCACGTAGCATAGCATCAATTACTTTTTTAGGGTCATTAGGATTTCTTATTTCTTCACGTTTTCTGTAATCTGCGTTATATCGGCTATCATCTAATCCAACCTGTCGTTCAATTGCCTCTATCATAACTAAGTGCTCTAAAAGAGGTGCATCGATTATTTCCCTTAATTTCTTGTTTTTATCTCCTGGAAACGAGTTTTTTATTATTGTTGTAACTTTAGCTAAATCCTTAGTGTTTAAATCGGCTAGGGCCATATAGCTAATATATAGGCTTTCAGCAGTAGGAGATTGGTCATTAGAAAGGTCAATAACAGATTCGGCAATGCCTTTGCAGGTTCTAGATATTTTGGCATTCAATTCTGTATCATTAGTTTTCAGGGCTTTAAAAAGTTGCTCTTGTAATAATAATCCTTGTTGAGTTTTCTCTTTAGACATAAAAATAACCTGCTTAATATTAACTAATAGTGAAAAAGTGTTGTTGCGTGGGTCAAAATCCTCATCATTGTGAGGAAACCACGAAGCAATCCAGTAAACATTTTGATTTACAGAATTTTTTTATTATTTTTTCTGGATTGCCGAGTTCGCTGCGGCCGTTTGCAATGATGATTCGGTATCCACGCAACAATGCCACGTGGGAATGACATTGAATAAGTTTTTGAAGCCGTGCAACAAAGCCCCCGCTTTTGCGGGGATATGACATCCAGGTCTTTTTAAAAACTATTCAGTACTATAGATTTGATCGTGATATAACAATGAAAAAACCGAAGCAATGAAATAAAATCATGACTTTGCAAGAATGATACCAATTAATCTCTTCTATTGCCTAAAAATCTCATTAAATATAGGAAAAGATTTATAAAATCTAAATATAAAGTAAAGGCTGCCATAATAGAAAGCTTTTGTCCTACTTCATCGTTTCCTGCCATGTAATACATAGACTTAATCTTTTGAGTATCCCAAGCAATTAATCCCATAAATATTACTATTCCAATAAGAGAAGTAGCAAAAGAAAGAGCCGAGCTTTTTAGAAACAAGTTGACTAATGAAGCAATGATAAGACCTATAAGACCCATTGCAAAAAATGAACCCATAGATGTTAAATCTCTACTTGTGCTATAACCGTATAAACTCATTGCTCCAAAAACGGAAGAGCAAATAAAGAAAGTACGAGCTATTGATGCACCGGTATAAATAAGAGCTAAATATGCAAGCGACATACCGGTTAAACCGGCATAAACCCAAAATAATATTTGTGCCGTTGGCAGGTTCATTTGTCCGAAGCCCATAAAGAAATATAAAGCAATACCGAGCGGAGCAAACATTATAATAGTACCGAAACCTGTTTGAAACATTAAATTATAAATAGGCTCAACTGATATAGTCGTTACGGCTGCTACACCGGTTAGTAAAAGTGCTAAAGCCATATAATTATATACTTTAAGCATGTATTGTCTTAAGCCTTCATCAAAAGTTTTATTTTTTGAGGTGGCAGTTAAAGTTTTTGTATAATCGATCATAAGTAACCTTAGGATTATGTTATTTACATAATAAAATATAGCCTCTTAAAGGTATTTTTTCAAGCTATATTAATTATATTTTATAAATATCTTGCATTGAATATAAAGCAGAAGGTTTATCTTGTAGCCAAATAGCGGCTTTAATTGCACCAATAGAAAAAGAATTTTTATTCAGAGCTTCGTGTTTTAAGGTGATTATTTCATCGTCACCTAGGAAAGATATTTCATGTATACCGTGAACATTTCCACCACGAAGCGAGGAAATACCTATTTCTTTTTCGCTTCTTAGTCTATTACCACGATTAAATGTTATATTTAATCCTTTTTTGCTGGCAATTGTTTCAGCAAGACATAACAGCAGTTCCTGAGGGTGAATCTTTTTTATTACGGTGATGCGTTTCTAGAATTTCAACATCGTAATCATCTAGTATTTTTGTTACTTCTTTAGCTAGATAGCTAAGCAAATTAGCTCCTATACTCATATTTGCAGAATATAAAACAGGTAAAGTTTGAGCTGCTTTTTCTAAAAGCTTAAAATGTTGAGGTTGGAGACCTGTGGTTCCGATTACTAATTTTGTATTATGTTTTAATGCATAATTAATTAATTTTTCTAATATTTCAGGGGTAGAAAAATCGATGATCACATCAGAATTTTTACAAAAATTATCTAAATCATCTAAATTATTAGTACTATTAAATTTTGCTGCAATTTTGCAATCTTTAAATTTATCTATTCTCTCTAGAATGGTTTCTCCCATTTTACCGGTAGAACCACTAAGACCGATATTTAACATATTGGCAATGTATACTCCTAATAAATGAACAGTAAGTAGACGAAGTTTAATTTGGACAAGAGCAAGGCATCTAAAGTCCTTGGATCGCAGTATATACTTAATATAGTTTGAACCGCAGATCTTATTATACGACGCCAATTTTTCAAATTAAACTAGGTTCTGTGAATATTTCTAATTGATTGGCTATTTTGAGGTATTTTTTAGCGAAAATTAATAAGATTTTTGCTGGAATAGTTACTTATATTTCAAAAAATCTTATAATTTGCAGCAAAAAATAACCAAAATTAAATCTTTGTATACGATTTATGAAAATATAATAGAGGCTTTAAATCATTTTTAATAGCGGTATTTATTACTTCACCGATAAATATAACATGATCACCAGCATCGTAAGAAGCATATTTATTACACTCTATATGATAAGTTGCACCGTTTATTAAAGGGCAATCAGTTTTATTACCAAGCTCATAATCAATTTTTGTAAATTTATTAGATTGTGATTTAGCAAAATGTTTTGAGATATCAATTTGATTCTCTGCTAAAATACTAATTGCAAACTTATCACTTTTTTGAAAACTGTTGATACTAAAAGAGTTTTTATTAAGACAAAATAATATTAACGGCGGTTTTAAAGATACGGAAGTAAGAGAACTAGCAGTAAAGCCAAAAAGTTCGTTATTGCAATTTGTTGTTATAATAGTCACTCCCTGAGGGAATCGGCTCATAGCATCTTTAAATTGACTTTCTGTTACTGTCCCAGCCATTTTTTCATAATTTTGTTAATGGTTCCGTCTTTTTTTAATGAATCGATTGCCTCATTAATTTCATTAATTAGTCCTGAGTTTTTAGACATGCCTATAGCAAAATCGGATGAAAATTCTTCTAAAGTACTGCTTTCTAAATTTGAATTATTTTCTTTTAATTTTTTGCCTTGAAATTCCTCAGAAATAATAGCATCTATGACTCTGGCTTTTAATTCTTCAACCAACATTAAATGATTTGCTAAAGAATGAACTTTAATATTTATCGTCTGTGATAGATCGTGTGCTTTTTTTTCTAAAACACTACCGAGCTGTACCCCTACTATTTTATTTTCTAGATCTTTGCTATTTTGTATATTATCACCTGTTCTATATATTATGGCAAATCTTGCAGTAGCATAATTATTGGAAAAGCTGATATATTCAGCACGCTCCGTGTTACGGAAAGCTCCGCCACCGCAACATCAATATTTTCACTAACCAAAGCTGCAAGTAAACCGTTAAAGTCGAAGTTTTTTATGATAACTTTTTTATTTAGACGTTCGCTTATTGCTTTGATAATATCAATATCAATCCCAACAATCTCTCCGTCTTGGATAAATTCATAAGGAGGATTATCTGCGGCAGTACCGACTATTAAAGTTTTTTCCGTTTCTTTTTTTTCACAAGAAACTAGTAAGCAAGATAGTAAAAATATTTTCAGAAATTTCATAAAAATAATGTTTTAAGTTTGAGTATGTTCTGTGTCATCCTACGAGGCATTGCCCTTGTTGTACGGATATCAAATCGTCATTGCGAGGAAAATTACGTAGTAATTGACGAAGCAATCTCAGGATATTTGGCGAGATTGCTATGTAGCCTACGGCTGCTTGCAATAACGATGAAACCGAGCCATGCAACAAAGTCTATGGCTGCTCGCAATGACAGAAAAATCTATCCACTCGGGCAATATCTTCAAAGGAATAGCATCAAGAACTCAATTTCTCCTTTAAAAACTGATTCACAAGCGTCGGATTAGCCTTACCGCCGGTTTTTTTCATTACCTGTCCTACAAAGAAACCGAATAATTTATCCTTACCACTTCTATAACCCTCTACTGATTCAGGATTTTCAGCTATTACCTCGTCAATTACCGTGTTTAGCACGTTATTATCCGAAACTTGTACAAGTCCTTTTTCTTCTACTATTTTATCAGGTGCTTTACCGGTTTCAAACATAATTTCAAAAACGGTTTTTGCAATTTTACCGGAAATAGTATCATTTTCTATTAATTTTACCAGTTTTGCAAAGTTACTGGGGGTAATTTTGCATTCATTTATTCCTATCGATGCTTTATTTAATTGGCCAAATAATTCACTAGTTAGCCAATTAGTAAGCATTTTAGGGTTACATTCATTTGCTGCTTTCTCAAAATACTCAGCAACCGATTCATCGGCTACTATTACTTCGGCATCATATTTACTTAAGCTAAATTCCTTCGTATATTTTTCAATCTTTTGATCAGGTAGCTCAGGTAAATTTGCTTTTAGCTCATTTATTAACTCATCAGAAATAACAAGCGGTAATAAATCGGGATCAGGAAAATATCTATAATCAAGTGCTTCTTCTTTTAAACGCATAGTTCTTGTTTCGCCGCTATCGGCATTAAATAGGCGTGTTTCTTGAATTATTTCTTCACCGCTTTCAAGCAAGTCCACTTGTCTTTTAGCTTCAAATTCTATTGCTTTAATGATGTTACGAATTGAATTAATATTTTTAATTTCGCATCTTGTGCCGAGTGGTTCGCCGCTACGTCTTACTGAAATATTAGCATCGCAACGCATCGAGCCTTTTTCCATATCACCGTCACAGCTGCCAATATAACGTAACAAGTTTCTTAGCTTTTTTACAAATTCAGCTGCTTCTTCCGGTGATGATATATCAGGTTCGGTCACAATTTCCATAAGTCCAATACCGGCACGATTCAAATCGATAAAGCTGTAATGTGGTGATTGATCATGCATAGATTTACCCGCATCTTGCTCTAAATGCAAACGGTTAATACGAATAGTTTTAAGATCGCCGGTACTAGTCGGTATTTCCATAGTGCCGTTTTGTACTATAGGATAGTAAAATTGCGAAATTTGGTAACCTTGCGGCAGATCGGCATAAAAATAATTTTTACGGTCAAATACCGAATATTTATTTATTTTAGCTTTAAGCCCAAGCCCTGTTTTAATTGCTTGGTGTACACAATGCTTATTTAATACCGGTAACATCCCGGGCATTGCTGCATCGACATAGGAAACCTGCGAATTTGGATTTGCTGCAAAAATAGTACTACTTCCTGAAAAAAGCTTAGATTTTGAGGAAATTTGAGCATGGATTTCAAGCCCTATTACATATTCCCATTTCCCCGTATTACCTTCAATATATGCCATAATTAAAAACCCTTTGGTTCAAATTTAATATGTTTTACACCTGACTCAATTGTCGATGCTACTTTCAAAACATTATATTCGTCTAATTGTTTACCTATAATCTGTATCCCAAGAGGTAAACCGTGTGCCGATAATCCAGCAGGAACCGATGCACAAGGTAAACCGGCTAAACTTGCAGGAATAGTAAATAAATCGTTTAAATACATAATAGTCGGATCATTTTGTTTTTCACCAATCTTAAAAGCTGCAGTCGGGGCAGCCGGTAATAAAATGGCATCAACTTTTGCAAAAGCATTATTAAAATCGTTTGCAACTAAACGACGTACTTTTTGAGCTTTTAGATAATATGCATCCATACCACTAGATGATAGCACATATGTTCCAATCATAATACGACGTTTTACTTCCTCCCCAAATCCAGTTGATCTAGTCATTTCATACATTTCGTCAAGCGTCATATTTTCACGTTCTACTCGAAGACCGTATCTAATGCCGTCATATCTAGATAAATTTGAAGAAGCTTCAGCCGGGGCTATTACGTAATAAACAGCAACACCGTATTTAGCATGCGGCAAAGTAATATCAACTATTTCAGCACCGGCGTTTTTAAGTAGTTCTATGGTATCCTGCCACATTTTCATAATATCAGGTTCAATAATACTGCCCTCACCAAGGCTAAGAGGTACGCCTATCTTCATATTTTTCATAGAACTTCCGATAGCGGATTGTAGCTCTGGAACTTCTGCTTTAATCGAAGTAGAATCTTTTTCGTCAAACCCCATCATCGCTTCAAGCATAATGCTACTGTCTAAAACGCTTCTAGTAAATATTCCTGCTTGATCAAGGGAGCTAGCAAACGATATCATTCCGTATCTTGAGCAACGACCATATGTCGGTTTAAAACCGACTAAACCCGTAAAGCTTGCAGGTTGACGTACCGAGCCGCCCGTATCGCTACCAAGAGCAGCAGATGCCATAAATCCGCTAACTGCTGCAGCTGAACCGCCTGAAGAACCGCCTGGAACTAAATCAGCATTATCATCATTTGCTTTCCAAGGGCTAATTACATTTCCAAAACAACTAGTGATATTTGCTGAACCCATAGCAAACTCATCCATATTGGTTTTGCCGAGCATCACACCGCCCTTATCAAAAATATTTTGTGTAACACTTGATTCATAATTAGGTATAAAATTTTTCAGTATATTAGAACATGCCGTAGTTCTAATTCCTTTCGTGCAGAAAAGATCTTTAGCGGCAAACGGGATACCCTCAAGGGTTCTTGCGTTATTTTGAGCATAATTTTGATCGGCTGCTTCAGCCTGTTTTAAAGCTAAGTCAAAAGTGTCGGTAACATAAGCATTTAGGTTTCTATGCTTCTCTATTTGTTTAATATGTGCACCTATTAATTCCGTACTTGTAAAATCTTTATTTTTTAGACCTTTTATACTGTCTGCTACTGTTAGTTTGTTTAGTTCCGTCATAATTATTCAACAACCTTTGGAGTGATAAAATATTTTACTTCTTTAGCCAGCTGAGCACTATTTCCACTTACATTATCAAATAACTCACTTGATAAATCAGAACTTGTAACGGCGTCCTCTCGCATTCTAGCATTCATATTACAAACCGAAGTTAAAGGCTCTATATCTTTGCAATCTATTTCATTTAAAATATCGATCATATCCATAATAGTACTAAGCTGAGTAAAAAATTTTTCTACAGTATCTTCTTCAAATTTTAATCTAGCTAATTTTGCTATTTTCTGTGCTTCTTCTTTTGTTATCATAGTTTTATTATTTTGAGTGGTATAGTCTGATGTTATTCCTGTGAAGGCTTGCCTGTTTGTAACGGTATTTCTGTCGTCCTGCGACTTGTGAGCTAGATCCTGGATACAGCCTGTGATACAAGGTTCTATAGCCGATTTTATTGCATGACTCATTTATTTTATTAAGGCAAAAAAGCTAATTAGTTATTTTTTCTAAAATTATCTTATTATCAAAACCACCATTAACTTTCTTTTTGTTTTTTAATTTTTAATATATCTTTTAGTTTATAGCCATTAATATTACAGATTGTTTCAAGTATTTCTAATATATCGGCAACTTCTCCATATACTCATCTTGTAAAATTTCCTCTATTTCTTCTAGTAGTTTATTTTTTAATAATTCTTTATACTCATATGATTCAGCAATATGAGTAACTGGTATCCTGCCTGATTTTAAGATAATTTCTGGAATTAAATCTCTAACTAATTTTGTCATTTTATTTTGTCAGTATAGATTCAATGTATGTCATTCTCGCGTAGCATTGTTGCATGGATCGATTTTTCTGGATTGCCACGCCGCTTTTCTCCTCGCAAGGTATTGTTGCGTGGATCAATTCCACTGCTGTCATTCCGCGACTTGATTGTGGGATCCAGTTATAAAATTATTAGTATTTTTTATTGTTTTTATAGACCCTGTGGTCAAGCCACGGGGTGACACAGTGGATTTTACCGGCCCACGCAACAATGGCCTCCTCGCAATGATGATTTAGTATCCACGAAACAAATCTAAAGCAGGAATGACATAGAAAATTAAACAGTCATTATTTCTTGTTCTTTTTGTTTTATTACCGAGTCAACTTTACTACTATAATCATCGGTTAGCTTTTGTACTTGTTCAGATAAGCTATGATGCTCATCTTTTGCGATAACGTTATCCTTTTCTAGCTTTTTAAGTGCTTCATTGCCGTCTCTTCTAATATTACGTAATGAAATTTTAGTATCTTCACCGTATTTATGAGCAAGTTTTACCAGTTCTGTACGTCTTTCTTCAGTTAAAGCCGGTATCGGCAGTCTGATTAATTGACCGTCCGTTGCAGGAGTTAAGCCAAGATTTGCTATCGTAATTCCTTTCTCTACCGATGATACCATAGATTTATCCCAAACCTGCACGTTAATTGTTCGTGCATCAGGGGTGGATAGAGAAGCAACTTGTGAAAGCGGCATTTTACTCCCGTAAGCTTCCACGGTTACGCTATCAAGTAAATTCACTGAAGCTCTACCGGTACGTAGCCCTTTAAGTTCATGATCTAAAACTTTTAGAGCTTTCTCCATCTTTTCTTGTAAGTTTTTCTTTAAATGCTCTTTATCCATCTTTATTTATCCATATATTATTAGTACACGAATTGAGACATTGTTATATGTATTAGGAAATGTCCCCGATGTAATTCCCGCGTAGATTGGTTTTTCCGTCATTGCAAGGACAAACTATAAGTTTTGACGAAGCAACCTAGTAAAAAATTCTGATCTACAGAATTTTTTATTATTTTTTCTAGATTGCCACGCAGCCTACAGCTGCTCGCAATGACGATTTAGTCTCTACGCAACAACACCTATGCGGAAATGACATAAAAATCATACAACAATTCACACTACAATATATTATTCCTCAATTGTCGTATGTTCCCCCTTATCTTGTATTACTCTAGCAAAATTTCCCTGTTCTTTTATCGAAAATACCCTTATAGGTAATTTATTTTCTCTTGCAACTGCAATAGCTGCCGTATCCATGACTTGCAGGTTATTAGTTATAACATCTTTATAGCTAATAGTGAAATATTTTTTAGCATCCGGATTTTTTTTAGGGTCGGAATCATATACACCGTCAACCTGAGTTGCTTTTAATAAAATATCGCAATTCATTTCGATTGCGCGAAGTACTGCGGCACTATCGGTTGTACAAAACGGGTTACCCGTACCGCCGGCAAAAATTACTACACGCTTTTTTTCCATATGTCTTTTAGCTTTGCGGCGAATATAAGGTTCGCACACGCTCATCATAGGAATAGCCGATAGAACTCTTGTATAGATATTGAGGCTTTCCATAACGTTTTGTAAAGTTAAAGCATTAATCACCGTTGCAAGCATACCTATATAATCCGCTGAAGCTCGGTCCATACCGACAAGTGCTGCATTAATCCCGCGGTAAATATTTCCACCGCCGACTACAATAGCGACTTCTACTCCTAAATCGATAACTTCTTTAATATCGATGGCAATCTTTTTTATTACGTCATATTCATGCCCAAATTGCTTATCTCCCATTAAAGCTTCCCCTGACACTTTAAGTAAAACTTTTTTATACTTTAGAGCGTTTATATCTGATATCATTTTCTGCTTCAAGTTGTTTTTAATATCTGCTTAATTTTTTTAATCATTATACCTCTTTGTAGGTCGGTAATCGATGATTTATTGAGTGCATGCACTAATAACATATTATTATTTATATCAAGTGTTACTGTACCTGGAGTTAGAGTAATCGAATTACCATAAATTATTTCGCCTATTTCTTCTAGCCCTTCTGCGTCAACCCATTCAAAAACTGGCTCTATTCCTATCTTTCTTTGCCAAATTATTTTAATAACCGCGAAAGCCGATTTCCATATTTCTAATAATAACCAAGGAAAATATAATATAAATTTAATTTTAGTGAGCATTAACATTTTCGGTTAATTTGATATTTGAAGTAAAAGGTATTAGTAGCATTATAAATACAAATAACAGCCCTATCATATTAAATATATTATTTATTGCAATTACAAAAGCATCATGATTTAATTTGTTTGCTAATAACAAATATGATGCTTTTTCGGGATTTAAAACTTTTCCGCTTAATAATTCAGTATAAGAATCTAGTTGTTCTAATGCTATTATAGAAGTAGACGAGATATTTTCCGATAAATATTGCATAAAGGTTTTAGTATCATTAGTAAGTATAGTACTGATTATTGCAAGCCCTACCGCTCCTCCTAAATTACGAGTAAGATTATAAAGCCCGCTAGCGTTACCTACTCTTTCTTTTGGCATATTGCCAAGAGCTATATTATTAGTCGGTATAAAACAAAACATTAATGAAAGCCCTCTAACAAATTGAGGAAGCACAAATGCAGCAAATTTAGAATCAGGCGTTAGAAAACTATTCAAATGACATCCAAGAGCAAACCCTCCAAGACCTATAATAAGCATCAGGCGTAAATCTACCCCTAACCCTAACATTCTACCGGCGAGTGGTGCAGATAAAAATTGTGCTCCGCCCGTCACCATCATAGTAGCCCCGATTTGTAATGTATCATATCCGGCAATAGTAAAGAGAAATAGCGGTAATATATATACTGCCCCGTATAATCCGATACCCATAACGAACGAATAAAGGCAACCAAAAGTAAAGTCTTTATAAAGAAATGTTTTTAAGTCTAAAATTGGATTAATAAAGGTTAGTTCTCTAATGATTAATAAAATAAAACCTAAAACTACTGTAATACTTAAGAATAATATTAAATTATCCTCAAGCCAACCTTTTTTGTTTCCTTCTTCTAACACATACTGTAATAAGCCAAGCGTTAAAGCCATTAATAATATACCGAGAAAATCAAAATTTTTCAGTAATTTATAATTTGGTTTATCAAAATCCCCATATAAAAAAACTACCGTACATACGAAAATACCGGGTATGACGTTTAATAAAAACATAAAATGCCATGATAAAATCTCCGTAATATATCCACCGAGTGTAGGTCCTAAAGTAGGGGCAACAGTTACGACAAGTCCAATTAAGATAGTAACGATAGGACGTTGCGATGCAGGAAAAAGTATAAAAACGGTACTAAAGACCGTCGGTATCATAGCACCGCCAAAAAAGCCTTGTAATGCTCTAAAGATAATCATGGATTCAATATTAGTTGCAAGCGAACATAATACGCTCATAACCGTAAACCCTAAAGCTGCAATAAAATAAGAAATTCTAGTAGTAAGTAACCTTGCTAAAAAGCCGGTAATAGGAATAATGATAACTTCAGCTATTAAGTACGATGTTTGAACCCAAGAAAGTTCATCGCTTGAAGCGGCAAGACCGGCAGCTATTACGGATAATGAGCTAGCGACAATTTGAATATCAAGTACCGACATAAACATGCCGACAACCATACCAAAAAAAGCAAATAATTGCTTTTTAGAAAGAGCAGGCGGTTGTAAATTATCATTTGACATAATTAAATTATACAGTTTAAATTAAATAAAGTTAATAAGTGACATATATGTTTAAAATAAAAAATCATCGTACAACTGTTAATTTTTAATTAAACTATTGATTAGGATATAAGTAGACAAGACATAATATATGGTAATCATTTTATTTATATTTAGCAAATAATAAATATGTGATTGATTTATGAAAAATATTTACTATAATGTCAATTAACTATAATTGATTTATCAATATGCAAAACCCAGCACAAAAAGTTATATCTTTTTCAGAGCATAAATCTGATATAGAACGCATAAAGAAATCAATAGAAGAGGGGTGGGCGATAGTAAAGCTAGTACCTAATAACGACCGTTTTATCGGACTTTTAGAAAAGATTTCGCATGCTGAAGATGAAACAATCTATATTCCTCCAAGAAAAAAGATAATAGTTAATTAACACAAATAGCGAATTATTACATAATCTGCTATTCGGCTTAAGAAGTTGAATATAAAAGGTGACAATTGGCTTTCACTTTTTATATAAAGCTAAGTATATATTATTTTTTAGCAACAACTTATAATTCTTTACAAAATATAATGGTGGAATTACCTAAAAAAGGTAGTTTTGTTTTACCCCATGCTTAAAAAGACCTTATTGTCATTTCCGTGTAGCATTGGTGTTGTTGCATGGATTAATTCCACCCTGTCATCCTAGCTCATTTGTAGCGAGATCCAGTTTAAAATACTCAGGTGACCTTGCGGTTAATAAAGTGCATTACCGCAGTTGCTGCAATCTGGCCTATATTTATTGGTTCAGGGAATCACGAATGGCGTCATATTCTCTTGTTACCGTCCTGCTCTAAACGACTGTAAGCACTTAGCAATATCCCGTTATTAGAATTTAAAGTTGGAGTAACGCTCCCCGCTATTTTATTCTCTATCTTCTGCCCTAAACCAGATAGTGCGTTGTTATTTACAGCATTTACTGCAAGTTCCGTTACTTTCTCTATCGCTATCATCTTTGCCAGCTGTACTCCCGATGCTTTCGCTAGCTCTATGATGGTCTTAAAAAAGTTTCCCACTTCAATCTTTCAAGCATTTTGATAGTTCAATACTCATAGGTCTTATTGGTAAAGGTTTATTTTCTGCTATAGCTTGCTGACGTTCTTTCGTGATTGCTTCCCAGCATCTGTAATCTTCATCTTGTCTTTTCATTAAATCAAATTGGGCAAGGTAGGTATTTAGCTTTTCTTGAGCCTTTGTCACTTCTCCATCTTTAGCGTGTAAAAATTCTATTAAATGCGGGACATCTTCTGGAAATAGTCTTGGATTACACATTTGTATATAAGGTACTATCAATAACCAACCTAAATTACGTCTATCCTCTTTAGAATATTTAGGATAATGTATATATTTTTCATCATCCATAAAAACATAATCGAAATATTCTTCTAATATTTCTCCAGTATCATATAATTCACCTAAATTTTCTAAGGTTATATCTTCTACTGCTTTAAATTCTACAGAATCAAAGAAATATAAATCTATATATTCTTGAAGTGTTTTTCTGATATATGCATCTTCTTCATTTATTTTTGCATACCATAATTTATCTGTCATTGTTTAGTTCATTTTGTTATTCTAATAATTTATACCGCTTCGAGGTTTCATTAAAGTTTTTATTACCTTATTTGCATATTTTTGTTGTGATTAGGTTATTTTTTAAAACAGCATCTCTCTCTATTTCTTGATATGTCCTTACATGAGCTACATTACCACTTGTATTATCAAATATTACAAACTGGTCATTTTTTATATCAACAGCAATAAGTTTTTCAGTATCATTACTTATTTTATAAGCATTTTTTAAAACCGCTTTAGGTTCTTTAGATGCTGGACTTTTTGACCACTTGAATTGAGGGTGATAATAAATGATTAGTATTTTAAGTTATTTTTTTGGATATCGTGGTCAAGCCACGGTATGACACGAAAGCGTTTTTCTACACATTATTAGTATATCAGGTTCTACCACGCCTATCACAAATAGGGCTATAGTTTTATTTAGAAGATGGTGCCAATGTGGGGATTTGAACCCCAGACCTACGCATTACGAATGCGCCGCTCTACCAGCTGAGCTACATCGGCTGAAATATGATTATATTATGCTGAGATACGGATTCCTACGAGACATGTTTCGTCATTGCGAGCGACGACTGACAAGGAGCGTGGCAATCCAATAAAAAATTTTAAAATGCTAAAAGACTAGCATCCTTAATTGGACCCCGTGGTCAAGCCACGGGGTGACAATGAGACATCTTTATAAATGCGTCGAAAATCTTAAATGGAAATGCTGCGTATCGTCATATTTCTTCTTCTTAACCGGGAAACCCCAATCCATTCTGATTGGTGCAAAACGTGTTACCCAAATAAAGCCGAAACCAATGGAAGCTCTAAGAGATTTATCGTTATAAAAACCGTTTGGAGTTTGATATTGTTTCTTATTTAGGCCTACTCCCCAAACGCTTCCTAAATCCATAAAGACTGTACCGGTTAAATTAAATTCCTCAGGTATAGGTGTTGGGAAATTAAGCTCTGTTGAGAATGTGTAATATCGCTCACCACCAAGTCCTTCGTTAGTGACCTTTTCACGAGGTCCTACACCACCGCTTGCAAAGCCTCTTAAACTATAATCACCTAAATTAAAGCGATCGGAAATTCTAATAATTTTTCCTCCAAGGCTTGCAATATCGCCTCCGGAAGCAGATAATTTTAAAGTAAGCTTGTTATGTATGAAAGATTTATAATATTTACCGTCAACTTCATGCTTTATATATTTGTTATCACCTCCAACGCCGGCAAATTCTTGTGTGCCACTTACTAAATAACCGTTCTTTGGAACAATTTTATTATCGGTTTGATCATAAGTAATAGTATGTCCTATAGCAGAAGTAATGAATCTTCCCATTTGCTCCTTTAAGAATATTGAGCTTGATGGAGTTGGAGCACTTAAAGTATCACGTTTGATTAAATAATCTATTTCGTGACCTAAATCCTCTTTAATTTCATAACCAAGAGAAGTTTTGACTCCTATAGAGTGTAACTTATAGCGTTGATCAGTTGTATTTAATACACTAGCACCGCGTCCGGTATAGTTTCTAAATGTGTTTACGCCAAGTGATAAATCACGATCTAAAAAGTGCGGTGCGGTAATACCACCGTAATAGCTTGTAGTGTTTTTACTTATTTGTACACCGGCATTAAGCAGTTTCCCGGTACCGACTAAATTACGCTCTAAGAAAGCGAAACGTCCGAATAAACCGCCGGCAGTATTATATCCTAAATCAAAACCTATAGAGGAAGTAGATTTTTCATCAACTTCAACGTTAACATCATATTTATCTTTAGCTTTAGTCGGAGCTAAGTTAATTGCTACTTTCTCAAAATAATCTAAATTTCTAAGATTACGCTCACCTTTTTCAATATATGAACGATTAATTATATCACCTTCTTCTATTTTAAATTCTCTTCTTATAACAGGGTCTTCGGTTTTAAGGTTATTAATAATATTAATTTTATTAATATAAACCTTATCGGCTTTTTCAATAATAAATTTAATATCTGCAGTATGATTAGCATTTTTCATTATATCCGGATAAACATTTACCGCAGGGTAACCGTTCGCTGTAAAATATTCTCCGATTTTTTCAGCTATATCATCAACCTTTTTCATATTGAAAACCTTGCCTTGCTTAATATTAACAATTTTATTAAGCGGTGTTATATCTATATTAGTTAATTTATTGTCTATTGTAATATTACCGAAGCTATATTTTTCTCCCTCTTCAATGGAATAGGTAAGGGTGAAATATTCTTTAGTATTATTGAGTTCTGCCGATGCCGAAATTACTCTAAAATCTGCAAAACCTACAGATTGATAAAACTCTCTCAGTAATTCTTTATCATACTCCATTCTATCAGGATCGTAAGTATCGTTACTTTCTAAAAAACGAAACCAACGAGATTCTTTAGTTAAAACAATAGATTTAAGTTCTGAATCACTATAATTTTCATTACCGCTAAAATAAATATAGTTAATACCGGTTTTTGGTCCTTCTGCTATATCAAAAATAACCTTAACTCTGTT
Source organism: Rickettsia parkeri (assembly GCF_051427245.1). Lineage (NCBI taxonomy): Bacteria > Pseudomonadati > Pseudomonadota > Alphaproteobacteria > Rickettsiales > Rickettsiaceae > Rickettsia > Rickettsia parkeri. The sequence goes on from NZ_CP195774.1 coordinate 619,825, forward strand.
GTTTTCTAAATTTTCGATTTTAGGTGTTACCGTAGTAGCAAAACGTCCGCTACGTTTATAAATTTCTAATATTTTCTTTACATCTAATTCAATTTTAGCTTGGCTAAGAGATTCACCCGACATTGTGTAAATTTCTTTAGCGAGCATATTAGTTTTGATTTTAGAATTACCGCTAAATACTACACTACTTATAAAAGGCGTTTCAGTAACGTTAACTATTAAATTACCATCATTTGTTATATGCATATTTATATTTCTAAAAAGTGAGGTGGCATATAAACGTTTTATTACCTCATCTTCTTTAGAATTATTATAGGTTTCTCCTACCTTAAGCTTTAAATAGCTCTCAATAGTAGAACGCTCAACCCTATGATTACCTTCGATAGTTATTTTACGAATTACAGAGTCAGCTAATGAAATATGATAATAAAAAATCGTTAATAATAAAATTGTTAACTTACTAATTGATCTGATTGTCACCTAAAACCTTCTTTAAGATTTAATTTAAATTTCTGTGTTTAAACCCAATGTCATCCCGTGGCTTGACCACGGTAAAAATAATAAATTAGATACCGCGTTCAAGTCGCGGTATGACAAAGAACTGGATTTCCGCTTTTAGCTAAGAATAATACAAAGTTCTCCTAACTAATGAATTCAAACATAATTAATATACTCCACTATAGTAGATAATATAAACGAGAGCAAGCAAATCTATAATTTAGGAAAACAAATTTTGTATATCGTTGGAAACAGCAATTATAATAAGAAAAATTATGATTATTGCTCCTAATTGTAACAAAATATTTTTAGTCTTAGGATGCGGTAATTTACCTGTAATTGCTTCATATAATATAAATACTAAATGTCCGCCGTCAAGCACCGGTATAGGTAGTAAGTTAAGTAACCCTAAATTAACGGAAAGCATTGCTATAAATAACAGATACATTTGGGTTCCACCAGCTATAGATTTGCCTGACTCTTTAGCAATAGCTATCGGCCCTCCTATCTCATCGAATGAACGTTTTCCTACAATCATTTGCGATATTGCGTTTAGAGTTAAAGCAGACATATCTATAGTAGTATTAATAGCTTCCCATAATCCTCCTAAAATTCCTATTTTAGTATGAATAGGTTCATTTTTAGCTATAATACCGATGCGAAGAGTTTTCTTAACTTGCTTTTCTTCGGGAGGTGATATAATTATTTCTTGAGGCATTATATTAACGATAAATTCCTCACTTTTTCTTTCTATAGTTAAAGTAGAAGAGCTAAAACCGTTAATTAATATCTCTCTTTGCACGTCCCCGAAATCTTTAACAGACTTATCGTTAACCTTAACAATTTTATCTCCTGCTCTTAAGTCTGCTCTCTCTGCCGGTGATGAAGCTACTACATTACCTATTATAGGAGGAATCTCTGTTTTTCCAAAGTAACAATAAAAACCTGCAAATATTATTATGGCAAGTAAATAATTAATTAACGGACCTGCTGCAACGATTAAAAAACGTTCTAAACAAGATTTAGCATCAAAAGCTACTTTTTCGTTAACTTCTTTAGTCTTATCCATAAGGCTGCGATCATAGCCGTAAATCTTGACATAACCGCCAAACGGTATAAGGCAAATCTTCCACCTAACTCCTTTTTTATCGGTAATGCCTATTAGTGCTTTACCAAAACCTATCGAGAACTCCTCAACTTTTACATTAAAATATCTAGCAATACAATAATGTCCAAATTCATGGATAAATACCAAGATACTAAGTGTTATAATAAATCCTATTATAGAGAGCATAAAAATTTATAAGTTTACTAATAAATTATTTTAAGGTATACATTGTAAGGTTATAGATATCATTTCGTCGTTGTGAGTGGACGTTGCTCCTTGGTTTCCGATGTCATTCCCGCTTTCACGGGAATGACATCACGCCATATCACCTTACGCATTGACGAAAATTAAATTTTAAATTTCTTTTCTCTATGAGTTCAAATAAAATTAATAAAAAGTCGATTGCACGTATTGCAGCAGTGCAAGCTATTTATCAAAACATATTGCAAAATAACGACGATATGGATGATATCATGCAAAATGTACTTTTTTTTTATCAAAATAATAATTCTATAACAGATTTACCTGAGAATTTAAAAATATCATTAAGTATAAGTCATTTTAAAATGCTGGTAAAGTCAGTATTTGAAAATATTCATAAACTAGACGAAATTATCGACAATCATTTAACAAATGATAAAGATCCTGCACATATGCCGATCTTACTCCGAGCTTTATTGCGTGTTAGTATATGTGAGCTATTGTTTTGCCCTACTACGCCTGCTAAAGTAGTAATCAACGAATATACGGACATAGCAAATGATATGTTAAATGAGCATGAAATTGGTTTTGTTAATTCTGTATTAGATAAAATAGCAAAAGAGCATATTCGTTTAATTTGAAAAATTGGCTATAAGTACTGTGGTACTCAAGTATTATTAACGGCTTTCGTGCCTCATCTTGTGGATTCCTTGCTCTTTTCCAGATTAAACTTCGTCTACTTATTCTTCATTTATTTATAAGTATAAAAGATTTTATGACAAATAATTTAAGCGGTTATAGAAATAAATTCGTTAGAGTTAAGACTTCTAAAAAACGCACCGTCTCTTCTAGTAATTGGCTTAGACGCCAATTAAACGATCCGTATGTTGCAAAAGCACGTATAGACGGCTTTAGGTCGAGAGCTGCATATAAACTACTTGAAATTCATGAAAAATTTAAACTTTTTACTCCTAACATGAAAATTGTTGATCTAGGAGCAGCTCCTGGGGGATGGAGTCAAGTAGCTTCCAAGCTGATTAAAGCTTCGGATAATAACCTAAATAATAAAATAATCTCTATCGATGTGTTAGAAATTGAACATGTTGCTGGAGTTGAATTTGTTCAAAAGGACTTTTTTGAAGCAGATACGGAAGAATTAATTATTCAGGCTTTAGACGGTAGAGCTGATATAGTAATGAGTGATATGGCATCAAATACCATAGGTCATAAAGCTACAGACCATATAAGAACCTTACTTTTATGTGAGCAAGCTTTTGAATTTGCTTTAAAAGTACTAAAACCCTCCGGTCATTTTATTGCTAAAATTTTTCGTGGCGGTGCAGAAAATGAATTATTACATAAAGTAAAGCGTGAATTTAAAACAGTGCAACATTTTAAACCTTCATCCAGCCGCAGTGAATCTACGGAAATCTATTTAGTTGCTCTAAATAAGAAATAATGAATATGAAAGGCGAAAGGTGATTTCTGCCTATAAATTTATTTTTTTATTTAACATATTAGAGGATATAGATGATAATTACTTATATCTCCTGTTGTTTGGACTTCCTGAGCATATTCTTGATTGCAGCTTTGAAAATTATTATACATCCCAACTAAATTAGCTCCGGTTTCAGTTTCAACTATTTGATTATATAAATTATTTTTTAAATTTAGAGTATTTTTAGCATATTTTGGTGTTGCTGCTTCCCAATCATCTATGGTTAAAGTAATATTCTGTTTCAAATCAGAAAAATTAACAAGTCCATGTTTACTGATTCCGGCTATGATTTCTTCAAAGCCTTCGACTATTCCATTAATTCCTAGATATTTTGTAACTTTTTGTTTGGCAAAATTATATAAATATGATGCCCATTCTTCTGATTGTGATAGTGTTGTTTTTTTACCAGGAAGTACCATTGTTGTTTGTCCAAAATGCTTATTAGTAATATTAATAAGATTATGTTTTGCATTATATATCTTAGAATGGGTAGCTAGCTCTTTTATTGAAGTTGTTACTTTTCCGGTAAATAAATTTTTTTCTATGCCTCTTTCAATTATCGGTTTTGAGCCAGGGCTGTCAAAAGTTGTAGATTTATTAAAATGTAGGTTGCGAGAATGTATTTCTACTAAGGTTAAATCTGCAATGATTGCTCCAAGTGAATGACCGCTAGTATTAAAACTATATTCTGTGGCTTTACTTAAGCCGCCTAATTTGTTAATTATTTCATTAACAAAATCCTGAATTGGAGTTAGTTTAGTAGGTAAGTAGTGCAGCGCGATAAGCAAGTCGTCTAATAAATCATATATATTGAATTTTGTGCCGGCACTAGCAATATGAACTTCTTTAGTGTCTTTATTTATAAATGCGACGGCTTTATAAGCATATTTAGCAGTGTTGATATTATCACATGAAGCAGTCAGTATTTCCCAGCCGCTATCTGTTAATTGTTCATTGACCTTTGATGCTTTTAGCTTATAAATATTTAAATCATCTGTTTTATATGCGAGGTCTAAACCTATATAAGCAAGCTTTTTAGTGCTAATATGTTTAGAATTTTTGTACGTAGGCATATCTACCTCTTTTTGATCAATATTACCATAAAATATGGTTTTTTCTAAAAAATGTCAAGTCAAAGATTAATCTATTATTAAATAAAGGATTGATATTTGATTACTTTTGTTATATAATGCATTTACAACCATGAAATATGGTGATTTAAATTAGGAGATAGACTATGTTGAAATTATTAATACAAAACTTATTCGGAAGTAATAAACCGATTACTTACTTATCTTTAATAGAAAAAGCAAAAGCAGATTATAGTTTTTATACAAAATTAGCATCAGGAAGCTTTTTTGTAGGAGTAAGTAGTTTGTTTTCATTTAGTAGTTGGTTAAGCAAAATACCTTTAATAACATGGGGTGTTTTTGGTACTAGTTATGGGGCAAAAGGCATTATGGAGAGTAATGAACAAATAAAGCTTTTTACTCAAGCTCATGAAGCAACTAAAGTTGAAGAGTATTTGGCTACTTCGGGGTTAGGAAGTTTTGTATACGGTACTGCTATAGATAAAAACGGTATAGATAAATTTACCGGTAAATATATTGAAGGAACAAACGCTAAGATAATATCTAATGCAATAACTCGCGTACCAACCTTAAGTTTAACGGGAGACGGCGTTGGTTACAAATATAATGGTGGCTATGAAATAGTAGAATCAACAGATCGTGTGTTATATCAGGTAATACCTGGCGTGAAAGGACAATATACAAATAAATTAGTTCTAGATACTAGTATTCTTCCTTTACATGCTTGTATTATTCAGCAGCTAATACAAAATGGCTATTCAAGTGACGATATTGAAAAAGCTTTAAGTTTAGGAACTGTTGCAAAGAGAGAAAGTTACAAAGATAACCAATTAGCAGAATACAAGCCAAATTTGACAAGTAAGTTATGGCATGGTACAGAAAAAGCTATACAAAATAAAGTAGTAGAACTTTCAAAAGAAATACAGAAATATGCTGAAATAAATGAAGCTTATGAAAAATTATTTAATTATCATACTTCCAGTACTGGTGAAGAACAAGAAGAGCAGTTTTATAGCTTTGATTATAATAGTCTTAATGGTGATCAAACTCAAATCTTAGGAGATGAGGGAGATGCAGGATATATATCTGATATTGCCTAGTAACTAAATACAAAACTTTCTAAAGAGTAAGGTTATAGATCTATAACCTTACTCTTTTTTATTTAATAACCTCTTTAGCTCTCCTTTCGAAAGCTATAATCATTTTTTCGGTTGCTTTGGTAAAATAAGTGCCGATTAATTTATCCAGTATTACGGATTTCATTTTAAAATCAATAAAGAATTTTAATGCAGTTCCTGCTGTGCATGGAACAAATTGCCAAGTACTTTTTAAATATTCAAAAGGTCCTGAAATAGCTACCGTATTAATCAAATATATTCCATCATCTGTTATTTCGCTTGTAACTCGTGAGTTATATTTTTCTGAAAAGCCTTTTAACTGAATTACTAATTCAGCAATAACCTCTTGATTATTTTCTGAAATAATTCTAGAAGCAGAACACCAAGGCAAGAATTTAGGATAAGATTTTACATCCCAGACCAAATCAAACAATTCTTGCGGTTTATAGGGTAAAATTTTAGTGTGTTGAAGGCAAGGCATTAGAAATCTGTGACTTTACCTTTATGCTGCCAGTCCCCGTATCTTGTCGGTTCTAGACCTTTAACACCGCCAATTTCTTTTTCTTTTGGTAAATTTTCTTTTTCTGATATATTATTAGATATCTTTACAAACTTCGCTTCTAGAGGTAATTTAGACGTCGATCCGGTACTCACATCCTCACGTATGTCCATATACGCTGTAGTGCTGCGTTCCGTGTCTCCTGTACATTCCTCTCTATAAGCTGGTTTGGAAAGATGTCTATTATCTTTTTTATCGTCCATAGTACTAAATATATGAAATATAACCGTATTTATATTAATAGTCGTTTAGCTGAAAATAGCAAGATAGAATTAGCAAGTGATCATCATGTTCATTATGTCAAAACGGTGCTACGTCTTAAAGTAAATGATGGCTTACGTCTCTTTAACGGTACGGATGGAGAATTTCTAGCACAAATTAACGATATAGGTAAAAATAACCTATCGGTTAGACTTAAAGAACAGTTAAAAAAGCCTTATACAGAATCTACGTTAACTCTTGCTGTTGCTATAATAAAGCAAGATAAATTAATGCTTGCAATAAATATGGCTACGCAACTCGGTATAACTAAAATTATTCCGTTAATTACTAGGTGGTGTCAATTTAGATCGGTAAATATCGAACGTTTAACAAAATGTGTTATTGAGGCAACAGAGCAATCAGAACGTCTTACTCCCCCGATAATTGAAAAAGCTATCACAATACAAGATTACCTAAAAAAGAATAATAATTTGATGTTATATGCTAATGAACATGAAAAAGAAGAAAATTCTATATTACGAATTTCATCATCACTTAGTAATAGTGATATAACTATTATTGTAGGACCGGAGGGAGGCTTTACTAATGATGAGCTGGAACTTCTTGCCTCATATAAGAATACAAAATCTATAAGTTTAGGAAGTAATATATTACGTGCTGAAACAGCAGCAATAACTGCTATAGCACAAGTGAGGTTGTTAGGTAGTCATTGCGAGGAAATTGCATAGCAATTGACGAAGCAATCTCAGGAGTTTGTTATGATTTCATGAGATTGCCACGCAGCCTACGGCTGCTCGCAATGACGAAAAGGTAGAGTTACTTCGCCTTTTCTATTCCGGGTTTACAAAATAGCTTACCTAAACAAAGGAAAGAATATACACCACAAAAGCCTATAGTTATATAAAGTATTGTAACAATAATTGGAGATGAGCCAAATAAAAGTGTGACTAAATTAAAATTAAATAATCCGACTAAGCCCCAATTTATAGCACCTATAGAAGATAATAAATGTACAGTAGTAATAAGTGGATTATTAGAAGTATTTATTAACATATTTAATCTCCTTTTAGTTAAACGTAAAAGACCTTGTTGTGTGGCTCATACCTCTGTCATCCCACAACTTGATAGCGGGGTCCAGTTAAAATACTAAAATTACACTAGTATTATGAGTTACATTTTTGGATCCCGTGGCGAGGCCTCGGGATGACACTACATGCGTTTTCCGAACCATGCAACAAAACTAACGTAAAATAATCATTCCTCATTTTGAGCTATATGTCTACTAAATTTTATAATTCTATAATTTATTAATCCTTCTTAAAAGTGTGATATATTACAGGTATAACAAAAATTGTAAATATAGTACCGATGCTTAATCCTCCAACTATTACAAAGCCTATAGAATTACGAGCAGCAGCACTGGCCCCGTCTGCAAAAACTAGAGGTAAAGCTCCGACTACGGCAGCAAGAGTAGTCATAAGAATTGGACGCAAGCGAAGTTTTGAGGATTCTATTATAGCTTCTTGAACCTTTACTCCTTTTGCTCTTAGCTGATTAGCAAATTCTACTATCATAATAGAATTCTTAGTAATTAATCCAATTAAAGTAATAAGTCCGATATTACTATACATATTAAGGCTATTACCGGCAAGCCAGAGAGCAAGTACACCACCGGTTATTGAGAAAGGTACGGCGAGTAATATTAATAAAGGGTCAGTAAAGCTTTCAAATTGAGCTGCAAGCACTAAATAGATAAATATAAGAGCAAACACAAATGTTATAAGCATATTACTGTCTGCCTCTCTCATTTGTTTAATTTCTCCGATATATTCAATTATAGTATTACTAGGATCAAGTAACTTAGCGGCTATTTTATTGATTTCATTAATTGCATCATCAATTTTCCTGTCAGGAGCAAGATCGGAAGAAATAGTAACGGATTTTGAATTATTATAATGACTATATGATTTTACTGATATTTTTTCCGTAATATTGGCTATCGATTCAAGCGGTAACATATTATTATTTTTTGCTCTGATTAAAATTTTACTAAAATCGCTAATATCTTTTCGATCTTTTTGATTAAATTGTAATATAACGTCATATAAATCATTACTCATTCTAAAATGCCCGATTTGTTGACCTGCAAGTAAATATTGTACCGTTTTGCCTATATTTGCCAAATCCATTCCGTATAAATAAGCCTTATCACGGTTGACTTCTATACTTATAGTCGGCATTGCCGATTGTAAATTTCTATTGACGTTTAAGAAAATAGGATTTGTTTTCATTATATCAATAAATTGTTGTGATATTTTATCTAGATCATCATATTTAAGGTTCGTTTGAATAGTAAACTCGATAGGGCTACTTGCATTCCCGCTAACCATTGAACGTGGATCCATAGCGTAAATCGACATGCCCGGTATTTCAGAAAACTGCTTATTTAACATATTCTTAATAGTTTCTTGGGAACAAGAACGCTCACCCCAATTTTTTAGAGGAATGAATCCAAAAACGTTATCGCTACCGCCTGCACCTATTACCATCAGATAACCTAATATATCTTTATAATTAGCAAGAATTTTTTCGGCTTCTTTCACTACTTTAGTAGAAGATTCTAAATTAGAACCTTCAGGACCTTTAAGAGAAACTTGTAAGAATCCATCATCTTCTTGGGGTACGAAAATTTTTTGAGTAAATTTAAAACTAATAATCAGCACTATAAATGATGATGCAATAATGATGACAAATTTCTTTTGATTGTCAAAAGTTAGCTTTAGATAGTAAATATATTTATTTTGAATAAATTGTAGAATGTCGTTAAACTTTACTAAGAATTTCGGTAAGTCCGTATTATGTTTTGTAACCATACGGCTTGACATCATAGGAGTTAAAGTTAAAGCAACAAATCCTGAGAACAAAACACAAAATGCTAAAGTCCAAGCAAATTCAATAAATAATTTCCCGATAAAACCCTCTATAAAACCCACGGGTAAAAATACGGCAGCAAGCGTAATAGTCATAGCAATGATTGCAAAGCCGATTTCTTTAGAAGCAAGCATAGCCGCTTCCATGGGTTTATGCCCCATTTCATTATATCTAAAAATGTTTTCAAGCATAACTATCGCATCATCGACCACTAAACCTATAGCAAGTATCATAGCAAGGAGCGTAAATATATTAATAGAAAATCCAAAAGCATACATTACGCTAAAAGTACCGATCAACGATACCGGAATCGTTACAAACGGAATTAAGGTAATTTTAGCAGAAGCAAGAAATAAATAAGTGACTAAAACTACTAATATTAAAGCTTCAAAAATTGTTTGAAATACTGCATAAATTGATGCTTTTACAGGTGTTGCTGCATCATATGCGATACCCATGCTTATTCCTTTGGGCATGGATTCTTTAATTCTTTCTAGTGCTTTAGTTACTTCATGTGATAAATCTATGACGTTAGCTTTTGATTCTTTTATAAGACCAAGGGCAATAGAGCTTTTGCCGTTATATCTAAAAATTATGTCCTCATCGTGAGAAGTTAAAGATATTTTTGCTATATCTCGTAATTTTATGATACCTCCGTTTTGTACTTTTAGAATAATATTACCGAATTCTTCCGGTGTAGATAAAGAACCTGCAAGAGTTACTATAAAATTATTGCTTTTTGTTTTAATCGTACCTGCGGGATAATCTTTGTTTTGCTCTTTTATTGCGGATTCAATCTCCAATAAAGAAATTTTATGTTGATATAATTTTTTAGAATCGGGTTCTATTCTCATTATATATTCCCGACCGCCGTAAATTTGTGACTGTCCTACGCTTTCAAGTTTATCTAACGGTGTTTGTAGATTATCTTCGACGATCTTTGTTAATTCTAAATCGCTATATTGATCACTTTCAATGCTTATGAAGAGGCTTGGGAAACTATCGGCATCAAGTTTTGTAACTGACGGGGTTTTCATATCTTGCGGGAACATATAAGTGATATCCGATATTTTGGCGCGGACATCGTTTAGTGCTACTTCAATATCGGTAGATAATAGAAACGATAAAGTAATACTACTTTCGCCGGTAGAACTTTGAGAAGTTATATAATCTAAATTTTTAACCGTCTTTAAAGCTTTTTCTATACGTGTCGTTATTTCTTGCTCCATATATAAGGCATCGGCACCTGCATAATGAGCTTCGACATTTATAATAGGAACTGAAATATCCGGAGTACCTCTAATTTGTAGTTTGGTAAAAAAAATTGCTCCAAGAGCTACGATAACCAAATTCAAAACTGTAGCAAAGACAGGGCGTTTAATACAAATTTTAGACAATAACATTGGATTAAAAATTTTATTCTAAATTAATGTGTATAGTGAATTATTACATAATCTGCTATTCGGTTAGAAATATTCTATATAAAAGGTGAAAGACGGTTTCCACTTTTTATGTACATTAAGGTTTTAACGATAAATTTTCACTTTAATTACTTGATTAAGATAGTTTTAACAGTATAACTGATGTAAAATGGCTACATTTTTCTATAAATTAATATAATAACGTATATATTTTAAATTTTGTAAATAACTGGCATTTGCAGTATGTGGGTAGTTTGTTATAATTAACTCACATAAAAAATATATTGATGTATATTATTGCCAGTTGTATATATTGTTTTATAAAAAAACATCAATACATATTAACCTATCAAAGGAGAATTGATTTTATTATGAGTACACATAACACAAAAGAACCAAAAAAAATGAATAAAACCGAGTTTATAGCATTTATGACCGACCATGGTCATAATCATAAACATGCTTCACATAAAACATTAACAAAAGCTGAAGCCGAGAAAGCACTTAATTTAGTTCTTGATAGTGTGATTAGTGCTATAAAGAGCCACCATAATATTAATATAACAGGTTTTGGTTCATTTGAAATACATCATAGAAAAGCACGTGAGGGTCGTAACCCAAAAACCGGAGCAAAAATGAAAATAGATGCTTACAATCAACCTACTTTTAGAGCCGGAAGAAAAATGAAAGAAGCTTGTAATTAAAAGAAGTAACGTATTTACAGTACTAATAATTTCCGAACCCCGTTACACGCTTGCGGGGTGACACTAGAAAAACCAGCTCATGCAATAATGCTCTGCAAAAGCCGGAATGATATAGAATACTTCTTAAGTACAATTCATAATGATATTACAACCATTGATAATTGAACGCCTAGAGTTTAACTTAAAACATAATAAGCTATACAATAGTTGGCTTATCGAAGCCGAAAATATAGAGCAAGCTTTAAAAGATTTAGAAGAGTTTATATATATTAAGCTTTTTAAGAATAGCATTCCTCTTGACAACAATCCTGATTATCATTTCATCGCTAGGGAAACTTCAGCTACATCTAATGCTAAAAATATTTCTATTGAACAAATAAGAAAATTACAAGACTTCTTAAGTAAAACTTCTGCAATTTCAGGTTATAAAGTTGCAATAATTTATTCGGCAGAGCTTATGAATTTGAATGCAGCGAATTCATGCTTAAAAATTCTTGAAGATGCACCAAAGAATAGTTACATTTTTTTAATTACTTCAAGAGCTGCAAGTATTATTTCTACAATTAGATCAAGATGTTTTAAAATTAATGTTAGATCATCTATCCATCATACTAAAAACGAATTATATTCCGAGTTTATTCAGTCGATAGCAGATAACAAAACGTTAGATTTTATTCATCGCTTTACTACTAAAGACCGAGAATTATGGCTAGATTTTATTGATAATTTATTATTATTAATGAATAGAATCCTTAAAAAATCTGCCAACGTTAATATTGAACTTCTAGATTTGGAAAATAAGATTTTTAATAAACTATCAAATAGACACCCTTCATATTTACTGCAAAAATTTACCGACATAAAAAAGTTAATATATAATACCATTGATTATGATTTGGACTTAAAAACAAGTTATATATTAGTGGTGAATGAGTTTTCTAGTAATTAACACGATATCACTACGTTCCTTTCTATGTTATCCATAAAACAACAAAATATATTGAGATACTCCTTTTTTTTTAATAGTTAATAGATATTCAAGATAGAAAGCGGCTTCCCTCTAGAATATAAATTTAATTTATGTTTTATTTTGACTATTGTTCATTTACTCGTAGTATATATTAGGTTTTAGGAACTTTATAAATTAAATTATTTGCATGTTTAAAACTTTAACACAAAATTTAACGAAGATTTTTGATAAGCTAGTTAGCTCAGGCATTTTGACGGAAGCCCAAATAGATGCTGCTATGCGGGATATAAGAGTGGCTCTTTTAGAGTCAGATGTTGCATTACCGGTGATAAAAGATTTTATAGCGGAAGTTAAACAGAAAGCTTTAGGGCAGGAGGTTATTAAGTCTGTTTCACCTGGACAGATGATAATTAAAATTATCCATGAAGAGATGATCAATCTCTTAGCTTCAAGTAAAAGTGAGACAAAGCTAAATTTAAATTCAAAGCCGCCCGTAAATTTCCTAATGGTAGGGCTGCAAGGGAGTGGTAAAACTACGGCGAGTAGTAAGCTTGCTTTACGGCTTAGAAATCAAAATAAGAAAGTTTTACTTGTTTCTTTGGATACTTACAGACCGGCCGCACAAGAGCAACTCGCTATACTTGCAAACTCAGTACAGATTAATTCATTACCTATTGTGCAAGGTGAGAAACCCCTCGATATTGTCAAAAGAGCTATTGCTGAGGCTAAAATTTCTGCTTATGATGTCGTAATTTATGATACGGCAGGTCGTACACAAATTGATAAAGCGATGATGGAGGAAGCGCTTGCAATAAAAAAGATAGTGGAGCCTACAGAAACTTTGTTAGTAATCGACAGTATGACAGGGCAGGATGCAGTAGTTACGGCAAGTAGTTTTAATGAAAAGTTAGCAATTTCAGGATTAATTTTATCTAGAATTGACGGCGATTCCAAGGGGGGTGCAGCACTCAGTGTAAAATATATTACTAAAAAGCCGATTAAATTTTTAAGTAGCGGTGAAAACCTAATTGATTTAGAAGAATTTGATGCTGAACGTTTAGCTTCTCGAATACTGGATATGGGTGATATTATCTCTTTTGTTGAAAAAGCAGCTAGTATTGTTGATAGAGAAGAAACCGAAAAAACGGCAGCTAAATTAAAAAAGGGTAAGTTTGATTTAAATGATTATCTTCAGCAAATGAGAAGTATAAAAAAAATGGGAGGTTTTGGAAGTATACTTAGTATGTTACCGGGTAGCGGTAAAATTATGGATCAAATAGATCAATCAAAATTAAATAGTAAAATAATTGAACATCAAGAAGCAATTATTTTATCTATGACGCCAAAAGAACGTAAAAATCCCGATATAATTAATGCTTCTCGTAGGAAACGTATAGCTGTTGGAGCAGGAACTACGGTACAAAAGGTAAATATTTTGCTAAAGCAATATAAACAAATAAGCGAGATAATGAAAAAAGCCAGTAAAATGAATCCTAAAAATCTATTACGTAGCGGAATTGGAAAATTGTTTTCTTGAATTTATATTATATCTACATTATGTCATTCCTGCGAAGCGGAAATCCAGTCAAGCATATAAAAACAAGTGTTTGTATGGTTATTTTATCAAGTATGTAACTTCTGTAACAATATTGAAGTTATTTTTCTGGATTCCCGCCTACGTGGGAATGACATCGAGTAGGTTTTCCGATCCATGCAACAATGCCGACTTGATTGCGGGATCCAGTTAAAAATACTAAAATTATATGGATCCTGTGGTCAAGCCACGGAGTGACCTTTTCCTTAAGTTGACACCCATGTGTCTTTGCAGGAATGACATCGACGGTTTTTTTTAAACTATCCAGTAGTATAATAAGTAACACATATTGACCTAGTATTAAATTTAATTAATTTTTAATTTCAAAGCATTTGCAAAAAATATATAAATATTGATCAAATAATTGGCACTATCTTTTAAATCACTCCCACTACCATGCCCACTATCTACACTTCCTAGAAAGTAAGTTTTAGTATTTGGGTTTTTCTCAAGCACATACTCAAAAATTCTTCCATGTCATGGGTGTACACGCTGCTCTAATACTGAAATCTGTAATTAACACAGCTTGGTATTTTTGCGTTAAAGATAAATTCTCTAGCGGTGCATATTTTTTGATATGTACTAAATCTTCTCACTATATTCTGTACCCCATGAATGTCCTGCTCCGAATTCTTTATATCGTATCGTATCAAGTATCGGCACTTCACATGCTATATAGCTCCAAATAAATCAGGACGCTGTGTCATTGCAACACTTACTAGCAATCCGCCGTTACTTCCTCCTTTAATTCCTAAATACTCAGGACTAGTAATATTTTGCTTTATTAAATCCTCTGCTACGGCAATAAAATCATTCAAGCCGGTTTGACGTTTTATTCCTTGAGTCGCCTTATGCCACTCAGGACCAAACTCTCCGCCACCTCTAATATTAGCAAGAACACTAACCCCGCCATGTTTAACCCATACTTCATTTTCCATGCGAGAGAAATATGGAGAGTTGATTACTTGAAAACCGCTGTATGCTTCAAGTAATGTTGGATTCTTACAATCTTTGTACCTTTTTTATAGACAATAAAATATGGTATTTTAACTCCATCCGAGCTTGTAGCTTCCTTTTGATCTACAACATAATTTTTGCTATCAAACGGATATAAAGGCTTTCTAATAACTTTTAATTCATGAGTTTTATCCCATAAATAGATAGTGGGAGGAACTATAGAATTTTCTATAGTAATTAATGCATCTTCTTCCTCATCATCAGACAACATACCAAAAATTGTATTTTCATAAGACAGTAAAGTTACCGGTTTTATCCATTCATGATTTTCTAATGTAAATGTTACTACTTTTGAAAATAACATTCTCATAGCTAGTTAAAAATACCGTATCTTTAGTCATTCCTACAAAATACAATACTTCCCTCTCTGTTGGGGTAAATAATATTTTTAAGCTAGATTTATCGCTATCTTCTTTTAGAAGATCAGCGTAGTGTATGGCAACAAGTGAACCTGCTCTATATTACTATCTTTAAATTGCCAATCGGAACGCAGTAGCCAAAATACATATGCTTTAAAAGAACCTTCAGGTATTGCATCTGATGGCATATTTATTTTTTGTAATTTTAAGCTCTCATCTTTAGTATCTAAAATATAATTATCGTAATTATAAAAAGCCTTATTTACAGATATAAATATTAAAGATGAAGAAATATTATCGGTAAAAGCTTACTGGCTGATACACGTATATAATTCTTTGGTATTTCAAATAGTTTTTTGGCTTTCTCTATAGGTTCTCCTCGCTTCCATATGTAGAGCAAGCTAGGATATAAAGAGTCAGTCACTTCCTCTTGATGCAAAACTGGATAAATATAATAGTATCTTGATCAACCCAAGTAGGGACAGTAAATTTACCTTCTAGTAATTTCCCGCTACTTGTTTTTGGTTCAAAACCATTTTTTACAAAATCTTTTTCTCTAAATCCCATGCTCTAAAAAACATCTCATCCTTACCGCCAAATGACATGGTAATTAAGAAACGATTAGGATTTTGAAAACAATCACTCCCACCTCTATACATTACTTTTTTACCGAGTTTTTTGGATAATTTATCAAAATCGATTAGAACTTCCCACTTTGGTTTATCTTTCGAGTAATTCTCAACTAATGTCCTACGCCATAACCCTTGCGGGTTTTTATAATCCATACAAAAATTATACACGTAACCTTTACGTATAGCACCAAAAGGAGTTTTTCTTTGATCATAGCAAACAGATTCTAGTTCTTTCTTAACTACCTTATAAGTAGGCATAGATTGGCAAGCCTTTGCTGTTTTATCAGTACGCTCTTTTGCCCATTTTAGAGCTTCAGTTTCTTCTAGAAATTTAGTGTTTTTTGGGTTATATATTTGTTCATTATTACTTCCCATAGCTTGAACACAAAAAATTATAAAATAGTGGGTAATTTTTTTTATTATTTTAATAATATCTATTAAATTAAAAGCTTTATTTAAAGTTTTCTTTGAATTAGAATAGTGTTTTATCATACACCTTGAATAACATCAAAGAAAATGCTAGGTTTTGTGGACATTGCTAATTGATTTGCTATTTTGAGGTCTTTTTTAGCGAAAATTAATAAGATTTTTGTAGAAATAGTTATTCATATTTCAAAAAAATCTTATAATTTGTAGCAAAAAATAACCAAAATTAAATCTTTTTAGCAATGTCCACAAAACCTAAGTTAGCACTAGCAAAAATACAAAATATGAGAGTTATGGCTAATGATTTAAGTATTTATATTCATTGGCCTTTTTGTTTGTCCAAATGTCCGTATTGTGATTTTAATTCTCATGTAGCAAGTACTATAGATCATAATCAGTGGCTTAAATCTTATGAAACTGAAATTGAATATTTTAAGGATATTATTCAAAATAAATATATAAAATCTATTTTTTTTGGGGGCGGTACTCCCTCTTTAATGAATCCTGTAATAGTTGAAGGAATAATAAATAAAATCAGTAATCTAGCAATTATTGATAATCAAACCGAGATAACTCTAGAAACTAATCCCACATCATTTGAAACTGAAAAATTTAAAGCATTCAAAGCCGCCGGAATTAATCGTATTTCAATAGGAGTGCAATCCTTAAAAGAGGACGATTTAAAAAAATTAGGTAGAACTCATGATTGTATGCAGGCCATTAAAACAATTGAGGTGGCAAATACGATTTTTCTACGAGTGTCATTTGATTTAATATATGCACGTAGCGGTCAGACATTAAAAGACTGGCAAGAAGAATTAAAACAAGCTATGCAGCTCGCTACCTCACATATTTCTCTTTATCAATTGACTATCGAAAAAGGTACGCCGTGTTATAAATTATTTAAGGAGGGTAATCTGATTTTGCCGCATTCAGATGCGGCAGCTGAAATGTATGAATGGACTAATCATTATCTAGAATCTAAAAAGTATTTTAGATATGAAATATCCAATTATGCTATGATAGGGTATGAATGTTTGCATAATTTAACTTATTGGAATTATAATAGCTATTTAGGTATAGGCCCCGGAGCTCATAGTAGAATCATTGAATCCTCAAGTTCGGTATCGGCAATTATGATGTGGCATAAACCTGAAAAATGGTTAGATGCGGTTAAAACAAAAAATGTTGGTATTCAAACTAATACTAAGTTAACACATCAAGAGATTATTGAAGAAATGCTAATGATGGGTTTACGCCTTAGCAAAGGTATAAATATTTCTACATTAGAGCAGAAATTAAACACGAAATTAGAGAATATTTTAGATATGAATAATCTTAAGCATTATCAAGCGTTAGACTTAATTAGACTAGATGAAAATATCTATCTTACCGACAAAGGTTTAATGCTGTATAGCTACATAGTACCTAGATTGATTATATGAAAATTATTCAAGTAATTTTAAAGTTTATAATTATTTTTATTATTGCTTCTATTCATGTTATGGAATGTAAACTTGAGTTTAAAAAAGATATATGTGAATGGTGTTGAGTATGATCAAAAAGTCGAAAATCCAATTACACCGATAGCAAATGCTATTAAAGCAGATAATATTGATGAAGTAAAAAAATATTAGATTAGGGATATGGAGTAAATCAACCATACTTGGGCTGGACTCCTTTAGATTATGCTATATCGAATAATAATATAAAAATTGCCGATTTTTTATTAAAGTGTGGTGCACCTATGAATTTAATCCATATAAATATAGGATTTATGAAGCCGGAAATTGCCAAACTTTTAATTAATCAGGGAATGAGTCCTAATTTAAGATATGAAGACGGTATTACCGGAATGATGCTAGCCGCAGAAAGAAATAATCTTGATTTAATAAAACTTTTGCTTAAGTTAGGTGTTAATCCTAATGTTCAAAATTCTAAAACCGGAATGACTTCCCTTATTATGCATCATCATATCTTAATGTTGAACCTACTCGTATTTTATTAGAATATGGAGCGGATCAAAAAATTAAAGATTGCAAAGGGAAAAGAGCTTGAGATTAGATAGCGGTGGATGCTAATAGAACTTTACATGCTTCTGACGTAGAATAATACGGCGATTGAGAGCTATGTTCATTATGCGAATTACGTCTTGGTGCTACTGCTCTAATAATATTCTTATCTTCTTTATATAATACAGGCAAACTACCAATTATCCCTATTACTCCATACATATGACAAAATATGGAGTCCTTATATTATAATTTTTTTGATCGATATTTTTTATATGTATAATTTCTGCATTATTATTTACGGCATCTTTAATTTCTTTTGTATAATTTACATATTTTGTATCTACTAAATATAAATCTTTGTTTTCTTTCAACCAGCTAGTTAATCTAACGATTTTATTGTTTAAATTTTCTAATGTTGCTATACAAGTTTTTTCATCTAAAATTTTTCTCCAAACATCATAGCACGCATTATTATAGTCAATATTAGTATCTTCAATGATGAAATAATCCCCTTCTTCAAAAATATTCTAAAATACCTATAGTATTAATATGAGTATCTTCTATTCAAAGTATAGGATGTACTATTTCAGATATTTTTTCTTTTGGGAATATTGCCTCTACTTTATTAGAATCACCTTGTAAAAATTCTATTCTATTATCTTCTTTTTGATAACTATATTTTAATTTCGCTTTTCCTTGGATTCCCGCTTTCGCGGGAATGACATAAAACGCATTTTTCAATTCAGACAACAATGCTTATAGTTGCTCGCAATGACAATGTCTGGTCTTAGTTAGCAATATCATTAAGATAAATATACTTCCTTATCTAAAGTATCTTCGCTGTTATCTATAATCATAGTAATTGTTGCATCGCCGGTAATATTGATAGTAGTACGTAGCATATCAAGTATTCGGTCAATACCAGCAATAATTGCTACTCCCTCTATAGGTAAGTGAACCGAAGAAAGAACCATAGGAAGCATTATCAAAGAGGCACCGGGAATACCGGCACCACCGATAGATCCAAGTGTTGAGGTGAGAATAATGACTAAATAGTCGTGAGGAGCAAGCGTTACTCCCATCATCTGAGCAAAAAATATGGTGGTAAGAGATAAATTTATAGCAAAGCCGTCCATATTAATTGACGCACCTATCGGAAGTACGAACGAAGTACTAGACTCTGAAATGCCAAGCTTTGCACGACAAACTTGCATAGTAGTTGCAAGAGTTGCCTTACTGCTTGAAGTAGAAAAAGCAAGTATCTGATACTCAAAACTTTTCTTATAAAAAGGTATAGGTGAAACACGACAGAATACACATATAAGTAAGCCAAAAACTAAATATTGGAATGTCATCGCCACAACTACCGCTACAACAAGTTTTGATAAACTAATCATTACCTCAACTCCCTGCATGCCTACAATCCAGCCTGTTAAAGCAAAAGCACCGTAAGGGGATAATTGAATAACAAACGATATCATTTTTAATATTAATTTTGACATTACATGAATTAAATCAGTAATAGGTTCACCGATAGATTTCATTTTGTTTAAGGTAATTCCAACAAAAATAGCAAAAAATACAACTTGTAAGACATCACCGTTTGCAAAAGCCCCAACAGCATTATCAGGGACGATATTTACAAAAAAATCAATTATATTAAATGAAGTTCTGTTTGTCGTTCCTGAAGAGGTGAAATCTATATGTACGCCTACTCCTGGCTTTAATACTAAGGCAACAGTGAGTCCAAAAACCGTGGCAAAAAAAGTAGTACCTAAAAAAGCGGCTACCGCTTTCATGCCTACTCTACCAAGGGCAGAATTATCATTCATACTAGTGATACCGGAAACCAAACTGAAGAAAATTAAAGGGGTAATGATCATTTTTATCAAACGTAAGAAAATGTCACCGATAGGTTTAATATAATTAACGTATTGTGGTAAGTATATACCAAATATAATACCTAAGATTAACCCTAAGGTAACTTTTTGCCATAATTTCATAATTTACTTACTTAATTTTTAAATTTACTCAACTATAAGTTTATTTATTATTTTGATTAATCCATTCTAAGTACTTTTGAAAGCCATAGTCAATATTTATTTTTATTATTTGTGGTAATTCATAATTATGAATTTCAAGGAGTTTATTTTCAATTTCATTATAATTAGAAGATTTTGTTTTAATTACAAGTCTATATTCAGTTTCTAAAGTTACTCTACCATTCCATCTAAAGTAACTTTTGACATCGTCAATTTGAATGCAGGCAGTAAGATTTAATTCTAACAAAACAGATGCTATTTTCTCGGCAATTTGGAAATCATTAGTAGTAGTTAAAATTAAACAGCAATCTTGCATGCCTAAACCTCAACAAAACAATTCGGTGTTTCATATAGTTTGAGGCTAGTTACGAAGAAGTTTTGACTTACAAAAAGTTTAGGAAAAATTTCATTCTTTAAATGCGTCGCTATATTTTCTGCAGTCGGGTTATTTTGCATGTAATATATTTTTTGACCGGTACAATTTTCTATTTGCTGCCCCATTTCCTTATCGTCTTGATGTAGGATTAAGCTATGATCAAAATTTTCATCAATCCATTTTTTAGCTAAATCCTTAATTAAACCAAAATCGATTACCATACCAAGTTTATCGGTTTTGTTTGCGGCTATAGCGATCTCAAGAACATAGCGATGACCGTGCAGGAATTGACATTTATTTTGATGTTCTATAATTCTATGTCCTGCATCGAACTCAATACGACGAGTACATTTTATCATTATTATATACTTCCTTTCTTTGAATGATTTTACTTTTTTTTCAAAGAGTAAAAACAGGACCACGTCATTGTGAGGAAAATTACGAAGTAATTGACGAAGCAATCTCAGGAGTTTGTTATGATTTCATGAGATTGCCACGCAACCTACGGCTGCTCGCAATGACAATTTTTTACAAATTTAACAATAACTTTTCAGGATTCTCAATAAGCTGCTTAATTTTTACCAAGAACGATACTCCTTCTTTCCCGTCAATTATACGATGATCGTAAGATAAAGCTATATACATCATCGGACGTATTTCAATTTTACCGTCTATAACTACAGCTCTTTCCTCGGTTTTATGTAAGCCTAGAATACCTGATTGAGGAGGATTAATAATTGGTGTAGATAATAATGAGCCATATACGCCTCCATTAGAAATCGAGAATGTTCCACCTGACAAATCAGCCATAGAAAGCTTACCCTCACGAGCTTGTTTAGCCAAAATTCCTATAGTTTTCTCCACTTCGGCAAATCCCATTTTATCGGCATCCCTAACAACCGGTACAACAAGCCCTTGCTCTGTTCCGACAGCTACACCTATATCATAGTAATTTTTATATACTAAATCATCGCCATCTATTTCAGCATTTACCGACGGAATAAGCTTTAAAGCTTCAATTGTTGCTTTAACAAAGAAAGACATAAACCCAAGTTTCACAGCGTGCTTTTTCTCAAACTCTTCTTTATATTGATTACGCAAAGCAATTACTTTTGACATATCGATTTCATTAAAAGTAGTCAAAATAGCTGCTGTATTTTGTGAATCTTTTAAACGCTGTGCAATAGTTTTACGCAAGCGTGACATACGAACACGCTGCACTCTTTCTTCATTAGATTTACTTATTGCAGGAGCAGAAGTAGTCGTAGTGTTTATTGTTGCAAGCACGTCACCTTTGGTAATTCTACCGTCTCTACCTGTTCCTTTTATATTATTGGGGTCAAGCTTATTTTCGGTAACTAATTTTTGTACAGAAGGAGCAAGAGTATTATTAGCCACGGCAGGTTTTTCTGAAGTAGGTTGTGTTACTGCTTGAGCTTTAGCAGGTTCATTATTAGTACCGGCAGTATTTGCAGATGCTCCTTCATTTATTTCGCCTATTTCTTCGCCAACTGCTACATTTGCACCGTCAGTTTTCGATATTTTACCTATAGTACCATTGCAAGGAGCATTAATTTCTAAAGTCACTTTTTCGGTTTCGATTTCTAACAGTAATTCATCGGTTTTAACCGAATCGCCTTCTTTCTTATACCATTTGGCAATAGTTGCTTCCGTTATGGACTCCCCAAGCGACGGTACTATAATTTTAACTCTCATAATTTATTTTACTCCTATATTTGTATAGCATCGCCCTGTATAGTTTTATCGTCATTGCGAGAAGACGCTATAAGCGTCGACGAAGCAATCTCAGGCAAATTCCTGAGATTGCCACGCTCCTTTTAGTCGCTCGCAATGATGATTATTAGGCAATACCCTAAGAATCATATTCCCAATGCTGTCCTTAATAGCTTCTCTTGCTGTTTATTATGTGCTTGCAGCGAGCCTACTGCTGGAGAGGCTGATTCCTCTCTACCTACATATTTGAATTCATTTTTAATTCCTGCTTCTTTTAAAGCATCGTTTAAGTGAGCAACTATATAACACCAAGTTCCCATATTCTTTGGTTCTTCCTGACACCAAATAAATTCCTGCGTCCTATTATATTTTTTTAATAGCGATGCTACAAGTTTTTTTTCAAAAGGGTATAATTGCTCAAGCCTAATAATCGCTATATTACTGTTATTGCCACGCATTTCAAATAGATCGTAATATACCTTACCGCTGCATAAAATTACTTTAGTAATATTGTTTGTATCTACTTTAGTTACTTCATCTAAAACTGGTAAGAAAGTAGTATTTTCACCTAGCTCGTCAAGTTTAGATACGGCATATTTATGACGTAATAATGATTTCGGCGACATTACGATTAACGGTTTACGGGTATCATCAAGTATTTGGCGACGTAGCAGATGGAAAATCGAAGCAGGGGTAGTAGGGTATGTAACATACATATTATTCTCAGCCGCCAGTTGTAAGAACCTCTCAAGTCTTGCCGAACTATGCTCCGGTCCTTGTCCCTCAAATGCATGAGGTAACAAAACCACAAGCCCGCTCATACGAAGCCATTTATTTTCGCTGCTTGAAATAAACTGGTCAAAAATAATCTGAGCTCCATTAGCAAAATCACCGAATTGTGCTTCCCATAAAACTAAATTTTTTGGGTTTGCGAGTGAATAACCATACTCAAAACCAAGCACCGCATATTCAGATAAATTACTATCGGCTACCTCGTATTTTGCTTGTTCTTTAGATAAATTATTTAGAGGTATATATGTAGTACCATCAATTTGGTTGTGCAATACTGAATGACGATGCGAGAAAGTACCGCGTCCCGAATCTTGTCCGGTTAGCCTTATATTTGTGCCTGAAGCAAGTAAGCTTGCAAAAGCTAGCTGCTCTGCCGTCGCCCAATCAATAGGTTGATCAGCTGTTAGAGTGGCTTTTCGAGCTTCAAATAGTTTTACAAGTTTTGGATTAACGGCAAAATCTTTCGGTATTTCGCATAGTTTAGTGCCTAAATCGTGTAATGTTTTTTTACTGATACCCGTTATTGTAGCTTGTGTACGAGTACGAGAAATACCTTGCCATAATCCGCCTAAGAAATGTGCTTCTTGCTTATAACTTTTTGCCTGCTCATATTCCTTATCTAGTTTTGCTTTAAATTCTTCTTTTAACTTAGCAAAATAATTATTGTCGATTACACCGCTTTTTACTAACTCATTTGCGTAAATATTTCCAGGGGTCAGTTTGTTTTTAATACTGTTATACATCTTGCCTTGAGTATACATCGGCTCATCGCCCTCATTATGCCCATATTTACGGTAACAAATAATTTCTACTACAACATCCTTACCAAATTTCTGCCTGTATTCTACCGCAATATTGGTGGCTTTTAACACTGCTTCTATATCGTCACCGTTAACGTGTAAAATCGGGGCAGCTATGATTTTAGCAAACTCCGTAGAATATCTACTAGCTCTAGTATCTGCAGCGTTAGCCGTAAAACCTAACTGATTATTAATGACGAAATGCAATATCCCGCCGATATCATAAGCAGCTAAAGGTGACATTGATAGACTCTCGGCAACCACGCCCTGACCGCAAAAAGCAGCATCGCCATGCACTAAAATAGCTTTGACTTTGCTGCGTTTAGTATCTCCAAGAATATCTTGCTTTGCTCTTACTTTTCCTGCAACTATAGGATTTACCGCTTCTAAATGTGAAGGGTTATCGGCTAGCGACAAGTGTATTTTCTTATCCTCTAGAGTTCTATCGGACGAATAGCCTAAATGGTATTTTACATCGCCTGAAACATTTAGCTCATCAGGAAATACGCTGCCGCTTATGAAGCCAGCAATAACGGCTTTATATGGCTTACCTACTACTTTAGTTAGAGTGTTTAATCTCCCTCGATGTGCCATACCGATAACGATTTCTGAGACGCCCTGATGCATGGATAAATCTATAGCTTTACTCATAGCAACTATAGAAGCATCACCACCCTCAATGGAAAAACGCTTAGCTCCGGGAAATTTTGTATGTAAATACTGCTCAAACCCTTCTACTTCTACTAAATCATTTAAGATAGTTTTTTTGTCTTCAGAAGAAAACGTAACTTCGCTTTCTAGCTTATTATATAACCAGTTTTTTCCTGCTACATTTTCTATTTGCTCAAACTCTACACCTATAGAACCTGTATAAACTTTATCGAGCTTGGTCACTAATTCAGATAATTTACAGTTCCAAGTACCGACAAATTCATCCGTAATATTGATATTTTCTTCTAGATGACCGCTATCAAGACCAAAAGTTTCTATATTAAGCTTTAAATCATTTTTTGTTTTACGTAGCTCAAGACCAAGCGGATCAAGATTCGCTAAATAGTGAGCATGCTTGCGATAAGCATTGATCATTTCCTTAGCTTTTAAACTATTTAAGTCTTCAGAAGATAAATTATTATTTAACGATTCTTTTTTTATTTCATCAGGGATAATTATTTTTGCCGTACTTTTGTTGAGTAAAGTATTATTATCCTTAATGCCGGCAAAAAATTCTTGCCAAGTTTGATCAACCGAGGCAGGGTTGGCTAGATATTGCTTATATAGCTCTTCAACAAAAACAGCATTCCCGCCAAATAAATAATCTGTTGTTTTAAAGTCTTCTTCCATATTATTGTTTGTATTGTTTAGTTGTTGTCATAAGCCGTCATTGCAAGCGACTGCAAGGAGCGTGGCAATTTCAGCAATTCTTCCGAGATTGCTTCGTCAATTACTGCGTAATTTCCTCGCAACGATTTTATTACTATAAATACTTCCCTTCTAAATATCTTATATACACCTTAGGGCTGATTTTTTCCTCACCGCTAGCACTTTTTAATAAATCGGCTGAATTTTTTAACGAACCGAGATTTCTAAAATTCTTATTTAGATAATTATTTAGATTACTAAAATCACCCTTTAATATATCATCTTTTATATTTGAATGCATCTCTTTTACTTTTTTCATCACCATTGATGCGATAATTGCACCGTTTGTATAGGCGGGAAAGTAACCGAAATTTCCGTGTGACCAATGAATATCTTGAAGACAGCCGTTACTAAAACTTACCGGTTTAACGCCTAAATATTCCTGCATCTTACTATCCCAACAGCTTGGTAATTCATCGAGATTCAAGTCGCCATTGATAAGCATTTCCTCTATCTCAAAACGTAATATTACGTGCATCGGATAAGTTACTTCATCTGCATCTACTCTTATAAAATCAGGCGTCACTCTTGTAATTTTTCTATATAAACTTGCTGCTGAATATTCTTCGCTTTTAACAGCAAATTCGTCTCTAAGTAATTTAGCTAAAAATTCGGTAAATTCTCTTGATCTACCTACTTGCATTTCCATAAATAAAGATTGGCTTTCATGGAATGCCATACCTTTAGCAAGCCCAACAGGCTGCCCTTTATACATTTCCGGTAGATTCTGCTCATATAAAGCATGTCCTGTTTCGTGAATAATTCCCATTAAACCGCTTATGAAATTATCTTTATCATACCTAGTAGTTAAACGTATATCGTTTGGAGTTCCACCGCAAAAAGGATGCGTCGATTCGTCTAATCGTCCTTTTGTTAGATCAAACTGCATAATTCCCATAATGCGTTTTCCGATACGCTTTTGCATTTCAGGAGCTAGTTTGCTGTGTTTTACTAGTTCTTTCTCGGTTTTCTGTTTTTCTAAAACTTTATTTATGAGCTGCGGGAGTTCTTTTTTAAGTACTGAAAAAACTTGTTTGATCTCGCTACTTTTTCTGCTTGGATCAAACATATCTATTAATGAGTCGTATAATCCGCAATTAAAAGCATCTGCTCGTACTTTAGCAACTTCTTTCGTATAATCTAAGACTTTTTGTAAGTGTGATTTGAATAAATTATAGTCGTTATGTTTTCTTGCTTCTCGCCAAACAAGTGCGGCTTTAGTAGTAGCTGCTACCAATTTCTTTTGTAGCTGCTCGTCAATACAATTTGCATCTGTTACTTTTCTCTCAATCTCTCTAATATTACCATTCTGCCATTCATCAAGGTTCTTTGATTCTTCTTTTGCCTTGCTAAGTAGCTCCTTTAGAATAGGAGATTTGAGCATAGAATGAACTAGCGACGTTAAAGTTACTATTTCGTTTGTCCTACTCTCACCTGAACCCATAGGCATATTTACGTCAACATCCCAGTATAAGATGCTCAAGATATTATTAAAATGTGAGATGGTTGCAAATTCGTTTTCTAATTTTGTGTAGTTGTTGTTCATATGTTCCCTATTATGTCATTCCCGCGAAAGCGGGAATCCAGTAAAACCTATAAAAAACTTGTTTTTTATAGGTTTATTTGTTAATTAATATGTAATTTCTTGTAGCAATATTAAGGTTATGTTTCTGGATTCTCGCTTTCGCAGGAATGACATAAAAACCGTACCGCTAGTGCCTATACAAATGCAACAACTCCTTTGCTGCTTTTAAACTTGCTTTGGTGATTGTTTTACCTGAAATCATGCGGGCGAGTTCCTCCTGTCTTTCAGCTAAATTTAAAGCTTTTACCGTTACTTTCGTTTCTTTCTCTAGCTGTGTTTTCTCGATTTTTATATGCAAATCCGCTTTACCTGCTACTTGCGGTTGGTGCGTAATAACTATTACTTGAGTAACGCTACTAAGTTTTTTTAATCGCTCACCTACTTTATCTGCGACCTCTCCGCCAATCCCGACATCTATTTCATCAAATATAATAGATGGTTTTATCATTTTATCAAACAAAGAAGTTTTTAAAGCTAACATGAATCTTGATAATTCACCGCCGGAAGCGATTTTATTAATTGCTGCAGCTGCCGTTCCCGGGTTAGTAGACGCTTTAAACACAATATCGTCATTACCGTCGGCTGTTGGTTCTTTAGCATTTATCTCAATCTCAAAAATTGCTTTCGCCATTTTAAGCTGCTTTAGCTCCTGATGCAACGATTCTTCTAGATGTTTTGCAACAATAAGACGCTTTGCAGATAAATTACTCGCTAGTTCATAATATTTTTTCTGCAGTAGTACTTCTTGAGCTTTCAACTCATTACTATTTGCTATTTTGTTTTTTAATATACTGAGCTGCTCTAAAGATTTATCTAAAAATACACCTAACGCATCAGCAGGAACATTATATTTACGGCTAATAGCTTTTATTAAAAATAATCTTTCTTCTGTTTCTTCAAGATTATATTCCTCATAATTGAAACTATCTAACAGATTTGATAATTCTTGGCGTGCTTCTTCTAGATTATTATAGGCTTCCTCTAAACTTGTAATGATAGCTTCAAAACGCTCATTGTTGCCTTGCCTTGCTAATAATTTCTCTGCTCTATTAATCGATGTATTTATTTCAGGGTTATTAATCTGTTCTAGAATATCTTTTATTAGCTGTAAATCCTTATCTTTATTTTGCAAATCTTTTCGTAGATTTGCTAATTTTTCTTCTTCACCTGTTTGAATGTTCAGTTTAGTTAATTCTTCCGTTGCAAAGCTCAAATAATCAATTTCTTGTTCTATAGAATTTTGCTTAAGTGTTATTTCGGCCATTTCTTTCCGAGTATTTTGCCAAGCCTGATAGCATTTGGAAAGCTCCGCTCGAAAGTCCAAAAGATTTCCATAACTATCTAAAATATCACGCTGCATATTTGCTTCTAGAAGAGAAATATTATTATTTTGTCCATGAAGCTCGAATAAATAAGTAGCTAATTGCTGCATAAGAGCTTTAGTAACCACTTGATTATTAATGAAAAAATTTTTTCGTCCTTCGGCTTTTTGCAGACACTTTACAAATAATAACTCTTCAGGTTCAATAAAATTTTGAACCAGAAAATTTTTTATTTCTTCATTTAAAGAGAATAGTATATTAACAACAGCGTAATCTTTTCCACGCTTTATTATATTATTTGAAGTTTTATAACCTAAGCAAAATAAAATAGCATCAAGTAAAATAGATTTACCGGCTCCCGTTTCACCGGTAATAACACATAAACCTTTATTAAACTCAATTTCCAGCTCGTCTATCAGAATGAAGTTTTTAACTGAGAGACTGTAGAACATATGCCGCTTAATTTTGGTGGTTCTGAACTAGCCTGTACGCATAACTATACCATTGACTATCAGGATAGTTGTAACCTAGCACTGAGGCATATTTTTTTGCTTCATCCGGAAGTCCAAGCATCATATAACTCTCGGCTAAACGGTAAAGAGCTTCTACCGAGTGAGAAGTAGTTTGATAATTATCAATTACCTCTTCAAATCTATTTATAGCTGCCATCGGATTCTTTTTCTTTAAGTAAAAGCGACCTACCATCATCTCTTTACCTGCTAAATGATCGTTTACTAGGTCAATTTTTAAAGATGAATCAATAGCATATTTAGTATTTGGGAATTTTGCTATTACGTCTTCAAAACTATCTTTAGCTAGGAAAGTTCTAGATTGATCATGATTTACGTCTGAAATTAACATATAATATGATAATGCTTTAAGGTAATATGCATAAGCAATGTCAACATTTGCAGGGTGCAACTTAATGAACATATCAAGCACATCAACCGCTTCTTCATATTGAGCGGCGAGAAATAAAGAATAAGCCTGCATCAATTCGGCTTGCGGAGTCATTTCATTACCTGGATGCTGGTACAATACTCTTCCGAATTCTTCTGCAGCGTTCTTATATTTTTTCTTTTCCAATAAGGTAATACCTTCATTATAAAGGGTAGCGATAGGGACTACTATGTCATCACTGTTTTTTTTGTTTTTGCACCCGCCTAAAACTAACCCTATAACTAAAAGGGTACTCAATAATTTTGTTAATTTCATAAGAACTTAAATTCAGTTAATAACTAAATATACATATAGGCTTACAGAATTTCAAGGATTCAATTTAAAATCTCACAAACTTATAAATTAGACCTATTCAGAAACTCGTTTATAGGGAGGAATTTGAGGGAAACACAGAATGCAGAATCGCAGCGTACACTTGTACTTAAGGATTCGAGTACCGGATCGACGTACAAATTACCCCTAGAAGAATAGGTCTATATTCTTGGACTTATTTCTCTACCCAATGTCCTTTATCATTTTTATGGTATTTTTTTTCTACGGCCGACCATGCTACTTATATGTGCAACTGTCTCTCTAGAGTCATTTCCACGTCTTTTATCGGCATCCTTATATGGTTCAAATGCCATGATTAAAAGCTTCGCGATAAATATCCTTAGCATGGCTCGGAAGATGATTTTTAACTGAATCAGGTAAATCGTTATTATTCTTATAAGGCATAAAAACCTCCGGTAATATTATGCAAATAATATTTTATAATATTGGAGGTTTCATTGCTATAGGAAAGGTAAATAAAATTTACGACCACAGACTTTTCATTTTATTAAAAAAGCTGCCGTCATTTTCTTTTTCATTTATGGATTCTTTTTTGAATTCTTCTAGTAATTCACGTTGTCTTTTAGATAAATTTTTAGGTACTTCGACATGAATATGCGTAAGCATATCACCCCTAATAGTTGATCTCATTTTAGACATACCTTTGCTGCGTAGCCTTAATTGATCACCGTTTTGTGTGCCTGCAGGAATTGTTAAGTTTACTTTTCCGCCTTCAATTACCGGTACTTCTATCTCTCCTCCAAGAGCAGCATTCACAAAACTAATAGGTAGTTTACAATGTAGATTTGCTCCGTCTACTTTATAAATATCATGTGGTTTTATTGTTATATCAACGTATAAATCACCGCTATTACCGCCTCTAATACCTGCTTCCCCTTCTCCGGTATGTCTTATTCTAGTACCGTTTTCAACACCGGCAGGAATGTTTACCGATAAATTTCGTTGTTTATGGTAACGTCCCATGCCATGACATTTCTTGCAAGGATTTTTTATAATGTGTCCGTTACCTTGGCATTTATGACAAGCTTGTTCGATCGTAAAGAATCCTTGCTGCATTCTAGTCGCTCCAACACCGCTGCAAGCATCGCAAGTAGTTACGGTTTCACCTTTTTCAGAACCGCTACCGTGACAAGTATCGCATTTTACTGCGCTAGAAAAGCTAATATTTTTTTCTATACCATGAAATGCTTCCTCTAGGTTAATTGTCAGATTATATTTTAAATCTGAGCCTCTAACTTTAGCTGAAGTTGGGCGTGATGATCTTCTGCTGTCTCCCATAAAGTCGCTAAAGAAGTCACCGAATATGTCGTTAATGTCAGGGTGAAAACCGCCATGATTTCCTCCTCCCCCTCGTGATTGTTGATTTTGAAAAGCATCGTGTCCCAAACGGTCATAAGCAGCTCTTTTTTGCTCATCTTTTAGAACATCATAAGCGGCATTGATTTCTTTAAATTTCTTTTCAGCATCTTTAGCATCAGTAGTATCAGGGTGATATTGCTTGGCTAGCTTGAGGTAGGCTTTTTTAAGGTCAGCTTGGCTAGCTGTTTTACTAACCCCTAGTATTTGGTAATAATTTTGTGACATAAGTTAATTTATAAAATGAGATTGTAACGTCATTACGAGGAAAATTACATAGTAATTTGACAAAGCAATCTCAGGATATTTAACGAGATTGCCACGTCGCTTCGCTCCTTGCAATGACGAAATTACTTCTACTTCTTCTCTACATCTTGAAAGTCGGCATCTACTATTTTTTCATCATTAGTGGCACTTTCTGCAGCAGGTTGGCTCTCGCTTTGTGCTTTATACATCGCTTCACCGATTTTCATGCTAGCTGCAGTTAAACTTTCGGTCTTTTCTTTAATCAAAGCAGTATTTTCCGACTCAAGCACGGCTTTTAAAGTGGCTAGTGCTTCTTCAACAGCTCCTTTATCGTCTGATGATAATTTATCGCCATATTCTGTAAGAGTTTTTTCAGTAGAATAAACTAAACTATCGGCAGCATTTTTTGCTTCAATAAGTTCCTTACGCTTTTTGTCTTCATCAGCATTTTGTTCGGCATCTTTAACCATTTGTTCAATTTCCGCATCGCTAAGACCACCGGAAGCTTGAATAGTTACTTTCTGCTCTTTACCGCTTGCTTTATCTTTAGCTGAAACATGCACTATTCCGTTAGCATCAATGTCAAACGTTACTTCTATTTGTGGCAAACCTCTTGGTGCAAGAGGTATACCTTCGAGATTAAACTGACCAAGTAATTTATTATCTTTTGCCATTTCACGTTCACCTTGGAATACTCTAATAGTTACGGCATGCTGGTTATCATCAGCAGTTGAGAATATCTGACTTTTCTTAGTAGGTATAGTAGTATTACGATCAATTAATCTTGTAAATACGCCGCCAAGAGTTTCAATGCCAAGGGATAGAGGTGTAACGTCTAATAATAATATATCCGTTACTTCTTTATTAAGTACTCCGCCTTGAATAGCAGCACCGAGAGCTACAACCTCATCGGGATTTACGCCTTTATGCGGCTCACGTCCGAAGAATTTTTTTACGGCTTCTTGTACTTTCGGCATTCTAGTCATACCGCCTACTAATATTACTTCTTGAATATCAGAAGCTTTAAAACCTGCATCCTGTAATGCTTTACGGCAAGGCTCAATTGTTTTTTCAATTAAATCATCTACTAATTTTTCTAGTTCAGCTCTAGTAAATTTAATATTTAAGTGTTTTGGACCGCTACTATCAGCCGTAATATAAGGTAAATTAATATCGGTAGTTACTGCAGAAGATAGCTCTTTCTTAGCTTTTTCCGCGGCTTCTTTCAAACGTTGAAGTGCTAAAGGATCTTTACTTAAATCTATACCGTTTTCTTTTTTGAATACATCTATTAAATGGTTTAATATTCTTGTATCGAAATCTTCACCGCCAAGGAATGTATCGCCGTTTGTTGATTTCACTTCAAAAACACCGTCAGCGATCTCAAGAATTGAAACATCGAATGTTCCGCCGCCAAGATCGTATACTGCAATAGTTTTACTTGCCGATTTCTCGAAACCGTAAGCAAGAGCTGCAGCAGTCGGCTCGTTGATTATTCTAAGGACCTCAAGACCTGCTATTTTACCGGCGTCTTTCGTTGCTTGACGCTGTGCATCATTAAAATAAGCAGGTACGGTAATTACTGCTTGTGTTACTTTGTCTCCTAAATAATTCTCAGCAGTTTCTTTCATTTTTTGTAAAATGAATGCACTAATTTGACTTGGTGAATATTTATTATTATCCGCTTCGACCCATGCATCCCCGTTATCGGCTTTAACTATATTATACGGTACAATACCTTGGTCTTTCCTAACCATAGGATCGATAAAATTTCTACCGATTAATCGCTTTACCGCATATATAGTATTGCGAGGGTTAGTTACTGCTTGCCTCTTAGCAGATTGCCCGACTAATTTTTCACCGTTTGCAAAAGCTATTATTGACGGCGTAGTTCTTTCACCTTCTGCATTTTCTATTACCTTTGGTTCTTTACCTTCCATGACCGCAACACAAGAGTTGGTAGTCCCAAGGTCGATACCTATTACTTTTCCCATAAGATTCCTCGTTTTCTTTTTTTTATTTTATTATGACTTTTGATTTGATATAGTGTGGCTTAAATGATTTTACAAGAGGTGACAATGAAAAAACTACCGATTTTACTAAAACTTTTATTTATTATTAATTTAGTTTTCCTAAATAATATAGTTTTAGCATCTAGCGAAACAAGCACTAGTATATTTGAAAAAGCAAAGAAAGCAATCGTAACGATCGATACTAGAATTGCCGTATCGGCATATGACGATACAAGTAGTTGGACTGGAACGGGATTTATCAACGATAAGAACAACGGTTATATAATTACTAATACTCATGTTGTTGGTGGTGCGTCTATCGGAACTTATTTTGTTACTTTTTATAACGGTGAGCAGGCAGAAGCAAAACTTATCTATTACGATATTTGGCAAGATTATGCCGTTTTAAAAGTAGAGAGTAAAGATATACCGGCATCAGCAACGCAAATATCTTTTGCAAGCGAATTGCCAAAATTAAATCAAAAGGTTTTTGTAGTCGGTAACACAGAAGCAAAAGGTTTTTCTTTCCATACCGGTTATTTGTCCGATCTTTATAATATTGAAGGTTTAATGCCGCAATGTACTTATGTTATTAATTTAAATACTACAGGAGGTGCTAGCGGTTCACCGGTATTAAACGATAAGATTGAGGCTATAGGAGTATTATATGGTGGCGGTAAAACTCATTCTCTAGCGCTGCACGGTGATTATGTAGCTCGCACTTTAGAAAGTTTAAAGAATAATAAACAACCAGGCAGAAAACATATAGGAATAATAAGCGAGTTATATTCTTTAAATAAAGCAGTGAGACATCACAATTTCCCTAAAGAAGAAATGGATAAATATATAAAGAAATTTCCTGATAGTAGAAATAGAGTGATAAGTATTAAGGCAGTTCTAGCCGGATCACCTGCCGCAAAATCTTTAAAAGCCGGTGATATTATTTGGGCAGTTAATGATAAGGAACTCGGCGGCAATCTAGCATTATTTGATAGAGAAATGGATAATTTCAAAGGAATAGCTATTAAACTTACTATATTTCGTGACGGAAAAAAGCTAGAACAAGCAGTAGATTTATATGATGTGAACAATAATAAAATCGCTAAAATGATAAATTTCGGCGGTGCAGTATTTTTTGAAGCCGATGATTATTTTAGTAATAAATCAGGTATTCCTCTTAAAGCTCTAAGTATAGCTTCCGTTCAATCCGGTAGTAGCTTTAGCTCTATACCAACGTTTTTTACTAAAGATTATAAAAATGTTTATAGATTGCAAATTTTTGAGATGAAAGATTTAGCTTTAAGTAATCTTGATGATTTGGTGAAATTCTTGCCTGCTATTACCAAAGAGAAGTTTATAACGGTTAGATTTAGAAATTATCAACCTTATTATGCTAATTTCGGTTATAATGAACTTATCTCGTCGCATGATGATATGATTGCTGATGTAACTCTAGATTCTATAGATACTAAGCCTTATATATTAAAGTATAATACTATTTCTCATGATTGGGATATGGAAAATATAAAACTTCAGTAACTAATGACATTGTGATAAATTAACAATTCTTAATCGATGAAGTAATATATAATTCAACTTGGTTTGTTGCGTTATTATTCTTAAATTTATAATCTTATATTTTAGGAGAATTGCAAATTAGCTCAGAGTAGTTCGCCAACTAGGTCATTTTTGAGTGGATTGATAAATATTCTTTATGTTATTCCTGCAAAAGCGAGACAGCATTGTTGCGTGGATACATACTAAAACCGTCATTGCGAGCAGCCGTAGGCTGCGTGACAATCTCATGAAATAATAACAAACTCTCCTGAGATTTTGCTTCGTCAATTGCTATGCAATTTCCTCGCAATGACAGAAAAAACGCCCCTTACTCACCACCTAAGAAACATAGCTAATTAACAATTTCTCCTAAAATAATTAGTAAATTTAGGAGAATTAATGACTAAAGAACAAATACCTACAGTAGATAAAACAAAAAACATCTTTTTTTAAGTTTTTTACAAAAAATAGTAATAACTCTAATACTCAGCATTCACTAACATCACCACGTTCAGATGATGATATAGAGAGGGATGTTTCTAAAAAAGAAGCTTCTTAAGAAAATTCAAAGCATTAATAGACAAGAATGATGAAGCTGCACTACACTTCTATTTGATAAAAATAATAAGTATATCTTACATGATGCGGTTGAGGATAAAACATTAGTTGAAAAAATATTAGAATTAGCTAAATACGTAACAAAGATAACCTATAACGATTCAACAGTATTACATTCAGCAGTTACAGGAATTGCTAACAAAGAGATTATCAAAACTTAAAAAATCCTTATTTAGTAATGATCAAAGATGCTTCAGGTCTTACTCCATCATATTATAATACTAGTAAAGAAATATTAGAAATATTGCAAAATTGTGAACGAGATATTATAGACCGGCTTAATATAGAACCATGGCATGGTTGGGCAGAAGATAAAATATTTAGAGATGATATGTCTATAATCGGAAAAAATAAGCATACAATAATGGAGCTTGTATAAAAATTTTGTAAATTATCGGACAAGCATCTTCCTTGTAAATTTAACATAGAGTATTAGATTTGCAAGGAAGATATAGAGAGTTCTTTAATAAAAAACGGTAAGTATGTAAAACTTACCGATTAAATTTAAAGCTTAAAATATTATAATTCGGTGATAGGGATATAATTGATATTTCCATCTTCTCCTATCAATGGGTAATACTCTGTTTGAGGGTTATAAGCATCATAACTAATTGATGTTTGTAATGATAGTTTTTGTGCTAATATTATCAATTTTTCTTCATATAACTCAAAAGATTTTTTTAAATCCTCTTTTGTAATCTTTACAGTGTTAGCTTCATCTGTATTTACTTTGAGCGTTTCAATATTTTCTGTTAAGCTATATTTTGTTAAAATTACTTTTTCTAGTATGAGAAAATGTGCTCTTATTTTTACCAATGCTGTGTGTATGTGTATTGGAATACTTAGAACAAGTTTATGTAATAACATCTAATACCTTAAAAATTTTGAAGTGGCAGCATACAAGCCTCACTTATTAATGTCAACATAAATTAACATATTATTATAAATATTAATAAATGCTCATTATTATAATTTTCTTTCACAAAATCGCAATAAACTGTTATTAATATAAAAAAACCAATCTTAATCTAATATATGCGTTCTTTATTTGTAATAATTATATTCTTTCTAATGAGCAGTTGTAATTTAAAACCGGTATATAGTGAAAAATACAGTAGAAATAATGATTTAGAAGCTATTGAAGTTGAACCAATTCGAACAATTGAAGGGGCTGAGTTTTATCATCGTTTAACTAGTATTTTACCTCAGAAAGCACAAGCAAAATACCTGCTTAAAGTAAAGCTTATCGCAACAACTATGCCTGCTACTATTGAAAAAAACTCCAATGTTTTAAGGGAATATATTAATCAATTAGTTAGATATAAATTAATTGATATAGAAAGCCAAAAGGTTTTAATTGAAGAGAAGTTTTACCAAAACACGTCATATAATGCTATTTTTACACCATATGCGACAAATGTTGAAAGAGATAAAACAGGAATAGACTTGGCATATCAAGCAGCAGAAGAAATTCGTAGCAGATTAATTTTATATTTTACACGGAAATAGTTAAGTTATGAAATTTTATTTTTCACAAATAGGTAGATTATTTGAACTAATAACATCCGGAAAGATTAGAGCTCTTTTACTATATGGTCCTGATAAAGGTTATATAGAAAAAATTTGTAAGCATTTAGTACAAAGCTTAAATATGCTACAAACTTCTATAGAATACGCAGATCTTAATATTTCATCTTTAGAAATATTACTTAATTCGTCTAATTTTTTTGGTCAAAAAGAATTAATTAAAATTAGATCGGTTGGGAATTCAATCGATCAGAATTTAAAAACAATTCTAAACAGTGATTATATAAATTTTCCTGTATTTATAGGTGAAGAAATGACTTCTAGTGGGAGCATTAGAAAGTTTTTTGAAACGGAAGAATATTTAGCAGCAGTTGCTTGTTATCATGATGATGAAGCAAAAATTGAACGAATTATTTTAGGTAAAGTAGAAAAAACTAATAAAGTTATAAGTAAAGAAGCTATCACTTATTTAAAAGCTCATTTAAAAGGTGATCATGATTTAATTTGTAGCGAAATAAATAAATTAATATATTTTGTTCACGACGCACGCGAAATTACTTTAAACGACGTTCTAGAAGTTATAAGTAGCGAAATTACGGCAAACGGCAGTGATTTAGCAATGTATTTTTCAAAAAAAGATTATAGTAATTTTCTGCAAGAGCTTGATATATTAAAAAAACAAAATATCAATGAAGTTTTAATTATTAGAGCATTAATAAGGCATTATTTAAGTTTATATATAGTTTTGTCGAAAGTAAAAAACGGTGAGCGTTTGGAACTCGCAATAAAATCATTATCACCACCGATTTTCTATCAGTATATTAATGATTTTACGAAGATAGCAAACGGTCTTAGCCTCACTGAATGTCTAAAGACTTTAAAAGTGCTACAACAGGCAGAAGTGGATTATAAGTTAAATCCTGCTAGTTTCGATTTATTCCAAAGTATACTCCAAAGTAAATGAAGAGTAGACGAAGTTTAATTTGGAAAAGAGCAAGGAGACTATAAGGCGAGGAGCGGAGCGTATACTTAATACGTGAGCACCCTTAATACGTGAGCACCGTAGCTCTTATAAGATGACGTAGCCAATTTTTCAAATTAAACGAGTATACATTATGCCTAGACCTGATTTTTCTGACCCTGACAAACAAATTCACGAGATAATTAGAGTTAATCATGCCGGAGAATATGGTGCAAAAAGAATTTATCAAGGACAGCTAAAATATATTAAATCTCAAAATGATCGTATATTGATTAAAGAAATGCTTGACCACGAAGAAGTGCATTTAAATTATTTTGAAAAAAAATTACTGGAAAAAGAAGTGAGACCCACGTTTTTATTATTTTTTTGGCATCATTACGGATTTTTACTTGGTGCTTTATCTTCCTTGATGGGAATAAAAACGGCGATGCTTATTACCGAGAGTGTAGAAGAAGTAATAGAAAAACATTATGAACAGCAAATAAATTATTTAGAAAATAAAAATGTTGAGTCAGAATTATTAAATAATATTATTAAATTTCGAC
This sequence comes from Rickettsia parkeri, assembly GCF_051427245.1. Classification (NCBI taxonomy): domain Bacteria; kingdom Pseudomonadati; phylum Pseudomonadota; class Alphaproteobacteria; order Rickettsiales; family Rickettsiaceae; genus Rickettsia; species Rickettsia parkeri. The sequence continues at coordinate 658,395 of NZ_CP195774.1, forward strand.
TTGATGAAATTGAACATAAAAATATTGCTATAATGAATGATAGTACTGAGGCAATATTTGCAGAAATAACTAGTAAAATAGTGAAGATAATTTGTCGTATCTCTATAATTTTAAGTAAGAAAATTTAGAGTTAACAACTTAATTAGTTAAAAAATCTAGAAATATTTTACTTCTAAGATATTAAGAAGATAATAAAAAAACATTAGTAATATTATTAGAAATGGTGATGAAAAGAAAAACTTTTTTTAAATTTGTTCTTTATTTTTTGCATTTGTATTTTTTAGAATTAATAAATAAAGGGGCCAGGGGTTAAGATCCGTTGCTGTAAGACAACAACCTCCATTATACTTCATGATTTTACTCACTTGTAATAATAGACTCCTGGCATAACTTAATATTAAGTTTTGACAGATGGGTCTTGCAACAATGGAGTTTAAACATTATTAGCGGTCTATATATTAGTTGAATAATATAAAGAGTCAAGAGATTTTAGTTGTCATTGATAATAAATAATGTAATTCTGAGTTGGGGGTATATTTTCTATATACTCTCCTTCTAGCATTTGCTTTTACATCAATAATAATTTATATTTATTTTCACTCATGCGAATAGCAGATTACTTTTGTAGTTTGTTATTGGTGATAATTAGGAAATATAAAATAACAATATGTAGCAATATGAGTCAAAAAATAATTTTAAATAATTCATATTCTATTACTAAATCGCACTTATTCCATATAGTAGACCCAAGCCCTTGGCCCGTCCTAACATCTTTTGCTTTACTTCTTTTGGTTATAGGCGGCGTCTCGTTCATGCATGGATACAAATTTAATATATATATTTTATCTGCAGGGATTATTTCAGTAGGTTACTGTTTATATTCTTGGTGGAGAGATATAGTGAAAGAAGGAATAGTCGAACATCAGCATACTAGTCCTGTTAGAAAAGGTTTGCAAATAGGTATGGCGTTATTTATCTTAACGGAAATAGTATTTTTTGGCGTATTTTTTGCTTCTTTTTTTAAATCAAGTCTATCACCCGTAGGTCTTTTAGACGGTGTATGGGTTGTAAAGCAGGGCATTTGGCCTCCACCTACAATTAAAACTTTTGAGCCGTTTGATATTCCTTTTATCAATACTTTAATACTACTCTTATCAGGTACGACCGTTACTTGGGCTCACTACGCCTTAGAAGAAAAAAATCAAAAAGATTGTGTAACTGCACTTGCTCTTACCATATTGCTTGGAATATTTTTTACAACTATGCAGGCATATGAATATTACCATGCGGCGTTTAAATTTACAGATGGTATATATGCTTCTAATTTTTATTTAGCCACGGGTTTTCATGGAGCTCATGTAATTATAGGTACTATATTTCTAATAGTTTGCTACTTTAGAGCAAAAAGAGGAGATTTTACTACAGAAGGTAATGGACATTTAGGGTTTGAATGTGCTGCATGGTACTGGCATTTTGTAGATGTGGTTTGGTTATTTTTATTTACGTTTGTTTATATATTTGGAAGTTAAATTATACTATATGTGATTATAATGTTACTTAAAATAAGTGTTTTTAAAATGTTTTTGCATATTAATTAAAATTGCATATATTTAGGAGTTGATTTATATATAAATAAACTGTACATTATTTTTCAAATACTAATTATTTTATTGAGGTAAAACATATGAGCTTTCCTATTCGTAAATTAAACGAAGAATTAATCGATTATAATCTATCATTACGCATATTATTTACTATTCTAAGCGTGGCTATTATTATGGTAGCTTTTGATAGCTTAGGTAATAATACGGTCGGCGATCCTGTAGGTAATGCATTATGTAGGGTAATTAGAGTATTCAGAGGCAATACTGCAAAAAGTATAGCTATTGTCGGTATAATTGTTCTGGGAGTTCAAACATTAAGAGGAAAATTGCAGTGGGAAGTAGCTTTAGTGGTAGTTACTGCAATCATTATATTATTTAAAGCTCCAGATATTGTTGATATGGTATCAAGTGATAGTAATACCTCAACTTGTGGTATTTCCTAATACACAAAAAAATTATTATATCTTTAGTAATACCCATAAGCTTCGGCTTATGGGTATTTTTATTTTTAAGTGATGTTGTTGCATAGCCCCTATGTCATTCCTGCAAAGGTAGGGACAAGACAACCTTAATATAGGTTACATATTTAATAAAAATAAACATATAAAAACAAGTTTTTATATGTTTTACTGGATTCCGCCTACGTGGGAATGACATCAATTGCCTTTATACTCAGGTCAACAGCAACATTCGTACAATACTCAATAGTGTTTTAATTGTTTTGATGGATCACGTGGTTAAACCACAGGATGACAGTAGATTTTGTCGGTCTATGCAACAACATCCTCACTTAAATAAAAGTCCTAATCTATTACCTATAACAATATCAATATATTTTGCTGTAATAGGGATCCCTTCAATATTCATTTCTAGATATATTGCTTGTTTTGCAGGGATTTTTGTTTGTAGTTTTGTAATTGATACATATTCATCTAAAGCTTGATTATTAGTATCCATTACTCTTACTTTGATTATAGGATCGGAAATTAAATAATCAGACTCATTAGATAATTTATAAAATATCTTCATACCGCCTATATGACGAGATTTGCCTAAATTAATTTCTTCTATCTTTAATTGATCATATTTATCTAAGAATTTAAAGCTATCTATTAGTAATATCACTAAACAAAAAATTATAAAGCTAGTCCATAATATTGGAAATATATTATATTTTTTCTTAGGAGGAATATACGGTAAAATAACCGGCACATTAGCATTGTAATGATTTTTAATAGGAGTTTTAATAGTTCCCGTGTTGACTTTATCTTTAAAGTCATTTAATGTACTAGTATTATAGTCTAATTTCTGATACCACAAATGGCTACATTTGGAACATTTTACTCGTCGTCCGTTAATACCTATTTGATTGCTTGTAACAATAAATCTTGTTTGGCAATTTGGGCAAGTAATATGCATAGTTAATTATAATTATTATGTTTGACTTCATGATAATCTCATTTATTATTTTTGGCAATAAAACAGTTAAAAGATATGTCCTCTCTTATTAAAGAAATTGAAGAAGCTTGGCAAATTAAGGACAAACTTCTTCAAGATTCTTCAAAGCTTATAACATTAAAGCAAACTCTTAATGATAGTATAGAAAGCTTAAATCAAGGTACGATTCGTGTGTGTGAAAAGCAAGAAAATAGTTGGCACGTTAATGAATGGGTAAAGAAAGCTATATTGCTATATTTTATCACTACGGAATCACAACTTTATAATAACAATTATAATAGTTGGTATGACAAAGTTGCTCCTAAATTTTCTGCAGATACTGATAAAAATACATTCAAAGAAGCAGCTATACGCAAAGTGCCCGGAGCTGTTGTTAGAACCGGTACTTATATAGCTAAAAATGTTGTAATTATGCCTTCTTTCATTAATATAGGTGCTTATATAGATGAGGGAACAATGATTGATACATGGGCTACTATCGGCTCATGTGCTCAAATCGGCAAGCATTGTCATATTTCAGGTGGCACGGGAATAGGTGGGGTGCTTGAGCCGTTGCAAGCAAAGCCTGTTATCATTGAAGATAATTGTTTTATCGGTGCAAGATCGGAAATAGCAGAAGGTGTAATAGTAGAGGAAGGAGCAGTAATTAGTATGGGGGTGTTTATCGGTAGCTCTACAAAAATAGTATACAGAGATACAGGTGAAATTATTTACGGCAGAATTCCGGCTTATTCCGTTGTAGTTCCAGGAGTATTACCTGCTAAGGAAGCCGGTAAGCCTGGACTTTATTGCGTAGTTATCGTAAAACAAGTCGATAAAACTACTAGAGCTAAAGTAAGCATAAATGATTTACTGAGATAGATAGATCAAGGTGAGCGTTCATGGGTTTTTCACTGTCACCCCGTAGCCTGACCACGGGGTCCAGGAAAAATAACTTCAATATTGTTACCTACACTACATGTTTAACAAAATAAACATATAAAAATAAATTTTTATATGTTTTACTGGATTCCGTGAATAAATCACGGGATGAAAGAGAGGAATAATAAGCCGCTTAATACCAGTGAAAGGTCACAGATCAATAATATCGCCGATTATACCATTAAGATATCCCTCTCTTTGTTGTTGTTCTGAAATATCTGTTTGTTGAATTGCGTTATTATTTGGGTTTCCTAAGAATATTGTATGCCATAAGCATTGCATCTCGTTGTTTTTGAGGATCACGTACAACACCAGCTGCTTTAAAATATGATTCTGCAGCATCTGTTTCCTGTTGTTTTTGAAAGCAAAGTTCGTTTCCTTGGGCCATATATAAATCATATTTTATAGGCTTTTCAGCATTATTTATAAGACTGTCATAACATTTTAATATAGAGTCTAATTTATTATTCTTTCTATAAAAGATGATAGCTGGGTCTTCACGTCCTAAGTTAAATAGCATATCGTCGATTTTATTGTACATTTCTTTAAGTTCTTCATTACATGTTAGAGCTTCATTATAATCTTCTGCTTCGCTCAATATATCGCCTATTTTAGAGTAGCAGCTAGCTATAGTTTGAGTCACTTCTGCTTTGTCTGAGTACTTATTTACACTCTATGGCTTCTTTATAATATTGCACTGGTTGATCGTGTTTAGGTTCTATATTTTTTATAGAAGATAGATAGTGATTTTGTATGAATCATATTTCAATTAAGGAACTATAGCAATCATTGGATTGAGACCAGATAACATTTCTTCAAATAATGATAATTCTTTAATTTGTAGGTTTAATACATATCGGTAAGCTTGAATAACCGGTTTATTGTCCGTGAATTTCTCAATAGAGTCTAAAATTTGCAATATTACCCCTATAAGGTTATTAGCTTGTTTGTTTAATATGATAGCTTGAAATTCTGATAATTGTGCTAATCCCTCAAAACAAGAAAGAGTTTTTTCTATAGCCGGTATTGTATTGGAGAACTTGGTAAATATGGTTTAATATAACCCTTATAGTTAAAAAATTTTGAGTAGTTAAGAGGTGTATATACATTAAAGTCTTCAAAAATTGATTGGATAGTATTAATTATACATTCTACATTTATCTGTATTTGTGTATGTAAATTTTCTATCAGACTTTCTTGTTCCTTTAACAATGAACTTAGCTGCTTTATCTCTAAATTTTGTACTCCTTTTTTCTCTTCTAGGTGTTTTAGTTCTAGAGAGAGGTTTATTCCCCCATTTTGAGAAGTAGGTTTGTAGAAAAATTTTATATCAGAGAATTCTAATATATCCTTGTTAATAGCAATGCTATTTTGTACATCGGTATAATGTTTTCATGATTATTTTCATTATGTTGTGTTATTACGCATATAACATTTCCTTTTAATTTTTTGTGTTCTTCTGTAGGAAAAATATTTTTAAAGTCGTCTATAATCCTGTTAAAGATACTAGGGGATTTTACGGTCTCTTCTTTTGCTACTATGATAAATTTTAATTTATCGGTCATTTGAACTAGCTTTTGAATGGAAAATACATTGATTAACTCTTGCACTGTATCGGGTACTCCGTTAGAGCATTCCCAAAATACTTTTTCTGCAATTTCAAATTTTTTGGGATCATATATAGCCGGTTCATATTTATGCTGAATTTCCGGCGTTGTTTCAAAATCAAATAATTTATCAAATGTAAATTCTTCACCGTTAATCTTAAGGTTGTTCTCAAGAGCATTTAAAAATGTGTTTTTTCCGCTATAAGGTAACCCTATTACTACTCTGTAGCTTCTGGTGTTTTTCCTGCTGGTATTAGTGAATAATTCACTTCAGTCAATGCATTGAGAATATTTGCTTTTAAAGCATCAAGAGCAGTTTCTTCTTCTGTGAAAGGTTTAATCTCAATTTCTGTGGGAATTTTAAATTTCATATATAACCGCTAATCTATTCTTTAATATAAATTTTTATACTGTCGCTTTCGCCGCTATCGCTGATAGCTCTAATAATAAATTCACCGGCTTTTGCTTTCCATATTACTGCTTCGTTTGGTTTCGCGGTTGCTATTAATTCATTTTCCACAAACCAAAAAATGTTGTTGGTTTTATTATCGCTAATCGCACTAAAAGTAATGTTATCACTATTTTTAATTGAATGTACGGAATTTTTTAACGGGTATATAATTTTAGGTTTTTGATGATGCCAATTTATCAACCTATTGCAATGGTTTGTAGGTATCGGTTTCGGTAATATATGTATTCCTGCTTTTTGATAAACCGCAAGCATATCTGTTGGCCATAAATTTACTGTTTTATATTCTGTTTGTCCTTTAATAAAGTTACAAGCAGGCATACCGGTTTTTAAATCTATCAACATTTTTCTATAAATACCGGATTGTTTTATCGGTGATTTGCCTTGAATGAATAAGGTTTCTGCTTTAACCGGACACATATCGTTATCGATATCTCCCGTATCTGCACAAACTCTTACTTTAGTAATATTTAGTGCATTAATTTTTGAAAGGATTAAATCCTCATCTTTATTTGGTCTAGCTATGGCTTCGATAATATTAAAGAATAAAGGGGCTGCAGCAATATTACCCGTAAATGTTCCGTGAGTTTGCCCTTTGAAATCCCCAACCTAAACAGCAAGTACGTATTTCCCGAATATGCCGACGCTAAGTGCATCTCTAAATGAGCTGGAAGTACCTGTTTTCCAATAAATCGGTAAGTTATGTCTTGTATTATTATAGGTAATAGGACGAGTCGTATCTTTTATAATATCAAGTGTTAAATAGCTTGCCTCGGGGGATAGTAGTACGGTGTCTGTGTCATCCTTGTCCTCTCCTGTGTCATTCCCGCGAAAGCGGGAATCCAGTAAATCATATGAAATTTTTGTTCCAACATTTAGGTAATTTTTTATGGATTCCTGCTTTCGCAGGAATGACATAGTAGAATCCAATACTTTTCTAAGCGGTTTATAAGTACCGAAATTAGCAAGCATAGCATAAAGAGTAGTTAACTCTTCAAGAGTAATTTCTGCTGTGCCGAGCACTATAGATAAACCGTAATTTTCAGGTTTTCGTAAGCCGCTAATTTTTGCTTGTTGTAAGAACTCATAAAAATTCGGGTTTTTTAACTTAGACGCTAGAAATATTACAGGTACGTTACGGCTCTTTATTAACGATTCTCTAGCACTTAAACCGCCTGCAAACCTACTATCAAAATTTTCCGGTTTATAATAATCATAGTAAGTAGGTGTATCCTTTAGTAAAGTTAACGGATGTATTAGTGATTGATCAAAACTAAGTGCATAGACAAACGGTTTTAAAGCTGAGCCTGGAGATCTATGGCTTTTAGTGCCGTTAATCTGTCCACAAATATCGTTATTAAAAAACTCTCCGGAGCCAATACTTGCAAGCACTTCCATAGTAGTAAAATCAATAAGAATTACGGAGGCATTATTAATGCCATATTTTTTCCGATCATTAATATATAGCCGAACTTGTTGTTCTATAGCAGCTTGCAGATTTTTATCTATAGTAGTGCGTATAATAGGGCTATCATTATTTGCTAGTATGTCTAAAGTAAAATGCGGTGCAATAAAAGGAAGCTTTTTATTTTGATTAAATTTAACCGGCAAACTAATTAACTTATTATAAATAATATCTTGTGGGTGAATCGTGAGCCACTCGGTAAATAGATATTTACGTGCTTTAAAAATATTAATATCATTCCCGCCTCTTTTAAGCGGATTTTGTGGGATTACTGCAAGGCTTAGAATATCGATCAAATTTAAATCTTTTAGGTCACGATTGAAGTAAATATAACTGCCGGCTGCTATCCCTTCAATATTACCGTAAGGCACTAGATTTAGATAAGCTTCTAGGATTTCATCTTTTGAATAATGTAGCTCTACATGAATATCTTTAATGATTTGATGTATTTTACCAAGAATAGTAGAAGAGTTTATTCCATATCTTAAACGTGCTACTTGCATTGTTATAGTAGAGCCGCCTATTTTACGATTATTCTGTAAATAAGTAGAATCAAAAGCTTTGGCTAAAGAAACGGGGTTAACGCCAAAATGCGCATAAAAATGCTTGTCTTCATATAATAGTACTGTTTCTATAAAACTTGCCGGTATTTCACGTATAGGAGTGAATATCCTATATTTATCGTCTTTAGAAAGCGAAATACGCATTAACTCGCCGTTTCGGTCAAATACTCTTTGTGAGAAACTTACGTCTTTAAGTAAAGGTGCAGGAGGAATAGCAAAATATAATATTATAATGCCGCTAATTGTAATAAAAAGTAATTTGGTTTTGAGAGACAAAGTAATATACCTTATGGTTTAATGTCATTCCCGTGTAGGTAAGAAAGCGCGGTTGCGTGGAACGATTTTTGCATCATTGCGAGGAAAAACTGCAAGTTTCGACTAAGCAATATTGGAACAATTCCTGAGATTGCCACGCTCACTAACGTTCGCTCGCAATGACGACTTGGGTATTCATGCGGGAATGACATCATTTTATATAACAATCATTATAAAGCATTTTAAAAATAATGAAAATTTTAATAATATAGCTTGCATGTATAGAAGTAATATCGTATAATGTGCTACGAGATTTTAATAAATTAACTAAACATTAACAAAAATAACATTTCCTATAAATACTAAAATATCATATAAAATCCATGTTACTATCCTATTTTATAACTCATCAATATAAATTTTTGACATAATAGATTATGTATCATTATCTTTAATAACAAAAAAGTATTAATATTTTAAGTAATAAATTTATTAAAGAGAAATTAGATATTATGGAAAAAATATTAAATCTATAAATTCTAAACTTACAAAATTATTCTTACTTAACTGTGCTAATGCTGCAATCCTTACCGCTGTGACCGGGGAAGCAAGAGCAGATATAGAAAATCTATGATATATTGAACCATGCTGCTGACTACCAAATATTAACTCCTGCTCAAAAGCTTAATGTTATAAAAGGAATTCAGGACCGTACAGATTTTGGTGACCTTGTTGACGATCTTATGCCGGGGGAAAGAAGATTATTCAATAACGCAATAATAGAAGTCACTAGACTTCAAGCAGTTGTTCCTGTACTTAACGGTGCTAGAGAAAGAAGAGAAGCACGTGCAGCCGGTGTTGAAGTTGTTGATTTAACAGGTAATACAGCAGTAGAAACAGGACGTAACGAGCAAGAGATGGCTCTAGAAAATAGACTTCAAGTATTGGAAATCCTTGCTAAAGCTGAAGGGGCAAATGCTGTCAGTATTAACGATAAAATTAAAAAGGCTATAAATTTTATAACATAGAAAATTTAAATACACCTTTGGAGCAGTTAAAATATATAGCTATGACAGGCGGTGTAGATGCTAATGACGATTTAAAAGTTGTAAATAATCTGTAAGAAGCATCTATATTAATGCTAAATACTCTGAATCAGGAAACAGCCCTTTTAAATAAGTTTAAAAGCGTAGCTACTCCGGAAGCAAAACATAAATTATTAGATCAATTTAAAAACTATGTTAATCAAAACTTAGTTGAGCTTGAGTCTAAACAATCTAGTATTCCCATAAGACAATCCGTAATGAAGTTAGCTGATCCTGCAATAGTAGTTAATTATTGAGAGCAGATGGCTAAATTAAAAGAAGCATATATTGATAACGGTAAAATTAAGATAGTGAATGAAAACGATAAGGTAGTTGATGAGCAAGGTCTAAAAAGTTATAACAAGATTTTAAAAGATGCCGGTTTAATAACTAAAGATTTGGATGGTAAGAAAATGCAGGCATTGATAAATAATTTCGATGCTTTAAACAATGAGTGATCTGGCACTTGTCCTAAAAAAGACTGTAGGTGAAATAAGAATAGATAATGAGGGTCTAGTAGGTCTTGTAATATAGCACCTCAAGCAATGGCAGGAGTAGTACCGCCTCCTCCACCTCTACCGGGTGGAGTAGCAGCTCCTCCTCCGGCAGGTGTAGGTATAAGACTTGCAATAGCTAGGGATATAGCAAATCTAGATGCCATAGGTGATGATGAACTAAAATTAGCAGGTTATAAATCTAAAGGCAAAAGAAGATGCTGCATTAAGAGGAAGAATAGCTGCACCGGCACCGGTTGTAGGCAGAGCAGTCGCAGAAGTTCTTGTAGCTCCGAATACTTTAGACAGAATATTTCATAATGAGATGTATTTAGCTAAAAATAATGGAAATCCCGGAAAGCTAGAAGTAAGAACATTAGATTAGGTGCAGAAACAGATTTAGGGATTACTATCAAAACACTTTTAACTTTAGAAGAAAGGAAAAGTTCACTTGAGTCTTTAACATTATTTTCAGAAGCAAAGCCTGATAAAGCACAATTAATGATAAAAGCTGAGAATATTTGGAATAGACTAAAAGATGATGATGTAATAAAGCAAATTTCAAGGCAAGCTTTAACTTTAAATAATAAAATAGCCAACAAGGAATTTTTTAAAGAGCTATTTAATGAAGAAGAACATAATGCAATAGACCGTTAAACTATACTTTTGATAAATTACCGCTGGACTTACAAAATCATATTACGGCAAGAAGTACTGAAATAAAAATAAAATATGAACTACAAGATAAGAAAACAGTTATATCAAGAATAGATTATATTGCTAAAAATGAAAATGTTTTAGGAGCAAATTCTTTAAATAATGAAATAGAGATAAAATTTTCCGATGTACTAGATCTAGCTCCTAATAAAGGAGAAGTACACGATAATATAGCCCTTACTCCTAAAGCAAACAAAGTAAATACTCAAATAAATAATTGGATTAATAACAATATTGTTAATTTAACAGTGGAAAGTAATATAGATAGAGGCTAACATTTTTACACAATAAAGCTGTACCGGCAACATTATCAAGAATTTATGAAACGGCAGTTGATACTAATGCTAGATTACTAAGAAAAGTTTTAGCCGATAATGCAGCTGGTTTATCTAAAGCTTCTAAAACCATTACAGAGAAAAATATAACAGACGCCGTACAAAATAATTTTAATGCAAAAATGAAAGCTTTAATACCTAATACTAAAGATTTCTTAAAAGAGGAAAATTTCTTAATATAATTAAGTGATGAGAAAATAGAAGCGGTATTAAGAAGGAGTAAAGCTGCTAATACCCCTGTTATTGCACCAGTAATAGTGGTAGCAGGTGGACTGCCACTACCTACGAGGATAGGATATAATGGGCTTGGTATGGACGGTTTAGTCAGAAAGAGGAACAGTCTAAAGCCTATCGTAAATCTTTTTCCTAAAAAAAATGCTGCGGTTGCAGTGGCAGTAGCTTATATTGCTCCTACTTCTAAAATAGGGGAAAAAATACGAAACCGTTGTTCAAGCTATAGCAGCTTCAGTTGACACGGATTTAAAAAGAGAGTTAGCAATAAAGACTCAAGGAAAGGAAAAACTAAAAGCATTAATTGTAGAAGAAGTTTTTGAGAAATATACAACTAAAAATGCAGATGCACTTGATGGTAATATAAATCAATTAGCTCAAGCTATAAAAGAAGGAATCAATATTGAGTTCATAGGTCCTAAAAGAGAAGTAGCAAGTGGTATAGATCAGGAAACAAGAAATCTATATGTTAGAATGAATCAAGATGCAGGATTAATGCAGCAACTTAAAGCGAATAATTCTAGGTTAGCAGCAATTATAGAAGCGGTAGCTGTAAATGAAGCAGAAGTTGCTACAAGACATCCTGAGTCAGCAGCAGCACAAGCAGTAGCAAATGGAGACGTAAGCTATGGTGGAGTAGTTGTAGTAGCTCCTGCTGTTGCTTTTGTGGTTCCTGTTGCACCGTTGGTTTTACCGGCAGATCCTGAAGAGGATGCAGAAGAGGTAATAGCTGTTCCTGCAGTTGCAGCTCCATTAGCACCGGCACCGGTAGTTATTAATATGGAAGATGTAGGGGTAGTTCCGCCTCCGGTGGAAGAAGTTCCACATACTGGTGCAGAAATTATGATTGTTCAACGTATAGAGAGGATTGTTCCTTTATAGGGCAATATTGAAGGCTTTGATGATAAAGATGATGATTTTAACATTGAAGAAGATTATGAAAATGATGATTATAATATAATACAGGAGCGAACAAAAGTAGAAGTATCTAGTAGTACAAATAAATCAGAATCTAAGGATTCTGAAGTTAGCCTTGAAAACTCGAAGCAAGAGGAAGCTAGACAAGAAGAGGAGGCAAAAGTAGTTGCTTCTATAAAGGAAGCCGCAGAAGCAAGCATTGCTGAAGCTGTAAGAGTTGAAGCTGCTGAAGTTGTAGAAATGCAAAATGCAGTAAAACAAGACGAAGAAATGATTGGAGCAATATATAATCCGATTCATGATATCACTCAAATGAGCTGTAATATTATATCGCATAGAATGTTCTCTAGTGCTGTGGTTGCTGCGGGTGATGAAGATGAAAAAGTGTTAGATAAAAGCCTTTGGATTGCAGGTACTTACGGTACTAATACGCAAAAAGGTTTTGCCGGTTATAAAAGTCATGTTGCGGGTGGTACTATAGGTTTTGATATTGGTTCTGATAACTACAAAGATTTAGTCGGTATTGCTTATACTAAATTGGATTCAAAGTTTAAATCTAACGGTAGCAGGTCAAATACTAATATCGATAGCCATATCGTAACTTTATACGGACAAAAAGAATTACCGAAAAACTTTATGATACAAGCTATGTTTGCTTACAATCATAATATAGTAAAGAGTAAATCAACCGTTTAGGTACTATTGCAACCGGTAAATATAAGGATAATAATTATAACTTTGAAACTTTATTAAGTTATAATCATCTTATGAATGGTGATATTACTCTTACTCCAAATCTTGGTATAAGATACGGCCACTCTAAAGACGATACATATCAAGAAAGTGATGTTGTAGGTATTCAGCATTTGAGTATTGCTTCTAAAAGTAGCATTTATAGAGCGGTATTTTAGGCGGTAAGGTAGTTCTTTAGCACCGCAGAAAATAGCTGAAGGTTTCAGTGTTATGCCTGCACTTCAAGCATCTGTAGAACATTACTTAATGATAATAGTAAAAAACTTAATGCTAAAGTAAAATGGAAAGATAGAGAAGCTAATGAAACTATCGCATTACCGAAGCAACATAAAGTCGCTTATAATATCGGTGCTAGCGTTTTAACTGAAAAAGATAATGTAAGCGTATTACTTGAATATCACTGTCATTTACAAAAGAAATATCAAAGCTATCAAGGCTTTGTGAAGTTGAAAGTGAAGTTATAACAGCCAAAATCGTCATTGCAAGAAAAAACTGTAAGTTTTGACGAAGCAATCCAGTAAAAAATGCTAATTTATAGCATTTTTTTTATTTTTTGTGGATTACCACGCAGCCTACGGCTGCTCGCAATGACGATTATGGATCCACGCTAGCAATGCACTCCCAAGAGTCGTAAATAATACTTATTACTCGTCTCTTACTACTAACACTGATATATCTGAATGACGGACGATTTTAGAAGCATTAGGTCCAAGCATATAATCTTTTAATTGTAGTCTGACTGCAGAGATTATGATTAAATCGGCTTTAATTTCATTAGAGTGCTTAATTATTTCATCATAAACGGCACCGCTACCTATATAATAATCTGTTTCAATTTCATCAGGAATATATTGTTTGATAAGCTCTTTAATTTGAGCTTTATACTTTTCTTTTTTCTCTGTTCTCCAATGTTTAGGTAAATAATCTTCAAACATTTTCGTACCGAATTCAGGAATTACATACATAAAATGTAATTTTGCTTGAAAGTTCGTCGCAAGCATTAAAGCCTTAGAAAGAATACCTTTTATAGATTTTTTATCATTTAAATCTATAGGTATCAGTATATTTTTAAATATAGTATTTTCAGACATAAGATATTGTTAGTTTTTGTTTCTTACTGAATCATGTTTTGGTAGAACAAAATTTTTAGTATCGGCGAAATAGTTAATGTCCAGGTTATTTAATAAGTAATTAGAAAGTTTAAAATTTGCTACGTTTCTATGAAAAGCTCCGATAAATTTATCTAAAATATCACGATTTGCCTCATCTCTAGTTACTAGGATTGCCGATACTTTTACTGTAGTTTGATTATCGGTAATCCCTGGATATAAGCCCTTATGAAGTATGGCTTTATGAAAAGCTCTATTTTGTTTTATTAATTCCGTTATTTTATCATTGTCAATAGAAATGAAATCAATTTTACACTTATTAGCTATTAAATTTACTAAGGGGTTAGAATGTCCAACCATCATTATTATAGCATCTATTTCCTTATTACAGAATTGATCACTAGAATCTTCATAATTAATGTGTAGCTCTTCAGGTTCCTTAGCAAATTTATATAAAGAACGTACGATATCATAAGTAATATGACTACTGGAAAATGCTGGACCGTTAGTTATTTTTTTTCCGTCAATATCAGCAAAACCTTTTATTTTATCCTCATCTTTTACAATAACCGTAAAAAACTCATCATGTAGATTAAGCACCTGACGTAAATTTTGCATTTTTTCTTGATCGTGATAATAACCTATGCCCTCATATGCTTCTACTGCAATATTAGCTTGCACTAGGGCTAAATCAATTTTGCCTTGTTGTAATAATTTTAAATTTTCTATACTACCGTTTGTTGCAACAACTTCGCATTTAATATGTTCATTATTTTTATCGTCATTTGTAATAGTCTTGCATAAATCAAGTCCAATAGCATAATATCCTTTTAAAATAGAGCCGGTACCGATTTTAATGACTTTTGGAGCAGCATAAATATTACTGCAAATAAGAAATATGCTAATAATAGTCGCTAGTTTAAAATTGTTCATAAAGCTAATTTGAATTATTTGTGGTATTTTGGTCTTCTTTATGTTCACCAAGTTTTAGTTCTAATAAATTAATAGCACCGATATTTATTCCTTTGTCTGAAAACTCAATATCAAACTTAGCTTTTTCTATATTTTTGTAAGCCGAATTTGAATCATTTTGCTCTGTATTTAATTGCATGTCGGAAGCTTTATTAATTGCTTTAGCAATAATTGTTTTAATTAGTTTCTTAGAAAAAATAATATTATTCGGTAATAATTTATCAACTATGGAATTATAATTTTCTAGCTCAAAATATAGTTTTCCTTTCGGTAATTTATTGGCAAAGAGTTGTAAATCACCGTTTAAATTAATTTTAGAATCATTATCACAAGTAAAAATAAATCTTTCTATATTAAAATCTTGTAAAATAGCTGAATCTTCTCCGTCTTCAGCAAATTTTAAAGAAGCAGCAATATCTAAATTAGCATTTTTAAAATTCAAAATATCTTTTTCTGAATAATAATTCATGTTTAAAAATAAGGATATATTTTCCTCACTTGCTAAATTCTGTTTTCTTATAAGAAATGCTAAATCATTAATTTTAAAGATTTCTTGATTATCTTTAAATATCAATAATGCTTTATTATTTAACTGAATTGATTTTAATATTTCTTTTAAATTATCATCTTTTGATATTTTATATAAAGGTTTATTAAATTTTCCTATACCCTTTATGTCATCATCGCTGCGTACATCATAGGTAAATGTTTTGTCGCCGTAATTATCGACTTCTCTAATAAAAGGACCGAAATTAAGAGCGGCTCTTTTAGTACTAAAAGCTATATTTAGGACAATATTTTCGCATGTAAATTCTTTAGAATTTACATGATCAATTAATTTTACTTTAGGATCCGTTACGGTAATTTTCCAATTAAAAGGATAGCCTGAAAACTTAACTACATTATAAGATATTTTAAGATTATCGGATTCAGAATTCGTCATTAAACTTACAACGTTATTTTTTATAGTATATGCAGTTGCAAACCATATTATAGTAAAGGCTAAAAACACAAAAAGAAGTATTTTACGTATCACTTTTTTAATCCATTATAATTTTATATTACGAGTAGCAGCAGGAAGGCGTACTTTTATGCCGTCTAATTCTTCGGTTAAAATAATTTGACATCCCAATCTAGAAGTATCGGTAAGACCAAAGGCTAAGTCAAGCATATCTTCCTCTGCTTCCGTAGGTTTTTTTAATTTGTTGTAAAATTCTTCTTCTAAAATAACGTGACAAGTAGCACAAGCAAGCGATCCTTCACAAGCTCCCTCAAGGTCTAGATCGTTACTATGGGCAATTTCTAAAATAGAAAGCCCTATCGGTGCTTCTACTGTTTTTTCTTCTCCATCATTTATAATAAATGTTACTTTTATTTTTCCTGACATTCTTCTTATTTTTCCTTATCTAAATTAGTTCGATTATATATAATATATTATATATAACTGAGGCTATTTAATTTGATTGATATTTTTGCCTTTTAGCAAATCATTAATTATTATATTAAACTTTGTATCTATAGATTTTTTTATTTTGGATTTAAACTCTTTAATAGAATTATTAATTAAGATCCAATCTCTAGCGTGTACGGCTGCTTTTATATTATCTAATAAAGAATTAATTATAGATATCTCACTTTCCGATGATAAAGTTGTTAATTCCGCTATAGCACGTTCTATGCTAAAGATTAAAGCCTCTGCTTCAATTACTGCTTCTTGTAATAATCTTGTAGTATAATCTATTTTAGCATTTTTATACGCGTTTTCTAACATAATATCAATCTCCGTTTTATCAATACCGTGATTTGGCTTTACTTCTATAGCATGTGATGTATTGCTGATTTTCTCATAAGCAGAAACGGATAATATACCGTCTGCGTCAATAGAAAAAGTAACTTCGGCTCTAATACATCCTGCTTTCATAGGAGGAAGTCCCTTTAACTCAAATCGGGCTAAACTGCGGCAATCGGCAGCCATTTCACGTTCACCTTGTAATATATGAAATTGTATACCGGTTTGATTATCGACATAAGTCGTAAATTCTTTTACGACCGAAATAGGAATCGGAGTATTATGCATGATGATTTTTTCAACTATACCGCCATATAATTCCATACCCAGCGATAAAGGTGCTACATCAATCAATAATGAATTTGTATGGGGTGCTATTAAATTTTCTGCTTGTAATGCAGCCCCCCATACAACTGCTTTATCAGGATCGATATCTGATAGAATATCTATTTTAAATGCTTTATATAATTCGTCTTTTATTAAAGGAATGCGGGTTGCACCCCCTACTAAAATAACTCCGTCTATATTTGGATTTCCTGCTTGTTCTAAACACTCTTGAGCTATATTGATAGTACGTTCTACTAAGGGTAAAATTAATTGCTCTAATGTTTGCTTATTAATTGATACATTATCATTATTAAAACTATCTTTATATGTTAAAGTTTCTTTTGCTTTTTTTGCAAGTTGTAAAGTATCTATAGAATTAGGTAAATCAAATTTATTGCAAAGATATTGTGTAATTACTACATCTATATCGTTGCCACCAAGCATATTATCGCCGTTTGTTGCTATAACTTGAAAAATACCTTCTTGTATATTAAGAATAGATACGTCAAAAGTACCGCCGCCTAGGTCATATACTAAATAACAGCCTTTTTGATTTTTGTTTAAGCCGTAAGCATAGGCAGCTGCAGTAGGTTCGGCAATTAGCCTTAATACTTCAAAACCTGCTATTTTAGCCGCAAGCATTACTTCGCCTCTTGCTGCATCGTTAAAATGTGCAGGTACTGTTATTACTGCTTTAGTTAGATTAGTCTTTAATTGTTCTTCTGCTTGATTTTTTAGGTAAATAAAAATTTCTGCTGCAATTTCAGGGATTCTCAGTTGTTTATTTGCAAAATTTAGCTTAAGCTCACTACTATTTACATCTAGATAATCTTTAACTAACGAAAAAAGTGCCGGAGTATTTAGAATTTCTTTTAATGTTTTACCGAATAGTCTTTTAATAGAACGCAGTCCTTTATTATTACCTATAGTAAAATTGTTACTTGTAAAATCTATAGTAGTTGGGATTAATTCTTTATCATCTATAGATTTAATAACTTTAACTTGTCTATTAGCTGCAATAGCTATTAATGAGTTAGTAGTGCCAAAATCGATACCGACTGCTATTTGCCGTTCTTGCTTAAAATCAGCTTGCTCCGGTTCCCTAATTTCTATTATTTGCATGATTTTATTTTTTCTTGCAGTTTATGCAGCAATGTCCCAATATATTTAAGCTTGCTAGTTTTTATAGTTGCGTCTGATAGATTTTGTTCTTCAAAAGCTTGTTTTAAAGAATCAATTTCAAGCTTTTTCATTAATTCATATTTGTCTTTTATTTTTTCTAAATCACTAAATAAGATAGTATTTTCGATTATTTCCATTTCATCCCAGAATATGCTTAATTCTAGAGGCGAAAGTAAACTACGTGTTTTTTCGTCATTCAAATTTATATTTTGCAAAAGCAGCATATATTCAGCACGCTTTAAGGCATCTTTAAGAGTAGAGTAAGCGTTATTTAATTCAGCCGCAGTAATTAGATTTTGTTCCTTTTCCTGCAAAGTTTTTGCTTTATCGGGATGATATTTTACCTGCATAGCAAAATATTGCTTTTCTAATATCTTTAAATTAATATTATACTCTTGCGGAAGTCCTAATAATTGAAAATAATTTTGCACTTTTCCTTTTTTGTAATTCTAAACTGCTCTATCATATATCAAAAATTAAAAAAATACAATTATGGAAGTAGATCTATTACATTTTGAAAAAAAATATCATAACTGTATTGTAGCAGGTATAGATGAAGCAGGTAGAGGACCGCTTGCAGGTCCGGTAGTAGCAAGTGCCGTTATAGTAGATAACGCCAATATTATAACGGGAATTAAAGATTCTAAAAAGCTTTCCAAAAAGAAAAGAGAATTACTATATGAACAAATCACTAGTAATTATGTTTGGGCAACTGCTATTATTTCTCATACCGAAATTGATGATATTAATATATTAGAGGCAACTAAAAAAGCTTGTTCTATTGCTGTAGCAAATCTTAGCCTTGAGCCAGAAATAGTGTTAGTTGACGGTAATATGCAGTTTAAGGATGAAAGATTTGTCAGTATAATTAACGGTGATAATTTATCATTATCGATTGCTGCTGCTTCTATTGTTGCAAAAGTTACTAGGGATCGTTTGATGCTAGACTTAAGTGCTGAATTTCCCCAATATTTATGGCACAAAAATTCCGGCTATGGTACCAAAGAACATATCGAAGCTATTAATATACATGGCTTATCACCGTATCATCGTAGGAGTTTTAGGTGTTGTTAATGGTATTGCCCGTGTGGACACTGAATAGTCATTGCGAGCAGCCATAGGCTGCGTGGCAATCTCATGAAATAATAACAAACTCCTGAGATTGTCAAAACTTACAGTTTTGCCTTGCAATGACGATGACGATTTTGGTATCCACAACGCACACCATTAACTCAACTCGAGTGCCGCCTCTTCTAGAGTTTTTAGCTGATCACGAAGTTTTACGGCTTGTTCAAATTCAAGATTACTTGCGGCTTTAAGCATTTCTTTCTTTAATTTATCAATATGGGTTTTTAGCTTAGCAGGATTATCAAATAAAGTATGAGCTTGTTTTTTATCAAGCTTACTATCGATTTTCTCAAATTCTGCTAAAGCGTGAATAGCACGGTTGATGGTTTTTGGAATTATGCCGTGTTTTTCATTATATTCTTGCTGAATTTGCCTTCTACGCAACGTTTCACTAACGGCTTTATCGATAGATTTAGTCATTTTATCGGCATAAAGTATAACTCTACCCGCGCTATTTCTTGCAGCTCTTCCTATTGTTTGTATTAACGATACTTCCGACCGCAAAAACCCCTCTTTGTCTGCATCAAGTATAGCAACTAAGCCGCATTCAGGGATGTCAAGCCCCTCCCTTAATAGATTAATACCGACTAAAACATCAATAGTACCTTGTCTTAAATCTCGTAAAATCTCTATACGTTCTAGAGTATGAACGTTAGAATGTAAATAAGAAGTTTTATATTTTAGCTCCTGTAAATAGGCGGTTAAATCTTCTGCCATTTTTTGAGTTAAGGTGGTGACTAGAACACGAAAACCTTGAGCGATAGTGGTTTGAATTTCGCTAATTAAATCCTCAACTTGGTTAGTAGCGGGTTTGATAATACATTCAGGATCAAGCAGCCCAGTAGGTCTGATAATCAATTCTACAACCGTGCCGCCGGTTTCTTCTAACTCGAACGGTCCTGGAGTTGCAGATACAAACACAGTTTGTGGTCTAAATTTGTCCCATTCTTCAAATTTTAAAGGTCTGTTATCAAGTGCAGAGGGTAGACGAAACCCATGCTCTACCAAAACTTTTTTCCTTGCTCGATCGCCGTTATACATCGCTCTAATTTGCGGTACGGATACATGGCTTTCATCAACAAATAATAATGCATCTTCTGGTAGGTATTCGAATAATGTAGGAGGCGGCTCACCGGCATTACGTCCTGTGAAAAAGCGAGAGTAGTTTTCAACGCCTTTACAGCTGCCGGTTTCCGTTAACATTTCAAGATCATATTGAGTACGTTGATTTAGCCTTTGAGTTTCAAGTGGTTTGTTTTGTGACTTTAAAAACTCTAAGCGTTTTTGTAATTCTTCTTCAATACCTGATATGGCATTATTGACCGTTTCTTGAGGCATCACAAAATGTGAATTACCAAAAACCATAGCTTTATCGAGCTTAGCAAGTTTTTCACCTGTTAGGGGATCAAATTCATGGATATATTCGAGTTCATTACCGAAAAACGATAAACGCCAAGCTTTATCGCTGTAATGTGAGGGGAAAATATCGATGTTGTCGCCTTTAACTCTAAAACAGCCACGCTCAAATCCGATATCGTTACGCTCATATTGTAGATTTATCAAATTGTTTAGTAGCTGATCACGAGGGTAGCTTTGACCAGGCTCTAGATTAACCATCATTTGGTAATATAAATCGGGAGAGCCAAGGCCGTAAATACAGGAAACGGAAGAAACTACTATAACGTCACGACGCTCTAATAGTGATCTTGTAGCGGCATGACGCATTAAATCAATTTGTTCGTTAATTGATGAGTCTTTTTCTATAAAAGTATCGGTGCGTGCTATATAAGCTTCGGGCTGGTAATAATCATAATATGAGACAAAGTATTCAACGGCATTCTTTGGAAAAAGCGATTTCATCTCTGAATAGATTTGGGCAGCTAAAGTTTTATTATGAGCCATAATAAGAGTAGGACGATTAGTTCTCTCTATAATATTTGCCATAGTAAAGGTTTTGCCTGATCCCGTAATACCAAGCAACATTTGTGAGCGTTTTTTGCTACTTAACCCTGCTATAATTTCATCTATTGCTTTTGGTTGATCGCCTGCCGGTTTATATTCTGAGATAATAGAAAAATTATTCATGCATTTTTACTTGCTTTAAAAACTATAGTTTAAGATAATATATTAAAATCTCACAAAAAAATATAATATTATGAATAAAGCTATATTACACACAATTATTGTTTATACTCTCGCTAGTTGTCCTTATTGTATAAAAGCTAAAGCATTGCTTGATGAGAAAAATGTTGCTTATGAGGAAATTGAAGTAAGTAATTTTACTCAGGAAGAGAAAGAAAAATTTATTAAGAAATCCGGTGGAAAAAAGACCGTCCCGCAGATATTTATAGATAATATGCATGTTGGCGGTTGTGATGCTCTGTTTGATCTTGAAAAAGAGGGAAGGTTAGATAAGCTGTTAGAAAATCAGCCAAAGACGACTTCACCTGCTGCCGGAGCGTAATTAATAAAAACGTCATTGCAAGGAAATTACGAAGTAATTGACGAAGCAATCTAAGGAGTTTGTTATTATTTTATGAGATTGCCACGCTCCTACGGTCGCTCGCAATGACGATTTAGTATCCACGCGAGCAATGCCCGCTTGCAATGATGCTGAAAACTACCAAAACTTTAAAATGTTCAAAAATAAAACTCGCAAAAATTCATTCTCTCTACTTCTGCCGTATTTATGGTCGAAGGATTTTGATATACGCCTGCGTATTGTTACCTCTCTTAATTTGTCTAGTCATAGCTAAAGTAATAAATATTTTCGTTCCTATTGTTTATAAATATATAATAAATGTGCTAAATAAAAACTTTGCTCTTTCGGTTATGATCGGGATTATTGTTGCATATGGCGGAACAAAAATACTTGTTCAACAGTGAATTACGAAATATCATTTTTTCAAAAGTAGGGCATCAAGCAACTCGCTTAGTTGCTCTAAATGTCTTTAAGTACATGCTTTAAGTATGCGTTTTCACATTACTAGAAACACAGGGGGCTTAAGTAGGTCAATAGAGCGTGGTACTAAAGGTATTGAAGTGGTACTGCGGTATTCGTTATTTAATATTTTTCCGACAAGCGTAGAAATTATATTAGTAAGCGGGATGTTATGGTATGTTTACAGTATTTGGTTTGCCGTAACTATTTTAATAACAATGATAGTTTATGTTGGTTATATTTGCCTAATCAGTATTTGGCGTATTTCTTTTGCAAGGGAAATAAACCAAAGCGATACACCGCCAATAATAGAGCAATCGATAGTTTACTGAATTTTGAGACCGTTAAATATTTCGGTAATGAAGAATATGAGGCGATAAAGTTTAATGAGGTTTTACAAACTTATGAAAAATCAGCTACTAAAACTACTAACAGCATATCGATTTTAAATATCGGGCAGGATGTTATAATATCCTTAGGGCTTGTTAGCCTTATGATACTTTCAGCAAATGCTATTAACCAAAATAAAATGACCGTCGGCGATTTAATAATGGTTAATACTTATCTATTTCAGCTATCAATTCTGCTTTCAATACTTGGCTTTGCTTATAGAGAAATTAAAAACGCTCTAGTTAGTATGGAAGATATGTTTAAGCTGCTTGATATACCTGTAGAAGTAGAGGATGCTTTGAACGCTAAGGAGCTAATTATCTTAAAAGGTGCGGTTAGTTTCGATAATGTTAGCTTTGCTTATAATCAGGCACGTCTGATTTTACATAATATAAGTTTTACGATCAAGAGCGGTAAAACTTTAGCAGTAGTCGGTAGTAGCGGGGCAGGGAAATCGACGATATCACGCTTGCTTTTTAGGTTTTACAATATTAATAGCGGCAATATTACTATTGATGGTCAGGATATAAGAGAAGTCACGCAACAATCGCTGCGTAAATCTATTGGAATTGTCCCACAGGATACGGTACTGTTTAACGATACGCGATATATTACAACATCGCATACGGTAATAATGCAGCAAGCTACGATGAAGTTATAGCAGCCTCAAAAAATGCTCATATTCATGAGTTTATTAGCACGTTACCTGAAGGGTATGAGACGCAGGTAGGCGAGAGAGGCTTAAAGCTTTCGGGCGGTGAGAAACAGCGTATTGCAATTGCAAGAACCATCTTAAAAAATCCAGCAATATATGTTTTTGATGAGGCAACAAGTTCGCTTGATACTAAAGCCGAAAAGCTAATTCAAGCACGCCTTAAAGAGATCTCGGCTCACCATACTACCCTTATCATTGCCCATAGACTCTCAACTATTATCGATGCAGATGAGATTATCGTTTTAGATAACGGTTATATAGTTGAGCGGGGCAACCATAAAACCTTGCTACAGCACAAAGGCTATTATGCCGAACTTTGGTATAAATAGCAAGAAGAGGAACATTCTTAAAATTTATCATTATATCAACTACAAGCTTTGTTAAGTGGTTTGGTAAAACCAGCTCGATGTCATTCCCGCGGAGGTGTTGTTGCGTGGATATCAAGTCGTCATTGCGAGCGAACGTTAGTGAGCGTGCAATCTCAGGAATTCTTCTCAAGATTGCTGCGTCAAATTACTATGTAATTTTCCTCGCAATGACAAAAAAACTGATCCACGCAGGAATGACATGGATAGCTAATTGATATTTCAAAAAATTGGCTAAAATCTCTTGCAAGAATAGCGGTGACGTTATTCCGGGGTTTCAAAGCCTCTATCCTAAGCGGTATTATCAGCCGTATAAATGGTATAATCCTCGACTTCATGGTCGGGGGATAGTAGCTATGTACAAGGTTTAAAGTGTAAGCTTTAAACCTAAAAGCTATTATAATTGTTCTGTGACGGTTCTTTGAATGTCCCAACCACCCGAAGTTAAAATCTTCGGTGGTTAAAACTTGAGCAATTTAAGTGTAATCACGGGAGCAACTACATGTTCAACAAAAATAATAAATTATTATCTAAAATATTACCGTTCTCTAAGAAAAATAAAGATTTAGAAAAACTAAGATCTAAGTTTAAACAAAGGTTAGCAGAACAGGTAACGGTAGATGAGATAACAAAAATAGAGCAGCGTTCATTATATTTAGAAAGTATAAAATAATTCTAATATATAATAAAGTTTGTTAACTTTTACGATTATGTTATTGCATAGAAACGGTTGATGTCGTCATTGTAAGTGACTAAAGGCCTTGTTGTATGGTTCGTTTATTTCATTTCCACGCAAGCGGGAATCCAGTAAAAAATGATAAAACAAAGAAAATTACATAAAAATTTAGTATATAATTTGCTTAAAAAACTAGATTCCTGCTTTCGCAGGAATGACATCGGCATCCGCGCAACAATGTCCCGCAGCAATGACATCGGTAACTTAGAAATAATGCCACGATTATAAATACAAGCAATCCTTGAAAGAAATTTATTATGTCTCTATTATTAAATATAATTCATTAAATTTAAGGCTAAGTAATCGTGACTGATAAATCTTCTTCTAATTTAGTACCGGTAAATATCGAAGATGAGATGAAAGTATCTTATCTTGATTATGCTATGAGCGTTATAGTAAGTAGAGCTATACCGGATGTTCGGGACGGCTTAAAGCCGGTACATCGCCGAATTATCTATTCCATGCATGAAGCCGGTAATCATGCTAGTAAACCTTATAGAAAATCCGCTAGAATAGTCGGTGACGTGATGGGTAAATACCATCCGCACGGCGATAGTGCTATTTACGATGCGTTAGTACGTATGGCACAAGATTTTTCCTTGCGTTTACCGCTTGTAGACGGGCAGGGTAATTTCGGTTCGATGGATGGTGATGCGGCGGCAGCAATGAGATATACCGAATCTCGAATGGCCAAAGTTTCGTATAAGCTCGTAGAGGATATCGATAAAGAGACTGTCAGCTTTAACCCTAATTACGATGGTTCTGAAGAAGAGCCTTCCGTACTTCCTGCAATGTTTCCCAATTTATTGGTGAACGGTAGCGGAGGCATTGCGGTCGGTATGGCAACTAATATCCCGCCTCATAATCTTGGTGAGGTTATCGATGCGTGCTGTTTATATATAGATAATAACGATATAGAAATATTAGATTTACTGGAAGTTGTTAAAGGACCGGATTTTCCTACAGGTTCAATGATTTTAGGCATTAGCGGTATTAGATCGGCATATCTTACCGGTAGAGGGAGTATCATTATGCGAGGTCGAGCCGAGATTGAGAATATCGGTAATAGCCGTCAAGCAATTATTATTACCGAAATACCGTATATGGTAAATAAGGCAAGGCTCGTTGAGAAAATCGCTGAAATGGTTAAGGAAAAGCGTATAGAAGGTATAAGTGATTTACGTGATGAATCGAATAAAAACGGTGTAAGGATTTTTATTGAGTTAAAGAAAGACGTAGTTGCTGAAGTAGTCTTAAATCAAATATACGCATGTACGCAGCTACAAACTAGCTTCGGTGTTATTATGCTTGCTCTTAAAGACGGGCTACCGAAAGTGATGAATTTGAAAGAAGTAATTGCAGCTTTCGTTAGTTTTAGGGAAGTAGTAATTACTAACCGTACTATATATTTACTCAATAAAGCAAGAGATAGAGCTCATATTTTACTAGGACTAACTATTGCCGTTAGTAATATCGATGAAATAATACGTATTATTAAAGCTTCAAATGACCCGAATGCAGCTAAACAAGAATTAATGGCTCGTCAGTGGGAAGCATTAAATATCCTACCTCTTGTAAAGTTGGTTGATGATAAAGCAATGTTAAACGAGCAGGGTAAATGTAACTTTACCGAAGTGCAAGCTAAGGCAATCTTAGAAATGAGATTGCAACGCCTGACCGCTATGGAGAAAAACAAGCTTGAAGAGGATTTAAAGAACCTCATTACGGAAATCACCGAATATCTTAATATACTTGGCTCTCGTACAAGGTTACTTGAAATTTTAAAGGAAGAGCTCATTAAAGTTAAAGAAGAATTTGCGACTCCTCGTCTTACTTCAATTGAATTCGGCGAATTTGATCAAGATATAGAAGATTTAATTCAGCGTGAAGAAATGGTTGTAACCGTAACGCTTGGCGGGTATATCAAGCGTGTACCTCTAAGTAGCTATCGTGCGCAAAAACGTGGCGGTAAAGGAAGATCAGGGCTTTCAATGCGTGATGAAGATATTACCACGCAAGTTTTTGTCGGTAGTACCCATACTCCTATGTTGTTCTTCTCAAATATCGGTCAGGTTTATAGTTTAAAACTGTATAAACTGCCTTTAAGTAATCCGCAGGGTAAGGGTAGACCGATGGTTAATATATTACCGCTGAAAGCAAATGAGCATATTACGAATATTATGCCGCTACCTGAAAATCAGGATGAGAGGGATAATTTAAACATTATGTTCGCAACTGCCAAAGGTAATATCAGAAGAAGCGATTTATTAGATTTCAAAAAGCTTCAGTCGAATGGTAAAATTGCTATTAGGCTTGATGAGGACGATAAATTAATAGACGTAAAACCATGTAAA
The DNA here is from genome assembly GCF_051427245.1 of Rickettsia parkeri. Classification (NCBI taxonomy): domain Bacteria; kingdom Pseudomonadati; phylum Pseudomonadota; class Alphaproteobacteria; order Rickettsiales; family Rickettsiaceae; genus Rickettsia; species Rickettsia parkeri. Next base: position 685,278 of record NZ_CP195774.1, read on the forward strand.
GAAGACGAGCATATTTTACTTGCTACCAAAGCCGGTAAAGCTTTAAGATTCCCTGTTGAATCGCTGCGTGTTATTAAGAGCCGTACTTCTGATGGGGTACGAGGTATGAAGCTTGCCAAAGAGGATTCTGTAATTTCTATGACTGTGCTTAAAGGTATTAGTAGTACAAAAGAGGATAGAGATGCTTATTTATCCGTGCCGTGGGAGCAGAGATTAGAGATTGCTAAAGGTGAGGAGTTTAATCCTGAAGAACTTGGCGTAAGCTTAACTGCCCCGGCTATTGTAGAAATGGCAAATTCCGAAGAATTCATTTTAACCGTAACTGAGAACGGTTTTGGTAAGAGAAGCTCAGCTTATGGCTATAGAATTACTGACCGTGGCGGTAGCGGTATAATCAATATGGATATTAACGACAAAACTGGTTTAGTCGTCGGTGTTATGCCGGTTAAAATGGATGATGAGTTAATGCTGATTACCAATAGCGGTAAGTTAATTCGCTGTAAACTTGAGTCAGTACGTATTACGGGACGTAACACTAGCGGCGTAATCCTATTTAAGCTAGATGATGGTGAAAAAGTCGTGTCTGTCTCTTTAATTGCTGAAACTGCTGAAAGTGAAGAAGATAGTGAGTTAGAGGAAGAGGGATTAGAGCAATCTGAAGAGGTGTAAGGGCTGAGGCGTTGTTATTCCCGCATAGCTCTTAAAAAGCTCTCGATGTCATTCTTGCGAAAGCATTTTGCATAGATACCTAAGTCGTCATTGCGAGGAGGTATTGTTGCGTGGACCGGTAAAACCCACTGTGTCACCCCGTGGTCAAGCCACGGGATGACAGAGGTGAAATTGCTTCACGCAACAATGCCTTGCGAGCAGCCATAGGCTAACGTGGCAATCTCATGAAATAATAAAACTCCTGAGATTGCGGACGTACAAATTACTTTGTAATTTTCCTCGCAATGACGTTAATTTATTAATTGATCTGCTTTTAGTTAACAATACCCCCCCAAAAGAACTTCTAGAAAAGTATTGCAACACTAATTTTTCTCTCTATAATAAAATTAATATGCAAATATTAACTTTCCAGTCTTTTTTTACTACTATAGCCGGTCTAAGCCGGTAACAATAGCTCTATATCTTTCTTTTAATTATATTCATCTATTTAAATTAACTAATTATTAGGTAAGTTTTATGTTGCGTAAAATGCCACTTATTTTAATGGCTATTAATAGCTATCATATTGTTAAACCCACTAATGAGTTTAGAAGTACAAAGGTTATTGTATTCAATAAGTCTATCTATTTCTATAATTGGATTATTTCTGCCTTTAATTATTTTTGGTTTACTTTTTAAATCTGTTGTAATGCTAGCCAAAGGATGCAACACGTATAGTTTTCTTAATATTATTACTAGTATGTGGGTCTAATGTTTGTTCTACCTTCATAAGTTATTATGTAGGTAATACATATATCAATTCGCTTTATCAATGATCTCTCCTATAGAAAATGATAGTTTAAAGCCTTTATGGTTGCTTAATTTTCCTAATATTATTTCTAATGATAAAATCGTATTTAGTAGTATTATCTTAGGCTTTATTTCCTCAAAATTGTGTGCTGAAGTTGCAATTGGATTGGCTTGTAAGCTAGAAGCATTTGTTGCAAAAATATTGTGATTGTTGATCTATATAATGCCCTTATTTATAATGGGCTTTATCGTAAAACTACAGTTTGATGAAGTATTAGATATAATTATTAAAGATTATATGTTCATTTTTGTGACGATCGTATTTGCTCAGTTTGGTTATATCTTTCTTGCTTATTTTATTTTAAGTAACTGTCGAGTTAAGGAATGCATAGCTAGCCTTAGTAATATGATGCCAGCGTCTATAAGTGGATTTAGTGCAATGTCTAGTGTTATTAAGTATGCCACTTAGTATAAAATAGGAGCGGAAAATAATACAAATAATAAAGCACTCGCTCGTACCGTTGACCAATAACAGTCAATATTCATCTTGTTGGCGATTGTTTTGCCATATCGATTTTGGCTTATGCTATACTAAAAAGTTATGGATTAGCTGAACCTACTTTATTTAATTATTTTACTTTTTATTTTGTATTGGCAAAATTTTCAGTAGCAGCTATACCAGGTGGTAGAATTATTGTAATGCTCCCTATACTTGAACAATATCTAGGTTTTAATACTAATATGATGTCTCTGATTACAGCTCTTTATATCTTATTTGATCCTGTGATCACTTGTGCTAATGTTTTAGGAAATGGTGCTTTTGTTAAACTGATAGATAATATATATAGTGTAACTCAGAAAGCTTAATTTAAGCAAGTCATGTTCCACCGTGAGCATTAATAAATATTTTAGCAATAGGACGAGGTTTCTCAAAATACTCTAGGTTCTTGCGTGCAGAAAATTAAATTATTTGTATTTTTAGATATTTTTGAGCAAAAATTAATAAGAACGCAAGAGCCTAATATCTCTTTTGCTTTTAAAGTAATTGTTGAATTATCTATATTTGATAAATTAGATATGTGTGTGTTCCTTGAATTATTATTTTTTACGAAGAATTAGTGAATTTTTTAATCAAATCTCAAATATTATATAATTGATTTAAAAGAGAAAAAGCATATAATCTTTGTGTGGAAAGTGATATATTGGTAATAAATTATGATGTGGTTATTAATTGCAATTGGTTTAACCGTTGCGGTTCTTATTATAGGGGTAGTATCGATGGCTATCGAAGGAAAGTTTGATAAGAAATTTAGTTCAAAGTTAATGACTTTAAGGGTTTTTTTTCAGGCAGTTGCTATATTTTTATTGATTATAATGTATTTTTATAAAGTTAATTTATAAATGTCTGAAAATAACTCAAAAGCTACTTAATCGATTTCTCTAATTTCTTTACGTAATTCTTCCCATTTGTCTAAAATTTCTTCTAATGTAACTTCTTCGACTTTTTTTTCTCCATCTTCAAAGTCCTTTAAATCTCTAATTAGTTTCTCTAGCTTTAATAATGAAATTTTTTTTTCATTATACTGATCGCTACAATGTTCTTCGAGTTGTTCGGCAATTTCTTCAATATCATCCCAATGCATTATTATTCCTCCTTAATTTTATGCAAGCCTTATTTATTAACATGTTATCTGATATTTGCTATTATTTTTTACTAAATATTATTAATTCGACAAATTATTGCAAATAGGTGAGTTTATTATGCAACTATTGCCGGAATTAGGCAGGTTTGCTTTCTTTACATTTTGGTGATTTTATAGTATATTAAAATTAAATATTAAGATTTAATTATGTCAATATTACCGATAGTAATGGCACCTGATGAAAGATTAAAGCAGAAATCTCAGCCGGTTTTAGAGTTTACCGATCAAACACGAAAATTTATGGATGATATGCTTAAAACTATGTACCATGAAGATGGTGCAGGGCTTGCAGCAGTACAAGTAGGGGTATTGAAACGTATTTTAGTAATTGATATACAAGATCATGATTCGGTAGCAAGACCAAAAGATTTTTATCCGCTTTTTATAGTGAATCCTGAAATAATAGAAAAAGCAGAAGAGCTAGTTACGGCTAACGAAGGTTGTATCTCATTACCGGAGCAACGTATTGAGGTGGCAAGACCGGAATCTATAAAGATTAGGTATTTAGACTATCATGGTAAATCGCAAGAGCTTAAAGCAAATGATTGGCTTGCAAGAGTTATCCAGCATGAGTATGATCATTTAGAAGGTAAGCTTATGATTGATTATTTAAGTAATTTAAAACGAGATGTAGTACTTCGTAAGCTTAAGAAACTCAAAAATAATATAGTGTGAAAGTAATCTTTATGGGAACGCCTGAATTCGCTGTTCCCGCTCTTAAAAAACTTATAACTCATCACGAAGTTAAAGCTGTTTTTACACAGCAACCTAAAGCTAAGGGCAGAGGACTTAACTTAGCTAAATCTCCAATACATCAATTAGCATTTGAGCATCAAATTCCTGTTTATACTCCTTCTACTCTTCGTAATGATGAAATAATAAATCTAATTAATAAAGTTAATGCTGATATTATAGTTGTTATTGCCTATGGTTTTATTGTGCCGAAAGCTATATTAGAAGCTAAGAAATACGGCTGTCTTAATATCCATCCATCCGATTTGCCTCGTCACAGAGGAGCGGCTCCTCTGCAGCGTACTATTATAGAGGGTGACCGGAAAAGTAGTGTATGTATTATGCGTATGGATACAGGGCTTGATACAGGTGATATATTGATGAAAGAAGATTTTGATTTAGAAGAAAGAATAATATTGGAAGAACTGCATAACAAATGTGCAAATCTCGGAGCGGAGTTATTAATTAAAACACTTGCAAATATCGATAATATAGTACCAATAACACAGCCAAGTGACGGCGTTACGTATGCTCATAAATTAACTAAAGAAGAAGGAAAAATTAATTGGCATGAATCCGCATATAAAATAGATTGTAAAATAAGGGGCATGAATCCTTGGCCCGGAGCATATTTTAGTTATAATGATAAAATAATTAAAATCCTTGAAGCAGAATATTTAAATGCGGATCATCACTTTACTTCCGGTACCGTTATTAGCGATAAGCTGGAAATAGCTTGTGGAAGCGGTATATTACGAGTGAAAAAACTTCAGCAAGAGAGTAAAAAAGCTTTGAATATAGAAGAATTTTTACGTGGTACAAATATTTTAAAAGATACAGTATTAAAATAAGAGTATTATTATGGGTAAAGATAAAAAAGAAGTTAGGTTTAATGATAATTGAGACGTTAAGGAGTTTACCTCAAAGTTTGAAAAGAATAGTGATATTTATTCTTTAAAAAGGAAAGTAATTAATATAGTAGATGATGAAGTAGAGGATCAAACTAAGCTACTTACGGAAACTCAATTTCTTGTGAAAAAAACTCCACATGGTAAAACATCTCAATATGAAATTAGCGGCTTTATTAACAAAGCCGGCGCACATATAAACGATCCAAAGCAAATAAAAGAAATTTCAAAATTATACGCTCATGCCGTATTTGCTGATTTACAGAAAAATATTTTAGGTAAATTTGATAAGAACGGTAATTTAAGTATAACTAAAGATTTTGCAATTGATGAAAATCCAGTCTTTAGAAAAGACGGTAAATTATTATGGGTTAAAACTCAAAGCGGTTTGATAAATAGAGAAGGAGAAATGACAGCAGTAAATCATATTTTACAAAAAGGCAGATTTTTGTTTGAAGATTTAGGCGGTAAGGTAGATACAAAATTAGGGACCACAAATCTAAACAAAAAGCCGACAAAGCCTATTTTAAAAAGAGGTTAAAATAACTTTAAGCCCTCTCATAAGAAATAAAATTAAAATTATTTGAAATTAGTGTTTGACAAGCTTTAAAAATATAGATATAAAACTATCACGCAAAGTTTGAAACGTAAAACTTTGTAGCTGTTTAAAAAGTTGATAAAGCTAAAAACTAAATACACCGCGATAATAAAAATTTATATCGTGAGTAGATGCTGAAAATAAGAAAAATAATTGTGAAATTAATTCTGTATGCATTGTGTAATCTCAAGTTAAAAGCATAAGTAAATATAATAAGAGCATTTGGTGGATGCCTTGGCACTAGAAGGCGATGAAGGACGTAATACGCTGCGATAAGCTTCGGGGAGTTGCGAATAAACTTTGATCCGAAGATTTCCGAATAGGGGAACCTACCTAATTTATTAGGTATTGTATAGTGAATACATAGCTATATGAGGCAAACCCAGCGAACTGAAATATCTAAGTAGCTGGAGGAAAGGACATCAACCGAGACTCCGTTAGTAGTGACGAGCGAACGCGGATCAGGCCAGTGGCTTCAAAAAAATAACTAAAACAACATGGAAAGGTTGACCATAGAGGGTGATAGTCCCGTATAGGTAAAAAGTTTGAAGTCCTTGAGTAAGGCGGGACACGTGAAATCCTGTTTGAACATAGGGGGACCACCCTCTAAGCCTAAGTACTCTCTAGTGACCGATAGTGAACAAGTACCGTGAGGGAAAGGTGAAAAGTACCCCGACAAGGGGAGTGAAATAGTATCTGAAACCAAATGCTTACAAGCAGTCGGAGCAAGCGTATTTATATGTCTTGTGACGGCGTACCTTTTGTATAATGGGTCAGCGACTTAGTTTATCTAGCAAGCTTAAGCCGTTAGGTGTAGGCGTAGCGAAAGCGAGTCTGAATAGGGCGTTTAGTTAGATGAATTAGACCCGAAACCGGGTGATCTAGCCATGGCCAGGTTGAAAGCGGAGTAAAATCCACTGAAGGACCGAACCCACTACTGTTGAAAAAGTAGGGGATGAGCTGTGGTTAGGGGTGAAAGGCCAATCAAACTCGGATATAGCTGGTTCTCCGCGAAATCTATTTAGGTAGAGCGTTATAGCGATTACCATCGAAGGTAGAGCACTGAATGAGCTAGGGGGTCCCACAGACTTACCAAACTCAATCAAACTCCGAATGTCGATGAGTACAGCATAGCAGACAGACTATGGGTGCTAAGGTCCATAGTCGAGAGGGAAAAAGCCCAGACCGCCATCTAAGGTCCCTAAATCATGACTAAGTGTTAAAGGATGTGAGAAGACCAAAACAACTAGGATGTTGGCTTAGAAGCAGCCATCATTTAAAGAAAGCGTAATAGCTCACTAGTCTAAATAAGTTTTCTTGCGCCAACAATGTAACGGGGCTCAAGTCATGTACCGAAGATGCGGGTTTATGCATTTGGCATAAATGGTAGCGGAGCGTTCCGTAAGCCTGCGAAGGTGAACCGTGAGGTTTGCTGGAGGTATCGGAAGTGAGAATGCTGACATAAGTAGCGATAAAGAATGTGAGAAACATTCTCGCCGAAAGTCCAAGGGTTCTTGCGTAAAGTTAATCTGCGCAAGGTTAGTCGGCCCCTAAGATGAGGCTGAAAGGCGTAATCGATGGGAATCAGGTTAATATTCCTGAACCTGAAGGATGTGACGAAAATAGTAAATTGTACAGTCTTATTGGATTGATTGTGCGGTGAATATTTTCCAGGAAATAACACCTTTATTATAGACCGTACCCGAAACCGACACAGGTGGACAGGTAGAGTATACCAAGGCGCTTGAGAGAACGATGCTGAAGGAACTAGGCAAATTGCATCTGTAACTTCGGAAGAAAGATGACCTGTATATGGGCAACCATGTGCAGGTGGCACAAGCTAGGGGGTAGCGACTGTTTATTAAAAACACAGGGCTCTGCAAAGTCAATAGACGATGTATAGGGTCTGACGCCTGCCCAGTGCTGGAAGATTAAAAGGAGGGGTGCAAGCTCTGAATTGAAGTCCCAGTGAACGGCGGCCGTAACTATGACGGTCCTAAGGTAGCGAAATTCCTTGTCGGGTAAGTTCCGACCCGCACGAATGGCGTAACGATTTCCCCACTGTCTCCAGTATCGACTCAGCGAAATTGAATTCTCCGTGAAGATGCGGAGTTCCCGCGGTCAGACGGAAAGACCCCGTGAACCTTTACTATAGCTTTGCACTGGTGTTAGGAATCAGATGTGCAGGATAGGTGGGAGACTACGAAGCGAAGGCGTCAGCCTTTGTGGAGTCACCCTTGAGATACCACCCTTTTGGTGCTTGACATCTAACCGAGATCCTTGAATCAGGATCCGAGACAATGCATGGTGGGTAGTTTGACTGGGGCGGTCGCCTCCCAAAGAGTAACGGAGGCGCGCGATGGTTAGCTCAGGTTGGTCGGAAATCAACTTTTAGAGTGCAATGGCATAAGCTAGCCTGACTGCGAGTCTGACAAGACGAGCAGAGACGAAAGTCGGTCATAGTGATCCGGTGGTCCCGAGTGGAAGGGCCATCGCTCAACGAATAAAAGGTACTCCGGGGATAACAGGCTGATGATTTCCAAGCGTCCATAGCGACGAAATCGTTTGGCACCTCGATGTCGGCTCATCACATCCTGGGGCTGGAGAAGGTCCCAAGGGTTCGGCTGTTCGCCGATTAAAGTGGTACGTGAGCTGGGTTTAGAACGTCGTGAGACAGTTCGGTCCCTATCTGCCGTGGGTGTAGGAAGTTTGAGAGGATCTGCCTTTAGTACGAGAGGACCGAGGTGGACGTACCCCTGGTGGACCAGTTGTCGTGCCAACGGCACAGCTGGGTAGCTAAGTACGGAAGGGATAACTGCTGAATGCATCTAAGCAGGAAACCCACCTCAAAACTAGACTTCCCCATTAGAGCCGTGGAAGACCACCACGTTGATAGGTCGGATGTGGAAGCACAGTAATGTGTGTAGCTAACCGATACTAATAGCTCGATTGATTTACTTTGCTGTGAGATTACATATGCATATAGTGTTAATGCTATAAGAGTGTAGTATCTACTCACAAGTTATCAGGTTAAATAGTTTTATCAACTAATAAAAATGTTATTGCATAACTAATTTTATACTGTAGCCCTGCCACGATATCCAGCGAAAATGATTTTGCTGAGTATCGTATAAAAGTTAAGATATGATGTTGAGAATTTTTTTGAGTCGTGCAACAACATTAACAGCAAACTATAATACAAATCTATCTTTTTAAAAGTTTGTATTGCTAGCTTGGTGGTTATAGCATGAGTGAAACACACGATCCCATCCCGAACTCGAATGTGAAACCTCATAGCGCTAATGGTACTATGTCATAAGGCATGGGAGAGTAAGTCGCTGCCAAGCTTGCAATGCAAATTGTTAATTACCTTTCTTTCTCTTTATGAGAATATTTTATATTCATAATTTTTACCTTTCTCTATATTAGTAATGCTTACGTATTAAAGAATAAACATCAATTTATTTTAGAGTTACCAAACGTCACAGTAATTAATGAAGGTGGAATTTTAACTCAAGAAGGTTATATTCTACAAGATACTCAAACAAGCTTAGGTGATCAACATCGTTTATTAAAAAAACGAGATATTAATACTGAAAATCCTTTATATTTTAATGGAAAATTAGCAGTAATTTTATCTTTTGGTTCTGAAAATTGGTATCATTGGCTGCTACAAATTTTGCCTAGATTAATTATATTAAAAGAATCAGCTCTTGAATATGATCGTATCTATATTAATAATTTAAAATATTCATGGCAAATTAAGTCATTAGAAATAGTATTAAATTATTTAAATATACCGGAAGATAAGCTTTTTGTAGTAAATAGTGACTGTATAATTCAAGCTACTAGACTAATTGTTCCATCTGTACCGTTTATTCCGGTAAAAGGTACACCTTTGCCTTTATGGTTAAAAAAAGATTTAAGAAATATTTTTATTAAAGATAATAGTAAAGTATACTATACGATAAAATATATATTTCTCGTAAATACGCTTCTACCCGAAAAATAGTTAATGAAGAGGAATTAATAGAAAAAATTGAGAGATCCGGTTTGAAAGTAATATATCTAGAGCTATCCTTCCCGTATGAACAGGCTCGGCTTTTTAATAAAGCAAAAATAATAGTTGGATCGCACGGATCAGGATTTGCTAACTTTATTTTTGCGGCTCCAAAATGCAAATTAGTAGAGATTGATCACGGTACAACTTCCTCTAGAAGTTTTTATAAAAGAATGGCAAATTATATGTCATGCGATTATTATCCTTTTTATGTAGATCATCAGACAACAGAAGAGCATTTAGAAGACGATATAAAGATCAATATTGATGAATTTATTAAGTTTCTTAGAGGTCATCTGTAAATAAATTTTAATTAGTAATTAAAGAGCTTTTTTAGCGAAAATTGAAGTTAATTCTTAAAATCTCATTATTTAATAAATAAGATTCGCTATTCATTTCATTTAGTCTTGAAATAGTGCGTTTAAATTCTGCGGCTCGTGCTGAACCTTGATATATTTTATTTGGGTTATCTTCTAGGCTCATAAATAAGAGTATTTTATAGAAATAGGCATTATCGATAAAGTTGATAAATCTAACGGCTGTATTTGTATCGTTAGAATCGATAGTATGAACGTTCCCCACTATAATAACGTTAAAATTTTGGCAAATATTAACATAATCGATATAGCTTAAGCCTCTTGTAAATAATTCATTATAATCTGTTACTAATATTCTTTTATGCACTTTTTGAAAGGATATTTCTCTACCTAGAACCTGTATATTTTGAGGAGCAAGATTATTATCACTAATATCCGTGATAATTTTTTCAAGTTTGTTTTGGTTTTCTAAAGTTAAAGGATAAATTATCCTTGCCTCTTTAACTCTTAACGCTTTATCAAATCGATAATCATGTTGATTATCTAGATATTTAACATAAAATGTATTATTGATTATCTTTATAAAAGGTAAGAAAGATTCTCGTTGTAATCCGTCTTTGTACAGATTATTGGGACTCGTGTTAGAAGTTATAAAAATAAAAATATTTTGCTTTATTAATTCATTAAATAATCTACCGATTATCATTGCATCAGTAATATCTTTAATTTCAAACTCATCTATACATAACACTTTAGTTTGTTTAGTATAGTTTTTAGCAATTTTAGGGATGATATCTTTCTGATTTGCTGTTTGTAATTTATGCATAGATTTATGAATTTCCTGCATAAAGTTCTGATAATGTATTATTATTTTAGGTGTGGTTAATTCTTCACAAAAAGAATTCATGAGCATAGTTTTACCGCTGCCCACCGGACCGTATAAATAAATTCCGCTTTCTAAGTTGTTTTGATTAAAGAATTTGAATAACCTTTTAGGTTTATTAAGTGCTGCTGCCAGCTGTTTTAATTCTTCTCGTAAAGCAGTTTGTTTTGAATCTCGTATTAATGAAGTAGAGGATTTAATCATCCAAAATATTTTTTATCTAGTTTGTTATAGGTTTTTTCTAAAATGTCGTTCCTAGCTAAAAGCAGGAAGGCTTTGTTGTGTGGATCAATGTCACCTCCGTCATCCCGTGGTTTGACCACGGGATCCAGTGAAAAATGCTAACCTTTAGCATTTTTTGTTATTTTTGCTAGATTGCCACGCTCCTTTTAGTTGCTCGCAATGACGGTTGTGATTATCATTTCCTACATAAAAGCGTTGCATCGCCGTAGCTAAAAAAACGCATTGCTTCTTTTATAGCATATTTATATAATTCATGCATCTCTTTAAATCCGGCAAAAGCACATATAAGCATAAATAAAGTAGATTTAGGAAAATGGAAATTAGTAAGTAGCATATCGGCTGTTTGAAATTTAAAACCTGGGGTTATGAAAATATCGGTTTTAAAGCTACCTGCTTTTACGATGCCGTTATTGCAAGAACTCTCAAGTGTTCTAAGTGTTGTAGTGCCGACTGCGATAATACGTTTCCCTTCTTGCTTTGCTTTATTGATAATTTCAGCAGTGTCAGGAGTAATAGAGCAATATTCGGTATGCATTTTATGTTCATGAATATTTTCGGTTTTTACAGGTAAAAAAGTTCCAGCTCCCACATGTAATGTTAAAAATGTGGCTTGTATGCCTTCTGCCTTAAGCTTATCAAGTATATCCTTTGTAAAATGCAAGCCTGCTGTCGGTGCTGCAACTGAACCTTCTATTTGGCTATAGACAGTTTGATAGCGGTCGTTGTCGTTTTGAGTGTTTGTCATCCCGTGGTTTGACCACGGTATCCAGTCATTATTTAAATATGTTTTGGATCCCGTGGTCGTAGCCACGGGATGACATAATGAGTGTGAACGCCTAATATAAACCGGTAGCGGCATCTCACCGTATTTATTTAAGAACTCGAATACAGAAATATCATTAAGCTCAAATTTTACTTTAATCTCACCCATTGCAAGTTTTTCGGTAATAATTACCTTATGATTATCAAAATAAAATTCATCATTTACATGAAGCTTTCGAGCTGGTTTAGCAAAAGCCGACCAACTATCATCTGATAATTTTTGATTCAAATTTATTGTAATATTTTTCCCCAAATTTAACTTTGCTTTTATTACCTTACTATTATTAAAGACTAATAAGTCCCCTTCTTTTAAGTAATCTATTATGTTGTAGAATTTGGTTTTAATAGGCGGCGTAACAGCAATTAGTAAATCTGAGTTATCACGTTCACTAGATGGATATTGTGCGATCAGTTCGCTTGGTAAATCAAAGTCAAAATCAGATAGTTTCATTGTTTAAATATTAGTGGCTAAAAAAGTAATTATAACAGCATATGACAATATTTAATATAATATTTTAGTTTATTGATTGCTTACTAATAAATAAACTATTTGTTGATAAAATGATTTTTTTCTGTACGATACAAAATACTATCAATTGAATCATTAAGGGAAATACTTGATAATCGATGATATAATTAGAAATAAATTTCATGAGATATTAAGAGATATAGAAGAAAATATGGGATTTAATAATATATATAAAATAAAAAGATATGAATTTTTTAGAGAAAGTTTTGTCAAAGAATTCAAAGCTTTGATTGAAGATCCAAATACAAATATTTCTAGTGTGTACAATATGGCATACTGCACTGTAGATAAAATAGCAAGATCTCCTGACACTGCTATAGTTAAAGCAATTTGTCAAGGTGATTATGATTTAGTTTATAGTATGTTAACCGCTTTAAATATTGATCCAAATACAGAAGTATATACATTGGAAGGTGAGGCTAAATCTTTTTGATATTTTGCGTGTCATAATAATCAGAAAGGGATAGTAAGGCTTCTACTTGCAAAAGGTGCAAATATAATCCTTGACCACAACAGCGGTACCGTTTTTCACACTGCCCTAACAGCTCAACATTTTGATATGGCAACATTTCTAATTGAAAATGGTGCGGATCCTAATTACGTAACAGGTGACAATATGACTTATTTAGAAATATGTACGTCCTATACCTAAATATAGCCATGGTAACTAAATTGCTCGCTTATGGTGCTAATATGAAAAACCGCATTTAAAAGTTTAGTAGACCTAACTAGAGAGCTTAATGATAGTAAGCAGAGTACAGATATGGTAAAAGTATTGTTACAATATGGTGCTAATCGGATATACTCGATCCTGACGGTCAAATGGTCCGTGACAAGGAAGCAATTTATGAACCTCTGAAAGCTCTTTTAACGCTTGAATCCACATTGCGTAAGAATGATTACAAGAAAATTAAGGCTATTGACAAGAAAGATTTAGCTGCGTTTGTTCAATGGAAAGCAGCAATATTACCGGTTGTAAAAGATGTTTCTAATGATGATTCTATAAAACAACCATTAATAGAATTAGTAGGAAAGATAGCTAAATTGATACCGCCTTTAGAGTTTTTATGCATTTAAAAAATTGAAGATATTATTGATAGTAACGCTACAGATAAGATAGAATTACCTAAGAGTGCAATAAAAGCGATGACAGAGTGCGGACTACTTCAAGTTGAAGCAACAGGAGAAATAGTGGCTCATAATGATTTAGTTTAAAGGTTGAGGCTGGTTTTATGTCATTCCTGCTTTCGCAGGAATGACATAAAACATGGGTAATACCTCCTCACACTATTAACCCTTTAACTTGAGAGTTCCATAATTTTTGATATAGCTTACTATTTTTTAGTAATTCTGCATGGTTACCGTCATCGATTATACTTCCCTTTTCAAAAACTAAAATTCTATCCATATTGAGTAAAGTAGATAATCTGTGGGCAATGACTATCACGGTTTTATTTTGCATTAAATAATCCATTGACTCTTGAATCAGGCTTTCCGTCTCGCTATCTAAGCTACTTGTTGCTTCATCAAGAATTAAAATAGGAGCATTTTTTAAGATGGCTCTTGCTATGATAATTCTTTGACGCTGACCGCCTGATAAGTTATTCCCCCGTTCACCGCACATAGTATCGTAACCGTCCGGTAGATTATCGATAACATCATGAATATGTGCAGCTTTTGCTGCTTCTATAACCTCCTCAAGAGTAGCTTCTTTTTTCCCGTATCTGATATTGTCCAAAATGGTACGATGAAAAAGCACCGGTTCTTGAGGTATAAGGCTAATGGCTTTTCTTAAAGAATCTTGAGTTACGTTTTTAATATTTTGATTATCTATTAAAATCATTCCTTCTTCTATATCATGTAACCTCGTGAGTAAACTAATAAAAGTGGTTTTCCCTGAACCTGAAAATCCAACTAGTCCTACTTTTTGTTTACTCGGTATTAATACCGATTTATTATAAAATAGCTTGTTATTATGATGATAATTAAATGTAACATTTCTAAATTCAATAACCCCCTCTTTGATATCTAATGGAGTAGCGTTTGCAATATCAGTTATAATATGCGGTGCCATTAAAGATAAGCCTTGATTAAATGCCCCGACCTGCTCGAACATATCACCGATTTCTTGCGTTAAATCCCAAATATCGTCTGCTACATTTATACATAATGTTAGTACTAATACGCAATCACCTATGCTTATAGATAATTCGCTACGAAGTTTAGATAAATAATAAATCATTATAAAAATCATTATTGAACAAGAAGTCCCAAGAGCATAACGCAATTTGAACATAAAGAATTGCATAGTCTGCTCATCGGCTACGGCATTTTCTACTCTTGTTTCGAGATGTTGACGTTCGAATTTATGGGCTGTAAACATTCTAACCGCATTAATGTTGCTAATTGCATCTACGATACTACCGGCAACAAAAGATTGGCTTCTAGCATAATTTAATGAGTATTTATTGATTTTATCGGAGAAAAGAACACTAAGTCCTAAAAAAACCGTAATCCATAAAATAAATATCGTAGCAAAAACGTAATGTACCGAATGTAAAGCAATTAATGCAAATACAATAATAGCGAGTTTACGAAGAATGTTTTCACCGAATATTGAAATAATAATCTCAAACGATCTTGCAGTTTCGGTAATACGATTGCTAATATGTCCTGCTAGATTATCCTGAAAGAATTTATGGCTATGATATTGGGTATAATTATAAAGTTCATTTAGTATTTTCCCTTTTATTATGGGCATAGTCTTGAGATACAAATAATCATATGAACGATATGCTATATTAATACTCTCCCACCAAAGAGCATAAAATACTGCCCAGTAAATCATGGAAGATAAAAGATTATTAGCGTTCTTATCGCTGAAAGATTCTATTAAATCAATGATTTTCTGAAGTAATATACTATCAATCGCTGGAATCATACCGAGTAAAATACAAATTACAGTCAATAAAGTCATTTTAACTTTATCGAATTTTAAAAAATAAATACTTAAGCTAAATGTTGATTTAGATAAAGTAGAGTATTTTATCACGATAATGTACCTCGATTTTAAAATAATATATTAATTCGTGTTATTTTGGAGCATATTTTAATTATTTTAAAATATACCTAAAAATATTAAATCTGTGGAAAAATAATAAACAAGCCTTGCTTCTTACCTTAAATAATGCTACAAAATTCAGAAAATAACTTCAACATCATTAGAAATGCAAGAAAAAGAAGTATCTAATAATTTTTTAGAAGAACAAGAAAAGTCTAAGGAAGACAATTCTCCGTTCTTTGATGTAAAATATATTTGTCAAGCAAGTTTATTAATTACGGATTCTATCCGAAAAGGGTATGATGTAACGCAATTGCCCAATGGTGATATTAATGTTACAGAAGTAAGAATAGTAAATGTTCATTATAATTGGAACTCCGAAAAAGGAAAATTTGTTAAAACTAATCAGATAGAATTTAATAATAGCAAAGGTGGATGATTAAATCAAATACTGTATACTCGCTTAATTTGAAAAATTGGCTACGTCGTCGTCCTATAAGTACTGTGGTACTCACTTATTAAGTATACGTTATTACACTGGGAGTATATTGTTATTGTCACAAAGCTTATTATTTTAAAACAGCAGCTTAAATATGGAATTTGATCAAGGATTATTATCAAGGATTCAATTTGCTTTTACCATAAGTTTTCATATAATATTCCCTGCTTTTACTATAGGGCTTGCAAGCTTTTTAGCGGTAATTGAAGGGTTATGGTTGAAAACAAAAAAGCCGGTTTATCAAGAAATATACAAATTTTGGGTGAAGATTTTTGCCGTTACTTTCGGTATGGGAGTAGTTTCGGGTGTTGTAATGTCTTATCAATTCGGTACTAACTGGTCGAATTTTTCAGATAAGGTTGGAAATGTCCTTGGTCCGCTTCTCGGTTTTGAAGTATTTACTGCCTTTTTCCTCGAATCTTCTTTTTTAGGTATAATGTTATTCGGCTTTAATAAAGTCAGTAAAAAAGTACATTTTATTTCTACGTTAATAGTTGCCGTTGGTACTGTAATCTCAGCTTTTTGGATACTTGCAGCTAGTAGTTGGATGCATACGCCTGCTGGTTTTGAACTGCGAGGCGAAGGATTCTTTTATCCTTTAAATTGGCTAGAAATTATCTTTAACCCTTCTTTCCCATATCGCTTTTTCCATATGATTACGGCGGCTTATTTAACTACTTCTTTTGTTATCGGTGGTGTAGCTAGCTTTTATTTACTAAATAATCGTTATAAAGAGCATGCTAAAATTATGCTTTTTATGGCGGTGTTAATGGCGTTAATCGTTGCACCTATTCAAATAGTTATTGGTGATCTGCATGGTTTAAATACTCTTAAATATCAGCCGGTCAAGGTCTCGGCTATGGAAGGTATTTGGAATACAGACAAAGGAGCAGCTTTTAATCTTATCGGCTTTCCTGATGGGGAAGAAGAAAAAACAAAATATGCTGTAGAAATACCTTATGCTAGTAGTTTAATCTTAACGCATAGTTTAGATGGTGAAGTGAAAGGATTAAAAGAATGGACAAAAGAAGAGCGTCCGCCGGTTGCAGTAGTATTTTTTAGTTTTCGTATTATGGTAGGAATCGGTTGCTTAATGGTATTTATAGGTATTGTGGGGTTATATCTTTACTTGAAGAAAAGATTATATACTACGCATTGGTTTCAATATTGGTATATATTAATGTCACCTTCAGGTTTTATTGCAGTACTTGCTGGTTGGTTCGTAACCGAGGTAGGTAGACAACCTTATATAGTATATAATATTTTAAAAACCGTGGATACGGTATCACCGGTACTCGGCAAATATGTATTTATTTCTCTAATTGCTTTTATAGTAGTGTATGTGATCATTTTCGGAGCGGGTATATATTATATAATGCATTTGATAAAGAAAGGTATAGAAGTGATAGATAATAAAGAAATGTACGGAGAGAGTGGTTTGAATAACCCATTATTAGAAAAGTAATAAGCTTATGTTAAATTTTGCACCTTATATAGATTTACCGCTTGTTTGGGGTGGGCTTATAGCTACCGCTATTTGTTTATATGTTTTATTAGACGGTTTTGATTTAGGAGTAGGAATCTTATTTCCGTTTGCACCTACCGATGATTGCCGTCATAAAATGATCAATTCTATTGCTCCTTTTTGGGACGGTAACGAAACTTGGTTAGTACTTGGCGGCGGTGGTTTATTTGCGGCTTTCCCGTTGGCGTATTCGCTATTAATGCCGGCTTTATATATTCCTATTATATTGATGTTACTCGGTCTAATATTTCGTGGTGTAGCTTTTGAATTCCGTTTTAAGGCTCATATAGGTCATCGTTATATTTGGGACTACGCTTTTCATTTCGGTTCTATGATTACTGTTTTTTGTCAAGGTTTAATGCTTGGTACGTTTGTCCAAGGAATAGAGATAGAAGGACGAGAATTTGCAGGAGGGAGCTTTGATTTTCTTACTCCCTTTTCCGTTATGACGGGGATAGCATTAATATTCGGTTATGCACTCTTGGGTGCTACTTGGCTTATTCTGAAAACAGAAAAGACAACACAAGATTGGGCTTATAAATCTGCTTTATATATTTTATTTTACGTTGCACTTTTTATGGGGCTTGTGAGCTTATGGGTTCCTTTCTTAAATAACCACATAAATCATCGTTGGTTTAGTGTACCTAATATTTACTATTTATCTATTGTACCTATTGTAACTGCTTTAATATTTATCAAGTTAATTAAAGCCGTTAAGCAGAAAAAAGAAGTAAAGCCGTTTATTTATACGATCTTGTTATTTTTATTAGGATATTTAGGGCTCGCGATAAGCATATGGCCATATATCGTTCCTTATAAAGTTACGCTTGAAACTGCTGCAGCAGCACCGGAGTCACAGTCTTTACTGTTGATAGGGGCTGGGATATTCCTACCTGTCATACTTGGCTACACATTCTATTGTTATTATATATTTCGTGGCAAATCATCTCATCATCCGATATATTAAAAAATTTAAAAAAATAACCTCTTGTCTCAAAGGGTGGCAATGGTTTATTATCCTATGGCTTAGCGGATTATTATCCACATTACTTTTAACTTATGTAGTTAAGCTGGTGTTTAGGGTGATAGTAGGAATATAACCTTGACAAAACGTACTGTTTATAGTACGTTATTAATATTAAGTCTCACTAACTATAAGGAAAAAATAATGGAAATATATAATACAAGCGAAGCAAGAAGTAAGCTTTATAAACTTATAGATTATGTTTCTGATGTACACAAACCTGTTTATATTAAAGGTAAAAGAAATAATGTAGTTATAATTTCAGAAGAAGATTATCGTAATATGGAAGAAACTTTATATTTATTATCTATTCCAAATATGCATAAGTCTATAATTGAAGGACGAGCAGAGCCTATAGCAAAGTGTAGCGATAAATTAAATTGGTAATTTTTTATAAATGTATATAATTCGTTATACTATACAAACACAAAAAGATGCTAAGAAAATAGTGCAAGCCAGTTTAAAGAATAAAGTAGAAGTTTTATTAAACATAGTTAGTACTGATCCTTGGAAACTTTACCCTCCATATGAAAAGCTCGTTGGTGACTTTAGCGGTTGCTATTCAAGAAGAATTAATATTCAACATAGGTTGGTTTATGAAGTTTATAAACAAGAAAAAGTTGTAAAAATTCTTAGAATGTATACGTATTATGAATAAGTCATTAACTGAAAAAATCTCAGCATTTATTATTACCAAAAATGAATCCACAAGGGTAGCACGAGCTATAAATAGCGTAAAAAATATTACTGATGAGGTGATAGTAGTCGATAGTGAAAGTACTGATGATACGGTAGCAATAGCTGAAAAATTAGGAGCAAAGGTAGTAATAAAACCGTGGCTTGGTTATGTAGGACAGAAATCTTTTGCCGAAAGCCTTTGCGTAAATGATTGGGTTCTTAATATTGATGCCGATGAGGAGTTGTCTAAAGAGTTACAAGACGAAATAGAGTATATTTTTGCCTCTCATAATCAAGATCGTTATTTAGCTTATCAAATAAAGCTGTTAATAATGCATCGTAATGATCAAAAGCCACGAATGTTTGCTCCATTTAATAAATGTACTCGGTTGTATAATAAAAAATTTGCAAGCTTTGCAAATACCGTAAATAGTACTACTCATGATTCGGTAATATTTAATAAAGATGTTGATTTTGCAGGTAAAATTTATCTATTAAATGAAGCTGCTTATCATTATTCTGGTACTTCAATTGAGCAGTTGGTCACTAAAGCAAATTTTTATTCTAACGAGCAAGCAAAAGATTTAGTTAAGCAAGGAAAAAAGCTTTCAAATTTTCGTTTAACAACAGAAATGATATGGTGGTTTTTTAAAGCGTTTTTTATCAGACGCTATTTTGTATTTGGTTTTGACGGTTTTGTAGATTCAATAATTTTTGCTTTTGCAAGATTTCTAAGGCTTACGAAGTTAAGAGAGTCATCGTTTAAATCAAAAAACGTCATTGCGAACGACTATAAGGAGCGTGGCAATTTCATGAAGTAATATAAAATTCCTGAGATTGCCACGTCGATGCTATGCATCTCCGCGCAATGACGATTTAGAAAATAAAAGATAAATTATGAAAGAAAATTTTAATGTTAGTAAATTAAAAAACGGTTTGACAATTTTAACATATAATATGCCTTATGTTAATTCGGTAGCAATAAATTTAATTGCTAAAGTTGGAGCACGTTATGAGAATGCAGAAGAGGATGGCATATCTCACTTTCTTGAGCATATGGCTTTTAAAGGTACAAAAACTAGAACGGCAAAACAGATAGCGGAAGCGTTTGACTCTATAGGCGGACATTTTAATGCCTATACCGGTCATGAGAATACGGTATATTATGCACGAGTCTTGTCTGAAAATTGTGATAAAGCACTTAATATACTTGCCGATATAATTCAAAATTCTATTTTTTCTGATGAGGAAATAGCTAAGGAATATCAGGTGATCATGCAGGAAATTGCTCATCATCAGGATAATCCAGATGACCTAGTATATGAGAAATTTTATAATAAAGTTTATAGCGAACAACCGTTGGGTAAGTCAATCTTAGGTACTGCTAAAACCCTTGCAACTTTTACGAAAGAACATTTTTTTAATTTTATAGATAAGCATTATAATGCTGAAAATCTCTATTTATCAATTGTCGGTAATATTGATCATGATAAAATAGTAATTATAGCGGAACAGTTATTTTCTTCTTTGAAGCAAGGAGTAAAAAGTAGCTTTATTCCGGCAAAATATATAGGCGGAAACGGCTTTATTAATAAGGAGTTAGAGCAAACTAGTTTAGTGCTAGGGTTTGAAGGTACATCATATATTAATTTAGAAAAGCTTTACCAAACCCATCTACTTTCTATAATATTTGGTGGCGGTATGTCATCGCGTTTATTTCAAAGTATTCGTGAGAAATTAGGTTTAGCATATGCAGTAGGTAGTTATAATAGTGCTTATTTTGATAGTGGAGTGTTTACAATTTATGCATCCACTGCACATGATAAATTAGAATTATTATATAGAGAGATTAAAAACGAAATAATAAAAATGACTGAACAAGTAAGCACAGAAGAGATTCTTAGAGCTAAAACACAACTACGTAGTAATTTACAAATGGCTCAAGAGAAAAATACCTATAAGTCAGAAGAAATAGGTAAAAATTATTCTGTTTTCGGTCAATATATTTCTCCTGAAGAGATTATGGAAATTATCATGAGCATAAAAGCTGATGATATTATTAATACGGCAAATAAAATATTTAGTGGTACTACTACGTCGGCAATTATCGGTCCGAATGATCTTCAGGGATTTTAATGATATGCTTGTGTGGATACCAGAGTCGTCATTGCGAGCGGCCGTAGGCTGCGTAGCAATCTCATGAAATAATAACAAGCTCCTGAGATTGCTTCGTCAATTACTTCGTAATTTTCTCGCAATGACGAGGAAAATGAATTTTGAGACAAATAAATGAAAAAAAAATTATATGAAGGTTCAAGTAAAATTTTATATTCTGCCGAAGAAGATTTTTTACTTATAATGGCTTTTTCCGATAAGGCTATTTTAGAAACAGGTGAGATTGTTGATATATCAGGTAAAGGAGTACTTAATAATAATATTTCTTCCTTTCTAATGGATAAACTGGAAATGATCGGCATTGAAAATCATTTTATCGAAAAAATAAATATGAGGGAGCAATTAATTCAATATGTTGAGGTTTTCCCGATACAAGTAATAATATCATCAGTAGCGTGCAGTAGATTTGTAAAAGAATTCGGAATTGATGAAGGGTATGTATTTGATAAACCTATTATTGATTTTAAGGTCCGAAGTCGTGAATTTAAATATCCGATAGTTAATGAGTATCAAATATTAAATTTCGGTTGGTTAACTAGGGATGAAATTAAAGCGGTAAAAGAGCAGGCTTTGCGTATATATGATTTTCTAAGCGGCTTATTTATCGGTGTCGGGATTCGGCTTGTTGAGTGTAAATTAGAATTTGGGCGTGTGTTTAACGGTGAAGAATCTATCATTATGTTAACTGATGAAATTAGTCCGGATAATTGTAGATTATGGCATATTAACAGTAATGAAAAATTGGGATTTGAATTGCTTGAAAAAGAACCAAATAAGGTTTTTGAATCATATCAGCTAATAGCTGATCGTTTAAAAGAAAAATAAATATATTTTTTAAGCGATATATACTATTTTGGACTGTTTAAGGTTTTATTACAAAGTTCAGTTTTTCGTCATTGCGAGGAAAATTACGAAGTAATGGACGAAGCAATCTCAGGATATTTGATGAGATTGCCACGCAGCCTACTGCTGCTCGCAATGACGATTAGGTGTCTACGCAGGAACAACATTTCTGATTTTTAATAATTTTTTACGGTAAAAAAGATGAAAATACGATTTATTATAATAAGCTTTATAGCTCTAATCCTAGTAGGGTGGGGATATGCTGCCTATAAATTTGAACATCAAAGTAAAGAAAATATTATCTCTATTCTTGATAAATATGAAGAATATATAACTTATGATGCAATAAAAGTTAATAAATATGGATTTAGTGTTACTTTAAATAAAGTAATGTTAAAACCTATAGATTTTTATTTTGATGAAATAGTTATTAGACATATACCATTTTTGAATATTACAAAAATTGATTCTTACGGAAATAATGTAAAAATTACTACCGCTCAAGATGAAAAAAATATTTTTTACTCACCTGATCATCATACAACAATTTGGTTTAGAAAATCTTTGTTTAATAGAGAGCCTGATTATTGGAAATTAAGCTTGAGTGACAATAAATCAACTCTTTATAGTTCTCTAGATGCAGAAAAATTAGCAGAGAGTGATATTAGTAATTCTGTAATTACTAATACTAAGACATCGGATAACCTTAATTTGTTAATTTTGGATGGAAAAAATACTGTTTCTTTTATTTCTGAAAATTACAGAAGAAATTTATATGATAAAATTTTTGAATTTTTGAGAAATCAAATAGCTAATGACTCTGATACTGCTTTCTTTGAGTATGGTTTGACAAAGTTAGATATATTGAATTTACCTATTTCTTACAATTCCAAATTAAAACTAAAATATAGTGATGAGTTAGTAGCTCTTGGGAAATTATTAATTCAAAATTTTTCTCTAGATCAAAGGCAAGATGAGAAGATGTATGCTGTTATTTTTATGCAGATGTTAGGAGAATTAGTAAAAGGTAAGCCGTTTTTAGTTGCTTGTGATATTGAAAGAAAAGGAAAAGTAGAAAGTAATTTATATAAATTAAATATAGAAAAAGATAAAATTTTTGATTTTGCTTTAAATATTAAATCTACTATAGAACCTTCTGAAACATACCAAAAAACGGCAGCTGAAGCTTTAGGCAGCTACTTTAGTAATGGTTTAAACAAAAGAGCTGAGTTAGATAAAAGTTTTAAACTAACTAGCCCTATTACTCAAGAAGATGGGGAAAGAGTAATGGGTGTTTTTGCAAAAATAAATAATTCCGAATTTAATTTAAAAGGTCAGTTTGATCCTGAAGCAAAAAAATTATCCGGTAAAACTAATCTTGTAATGGATGATTTTAATTTTGCTATTGATATTGATATGCCTACTATAGATAATCCTCTGAATCTAGAAAGCGTAATAAAATTATCGGATCCGAGTGTGGTTATAAATAATTTTGTGCATTATACTAATAATGCTATTGTACCGGTGCTTAATAAAATAGAAGATTCTAAGGAATTTGCTTTAAATCTAGGAAAACAATCTTCAGTAATAAAGCAATACGGCTTTAGGGCAATAGAAGTTTTTAGTAAAAATTCTGAATTAAAAGACGGTGAATCTTTAGTAGTGGATGTAAAAAGTAAAGACGCCGGACTAACTTTTAACGATAAAGCTATTGATCAGATCCTTAGTGATGCAAGAGTATTAGAATTTATAAATGCCATGGCTATGATAGATCAAGAAAGCAAGTAGTCTAAGTGTCATTCCTGCTTTTGCACGAATGACATAAGAGCTACGAGATAAGGTCTACAAGTAAAAAATTTGAAGAAAAAATAAGTTATAAAAGAATGATTAATATTTCCTTTCCCGATGGGAGTATAAAACAATTTGCAAAAAACATTACTGCCTATGAAGTAGCAAATGCAATTTCAATGTCACTTGCTAAAGCAGCAATGGTTGCTGAAATAAACGGTGAGCTTCAAGACTTAAGTATCGTAATTGACAATGATTGCAAGCTTCGTATTTTAACTGCGAAAGATCCTGAATGTCTCGAGATAATAAGGCACGATGCGGCACATTTAACAGCAGAAGCAGTAAAGGAACTATTCCCTGAAACTCAGGTAACGATTGGTCCTGCAATTGAAAACGGTTATTATTACGATTTTGCTCGTGATAAACCTTTTACCACTGATGATTTAGCCGTTATAGAAGCTAAAATGCAAGAACTTTCACAAAAGAACGAGCAAGTAACAAGAGAGCTATGGGATAGGGATAAAGCCGTAGAGTTTTTTAAATCGATAGGAGAGCATTATAAAGCCGAAATTATTGCTTCAATTCCGGCAGGTGAGCCAATTACTTTATACAGGCAAGGTAATTTTATTGATCTATGCCGAGGTCCGCATGCTCCTTCTACAGGGGTTGTTAAGCATTTTAAGTTGATGAAAGTTGCAGGAGCGTATTGGCGAGGTGATAGTCGTAATGAGATGTTGCAGCGTATATACGGCACTGCTTGGGCCACGAAGGAGCAGCTAGATAGTTACCTCTTGATGCTTGAAGAAGCCGAAAAGCGTGATCATAGAAAGCTTGGGCGTGAGCTTGATTTATTCCACTTCCAAGAAGAAGCTCAAGGAATGGTATTTTGGCATGATAAAGGCTGGAGTATATATAGTACCATTGAGCAGTATATTAGGAAAAAGATTCGTAAAAATGGTTATACCGAAGTTAAGACTCCTGTTTTGGTCGATAAAAGCCTTTGGGAGGCTTCAGGACATTGGGAAAAGTTTCGTGATGATATGTTTGCGTTAGAAACAGACGACAAGACATTAGCTTTGAAGCCGATGAACTGCCCTTGCCACGTGCAGATTTTCAAACAAGGTATCAAGAGTTATCGTGATTTACCTCTTCGTATGTCGGAGTTTGGTTTGTGCCATCGTAATGAGGCATCCGGTGCATTGCACGGTTTAATGAGAGTGCGGAGTTTAGTGCAAGACGATGCACATATATTTTGTGCTGCGGAACAAATTACCGATGAAACGGTTAGTTTTTGTAAATTACTGACTGAAGTTTATAAGGATTTCGGCTTTACTGATATAAAGGTAAAATTCTCTGATCGTCCTGAAATCAGAGCAGGGAGCAATGAAGTTTGGGATAAGGCTGAGAATGCTTTAAAAGAAGCAGTAGAACAATCAGGGTTTAATTATACACTAAACCCGGGCGAGGGGGCATTTTACGGTCCGAAGCTTGAGTTTGTATTAACCGATGCGATAGGGCGGCAATGGCAATGCGGTACGCTTCAGATGGATTTTGTTTTGCCGGAGCGGTTAGACGCTAGCTATGTTGCAGCAAGCGGAGAGAAAAAAAGACCCGTAATGCTACATAGAGCGATCCTTGGCTCACTTGAGCGTTTTATTGGTATATTGATCGAAGAATATGCAGGTAGGTTTCCGCTTTGGCTTGCACCAGTGCAGGTTGCTATTGCAACTATTACCAGCGATTTGAACGATTACGCTTTGGAAGTGCAGAAAGCTTTAATTGATAACGGGGTAAGAACGGATTTTAATATCTCACCTGATAAAATTAACTATAAGATTCGTGAGTTTTCTAATCAAAAAATACCGATGATTGCAGTAATTGGTAAACAAGAGCAAGAAAATAAACAAGTAGCGATTAGAAGGCTCGGAACTACTGACCAAGAAGTATTATCGGTTGAGCAGTTAATAGCTGTGGTTAAAGAAGAGAATGAGAAATATTTGTAGATTTTAAATCTAAAGGATTATATAAGATAATAATACGTATCATAGGGATATGATATCCTAATTAGGAAAAAATCCTAAGGAGATTATGTGAGAACTATTATATTAATATAGCTGATTCGCAAATTAAAATTCTAGATAAAATATCCAAGAAAAAAATATCAAGAGATAAAATTATTGGGCAAGCTTTAACTAGTTACATTGCTAGTAATGATCACAATAATAAGGCATTTGAAAACGCTTTTGGACTCTGGAAAGATAAAAATCTAGATAGTGTAGAATATCAGGCTAAATTATGTAATGAGTGGAACGAATGAAAGCTACCTTTGATACTAATATATTAATAGATTATCTACAATAATGTCATTCCGTTGATCGCACATGGGTGACAACTTAAGGTTAGACCAAGATTTATAAATTTTACTTTTCAAATAAAGCTTTAAGGTACTGGATTCCCGCTTTTGCGGGAATGACATAAGAGTCATGCAACAAGGGCACGCAGGTATGATATGAAACGGGCCATGTAATAAGGCCGCTTTTATCTAAGAATAACATACATTTCTCAACTTATGAAAATCAAAACTTATCATGTTTCTTTTTTATGGTCTGTTATAAAGCCGTATAAATATTGGTATTTTGTTATGATGCTTGGGCCTATTGCAAGCGGCTTTCATCCTATTATATATAATTATGCCGTAAAGCTTGTGCTTGATTTATTTACCCAAAATGAAAAGATTATATTTGCTCAAAGTTATAAACCGATAATATGGTTTGTAGCAGCACAAGCTATACTTGATGGTGCTTGGCGTGCTCATAACTTTGCACAACTTAAAGCAATGCCTCATATCTTTCAAGGCATGATGAATAAAATATGTAATCACTGTTTTAATTTGCCGTATACTTATTTTCAAAATAACCTTTCCGGTTCTATCGTTGGAAGAGTACGGGGCATAGGTGATAATTATTATAAAATGCACCAAGCAATCGAGTATCAATTAAGCAAACCGTTATTAATTACCTTGCTTTCCGGTATTGCACTGGGTCTTACTAATATTAAAGTATTTGTTGTCATTAGTACCTTTATGGCTATTGACTTACCGCTTGCTTTACAGTTTTTTACTAAACTTGTTACAATGGAACAAGATAAGCAAGATTCTTGGTAGCTGATTGTATTATAAACATCTTTACTATTTTTTCGTTTGCAGCAAAGCAGCGAGAATTAAATAAAGTAAATGATTATTACCATAATGTACATAACCCTCTAATAAAAATATTACAAATATGATTTAATTATTTGTATAATACTCAGTTTAGTATATTGGGTATATAGGTGTATTTGTGTATGTAATTCATTTAACGTAATCTTGGTGAAATTAGTATCGGCGATATTGCTTTTATTATGTCCCTTACTTTTTTAGTGACTGAAAATTCGTGGCATGCCACTATGGAACTTAAAGACTTTTTAGAAGATATAGCAGCGTTTCGCTCCGCCTTTACAATCATGCAAATCCCACAAGATACTATAGATAAAAAATGCTGCTGCATTAAAAATCTTCAAAGGGGAGATTATATTTAAGGATATATCGTTTGCTTATAAAGAGGGGAGTAGTGTATTCCAGTCTCTTAATTTTTGTATATTAAAGCCGGTGAGAAAGTGGGTATTGTCGGGAATTCAGGTAGCGGTAAATCCACTTGATATTATAATCGATAACCAAAGCCTTTACGATACTTCCTTTGACAGCCTGTGGGAGCAGATATCATTAATTCCTCAAGATATTATGCTTTTTCATCGCTCAGTAGGTAAGAATATCGGATATGCAAAAGCTTTGCCTTGGGAAATAGAAAATGCCGCCAAAGCTGCAAATATCCATGAATTTATCGAAAGTTTACCGGAAAAATATAACACCATTGTCGGTGAGAGAGGAGTAAAGCTAAGTGGTGGACAGAGGCAACGTATAGCAATTGTCCGTGCTATTCTTAAAAACGCTCCGATTTTGGTTTTAGATGAAGCAACTTCAAGCCTTGATAGCCATACAGAGCAAGAAGTACAAAAATCTATTAATACCATGCTTGATATTGAGAATGTCACAATAATTGCTATAGCCCACAGATTATCTACTATCAAGCATATGGATAGAATTATTGTTATGGATAAAGGCAAGATCGTAGAAGACGGCACTTTTAAGGAACTCTGGGAGCATCAAGTTAACGGATTTGTTTAAACCGGCGTTATATTAAGAATATGTAAGGTATCTCTAGGCAACAAAAAGCTAACTATGAAGTTCATAACCTAATAAAAGGCATTTATTACATTTATAATCAAATATTTCAGGAAATGTTGTTTTGAATTGCCAATCTTTTTTACAAGATGGACAATTTGAATAATTAGAACGTGCATAGGAGTTTCCTGATACCAGTGCTGCTATAGGATAAAAAACTTTCTTTTTTAAACATTTTTGTATTCGCTTACTCATTTTTCTTCCTTTTATAGAAATATCACTATCTAATTCTGCTAATTGTTTTTCCATTAAAGGTTCTAATGTTTATAGCTTGAAAGCCATAAGCTGCCGCATAATCATTTTGCCAAGAAGTAATTGTTCCTCCGAGATATCAGTCTTTATCATTTATTATATATAAAGGTAGATATCTCCCCTCATCTGTACGTAATATAAGTTGCTCTTCATAAAGCGTTTTGACCATAGGAAATAGGTTATAGAGGAATTTTGCATTTTCAATATTTTTTTCGATATCAATAGGTGTTTCACTAACATAGTCTGCTGTTATTTTATAACTAATTATTACGCCCAATTGCTCTAATTCATCTTTATCTTTCAATGCATGATATGTCTTAAATGTGAAGCATGCAAAGCATCTTTATTAGGAATTACTGCATAAAAAACCAATTTATTTTTTGTAAGACTAAAAATTCTCCATTATTTAATATATTACCGTTTTGGTATAAAGAACCGATAAAACTACAAAGTAAATGCCAATAATAAGAATTGCTTACTTTTATTAAACGATATAGTAACAAGATATATATTAGACATAGTTTAAATAAAATTTACCTATTTAGCTAAGAATGCTGCCTTTTATAATCTAACTTAATTGGAGTTTATTGCTAAAAAATAACTATTTAGGAGTAAACTCCTAAATAGTTACATTAGTATATAAGTAAGATAACTAAACATAATTGAGAATTTTAACATGGCTTTATAGAAAAGTATAAAGTACTACTTTTCATGAAAAGAGTTATACCCCTAAGGCTTTTTTTCCTTTAGATTGTTCTTGTTCAACTGTTTGAGTATGAGACTTAACTTGAGGAATTGCAAGATCGACTACATGTTCATATCTAACGCCATTTTCAAATAAAACTTGACCGCATTTATTCACTTGAATAACATCTTCTTTAGAGAAGAGAATTTTTTTTATTTAAAATAACTTCCGTGATGTTATAAAGGAATTTCCAAGATAGTTCTATTCTTTCTTGTAATGTCAGCTTTTTATTTTCTGGTTTTTGACTATAAGGGCCACATTTGGCATCATGAAGTCATTACCTCCTTCACAGGTAATATATTTTTTTTTTATGTGCTTGCTATTTGCTTATACATTAAAAAATATTAATAATAATGCTAATAAGCAACCTATGGCAATTAAAACATGAGTATTAAAATTAGACACTATTTTGCTCTTCCTTGTTGTTGAGTTAAGTTGTGTGTTTTAGAAAGTATAGTAACCACTGCTTTACCTATATTAACTAAGTTAGCTATATCAGGAGTGAGCTTTGCAATTGCTAAGACCGGAGGCGGTAATAAGTTAGTTTTTATTGTGAGACTTATAACATTTCCGAGTTCTTGACTTCCTGGTATTACTCCTACTATTTTTTTATGTTGCTTGCAATTTTCGTAGCTTTTTCTGCTGCTTTACATAAGGATTCTATCTTTTCGCTACAAGAAGCTTCCGGATGTAATACTTTTAATAATTCTGTTTTAGCTTCATTTAGATTACCAGAAATAGTATTCTTTACAAAGTTTAATTTGTCAATATTTGTATCTTGTGGAATTGCACTTTCAATATTACTTTTTAGTTTTGTTATTTTTTCTTCTACTTCATCTTTGCTTTTTGGTATAGCTTTAGTAGCTTTTACAATATTCTCTAGTGAAGCTTGGTTATTAGGGTTTTTATTTGCTATTTCAATAATTTTTCGAGTCGGTTCTTTTGATATTTCTGAAATTGTAGCAACTTTTTTGGCTTTTTCATAGATGTTTTCAAGCTTCTCATGAGATTTAGCTTCTTCCCTTATTTCTTTTATATTATTATGCAATTTTGTTATTTTTGGCAATAATTTTTTCAGAGTCAATAAGATTATTTACTTTTTCAAGTATTCCTCTTGTTTGTATAAATATTCCAAGCATCGGTATTTGAGTCGATATAACCCCGACTAATATATTGTCTAATGATTCTATAATTTTTTTAGAAGCTCCAGGATAGAGTTTATCTCATTCTTGCTGAAATAAAATGTGTTCTAAAACATTTAAACATTTTTCTACAATAATCCTGTCAAATAAAAAGATATCTTTTGTTTTTTAACTGTTCTTGATATGCTTTCTCAAGTGCTTCAGATAAAGTATTTATAGATTCTTGGATTGTCCTATTAAAAAGTTTTTCTATTTTAGCTACATCGATATTTTCAGTGTGAGATAATTCATTAAAGAATTTTGTAAAATATAAAATAAGATCTTCTAAATCTTTTACATTCATTTTCAAAGATTTGGTAAAACCTTTTAATTTTATTAAAAATCTTTGTTATTCTTTATTTAATCCGCTGAAACTAGAAAAATCAAGTATAGACATAGTAAAATAGTTATCATTGCCCTTGATATTAATTTTTGTTATATTACGTGCTAACATTGCTACAATAGATTTATATTGTTTTATTAGGATATGGGTATATTCTTGAAAGATTAAACTAACTAACATATTATCAATGATTCAAGAAATTTATGCGTAAATTAATTACATTTATTGTTACATTATTACTAACTAGTTCGGTTGCAGCAGTTGATTTGCAGGGAGCTTTAACTGAAGGATATAAGAATAATGAGGAGCTGAAAGCTGCTAGAATTAAGTTTTTAGACTCGATTGAGCAGTTTCCGCGAGCTTTTTCGGGGTTTATGCCTAGTGCCGGATTACAGATTAATAGACAACATAATAAGACTAAATATAATAAAAAATATGCTGATAGGCTTGGTCTTACTCCAAGGGACACAGATAGTGATCAAGGTGCATTAACAATTCAACAGTCTCTATTTAATGGTGGTTCTAGCGTTGCGGCTCTTAAAGCTGCTCAAGCAGGATTTAGAGCTGCACGGGGTGCATATTATGCCGGTGAACAAAAAATATTATTAAATTTAATAACTGCGTATCTTGATTGTTTTGAGAGCAAAGAGAAATATGATATTTCCGAAAGTAGAGTTCGCACTAACATACAACAAGTTAACACCGTTGAGGAAAAATTAAGACTTGGAGAAGCAACGGAAGTAGATATAGCAACCGCAAGAGCGGGGCTTGCAGCAGCAGAAACGAATAAACTAGCTGCTTATGCCGATTTTCAAGGAAAAAAAGCAAATTTTATTAGAGTATTTGGAATAGAGCCGACTAATATAACTATGCCTGAGTTACCTAAAATGTTACCTGCTTCATTAGATGAGTTAACTGGAAGAGCTGCTAAACTCAATCCTGATATTGATTCGGCAAGGCATAATGTAACTGCGGCTAAAGCTTTAGAAATGGCAGAAAAAGGGAAATTATTACCGCAAGTAAGTGTGCAACTGCAATCCGGTAGAACATACTACAATCCACAAGGTGATATAAATGCTATAAATAATAGAAGCTATACTACTACTCTTTCGGTAAATATCCCTATTTATCCTGAGGGAGGAGCTCAATATTCAAGAATCAGATCGGCTAAAAATCAAACAAGAAATAGTGCAGTTCAGCTTGATAATGTGATAAAGCAGACCCAAGCAGGGTTGTAAGCGTGTGGGAGGGATTTGAAGCAGCAAAATCTCGTATTGTTGCCGCTAATCAAGGAGTGGATGCTGCTCAAATATCATATGACGGTACTGTGCAAGAGGAAATAGTCGGATCTAAAACAATATTAGATGTTTTAACTGCCGAAGAAAAATTATACGAAGCAAAAATAACTCGTGTGGATGCGTATAAATCTTCAGTACTTGCGGCATATCAAATGAAATTGTTAACTGGCGAGCTAACGGCTCAAAGTTTAAAACTTAAAGTAAAATATTTTAGTCCTGAAGAAGAGTTTAAGACTATTAAAAAGAAAATGTTTATAGGTTTCTAACGTGAGTAAGGACAATAAAAAGAACCAAGATATGTCGATAGAAGACATATTAAAATCGATTAAAGGAGTAATAAACGAGCGTAAAAATCCTATTCATGAAAATGATAGCGAAGATGAAGATGTATTAGAGCTAACGGAAATAGTAAATCAAGATGAAGAAGAAAAGTTAATATCAACTAAATCTGCTGAAGAGGTAGGTGATATTTTTAAAAATTTTACCGATACTATTAAAGATAAAAAGCTGGGTAATAATATCTCATCTAAAAATGCACTTGAAGAATTAGTAATTGAGATGTTAAAACCAGAACTTAAAGCTTGGCTTGATAAAAATCTACCTGTACTTGTTAAAGAGTTAGTAGAGATTGAGATAAAGAAATTGGTGCAGAATAGTAAGAGGTAGGGCAGTGAATGTCATTGCTAGCTAAAAGCGGGGGAGGTGTATGGCTTTTTTATGTCATTCCCGCGGGCGCGGGAATCCAGCAATTAAAAGGTATATACACAGTAAGTTTTAATATTAAAAGCTCGATTTATCTCGCTTTACCCTGGATTCCTGCTTTCGCAGGAATGACATCGAACAACCTCCTGCTATCAAATAAATTATTTAATAAGGCATTATATGTTAAATAAATTATGTAAGATATTATTTTTTATAAATCTATTATTAGTGATAGTTCAAAGTTATGCTTCACCTCCGTCCTTACCGCCATCATTACCGGCTGCCGAAGTAGATACTAAAGATAAGGATGTTCGCTCTAGTGCCGATATTTCTTTTTTTGATAAATTTAAGCAATTTTTTAGTAAACCAAAAAAGAAAGATATACCCCCTAAACAAGCAAGTGAACAAACTAAAGCAGCCCATCAAGAAGAACCAAAGCTAGCTTCCCAAGAGCCTAATGACAATGAACAAGCTGAGCCGTTTATAGATGTCGGTAATACAGCATTGCCTAGTGCTACAAGTGATAACGTTCATACAAATCCCAGTCATGAAAGTAGTGTAAATTTAGCTTCTCATGACATTCAGGAATCTAATGAAGCCGAGGTATCTGAACCTTTTATAGATATTGGTAGTGCAACGTTACCTAGTGTTACAAGTAATGAAATGCATGAAGCACAAGTTGCTTCTAATGAGCATAATGATACAAATTTAGCTTCTAATATTATAATTCCTAACGTACCGAGACCGATAGTATCTATGCCTCCGGCTCAAGCAGAAAGTTATGTAGTGCCTCCGCAGCGACCGGTGCAAATATATAAACCAACCAATTTGCCGCCTGTGCATAAGCCTATTCCGCTTAATCCCCCTCCTGATGCTAATAAAGAGGAAGAAAGCGTAGCACCGATAGCACCGCCCTCTATAACTAATATACCTGCTGTTTCTCCGCCTGTGGTTAGCCCGCCGGTAACCCAAGATAATACATCAAGTACTATGCCGACAACAGTACCTCCGGCAGTACCTCGTAATGTACCTGCACCTTCGGTAATGCCTACAAATCAACCTTCTACACAGCCTATAACACCGACTAGCCCAAATACACCCGTTACTACTCCGTCTAAAGTAATTCCTACAACCGATTCTTCAGCAGCACTCAATAACTCGCAAGAGACATTTGTAGCTGTTTCAGATGTCCCAAAAAAACAAGATTGGAATAAGCCGCTTATACCCGTTGTTGTAGTGAAGCTGAATCAACTTCAGCCTTTACAAATTAATAATAATCAAACTACAAATAATCAAGAGAAATCACCTCCGGTAAGCTCTCCAAATGTCACGATTCAAAAACAAGATAATAACGTAAATAATGAAACATCGGAGTTGGTAACAAAATTTGTTAAAGATGAGATACAAATGTTACTTTTACCTGATGATGATATAGTTCTTGGTAAACTAACAGAGCAGGCGACTTTAGAGCAGATGGATATGTATGCATATATAGAGCTGTTCCAAAAGAAAGCAGAATGGATAGCAAGTGCCGAAAGAAGAAAAGTTGTAGAGAGTTTTATTAAATATGGTAATGATATAAATAAAAAGAAAGATATTTATGCCAATCTATCTTATTGTAGTGCAGTAGAGAATGCTTTTAGAGCAGTGGATAGAAACAATCTTTTTGGGTTGCGTGCGTTACTTGACGTTTATCCTATATTGCAAGAAAAAGGTAGAAGCGGTGAGACATTACTAACTGCTGCTATTTATAACGATAATTACTATTTAGCAAAATTTTTGGTCATACGAGGTATTAAAATTTCTACTCTAAATGATGAGTGCCAATATCCATTAGATATTGCATTAGCTCAAGGCAACGCTAACATAGCTTGTATGTTAATCAAAGCTAAGGGATATTGATAAGATTATTTTTATCGTCATTGCAAGCGACTGTAAGGAGCGTGGCAATCTCATAAAATAGTATAAAATCCTGAGATTGCTTCGTCAAAACTTACAGTTTTGCCTCGCAATTACGTAGAATTTTCAAACAATTTCTTTAAAGCTTAATTGCTTTTCTATGTTAAATAGTTTAATTTAGGAGAGAAAATAATTAATTAAATCTCTAATATATGAGCGATTTATTCAGCTTTAACAAAGAAAAGAAAAATAAGCTAGTCGATAATAACTATAGTGCAAAAGATATTGAAGTATTAGAGGGGCTTGAGCCTGTTCGTAAAAGACCGGGGATGTATATCGGGGGTACTGATTCAAATGCTATGCATCATTTAGTATCTGAGGTGCTGGATAATGCTATGGATGAAGCAGTTGCCGGCTTTGCAAGTATCATCACGATAACAATGCATCATGATCATAGTATTACTATATTTGATAACGGTCGCGGTATCCCTATTGATAATCATCCTAAATTTCCTGACAAATCAGCTTTAGAAGTAATTTTAACTACTCTTCATTCAGGAGGTAAATTCTCAAATAATGTTTATCATACTGCAGGCGGATTGCATGGTGTTGGAATATCGGTAGTAAATGCTTTATCTAAACATTTAGAAATAAAGGTTTATAAACAAGGTAAATTATATAGCCAAAGTTATTCTAAAGGAGAAAAATTAACTGATTTAATATGTGAAGAAGCATCTAAAAGGCTAAGAGGTACATCAATAAATTTCACTCCCGATCCGGAAATTTTTAGTGAAAAATTACATTTTAATCCTAAAAAGATTTATGAGCTTGCAAGGTCAAAAGCTTATTTATATCGCGGTGTTACTATAGAATGGGCATGCGAAGTAGAAGTACAGTCAGATATACCTAAAAAGGCATTAATAAGTTTCCCGAACGGTTTAAAAGATTATTTAAGTTCAAAAATAACTTTAGATAATTTAGTTATTCCGGAATTTTTGCAGGTAATATAGAGTCTACGTCGGACAGGATAAAACTTGAATGGGCGATTTGTTGGCAAAATAACGATAGCTCGGCATTTGTTCAATCATATTGTAATACTGTTCCGACTCCTCAAGGAGGAACACATGAGCAAGGACTTAAGTCGGCTATTTTACGTGGGCTTAAAGCATATGGTGAAATGATAGGGAATAAAAAAGCTGCTAATCTAACTATTGAGGATATTTTAGAAACCGCAAGTGTCGTACTTTCTATTTTTATAGCTGAGCCGTCTTTTCAAGGACAAACTAAGGAAAAATTAGTATCAAACGGTGTAAGTAAACCGGTCGAGAATATAATAAAAGATCATTTTGACCATTTTCTTAGTAGCGATAAAGCTTTAGCTACTAATTTACTTGAGCATGTAATTAGCATTGCTGAGTTTAGAATCAGTAAGAAAAACGAAAAAAATATTTCCCGTAAAAATGCCACTCAAAAATTACGTTTACCCGGTAAACTTGCCGATTGCACACGCACTTCACCTGAAGGGACGGAATTATTTATTGTAGAAGGTGATTCGGCAGGAGGCTCTGCAAAACAAGCACGTAATAGAGAAACGCAAGCAGTATTACCGCTATGGGGTAAAGTTCTAAATGTTGCGAGTTCTACGCTTGAGAAAATCGTTAATAATCAAGCAATACAAGATTTAGAAATAGCTCTTGCCTGCGGTAGTTTAAAGAATTATAAAAAAGAAAATCTGCGTTACGAAAAAATAATTATTATGACTGATGCAGATGTTGACGGTGCTCATATAGCTTCATTATTAATGACTTTCTTTTTTTTACGAATGCCGAAATTGGTAGAAGAGGGGCATTTATATCTAGCTAAGCCTCCGCTTTATCGTTTAACGCAGTCTAATAAAACTTATTATGCAGGCGATGAAGAGGAAAAAGCTAAGTTAACGGATAAATTATTAAAAGCTAGTAAAGCTAAAATTGAAGTAGGTAGGTTTAAAGGTCTCGGTGAAATGATGCCTGCACAATTAAAGGAAACTACTATGCATCCGGAAAAAAGATCGCTTTTAAAGGTAACTTTAGCAGATTTTCAAAATGTTGATAAAATAGTAGATGATTTAATGGGTAAAAAGCCGGAAAAAAGATTTCAATTTATTTATGAACAGGCTTTAGTTAAAATGGATAAAATTATTAGTGAGCTGGATATTTAATCGTTATTGCGAGGAGCCGTAGGCGACGCGGCAATCTCGTCAAATATCCTAAGATTACTTCGTAATTTTCCTCGCAATGACGCTTTGCTTAAAAAAACACACATATTTGGAGTATTATGTTATTACGTTTAATTATAACACTATTTTTTATTATAAATTCTATTTGTGCATTTGCAGAAGGAGAAAAAGAAACTGAAAATAAAATATCAAATCAGGAAGCTTATAAGCAATTTCAAGACGTATTTGAACGTATCGAAAAGGCTTATGTACAGGTACCCGATAAGCAAAAAATGATAGATGAAGCAATTAACGGTATGTTAAACTCACTTGATCCCCATTCAAGCTATTATACCGATGAGGATTTAGAAGATATTTTTACTTTTACAAAAGGTGAATTCGGCGGAATCGGTGTTGAAATAATGTATGATAGCGGAGCAATTAAGATAATATCGCCTATTGACGATTTGCCGGCTTTTAAAGCAGGGCTTAAAGGTGGGGATTATATAGTAGGCGTGAATGACGAGTTAGTCTCTACGCTTGGTCCTAATAAAGCTATAAAAGAGATGCGTGGTACGCCTGGTACTAAGGTTAAATTGTTGATAATTAAGGAAGAAGAGGCAAAACCGCAAGAGCTAGAGCTTACTCGCGAAATAGTAAAAATCAAGCCGATAAAAGCACATTTAGAAAAAAATAATATTGCATATATACGTATAACTACTTTTAATGAGTCAACAATTTCTGAGCTGAAGGCAGCAGTAAAGAAGTTAAAAACTGAGAGTAAAGATGACCTTAAAGGTATAATTCTAGATTTACGTAATAATGCCGGAGGTATACTCGATCAAGCTATTGCTGTTAGTGATTATTTTATTGATTCCGGTGTAATTGTAACAACAAAAGGTAGAACTACATCAAGTAATAGCGAAATTAAAGCAAATGAGTTTTCGTTAAAAGCTCCCAAAGTACCTATGATAGTTTTAATAAACGGTAATTCTGCCTCTGCCTCGGAAATAGTTGCCGGAGCTTTGCAAGATCATAGAAGAGCAATAATACTTGGCACTAAGTCTTTCGGTAAAGGATCAGTTCAGGCTTTAACGCAAATCAATTCTAGGGCTGCCGTAAAACTGACTATATCTAAATATTACACCCCAAGCGGTCGTTCTATTCAAGCAGAAGGAATAGAGCCTGATATTTTAATTGAGTCGGCGAAAGTTGAGTATCCAGAAGTGAAAAAAATAGATAAGCGTTTTTCTGAGAGTTCTTTAAAAAATTATTTGAAGAATGATAATGAAAAAAACAAAGATAATGCATCTAAAAACAAAGATAGCCAAAAAGAAACAAAAGCCAAAAATAATAAACAAGAAGAGAATGAATTATCGGAATTATACAAAAAAGATTATCAATTTGCTCGTGCTTATGATGTAATTACAGGGTTGATTATTAATAAGAAGCTGGAAACAAAAGAGAGAGTTAAACAAGAAGATAAGTAGAGAGGATAATATCATTCTCGGTTTTGCTGCATGGATAGATTCTTCGTCATAAGCTACGGAAAAACTGTAAGTTTTGTACGTACGCGATCTCAGGAACCCTGGTTTATGAGATTGCCACGCTCCTTTTAGTCACTCGCAATGACGATTTGGTATGCGAGCAAGCCTTCCGCAGGGATGACATCAGTTGAGTTAAAAATAACTACTAGGTCTTATAATGAACCATAATAAGTATATAGTAAGATTGTCATTCATTATATTGTTTCTTAATATTGTCATAAATATGATGTTTTATCGTTATTTTATGATAAAAGAAATGATAGTAAAACAAGTGGCTTTGGAACATACTAAAATTGTAGAACTTTACACTGATAATATTTGGAATACTCATCAGAACGTAATCAGTAAATTACACAAATTCGATTATTTAAAACTATTACAAGATCAAGAGTTTATTAATTTTGCAAAGATTACCGCTCAATGGTTCACCAATCTTAATATTAATATTTCTCTCTACGATCTCAAAGGTAATAAATTCATCACTAGTAATATGTTACATATGTATAGTGTAGACAATTATAAAGATGATAGTTTGGTTGAGATAGTTACCGCAAAAATCGATAAATTTTTTTTAAAATCCTTTACTTCAAAAGCTCCGCTTCGAGATGCTTTTGAAGGTATTACAAGTCATATATTATTACCAAGGGTAGTAATAGAAAATGAAAGTGATTTAACAGTGGAAGAGGCTTCTTTTGTTACTAGCTATATCCCTGTTATAAGTAATAATTTAGATTTTCCCGTAGATGTAGTATTTGAGATTAACACTAATATTACCAGCCAGTGGCAAAATATAACCTCTCTTGAGCAAAAGGTTTTTATAACTTTTATCATTATTTTTATAATATTCTGCACTATAATTATTAGTAATACTAACTATGCTAGACAAATCATTGAGGAGCAGCTTGAAACAAATAGAAATTTAAAAGCTCAAATAGTAAAAGTAGAAAAAACCAGCTCTTCAAATACAAAGTTTTTTACTAATATTAGTCATGAATTGCGTACACCGCTTAATGCTATAATAGGCTTTTCGGAAATTCTTATGTCGGAAAGAGATGCAGAAAAAAGTAAAAATTATATTAAAGATATAAATGATGCCGGTAAGCATTTGCTTAGTATGATTAATGATATTTTAGATCTTTCTAAAGCTTCTGCCGATAAATTAAAAGTAGATAGTATAGATCTTGATTTAAATAAATTAATTCGTTCTTCGCTGATACTTGTTAAGACTCGTGCCGATCAAGCCGAAGTGGCTTTAATTAGTAGATTACCGAAAGAGCATGTGGTTATAAAGGCTGATCCAAAAAGGCTAAAACAAGTATTCTTAAATCTTTTATCAAATGCCGTGAAATTTACGAATTCCGGAGGAAGTGTTACTATTGCACTTGAAAAAGATGAGTTAGCAAAATTAGTATATATAAAAGTTATAGATACCGGTATCGGTATTGAGGAAAAAGATATCCCAAAAACTTTATCGGCGTTCGGTCAAATTGATAGTGAGCTTAGTAGAAAATATGAAGGTACCGGTCTTGGGTTGCCGCTTACTAAAAAGCTGGTTGAACTTATGAACGGTAAATTTGATTTGCAAAGTAAGATAAATGAAGGTACCACCATAACAATAACGTTTACATATGACTGTAGTATTGAAATATAAAAAATTGTGTGGAATATTAAAAAAATTTCGGTATTATAAAAAAATTATAAATTTTTAAAAAATATATGAAACTGATTGTCTTATTATTTACTTTTTTATTTTCTATGTTTTCTTTCGGAGAAAGCGAAACTATTAAAGGAAAGCCTTTAAAATATGCAGCAAATAATGATTTTGAAAATAGACTAGATGAACAGGAACAAGAAATCAGAAGGCTAATCGGTAAAGTTGAGGTTTTACAGCATAAAATTGATATGCTAACGCAGAACTCAAATATTTCAAATCAAGAAGAAAATACTGAAGTTTTAGAAGCCGGTGATTCAAAAAAACAAGATGTTTTTGATATAGCTTTGCTTAAAGATATGCCGGATAATGCGCCTAAAAAACCTATTGCGGTTAATAAGGATATAGCTCCTGATAAGCAAGCCTACGATTTGGCTCTTGCTGCTTATAAAGATAATAAACTTACTGAAGCAAAAGATAAGTTTAAACATTTTATCCAAAAATATCCTAACAGTTTGCTAATTAGTAATGCTTATTTCTGGTATGGGGAATGCTTTTTTAAACAAAAAGACTATAACGGGGCAGCGGTTAACTATTTAAAAGGCTATAAAGAGTTACCGAAAGGGGCAAAATCTTCCGATGGGTTATTGAAGTTAGCACTTTCCTTAGGCGAACTAAAAAAAACTCAGGAAGCATGTAATATGCTTGCTAAGTTTGATAAGGAATTTCCAACTAATAGAACTGCCGCATCCAAGAAAATGGCAGAAGATGCTAAGATTAAATTTGGCTGTAAAAATAAATAAAAATAATAAAATATGACTGATATTTTGGATGAAGTACTGAGTGATCACAATGAAGAAAAAAGGTTAATTTTTTTCAAAAAGCTTTTACCTATAATAATAATCATTTCTATAATAGCTATTACTATAATGGTTGTTATTAATAATAATAAAGATAAAAGAATTAAAAATAACCAAAAAAACGGAGATATTCTTGTTAAGACTGTTGGTTTGGAAACAACAAAAGATAATGAAGAATTAGCTTTTAATACTTTAGAGAATTTAGTTACTACTAGTAATACTAAAATCAAAGAAATAGCTGCATTAGAACAAGTAGCCATAAAGATTTCAAAAAAAAAATATTCAGAAGCGAAAGACCTGCTTAATAAAATTATTGAAAATAAAGAATATTCCGAAATTTCTACTTCTTATGCACGTATTTCATGGTGTAGTCTTGTTATTGATGATCACAATCTAGATATTCAAGATAAAGAGAAATTGACCAAATATTTAAATTATTTTGATGACGAGAAAAAACCTTTTTGGGCTACAGCAACTATTATAAAAGCTATGTGGGATATTAAGAATAATATGAAACCGCAAGCAGAAAAAAATCTAAAAAATTTATTAATTTCAAATAATGTATCTGATCTAATAAAAGATCAGGCTAAAGCATTGCTTGTAAATTTAAATAAATAATAATTCGTACTTAAGGAAAAATATGACAAAAAAAATAGCACTTCTGTTATTACCGTTTATTTTAATTTCATGTAACGGGCTTGGACCAAAAAGGGTAAAAAATATTGTTGAGTTGACTTCTAAATTAGCAATTCAGACTCATGAGCCTATATATTTAGATTCTAATGCAAATATATATGCATTTAATGCAAATATGCTTAAGAATAAACAGTATAGTTTCGCTAGAAGTAAAACGATTACCGAGCCGGTTTTTATAGGCGATATGATTTATGCATTGGATATTAGATCGAATATTTCTGCATTTTCTATAGAGAAAAATAAGATTATTTGGTCTTATAATTTAAGTAGACATAAAAAAGATAATTATATAGGCGGCGGAATTTTACACCATAACGGAAAATTATACGTAACATACGGTTCAAGGTTGTTAGTAGTGCTAGATGCAAAATCAGGTTATGAAATAATTAGAAAAGAACTTCCGGATATTATTAGAATTAAGCCTATTGTGCTCAATGATAATACTGTCTTAGTGCAAACTATCAGTAATCAAACTATTGCTTTAAATGCAGAAACTTTAAAAACCGTATGGGAACATGAAAGCCTAGCGGAAGTTTTGTCGGCTAGTTATTTTATGACGCCGATAGTACAGTATGACAATGTAATAGTAACTTATAATTCCGGGCAAATACTTGCCTTAAATATAACAAACGGTGAAGTAAAATGGAATTTTGAGTTTACAAATCTTAATGATCGTACAGCTATACCGAATTTTGACGAATCAAGTATTTTATGTACTCCCGTTCATGATAATATGAATCTGTATATAGCAACCGGTCTTGGTAAGCTTATTAAGCTTAATGTAGCAACCGGCAGTGTGATTTGGCAGGTAAATGCCGAGGATATTCAATCAATGTCTTTAATCGGTAATAGTCTATTTGTAACAAATAATGCTAGACAAATAGCAGCATTTAATCCTGAAACAGGGAAAGTAAAGTTTGTAGCTGATTTAAATGATGGACAAGATCCTAAGAAACTAAAATCTGCTGCTTTTTTAGTACCTTTTGTTGGAGTTAATAATAACAATAAGCGAAGTTTAAATGTTATTTCCGTTAACGGTGTTTTATATAGTTTTGATGTTGATAATAATGGATTAAACATGATACCTCATGTTGTCAAAATTATAAAAAATATTCGTTATTATGGGCTAAGCGCAAATAATAATTTATATTTTTCTACCGATAGAAAAATAATATTCGGAAGTAAATAAATTATATTTAGCTTGACAGATAGCGGGTATTAATGCTATTAAGTATGTTGCTTGATTCTTTAATTTTAAATTCTAATTAAAAAGATACTATTGTGAAAACTTACTCGGCAAAGCCATCGGAAATTGAAAAGAAATGGTGGGTCATAGACGCAAAAAATATTGTACTAGGACGACTCGCTAGCAGAGTTGCTAATATGCTACGTGGTAAGCATAAGCCT
The DNA here is from genome assembly GCF_051427245.1 of Rickettsia parkeri. Lineage (NCBI taxonomy): Bacteria > Pseudomonadati > Pseudomonadota > Alphaproteobacteria > Rickettsiales > Rickettsiaceae > Rickettsia > Rickettsia parkeri. Next base: position 728,181 of record NZ_CP195774.1, read on the forward strand.
AGCTTTACACCTCATTTAGATTGTGGTGATAATATAATCATAATAAATGCGGAGCATGTAAAATTAACAGGTAAAAAAGCAAATCCCAAAGACGGAAAAATATATTACAGATATACAGGATTTCCAGGTGGGATAAAAGATACTACGGCAGGTAAAATCTTAAGTGGTAAACACCCTGAGAGAGTTATTAAAATGGCCGTAAAAAGAATGATTACAAGAAATGCTTTAGGTGCTAAGCAAATGAGTAATTTGTATGTTTATGCAAATGGTGATCATCCTCATATGGCACAGCAACCTACTGTTTATGATTTTGCAAGCCAAAATCCAAAAAATAAAAAGTAATAGAATATGCCCGAGTTAAAAATTAAAACAGAAAAAGTAGAAAAGCAGTTAACTAAAGAACCTTTAGTATTAAAAACTCCTAAAGAAAAAATAGATAATTTAGGCAAGTTTTATGCTACAGGTAAAAGAAAAAATGCTATAGCACGAGTATGGCTTAAAGTAGGAAAAGGAAAAATAGTTGTTAATAAAAAAACAATAGCCCAGTACTTTCCTTCTGAAACTTATGTAAAAACTATCTTAAAGCCGTTTGTCTTAACAAAAACTATTGATCAGTATGATATAATTTGTACTGTTAGAGGTGGAGGAATTTCAGGACAGAAAGGTGCTATTTTACATGGAATTTCTAAAGCTTTAGATAAAGCTGCTCCGGATTTTCATGCTATTTTGCGTAAAGGTGGTCTTTTAACACGTGATTCTAGGGTAGTAGAGCGTAAGAAATACGGACAACGTAAAGCACGTAAGAAAACACAATTCTCTAAACGTTAAGATACAATTTGAGAAGTTGCTAGTCAATTGTTGCATGGATCAATTTTTTATTGTCATCCCGCGACTTGATCGTGGGATCCAGCTTAAAATATTTAAATTAATAAGTACATTTTCCAAGCCATGCAACCGCTTTTATCTAGAATGACACTTCTTAACAAATTATATAAACACTTTTCCCCTGGCGGGGTAGCTCAGCTGGTTAGAGCGACGGAATCATAATCCGTGTGTCGGGGGTTCAAATCCCTCCCTCGCTACCATTCATCCGTCTTTTTGACAGTTCTATGAACCGGAGCGTAGCCAACAAATCTATGTAAGGATTCGAGTACCAGATCCAAATTACCTTTAGAAAGAGATTATGCCAAGGAGTCTATTTTATATTAGGTTCTGTGAAGATCTCTAAAACGATTTGATTTGCACTAAAAAATATCTCAAAATAAAGTCAATTAGAAATCTTTACAAAGCCTAGCATTTTATGAAATTGATTTTAACAAGTTTAATTTTTATATTTATGAGTTTTCTTCCAATATATGCTAAATCCTTACTTAAAGGGTGCATGTATCTGAAAGATATCGACCCTACAATTATTCAAAATATGCATTATTATTCAGATGAAAATTTTGTTGGTAAAAAGGTAGATGGTTATAAAGCACCGGAAGCAATTTTAACCATATAAGCTGTTAAGGCTCTTAAAGCAGTACAAGCTGAGGTACAAAAAGATGGTTATTCACTGATTATATGTATATAGACCACAAAAAGCTGTACAACATTTTTAAGATGGAGCAAAGATAATATTGATCAAAAAAATAAGGAAAGCTTTTACCCGTATACAGATAAGTCTAAATGTTTTATATTAGGTTATATAGCTGAAAGATCTAGTCATAGTAGGAGTACTGTAGATTGATCAATAATAAAGCTTCAGAAGGAAGTTAATAATAATTCTGAAGTCATTATTAAGAGAAAGCTGAAAGACGCGCGTGTTATAATCCTCTTTAGATGACAATACGGTAGACATTTATACTTCTTTTGACTTATTTGATGAAGCTTTACCTCATGATAGTAAATTAATTGATAAGCAATATTTAGCAAAACGTAATTATTTATGTTCTAAGATGCAAAACCATAATTTTAAAGCATGTAAAATTGAGTGGTGGCATTATACAACTTGCAGATGAGCCTTATAAAGATCAATATTTTAACTTTGATATAGAAAAAAAACTATGACAGTATTAAGTGAGAAAATTTAATAATAAGACATGTTATAATAAACATAAAGTAACGTTATGCCAAATTATCATATTAAATTTTTACCAAATAGAGTTAAGTTAATCGGTTATTTTTGTAGACTTATTTTATTACCAAATTTAATACCAGCTGATTCTAGTGAAAATAGTTATGACCAAAGCCTTGATAGAAATAAGGTATATTCTGTACATTTAAAACCTTTTTCTAATACCTCTACATATTTTTTAGATGAGCATCCTGATCATACCTTTGTACATATTGCTGATAAAAAATATATTTTATATGGATTGGTTAGAGAGCTAAAATTTGCGTTTGAAGATATAAATTCATGATTTTTAATGCCGGAAACTCAAATTGATACGGTTAATTGGGAAACTGAAACAACAACAAATTACTGTCTAAGTAATATTCATTATAAACTTATTTCATATAAGAGAAGTAAAAGATTTTATTGCTAATATAACTATATCTAATCTAGCAAATGCATTTACTGCACATATAATCGGTGATAATAATTATAACCTAATAAAGAATGATAGTACGTACATATTATATGATTGAATCTAGTTGCGATAAAGATTAGTTTATTGTCTAGAGGAACAAATGAGTGTGCTGTATTTACTTTAGGCAATAATACGGGGATATTTCATTATTTAGTGCTATAAATGAATGAATTGAAGGTGATAAAGAGGTAAATAGTGCTGTTCTACAAGTACTATATATATAAAATTTTTACTGAATTAATGATTCAAATTCTTTTACGACGGCTTGGTAAAGTTTACGTTTAAACGGTATTATAATAGATAAGAGTTCATCAAGTGATGCCCAACGCCATTGGTCAAATTCCGGATTAGAGGTATTTATATTAATATCTTCGTTATTTCCGGTAAACCTAATTAAAAACCAGCGTTGTTTTTGTCCACGAAAATTACCGTTCCACAGTTTAGGTATTAAAAAGCTTGGTACATCATAACTATACCAGAATTTGCTTTCGGCAATAATATATCCTTTATCGCTGCCTATTTCTTCTAACATCTCACGCATTGCTGCAATACTTGGTGTTTCGCCGGGAACTATCCCACCTTGCGGCATTTGCCATGCAGATATTTTTGTATCTATTCTTTTACCGACGAATATATGGTTATCGGCATTTAATATCATCATGCCGACCCCTGGTCTATATGGTAAATCAAGATGTTTTTTGGAAGAATTGCTCATTATTTTTTTACTTTAAAAAATCAATTATAATTTTACTACTTTATTTTTACCCGTTGTTTTAGCTTCATACATAGCTTTGTCAGCACGTTCAATGAAAGATTCTATTGATTCTTCTTTTTTATATTTCGTAACTCCGATTGAAATAGTTGTTTTTAAAGGTTTAATTTGATCTTCAATGTGAAAATTCATATATTCTATTTTAACTCTAACTCTCTCCGCAGTTTCAATTGCTTTAGAAATATCTATATCCGTTAAGAGTATAGTAAATTCTTCACCGCCGAATCTTGCTATTAAGTCTGTTACTCTGAGAGTATTCTTCAAAATACGGGATACAATTGTTAAAACCTTATCGCCTGCTTGATGACCGTAAGTATCGTTTACATGTTTAAAATTGTCGATATCGCACATAAGTAAATATAATTTAATACTTTCTTTATTAGTTTTCTCAATAATTTGTTTGAGATGTATATCGAAATAGCGACGATTAAATAAGCCGGTTAGACCGTCTTTAACTGCTAAATTGACACTTTGTTCAAGATCATTACGTAAATTATCTTGATATTGCTTACGTCTTAATTGTGTTCTAATTCTAGCAAGCAATTCGCTTTCCTCTATAGGATAAACGAAATAATCATTAATACCGAGTTCAATACCTTTCACAACCAAAGGCATACCGTCTTCATCAATTTGTAAAATTATTACTACGCCGTTTATTTCTACTTTACCTCTTAAAATAACACTGATCCTCAAAGGATCGTCATTTTCGAGCGTACTACTGATAATTACTAAATCGGGGGTATATTCATTTATAATATCTAATTCATCGGAATTACTTATTACCTTTACGTTTTGGGTAAGCTTAAGTAACATTTTTTTTATATTTTTAGCTTGTACCACATCATCATTAATTAGTAATATTTTTTTATCTGCAAAAGTGTCATGCATTTCGATATTTGTTACGCCTAATAATGCATTAGTGCTATTACGAAGCTTTAACTCATCAATTAAACTTTTCATTCTAGATAGCGATTTAAGTCTTACAAATAGAGCAGTATCGTTAATCGGCTTTGTTAAAAACTCATCAGCTCCTGCCTCAAGACCTTTAACTCGATCATCAATATCGGAAAGTGCAGTTACCATTACAACCGGTATATGAGTAGTTTCCGGATCGGTTTTTATCGTTTTACATACCTCAAATCCATCCATTTCCGGCATCATAACATCAAGTAGTATAATATCAATTTTTTCTTTTTTAAGAATTGCTAGTGCTTCTTTACCGCTATTTGCAGTAAGAACCGTATAATACTCTTTTAAAAGTTTGGCTGTTAGTAACTTAATATTGGGTTCTATATCATCTACTACTAATATTGTGGTCATAAGATTAAATTCTTGTTTTTAAAGGAAATAATTTGTATATTTATACTTTAATTTTAAGTCTTAAATGTAAGATATATGAAAATTTCAGCAAATTCAATTAGAACAGGTAACATATTAGTGTATAATAATGATTTATGGGTTGTCAGCAAAACACCGGAACATACTCAACCCGGGAAAGGTGGAGCTTATGTACAAGTTGAGATGAAAAATTTAAAAACAGGGACAAAGCGTAACGAAAGATTCAGTTCTGCCAATTATTTAGAAAAAGCTGAACTTGAACAAAAAGATTATCAATTTTTATATTTTGAAGGTGATGATTTGGTATTAATGGATACCAAACATTTTGATCAAATAAATATTTCCAAGGAAATGTTAGAAGAAAAATTATCTTTCTTAACTGAAAATATGATTGTTAAAGTCGAATTTTATAATGACAAGCCTTTAAATATTGAGCTTCCTCCAACTGTTATACTTGAAATTAGTGAAACTGATCCGGTAATAAAAGGAGCAACCGCTACCGCTTCTTATAAACCAGCAATTTTAGAAAACGGTATTAAAGTTAAGGTCCCGCAATATTTAGAAATAGGAGAAAAAATTGTGGTTAAAACTGATGATATGACATATGTCGAGCGAGCGAAGTAAGCTGTTTTATTGAACTATGGATACCACCCCGTCATTGCGAGCAGCCGTAGGCTGCGTGGCAATCTCGTCAAATATCCTGAGATTGCTTAGTCAAAACTTACAGTTTTTCCTCGCAATGACGACTTTCAGCATCCACTCAGGCAATGCTTTTAGCTAGGAATGGTATCAATTTTTTAAAGCCATACGACATAATTTCTAAAACTAATAATTAAAAATATCAAATGCAACCTATAACTAATTTATTAATTAATGCCCTGCGTAAAGCTGTTAAGTTTTTGCATAGAGATTTTTTAGAACTTGAAATGCTACAAAAAAACTCTGTAAGAAATGAAGAATTTTGTAAGCGATCTTATTTAAAATTAAAAACTTTATTATGTGAAGAATTACAAAAATATACACAATATTTATTTTTTCCGGAGGATAAATTCGATTTAAATAATAATTATGAGGGTGTTTTTTTAATTAATCCTATAGATAGCCCAAATAATTTCGCCAGAAGCATACCTTTTTTTGCGATATCCGTAACTTATTTAAAAAGGAATCAAGAAGTTTTAATTCCTACTTCTACAGTAATATATTTTCCTGCTCTTAATGAAATTTATTATGCTGAAAAAGGTAAGGGAGCTTGGATAGAAAAAAATAATTTAAACTCTAATTATCAAGGATTAAGACTTAGAGTTTCCGATAATGCCGATTTAAAAAACTGTTTAGCAATTATTGAAGGTGTAAATCATAATGATTTGGAGGAGATAGAGGTAGATAATATTAGATCTTTTGGTTCTCTTTGCTATGGGGCTACGCTTGTAGCGTCAGGTAAAGCGGATTTAATATGTTTATCATTATTAAATTTTACATTATATTATGCATTTGAGCTTTTTATTAAGGAAGCAGGCGGGATAATTATAGATTCTAGCGATAAATTTCTATATTCAAATCGTTATATTGCTAAAAAACTTAAAAAATATTAGACAAGAAATTATTTTAGATTTGCATTTTTATTGTTATAATAATATTAATATAATTATTAATTCATAAAGTTATGGCACATTATAAAGAGTTTGCATTTGACTGCGATTTTAGTGGACAAAGAGCCAAGTTTAAGTTTTATATAGGTACGCCTCAAGAAGGGCATCATCCGCTACAATTTCAAGCAAAATGGTTATCTGACGAAAGAGGCGGTACTATTCCTGATGATGTTATGAAAGCAATATCACAGCTAAATGATCTTGCCAAAAAAAACGGTGTTCCACTCTCGGATTTATGCGTATATGCTCTTGGTTCTGCGCAAGAAGTCCAAGCTACCCCTCAAGACGAAGATGAAAATGAGAGTGAGAACCAAGAGGATAAAGTAGAGCAGGCATAGTTAAAAATAATAAGGAGATTCATAGAGATTAAAATGAAACAATATAATGATTTATTTAAAATTATTCACCGCGAAGGATATATATTTATTGCTAGCTTTGCATTAGTAAGTTTTTTATTAGCATCATTTAATGAAAAACTTGGCTGTATTGGATGTATTGCTACTGCTTGGTGTATTTATTTTTTCCGTAATCCTGATCGCTTTGTGCCTATAAGTGATGATCTGGTAATAAGTCCTGCAGATGGAATAATTCAAGAAATTAAGGAAGCATTGCCGCCTCCGGAATTAGGACTTGGTGATGTGGAAATGATTAGAGTTAGTATTTTTCTAAATATTTTTAATGTACATGTTAATAGAATCCCGGCAAACGGAACAATTTTAGCACTTCATTATAATCCAGGAAAATTTTTTAATGCTTCACTCGATAAAGCTAGTATTTATAATGAGCGTCAATCAGTATTAATGGAAACTGCTCAAGGTCAGAAAATTGTTTTTGTTCAAATAGCCGGACTTATAGCAAGGCGTATAGTTTGTGATTTAGAAGAGGGTAATGAAGTTAAAACGGGCGAGCGATACGGTATAATTCGTTTCGGTAGCAGAGTAGATGTTTATTTACCGTTGAAAACAGCTTTATTAGTGAGTAAAGGGCAGACTGCTATAGGCGGTGAAACTATCATTGCTGATTTTGGACGTAAAAAGACAACAGAATTTAAGTTTGAGAGGAAGTAGCCTCATCACTTTAAAACCGTCATTGCGAGCAGCTGTAGGCATGGTTTGTTTATGTCATTCCCGCGTAGGCGGGAGGGAATCCAGTGAAACGTATAAAAAACAAGTTTTTTATCTGTTTATTTTATCAAATATATAATTTTGTACCAATTAAGATTATTTTTTTCTGGATTCCTGCTTTTGCAGGAATGAGACATCGACAGCCATGCAACCACACTGTTTTTTCCTTGCAATGACGTGATAAATACATTTTGAGTATAAAAATTGTTAAAAATTCGTAAATCTATAATAACTAAGCCTGTACCTCTAATAAAATTAATTCCCAACTTTATTACGTTGCTTGGTTTAGTAACCGGTATGAGTTCTATAAAATTTGCTTTGGATAGCAGATGGGAACTTGCGGTATATTGCATTATAGTAGCGGCAATTATTGACGGTATCGACGGTAGAATAGCAAGGATGCTAAATTCAGTTAGTCCATTTGGTGCAGAGCTTGATTCATTATGCGATTTTGCTAATTTCGGTATAGCTCCTGCCTATCTGATATATTTATGGTCTTTTCAACAATATGAGTATAAGGTATTTTCATCAGCGGTAATGTTATTATTTATAGTGTGTATGGCACTACGTTTAGCTCGCTTTAACGTTGGTATTTATCAACCGAAACAAGATAAAACTGACTATTTTTTTACCGGTGTACCTGCCCCATGCGGTGCTTTACTTGCTTTAATGCCTGTAATGATAGATTTTGAAATCGGTACGTTATTAAATATCAATACCCGTACTCATACTATAACAATTAATATATATTTGGCTATTATAGCTTTTCTACTTGCTAGTAGGCTTCCTACAATCTCAACAAAAAATTTGAGTATTAAACCTGAATATTTATCGCTTGCAATGATTTTAGTTGCTATTGTTATTATAAATCTTATCATATATCCATGGTATTCACTGCCGTTAATTGCAGTTATATATATTCTTTCTATACCAATTTGTTATTTTTTTAAACATAGAGGGTATTGGTAAAGTTAATTATGCCGAGTGTATTACAACAAGCTATCGACAAATATAAACATCATCCATTTACTAAATATGTAATTATTATAGCCTTAATCATATTTATTTATTTGGGATATAGAATTTATGTTTGGGCAAATACACAATCTACGGATAATGCTTACATAGATGCAGATATTTCAAATGTTAGTGCTGAAGTTAGCGGTGTTTTAACAAAGTTATTTGTTACCGATAATACTAAAGTTAATAAAGGCGATCTGATAGGTGAAATTGACGATAGAGATTATAAGGCAAAGCTTGCAGCACTTGAAGCATCTATTGAAGCTTGCATAAAAAATATAGAAATTATAGAGCAAAAAATCTCAATAGGGCAGATTAGCCTAGAGCAAGCAGCTGAAAAATTAAAGCTTAATAAAATAAGCTTTGATATTGTTGCAACAGATTTTATGAGAGTGCAGGAGTTAAATAAGGCAAAATTTGCTAGCTCTAAAACGTTAGATGATTCTAAAAACGCATATCAAAAAGCCAAAACGGATTATAAACAAGCAACGTTAGATTTAGATATATCTAAGCAACATTTACAGCTTCTTGAGCTTGAAAAAGCAGCAGAACAGGAAAAACTTAAAGAGCTAACAGAAAATAAAAAAGTAACCTTAAGGAGCTTACAAAATACTAAACTTATTGCTATGGTACCCGGTATATTCGGTAATAGTAGTTTAGAAGTCGGAAATTACATAGTACCGGGTAGGGCGTTGTTTTCTATAGTTCAAGATAATACTATGTATATTCAGGCTAATTTTAAAGAAACACAAATTCAGAAATTTAAGTCCGGCATGAAAGTCAAAATTGAATTTGATGCTTTGCCTAAAAAGGTAATTTACGGGAAGATTCGTAATATTGCTCCTGCGACCGGCTCTAAATTTAGCTTAATCCCACCAGATCATGCTACCGGTAATTTTACTAAAAGCGTACAACGTGTACCTGTTTTAATAGATTTTGAATCCCCAAATGCTAATCTAGTTCCCGGCATGTCAGCAATCGTATCCATTAGAACGGATCAAAGTACGTAATTTTTGTTAAAAAATAGCAATAATTATTCTATTAAAAGTACATATTCTAGTATTATTTACTGATTACTTAAAAAGCTATATAATATGAGTAATACCAAAAGTAATAATTAATATGCAAAGATATTTAGATCCCACTAATTGATAGTGTATTTAAAAAAATCTTTCGTGATTTAGAGAGGTTCAAGGAATTTATCAATGCAGTTCTTGAACTACCTGAGGGGCTTAGAATTAAAGCAATAGAATTTATACCTGTAGAGCAAGTACCTATGCTCGATAAAGGGAACAAAAAGCATATTTGATTTTAAAGGTTAAAGATGAAGCCGGTAGCTGGTATATAATCGAGCTTACAACTTACACAAGGAATAAAGCATAAAGATTTATTACCGAAACAAATAAGCAATATTTATTTGATTTTTCCTATGTATTTATAGAGCTTAAAATTTTGATAAAGATAAGCTTGAAACTACTATAGATGAGTGGCTACATTTATTTAAGTGTGCAGAAACAGAAAACAGCCCACCTGCAAATATAAAGAGCGAGAAGTTATTAGATGTATACAATATAATAGAAATGCATAACCTCACCGCCGAAGAATATGATGCCTATATAAGAGCGAAATTAATGGAAGATGCCGAGGAAATAGCTTTAGGAAGAACAGTGTGAAAAAGGGAAAGAAAGAAGCATAGAAATAGCAAAGAACTTGTGACTTAAAGATATAGATGTCACAATATAATAGCAGATTCAACAGGGCTAACTATAGAAGAAATAGAAGAGTTAAAAGCAAAAATAGAACATTCTGAAACTAGTTGATTAATTATTTGCTCTTTAACTCTGCTAATTCTTTCTTGAGTTTTATTACTAAAGTTTGTAATTTTTCAAATTCTTCGCGAGTGACGTAATTACCTTTAAGTATTTTATCCTCAATTATGCCACAGCTTTTATCCGTTATACTATTTAAGGCTTTTTGTGCTACGCTGCTAGCTCCAACGGCTACTTTTAAAATATTATTTGTTTTCATAGTACCTCTATCGATAAAGCATGCAAGCCGCTATTAAATTCATCGGCAAGTAAGTTATTAATAGTGCGATGATTGGCAATTAGGCTTTTCCCCTGTAATGTTTCTGCAGAAATTCTTATTTTTATATGGCTGTGAATTCCGTTATAATGACTAGCATGTTTATAGCTTTCATCTATTATTTCTTGAAAATGTGGTTTTAACACACTTAATTTTTCTTGTATCATTTCTATGCGGTTCATATTTTTATTTCATTTACAGTAAAAATGCCCTAATATTCTTAAGTATATAATTTTATGATACACATGGCAATGTCGGAATTAAGAACGAATTATAAAGATTTACAAGATGCGATAGATAAATTGGAAAAAGGCGTATGTTTTGCTTGTAGATTAGTTAATTATGATGAAATAGAATTTATAGAGCAGGGTAAGCATTTTATAATTGAAGATTTAGATCAAATCATTGAAGATGTAAGCAAAGAACTTAATATTTTTTCAAAGTTTAAGAAAATAAAGAAAGATAGAATATTATTTATCCTAAATACTACTAATTCTGACTTAATTAAAAATTTTGCTAGAAAATTATATTTATTTTTGCAGCTTTATATTAATGAACAGAAGCCGGCAATTTATATGAATTGTTATATTGCTAGTATTAAATTTCCAAAAAAAGTAAGTAATAATGCTAAAGAAATTGAAAAAACATTAAATATGTTACTTTCACAAAATAATAATTATTATTACCGTGAATATAGCAGTACAGAACATGATTTGGAAAATATAAGAAAATCTAATCTTCAGCTTAACTTACTACGACAAGCCTTAGCAAAAAAGACTATGCGATTTGCTTATCAGTCTATAATAGATCGTAATACTATGAAGATTCATTATTATGAATGTCTGCTTCGTATACCTGACGAGAACGGTGTTTATATTTCCGTAGGTCCTATAATCCCTATTGCTGAAAATAAAGGATTAATTTTTATAATTGATCAAATTGTTTTAGAAATGACTGTTAATGAACTTGCCCGTAACCCAAACTTAATGTTAGCCGTTAATATTTCAAATATAGGAACAGGCGATGAAGCTTTATGGGAAATAGCAGAAAACTTATTAAAAGCTCATAATGTTGGGGATCGTTTAATTATTGAAATTACGGAAACTTCTTTCAATCAGAATTACGATAAAATAACTTTATTTATTAATAAACTACGTAAGTACGGATGTAAATTTGCATTAGACGATTTTGGTGCGGGTTTTACTTCTTTTAAACAACTTCAAAGCTTACCAATTGATATTATCAAAATTGACGGTAAATATGTGCGTAGTATTACAAGTGATGTACAAAGTAGGTATTTCGTAGAAAGATTAATTAAAATTTCAGAAGATTTAGGTATTGAAACGGTAGCTGAATTCGTAGAAAACGGAGAAATAGCTAAATTTTTAATTGATCTAAAAGTCGGTGGGCTACAAGGAAACTTCTATTCCGAAGCAAAATTTGATAGGGTGGATGAGGTTTAATGATTGTCATACTGAACCGGTTTTGTTGTATGGCTCTTGAAAAAGACTCCGATGTCATGCCGTGATTTGACCACGGTATCCATAAAAATAACTTTTAATATCAATGATTTTAATATTTTAAACTGGATACCGCGATCAAGTCGCGGTATGACACAGTTAGTGCTTGACAATGTTACTTAAAACCTATATGCAGAACTCAATTTTAAATGATTAAACTTAAATGCTGTTACTTGAATTAAAAAAAACTAATCAAACCTTAGAAACTATACATTTTATAGGTATCGGCGGCGTTGGCATGAGCGGTATTGCCGAGATATTATATAATCTAGGTTATAAAGTACAAGGTTCCGATTTAGTAGAAAATTATAATACTAAAAGGCTTGAGTCATACGGTATTAAAATATTTTTAGGACACGCCGAGCAGAACATTACCAATGTGTCGTATGTTGTTATTTCATCGGCAATTAATCCAAAGAATCCTGAAATAAAAGAAGCTTTGGAGCGTAAAATTCCAATTATTAGACGTGCGGACATGCTTGCTGAACTTATGAGATTAAAATGTTCAGTAGCAGTTTCGGGATCGCACGGTAAAACCACTACTACTTCTTTAGTTGCTTGTTTATTTGAGGCAGCTGGTTTATGTCCTACGGTTATTAACGGTGGGATCATCAATAATAAATCGACTAATGCATATCTTGGTTCAAGTAATTATTTAATTGCGGAGGCCGATGAATCGGATGCAACGTTTATTCATATTCCATCAACTATTGCGATAATAACTAACATTGATCCTGAACATTTAGATTATTATAGAGATTTTGAAACATTAATTGGTGCTTTTAGAAGCTTTATTACTAATTTGCCGTTTTACGGTTTTGCCGTTTGTTGTATCGATCATAAAATAGTTCGTAAGTTAGTAGACGATACTACTGAAAGGAAGATTGTTACTTATGGCATCGATTCGGAAGATGCTCATATTATAGCATTTAATATTAACACTGATATTGCCTCCTCTACTTTTGACGTAAAAATTAGTCTACCAAATGTACTAGGTACAACAATTATTGAAAAAATTACTATTCCAACGCCCGGAAGACATAATATTTTAAATAGTCTTGCTGCAATTGCCGTTGGGATAGAATTAGATTTCGGTATTAAAGCTATTAAAAACGGTTTTAATAATTTTAAAGGAGTGAAGAGGAGATTTACTAAAGTAGCTGAATATAATAACGCTTCAATTATCGATGATTACGCTCATCACCCTGAGGAAATCAAAGCAACGCTTGCGACGGCTAAAAATATAGCAAATAAACAAAACGGTAAAGTTATTGCTATTTTTCAGCCTCACAGATATTCAAGAATGCAGTATTTATTTGATGATTTTATGTTTTGCTTTGCTGATGCCGATATACTCTATATTACTGATATATATGCTGCAGGTGAAAACCCTATAGAAGGAATTACAGGACGAAGTTTAGTTGATAAGATTACTAAGCGTAAACATCACGATAAAGCAAATTTTCTAGCAGAGCTAGATGATGCGGTTGGAGTTATTATAGATAATGCAGCTTCTGGTGATATGATAATTATGATGGGAGCAGGTAATATTTCAAGTTTTGCTAATGAATTAGAGGGGAGATTGTCATCCCGTGGCTTTAGCTGTCATACCGTGGTTTGACTGGTATTGTTGCATAGCTCTTATGTCATTCCCGCGAAAGCGGGAATGACATCTGTTCGTATAACATAGGGTCAAGCGAACTAAGGGACAAAAGAGTGAAGATAACAGTAAAGCGAATAGCAGGACTAAATATGTTAATTTTACCGATAGTAAAAGGCGAGTATAAAAAAGATTATAATTTAAAACACTTAACATGGTTTAAAGTAGGCGGTAATGCTGAAATTTTCTTTAAACCTTTAGATAGCGAAGATTTAAAAAGTTTCTTAATACAAAATAAGCAAAAATTACCTATAAAGACTTTTGGAGCAGGCTCAAATGTTATTATAAGAGACGGCGGCATAGAAGGGGTCGTTATAAAACTTGGTCAGAATTTTAGCAATATTGAGTTTATAGATAATCATTTAATAGTAGGTAGCAGCTGCCTTAATTATAATTTAGCAAAATTTTGTCAAGCAAATGCTATTTCCGGTTTTGAGTTTTTAGTAGGTATTCCAGGGACTATCGGCGGCGGTGTTGCTATGAATGCCGGTGCTTACGGCTCTGAATTTAAAGATATTGTAGTGCAGATTGAAGCGATTGACTTTGCAGGAAACTTTTTAACATTCACAAATGAAGAAATCGGTTTTAAATATCGCAGTAATAATTTACCAAAGAATTTAATTATTCTCAAAGCTGTTTTTAAAATAAATAAAGGCAATAGTGAAAATATATTATTACGGATGAATGAAATAAATAACGCAAGATCATCTACACAGCCTATTAAAGAGCGTACGGGCGGTAGTACTTTTGCAAATCCTGAAGGGCGTAAATCTTGGGAACTTATTGACAAAGCGGGGCTTAGAGGCTATAGAATAGGCGGTGCTTCGATGTCAGAACTTCATTGTAATTTTATGATAAATAATGGTGATGCTACCGCTAAGGATTTAGAAGATTTAGGTGATTTTGTCCGGCAGAAAGTATGTGAAGATAGCGGGGTTAAGTTAGAGTGGGAGATTAAGAGAATCGGACGTCATCCCTAATTAAAAATGGCGTTGTTGCAGCTAGTTTTATGTCATTCCCGCGAAGGCGGGAATCCAGTAAAACATATAAAAAACAAGTTTTTTATATGTTTATTTTATAATATGTAACTTCTATATCAATATTGAAGTTATTTTTTTGGATCCCCGCATACGCGGGGATGACATCGAGTAGGTTTTTCGAGCTATGCAACAAGGCCGCTTTTAGTTAGGAATTACAATGGATTTAATAAGAAAGGAAAAAACGTGCATAAATATCAAACACATTGGGTAGAACACTCTATAGTCAAAATATTAAGTAGTACCGGTAAAAAGCATATAGCATTAATGGCAGGCGGTATGTCTGCTGAGCGTGAAGTATCGTTAGTGTCAAGTGAAGGAGTTAGTAAAGCTTTAATTGAATTAGGATATAGAGTTACCTTTATTGATATGGGAGCGGATATTGCAGTTAGATTACAAGAAATAAAACCTGATATCGTTTTTAATTGCCTGCACGGTACATATGGTGAAGACGGTTGTTTACCAGGATTACTTAATATAATGCGGATTCCTTATACTCATAGCGGCGTGTTATCTTCAGCTTTAGCATTCGATAAAATACATTCTAGGATCTGGTTCTTAACGAATAATATTAATATGGCAGAAAGCATTGTTGTAAATAAAAGCGATAATATAAAAAATGATCCTATGAAACGACCGTACGTTATTAAGCCTCTTACGCAAGGTTCAAGTATTGGTGTTGAGGTGATATTTGCAGAAGACGATTTTAACTTTGCCGATTATGATTTTCCTTACGGTGATCAGGTAATAATAGAACAATATATAAAAGGGCGAGAATTGCAAGTAGCGGTATTAAACGGCAAAGCTCTTGGAGCTTTAGAGATTAAATTACTAAAGAATCGTTTCTATGATTATGAAACTAAATATACCGAAGGATTTGCTGATCATCTTTGTCCTGCTCCGCTACCTGCTAATTTATATGAGAAATTACTTATAGAGTCAGAAAAAATTTATAAAACAATGAATTGTAAAGGTCCTGCTAGAGCAGAGTTTATTTTAGAAGAGCAGACAAACAAGTTATATGCTTTGGAGATAAATACTCACCCAGGTATGATGTCTTTATCAATAGTGCCGGAAATTGCAGCTTATGCAGGGATAAATTTTACTAACTTAATTGAAGAAATTATAAAGACGGCAAGCTTTGAATCATGAGAAAAAAAACAAGCTCCAATAAAAAAAAACAAACAAAAAAAACTAATAATATCTCATTACGCCGAAAATTAGGACTAATTTACAAAAAAGCAATATTAGGGCTTAAGATTGCTTTAATTATCTTTGTATGTCTATTTGTTTTTACAAAATATTTTGCCGGCATAAAAACCTACTTAACAACAAATATATACCAAACAACAACAAAACTTGGGTTTAAACTTGAGAATGTTATCATTGAAGGACAGCAAAATGTCGATGAGCCTACAATATTAAAGGTTTTAAATGCGAATAAGGGCAGTCCTATTTTTGCTCTTAAATTAGACGAAATTAGAAATAATTTAAAGAAAAATAAATGGATCAAGGAAGTATATGTTAGTAGAAGATTACCAAATACGGTATATATAAAATTATTTGAAAGAGAACCTATTGCTATTTGGCAAATTAATAATCAGCTTTTCTTAGTCGATGAAGAAGGTTACGAAATTAGTAAAAATATTCAACCTTTTCCTCATTTATTACATGTTGTAGGAGAAGGGGCGAATATCTATGCAGGTACATTAGTATTAGAGCTGCAGAAATATCCGGCATTAATGAATAAAACTTCAGCTGCTGTAAGACTCGGAGATAGAAGGTGGGATTTAAATCTTAAAGGTAATATAAGTATTAAGTTACCTGAAAAAGAGTTTGAAGAAGCATTAAAATATGTCGATGCACTAAATAAAGCTAATAAGCTATTTAACCAAAATTATAAGGTTTTGGATTTAAGGGATAAGAATAAGTATTATATAGAGAAGTACTGAGAATCGTCATTGCGAAGAGAAACGTAGTTTCGACGTGGTACTCTTGTCAAGCATCCTGAGCTTGCTTCGTCTCATTACTTTGTAATTCTTCGCGCAATGACGTTTTTGGAATAACAAGCATAAAAAAATGAAAGAGAAAATATCAAATTTTGTTACACTTGATTGCGGTAGTAGTAAGATTGCCGTAATTGCTGCCTATATTAGTAAAAAAGGTGAAATTAAAGTAGCTAGCCAAAATTTGCATCATTCTAAAGGTATTAAATCAGGAGTTATATCAGATTTAAAAAATGCTGAAACTAGCATTGTTTCAGCAATTTACGCACTTGAAAAAGATTGCGGTAAAAATATAAAAAAAGTTATATTATCGTTATCAGGTGCCGACACTAAATCTTATTATATTAATTATACCATTAAAGTTAACGGGCAAACCGTAACGCAGCAGGATATTAAAAAGTTACTACAAAAAGCATTACTTGAATTTAAAGTTAAAAACCAGGAAATTATTCATTATTTTCCTCTTGAATTTACCCTTGATAATAATTCAGTCGAGAATCCTATAGGTATGTACGGTAGAGAACTTAGTTGTGAATTACATATTATTGCTGCTAGTTCAAATATGTTATCAAATATTGTACAATGCTTCGCTAAATGTCATGTTGAAGTCACAAATATTACTCTAGCAATTTATGCTTCTGCTATTAGCTGTCTTACGAATGATGAAAAAAATCTAGGTTCGCTTATCATCGACATGGGGGATAAAACTACCTCTTTCGGCATTTTTTTTGCCGGTAAATTAATATATACGGGGCATGTAAATATAGGTAGTTTTCATATTAGCTCGGATATTGCTAAAGTCTTTGGTATTGATCTTGTTACGGCAGAGAAATTAAAAATTTTATACGGTAATGCAATGATACCTTTATTTGAGAAAGATAGTATTGTAAATATGGAGGATTTTCAGGTTGATACTCATCATACTTTAAATACTTCCGTAACAATTTATAAATTGGCTGAGGTAATAAGAGCAAGAGCCGAAGAAATATTATCAATGGTAAAAGCCGAATATGATAAAGCAACAAAAGGGCAGGTTGAAGTTTTTAGAGTTGTAATTACCGGCGGCGGGTCTCAGCTTAGAGGACTTAAAGAGCTTTCAAATAAAATTTTTGAAAAACAGAGTAGAATCGGTAAACCGGAGATTATTGCCGGTTTTATAGAAGACTATAATCCGGCTATGTATTCAGCAACTATAGGAATGCTAAAAATTCATGCTCTAAAACAGCAAAAAGAATTTACTCATATTAGACTTGATGCAAATAGTAGTTTCTTTAAAAAAGCTTTTGATTGGTTTAAAGAGAATATTTAGAGAGGCTGCCCGCGTTGGACTGGAAAATGCATTTAGTGTCATTCCCGCTTCCGTGGGAATGACATAAAATGATCCACGCAACAATACCTACTTGCAATGAGGAATTGTATTTACGCGGGCAATGTCATTTAGAAATATTTTGCTAAGAATTATTATTAGGTTTTTCTCTAGAACAAATTAGTACATTCCCTTTAACTTCGATAATAAAAAGTCGGTCGCCTGTTTTTGCATCGATTTCATTTGGAACAAGGTAAGCATTCATAATAGCACCGGACCATCTTACTTGTCCTATAGTATCAGAAGAAACTGTAGCACTATAAACCTCTACCGTTTTGCCTATCATATCCGAGTAATTTTTTGTTTTATCAGTTTTATTATAAACATATTTTTTAAGAGGATAATATAATATGCAAAACCAAATAAGTGATAATATACCAAAAAATGTTATTTGATTTGTTAAGCTAACTAGAGGGTAGTTATATACCACAAGAGTGTTTGATAACGCTCCAAGCCCAAAGAATAAGAATCCAATACTTGGAACTGTAAAGAATTCAACAACTATGCAAATTATACCTATTATTAACCATATTTCGGTGAGATAATTATTTATCATGAACATAAGTTTTTAAAAATAATATTACGTCAGCTATGTCTTGTGGTTTTGAGATACCGGCAAAGGACATTTTAGTTCCTGGTGCATAGCTACTTGGTTTATGTAAGAAAGCAAATAAACTATCATCATCCCATACGCCGCCAAGTTTTGATAGAGCAGGGGAATATTTATAGTCTGCTATGCTTGCTTTTGGTCTGCCTGCGACATCCCAAAGATGCGGTCCTAGTTTATTTGGACCGTCTTTATCAAGGGAATGACACATTAAACATTTCTTGGCTATTTCACGACCGTTATCGGTGTTAGCAGTCTTCATTAATTCCGGTATATTTACCGGTGCTTGCTCTAGTGCGGTAGTATTTTGATTTTCTGATGATTCTTGAACCGCAACGCTATAGCCGCGATGTTGTAACTCTAGAGTGGGCTTGTATAATATATTTGCAACAAATCCAACCATCATAGCAATTAAACTAGCAAATAAGATGGCTGCAACAATTTTATTTAATTCTTTTCCAGACATTTATTTTGTTTTTTTTATTAGAATTTATACTATAATTTCAGTTGTAAGAGAAGTTAATTAAATAAATAAAAGAAAAATTTATAAAAATATTTGTTCTTTGGAGAAAAAAATAAATGTCAAAAAAATCAAGGGTGAGAAAAATATTTAATAAGTTAAAATCTTATTGGACTAGTTTTAGACAAAGTAAAATCGGTAAAATATTATTTAGCAATAGTTTAAGTTATGCAGTTTCCATAGCTTCTATAGCAATTACAGTTTCTGGACTTTTTACTCCTATATCACCGATAATTATAGCTGTAGCTGTTGTTTCAGGAGTTAGCGTAGGAATTCAAGCTGTAAATGAGACTTTGAAAGTGCATGATTTGCGTAAACTTCATAAAGAGAATAATTTATTAGTACATAACAGAAATGCTAAAAGTCAGCAAGATTATATATTATCATTAGAACCGAGCTTAAAAGATATTTTGAAAAATGAATTATATACGCCGCAAACGGCAGGTAAGGATGCTACTCAAGATAAGTATGAGTTAAATGTAAATAAATTGAAAAGTACAGGACGAATATTTGGCAATAATTTAGGTGGAGCCGCAAATTGGGCCGCTTCTATTATTAAAGGTGCGAGCGGTAATGTGCTTGATATATTAAAAGCTACGGGTTACGGTGTAGTTACGACCGCATCATTAATTATCGACGGTCTTACTGAAAAGGAAAAAATAGAAATAAAAGCAATATTTAAATTAAATATAAATGAAGAATATAAAAAACAAGATACTCCTATATATAAAAATTTAGAACAATTAGAGAATTATACTAAGAATCAAGTATTGCAAACATTAGCTTTAAAAAAATTAATAACGGATAAGAATTATTGGAGTATGAATAAAGACCAAACAATACAAAAATTTCGAGAAATAATAGGCAGTTTTAATTCTGAAATAAAAAGAAACGGTTTAGAAGAATTTTTTAGAGAAAATAAAATAACAATGGATAATAGCAAAGAGAGCTATGTTAAAGATATTAAAAATGTAATGAATCCATTTTATGAAAATCCTAGTAAAGCCGAAGGATATAATCCTTTAACTAAAGCTATGGATAAAGATAAAGTTAATAATGCTGAAATAAAAAGGACAAAAAGTGAAAATTTAAAAAGGATGCAAAAAAGAAAGCGAAATTTAACAATATGAAATGATTATTATAACTCACTGCTAGTTACAAATTTGTAAGAGGTAGTATCGCTAAATATTCTATGCAATAGTTCATTATTAAGAGCGTGGCTAGTTTTGTAGCCTTTAATTGCACTTACAATGCTAGTGCCGTTGGTATATAAATCACCGAATAAATCTAATAGTTTATGGCGAACAAATTCATCTTCATAACGTAAGCCGTTTGGGTTTAAGATTTTATCCTGCTCATCTATTCCTATAGCATTCTCAAATGAGGCACCTTGGGCAAGCCCTTTGCTTTTCAAATAATCAACATCTCTTATAAAGCCAAAGGTTCTAGCATCCGCAATATTTTTAGTAAAAGATTCTTGAGCCCTAAAACTTAGATTTTGTCTGCCTATAGCTTTACTACTAAAATCAATGGTTAAATCTACAGTCATGTGATCGGAAGGAGTACAATATAATTCACAATCTTTATGAACTACTTTTATATCTTTTAAAATTTTTAGATATTTTTTAGGAGCATTTTGTAATTTTTTTCCTGCACACTCAATCATAAACACAAAAGGTTTACTACTGCCGTCCATAATTGGTACTTCAGGACCGTCAATTTTAATAATTGCATTATCAATGCTGCATCCCCAAAGTGCTGCCATTAAATGTTCAATTGTTGAAATTTGAACTTTATGATCATTACTGATAGTGGTAGATAACAAGGTATCGGAAACATTGAAATAGCTAGCTTCAATATAATTATTTTCAGAAGATATATCGGTTCTAATGAATATAATTCCGGTATTTTCTTTAGCGGGCTCTATAGTTAACTGGGTACGTTTTCCTGAGTGGACCCCGATTCCGTAACAACTAACCGGTTTTAATAATGTACTTTGCTGCATTTTAGGCATTGTAAAAATATATTTAGATATTAATATTTAATGCCAAATTATACAAGTTATAGTATGTTACAGAATATTACACATATACTCGATGAACTTCAAAAATTGGCTGTGTCATCCTACAAGAGTTGCGATACTCACGTATTAATTATACGCGCCGCTCCTCACCTTGTGGATTCCTTGCTCTTTTTGAAGTTGATCTTCGTCTGTTAGTATAAGACTTCTTGCATAACTTGCTAATAAGGAGAAATTTGAAGGAGACACGGAACGCAGAACCGCAGCGTACACGCAAGTAACGTGAGGATTCGAGTACCGGATCGACGTACAAATTACCTTTATTAGCAAGTTATGCAAGAGTCTTATTAAAATCTATATAATGTATACTTAATAAAATACCAAAAATGATAAGCTACAAAACTACCGACTACGGCAAAAATAGAAAATAAGAAATCACTGCCGTTAATAGTGCCGTAAGGTACATGAGATGATAAAGCTCCGGCATATGTACCGATGCTGCACATTGAAAAATACGAAAATAAAGCTGTTCTAAGTTCGTAATCCCTAAATTTATCAATTAGTATTAAAATATTGCAAATATAAATGGATCCTAAACAACTACCGATTAGTATTATATATAATATATTAAGGTTTTTATTAGTTCCATGAAGCGGTAGTAAAATAAAGCAGACGAGCAGAATTATAGTTAGTGATAAATTAGCCAAATATTTATTTACTTTGCTTAATATATAGCATATAGGAATTATAGAAAAACATATTGCTAGAAAAATATATTTTAGTATAAGTCTTAAATTAATTAATGCTAATTCTTTCTTTAATGCAAAAGCTTCATAATACCATAATATATCCAAGGTGACATAAGCAACTACGAAGCCTGTCAATAATTGTAATTCGACATTTTTTATTAAGGATGAAAATTTGGAATTTAAATTTAATTTATGAGATGTAGGATTATAATGCAGAAATTCGGTTAGTATATTGATACAATATAACAATGCACAAATTACTATAGTATTATTTGTCGGTGTTATAAATGGATTTAATAAATCTACCATTAAGTTTCCACCCGCCCATAACAACATTATACAAGCTAAAAAAAAATATTTCTTTTCTTTGCTACTCTCAATAATGTCTAATGTTATAGAAGTGAAATATGAAAATGTTCCAAAATTAATTACAATAAAATTAATTTTAATTAGAGTATAATTATTTAATAAAATTAGGTTTATTGTACAAATAATTAATAAAGATAAGCTAATTAAAATAATTTTTTGATTACTTAACTTATTAATTAACTGTGTTAAGGCAAAGCCTGCGATTATCGAACCTATAAATTTAGTTTGATTGATATGATTTATTTGTTCTCCGCCTAGATTTTTATTTAGCAGTAAAAAGATTTTAAAATTATAAAAATTTATAGCATTGATACAGGAAAAAATAAATATTCCCAAAAGTGAGAAAAAAATAGTTTTGTAATCGTTTTTTAAAGTCATAAATTAAGTGTTTGCTAAACATAAATACATGGTATATAACTCATAATTATAATGATTAAGATTATTATCTTAAAAATTAAAGAGATTCATAATTCCATTATTTAAGTATATATGGATAGTTATTAGATTATCAGCTTTTAATCAAGTATGGTAGTCTTATTTGTAATTTGTATATAATTATTGTTGAATTTTAAAAAAAATTAATGAATTAAATAATATGAAAATATTTTAATGTAAGAAAAATAATAATATATTTTTTAGTATTTTAAAGAGGTGTTATTTGAAGTTTATCTAGAATTTCATTTTTGCTCTTTACTCATAGATAAATTATCTATTTAAATAAATTAATACAAGATAAACAATGATTTTTCTTAAGATACAAGCATTATATTAATTATTTGTTCTTCAAGTTAGTGAGCAAGATAAATGAATAAAAAGATTATAATTGATGCTAATTTTCCAAGCGAAACAAGAGTAGTTTTATTAGGACAAAGCAACAATATAGAAGATATTGAATTTCAAACAACCGTAAGACAACAAAATAAAGGTAACATTTATTTAGCAAAAGTTACAAGAATAGAACCGTCGCTACAAGCTGTTTTTATAGAGTACGGAATGGATAAAAGCGGTTTTTTACCGTTTAGTGAAATCCATCCTAACTATTACAATTTGCCTACCTCGGAGAGAAATTTTCCGGTTAATGCTTTTCCTGAAATAGCTCTTTCAAATATTACGGTTGAGGATGATAAAGAGAAACCGGCTGCTATATATGATTCTTTGGTTGATAGTGAAGAAATTGACCTAAAAACCATAGAAGATTTAGTAGAGAGTACATTCCAGTCAGAACTTAATTTAGAAGCGGCTGATGATATTGAAATGATTCAAAGCGGTACCCCTGAGTCAAATATTCCGCAATATAAACAATATAAAGTTCAAGAAGTAATAAGAAAAAACCAAATATTATTAGTGCAGGTTACTAAGGAAGAACGAGGAAATAAGTGCGCCGCTTTTACTACTTATATATCCTTGGCTGGTAAATATTGTGTTTTAATGCCTAATAAAGGTTCGCAAAACGGTATATCGCGTAAAATATCAAACGGGGAAGAAAGAAAAAGACTGAAAGATATTTTAAATAAAATAGTAAGCGGTGACAAAAATGCTTATAGCGTCATTGTTAGAACAGCAGGTAGAGGAAGTAGCACCTTAGATTTAAAGAAAGACTATAATTATTTAGCAAGGTTATGGAATAAAATTCGTAAAAGTACTATTAAATTTCCGGCTCCGTGTTTTATTCATGAGGAAGATAGTATAATACGTAAAACCATACGTGATATGTGCGATCACAATGTTAAAGAGGTGGTAATTCAAGGACAAGAGGGTTATGCAGATGCTTCAAAATTTATGCAGGATTTATTACCTTCAGAGCTTGTAAAGCTGAAAGAGCATAAAAGTAAAACTCCTATATTTACTAAGTTTCAAGTAGAAGAGCAATTAGTTAAATTATATCAGCCTGTAGTGACGTTACCTTCAGGAGGATATATCGTTATTAATCCCACGGAAGCTCTTATTGCAATTGATGTAAATTCCGGTAAATCAACTTCTGAACAAAATATTGAAGAAACGGCACTAAAAACTAATTTAGAAGCAGCCAAAGAAGTAGCAAAGCAAGTAAAGCTTAGAGATCTATCAGGTTTGATAGTTGTTGATTTTATAGACATGAGCGAAGCTAAGAATCGTAAAATTATTGAACGATCCTTTAAAGAGTTTTTAAGTCGTGATCGTGCTCGTATACAAACCGGTAATATTAGTCAGTTTGGACTACTTGAATTCTCAAGGCAGAGATTACGTTCTTCTTTCTTAGAAACTAATTCGGCAATTTGTTCTCATTGTAACGGTAAAGGAGTCATTAGAGCAAGTGACGCTAATGCTATGTTAATTTTACGTACTATAGAGAATGAAATTTTTGAAGAAAGAATTGATGTAATAAATGTTTTTACCAATATCGTTTCAGTTCTTTATCTACTTAATAATAAACGTGCTGAGATAAAATTTATTGAAGAAAAATATAATATAAAGCTTAATTTTTATTCCGATCCTAATGCTACATCAGATAGTTATTCGATTGAAAAAGTGAAGCTGTTTAAGAAAACTAACAATAATTTTAATTCTGTTAAGCCGGTAATTCAGAATCATAATGCCGATTATACTGAAGAAGATCTGAAAAAAGAACAGTTACGCAAAAATAAACATAAATGGAAAACAGCTAATAATAGTAATAATGTTGCTAATGAAGTAAAAGATAAGAGTTTAGAGGCAGAAGAATCGGTGGAGCAAACCGTAAGCGTTGTGGAAGAGGTGCAAGTTGTAGAAAGTAATGCCGGCTTAGAAGAAGCACAAGCTGCTCCAAAAAAGACAAAACGTAGATATCGTAATAAAACATCAAATAAGAAATGTCCTTCTGATACCGTCGAAGATACGGAAAAGAATGCAGAGTCTTGATTTGAGGGCTAATATGTCATTCCTGCGAAAGCAGGAATCCAGTAATCCTTAATGTCACCCCGTGGTCAAGCCCACGGGGTCCATAAAAATAATAAAAAATACTAATAATATTAGTATTTTTAGCTGGATCCCGCGATCAAGTCGCGGGATGATAAATGATAAACCTATCCACGCCACAAGGCCTACGCGGGGATGACATAGCAATGCTGTAATGACGCGATAAAAAACATAAACTTAAAATAAAAGTGCAGAAAAGTTTAATTACAAAATGGTTGTGTATAAGTTGTATAATGGTCATAGCGACGATTGTTATAGGGGGGATAACAAGGCTTACCGGTTCTGGTTTATCTATAGTTGAGTGGCGTCCGGTAACCGGTATTTTGCCGCCTTTTAGTTTTGAAAGCTGGCAATCGGAATTTGCTAAATATAAAGCTTTTCCTGAATATAACTCCGTTAATTACGGAATTACTTTATCACAGTTTAAGTTTATTTATCTGTTAGAGTTTATACATCGATTACTCGGTAGAATTACAGCTTTAATATATATTGTACCTTTAATATATTTTTATTTTAAAGATGTTATAAAAAATCGTGACATGCTACCTTATATAATTGCTTTGTTGTTATTTTGCGTACAAGGCTTTATAGGGTGGTATATGGTTAAAAGCGGCTTGTTGAATAGCCCGTATGTTAGTCATTTTCGACTTGCTTTTCATTTAATTATCGCCGTAATTATTTATCACATACTTTTTTATCAACTAATAAAAAATCGTTGTGATATTTTGTTAATCCCGTCACAAACAGATTTTAAATTACCATTAATATTTTCCGGTATTGCTATTACTGTAGTATATGTGCAAATTTTTTTAGGTGCTTTAGTTGCGGGGCTTGATGCAGGGCTGATATATAATAGTTTTCCGCTAATGGATGATAGATTTATCCCGATGGAGATAAAAGATAATTTCTTTGATCTTAAAAATTGGTATGATCCGGTTTTTATACAATTCATACATCGTTTAGTCGGCTATAGCGTATTTTTGGTTGTTGTAGTTTTGATAATTTGCTTGTTAAAAATAGAGCATCCGAAATTAAATAAGATAGCGTATTTTCTAATGATTGCATTATTTATGCAGGTATCTACCGGAATAATTACTCTTTTATACTCTGTACCTATAATAATTGCCTCTATACATCAGCTTTTTGCTATAATCCTTTTATCTATAATAATTTGGTGCTATTTTTTAATAAAAAGTTCCTAATTTATTAAAAATATGATCATCGATGTCAATACTCCTATTTCTTCTAGATTAGATAAGTATTTAAAACGTCTATATCCCTTATTGACTCAAGGAGTAATAGAGAAAGCATTACGTCAAAAACAAATTACCGTTAATGCTCAGAAAGCAGAAGCGAGTTTAAGAGTAAAGGGCGGCGATAAAATTTTTATTAACGATAAGTTTAATTTACCTGTTAAGCAACCTGAAAAATTAGTTTTTACCGACGCTGAAATTAAGCTAGCGAAGAAAATTACTACCGATTATTTGGTATATGCAGATGATAATTTAATAGCTATAAATAAACCTGCAGGTCTTGCTACTCAAGGCGGCACTAAAATAAATTTATCTATTGACTCTGCATTAAAATATTTGAATTATAAAGGTGCTGATTTTAAGCTAGTACATAGATTAGATAAAAAAACAAGTGGTTTGCTCTTAATAGCCAAAAATTATTTAAGTAGTGTAAAACTTCATAATGCTTTTAAAGAAAAATTGGTTGTAAAAACATATTTTGCCGTAACCTATGGGAAGCCAATTAAAAATGTAGGCGAAGTTAGAAGTAATATAGAAAAGAGTAAAGGAAGTACACCTAAAATTACTGATATTGATAGTGAAAATGGTACACTTGCCATTACTTATTATAAAGTACTTAAATCACTTGATAATAACTTATTTTTAATTGAATTTACGCCGGTTACAGGTAGAATGCATCAATTAAGGTTGCATGCTAAATTATTAGGTTGTCCGATACTGGGAGATGATAAATATGGTAATAAAGAAATAATGCCATATAGTAAATATATGTTCTTGCATGCTAATAATATATGTTTATCTGAAAAAATTTTTGGTCAAGAGAGTAAGTTAGAAGCAAAATTACCGTTTTATTTTACTAGACGTCTTACATAACTTGCTTCTAAAGGTAATTTGTACGTCGATCCGGTACTCGAATCCTCATGTCAAGTGTACGCTGTGGTTCTGCGTTCCGTGTCTCCTTCAAATTTCTTTTTATTAGCTGCGTTATGTAAGACATCTATTGATAAGTTTGTGGAGTGTTGCAGTTATGATGCGTAGATATTTTTTATTGTTGCTTTTTTTTATTACTAATTGTATTGATTGTTTTGCAGATATACAGCAAAGAATCAATGAAGCAGAAAAAGAATATATCAGTAATAGATTTTTAAATGCCGTTTTTATGTTTGCCGATGATTATAAACCTTTATTAACCGGTGCTAAAGGAATTTTTGCTTTAAATGGTGAGCAATTAAAAGCAAATGAAATGATGCCTATTGCTTCTGCTACAAAGCCTTTTACAGCAGCGGGAATCTTAAAATTACAAGAACAGGCATTATTAAATATTAACGATAAAATTTATAAATATCTTGATCCGGAAATGTGGGGTGGAAAAGTGCCGGATTGGGCATATAAAATATCTATCCATAATTTATTAACGCATAGTAGCGGTATTGCTGAATATTTTAGTTTTGTTAAACTTGATTTAAATATGCCTAAGAAAGAGATTCACAAGAAAATATTACAATTTGTTTCTTCTAAGCCTTTAGAAATATCTATAGGGAAAAAATTTAAATATAGTAATACTAATTTTGTTATACTCGGTATGATTATAGAAAAGGTGGCTAAAAAAGATTTAGCTAACTTTTTTTATGATGAATTTTTTAAACCGCTTAATATGAAATCTACTAGTTTTGCTTCATATAGTGAAGCCGCTAGAATCCAGAAAAACGTTATTAGTTCTAATTATCCAGTAAGATATTTTTTAACGCCTAATAATAGTAATAAACCTATATTTACTCCTGTAACTGCTGATTTTGTAGCAGTTCCTTGTGCTGACGGTGGTATAATATCAACACCGGTTGATCTTATTAGATGGTATAGGGCATTAAATGAGGAGAAAATTCTTTCTAAGAAGTCGTATAAACTTATGACTACTAAATATTTTTTAGCACAAGATATAGAAGGGCGTAAGTCTTATATGGGTTACGGTATTTTTCTTACTGATCTTGATTCTAAGCGTTTAATGATTCATTATACGGGAAAGGCCCTTGGAATACAAAGTGAAGCAGGATATGTTTTGCCTGATAATCTTTATTTTGCTATACTCAGTAATACTATGATAAAAATTCCTGAAGAAGAAAAAGATAAAATTGACATGAAAAATCCTTTAAATCAACTTGGAATAATTTATTTTAGAGATGCAATAATAGGGGCAGCTATAAAAAATTAAATAGACTTGTTGTGTAACCTATCTTATAAAGAGGAATTTGAAAGAAACACGGAACGCAGCACCGCAGCGTACACTTAGTACGTGAGGATGCGAGTACCGGATTGACATACAAATTACCTTTAGAAGGAGGTTATACAACAAGTCTAATGAAGATAGTTACTTGGAATATTAATTCATTGCGTCTACGGATCGATTTATTAAGAAAATTAGCATATGAACATCAGCCGGATATTATTTTACTTCAAGAAACAAAGGTAGCTGACTCATTATTTCCTCTTGAAGTTATTAAAAATATAGGCTATGAACATGTAATATATTCAGGGCAGAAATCATATAACGGTGTTGCTATTATTTCAAAATTTCCTTTGAATAATGTTTTTTCATTGGAGTTATATAATAGTGATAAAAGGCATATAGCAGCTATAGTTAATGATATAGAAATACATAATTTTTATGTTCCTGCCGGCGGTGATATACCTGATATCGAGGTAAATACAAAATTTAAGCATAAGCTCGAATATGTAAGGTTAATGCAGGAATGGTTAACGACTAACCGTACTAAAAACGATAAAATGATTATTGTTGGGGACTTGAACATTGCTCCGCATGAACATGATGTATGGTCTAGTAAGCAGTTGCGAAATGTTATCAGTCATACCGATATTGAACGCTCGTTATTGGTAGAGCTACAAAATGCGTTAGGTTTTATTGATAGTAGCAGATATTTCGTATCGCTTGACGAAAAATTTTATACTTGGTGGAGTTATAGAAATATAGATTGGAAAAAATCTAACAGAGGTAGAAGACTTGATCATATTTGGGTTAGCGATAATTTAAAAGGTGCATTATTTTCTATGCATTTACTATCAGAAGCACGTGATTGGTCTTCACCTTCGGATCATGTACCATATTTTGTGACTTTTAATTTACAGATGTCATCCCGTGGTCAAGCCACGGGATGACAATAGTCTTAAGGAGTAATTAGTGGATATTAAGTTAGGAAAATATAAGCCGACAAAGGAAGAATATATAAAAAGCTTTAAAGATATGCTCCTACTGCGTCGTTTTGAAGAAAAATGCGGTCAGTTATACGGAATGGGAGAAATCGGTGGTTTTTGTCATTTATATATAGGGCAAGAAGCAGTAATTTCTGCGGTAGATATGGTTAAACAAAAAGGTGATAGCACTATTACTAGCTATCGTGACCATGCTCATATTATTTTAGCAGGCACTGAGCCTAAGTATG
The DNA here is from genome assembly GCF_051427245.1 of Rickettsia parkeri. Lineage (NCBI taxonomy): Bacteria > Pseudomonadati > Pseudomonadota > Alphaproteobacteria > Rickettsiales > Rickettsiaceae > Rickettsia > Rickettsia parkeri. The sequence goes on from NZ_CP195774.1 coordinate 758,238, forward strand.
TTCTTGCCGAGCTTATGGGGCGTGCTACAGGTTGCTCGAAAGGTAAGGGTGGCTCGATGCATTTATTTAATGTACCAAACAAATTTTACGGTGGACACGGTATAGTAGGGGCTCAAGTACCAATAGGCACAGGGCTTGCGTTTGCTGAAAAATATAACGATACGCATAATATCTGTTTTACTTTTTTAGGTGACGGTGCCGTTAATCAAGGTCAGGTATATGAAGCTTTTAATATGGCTGCTTTATGGGGTTTGCCGGTAGTTTATATTATTGAAAATAACGAATATTCGATGGGGACGTCTGTAGCACGTTCTACCTTTATGCGTGATTTATATAAGAAAGGGGCATCGTTTGGGATTAAAGGATTTCAGCTAGACGGTATGGATTTTGAAGAAATGTATGACGGCTCTAAGCAAGCAGCCGAGTATGTTAGAGAAAATAGCTTTCCTCTGATATTAGAGGTAAAAACTTATCGTTATCGTGGGCATTCGATGTCCGACCCGGCAAAATATCGTAGTAAAGAAGAAGTTGAGCAATATAAAGAGCGTGATCCGTTGGTAATAATAAGAAAAACGATACTCGACAATAAATATGTAACCGAAGCGGATTTAAAAGCAATAGAACAGTCGGTAAAAGAAATTGTGAAAGAAGCAGTAGAATTCTCAGAAAATTCACCGCTCCCTGATGAAGGGGAGTTGTATACACAGGTGTACTGTTAAGGCGTCATTGCGAGGAAAAACTGTAAGTTTTGACGAAGCAATCTCAGGAATTTGTTATTATTTCATGAGATTGTCACGCAGCCTACGGCTGCTCGCAATGACGTTCACGTTTAATTTAATCAAATAAAAAAGAAAAATGCAAATAACGGTACGTGAAGCATTGCGTGATGCCATGCAAGAAGAGATGATAAGAGACGACAAGGTTTTCGTCATAGGCGAGGAAGTTGCAGAATATCAAGGAGCTTATAAGGTAACTCAAGGATTACTAGAGCAATTTGGTCCTCAGAGGGTAATTGATACACCGATAACGGAATATGGTTTTGCAGGGCTTGCAGTCGGAGCAGCTTTTGCAGGACTTCGCCCGATCGTAGAGTTTATGACCTTTAACTTTGCTATGCAAGCATTCGATCACATAGTTAATTCAGCTGCAAAAACGCATTACATGTCAGGCGGGCAGGTCAAATGTCCGATAGTATTTAGAGGACCAAACGGAGCAGCAAGTAGAGTAGCTGCACAACATAGCCAAAATTATACAGCTTGCTATTCCCACATTCCGGGATTAAAAGTAGTAGTTCCTTATAGTGCAGAAGATCATAAAGGACTTATGCTTACAGCTATTAGGGACGATAATCCCGTTGTTTTTTTAGAAAATGAAATTTTATACGGTCATAGTTTTGACGTGCCGAAAACAATCGAGCCTATACCCTTTGGTCAGGCAAAAATTTTAAGAGAGGGTAGTAGTGTCACTATAGTAACTTTCTCGATTCAAGTAAAACTTGCCTTAGATGCTGCAAATGTTGTGCAGAATGATAATATTGATTGTGAGGTTATTGATCTTCGCACTATTAAACCGCTTGATACTGAGACAATAATAGAATCAGTGAAAAAAACTAATCGTTTAGTTGTAGTGGAAGAAGGGTGGTTTTTTGCAGGTGTTGGTGCAAGTATAGCTTCTATTGTTATGAAAGAAGCATTTGATTATTTAGATGCTCCGATAGAGATTGTAAGCGGCAAAGATCTTCCCCTTCCTTATGCTGTTAATTTAGAAACACTAGCTCTGCCGAGTGAGAGCGATGTAATAGAAGCCGTTAAAAAGGTTTATTATTATAGTATTTAATGTATTAGCTTAGTTTTTTCGTCATTGCGAGCAACTGAAAGGAGCGTGGCAATCTCATAAGGCAAGATTCCAGAGATTGCTTTGTCAAAACTTACAGTTTTTCCTCGCAATGACGATGTCAACTTTTTTAGGCATATCTACTTTGCAGCTCTTTTACGGTCGTTAGGGTCAAGCAGAGCTTTACGTAAACGAATAGATTTCGGTGTGACTTCAACTCGCTCGTCATCTTGTATATAGCTGATTGCCTGCTCTAACGTTAAAAGCATTGGCGGAGTTAGCCTTATGGCTTCGTCTTTACCTGTTGCTCTAACGTTGCTCAGTTGTTTCGCTTTTAGTGGGTTTACCTCTAAATCATTATCACGATTATGTTCGCCGATAATCATGCCTCTATATACTTTGTCACTAGGGTTTATAAACATTTTTCCCCTTTCTTCTAGATTCCATAGAGCATATGCGACTGCTGCCCCGTTACCGTTAGAGATAAGCACACCGTTACGTCTTCCCTCGATATTTCCTTTATAATCAGCATATCCATGGAAAATACGATTCATAATCCCTGTGCCTCGTGTTTCGGTTAAAAACTGGCTGTGATAGCCGATTAACCCTCTAGACGGTCCGATAAACGTAACACGGCTTTTACCGCCGCCTGACGGCCTCATATCAGTCATTTCGGCTTTTCTCAGTGTTAAAGATTTTACGACTACTCCAACATAATCATCATCAACGTCAACTTGGATTTCTTCCATCGGTTCTTGCTTATTACCTTTCTCATCAGTTTGGAATAATACTTCGGGTCTGCTAATAGATAGCTCAAATCCTTCACGACGCATAGTTTCAATTAAGATACCAAGTTGTAACTCACCACGCCCTGCAACTTGGAAAGCATTTTTCTCGGCAGCTTCAGTAACTTTTAAGGCAACGTTACTTTCAAGCTCACGCATTAACCTAGCTCCAATTAAGCTCGACGTAACTTTTGTCCCTTCGCTTCCTGCAAGCGGTGAGTCATTAACGCTAAAAGTCATGGATAAAGTCGGCGGATCGATAGGTAGAGACGGTACGGCCTCGGTTACCTCAGGGGAGCAGATAGTATCGGCAACGTTGGCGTTTTCAACGCCTGCTACGGCAATAATATCGCCGGCTGTAGCATCATTTATAGCGATTCGCTCTAAGCCTCTAAAGGCTAATATTTTAGTGATACGTCCGGTTTCAAGTACTTTATTCTCACGATTTAATACTTTTACGTTTTGGTTAATTTTGACAGTGCCGCTTTGTACACGACCTGTTAAAACCCTACCGAAGAAAGAGTTATATTCTCTAGTAGTAACAAGCATAGAAAACGGTGCTTTGTCATCGGCTAAGGGTTTTGGTACATGCTGTACTATAAGGTCGAAAAGCGGTGCTAAATCATCTGCTAAATTGTCTAAAGGATTAATTTTATCATCAAAGGTTAAAGATGCTCTACCTGCTCTACCTGATGCATAAACTATAGGGAAGTCAAGCTGATCGTTGTTTGCTTCAAGTGCCACAAATAGCTCAAATACTTCATCGATAACTTCTTTAATTCTTTGGTCATCTCTATCGATTTTATTAATAACGACAATAGGTTTTAAGCCGAGATTTAACGCTTTAGAAAGCACGAATTTTGTTTGCGGCATTGGTCCTTCCGATGCATCGACAAGTAGTACTACACCGTCAACCATGCTAAGGATGCGTTCTACTTCACCGCCAAAATCGGCGTGTCCTGGCGTATCAACTATATTGATACGGATATCGTTCCACATAAGAGCAGTGCATTTGGCAAGTATCGTGATTCCACGCTCACGCTCAAGATCGTTAGAGTCCATAGCACGCTCAGCAACTGCTTGGTTAGCTCTAAATGTTCCGCTTTGTTTAAGCATGTTATCAACAAGCGTAGTTTTTCCATGATCAACGTGGGCAATAATTGCTATATTACGAATAGATGTCATCTTTAAAAATTCTCACAAGTTTACAATAGTTTTTCGTATTATACACTAAAATACCAAAAATTGGAATATAAGTTCTTGAAAAAGAAATGGATTTAACTGTAGAATAAAAATTACTAAGAATTTTTAAACTTTAAAATAAGAGAAATTAATGAACGATAATACAGTTTTATTTATATTTGATTGTGACAATACTTTAGTTGGACATTCGCATAATTATATCGGAGAGAGGTTAGGAGGTTTAATAGTACGTAATATACAACATCGCTTTTTTAGCTCCTATGAAGAACGAGAGCAAGAAAAAGTTAGGCTTGAGCAAAAATTTTCTATAGAGCTGATGGAGAAATTCCTAGATAATGAAAATTTAGGTTGGAAAATGAAGAGCAAATAGCACGCCTTTTTAAGAATATTATATTATCCGGTCATAAAATAGCTATAGCATCATTTAATGATTATCCTCATGCTGTAAAATATGCATTAGCAAGGTTACTAGGAAAGGAAGATGCAGCAAAAATTTATATAAAATCAGCTTTACCTTCTAATAATTTTGAAGAAATACAAAATTGTACTAAAAAAGAATATATAAGAGAAATAATTAATCATACCGAAATAACTGTCAGTGCTGCAAAAGATTATGGTATTACAGTAGTTTTGGTTAAGAACAAAGGAACAGAGCATATTCATGAAGCTTTTTTTATATGAATTTAATGAAATGAACAGCATGAAATTTATGTTGAGCTAGAAGAACCGGCTACTGAACCTTTGCTTAGTGATGGAGAGAGTACCTATTTAAGTCCTGAAGCAATAAAAGCTATTTCGTTTGAACCTATTTCTAGTGATTATTATTCAGATGGCGAATATATACCATGGGGAGGTGGGAATGTGCCAATGTTAGGTAAAGGTTAAGTTTTTAATTATAGACAAATTGCTTGATATTATTTATTCTTAGATTAATAAGGGTGTTGCTCCAGTGTCATTCCCACGTAGGCGGGAATCCAGTCATCTTGAATGTCATCCCGCGACTTGATCGCGGAATTTCAGGATACTGCCTGTGATACAAGATCCCGTGGTCAAGCCACGGGATGACAATTCTAGCCGATACCGTTTAACCTAAAAGGATCAAAGGATGATATATCGAATATTATGTTTATGCATATTCATAATAAATTTCTCAACGATTACGGAGGCACAAAATGTGCCAATTAAAGAAGATAATTTTAAAGTTAGAGTAGCTGTTGCTGATGTACAATCTATATTGGAAGGTTCGATCGCTATAAAAGATTTGCGTAATAAAATCGAAAAGCTTAATCATAAAATTCAAGAGAATATTGCTGCAAAAGAAGCAGAATTTAAACCGCTGGAAGAGAAGCTGCTAAATGAGCGTTCTCATTTAAGTGAAACTGAATTTGAGCATAAAGTAAACGAATTTAATGCAAAAGTTAGCCACGTTAGAAAAGAAATTCAGATTAAGAAAACAAAGCTTGAACAAGCCCACGCTGAGGCTATGAGTAGAGTCCATGAAACAACTATTACAATAATTAGTGAACTTGCCGAGAAATATAACCTTAATTTGGTAATTCCAAGTGCTCAAGTCTTATATGCCAAAAATAATTTGAATATAACTTCCGAAGTGACTTTTATGTTGAATGAGAGATTAAAAGAAGTAACGATAAACTATTGATAGTATTTTATGGATTTTTGTGTGTCATTCCCGCGTAGGTGGTAATCCAGAAAAATAACTTCAATATTGATACAAGAAGTTACATATTTGATAAAATAAATCTATAAAAACTAGTTTTTATAGATTTTACTGGGTTCCCGCCTACGCGGGAATGATATAAACAAGAGAGTATTTAATATGGCAGAATTTACACCGATTACAATTGCATACGGGGACGGTATAGGTCCTGAAATAATGGAGGCAGTGCTTTATATATTACGTAAAGCCGAGGCTCGTATTCGTTTAGAAACCATTGAAGTAGGTGAAAAGCTTTACAAGAAGCATTATACTTCAGGCATAAGCGAGGAAAGCTGGGAATCAATACAACGCACCGGTATTATACTTAAAGCCCCGATTACTACTCCGCAAGGTGGAGGATATAAAAGTTTAAATGTCACGATTCGTAAAACATTACAGCTTTTTGCTAATATTCGTCCTGCCGTTTCGTTTCATCCTTTTACTAGAACATTACATCCAAATTTGAACCTAACTATTATACGTGAGAATGAGGAAGATTTATACGCAGGTATAGAATACCGTCAAACGCATAATATGTATGAGTCAATGAAGTTGATAAGTCATACAGGATGTGAGAAGATTATTAGATATGCTTTTGAATATGCAGTAAAACATAACCGTAAAAAAGTCATGTGTTTAAGCAAAGATAATATTATGAAATTTTCCGATGGGATTTTGCATAAAGTATTTAATGAGATTGCAAAAGAATACCCGCAAATTAATAACGCGCATTATATTATCGATATTGGGACGGCAAGGCTTGCTACCAAACCGGAAATATTTGACGTTATCGTAACTTCTAATTTATACGGTGATATCATATCTGACGTAGCTGCTGAAATTTCAGGCTCGGTAGGTCTTGCAGGTTCTGCAAATATTGGGCAGCATTATGCGATGTTTGAAGCGGTACATGGAAGTGCTCCCGATATTGCCGGTAAAGATATCGCAAATCCTTCAGGGCTTTTAAATGCTGCAATAATGATGCTAGTACATATAGGGCAGGGTGATATCGCTACATTAATCGAAAATGCTTGGAAAAAAACTATAGAGGATGGCGTTCATACAGCCGATATATATAACGAGCAGAGTTCTAGTAAAAAAGTCGGTACAAAAGAATTTGCCGCAGAAGTAACGAAAAGATTAGGACAGTTACCGACAAAGCTACCTAAAGCAGATTATCCCTTAATTGCTGAGAAGCAAGAAAGCAATATAGATTATAAAATTGATACTAAAGAAGTTAAGAAATTGGTTGGTACGGATATATTTGTGAATATGAATGTATCTTCCGCTCATGATATAGCAGATAAAATTAATAAACTTGATCTTGGTAATTTTGAGTTAAAAACAATCTCGTCAAAAGGATTAAAGCTGTGGCCTCGTGATACAAGGTTTGAAACTGTTTCCGATCATTGGTGTTGTCGTTTTATGAATAAAGACGGCACAGAAATAAAGCATTTAGATATAACAAGATTGCTTGAAGCTTTAAGCACAGCAAATATCGATTTTATCAAAGTAGAGAATCTGTTTGAATTTGACGGGGTTGCAGGTTATAGCTTGGCTCAAGGTGAGTAAAAACGTCATTGCGAGTGAACTTTAGTTCGTGAGGCAATCTCAGGACTTGTGCATGAGGTTGCTTCGTCAATTATTTCATAATTTCCTCGCAATGATGAAAAAAGGATAAACACAATGACACTATACTATATAGGAATTTTATTAGTAATTATTGGATTATTTGCTATATTTTCAGGAATAATCGGTTTTTTTAGATTTCCTGATTTTTATACTAAATTACATGCAGCAAGTGTTATTGAGAGTTTCGGCGTGCCTATTTGCTTAATAGGTTTTGCGTGCATTGAAGCAGATATTGTGAACTCTGTTAAATTAATTTTAGCGGCTTTATTGATTTTTATACTAAATCCGGTAGCAACTCATGCACTTGGTAAAGCATCTTTATTTATGAAAATTAGAGCTGATAGTACCGTCGTTGCGAGGAAAATTACGAAGTAATTGACGAAGCAATCTCAGGATGCTTGATAAGATTGCCACGTCGAAATTACGTTTCTCCTCGCAATGACGTTAAATTTTAATAACCATATGACAGTAAAGACAGCTTTAAATTTTGATCTCGGCAATTACCTACTTAACTTAATTGCTTTTTTATTGATCTTAATCTCGATAAAAATAATTTTTGCTAAAGATTTACTAAATGCAGTGATTGCTGCTTCTGTATTTAGCTTATTAATTGGTGTATCCTATCTTATTATGGATGCTCCTGATGTCGCAATGACCGAGGCAGCACTTGGAGCTTGCTTATCAACATGCGTATATTTGAATTTGTTGCGTAAATTACCTTCGGATTTAAAGAATATTGAGAGAACTAATATTATTCCAGCAAGTTTAATATGTTTATTGTTTGTAGTAACGCTTGCTTATATGGGGCTAGAATTACCGAATTACGGTGATGATAATGCTCCTATTCATATGCATTCAAGTAAATATTATATCGAAAATACCTCTAGAGATATAGGTATACCTTCTTTTGTTGCAGCTATTCTTGCAAGTTATCGTGGATATGATACTTTAGGTGAAACTAGCGTAATTTTAATTGCAGGAATTGCCGTGCTGTTGATATTTTCAAGAAAGTCTGATGATGCCATACCGCGACTTGATCTCGGTATCTCAGGACACAGCAGGCGATACAAGATCCCGTGGTAAGCCACGGGATGACAAATCCAATAATAAAATATATTACTAGTTTTATAATACCTTATATAATTTTATATAGTATATATATTCAGCTTAACGGTGAGTCTTCGCCGGGTGGTGGGTTTCAAGCAGGTGTTATATTTGCATCTAGTCTTATTGCTTATGATTTAGTTTACGGTAATCGAAAATTAAGCCGATATTTTCCTCCTAACGTGCTAGTTTGTATTGCGGTTTTAGGTGTAGCAATATATGCAATTGTAGGAACAATATCACTCTTTTTTAACGATAATTATTTAAATTATTATGCACTAACAAATTTTATCAATGATAAGCTACTTGCTCAGCATATTGCGATAGTTATTGTTGAAATTGGTATAGGTTTAACTGTTGCAGCTATTATGTACTTAATTTACAACGTATTTAATAATTATGAATAGTCTATTTGTACTAATTAAGCGTGAATTGATAGTGCAGAATCGCATTAATAATATAATTAAATATCTAGTTATATTTTTTTTATTTTGCATAATTAGTACTGTTTTAATTAACAGTGAAAGGGATATTAACAAATTCGGTTTAATTTTTGCGGTCATTTGTTTATTAATTTCATTAATCGGTTTTTCTTCGGTTATATTTAAATCTGATTTGGAAGACGGAAGCTTAGAGTTATTATTATCAATTGTTAGTCATGAAAAAATTATATTGGCTAAATTTTTTGCTATATTTATCAGTAGTACGATAGGGCTGGTTTTTGTTTTACCCATTATTTATGTCTTGTTTGATAAAACTTTGCTTGAGATAATATTTTTCTTTATTAGTGTATGGATGATATTAGTGTTATCAAGTAGTTTAGTAGTGTTATCCGGTAGCGTGCAATGTTATTTTAAGAAGAATGCTAACTTTGTCGGTACGTTTATCATGCCGTTATTAATTCCGAATATTATAATGACAGGTTTAATATTACAAGATAATAACTTACAATTAATTTTTATTATGATAGGAATTAATTTAGTATTTTTACCGATTTCATTCTTCTTGAGTTCCTGTTTAATTAAAAATATTTATAATATTACGTGATTTTGCTTTATTTTTACTAATGTAGTGATATAAAATAAGATGAATATTATTAATAAATTTTTTGAGCAAAATATATGTGGCAGGCTTTACGAAGGTTAATGGCAGCAAATCCTATGGGATTTTTTCTGTGGTCTATTATCACTAAATGGTATTTAATTATAGCAGTTTCTTCCTTAATTACTTTATATTATACAGTATTGGGCTTAAAAAAAATTGGGTTTATAGATTATTTTACTGAAACTACAGTCGAGATATTAGATACAACTAAAGCAGTTGCTCAAAATTGTACTACAAAACTCGGTCCTAATTGGAATCGTTTAGTTAGTTTTTGGAATTGCTTAAGTGATCCTGGCGAATATAAGCATGAAGAAGGGACAGGAGCAAAAGTGTTAGAAGATGAAATCAATAAACTTACGCCAAAACAAGCAGATAGTGCTGCAGACGCTGAACGTCCTATAATAAATCCTTATGAAGCACTAGAAAATCCAAATAATCTTAATAATACCCCAAGCGGTAGTAATAATAATCGTTAATTTATGTCACTTTAATATTATATGTCGGATACTGAAGATAATAAAAACAAACAAACAACACGTCGTGATTTTATGGTTCTAACGGCTAGTAGTGTTGCAGCAATTGGGGCAGCATGTACTCTTTGGCCTCTCGTTAATTCTTTGAACCCTTCTGCGGACGTGCTAGCTTTATCATCAATTGAGGTTGATTTATCAAATATTGCGGTAGGTCAAACAGTTACGGTTAAATGGCAAGGTAAACCGGTTTTTATCACTAACCGTACGCCTGACAAAATAGCTGAAGCAAGAGCCGTTAAAATGTCAGAGCTGATTGATCCTGAAGCAGATGAAGCACGTGTGAAAGCAGGGCATGATAATTGGCTGGTGACGATCGGGATCTGCACGCATTTAGGTTGTGTACCGCTTGCTAATCAAGGTGAATATGATGGATGGTTCTGTCCGTGCCATGGTTCACAATATGATTCTTCAGGTAGAGTTAGAAGAGGTCCTGCTCCTTTAAATTTAGCTGTGCCGCCTTACACTTTTATTAGCGACAAAAAAATTAGAATCGGGTAATTATTTATGAATGAAGATATTACCCCTAAAAAGCCTAATGCTATTATAGAATGGATAGATTATCGTCTTCCTATTTTTGCATTCCTAAAGCATTTTAGTCATTATCAAACTCCGAAAAATCTTAGCTATTTGTGGAATTTAGGCTCTATTGCCGGTATTGCGTTAGTGATTCAGATAATCACCGGCGTCATACTTGCTATGCACTATACTCCGCATGTTGATCATGCTTTCGATAGTGTTGAGCGAATCATGCGTAACGTGAATTACGGTTGGTTACTGCGTTATACTCATGCGGTAGGTGCATCGATGTTTTTTGCCGCCGTATACTTACACATAGCAAGAGGTTTGTATTACGGCTCTTATAAAGCACCTAGAGAACTGCTTTGGCATATCGGTATCATCATTTTTCTAACCATGATGGCTACTGCTTTCATGGGTTACGTGCTTCCTTGGGGGCAGATGAGCTACTGGGGAGCAACGGTTATTACTAATTTATTTTCCGCTATTCCGTTAATAGGGGAATTCATAGTTACGTGGTTATGGGGTGGTTTTTCTGTTGATAACCCGACATTAAATAGGTTCTTCTCACTGCATTATTTATTGCCGTTTATTATTGTTGCTTTAGTGATGCTGCATTTAGTGGCCTTGCATCAGCATGGTTCAAATAACCCAAAAGGTATAGATGTTAAAAGCCCTAAAGATACTATTCCGTTCCACCCTTATTATACCGTAAAGGATTTTTTCGGTTTCGGAGTTTATTTCATAATATTTGCCTATTTTATTTTTTACGAACCTAATTATTTAGGACATCCCGATAATTACATTCCAGCAAATCCGTTAGTTACGCCTGCCCACATTGTCCCTGAATGGTATTTTCTGCCGTTTTATGCAATACTTAGAGCCATGCCGTCTAAGCTCGGTGGGGTGCTATTAATGTTCGGAAGTATATTTGTGTTATTTTTACTACCTTGGCTTGATACTTCAAAAGTTAGAAGTAGCAATTATAGACCGATATACCGAATGGCTTTTTGGATATTTATGGCAGATTGTTTATTGCTTGGTTATTTAGGTGGGCAGCCGGCAGAAGAGCCGTATATTACCATTAGCCGTTTTGCTGCTTGTTATTACTTTTTTCATGTCTTAGTAGCTCTGCCGCTGATAGGTAAATATGAAAAACCGCTGCCATTGCCGGAGGAGTTGTAAGAGTTAAGTCATTGCGAAGAGATGTCATTGCGAGGAAATTGCATAGCAATTGACGAAGCAATCTCAGGAGTTTGTTATTATTTCATGAGATTGCCGTGCAGCCTATGGCTGCTCGCAATGACGTTTTTTGTATTATACAAATTTATGAAGTAACCAATAGTATATTATAGTAACTAATAAGAAAAATGGTATACTCTATACTGGTGTTACTTTTAATTTAATAAAAAGAATATATCAACACAAAAATGATACAATTAAGGAGTTTAGTAAAAATTGATATTTTATGAGGTTCATCAACTATGAATTCAGCAATAAATAGAGAAAAACAAATTAAAGCCGGTTTAAGCAACAAAAAAATTAAATTAATAGAATAAATTGGAAGGAAAGACAAAATCTCAACACAACAATCTTATAAAATAATATATAAACTCCTGAGATTGCTTCGTCAACATTTTCAATTTTTCCTTGCAATGACGACTCAAAAAAATTTATGAAAACTAAACTACTTATCTCTATCATCATACTACTAACTTCGTGCTTAAGTTTAGCCAACGAAGAAGTATTACATCCAAAAAAGATGAAATGGTCGTTTGACGGCGTATTTGGTACAGTTAATCGTGAAGCAGCACAAAGAGGTTTTCAGGTCTATAAAGAAGTTTGTAGTGTCTGCCACGGTTTAAACAATTTATATTACCGTAATCTTAAAGATATCGGCTTTTCGGATGATGAGATAAAAGAGATTGCCAAAGGCTATACGATACAAGACGGACCTAATGATGATGGTGAGATGTTTGACCGCCCCGCTCTTCCCTCTGATCGTTTTGTACCTCCTTACCCTAATGAGCAAGCAGCAAGAGCAGCTAATAACGGTGCCCATCCTCCTGATTTATCGTTGATAATAAAAGCACGTCATGACGGAGCTAATTATATATATTCGCTACTTACCGGCTATACCGAACCGCCGGCAGATTTTAAGTTGATGCAGGGAACTCATTATAATCCCTATTTCCCTGGCGAGCAAATAGCAATGCCGCCGCCGCTTACAGACGGGCAGGTAACCTATATGGATGGTACTAACGCAAGTGTAGAGCAGATGTCGCAAGACATTGTGGTATTTCTACAATGGGCAGCTGAGCCGGAAATGGAACATCGTAAATCTATGGGTCTTAAAGTTATGATGTTTTTAGCGGTATTTACTATCTTTTTCTATATTGCAAAAAACCGCATTTGGTCTAATTTAAAGTAATTGTTGAGTGGAGCAGTTTTCCTATTATTGGCGTTGTTGCATGGATCATTAAACATGTTCAATGTCATTTCTGCGAAAGCAGGAATCTAGTTTTTTAATCTAATTATATACTAAATTTTTATATAGTTTGCTGTGTTTTTATCATTTTTTACTGGATTCCTGCTTTCGCAGAAATGACATAAATAATCAGTCCATGCTGCCCCTTTTTGCCTCTTTCTTAGTATAATGACTTATCTTTGCTATACTTATCCTAAAATTTATATAGATAGGTATTTATGATTACTTTACTTGTGGCGATAACAGGATTTATGAGTTCAATAATTCCTGAAATTTTGAAAATATATAAAGATATTAACGACAAAAAACACGAGATAAATATTTTAGACCGTCAAATTGCTAATAACAAAAACTTAATCAGTCTAAAACTTTTACAGAGCTTACCATATCACAAGAAATGGCGGAGTAATATTCTCTTTACTCCACTTATAAATCAGGTGTTAGTTGGGTTGATGCTTTAAATGGCTCGGTAAGACCCGTGCTTGCCTATAGCTTTTTTGCAATGTATGGAGGAGTTAAATATGTTCAATATAAATCATTAAAAAGTTCTGCTCTGCTAGTTGAATATCTAGATATATTATGGAGCATAGAAGATCAAACTATTTTTGCGGAGATTATTAGTTTTTATTTTGGGCAGCGTACTTTCAGCAAATTATGGAAATATAAGACTTGAATTTTAAATAGATAATTTTATATATTTAAGTATATAACTAACAAAATTAATGGTGGTTTTATGTTAAAGAGCGTAAGATTATATATTCCGTCTATAGCAGCTATGATTTTATCTAGTAATATTGCAATAGCTAATAAGAATTATGATGCCGGTAATGCAACGCCACTGCGTCAGGTAGCAGATTTAATAGATAATCAAATTACAAATATTGATAATTTATTTAAAAATAGATTGCCGCTTTATGAATCTAATAGCATAAAAAGCAATTTTATTACTAAAGATAAGCAGTATATTATTGTTATGGAAGTACCTGGCTTTGATAAAAGTCAAATTAAGGTTAAAGTAAACGGTAATAAATTATTTATTACAGGGAATATAGAAGAAAAAAATAAAGCTGATTATTCAGATAATTATATGAATAAAAATTTTAATTATGTAATATCATTATATGAAGATGTAGATCAGGCAAATATCTCTTCAAGCCTTAAGAATGGAATACTTACTATTATTCTACCTCGTATTGAGATTAAAGAACAAGAAGCAAGAGAGATAGTCATTAATTAATCAAGCATTGCTAATTTTTCTGAAACAAAACCTTTCTCTATATATAGTTAGGTAGTTTTATTAGCTCATGCTTTAGTTCATTATCTACTCCTATGGTTTCAAATTTTCGATCGACTAAGAAAATTATAGGTTTAGTGTTATGAATAAAGAAGAAGTCAAAATTCGGTTTGTTATCAAAATATCGATTAACACGCGGAAAATGATAAGCATGAGTAACAATAGCAATTTCGGCATTACTTAAGTCAATATTACCGTTTTCATGCTCTTTATATAGAGTGTTAAATTGTCCGCGCCGGTATTGGTTTGGTATTCCGGCAGCGTAAAAATATAAAAATTTTCTTTTGGATAATCGGTAATAATATTTTTATCAAGCGCTTCTTGTAGTAATTTATATCATACGCTCCGCCGTTAAACAAAATCATCGGTCCGTATTTTTGCAATTCTTCATATGTTAGGCTAGATATTTGCTTATCAAGTTTTTTATTTGCTACTTCTCTTGCAATCTCTATCTATGCCAAGCCTCATCCTATTATATCCGTCCTCTTTATCTGCAGCCTCTATATTTTGAGTATCGGAATTGATAGGTATTTTGATATAAGAATGTCTTGCGGATTTTTTCATTAGCAGGATCAAACTCTAGATTATTTACGGTTATTACCTGCTCAAAATGTTTATCTTGAGTAAATTTTTGATAACTCTGAAATCCTAGAACCGAGACTATAGCTATAATAAATATAGAAATAGCAGTAGTAAAGTTTTTCTAGTTTTTCATGTTGCGATAAAAATAATAAGGTTGAAATATGAAGAGGTCATACCAAGGCTTGACCATGGTATCAAGAAAAATAACTTTTAGTAATTTATTCGCTTTTTAGTTTTGCTAGATCTTGAGGGGTAGGCAGGAATTTTTCAAGCTTTTTAGGTAATGTTGCTGTAAGCTTAAATTGTGATACTCCTATTGGTTTTTGGATGCCTTCTATAGCGTATTCTACAGTAATACCTTGTTTTTCTTCGCACAAAATTAATCCAATTGTAGGATTGTCCGAATTATCTTTAATTGTGCGCTCCATTAAATTAAGATAAAAATTTAGTTTACCGGCATATTCCGGCTTAAACTTGCCGGTTTTTAATTCAATAACAACATACATAGCATTTGAGTTTTATGTGATAAAAAACTAAATCCAAATAATAATCTTCTCCCTCAAGTTCTATATGATACTGATTGCCAACAAATGCAAAACCTTGTCCTAACTCTAATAAAAAGTTTTTAATATTATCTATCAATTTATTTTCTAAATCTCGTTCTATTATTTTACCTTGAATATCTAAAAATTCTAAGTTATACGGTTCTTTTATAATCGACCTGGCTAAATCGGACTGTAGCTCAGGTAAAGTATTGGAAAAGTTATTTATACCTTTTTCGCTGACCTTTCATGTAAATTACTTTTAATTTGCAAAGATAATACATTTCTTGACCAACCATTTTCGATGGTTTGTTGTGCATACCAAATTCTTTGATTTATATTTTTTAGTTTTGAAAAAATAATAATATTATGACTCCATGGGATTTCTCCAACCGCCTGTTGGAGAATTTGGTCATTATTATATTCTGCAAAAAACTGACGCATATAAGAAAGGTTTTGATATGATAATCCTTTCATTTTAGGAAATTCTTTACGCAAATCATCAGAAATATTTTGAATCACTTTTGATCCCCATTTTTCTTTATTCTGACGTTCTAAAATTAATTTTCCTATATGCTAATAAAGAACTATCAATTCTTTATTTGCTGCTAAATGGGCTCTAATACGAGCTTTGCTAATTTCTTGTTTTAAATTTTTAATTAAATTAGTATATGATTCATTACTTAAAGTATTGCTCATTGATTTTCACTACTTCTTACCACCCACATTCATAGCAAGGTTTGCGGAAACAAATTCTTCAAGGTCACCGTCAAGCACTCCTTTAGTATCGGAAGTTTCATAATCAGTACGTAAATCTTTTACCATGTGATAAGGTTGCAAAACATATGATCTAATTTGATGTCCCCAGCTATTATCGGTTTTAGCGGCATTCTGCTCGTTAACGCTATCGGTACGTTTTTGCATTTCAAGCTCATAGAGTTTGGCTTGAAGCATTTTCATAGCTTGAGCTTTATTTTTATGCTGCGATCTATCGCTTTGGCATTGTGTTACCGTACCGGTCGGTATATGAGTGATACGTACAGCTGAATCGGTAGTATTAACGTGCTGCCCGCCGGCTCCCGATGCTCTAAAAGTATCGATTCTTAAATCTTTATCCTCAATAGTAATTGCTATATTATCATCAATTTCGGGATATACCCAGCTACTTGCAAAGCTAGTCATTCTTTTACCGGCTGCATTAAACGGAGAAATACGCACTAATCTGTGAACGCCAGTTTCGGTCTTAAACCAGCCGTAAGCATGCTTTCCTATTATCCTAATCGTGCATGATTTAATGCCTGCCTCTTCGCCGTTAATCATATTGATTATTTCGGTTTTAAAGCCGAGTCTTTCGGCAAAACGCAAATACATACGCATCATAATAGACGCCCAGTCATGGCTTTCAGTTCCCCCGGCTCCAGCATTAATCTCTAAAAAGCAATTATTACCGTCTGCTTCACCTGAAAACAAACATTCCGTTTCAAATTTGGCAGCAATGATGCTTAAATTTTTTAAGTCCTGTTCAATTTGTGAAAGTGTTTCTAAATCGTTTTCGGCTTCAGCCATTTCTTCAAGTTCTAAAGCATCTTTTAAATTGGATTTGAGTTTATTAAAAGCGTTTAGTTTTTCTTCTAGATTACTTTTTTCTCGCAGTAATTTTTGAGCATTAGCCTGATCATTCCATAAACTAGGATCGGCTGTTAACTCTTCTAACGCGTTCAGTCTTTCAGTTGATGCTTCAACGTCAAAGTGACCTCCAAAGTAGTTCTAAAGACTGCTCAATTTTTTTTACATAATTTTCTATTTCAGCTCGCATTATTTTTTCCTGTTATAAAGTTCGATTTTGTTATATATTATCGTAGTTTAGTGTCATTCTGCGACTTGATCGCGGGATAACAGACAATAAACAAATGCAAATTATATCACAATAATTATGAATCATCAAAAATATATAAGGAACTTCTCAATAATCGCCCATATTGATCACGGTAAATCTACGTTAGCCGATAGGTTAATTGAACATTGCGGCGGCTTGCAGGCTAGGGAAATGAGCCAGCAAGTGCTAGATTCGATGGATATTGAAAAAGAGAGAGGTATAACTATTAAGGCACAAACCGTGCGGCTTGTATATAAAGCTAAAGACGGTAACACCTACTATTTGAATCTAATGGACACTCCCGGGCATGTCGATTTTGCTTATGAAGTTAGTAGGTCACTTGCTGCTTGTGAAGGCTCGTTATTGGTAGTTGATAGTACGCAAGGAGTAGAAGCACAAACGCTTGCCAATGTTTACCAAGCAATCGAGAATGATCATGAGATTGTACTGGTGCTTAACAAGCTTGACCTACCGGCGTCAGAACCTGAACAGGTTAAGCAGCAAATAGAGGATATAATCGGAATCGATACAAGTGAGGCTGTGCTAATCTCTGCTAAAAGCGGTATAGGGATTGATTTAGTTTTAGAGGCTATAGTAAATAAATTACCTCCGCCAAAAGAAAGTAGTTCTGATATTTTGAAAGCTTTGCTTGTTGATAGTTGGTATGACCCATATCTTGGCGTGGTTATTTTAGTACGTGTTATTGATGGCTACTTACGTAAGAATATGCGTATTAAAATGATGGCTACTAACTCAGTTTATACCGTTGAGAATGTTGGCTATTTTACTCCGAAAAAACATATTTCGGATGTTCTGCATGCAGGCGAAATCGGCTTCTTTACTGCGGCTATAAAGCAAGTAGCGGATTGTAAAGTTGGGGATACTATCACTGATGAAAAAAAGCCTTGTGAGCAAGCTCTACCGGGTTTTAAACCAAACTTACCCGTAGTGTTTTGTGGTCTTTATCCAACGGATAGCTCGGAATTTGAGCATCTAAAGGATTCACTGGCTAAATTACGCCTTAATGATGCTAGTTTTGAGTATGAAATGGAAAGCTCTTCGGCACTCGGAGTAGGTTTTAGATGTGGCTTTTTAGGGCTGTTACATTTAGAGATAATACAAGAACGTTTAAGTAGGGAATTCGATTTAGATTTAATCACTACCGCTCCAAGCGTGGTGTATAAAATTCATATGCGGGACGGTGAGGACTTAGAGATACATAACCCAGCAGATTTGCCTGATTTACAAAAAATCGAATCAATGGAAGAGCCTTGGATTAAGGCAACTATAATGGTACCTGATGAGTTTTTAGGTGCGGTACTATCGCTTTGTACGGAAAAGAGAGGGATGCAGCTTGATCATAGCTATATAGCAAATAGGGCTAAAATAATTTATAAATTACCGCTAAATGAGATAGTTTACGATTTCTACGATCGTTTAAAAAGCTGTTCTAAAGGTTATGCAAGTTTTGAATGGCAAATGGATGTTTATGAACCTTCCGAACTTGTTAAGCTTGGGATTTTGGTTAACGCAGAGGTGGTTGATGCACTATCCACAATCGTACACCGCTCACGTGCCGAGCAAAGGGGGAGGGCATTATGCGTAAGGTTAAAGGATTTAATACCGAGACAGCAGATTGATATAGCAATTCAAGCAAGTATAGGTAGTCGTATTATCGCTCGTGAGACTATTAAAGCCCTACGTAAAGATGTTTTATCTAAATGTTACGGCGGTGATATAAGTCGTAAACGTAAATTACTTGAGAAACAAAAAGCAGGTAAAAAGAGAATGAGACAGTACGGTAATATCGAAATTCCGCAAGCTGCGTTTATTGCAGCTTTAAAAATAGGTGATGAATAAAACTTTTTTATTTTATATAAAGAAAACGCTAGACGTTATAATAAAGATTTGTTATAAGAAAGTATCTGAATCTTCCAGATGCTTCTAATGTTCCTCGGTAGCTTAGTGGTAGAGCAAACGGCTGTTAACCGTTCGGTCGCTGGTTCGAGTCCGGCCCGGGGAGCCATTCCTCAATTTTTGACAACTTTACGAATGAATCAAACGGCGAATGCAGCATAAAGTCAAGCTTTTTGCCTGTTAATTTAATTGAAAACACAGTTTTTATTAGGTGTCTTTTTCCCTCAGCATTCGACAAAACAAAATATTGATGTGCATTGGCAACTAAATTTAGTACATCTATCATTTTGTCCGTAAAACAATCATCACCTTTATTATGCTCTGCTATCTCTAACATTACTTTATCACGACGTGTTGTTAATTTATATTTATCTTCTTCGTATTCTTCATTTGTAAATATACCTTCTAAAAGTTTACTTCTAAGCTTATCAAGGCTATTTTTTACACTGATAAGCTCTTTATTTCATTCTGTTATTCTTGTGTTATAATAATCTTTTTCATATTTTGCCGATTCTTTAACACTTTTAATTATTTTGCTCAATAAATCAGGCTCAATATACATTGATGCAAAAACTTTTTCTATTTGTTCTATAATTCTTTAGTAACAATAGGCTTGTAAATATGAGGGTAGTATTTGTTGCCTTTTTTATAATGTATTACTCCGTGATAAAAAGTATTATTTAATATTTTATGTCGGGCAATGGGGAGTATTAGATGTGTTAGTTAACCCTTATGCACTTGGTACAAGCGACAGTATAAGAATAAGATTTATGCAGGATATCGATATTGCCATAAGACATCCTGAATCTTTTGCCGTTGCTAGGAAATGATCAACTAGCTTTTCTTGCTGCTTCCATAGTACGAATACGATTTTAATATGAGGCCATTCATTACGCTAGGCTAATTTTAAATCATATCTTGCTTGTAAATTAATCCATAACTGGGCTGAAGTGTGAAAATATTTACCTAATCTCAGTGCCATATCAGTCGTAAGAGTTCGTTTGCCATGCACTAGCAACGCCAAGTAAGAAATCATCGCCTATTCAACTATCAAAACCGACAGTACTGCTGGTTGAGTTATATTTATAACCGCTTAGATTATTTTGTGCCTTTTGAGGACTATTGCCGACAAAAGGACTAGCCCACGTACCGAAATCTACTTCTGTCTCATCACCGGCAGAAATAGAGAATATTTTTAAAGCCATAGATACGGAAGAAAAGATAAGGGAGTTGTTTGATAAAAATTATCAAGTTCAAGAAGAAAAAATTGATAATATAGCTAAGTCACTAAATGAAGAAAATAAGTTTGCGATACTTCGCAGAAATCTAACTAATAAAAGTACCTCAGAAATAAAAAATATAGTTGAGAAAATAAACAGAATGCAAGTTGATATAGGTAAAGTATTGTTACTCAGTAGTGCAGGAATAGGTAAAACCACGTTAATGCATTATCTATCTTATAAATGGGGAAAAGAAAAACTATGGAACAACAAATTTGATTATGTATTTAGAATCAGGTTAAAGGAATTGTTAAGCTGGACAGTACGTTATGGTACTAATATAGATGACGATATACTAAGTTGTTTTGTCCATTATTGTTTAGATTCTAACGATATAAAACTTGAAGATATAAAAAGCATACAAGATAAAGATAGGATATTATTACTACTGGATGGTTATGATGAGGTAGCGTTTTTATCACAGAGTAATCGTGATGACCGAGATATTATGGATTCGGTATTTCAGTATAAAAATATCGTAATGAGTTCTAGGCCTAATGCGGTTATAGAAGAAATGAGCAACAGATTTGAGCAGAAAGTAGACAATACAGGCTGGGATAGTGAGGGAATAGAGCAATATGTACATAAAAATTTTGAGTATGATAAAGAGCTTGGAACACCATTAAAAATCTTTTTGGATACTCATGGCCAAATAAAAGAAATATGTGCAGTTCCTATCAATACTGCATTAATATGTTTGATTTGGAGCGATCAAGAAATAAGGGATAAATTTCAAAAAAAACAGTAATCAAGATTTTAATATAAGTCGTTTATATAGTGAAATAATAATTTGTTTTTTTTCTAGATGCCTATTATTAAGCCAGTTTATTATTTCACTATATAAACGACTTAAATATAAAAATAAAACTGAAGCTAATAATCACTTAAAAAACAAAATGAGTTTTTTAGAGCAAATAGCTTATGAGTCGTTTGTTGCAACAGGGAAGTGAGTAGAGAACAAAGTAGTAGAAAGCAAGAAAGATATATTAGATATAGACGAAGTTATAGAACAAGGGATATTAAGAATAGAAGGGCAAAATTTTCAATTTATTCATTTAACATTTCAAGAATATCTAGCTGCATGTTATTTAAAAAATCAGTTAGCAGATAACAACACAAAATATAAAGCAGCAAATTTTATAGGTGCGCATCGAAACGATCCGAAATATCTAATGACTCTGAAGTTTCTAGCAGGGATGGTAAGTAATGAAAATAATCAAGAGTTAATAGAAATATTTTGGAAAGCTGTAACATGTAATGTGGATAGGATATTAGAGTTAGGGATTGAAAGAAAGATTATACTCTTAATGCATTTATTAGCTCAAAGCAACATTAACGGGAAATTTGATAGTAGAATACCGAATTTAAAACAAATACAAAATTTAATAGATGAAGTTGTGCTAAAAGATATTACAGGTTGGGAACAACATATAATAGACAGTGGTTATTTATCGGAAGCGATTGTTAAAACAGTAAATGAAAAATTACAAAATAAAAAAACTGACCCTCAAGAATTTAAAAAAGTTATAGGAATCATCACAGGATTAGCAAATAAGAAATGAATGGGGCAGTAAAACAAAAATTTATAAGAAGTTAACAAGCCTATTAGAAATTAAAGATGAACAATTACAAAAATTAGCCCAAATATGAGATGAGACGATAGATAAGACAGTATTACAGGAAAGTTAAAAAAAAATAATACCGTTATTAAATAAAAAGGTATTAAATGAATATGTAAATATAATATTGATTGAAATAATTAATATTATGCCTAATTTAGATATAAAAATATTAAATCAGGTAAAAAAAATTATACAACAAATACTTAGTTACTAAAAGCTTAGTTAAGATAGTAAATACAACACCTAATATAGCACCCAAGGCATTTAATGCACTGCAAGAATTATTTAATGATCCTATAGAAAATTTCAAGTTCGAGGCAGTTTCAGTTTTAGTTGAAATAGTAAAGGCAAAGCCTAGTTTAGTAAAAGAAGCATTGAACATATTGAAAACACTAATCCGTAATGCCTAATTATGTCAAATTTGATACTGTGCAATGTTTAAAATCAGAATAACTATTTGGTAACCCTAATAATGAAATTTTATATCAAGCTACTCGAGAAGCTTAACTGAAATGCTAAGTGTAATGTATGAACAATAAGCTTTAAATACACTGCAAGATCTACTAAATGATTCTAATATTTATATTAAGGCTACGGCTGTTGTAAGCTTATAGTTAATATATATTGTACCAAGTTTAACATTATTGTAGTTATTTGGAGCTTAACTGAAACAGTACGTATAAATCCTAGTTTAGCCCAAGAGACATTAAAAATATTGAATACACTACTTAATAACCCTAGTAATTATATTGAATTCACAATCGCCAAAATCCTAGGTTGGATAATACAAATAAACCCCAATATATCACATGACGTATCTAAAATACTGAAAAATTTATTTAGTAATTCTGACAAATCCGAGTCTGCTTTAAGTTTAGTTGAATTAGGAAAGGTAAAACCGGTAGAAGAAGCATTTAAAGTGTTCAAAGATATACTCAGTGACCCTTATGTTGACAGATATGCTAAGTATGCAGTTGCTGTAAGTTTAATTAATATAATAAATGTAAGATCATTTGATAAAGCTAGTTATAAACAAGTTAATAGGTTAATAAAAATAATTGATCTACATAGAACTCAAATTTTTGATAAGGATTTATATTTAGAAATAGACGCCAAAACTACTCTACACACAATAACCGATTACATCACTCAAGAATATGAAAAAAGTAAAAATCCTGAAGTAATAGAATGGTTTATTGCGAGTTTTAACGAATTACCGAATATAAGCGAAACGCAAATCTTTTTAAAAGAAATATGTAAAAGCATATTAAAAAGCGGTGTGATAAATGAGTTGAGCGTAAGTTTATTTTAAATAGTATAAAGAAATATAATTTTACTTTTACGGTATCGGTTAGTAAAGCACCAGGAATAGAAGGCAAGATAATATTTGAAGATAGAAACTATGAAATATTTACAACCGATAATTCAGCAAGCAAAATAGTAAGTTTAGAGGAGTTTATAACTAAATTACTTGCAGAAACAGATGCTCCGTTAGCAGAACAATATAAAATAAACCTCTATTCCTAAACAAAGGATTAGCTCTTAAAATAGCAGCAAGTGATATTAATTACGTAAGTAGTATTACAACTGAAAATATATTTTATCTTATGCAGGTGATAATAAAGATAAGTGAAGTATTTTCAGTGATCATCTAATATATAAATTTGGTGAGGATAATTTAAAGAAAATAGCCACTATTTATCCAGCAGAAATTAACACAGAACTAAGAGGGCAACTATTTAACGAATTAGCAGCCCAAGAACAATGTGATTGCTTTATTAAGAATGAAAAGCTTAAGCCTGAAGAAGAAAAACAGATATTTAAATATAGTAGTAAGATGAAGTTTGCAAGTGAAATAATTCAAGATGCAAAAATAAGGTTGAAAACCAGTAATTTTAAATTACTAGATGCCGGGGCAAATAAAAGATTAGGTGCCTATGAAATTAAGATAGATAGCCACAATAAAACACTATAGTGGAACAATGCAAAAAGCAGAAATCTTTAGAGAAATTGAAAGTTTAGTACAAGAAAGCCCATTATTATACGATTACTGTAATGCATTTTATTGGAATATAAAAATATCATAAATGCTTGCTGTATTGCTGAAACTAAAATATTTAAAAATAATATTAATGAGCAAGAGGGTATAATAAAAATATTAGTAAAAGGTATAGATTTAATAACGCAAAGTTTCTTAATAGATATATTAACAGATGTGGCTTGCAGTATAGTAGCAGCAAGGCATGAGAGAAAGCATGGAAATAAAGTAATTAGTATAAACGATATTATTCGCAATAAAATTGGAATGGAAGATTTAGACGATAACTTAAAGAAAATAGTTATTATTAAAACACAAGCACGTAGAAACGAAATAATAAATCTCTCAAAAACACCTATATCAAATTCTGATTCTACTAGATTTCGAGCTAATATAAAAGAATTAGGTAATGTAGTTAAAGAATTTAGGCTTTCTAAAGCTATAGAAAGACATGATCAGGATAATATAGCTGTGCAACTAGCTTTAAAGGACTCTATTTTATTTATTGAATCTTTATATACAAACCGTGATGATATATTGAATGAAAAAAGTGATATATTTTTTAGAAGAAGATAATATAAAGAAGAAAGTTTTTGGCAGATAAGCTTTATACGGGATAAGTAATAACAGCACTAATAAAACATAATGAAGTTGCTTAAATACCAAAAGGTTAAAATTACTATGCTTCTTTAGGATTAAAAAGCTATTTATTATTACAATTTTTAATTTTTGTTTTAATTGTAATCAACTATTATTAATAAAAATAAGAAATGACTTTTATGGAAGATTTAAGCTCTTGGAAAGAAAAGTTTGAAACTTGCGTTTACGCTCAAAAACTATTAGACAACATCGAATATTTAAATGCTAAAGTAAAAAATCCTGTTGATATAGAAGAAGTTAAAAAAGGTATCTACTACGCTCGCAAGTATCACGACTTACAAATACGTCAATTAGGCGATCCTTATTATTCTCACCCGATTGAAGTAGCGATTATGCTCGCAGAGTTTGTAGCCGAAGAAGCTCCTAAGCTTTATAATGCTATTATGCTGCAAGCTGTTTTACTGCATGATACTATTGAAGATATAGCACTGACTGAAGAAGTAATAACTATTGGACCGGAAGTAGCAAAGCACGTAGAGGGTTTAACTAGAATAAAACCTTACGGAAAAATAAGTAGTGAGAAAGGTCTGAATTTGTTAGTTAGACAAAAAAGATATGATACAGTATTAATAAAGTTCTTTGACAGAATGTATAATTTACAAACTTTAGGTGCTAAATCACCTGAAAAAATGAGGAAAGTTTAATTAGTGTTGTAAAAATTGTTGTGTATATAGAGGCACATGAAATAAAACAACAATTAATTAAACTGTGCTACAAATAAATTTTGATGAATAATTTCTGCAGGGCTATAATTCACAGTATTTTTAATATATTAGCACAATAAATATATGATACATAAAATGCTACAGGACCTGTACAATCTAATAAAAAAAAACGCTATAATAGTTTTAATATTACTTTTATCTTCTTAGGATCAATATTAGCTTGTTCTAAAGTTTTTCTTAAATATCGTTTAGCATCCACAAACTCCGGTGTCTCTCTAAGCGAAGTTCTCCCGATGACTCCTACTATAGTGATTCCAGCACCGATTAAAAAAGCTATACGCCAACTAAAACCAAATGAAGTAACTAAAGAAGCTAAGCATAATGCTCCAAAACCACCTAATATACAAAAACTATCTAAAGTTGCTACAGTTGGATATTGTACAGGTAGTTTAATAAATTCAGTTAAATATACATCTGCTCCTATTACTTGCCCCATTGAGGATATGCCTTGTGCCATAAGGCATGCTATCATAACCCATGTAGCTACAATTCCTATTTCATCATAAGCTGAAGATTTGCCATAATAAAACAAGCTATAGTCATAAGCAAAGTAGTTATTATTATAGTTGATTTTCTTCCTATATTATCACCAAGCCAACCAAAGATTAATGCTCCTATCGGTCTAAATACATATGTTGAACATAATGCAGCTGCTTCATAGATTAGAGCAGTTTGAGGATCAGCTTGAGGAAAAGCTCGTTGAGAAGCACTGCTGCCATATGTACATATAAATATAAATCAAAATATTCAAGAAAAGTGCCAATAGACAAAATACCTCATGCTTGTTTTGGTTCTCTATTTAAACTTGTTTGTGCTTTTTCATAGCCGAGCATAAATTCTTTATAAAAAATTAAATTGTAAAGAAATCTATACTGTTTTATATAAAAGTCAATAGGAAATTTCGCTTTATACGAAAATCAGAAAGTGAAGTGCAACTTATTATTAATTTATGTTATCCATTTTGTCAATATAATTGCACTAGTTTAAAGCGGTATGTCTGTGTACCTGAGCATTCATCACAAGCCCAAAGCCGATTAACATGGATGCGATCATTGTTCCGCCGTAAGAAATAAACGGTAGCGGTACGCCTACTACGGGAAGCAAGCCCATAACCATAGCTATATTAATAAATACGTGAATAAATAAGATTGAAGTAATACCTATTACCATTAATTTACTAAAAATCTCTCGGCAATTTGCGGCAATTAATAAAGAAATAGTTATAAGTGCAAAATATAATATTAGTAAAAACATTCCTCCTATAAAGCCGAACTCTTCAGCGAAGGTAGCAAAGATAAAGTCAGTTTGATGTTCGGGAAGAAAATCCAAATGGCTTTGGCTACCTTGATTTAAACCGCGTCCAAATAGGCTACCTGAACCTATAGCGATTTTAGACTGAATAATATTATAACTAGCACCGAGCGGATCATGTTCGGGATCTAAAAAAACCATTACCCGTTTTTTTTGATAATCATACATCATATTCCAAGCAATAGGTAGGCTAATAAGAGCAGCAAGACCTAGTATTATAAAATATTTTATTCTAAGACCTGCCGCAAAAAATATAATTGCCGAAACAATTAAAACAATCATTCCCGTACCTAAATCTGGTTCTCTAATTATTAGAAAAGCCGGTATTAAAACTCCTATAATCGGTATAATAACTTTATGAAATTTTGTAAGATCATCAATTGTTAGTGAATGGAAATATCTAGCAAGCATTAGTACAACGGCGATTTTTATCGGTTCGGAAGGTTGAAGCTTAACTATACCGATATCAATCCATCTTTTACCGCCCATGGCAGTTGAGCCGAAAAGCTCCACGGCTACTAGTAAAGCGAGTACGCACAAATAAAAGATATACGATAACCTAAATATTATGCGTAAATCAATTAATGCAATAATAATAGCTAAAGGCAAGAATATACAAAAATTTATAATTTGTTTATAAGCCCAGGGCTGCAAATTACTATTTGCTGCAGAATAAAGCACAATGAAACCAATACAGCAAATTAAGCTAATTAGTAAAATTAAAGTAATCGGTAATTTTTGTAATTGTTCTAGATAATTTTTATGCATTGTTTTTGTATTCAGTAGAGGTGTTGTATGTCATTCCTGCACAAGCAGGAATCCAGTACTTTAAAGCTTTTTAAAAGCTCAATTTATTGCGCTTGTTCCTGGCTTCCTGCTTGCGCAGGAATGACATAACAGGATTCCAGCCACAAATCTGCTAACTAAACCTCAACATCAAACACCTTAAAAATAAATACTAATTCGTCAGCTATCTCTTTCAGATAATCAAAACGACCGGCAGAACCTTTATGTCCCGTATCCATATTTGTTTTTAATAATAAGGGATTATTGTCCATTTTTAGTGCTCGTAATTTTGCTACCCATTTAGCAGGTTCCCAGTAACCTACACGTGGGTCGGATATACCGCAAGTAACGAATAGAGCAGGGTAGTTTTGTGCTTTTACGTTATCATAAGGGGAATATGATTTAATATATTCAAAATATTCTTTCTCTTTCGGATTACCCCACTCATTATATTCCAAGAGAGTTAACGGTAAGCTTTCGTCAAGCATGGTACTCAAAACATCAACAAACGGTACATGCGCGATTGCTGCTCTATAGATTTCCGGTTTTTCGTTGAGTATGTAACCGATTAACATACCGCCGGCACTACCGCCCATTATTACTATATTGTTGTTACGTGTATATTGCTCGTTAATTAAAGCTCTACTACAGGCTATGAAGTCTTCAAATGTTCTTTTTTTGGTTAAAAACTTAGCAGCTTCATACCAATCATGACCTAGATCATCGCCACCTCTAATATGAGCAACTGCGTAAATAAAACCGCGATCGGCAAGTGTCACTGCTGTATTTCTAAAATTGACGGGCATAGCGATGCCATAAGCACCGTAACCCATTAGATATAAAGGATTTGAACCGTCTTTTTTAAATAAAGATTTTTTATAAAACAAGGTTATAGGTACTTTTACATCTTCATTATCTGCAAATATTCTCTCTACTTTATACTCCTCCGGGTTAAAGCCTGAAGGTATTTCGTGGCTCTTTAATATCGTTAATTTATCGCTATTAAAATCGTAACTATAAGTGGTATTGGGTCTTGCTAGAGAAGAGTAATCTATTCTGATATCGTCTTCCTCAAAGTTTGTAGAAAAACTACTTGCTTGGAAACTTTCGTCGGGAAAATAAATTGTATTTTCTTGTAAATCTTTAAATCGCTTTATTTTAATTAGCGGTAAACCTTGGTCACGATAGTTTAAGATTAAATAATTATTTGTAACATTAAAGCTTTTTAAATATTTGTCTTGTTCTTCCTTAATATAAATATCATCCCAATCATCCCAGCTAGTATTTTCAAAATTATTTACCGGCAGTTTTATAACATGGAAATTTTTAGCTTTATAATTAGTTTTAATATAAAAATAATCGCCATTATATTCTATTTCATAGAATATTTTGTTTTCTGCAGCTCGTACTAATTTAGGCGTAAAACTATCATCCTGCATAGAAATTACGTAAATTTCATTTTCATTATGATCGCCTGAATTTATAAAAATATATTCATGACTTGCTGATTTCTTGCAGCTGATAAAATGAAGAGGGTTTTTTACCTCGAATATTAATTTATCCTGAGTGACCTCTTCACCTAGACGGTGAAACATTACCTTATCCCAGCGTTGATTCTCATTAATAGTAATATAGAAAAAGCCGTTTAAGTGTTCATGCCAAATTATAGTAGGAGCTACAGCTAAATCTCGATCGCTTGATACAAGCGAATTTTGCGGCATTCGCCTATGCTCACGTACATTTGTACGTTCCGCAGGCTTGTCCTGAAATTCGTCTTGTCTGAAGCGATCGAGATTTAGCTGTACATTGCCTAATTCATCAGGTAAGTATTTTTGTTCTTTAAGGTTGTATATTTTGATATTGTATTGTTCATTACCTGTAAAATTAACACTATAAGCCATTAAATTGTGATCAGGTGACATTGCAACTGTAGCAACATCAGTAAAACTGCTATTTGGAGCAAGAAGGTTGACATCTAATATTACTTCTTCTGCTGACTCCATATTATTATGCTTTCTGCAATATATCGGATAATTTTTATTCTCCTCTACTCTATGGTAATAGTAATAATCTTTGTTCTTAACATAAACCGATTCATCGTCTAATTTAACCCGTCCTTTTAATTCTTTAAAAATCTTTTCCTTATCATTTTGCAGATCGGCAAAGAAATTTTCGGTATATTGATTCTCAGCTTTTAAATAATCTAAAATTTTAGAGTCTTCTACATTTGGCCACTTAGGATCACGCAGCCAGTGATAATCATCGTTTATTGTTGCTTCGTGAACTTCAAAGCTGTAATTTTGTTTGTCTGTTATTGGTGGTTTCATGTTGTTTATTTTTTTGTGTTGTTATGCCTAAAGTCGTCATTGCGAGGAGCCGTAGGCGACGCGGCAATTTAGTAAAATAATAAAAAAATTCTGTAATCAGAATTGTTTACTAGATTGCTTCGTTGAAACTTACAGTTTCTTCTCGCAATGACGATTTTGGTATCTATACAACATCGAATTATTGTAGTGTTAAAATCAAACTAATTAATAGGAATAATACAATCAATATAGCAGTTTGCTGATTATGCCAAGCAGATATTTTACTTAAAATATTATCCCAAATAACCTTAAAATTAAGATATTCTGCCGCATCTTCGTTATTGTCTGTCGTTTCTTTATATTTATCGATACTGAAATATATAAATTTTTCAATATATTGGTATAGGTCAAGGTTTATGTTTTCTGTCGAAATGCGTGGTATTTTTCTAAATATTAAAGCCAATAACAGTGAGATTGCAAGGATCACTAGCTTAAAGTTAGCAGTATGTGATATTTGAATAGGGTAGAATAAACATATGCATAAAGTTATGATGCAGAAAGAGAGGTAGGTTATAGTTCTTATGTCATTCCTGCGAAAGCGGGAATCCAGAAATATTATAAAGCTTTTATTTTTAAGGTTTTTACTGGATTCCTGCTTTCGCAGGAATGACGTAGAACTCTCCATCAACAACCCAAATAATACGGTACAAGTCGCTATCTTGGAAAATAGCATTACACTATTCTCGTTTAAAATATTAGCTATTTCATCTTTAATATAAGAAGAACGAATAGGCAGTATAGATGTATAGATCAATATACTAATAACAAATCCGCTTAATAAAATAAAATTAATTTGAGTATTCTGAAGATCTTGGTAATTTTTAATATCATACTCATCTTCTATATAAGCGAAATATAAAGCAAATAATCCGTTATATAATATATGTATGAATATAAAGCTTGTAATAAGATAAGCTATATTTGGAGAGTTTATGCTAATAGCCGTTAATATAAAACCAAGCTGTGATACGGTAAGATAACATATTAATCGTTTAAGTTTTTTTTCAATTAGAGACAATACTAATCCGTAAATGATCATTGATATCCCAAAAAACTTTAATATCTCAAGACCGCTAAATAATTTTAAAATGATAATTAAAATAACTTTAGTAGTAAAACTAATTAAATATACAATACCGCTACTTGAAGCTATAGGATAGCAATGAACCACCCAGCCGTTTACAAAAATAGCCGAGGCATTAATTAAACAACCTGCAAGTATGAATATTGCTGGTAACTCAAAATTATTTACTGATTCTGTTAAAGAAGTAAAAGTCGTATTACTTGTTGTTTGGATTAGAAGAGTCATACCGATTAAGATTAGCCCGCTGCTGAATAAATGAGTGAGGAAATATTGACGTGCCGGTTTTATCTTTAATTGGTCACAAAAAATAATTATGCAGGCAAAAATCGTCATGAATTCAAGCGAGATTATCATGGAAATAAAATCAGCTGCAAATATGCATATAATAGAGGATAAACAGTATAAACTACCGATTAAGCATTCTAATTTTCTATTTTGGGAAATTGTATAAAGATTTAAGATAGCAGTAACAATTAGAAATGCTAGAGCTATTAGCTGATTTTGTGGGTGAAAATCAAACATAAGCTCAAAATTAGTAAGCGGAAATGTACACTTGGTATTTTGAATAAACATTTTAATCCTTAGAAGAAACTGTTAAAACCTCTAGTCCCTGGATTCTTTTAAAGTCTTTTACATTTAGAGTTAATATCAGAAAACCTTTTGTAATAGCCGTTGCTGCAATAAGCATATCATGAGTTCCTATAGTTATACGTTGTGTGTATAAATCATGAGTAATACGTGCATATGTATATACTTCTTCAATATCGAAAGGTAATATAGTAAACAGACTTTTTACGTATTCTATAAAAGCTAAACATTTTATACGTTTATTCTCATTCTTGACTCTATCTACTCCTATTAATAGTTTAGTTAACACAATAGGGCTAATATAAGTCTGACCGTAATGTGACCATTGCTTAGTACTGACCTTTTCTCTTTCTAAAGCTATGATTATAGCAGTATCAATAATTAATCCCACTTTCAACCAATTTTTTAATATCTTGTTTAGTATTGTGTCTTATTTCTTCGCGATTTTTCATGAATTGATCAGCATCTTCAGGATCAAGATGTGGACCATTTTTAAAAGCTTCCTCTAAGTCTCTTACTGCTACAGAAGGCTTGATTTCTGCAGGCGTAATCCTTGCTACGATATGATTACCTTTTTGAACGTCAAAGCTTTCGTCTTTATAGTAAACTCTATTCATAATATCTGAAAAAGATCGTACAAATTCTGTTGCTCTAATAATTTGTGCCATATTTATCCTCAAAAATAATTACCATATTTATACCGTAGATACTTCAAGATTTGGTACGTCAAATTTCGGGATTCGCCTGTGCTCACTATTGTACGCTGTGTAGGTGCACTGCTTATTTGACTTCCAACTTTTGAAGTATCTACGGTATAAATATTATATGATTATGTGTAGATTATGTAAATATGTTTATGTAATATAAGCTAAAAATTCTCTGATTAAGATTTGAATAAAATAGAAAAGAGTTACGGCACAGCAGCACATTATTATACTAATTTGCATAGAGTAGGGGAGTGGTTTTGTTACGCTAGATTCTACTAAAGAAGGGTTATAAATAGAGCTTAATATTTTGAGCAGGTAAAGGCTTGAGAATATACTACTAGCTATTACGACAATCATAACAATGATTTGATTCTGTTCGCTTGCGGCAAGTAATATTGAGAATTTGCTAATAAATCCGCTAAAGATAGGTATACCGATTAATGATAATGAAGAGATAGATATAATAAAAGAAATTAAAGGAAATTCTTTGGATGTACCATGTAAATTCTGTACTTGATTGGTTTTCTTTAAACTGTAAATACTTCCCATACTATAAAATAAGCAGATTTTTGTAAAAGAATGTGAAACTAAATGGAGTATTGCGGCTCCAAGTGCCTTAGGTGTTAACATGAAAGCACTAAGCAATGCAAGGCTTAATTGGTTCATAGTGGAGTAGGCGAGTATTTTTTTGATATTATCCGTGTCTAGGGCTTTGATTGAGCTATAAAATATGCTTACTATCGGTATAAAAATTAACCAGTTAAACTCGGCAAATATCATTTGTAAATACGATAAACCGAATATATATAATAGGATTTTGTAAATACAAAATAATCCGGTTTTAACCACTATTACGGCATGCAGCAAACTACTAATGGGGTAATGTGCAACCATTGCAGCAGGAAGCCATGAATGCACCGGAAAAATGGCAGTTTTAGCAATACCGCAAATAAACATTAACAATAAAATAATTGACTGGTTTTTGGAAAAATAATTTTCTACTAAACTTCCACTTGCAAAATCTCCGTTACCGGTTTTAGTATAAATAATTATCACTGCCGGTAAAAATAATATTGTGGCAGAAATCATCAGAATTTTTAGATATTTATATAACCCGCTAAGTACTATATTATTTTTGGTATGTCCTATTAAAAAAGCTGTAGAAATAGTTAAAAGCTCATAGCAAATAAACATCGTGAATAAGTTGCTAGATAAAGCAATTAAAACACCGATTAGAATAGTGAAGTTAAAGAAAAATAAGAATCTAGAAGAATAGTCTATATTATTAATAGCAAGATATTTAGGAGTGTAAAGTAAAGCACAAATCCATAAAAAGCCTATTAAACTTAAGAAAATAAGCCCTAAAGGTTCAAGATGGAATCCTATAGAGTAATTACCGAATATATTAAATTCAAATCCTGCTCTAATACCTTTTAAAAACAACCAGTCTATAATTAAAATATTACCGAAGAAAAAAATAGCAATAGTAATAAGTAAAAAATTACGTATAAAGCTATCTTTTTGAGTGGCATACGGGCTAGTTAAGTTTAATGCACCAACTAGCAAAGTTGATAGAATCAAAAGATTCGGAGTAGTAAATTGTGTAATCATGATAAGCTGTTATACTTTTTTTGATAGTATGGTTAGAGCATTACCTGTATGGCTTTCTATGTCATGCCTAGCTAAAAGTGGGGGAATCCAGAAAAAGCGAGATAAATAGTGCTTTTAGTTTTAAAAACTTACTGTGTTTATATTTTTTAATTACTGGATTCCCGCTTTCGCGGGAATGACAATAGTACCATTTTATAATGGTAAAATAACGATCCTACGGAGCTAAGTAAAATTATAATAAAATCTAATAGTAGATTGTGTGTTAATAATAATTCAAGAATATTTACTTTGATAAAAAATAATGGACTGATAGGTAAGCCACAGCTGCACATAATAGCAATTATTATTAAAACTTTGTTAGGCTCTCTTTTATAGCTTCCATTATAAGCATCTATCAAGAAAAGAGCTATTTTATTTATACTATCCGCAAGTAATAAACTTGGTAAAACTATTATACCGTTTTCGGTTACGTATAATAAAAATACGTAACCTATTTGAGTACAACATGAATAAATTATAATATTCTTGAAATCTTTTGTTTGGTAAGCAAAATATGGGGCTATAATAAGAGTAGCTAAAGCGATAGGTTTTATAAAATTTGTAATAGCCGTTTTAATTGTCTCATAGCCTATAATAATATAAGTAAATTTATATATTATATATATTCCTATTATAGTAGAAATCCCTGCTAAATATACTAAAATAACTGAAGCCGTGTTATTATAAGCTCTCATCATCCAAAAATGCATAGGGAAAAAAGCTGTTTTTAAAATAGCACCTATTAAGAAAAAACCGATAGCTATAGTGATTATACGGGAATTAGTATGTTCTTGTAAATACGCTGCAATTTCTGCCATATTCAAACTACCCGTAATGCTTAGCAGAAATCCTATAGATATAAGAATAAGAGTTGCACCGATACTACCTATTATCAAATAATCAAAAGCTCCGATTAAAGATTTTGGATTATTACCTGAGGCTATCAGGACATAGCTACTAAGTGCCGAAATCTCTATAAATATATATAGATTAAAAAAATCGTGAGTAGCCATCATCCCTAAATAGCCCGTATGAGCGAATAATAATATACCGTAAAATAAAGATTTTCTATTATTGTTTATATATTTTAAGATAGTTTGATTAGTAATCTTATGACAAAAAACTAAAAAGAATAATAAAACCAAGTTAAGATAAATAATAATAGCTTGGTTTAGTGCATTTAGCCGATATTCTATTCCTATTTTTGAAGTCCATCCTCCCATGGTGTAAGATAGCTCCGTATTTTGTATAATGCTATATCCATAAACACTGACCAAAAGGCTAGATAAAATACAAATCGTAGTAATTATTCGTGCAAAGGTAATAAAGCGAAAAGATATTATTGAGAGTAAAGCCCCAAATAAAGGGAATAATATTTGTATGATAGGGACATGGTTAGCTAGAATCATTTATCAAAATTAATTTCATTTTCTGATATTGTACCAAAATGTTTATAAATTTGATATATTAAACTTAAAGCTACGCTAAGAGTAGCAAACCCAACTACTATAGCAGTTAGCATTAATACATGAGGCAAAGGGCTAGTGTAAGTAGTGATGCCCTCTTGGAAAATAGGTACACCGCCTGTTTTAATTTTTCCGATACTTAAATAAAATACTAACACCGAACTTTGAAAGATTCCAAGCCCGATAATTTTATGAATATAATTACGACTTGTAAGCATTATAAATAAGCCGCTATTTAGTAAGATCAAGGCAAAGAAATATATTAAATTATGCATAATTATATTGTTATTGTAAGAAAAGTATTGTGACGTGAATCAGTTTCATCGTCATTGCCGCCATGACGTTGGTAGACATTAATACGCTTTGAAAGACTGATTAAATACGCATGTGACTTTTTTGCCCTTACGTATAGCGAGCTTAGGAAAAACCTGTTCAAGGATCACCATATTAGGATTATCTTGAGCAAGGCGATAATTTACTAAAGATTCTCGAAGTGAATCATCTACAGCAAAAATACCGGAAATTTCAGCGTTTTTATCTCTAAATTGCAGATAAGTAAACTCGCCGTCATCAAAAATTTTAATAGGAGCTATTTCTTCGCTGCCGCTAATATAGTAATTAAAGTTATATTTTTCAGGATGAGTCAGGTCGGGACTTGCTAGGGCAGCAGAAAAAGTTTGCATATGACCGCTCATATTGTCATTTTCGTCATCCGGATAAAGAAACTTTACGTTAAAGACCATTTCAGGATCACGCATATCAAGAGTTTCGGCGGCATATAGTTCAAAGAAGTACGTCCGTTTATTAGTAATTAAAGTCATATTAGTAGTAGCATCCGGTTCCATCGGTTTAATAAAAATCCTATGACCGGCAGGTACTATTTGCCATGAAGTAGTATCTCCCATAGAAATACTTACTATTTCCTCGTCTCTTGCTAGTTCTATACTTGCTTGATAGCCGTAATATCCTGTGAATTTGAAAACATCGTCAGGGTTATAAGTCATAACTCTTAGACGTGGGTCTCGACCTAGAGGTCGTGATAGAGTAAGAGCAAATACATCTAATGTAAGTATTATAAAAGTACAAAATATTATTAGTTGCTTCATATTATTTCTGATTTTTATTCCTTAATAACTTTAGCTTGTAACTAGTAACGGTAAAATTGAACGGCATATTAGGTGATGTATTTGTACTGATAGAATCCATTATAAATCCGATTCTTGCTTCCCATACCATATTTTCTAAAATTGCATCCGTACTATTTTTTGCCAATGATTCAAAAGTAACAACTGCCTCGTTATCGTTTATATTGTTAATTGATAATATATTAATTGAGCGTCTATATAGTTTTTGATATCTTATGACCGGTGATAATGGGTTATCAATATTCATAAAATTAGCAAATTGCATATAAACAATACTCGTAGAAGCATTTTTGATAAAGGTAAATTGTTCTTTTAATATATCGTAATTGTATTCTTCTCGTTGGTTTACATAATGCTGAATCATAATATTTGCAATAGAGATATAAGGCTTTACTAATGTTGAATGTTTAGTATTAGTAACGGTAGCTTGTTTTTCGGCATCATCTTTTATTAAATAAGTTACTTTTTTGTTTATAGGTAGCAATATGTTGATACTTATACAAATTAAGGTTAATAATAAGGTAAAAATCGTGCATATTAAAAGCAGAAGACTTCTATGACTTAACGGTAAGATATACTTAAAATTATACCATTTTCTTGCATCAATAAAATATTCGCCGGATTTTATATATTCTTGTATTGCGTTGGTTAATGGGTCCATAATTACTAGATTAATATCTAATTTTATTCTGTTTTAACACTCTATCATATAATTATTATAATATGATTATGATTTAATTTAATGTTATTTTAAGCTATAAGATAAGTTTATATTGTTGCTACAATACCAAATATTGTTTAACTTTAAAATTAAAATAAATAAATTATAAATTAAAATTATACAATAACAATTATTGATGGTAGTTATTATGTTATACTCATCCCACTTGAAAAATTGGCGACAATGTCTTTATAAGTCCGCAGGTAGCCACGTATGAAGTATACGCTCTTCTCCTAAGCTGAACTTCGTATAAAACTACTCTTTATTTACTTCAGAGTATAATAGTTTACAATTCTTTTTAATATTTTTTTATATGTATAAATAGATTTTTTTAAAAAATGCTTGTGAACTATTGTATAGTAAGGTAATTTTAAAATAGTAACAAGATAATTTAATAATGTATAATTAGAATGTTAAAATCATTAAAGCTTTTATTAGTATTAATTATGCTTGCTCAATTGTTGTCATGTACCCCTTCAGCTCCTTATGAAATTAAAAGCCCGTGCGTTTCTACTGATATAGATGATGGTTCGAGTGTAAGCGTAAATCCTTGTATAAGAAGACCTGTTAATTCAGTAAATATAGTATAAAAGTAATAGTTTTACACAATAACAAT
This sequence comes from Rickettsia parkeri, assembly GCF_051427245.1. Lineage (NCBI taxonomy): Bacteria > Pseudomonadati > Pseudomonadota > Alphaproteobacteria > Rickettsiales > Rickettsiaceae > Rickettsia > Rickettsia parkeri. The sequence goes on from NZ_CP195774.1 coordinate 796,129, forward strand.
GTAATAATAAAAATACCTTTGATATGAATAATATATTTGGCTTCTTTAAATCAAGTAATAACTCGCAAAGCGGTGCAGGAGATACACAAACGCAAGAAAGTATTAAATCGGCTAATCCTTTAAAAATTACTCAGAATTGGTATGAAGAGCGATCTGATAAGTTACTTGTTCAACGTAACTTACTTATCATATTAATAATACTACTAACCATTTTTATGGTTATAGCAACTTTAGTAATAGCCTTTGTAGTGAAATCTAAACAGTTTGAGCCTTTTGTTGTTCAGCTTAATAGTAATACCGGACGTGCCTCAGTGGTAGAACCTATTTCATCACCAGTGTTAACGACGGATGAGTCTCTTACAAGGTATTTTATAAAGAAATACATAACGGCACGGGAAACATATAATCCGGTTGATTTTGCAACGATAGCTCGTACGACAATAAGATTATTTTCAACAAGCAGTGTTTATTACAATTATCTTGGCTATATAAGAAATAAAGATTTTGATCCTACTTTAAAATATAAAGAAGAGAATACTACATTTTTAGTAATAAAATCATGGTCAAAAATCGCAGCAGATAAATATATAGTTAGATTTTCCGTAAATGAAACATCAGGAAACCAATTAGTTTATAATAAAATAGCGGTAGTAAGTTATGCTTATGTGCCTATGCAATTAACAGATTCAGAACTTGATGTAAATCCGGTAGGGTTTCAAGTGAACGGATATAGGGTAGACGATGACAATAGTTAGATTTTATTTTTTAGTTTTTATATTATTAAGCGGTTTTACAGTACAACGAGAATGTCCACTTGTAGATGATCCATGTAATAGTAGTAATAATTATGTAGATGATTTATCTATAACTAAAGATAATAGGATAAAAACTTATATATATAATCCAAATGAAGTTTATTTATTAGTTTTGCATTTTGGCTTTCAATCGCATATAGAATTTGCTAAAAACGAAGAAGTCCAAAATATAATTCTTGGGGATGCTTATGCTTGGAAAATAACTCCTTTGGCAAATAGATTATTTATTAAGCCTCTTGAAAAAGATATTCGTACAAATATGACTATTATAACTAATAAAAGAATATATGAATTTGATATCGCTTCTACGGAACTTATGATGGGTAACGAAAGGGATTTAGTATATGTAATTAAATTTTACTACCCTAAGAAAAATAGTAATTACATGGCAAGATTTTAATCGATGTCATTTCTGCGTAGATATGTCATTGCGAGCAGCCGTAGACTGCGTGGCAATCTTATGAGATAATACAAACTCCTGAGATTGCGGACGTACAATTGTTCTGAGATTTCCTCGCAATGACGGAAAAATCGATCCACGTAACAATGACAATAAAAACACTTTAACTGATATAATTTAGATATGGCTGAAGAGCAAAATAACAATCATAATACCGGTTCTTTATCAGGAGCAGATTCTCCTGAAGTACAAAGAGAATTATCAAAAGTTTCGGTTAGCTTTAATAAGAGTATTGCGATAGTAGTCGTAATTTGTGGTATTTTTATATATATTTTTTATACTCTTTTTTTCGGTACTGCAAAAGAAGAAATACCGGAGACTCAGATACCGAGTAATATTGTAAAACCTGTTACGGAGGTTGATGATAGTATTCCGGAGATTCCAAAGTTACCTGATCCGCCTAAGCTTGAGACGCCCACCGCTCCTCCACCGCCTCCCCCTCTGGTAGTAAAAGTTCCACCGGTCTTACCTCCTACTACTCCTGTAGAAGAGAATAAAGACAAAACCAAAACGCTTCCATTGCCGCCGGTTTCGTTGTCTTCGACTTCAGGAACGTTAGTTGAGAGCGATGCAGGGAAGCGACGTCGTGAAGCAAAAAGAAAATCAGCTATAGTGTTAATTGGTGGTGTAGAGCCTAAAAAAACACCGGAACAGATTACGGCAGAAACGACCTTTAAAGATCGCGGTGATATGTCTTTGGTTCTCGGACGCGGTAAATTAATTGATGCAGTCCTTGAGACGGCAATAAATAGTGATCTCGGCGGTGAAATAAGAGCCATTATTAGTAGAGACGTATTTTCTGAGAAAGATAAAGTGATATTGATACCGAAAGGGTCAAAAATATTCGGTAAATATGCAACCTCAACTTCGTCCGATAGTTATGGTAGAGTTTCTATAATATGGGATAGAATCGATTTAACGAGCGGTTATACTATAGAATTCGACTCACCTGCAGTTGATAATTTAGGTAGACCGGGATTACAAGGAAGAGTTGATAATAAATATAAAGAACAATTTGCAGATGCCGTATTACAATCCGGCTTTAATATAGGGCTTGCTAAAGTCCTTGATAAGTTAGTGCCGCCTCCTATAGCTTCTCAGGCAGCGGCTACCAATAGTGCTACGGCAAAACAATTGTTAAATATTGCTCAAACTATTGCGTCTAATACCGCTATGGATGCAAATACTAGGATAGTTACAATTTGTACTAATATACTTGCTGCTATTACCGATAAAACTTCGACTGCTTATACTACTATGACTCAAGCATGTACAACCGCACAAACTGCTTCTTCAGCGAATACTGCTGAGCAGAGACTTCAAACCTTAGTACAGGCAGTTAATACGGCAGCTTCAAGTTTGCTTACTACTACCTCTATAGCATCAACTCCGACTCAAGCACAACAAGCTTCTACTCAAGCTTTTACGGATGTAACGAATGTTGTAAAAAATATGATAACTCAGCAGCAGTTTAAGCCGACTACAACGGTTAATCAAGGTACGCCGGTTAGAATATACGTTAATAAGGATTATAAATTCCCAAAAGCCGTTTTATTAAAATCGAAGGTAATGAAATGAGTGAAGAATTTGCAGCCTTAGAGACGTTTTTACTTCCTTTTAAAAATTTATTTGCTGAAGACGGTATTAACGAAATTATGGTTAATAAGCCCGGAGAAGTATGGGTTGAAAAAAAAGGCGATATATATTCTAAGCAAATACCGGAACTGGATAGCGAACATCTACTTGCATTAGGGAGTTTAGTCGCTCAATCTACCGAACAGATGATTTCAGAAGAAAAACCGCTTCTTTCGGCAACTTTGCCGAATGGCTACCGTATTCAAATAGTATTTCCTCCTGCTTGTGAGATAGGACAAATCATTTATGCTATAAGAAAGCCTAGCGGTATGAATCTAACTTTAGATGAATATGCTAAAATGGGGGCATTTGATGATACTGCAACAGAGAGTTTAGTAGATGAAGATGCAGTAATTTTAAATAATTTCTTAGCTGAAAAAAAGATTAAAGAATTTATTAGACATGCAGTTGTTTCAAAGAAAAATATCATAATTAGCGGCGGTACTTCAACCGGTAAAACTACTTTTACTAATGCGGCACTCACTGAAATACCTGCAATAGAAAGATTAATTACTGTAGAAGATGCTCGTGAGGTTGTGCTATCACGCCATCCTAACAGAGTGCATTTACTGGCTTCCAAAGGAGGACAGGGGCGTGCAAATGTTACTACTCAAGATTTAATAGAGGCCTGTTTGCGTTTAAGACCAGATAGGATTATAGTAGGTGAGCTTCGAGGTAAGGAAGCTTTTAGTTTTTTGCGTGCTATTAATACAGGTCATCCCGGTTCAATATCAACACTGCATGCTGATAGTCCCGCTATGGCTATTGAGCAGTTAAAGCTTATGGTTATGCAAGCAGATCTTGGTATGCCGCCTGAAGAAGTAAAGAAGTATATTTTAACCGTTGTAGATATCGTTGTGCAGTTAAAACGCGGTAGCGGCGGGAAAAGATATGTTTCGGAAGTATATTATAAGAAGAACAAGAACGCTGAGGGGATGGTTTAAAAAGGTCATTGTGAGGAAATTACGAAGTAATTGACTAAGCACAATCTCAGGCCACAATCCTGAGATTGCCATGCTCTTTTTAGTTGTGCGCAATGACGCAAAAACTAATATATAAGCATAAACTAGGAATATCAATTCATGGAATGGCATAAGATACTTAAAGTTACTAGAAATATATTCGGTCATGCTATAATTCATCCGGTTGTTATTTTTTGTACCATTTGGATAAGCGGTGCATTTGTTGCAATTTTTACTAATGAGGTTGGAGCTTTAGGTGTAAATATAAATGCTATAAATATTGCTTATAAGTGGGCTTATTGGCTTATTAACGTTTGGGGGCAGTTAAAAATTGCCGACTATAATTATTTAAAATTGAAGCTACTTGCCTCTCTTCTCAGTCCGGCTATTATTGTTATAATATGTTACATTAAAAATTTTGAAAGAATAAAATCATTACAATTTTTCAAACAAGATGAAAAAGTATATGGAGATGCAAGCTGGGCTAATCCGTCAGATATAGAGGCTGCAGGTCTTAGATCTAAGAAAGGTATGCTGATCGGTGTTGATGCTGGTGGATATTTTGTTGCAGACGGGTTCCAGCATGCTTTATTATTTGCTCCTACCGGTTCAGGTAAAGGTGTAGGGTTTGTGATACCTAATTTGTTATTTTGGAGTGATTCGGTAGTAGTGCATGACATAAAGCTTGAAAATCACGGGTTGACAAGTGGTTGGCGTGAGAAGCAAGGGCAGAAAGTTTTTGTATGGGAGCCTTCTAATCCCGATGGTGTTACTCATTGTTATAATCCGATTGATTGGGTTAGTACTAAGCCTGGGCAAATGGTTGATGACGTTCAAAAAATTTCAAATCTTATAATGCCGGAAAAGGATTTTTGGAATAATGAGGCACGAAGCTTATTTTTAGGCGTAACTCTATATTTAATAGCCGATCCTACTAAAACTAAATCTTTCGGTGAAGTAGTGCGTACTATGAGGAGTGACGACGTAGTTTATAATCTAGCGGTCGTACTCGATACGCTTGGTGGTGTAATACATCCTGTTGCATATATGAATATTGCTGCATTTTTGCAAAAAGCCGATAAAGAGCGTTCCGGTGTAATATCTACAATGAACTCATCGCTTGAATTATGGGCAAATCCACTTATTGATTCAGCTACAGCATCTTCTGATTTCAATATACAAGAATTTAAAAAAGTCAAAACAACCGTATATGTAGGGTTAACACCCGATAATATACAGCGTTTACAAAAATTAATGCAGGTGTTTTATCAGCAGGCGACAGAATTTTTAAGCCGCAAAATGCCGGATTTAAAGGAAGAGCCGTATGGAGTAATGTTCTTACTTGACGAGTTCCCGACGCTCGGGAAGATGGATACTTTTAAAGCCGGTATAGCTTATTTTAGAGGTTATAGAGTTCGTTTATTTTTAATTATCCAAGATACACAGCAGTTAAAAGGAACATATGAAGATGCAGGGATGAATTCTTTCTTATCTAATGCAACATATCGTATTACTTTTGCCGCTAATAACTATGAAACGGCAAATTTAATATCGCAGCTTGTCGGTAATAAGACGGTAGAACAAAGATCATTTAGTAAACCTTTATTTTTTGATCTTAATATTGCTACTAGAACCCAAAACGTTTCTCAGGTTCAAAGAGCTTTACTTTTACCTCAAGAAGTAATACAGTTACCGAGAGATGAGCAAATTGTTTTAATAGAATCCTTTCCGCCTATAAAATCGCGTAAAATTAAGTATTATGAAGATAAGTTTTTTACTAGTAGATTATTACCGCCGACTTTTGTACCTACTCAAGTACCTTTTGACCCTAGGGCAAATAATAATGGGGCTTCGGAAGAGACCGAAACAATAACTGTTCCGGAAAATAATGAGTAAAATGCGTTCAGCTATTATTGATATCGGTTCAAATGCTTTAAGAGCTGTAGTTTATGAAAGTGATGAGCTTGGAGCGCCGGAAATTTTTAATTATAAATTTAGAAATTATCTTACAAATTTACTTAATTTAGATAATTTAGACGTAAAACATCAAACATATTTATCTCTACAATATCTTATTCATATTTTTACCAAACTGTCTGTTACTAATATTAGATGTGTTGCAACAGCTATACTTAGGGGGCATCCTAAAGCAGATGAATTCAAAGCTATAATTAAAAAGAGATTTAATATTGATATTGAAATTATCTCAGGTGAACGTGAAGCTTATTTAACTGCTGCCGGATTAATTTCCGGTATTAGTGATGCTTTCGGTATTGTAGCTGATCTTGGAGGTGGAAGTCTTGAGCTTGCACAGATTGGAAATAAAAAAGTCGGTAAATTAAAATCATTGCCGCTTGGTACAAAAATTATTGTTAGTAGCAATTTTGGTGATGTCGGGCTGATTACTAAAATGCTAGAGGAAGAATTTGGAGCTGCACATTATCCTAATTTATATTTAATTGGCGGTGCATTACGTCTAATGAGCCGTATATACATGGAGTCTATAAATTATCCCCTTAAAAATTTACATAATTTTGAAATAAATCGTGTAGAGTTTGAGTTATATTTAGAGAAATTATCGCAAATCGATAAATTAAAGCTGAGTTATTATGAGCAGAAAGTCATAAATTATAATGCAGTTTTAGTAATAAAAGCAATGATTAAGGTATTTTCACCGGAAAAAATTATTATCTCAAATTACGGTTTAAAAGAAGGAGTAAGATTTGACTCGTTGCCGTCTCATGAAACAGAAAAAGATATTATTTATGAGAGGGTGAAGAGATTAGTAAAATTTGATAGAAATATATGTAAAATTGAAAAATATATTGAAGCAGTACAATATCTTTTAATTAATGCCGATGCCACGACTCTTATTGTTATTGAACTCGCTATAATGTTAGCACAATATAATAAAAATATTGATAAAACGCTTAGAGCAAATTTTGTTTCGGAATTTATATTATCTTCAGACATTCCTTTTAGTCATAGACAGCGTCTTATGCTAGGTATTGCCCTTACGGTTACTTATACTGCTAAAACTGACATGCAGATTAATAAAATAGCTAAGAAAATGATTAGTAAAAGTGATTATTATAACAGTCATATAATCGGTTATTATATAAAAATTGCTAGAGAAATTGATGGGCCAGAATTTCAAGAGCCTTCTTTTTCGATTAAATTAAAAGACGATAAATTTTTACAAATTAATGCTTCAAATATCTTGCCTAAACAAGTCTTTGAAAAGGTTTGTGAACGTTTAAAAGATATAAGTTCTGCTAGAAAAAATATTAGGTATAATTTTAGTGATTAGGGTTTTTTTGTTATAGTGCCGGATAGTTTTCGAAAAGCCAGTGATGTCATACCTGCGAAGGCAGGGATACAGGCTAAAAAAATCTTGATTGCAAAGATTTTTTTATTAGATTGTTTCACTTTTAAAGTAAAATCTTTAAAAAGCTTTAAAGTACTGGATTCCTACTTGCGTAGGTATGACATAAAAAGCGCCACACAACAATAGCTAAATTAATTACGCTCCATCAAATGTGTCACAATTATATTCCTTTGTACATCATATAATAGTAGATTCCATTTTAGGAACTATGTGTTCCTCCCAAAAATCTGCCAGTGGTTGCATTGCATTAATAATAAGTGAATCTTCGATAGGATGCAATAAATTATCTATATTAATTTCTAGATACCTAACTATGAACTCTGCAGCGCTATCATCTGATTCTCTGTGTATAAGATTTCCAATTCTTTCTAAGTAGTAAACTTGCTCGCTAGTAAGATCTTTATCTTTTATTATTTGCGGTAGAATCTTGGTTAATATACATTGCAATTGAACTTTTTGATCAGTTGCAAATAATTCATAATAATCCTGTTCGTTTACACAAGGTAATTTTAGTAAATTAATAATTAAATTGGTCACATAATATGGGCATGAGAATTAGTTTTTATAACTTCCTCTAATTCTCTTGTATCTGTTCCGGTCTATAATGATTAAAGTAAAATATAGGTAATATAGTCTCGTTTTTTAAATATTTAATCAATTCTTTACTATCGTTATATTTACTACTAATTTCATTTTTTTCCTCTGGTGTTAATATTAAATTTGCCGTTAAATCAAGTATTGGTTTTGCCGCTCTACTATATTCATATGAACTATTAATTAAGCGCTTTAAGCTTTCAAAATTTTTAGGCAAAAATATTTTATCATCATTTTGATATGGTACATTTTTTACGAAATCTGTTTTCAAAATTTGAAAACTATTATTTAGTGGGATACTTGCATTGTATAAAATTTTCTCTATTGCATAATGTCCAAATTCATGTGCTATTATTGATTCTAAATTTAATTTTTCTGCGCCTATACATATTAGGTTATTGTCTCAATCGTAATGAGAAAATGATTTATTATCAAATATTATTTTTAGGCTATCTTGCACTTTAATATTAACCGCTGCTATATAGGCTAATAACTTATTTGTAGGCCCCTATTGCAAAAGCTTTGTATAGTTATGAAGAATTATATTGTCATTTAAATCGCTTACATTGTAAATCCTTGTCATTAAAATAGTAATATCAGAGTTTTCGCTATATGCAATCGGTGATAATTTTTCTATTTTAAATTTTGCAATATTAAGTTCTTCAATATTTATCTCAATTTTATTATCTTCAATAAAGCTTTTAAACTCTTGAAAACTTAAATAACTAGCTAATTTTTTAATTCAAATCCTTCTATTTTAAATTCACTAATTGCATTGTTATTGTGCTCCTCAATCGTTCTCTTCTTAAACTTAATCAACTCTTGCAACATGCTGCTTTTTGTATCTCTATATTGTATAGTATCAAAATTTATAAATGCTGCTACATCAAGCATAGATGTATCATCGATGTTATGTATATATCTATCGTATTCAGCAGAAGTAAAGTGGCTAGGGTTAGCATAAGAAATAATAAGTGTATATGCTTCTAGATCAAATGACGTAATGGCATGATGTAACCCTAACAAATTATAGCTGTTCTTAGATGCTAAAATTGATTTTATTTCGTCATATTTTTTAGTTTTTATAAAATTTTTTATTAGCTTATTCAAAGCTGTTGTGGGTCATTGTGAATAATATTCAGATGGTAAAGAAATGTTTTATATCCTATCAAGTTGCTATATTTCATGGTAATATGTTTTAAACAGTATATCTTTCTATTTGTAAAGAAATAATTTTAATTACATTAACGAACATTAACATCTTATTAAGCTCTCTTAGTCTACCTCCCAAATTATTATATAATCCTGAAAACAATAAATATATTAGGATATATGATAAAAAATTATCGGAAAAAGTTTTGGAAGAATAGTACTACCAAATCACAAAATTTTATTGAACTAAACGACATTGCATATGGTAATTTAATCAGAGTCGACATAGAAGCTTATCGAGAAAATGTTATAGTATATAGATGTATTAATTTAATTGCACAATCGGCGGGACATGTTCCATGGAAAGTGCTTAAAAGTAAAACCGGAGAAGTAATATTTAGACTATCCGGTGCATTATTTACTAAAAAAACCGAATCCCAAAAAAGCCGGAGCGGATTTTGTTAGTGAGCTAATTGCAAGCAAATTATTATTCGGTAATAGTTATATTTTATCAGCTCTAGACTCGTACCCTAAAGAGATTTACTTACTACCGGCTCTTGTTACGGAACTGGTTATAGAACATAACAATTTAGTTGCTTATTTTGATTTGAAATTATTTGTCCGTTAATTCTTGCAGTACCGAAAATTAGCGGTATAGGTTTGCCGTAATTAGCTGTTACATATTTAAAACTTTCTTTGAAATTTTTAATATTGTCATATTCTATCGGTTCGTGATTTAGTTAATCTAAATACTCACCAAGCATTTTGCCGACAAATCTTCCCACGCTTGAAAATATGCCGCCGCCAAATGCATTTCCAACAGTACAGCCAAGCGAACTAAAAAAACTTCCAAACATATTTACCATATTATAATTTAATATGGATTGATATTAGCAGTATGATGTGATAACACTAATATATGTCATTCCTGGCGAAAGCGGGAATCTAGGAAAACATATAAAAAAACAAGCTTTTATATGTTTATTTTGTCAAACATGTACCAAGTATTAAGGTTATTTTTTCTGGATTCCCGCTTTCGTAGGAATGACATAGAAAATCACAGGATGATATGCTGCCTTTAAAAAAATGGAAATCATAAATGTTTAAAAAATATATATTTATTCTAATATTATTTATTGCTTCTATAGCTCGTGCAGAAATTATAGAAGTGGATAGTTTAAATAAAATAAAACAAGATTTTAAAGAAAATTATAATAAAAATTATGTACCTCAGGATTTATTAGTAGTAACGGTTCTAGATGAATTTTTGTTTAAGTCTTTAGTGCCTATCGTTGCACAGCTTGATAAAGACATTTATCTTACTACACTAACTCCTCTTTTACGTAATATTAATAAAAATTCAAAAACTATTTATATAAAGCAATTGATTTTAACTAATGATAGTTATAAGAAAGAATTACAAGAATCTGATTTTCCAAATTTTGTAAATGAAATGAGTAATAGTAAAATCCCTATAATAGCAGTAAATGATGGGTTTACCGGTAATTTTAATAATATTCCTAAATTTGAGATATGGTTTGCCGATTATTTAAAGAAAAATTTCGATATTGATTTTTCAAATAGTTTTCCAAACAATAATTATATTATTTTTAATAATTTAGACAGTTTTGCTAATACTTATCCGGTATTTTATAAGGGTATATTGACGAGTAATAATATATCGGAAGCGGAAATGATGCTCAATTTCCTTATTCAAATGAATTTTATACCGAAATGCTTTATAATGATTAGTAGTAGCATAGAATTGCTAAGCTCAATGGAATTGCAACTTAGTAGTTATAGTTCTAATATATTATTTATTGGTTATCATTATAATAATAAAAATACTCCGAAAAATAAAGATGTTGCATATTATACTAAACTGATTAATGATTTAATATCTCAAATAAATAAGCTAAAAAGAAATAATCCACCTTTAAAGAATAATAATGCAAAAGGTAAAAATCCTTATGACACGAATAAATAAAGTTTTATTGAGTTTACTTTGCTTAGTTATTGCGTATGCGGGCTACGGTCAAATTATTCCTACTTACTCCGTAGATTCAGTAACAATGAAAAACTTATTACCGAAGATAGATGCAGATACGCTGGTACTTATAAATATAGATAATACTATCATAACACCGAAATCCAAATTATTTCGATATCAGGATAATTCTTATATAAATTTTACTAAATATTTATATAGTCTTGCAGCGGATAACGCATCAGTTAATAAAACTATTGCAAAATTGATAGTGCAGCGTCAGATGATGCTTGTTGAAGCTAAATGGGTAGATTTAATTAATAAGATGAAACAGCAAGGTGCAACGGTTTTAGGTCTTCAGGAAATAACGGCCCCATGTAATTTAATTGAAAATTATGAAGGATGGTTATATACCTTACTTTACGGACTCAATATTAATTTTACTAATAAAGTTAATGATAAAGATGTATTTAGATTTAATCCAAGCGATGCTGAAGCCCCTATTTTTTATTTAGGTATAATATTTACCGGTAATATAAATAGAGTAAAAGCTCTTATAGAGTTCTTAAAAATTATACCGAAACAACCTAAAAAAATAGTAGTTTTTGCAAATAATAAAAAAGATTTAGAAAATATGGACTCTTATTTAAGTATGGTTGATATAGGATATTATGGAATTGAATATTTGGGGTGGCAAATGTTACCGGGGTCACCTGATCATCAAATCGCTGAGTTGCAGCAATCTACGTTTTTAAATACCGGTCAGTGGTTAGAAGATGATACAGCTGCAAAGATGTTAAATAAATAATTATGAATGACAATTTAATTAATGCTTTAAAAGATTTAATTATTAATACCGGCAAGATTGCACTAGATATAAAAAAGGCAGGAATGTTGACTGATATTAAATCAGATGGGTCAGTAGTCACTAATGCCGATAAAGAAATTAGTAAAATAATTTATCAAACTCTACAAACCTTAACCTCTCAAATAGCTATAGTATGTGAAGAGCAGCCGCTACCTATATTCAGCAGTGATACTTTTTGGTTAATCGATCCTATTGATGGGACATGGAGCTATGTAAACGGTAAAAGTACATATACGGTCAATATAGGGCTTATTGAAAACGGTTTTCCAACCATCGGCTTGATATATCACCCTGAAACAGCAAAGCTATATTATACTGATGTAAACGGTCGGTTAAAAATCGAACAGAATTCTAAAGAAATATTTGTTAATCATGAACCGAAACATGAAGAGCTTAAGGCGGTAATAGGTTTTTATAATTCAAATAAAGCTACTAAAGAGTTTTTAAGTAAGTATTCATTCGGTCAAATAAATGCAATAGGCAGTTCAATGAAACTATGCTTAATTGCTGAAGGAGCAGCTGATATATATCCAAAATTCGGTCAAACTATGGAATGGGACATAGCGGCAGGTCATGCTTTAATTAAAGCCGGCGGTGGTAATATTTTAGATACGCATGGACAAGAAATTACTTACGGTAAAGAAAGTTTTGCTAATCCTAATTTTTTCGCCTGTAGTAAATATTGGTTGGAAAGGGAGGCAAAGTTGCATAGATACTAGATCGTCATTGCAAGCAGCAGTAGGCTGCGTGGCAATCTCATGAAATAATAACAAACTCCTGAGATTGCTTTGTCAAAACTTGCAGTTTTTCCTCGCAATGATGAAAAAACTGATCCACGCAGGCACTGCCAAACTCGCATCAAACCAACTTCTTTAACTCATAAATTAACTCAAGTGCTTCTTTAGGGGATAGTTTATCAGGATCGATAGTGCTGAATTTTTTATCTAATTTGCTGCTTATAGTAGTTTTATTAGGTTCAAGATAAAACAAACTCAAATTATTTGATTCCGTTGATAAAATATTTTTTCCTTTACCTGTAGAAGTTTTTTCAAATTTAAGCAGAATCTGCTCAGCTCTGTTTATAACACTCGCAGGAAGACCGGCAAGAGCCGCAACATGAAGACCGTAGGACCTATCGGCAGCACCTGATATAATATTATGTAAAAATAGAATATCTTTACCTGACTCCTCAATAGCAATAGTATAATTTTGCAAAGCCGGCAGGAAATTACTCATAACGGTTAGCTCATGATAGTGCGTTGCAAATAAACAGCGACATTTCAGTTTATCATGAATATATTCAAGCACCGACCATGCTATAGATACCCCGTCATAAGTGGATGTGCCTCTACCTACCTCATCAAGTATGATTAGTGAGTTTTTTGTAGATTGAGCAAGAATTGCCGAGGTTTCAAGCATCTCTGCCATAAAGGTCGATTGTCCCTTAATTAAGTCATCGGCAGCACCTATTCGGCTAAATATTTTGTCGACTACCCCTATTTTAGCACTTTTTGCCGGCACAAACGAACCTATTTGAGCAATGATTGCAATAATGGCGTTTTGACGTAAAAAAGTACTTTTACCTGCCATATTAGGACCGGTAATTAACCAAATACGCTCAAGCTCTGATAAATTACAATCATTATATACAAAGCTTTTGCTTTCTCGCTGTAGTGCTTTCTCTACTACAGGATGCCGTCCTTTAACGATATCAAAGCTTAAATCATCGGTAAACTCAGGCTTAACATAATCATATTCATCAGCGATGTAAGCAAAATTACAAAATACGTCAAGCCCGCTTAAGGAGCTTGCAAGCATTCGTAAATAGGAAGCTTTTTCGATTACTTGGCTACAAATATCCGCATATAATTCTTTTTCTAAGCTTATTACTAAGGTTTTAGCATTGACTAACTCACTTTCAAGCTTTTGTAGTTCAGCAGTAGTGTAACGAACATGATTAACCGTTGTTTGACGGTGAATAAATTTGGGATCAAGGATTTTATTAACATTTTTAGCGGTGATATCGATAAAAAGCCCTATAACATTATTATGAGATATTTTTAAACTGTCTATTCCCGTTTCTTTGCGATATTGATCTTTTAGCTTTTCAATATATAATTTTCCGTTATTAATTAAATCATGTAATTGGGCTACTTTCGGATGATATTCATGTTTTATTATACCTCCGTCATTTAAATTATTCGGTGCATCTTCTCGTATTGTTTCGTCTATTAAATTATATAATTCTGCATCACCTGATAGAGGTTTAATAATTTTTTCGATAAAATCAGGTAAATTAAAACCGTAAGCGTCAAAGAATACTCCTTTAATAATCGTTGCCGTTTCTAAAGTATATTTAATGCTAAGTAAATCACGACCTGAACTTCTGTTCATCGTAATACGTGTTAAGCAGCGTTCTATATCACTAGTTTTTTTTAGAAGTTCTCTAATTTTTTTTACTATTTCTAAGTTGGAATAAAAGAACTCGGTAATATTTAAACGATGATTTATTTTAGCAATGTTGGTTAAAGGACTTGAAAGAAAATTATATAGTAAACGCCCACCTTGTTTAGTAACCGTATGATTAAGGGTGCTTAATAAACTTCCTTGCGAGCCGCCTTGTGAGTTTGTGACAATTTCAAGGTTGCGTCTAGTAGAGAAATCAATAGTCATATAGCTATGAAATTTGATAATTCTAGGGATTGGCAAATGAGGAATATTTTGTTTTTGCGTTAACGATAAATATTCTAAAACGCTACCTATGGCACAAATTTGACTACTAGATATCTCGCCGATTCCTTTAATATCTTTCATTTTATAAAAATCTAAAATGATTTTTTCGCATTTATTAATCGCAAAAAAACTATCAACTTGATAGGTAATACGAAAATTTAATTGTTTGAAAATACTATCCGCAAGATTAGAAGATCTCAGATTTTCGCTAAGCAGAATTTCACGAGGTTTTAAACGAGCCAGCTCATTAAGAATTTCCGTTTCCGGTACATTAACTACAACAATTTCGGAAGTAGAAAGATCAACATAACAAAGGCTAGCTGTTTCTTTATTTTTCGGTATTACGAGACTTGCTAAATAATTAGGTTCGGCTGAAGCAATCAAATTTTCTTCAATTATAGTTCCCGGAGTTATAATACGTGTAACATCCCTAGTAACGACCGCTTTATAACCGCCTCTATTCTTTGCTTCTTCAGGTGTTTCTAGTTGATCACAAATAGCAACCTTATAATTTGCTTCAATTAACTTAGTTAAATAATTCTCAAGGGCATGATAAGGTACCCCGCACATCGCAATTTCTTCTTCGCCGTTTTTGCCCCGCTTTGTTAAAGCAATGCCAAGTACATTGCTTGCTAGAATTGCATCTTCATAGAACATTTCATAAAAATCACCCATTCTAAATAGTAGTAAACAATCTAAATGAGCAAATTTAATGTCTAGATATTGCTGCATCATTTTCGTTGCAACATCGTAATTATATTTTTGTTTCAACTCTTGAAGATTCATATTAAGCAGCATAATTTATATTATAGTTTGGCTTTATTGCATGGATACCGAATCGTCATTGCGAGCGACTGCAAGGAGCGTAGCAATCTTATGAAATAGTGCAAAACATGCCTGAGATTGCCACGTCGAGGCTTTGCCTCTCCTCGCAATGACGGATAATAACAATGTTTAACAGTTTATACAACTATTTTATCTTTGATAGGCGGGTGCTATGTCTGCCGCCTTCAAATTGGGTAGTTAAAAACTTATCTATAATATCATATACTATTTTTTGGTCTATGGTTTTTGCTCCGAGTATCAAGATATTAGCGTCATTATGAGCTTTAGCATTTTCGGCAGTTAATATATTGTTGCACAAAGCGGCTCTTATTTCCGAGCTACGATTCGCAGCTATAGACATACCAATCCCCGTATCACTAATTAAAATACCGATAGGTGCTGATTTTTCAATAATAATATCTACTACTTTCTTAGCATAATCAGGATAATCAACGGTTTGTGTATTATTTGTTCCGCAGTCATAAATCTTTAGAGATTTCTGCTCTAAATAATTGATAATTTCAGACTTAAGCTCATAACCTGAATGATCACTAGCTATGACAATATTATAAGTTTTCATAGTTAACTTTTTGATGGAAAATAATGATAAAAATTATATACTATGTAAGATTTGTTTTCTAATGTAAATAATAGTTTTGTTAAATATATGAAATATCCTGTTGTACTTAGTATCGTTATATGTTTTTGTTTAGTTGCTTGTGTTGATCAGCCACCGGCTCCAATTGAGTATAAAGTAGGAGATGTTACTGCAAATAATAATTCTACCGCACTAGATTACGATGAGGGTATGATAGTTCAAAGAACTATGGAAGACAATCCCACGTCAGAAAAAGTTAGCGGTAGACTCGAAGAGCCAAAGGCAAAAATTATAGAAGATGATAATGATGATATTGAGATTCCTATGTCTCGGAATGAAGACGAAGATGAAGAATCGATAGAACAATTAAACTTTGTAAAACCGTTAAATGGGGTAATTATTACCGAGTTTAAAGCCGGTAAAAGTAAAGGGATAGATATTGTAGCTAAAGAATATAGTGAAGTTAAATCGATAGCTGCAGGAACGGTAATATATTCAGGTTATAATAAGCAATTCGGTAATTTAGTAATAGTTAAATTAGATAAAGACGATCTAGAAGTAGCATATGCGAGTTTAGATGATTTATTACTGAAAAAAGGTGATAAAATTGCTAGAAATAGTGTTATCGGACATGTAGAACATAAATTATATTTTGCTATGCGTAAAAATAAAATAGCAGTTGATCCTAATAAGTATATAGAATTTTAAATGGAAGATGTTATTACTCTTACCAAATATGGTGAACCTCAAAATGTTATAGTAAGAAGGAGTAGCAAAGCTAAAGATATAGCCATCCGCATTACGTCTAAAGGTGCAGAGCTTGTATTACCTCTTAAGGTAAAAGCCGAAAAAGGTTATAATTTTTTGTTAAGTCAAGAATATTGGGTTAGGCAAAAATTACGTCGTAATGTAACTGCGATACCAAAAGATGAAGATAAGATTTCTATTTTGGGTAAATCTTATGAAATAATACATATTGATTCGTCTAAAAATCAGATAAAATTAAATGATTCTACGTTAGAAGTGTATTGTTGTAGTCAGGTACTAAAAAAACTTAGTATAGAAGTATTCCTTAAAAAGAAATTATTAGCAGAAATAAAAATAATAGTAGAGAATATATCTAAAAAACATAATTTGACTTATTCCAATATTAGAATAATGGAAAATGTTAGCCGTTGGGGGAGTTGTTGTAGCAAAGGGAATCTTGTTTTTAATTGGCGGGTAGTTTTTGCCCCCTTTGAAGTACTGAAATATTTAGTAGCTCATGAAATGGCACATTTAAAAGAAATGAACCATAGTAAAAATTTTTGGGAGCTAGTTGAGGATATATATCCCGAATACCAACCGGCAAAATTATGGCTAAAAAGAAACGGTAAGAATTTATATAGTTATTTTCCATAACTTTATGTCATTCCCACGAAAGCGGAAATGACATAAAACGAGCCATGCAACAACGCAGTAATGACATCGGAAAGGTTAATTTAAAGAAAAACATAAAGGATAAATAGAATGCATAACACCACAAAAAGAGTAACAGTCCCGGCACTTGAAGAAATCTTATATGAGCCTATAAAAGTGTTAGATTACGGCTTTATTAGAGTGATCGACTATATGGGGGATGATAGTGCTATAGTACAAGCAGCTCGTGTTTCTTACGGTAAGGGTACGAAGCAATTAAACCAAGATAAAGGGCTGATAAACTACTTGCTTCGTCATTATCATACCACTCCTTTTGAGATGTGTGATATCAAGTTCCATATTAAACTACCGATATTTATTGCAAGGCAATGGATTAGGCATAGAACAGCTAGCGTTAACGAATATTCGGCAAGGTATTCTATTTTAGGTAATGAATTTTATCTACCTGAACCGGCAAATATTGCTTCCCAATCTGCTGTAAATAAACAATGTAGGGAAGGGGATAGCTTACCGAAAGAAGTGGCTGAAAAGGTCCTTGCAATTTTAGAGGAAGATGCTAGACAGTGCTACGGGCATTATAAGGAACTGATGAATGCCGATGAAGAGGGTAATATTATAGATGAGAACGCCACAGGGATAGCAAGAGAGCTTGCTCGTATGAATTTAACTTTAAATTATTATACGGAATGGTATTGGAAGATTAATTTACATAATTTACTTCATTTTTTAAGATTGCGAGCCGACCCTCACGCTCAATATGAAATTAGAGTTTATGCTGAAAAGATGCTTGAGATAGTCAAAGCTTGGGTTCCTTTTGTTTACGAAGCGTTTGAAGAATATCGTTTGCAGGGAGCAAACATTTCACGTAAAGGTTTGGATGTAATTAAAAGAATGATAAACGGTGAAAAAGTTACCCATGAAACTAGTGATATGACTAAGAGAGAATGGGAAGAACTGATGAAGATTTTTGGGTAATATATGTCATTCCTGCGAAAGCAGGAATGACATACAACAACCATAACGGAATTTGATAAAAAGGAGTATTTTAAGTGAGAAATATTATATATTTTATATTATCACTATTATTTAGCGTTACCAGCTATGCACTTGAAACAATAAACATTGAGCATGGGCGAGCTGACCCAACACCTATAGCGGTCAATAAATTTGATGCCGATAATTCTGCCGCTGATGTATTAGGTCACGATATGGTTAAAGTTATCTCTAATGATTTAAAGCTTTCGGGGTTATTCCGTCCTATTTCTGCTGCCTCTTTTATAGAAGAGAAGACAGGAATAGAATATAAACCGCTTTTTGCTGCATGGCGTCAAATTAATGCTAGTCTTTTAGTAAACGGTGAAGTTAAAAAACTAGAAAGCGGTAAATTTAAAGTTAGCTTTATATTATGGGATACGTTGCTTGAAAAACAGCTCGCCGGTGAAATGCTTGAAGTACCGAAAAATCTATGGAGAAGAGCAGCACATAAAATTGCCGATAAAATTTATGAAAAAATTACCGGTGATGCCGGTTATTTTGACACTAAAATAGTGTATGTATCAGAAAGCAGCTCTTTACCGAAAATAAAAAGAATTGCTTTGATGGATTATGACGGGGCTAATAATAAATACCTTACCAATGGAAAGTCACTAGTCTTAACCCCAAGATTTGCTCGTTCGGCGGATAAGATTCTTTATGTTTCATATGCTACTAAAAGAAGAGTACTTGTTTATGAAAAAGATTTAAAAACAGGCAAAGAAAGTGTAGTAGGTGATTTTCCCGGTATATCTTTTGCTCCTAGATTCTCACCAGACGGTAGAAAAGCTGTAATGTCGATAGCTAAAAACGGCTCGACGCATATTTATGAAATCGACCTTGCTACTAAACGGCTTCATAAATTAACTGACGGATTCGGTATTAATACCTCTCCTAGCTATTCACCGGACGGTAAAAAAATTGTATATAATTCCGATAGAAACGGTGTGCCTCAATTATATATCATGAATTCAGACGGAAGTGACGTTCAGCGTATTAGTTTTGGCGGTGGTTCTTACGCAGCTCCTAGCTGGTCGCCTAGAGGAGACTATATAGCATTTACTAAGATTACTAAAGGAGACGGAGGAAAAACTTTTAATATCGGAATTATGAAAGCATGTCCTCAAGATGATGAGAATAGTGAAAGGATAATAACAAGCGGATATTTAGTTGAAAGTCCTTGTTGGTCGCCTAACGGACGAGTTATTATGTTTGCTAAAGGTTGGCCGTCGAGCGCTAAAGCTCCGGGAAAAAACAAAATTTTTGCAATTGATCTAACAGGTCATAATGAAAGAGAAATTATGACACCGGCAGATGCTTCTGATCCAGAATGGTCAGGTGTACTGAACTAATGTCATTTCTACGAAAGCATTGTTGGGTGGATCGTTTTTCCGTTGTCATACCGTGACTTAATCGCGGTATCCAGTAAAAATACTATTAGTTGTTTTTGGATCCTGTGGTCAAGCCACGGGATGACAGTCCAATAAGGCTTAAGCTGCTTCTCTACTATGGTTTAAAATAAACTTCTTTATTTTTTCAAAAGCCGTATTTTCTATTTGTCTAATACGTTCCTTAGAAATATTATACTCATTGCTTAGAATATCTAGAGTTTTAGGAGTATCCGTTAATTTACGTTCTGTTAAAATACGCAGTTCCCTGTCGTTTAAAATCTTCATAGCATTTGATAGTAACTGCCTTTTACTGGTAGAATTTTGCTTATTAATAGCCATAGTTTCAGGAGTAGGGCGTGTTTCCGGTAATAGTTCTATTAATTCTCCGGATTCTGCATCGTCACTATTTATAGAGTTATTTAACGATAAATCAGGACCTGAAATTCTAGTATTCATTTCAGAAACTTCATTAACCGAAACGCCTAGCTCATCTGCTATTTGTACAAAATCATCGGTAGTAATAGCCCTTGAGTATAAATTAGTAATTTTATGCTTAACTTTATTAAGACTAAAAAATAATTTTTTTTGTGCGGCCGTTGTTCCCATCTTTACTAATGACCAAGATTTTAATATATATTCTTGTATGGCTGCTTTAATCCACCACATCGCATATGTTGATAGGCGAAAACCAAGTTCGGGATTGAATTTTTTTACTGCCTGCATTAAACCTATATTACCTTCTGAAACCAATTCGGTCATAGGAAGACCGTAAGTCCTATAGCCGCTTGCAATTTTTGCAACAAGTTTAAGATGGCTTGTTACTAATTTATGTGCAGCTTGTAGATCATTCCCTTCTAAATAGGATTTTGCTAATAACAATTCTTCTTCTTGCGTAAGTGAAGGAATTTTATTGATTTTCTGTAAGTAGCTATAAAATCCTGATTCGCTAGAAATTGCTAATGCATTAATATTATTAGTCATACTAACCTTAAAAACTATTTTTTTTATACTAACACATATATGATCTAAAATAAACTTTTTCTAGAGTATTTTTAAATAAAATCAAATAATGTCTAAAAAATCCAATAAAAATTTAGCTTTTTCCTTGCTGGGATTAATAATTAGTATGGTGTTACTCAGTTTTGCTTCCGTACCTATCTATAATTTATTTTGTAAAGTTACAGGATATGGCGGCACTACTGCAAAAGAAACGGTGAGTGTATATTCTAAGGTAAAAGGCACTAAACCTATAATTATCGAGTTTGATGCTAATGTTGGTAAAGATTTACCTTGGCGGTTTATTCCAAGGCAGCAAAGAGTGCAAATTGTTCCGGGGCAGAATACTCTAGTGTTCTATGAAACGGAGAATCTAAGCGATAACGATATAATAGGTACTTCCGTATATAATGTTACTCCAAATAAAGCAGGAAAATATTTCGTAAAAATTCATTGTTTTTGTTTTGAAGAACAATTATTAAAAGCCGGCGAAAGAGTCTTAATGCCGGTTACATTTTATATAGATAAGGATTTTGAGCTTGATCCTGAAATGCAAGACATTAAAGTACTTACTTTATCTTATAGTTTTTTTAAAGTACGAGAGATGTCGTCATTGCGAGGAAATTACGTAAGTAATTGACGAAGCAATCTCAGGAGTTTGTTATTATTTCATGAGATTGCCACGCTCTCTACGTTCGCTCGTAATGACGGCTTTGGAATTATGCAACAACACCGGCTCATTGAATATACTCGACAACCCATTTACGAAGTCTAACAATCGCCGGAGTATTTATAAGAGAGGTAGCAGGTAAAACTTTGCCGTTAGTATTAAAATTAATTATAGGATCTATACCGTATATGCTATACCAAGGTTTTAACGGTGAGCTATTTGAATATTTACGGTGGAACCAAGATAAAGAAGGTGTTGTTTTTTCATATTCTATTACTTTAACCGATTGTGGATTTTTATGATATATAAGGCTCAGTACCGATTGATCGGAATGATGCCATTTATATTCATCGTAATTAGGATGGATATTATAATTTTTACCTGAAAGAATTCTAATATCTTCACAACTTTTTAGCCATTTTTCAATGAAAGAACGAGAAAGCTTGGTATTACGTACAATAATAACGGCACTCCAAATGTGATCGTCATTTCTGCATTCGTCTGTAAGGCAATCCATTAAAGCAAAGGTTTCGCCTTTAACAAAACTACCGTTTTTACGATTGCGATCATGTACCAGTAATATATCATTATCGCCTAAAAGATTTGTTAAATTACTGATATGTTTTTTAATAACAAATGCTGAATCTAAATATACTATAATAGCTCCTTTTGGTGCATTTTTCATTGTTTCAAGTATAATATAAGGCTTCCATAACCATAGCCCCGCTCCTGCAGGTTCATTAAAAATTTCTTGGTTTTTTTCTATAAACGCTTGATTTATGTGCTTTTTCTTATAGTTAAATATGAAGTCTATACCTTTATTAATTGCATAATGAGTGGTTGCATTTTGATTACGATAAACATACTCCAGACCGTCGGCATAAGAAACTAAATAAATTGGTTCTTTTATGGAATTCTGAATAGATAAATCTACTTTTTGTAACGATAAGTCATTAAGAAAACCTTGACGTGCATATTCTAAAATAATCAGTATGAAATAAATTAGAACTAATATAATAACTGTTTTGTATAATATTTTAAATAACATATAATTTTTTTGCATTATTTGAAGCATTTTGTCATTCCCAGGTGGATTAGTAAAGCGTCATTGCGAGGAAATACGAAGTATTGACGAAGCAATCTCAGGAGTTTGTTATTATTTCATGAGATTGCCACGCAGCCTAGGGCTGCTTGCAATGACGAAATCGATAATTATTAGACAACGCCAATTATAGCATTTTAATATATTAAAAGATAGTGTTGTAATTTAATTATAAATTTAGTATAATTTGCTGTTTGTTTAAGGTTGATATGATTAATTTAGGGGATAAGCAGTCTACTATAGTTGTCGCAATGTCAGGCGGGGTTGATAGTTCGGCGGTTGCCGCAATGCTGCATGAACAAGGACATAATGTTATAGGTATTACCTTGCAGCTATATGATCACGGTATGGCAGTAGGGAAGAAAAATGCCTGTTGTGCCGGTCAGGATATTTACGATGCTAAAATGGTAGCAAATAAGCTAGGTATTCCCCATTACGTACTTGATTATGAGAGCAAATTTAAAGAGTCGGTAATAGATAATTTCGTCGATAGCTATTTACAAGGTGAAACACCGCTTCCATGTGTGCAATGCAATAAATCGGTAAAGTTCAGGGATCTAATTAAAACGGCTAGAGAGCTTGGAGCAGATAAGCTTGCTACCGGTCATTACGTACGAAAAATAAACGGTGATAACGGAGCGGAATTACATACAGGGCTTGATCCAGCAAAAGATCAAAGTTATTTTTTATTTACGACAACTAAAGAGCAATTAGAATATTTACGTTTCCCTCTAGGAGGGCTTACTAAGGATGAAACACGAAAGCTTGCTAGTAAATTTGGGCTTGAGGTAGCGGATAAGCCCGACAGCCAAGATATTTGTTTCATACCTGACGGAAATTATAAGAGTGTAATAAATAAAATACGTCCAAATAGCAGTGAAAGCGGTAAAATTATTCATGTAAACGGGTTTGAGCTAGGAGAGCATAGCGGTATAATTAACTACACCATAGGGCAACGTCGTGGTCTTGGTATAGCTTATAATGAGCCTTTATATGTAGTAAAGATTGATCCTAAGGACAATATAGTATATGTAGGACCGGAGTCCGCATTAAACGTGCAGGAATTTATCATTAGAGATGTGAATTGGCTTGCAGATGAGATTAAAGATAACGAAAAGTTAGAAGTAGCAGTTAAAATTCGCTCGACAAGACCGCCGCGTCTAGCCGAAATAAGTAAACTCGGTGATGATAAAATGAAAGTAAAATTTTTATGCGAAGAAAAAGCCGTTGCCCCTGGGCAAGCATGCGTTATTTATGCCGGTGAAAGAGTACTTGGCGGCGGATGGATTACTAGAGAGATAAGGTAATTGTGTCATTGCGAGGAGCGAAGCGACGTGGCAATCTAGTTAGACCTCCTGAGATTGCCACGCTCCTTTTAGTCGCTCGCAATGAGACACAATTCACAAAAAAATAAGCTCACTAAAACAGGAGAAACTAATGAGTTTTTTAAGGAAGAAAAGTTTTGAATCAGTAAAAGAGATAGGCAGTTCAAGCGGTCTTAGCAAGACACTTGGAGCATTCGATTTAATATTACTGGGTCTTGGTGCGATGATCGGCACAGGCGTATTCGTCGTTACCGGTATAATTGCTGCTAAATATTCAGGACCTGCGGTAATGTTATCTTATGCGATTGCAGGTATTACCTGTATCTTTGTAGCGCTTGTTTATACTGAACTTGCTGCAATGCTTCCGACATCAGGAAGTATTTACACTTATTCCTATGTAGCATTTGGCGAAGTATTTGCTTGGATGATCGGTAGTGTTATAATATTAGAACTTGGTGTTGCTGCAGGAATAGTAGCTGCAGGCTGGTCGGGCTACGTACAAGGAATACTAGCAGCAGGTGGAATCAATTTACCGAAAGAATTAACTACTGTACCGACAAACGGAGGTATAATAAATTTACCGGCATTTTTAATCTCGGGATTTATTGGATTTATTTTATATTTAGGTACTAAAGATAGTAAGAGACTAAATGCAATTTTAGTTTTCATAAAAATGACTGCAATATTTGTATTTATACTCGCTGCTGCCCCTCATTTTGATGCTACTAACTGGAGTAATTTTATGCCTTTCGGTTTTAGTAATGTTTTAGTAGGTGCGTCTATTTTATTCTTAGCTTTTACGGGTTTTGGAACGATTGCAACCGCAGCTGAGGAGTGTAAAAACCCAAAACGCGATATAATGATCGGTATTATTGGCTCACTTGTTCTAACTACTATAGTTTATGTAACAATGGCAGGGCTTGTTACCGGTATTGCACCTTTTGATCAGTTAAATAACGATCAACCGCTTGCTTATGCTTTAACTATCAATAATAGCAAGATCGGCTCTGCTATTGTTGCAACCGGAGCAGTTTGCGGTATGATGACGGTGTTGATGATGAATATTTACGGTACTTCTCGTATTTTTTATGCTATTGCACGTGACGGTTTACTACCGAAAAGTTTTGCAAAGCTGCACCCAAAATATGATAGTCCGTATATTACGATTATAATATTTGCTTCTTTAGCCGCTATCCTTGGAGGATTTTGTTCTACGGAATTATTAACGCAATTAACTTCAATGGGAGCTCTTATTGATTATATAACCGTTACAATAATAGTGGTATTATTTAGGGTCACGCTACCTGATGCTCAAAGACCTTTTAGATGTCCTTTAGTATTTATTATCGTACCGTTTATTTTAATTGCTTGTGCATATTTACTATTTATTCAAATATATGACGGTGAATTTAATCTATTAACCGCAGGTCGTGCATTAATATATTGGTTTATTACAATATTTGTTTTATATATTATAAGATCGTTTTTTATGCAAAAAGAGCAGAATTAAGAGGGGGATATCCGTCATTGCGAGCGAACGTAGAGAGCATGGCAATCTCATGAAGTAGTACAAAATTCCTGAGATTTTCAAGTCAAGGCTTTGCCTCTCCTTGCAATGACGAGTTAGTAGTATCCGCGCAACAAAACAAAATTAACCAAATGACTGAAAAGCTGCAACCACTCCGAGGAATGAAAGATCTCTTGCCGGATGATTATAAAGTTCACGACTATATAATTAACAAAGCAAGAGATGTTGGAGTATTGTACGGCTATAAACAAATGAGTACTCCTATTGTGGAGTATACTAAAGTCTTTAACCGTTCGATGGGTGAAAGCTCTGACGTAATCAGCAAAGAAATCTATAGTTTTTTAGATAAAAGCAATGATTTCGTAGCATTACGACCTGAATTTACAGCATGTATTATAAGAAGCCTCATCTCAAACAGATTACAACATAAATTACCATTAAAGTTTTTCTCTACCGGTCCTGTTTTTCGTTATGATAGACCGCAAGCAGGGCGTCAAAGACAATTTCACCAACTAAATTATGAGTATATCGGTGCTAAAGGAGCAATTACTGATGCTGATACTTTGAAGTTAGCCGTTGATATATTAAAAGCACTCGAAATAGAGCAGGATACTACCTTAGAGCTTAACTCTCTTGGATGTAATGAATCAAGAAGCGTTTATCAGCAAAAATTAGTAGAATATCTAAATGATTTTAAAGATCAATTATCAGAAGAAAGCAAAATAAGGTTATCCAAAAATCCAATGCGGATACTTGATTCTAAAAGTGAGACTGATCAGAAAATAATAGCAAACGCACCGGTTTTATCTGAATATTACACTGATGAATCCAAAGAATATTTTGAGGAGTTAATACAGTATCTAGATATTTTAGGTGTGAAATATAGCATAAATCCACGCTTGGTTAGAGGGCTTGATTATTATTGCCATACTGCTTTTGAATTCACTACAAAAAAGTTAGGGAGCCAATCTACTATTCTAGCTGGTGGACGTTATGAGGGCTTGCTAAAATCATGGGTAATAACGATGATGTGCCGGCTATCGGTTTTGCTGCCGGTATTGAGCGAATTGCTTTAATGCGGGAATATAATATATCTGAAGTTAAGCCGGTATTTGTATTACCTATAGGCAAAAATAATATTTGCTATGCTTTAGAAATTGTAGATAAATTGCGAACAGAAAATATTGCTATTATCATAGAATCTCTAGGTAAAATAGCTAAAAGAATGCAACGCATTTTTAATGAAAATGCTCAATTTATTATTTTTATAGGTGACGAAGAGCAGGCGAATAATAACTTAAAAATTAAAGACTTAAAAAAAGCAGAAGAATATATAGTAGATTTTGCAAAAGCTCTTGAGCTATTGAAGAAATAAGATTTTTTATTGTTATACCGTGAACCTTCCATGGTATCCATCAAAACTAACTTTAAGTAATAAGCATTTATGACTCTTGCCACAAGCTCGGCATTGCCCGCATGGCTCTTATGTTATGCCTGCATAGGTCTTGTTGTGTGGATACTGAAGGTCGTCATTGCAAGGAAAACTGTAAGTTTTGACGAAGCAATCCAGTAAAAATTCTGATTTACAGAATTTTTTTATTATTGTTTTGGACTGTCACGCAGTCTACGACTGCTCGCAATGACAGGGCGGTATCTATGCAACAACGCCTTCGCTGGAATGATATAAAACGAGCCATGCAACAAGATCTGCAGTTGTTCACAATGGCGATTAGGTGTCTATACAATAACACCATTTAACCACGACATCTAAAAATATGATTATTATAAACGATTTAGCCATGAGTTATGGTACAAGAAATACTATTTACCGATGTAAATTTGCATATTAAAAACAATAAACGATATGGTGTAGTAGGTGCCAACGGAGCAGGTCAAACAACTTTTTTCAAAGTCTTAACTAAGGAAGAAGAGCCAGCTTTCGGTGAGATTAACATACCAAAAAACTCCAAAATAGGTTGTTTAAAACAAGATCAGTTTCTTTAATGACGGTTATACTGCTGGAATTTTTGCAGCTAGCTTGCTTGTAGGTCTTGGAATAGCCAAAAAATACCATTATGAGCCGCTTTCTGCGTTGTCAGAAGGTTATAAACTTCGTGTATTACTCGTACAAAGTCTATTTAATAATCCCGATATTTTACTACTCGACGAACCGACAAACCATCTTGATATAGAGTCAAGAGAAGCTCTTAAAAAATCGCTAATTGATTTTGATGGTACGGTAATATTAGTAACGTACGATCGGAATTATTGCTCTTTCCCATAGGAAAAAGATTGTTGATTTTAAAGGTAAATTAAAATCAACAATCTTTATGATGATTATATTGAGAAATACGGCAACGATTATTTAAGCTCTACTACAAAATTATCCTAAGTTTTAGGTATTGCTCATGAAATATAGATATCGTCATTGCGAGCAGCCATAGGCTGCGTAGCAATCTCGTCAAATATCCTGAGATTGCTTCGTCAATTGCTATGCAATTTCCTCGCAATGACAATAAAAATCGAGTCATACAACAAAGCAGAATCTTAAAGTTAATCACTCCACATTATAAAACTCCAAATGATGACCGCTAATAAACTTTTTTATTTCAGCATGGTTACCATACTCATCAACATTTAATAATAACCCTTGTTCATTAAAATATAATATATTCGTAAATAATCAGTCATCACAGTCCCACTTAGCTTTAAAAGCATTTTCTTTAATAAGTTTAACTTCGGTTACTCCGTGTTTGTGATATATTATTCCTTTTTTTAAAGCAGAAACAAAAGAGGTAACTTTACTTTTATCAAAGGTGTTATAGATTTTTTTATTGTACCGTAACAATCAAATCCTCTATATTTGCCAAGAAATTTATCCGTACCTTTTGTTACTTCCTGATTATCAATTTTAATTTGACCTTCTTTAGGAATATTCCAAGAATTATTATTGAAGTTGGTAATTTTGTGAGTGGCTAGATAAAATTCATGTTTCTTTTTTAGTTGATAATATTGATGGATTTTTTTTGTATAATATTGAAGGGTTAATTGTTCTAAGTTTTCTATTGGCTTATTATCGGGGGAATAGCTTGCAATAATCCCTTCTTGTTTTGTTGACTTCATTTACTTGCATATTCTTGTACTTTTTTAGGTTATTATTTAATAAGGCGGTAACTACTCCAATTTCTAAAGTGTTTTCATTGCAAGAATCATTTTGCAGAGCATTTTCAACATTTTGGAAAATCTTTTTAGATTTTTCAGAAGTTAATTTAGTCTCGTTATCTGCTATTAAACCGGTATTAACGGCGTTAAGAACCTCTGTTTTTTCATTGGATGTTAGAGTATTATTTTGAGGTAACGTATAATTTGGGTCCACGTAACTTCGAAGTTTTATAATAGCCTTTTCATACAAATTTATTTGATGCTCAGGTATCTTATTTAAAAGATCAGAAGCCGTTTTAAATTGCTTACTACATAGGGCAAGTGAGAATGCTAGAAGTATGTTGTTTGGGGTATCACTAATTGCTTTTAGTTTTGCGGTTAATATTGATTGCTGGTTTTTGTTAATTTTTTTATTGGAAATGCTGTTATAAAAAGCCATGTATTCACAGCCATCATATATTGATGAATAGAAAAGAACTAAGGTATTTGTTTTATTATATCTAACGTCTTATAAGAAATTTCATATGGATTAGTTAACATTTCTAGAATGTATTGTATATATTCTACCGGCACATATTGTATTAAGTCATTAGTTTTATCACATTTGCCTTGTATTCTATAATTAGACCATAAATGATAGGCTGCTGTTGGATGTGTAGGTAGAAGCACAAAAGCATGTTCATAACATTTAGTGGACATATCATAGTTCCCGGTTTCTTCATAAACACGCCCTGTTCTATAATACCACTGGGCTAAAACCTGATTTTCAGTGTGAGTATTTAACGAAAAAATAGATTCTTCAAGTAAAGCTTTGACCCCTTCAAAATTTTTATTTTCCATTAATAAATCAGAGAATTGACCTGACAAATCTAAGTTGGATTTTATATACGGTACTAGTGCTTGGGTAATTTTAAGCTTAGATTCCGGTTCAATAAGCTTTAGTACGGGGAGTAGATATTCTGCACATTTGCTATATTGTTCAACTTCTTTTGCAAAGTAATTAAAATATAGATTTATTGCTGCAATTATACATTTAAATATCTCTTTAGCAGCTTCATTGTGTCTATTTAATATACTACATTGAAAGGCAAGACTCATTATTTGAATTTTGGTTAGCGTATCAGGTGGTATAGAAATGATTTTATCCGGCATCCATTTTATGAGTTCACCATCTAATTGATATTCAAAAAAGCCTGGTATTATTTCATAATTTTTCAACAATTCATGATTTGTGTAACTTTCATATGGATAATTAGGCATTAATTTATGTATTAGTGAATGCTTAATTTCTGTAACTTTCTTGCTACTTACTGATATAATGCATTACTTCTATAGCGGCACCAACAGTTGGTATAGATGAAAAGTTTTTATCCATTTCTACTACATCAAGACCGGAAAAGTTTTTTCTAAAATTTCTTATGTTACTTTCTGATAATATATTGAGGGTGTTATAAACCGTGATAATATCAAGCTTAAAAGTAATTGAAGGTTCTGCATTGTTCATGAATATAATTTAGTATTAGTTGGGCTTAAGAACTGCTACAATGTGATAGGAAAGGTTTAAAATTTTACATAGAATTATTATTAAAAACTTACAGTGTATGAACTTTTTATTACTGGATTCCTGCTTTAGCTAGGAATGACATCGAGAGGCTCAATTAACTCACAAAGCAATTCTTTCTAAGTAATGTCTATTCAAACCCAAATCCAGTAAAATATTTATGAAAATATCCGGTATCATGACCTATCATTTTAACTTTATCATAATAATAAGGTGATTCAGATTCACGATATATAGTTGTGCCGTCATCCATATAGTAAATAGAATAAGATGGAAGGCCATAAGGTCTACAAAAAGTGTCTTTACTTATAACTTTAGGAGCTTTATCGGATTTTTGTATATTTTCTGATTTCAGCATATTAATTTTATTAATAAATGATTGTTTTATTAATATATAATTTTTATATATTATCACAAGAATAATTATAATAGCTATCTACAGAACCTAGAAATTCAGATTTATCAATTGCAGTATTATATTCATAAGGATATTCTAAATATTTTTGCAATTTTAAAGTATTTTTTTGAAACAATGGGTAATTATTTGATTATTCGTGCTTTGATAAATTGAAATATTTTCTCGCCAAGAATTTCTTATCTTGAACATTATTAAAAGCTTTGATTTTTGAATATCTGTCTTGTTGTTTTTCTTGTAAAAAATAATCTTCATAGTCCTTATAATTCTTTGGAAGATTTAATATAAATCTAGCATATTGTTCTAACTGAAAGTTAGTTAACCAAGTAAATATAGAATATAAATTTGCTCTATAGTCCGAAGAAAAAATAACAGCAACTTCTGATTGCTTTACCTCTTCTCTTTGCTCTCTCAATAACGTTATTAGATAATATAAATAACTCTTTATTAAAATGTTTTTTATTTTCGTGAGTTTGAATGATTATATCATCAAACAACTCAGTTTCTAATTCATCTGAGGTAAATAATTGTTTGTATTTATTAAGCCATGGAACAAAAGCTATAGATTCAAGTTTTTTTAAATATTGAATTAATCTTATGTGCAACTTTAGATTAAATTTAAGAGCAGCATTTTATATGAAAAATTGACATGAGTCAAGAGATATTAAACTAATGGTTTAAAAATATGTGTCACCTCGTGATTTATTCACAGAATCCAGTTAAAAATACTAATAATATTAGTATTTTTAGTTGTTTTCTGGATACTGTGGTCAAGCCACGGTATGACACTGAAGTGTTTTTCAAAAGCCATACTAAATTGATGACTAAAATTTTTCACATAACCTAATGACAAAAATAAAATATGAATATATTATTTAATTTTAGAATAATTTAAATAATATATATTCAATGAGTGCAGATACTAATATTAGCGATGGTTTAGAAGTCATTACGCAAGATCATTTATCGATTTTTTCTTTAATAAGCTCCTCCGACATTATCGGTAAGTCAGTTATGCTGATGTTGCTTATTGCCTCTATTTGGTCATGGGCTATTATTTTGGATAAAATATTTAAGCTAGTGCAAGTGCAGAAAAGCATGCGGGCATTTGAAAATGTGTTTTGGTCCGGTGGAGTATTAGAACAATTATATGAAAGCATAAAGAGGTCGGTTAATAATCCGCTAGCTTTAATTTTTGTCTCAGCTATGGATGAGTGTAAAAGCTTAAGTACTAAAGGGCTTTCTGAAGGCTTAAAAAACAACCATAAAGAGCGTATAACGGGTGCAATGTACTTAGCTCAAAATAGGGAAGTTGAAAAGCTCGAGAAAAATTTAAGCTTCTTGGCAACTGTTGGATCAAGTGCTCCTTTCGTAGGTTTATTCGGTACCGTTTGGGGGATTATGCATAGCTTCCAATCGATTGCTACTTCAAAAAATACTTCTCTTGCCGTAGTAGCTCCCGGAATTGCTGAGGCGTTACTTGCAACTGCGATAGGCTTATTTGCAGCTATTCCGGCAGTAATTTTTTATAATTATCTGATTTCCCGTATTACTCTTATCAATAATAAGATTGAAGATTTTATTAGTGAGTTAAACTCTATACTTTCTAAGGCAATTGATCAGGAGAAAATGTAATGGCTATAAAGCTTGCCGGAAGTAATAGAAAAAGTAAAAGAGCGGTAGTTAGCGAAATTAACGTTACGCCGCTTGTTGACGTGATGCTTGTGCTATTAATTATTTGTATGATTACTTCTCCAATGCTTGTGTCAGGAGTAAACGTGGATTTGCCTGAGACAAATTCAAGCCCGATTTCAGGTCAGGATGAGCCTTTGGTTGTTACGATCAATAATAAAGGCAAAATTTTCTTACTTGAAATTCCAATAGAAAGAATGCATTTAACCGACAAGCTTGCAAATATCACTAAAGAAAAAAAGGATGCTAGAATTTTTGTAAGAGGCGATAGAAATGTTTCTTATGGGCAGGTAGTAGAGATAGTTGCCGAAATTCATGCTGCCGGCTTTTCTCGTGTAGCTCTTATTTCAAATATTAAAAATAATGAAAAGTAATCAAAATAAGGATAATTTTACGGTTTTCCTTAGCTTCTCTATTGTTCTGCACTTACTTCTTTTATATTTTTTTCTATTCGGTATGCCGTCACTTTTTGAAAAATTACCGGAAGAGCAAACTATAACTTTTGAAATGTTACCTGTTAGCGATAAATCAAATATTATCACTCAGACAAAGCAAAAAGAAGCCCCTATAGAAAACGAAGACGCTAAAAAATCTGAGCAGAGTAAGCCAAAAGAAGAACCGCAAGATTTGCCTAAAGAAGAAAAAGCAAAAGAGCCTGAGGCTAAAACAATGGAAGCAAAGCCTAAAATAGAAGAGAAAAAACCTATAGAAGAACCAAAGTCTGAAGAAGCAAAAGAAGCGTTACCTGAGAAGAAAGAAGAAGTAAAGGAAGAAAAACCTAAAGAAGAAGAAAAAAAACAAGCAGAAGAAAAGAAGAAGCACGAAGAAAAGAAAGAGGAAACGAAACCGGCTGAGAAACCTAAAGATGTGAAGAAAAAAGAGCCTAAAACCGATGAGCTTGATTCTTTGCTGAAGCATTTAGAGCAATCTTCAGAAGGGGATAATGTAAAATCCAATAAGCATCAAAGGTCAAAAAAAGCTGATAATGCACAAGAAGCTAAAGGGGTTTATACGGATGGGCTGCCTCTTTCCGATAGTGAAACATCTTTGATAAAAAGACAGATTGAAAGACATTGGAGTAATGTACCGGCAGGAGTTAGAGGTAATAATAAGGTAAAAGTCATTATTAGTATTACGCTAGATAAAGCAGGTAATGTTGAGCAGGCAAAGGTTAACAAAAAAATCTGTCCTAATATTCCGGCTAGTGTTTGTGAAGCTTTGGCAGATAATGCAATTAGAGCGGTATG
The DNA here is from genome assembly GCF_051427245.1 of Rickettsia parkeri. Taxonomy (NCBI): domain Bacteria; kingdom Pseudomonadati; phylum Pseudomonadota; class Alphaproteobacteria; order Rickettsiales; family Rickettsiaceae; genus Rickettsia; species Rickettsia parkeri. The sequence goes on from NZ_CP195774.1 coordinate 829,686, forward strand.
GCAGGCAAGCCCTATCGAAAACCTTGACTCTGCACGCTTTAACCATTGGAAAGAGATTAATTTTAGCTTTGATCCAAGTAAATTGTAGGTTGGGCATTGCCTGCGTGGATACCACCCCGTCATTACGAGCAGTCGTAGACTGCATGGCAATCTCATGAAATAATAACCAACTCCTGAGATTGCTTCATCAATTATTTCATAATTTCCTCGCAATGACTATTTTCGAGCCACGTAGGCAAGCCTTTCGCAGGAATGACATTAAGAACCATGCAATAATTAAAAAATATTATTCATCATGTTCGTGTTGATTACCGATTAATTCAAGCCCCATATCTTTTGGCTCATTATTGAAACAACAGTAGCAGCAATAACCAAACAAGAGTAATAAGGTTGCTTCCATTAAAAATAGGGTCAAAGCAGCATTACTAGAGCTTGCTAACTTCATATTCTGAAGGTAATAAATCTGTAGGGATGTCTTTGTTCATAAAACTTAGTTATTATGTTTACTATTTGTAAATAAAAAAACTCTATAACTTTGTCTATTAAAATTACATTTATTTCACAAAGTTTTAAGAGCAGGATAAGTAAATAATAATACATGGCATAAATTTAGACCGAAATGAACTATCACAGAGCATAAATATTTTGCCTGTTTTATAATATGCATAACCATAGAAAAAACCGCATATAGTGCTTAAAGCTATATATTCTGCCTTGAAAATATGTAATCCCAAATATTAAAGATGCTATAATAACAGCTAAAATCTGCTGTTCTGGTAAAAGATTTTGTAATGTTCTTTTAAAAAACCCTCGAAAGAATACTTCCTAAGCCATACAGACGAAAAAGAAATATTGTTGTAATGAGAAAAAATGTAGGTGATAGTTAAGAATGACATATAAACCTTTGTAAAAAACTATTTTTAATATATAATTATTTTTTAGCATTAAAAATAGAAAATTTATTAAATATAGAGATTTTTAATAAATAATAATTGGATTTTAAAAAGAAAATATAAAAGATAATCATCAAAAAAAACAATAAAATAATATATATATATATATGGGACGATTGTATGAAAGATATAGAATATTGGGAAAAAAATTTTGAAAGCTGTAAATATTCAGATCAATTAATCGAAAGGCTTTTATTTTTAAATACCCAAGTCAAACAACCTATCGATATTAGAGAAGTTCAAAAAGGTATTTATTATGCTCGTAAATATCATGGTGAGCAAATGCGTCAATCAGGTGACCCTTATTATTCTCATCCAATCGCAGTAACGATTATGGTAGCGGAATTTGTAGCAAAAGAAGTGCCTAAACTCTTTACTTTTAGAATGCTACAAGCTGCATTACTTCATGACACTATTGAAGATACTGAACTTACTGAAGAAATAATTAGCAATATTTTTGATGAAGAAGTAGCAAGGCATGTAGCAGGTCTAACTAGAATTAAACCTTGGGGCAAAATAAGTAGCGAGAAAAGTCTTATTTTATTAATTAAACAAAAAAGATACGATACTGCTCTTATAAAACTTTTTGATAGAATACATAATTTACAAACTTTGGAAGCAAAATCGCCTGAAAAAGCTCATAAAATAATTAAAGAGACATTAAAAAGCTTTTTAGTGTTAAGTGAAATACTTGAAATACCTTCAGTTTCAGAGCTTATATATGCTGAATGTTATAAAAATAATTTAAAATTTAATATAAATTCTACTTTTAATAAAATTATAAATTTCGGTTCGTTTCCATTTTCTCAAAATAAGTTACTCCCATAAAAAAAGTTATACCTACCGGAATGAAAATTAAAAATAATCCCCAATATCCTAGATAATTGGTAATATAAACTAAACCAAATGACGTTATAATATAAGTAAATAATTTTGCTATTGCACTTAGCATACTAGTATATGTAAATCTCTTAAAAACCGGAAAATATTTATAAAATATAGGAGCTGCTGGTACGTGATCAAATACGAATAATGCAGCTAAACATTGAAAAATAAAAATATATAAGGGAGTAGGGTTATAATTTAACATTATAGGAAAAAAAATGAGAGAGGTAAAAAATAGATATAATTTTACCTTTAGGATTTTTAAAGGATGGATTTTATAGCTAATAAATGCAAGACCGATAATACCGAGTAAATCTATTATAGATACCCAAAAATTTTGATTTATAATTTGACTTGGAGTAAATCCACATTCTCTTTTTAATATATCACCGCAATATATATATACGAAATAAAAACACGGTGGTCTAGCACACTGGATAAAGAAATACCAAATAGAAGTGGTGTTTGGAACTTTTTGATCTAGAATATCTTTGTCAATTTCTTCAAGCATAATATTATTTTCTTGAAGTCTTAGTTTTAATTGGTTTCTTTTATTTGAAAATGCCTCTGCTTCTTTTAAACTAGTCCTTGCAATAGTACCTACAAAAGCGATAGTTGCACCAACGAAAAAGGCTATACGCCAACTTGACTCATGGTGATAAATATTTTGATTAGTAAAAATTGATGCAATACCTAGTGCTACCGTAGTGCCTACGGCAGAAAATACGGTTATAATTGTTACTAATGGATATTGTATAGGAGGAGATGAATTTTCGGTTAAGTACAGCTCTGCACCTCGTGCTTCTGCAGTTGCTGACATACCTTGAATTATACGACATATAGTAAAAACCCAAGAGGCTGTTATACCTATCTGTGCATATGTTGGCATGCTGCCTATAATCACACAAGTAATAGCCATTAATAGGGTAGTTAAAACAACTACAATCTTACGTCCAAAATGATCGCCTATATACCCAAATATTAATGCTCCTATAGGTCTTAGCAAATAGGTAGAACAGAAAGAAAAGGCAGTAAGCAACGAAAAAGTGAAAGGATCATATTCCGGAAAAAATAAATTATTTAAAAGCACCGCCATATGCACATAAAGCATAAGGTCAAAATACTCTAGAAATGTACCTATAGAAAGTAATCCGACTGCTTGTTTTTGTTCTGTATTTAAACTTCTTTGTTCTTTTTCGTAGCCTAACATAACCTTTGTATATTAATTAGATTACAAAATAAGCTATACTGCTTTTGATTCAAAGTCAATAAAGGATTAAGAATTTTTAATAAATATTGTAAATATTTAGGTTTCGTAAAGTTATCTAACTTAAAATTTTCAAATTATCTATTTTTCTCTGAAAGCTTTAAATGCAGTATCAGTAACGGGATCAAGTAAATATCTAAGTAGTGTTCTAGTACCTGTTACGATTTGTACCTCAGCTTGCATACCGGGGTGTAATTCAAGATTTTTAACTTTAGCAACTTTGTTAAATTCATCCATATCGATTTCAACTCTTGCAACATAATAATTATCTTGCTGTTGTCCTGGATACTGTCTTTCATCTTGTACGATATCGGGAGATATGCTTACTACTTTACCGGTAAATGTTGGAGTTGTTCTTGATTTAAATGCACTGAAACGTATTTTTGCAACTAATCCCTCATGTACTGAGTCAATGTTTTTTTGAGATACCTTTGCTTCTATTATTAATGGGTCATTAGTTGGCGAAATTTCCATAATAGGTTGTCCGTGACTTATAACACCGCCTATTGTATGATATTTTAAACTATTAACTATACCGTCAACAGGTGATCTGATTATCACACGATTAAGCGAATCCGTTAGGGCATTATATTTTTCTTTAAGAGATGCGGTTTGTACTTGAGCTTCACGAAGCTCTGTTAAAGTCCGTTCAGTGTATTTATTTTGTTGATTTATAATTTTAATTTGAGTTTCGGTAATAGCATGGCGTATTCCTGCTATTTCGGCTTCAGTTGTTGCAACATCGCTTTTTGAAGCTGCAACTTTTGCCTCTTGGTCTAATAAGGCTGCTTTTTGTACAAAGCCTTTTTCTTTTAACGTTCTTAAAGCTTTTAAACGGTCTTGATAAACTTCAGCAGTTTTGGAGGCGGCAACTTTTTTTGCTTCTAAACCTTCAATTTTTTTCTCAAGTTGAGCAATATTTTGATGTAATGCATCTTTCTCTGAGTTATATACTTCTTTTCTAGATCTAAATAAATTTTCCTGCGTATGAATTATTTTAGCTACTTCCGGTAAATTGATATCCTGCATTAGAAAATCAGAGAATTCGATTTGTTCTAAATTATCACGTTCGGCAATTAAACGATTTTCAGTTGCTAAAAAATTACGGTACTGACCAAGAATATTTTCATGTTCGCTTTTTATTCTAGTTTCTTCAAGCTCTATTAATTTATCGCCTTCTTTGACTTTATCACCTTGCTTCACATAAATAGCATTGATTATTCCGCCTTCATGATGTTGAATCGTTTTTTTATTTGTGCTTGGCATTACGATACCGACAGCTACAGCACCACTATCAAGTGGAGCAAGAGCTGACCATAATCCACCTATTAATACTAAAAAGATCATAACATAAATACCGAAAAGTATAGGTGATCTTGCAGCTTGGGCTACGTTATTACGATCTTTATCGGTTTTCTTGGTAATAAAATTAACAAACCTATCAAGTTTTACTAATAAGAATTCTATAGCATGAGAGGTTTTCTTTAATGTAGTATTTATTAAAGCTTTACGTTTAGAACTTTGACCTTTAAGATTTAACGCATCTGCTCTTAAGGACAATAATTGTTTTAATTGTTCCGGAGTAATTTGAGGTTTATTGTGTTTTAAGTCCTGCATAATATTTAATCATTATTATATTTAGTCAGTATTGTTTGTATTTTGCGTCATTGCGAGGACATGATGTAGTAATTGACGAAGCAATCTTGATAGAATTCATGAGATTGCCAGGCTCACTAAAGTTCCCTCACAATGATGATTTGGAAGCCATGCAACAATGCCAATCAAGTCACGATATGACACTTTAGTTATTAATATGAATTGTACCGCTTTTTAAAGTTTTAAAGTGTTTTTGAATCTCTTCTTCCGTTCCGTAAACTGCAACGGCTCCATCCTGTAATATTAGAATTTTATCAACAACGGATAATACGGATGGTCTATGTGAAATTACAAGAACTGCTATTCCTTTAAGTTTTGCTTGTTTTAAGGCACTTGCAAGGGCAACTTCACCTGCCTCATCTAAATTAGCATTAGGCTCATCTAAAATGATGAGTTTTGGATTACCGTAAAAAGCTCTAGCAAGCCCGATACGCTGTCTTTGACCACCTGATAGATTAGAGCCTGCAGGACCGATATCAGAATCATAACCGTCAGGGAATCTTAATATCATTTCATGAGCTCCGGCTATTTTAGCTGCTTCAATAACTTTTTGCGGATCGGCATCTTCTTCCATTCTAGCTATATTTTGTTTAATACTACCGCTAAAAAGTTCTATTCCTTGAGGAAGATAGCCGACATGTCTACCGAAATCTTCTCTATTCCAACGATAAATTTCAGCACTATCTAAACGTACGGAACCTGATGATTCTTTCCATACCCCGACTATGATTTTAGCTAAAGTTGATTTTCCTGTAGCCGAAGGACCGATAATTGCTAAAACTTCGCCCGGTTGTACTGCAAAACTAACGCCTTTTAAGATATATTTCGGTACGGGAGGTTGCGGTAAATATTGCGGTATAGGGTGAGCATAATAAATATTTTCAACAGTAAGATGACCATCAACGTTCGGAATTGGCATCGTTTCGTCTCTAGAAGAATAAGTGTTAAATAAATTATTAATGTTTTTGTATGATTTAATAGCACCGCTCATACTTTTCCATAAATCAATAGCATTATCGAAAGGAGCAAGAGCTCTACCGACTATGATAGAACTCATAATCATATTACCGGGAGTCATATCTGCACTGTGAGATTTTACAACAATGTAAGCACCGACTCCGGTAACAGCCATTTGCATTATATTACGGATAAACCTTGAAAAGTTAGAAATAACACTGTTACGATAGCTAGCAACCGATTGCTTATCAAGTGCTAATATGTTAAATTTATGCCAATTTTTTGTAACATTCTTCATCATTCCCATTGCTTCAATTGCTTCTGCATTTCTGTTTGCAATATCGGCTTGTGTCATACCTTTTATCGAAAATTCGGTAGCTTCACCAAGTGTTTTATTAGTAGCTGCAGCGTTAAAGAAAGCGGTTGAAACTATTATAATTGCACCAAAAACGGTAATAAGACCGATATATGGATGAATTGAAAAAATAACCGCAATATAGATAAGGCTCCAAGGGGCATCGAATAAAGTATTAATTCCGGTACTTGTTAGGAATGTTTTGACGGCTTGAAAATCACGTAATAATTGGCTAGAACCCATATTTGCTCGTGTTGCAGCTGCAGAAATTGAAGAAGCAAAAATTACGGGAGCTACTGTTCTATCAAGCCATTCTCCTACCTTTATAAGTGTAAAAGAACGAGCAATTTGTAATAATCCGTAAACAAAATAAATATATGCGATTATTATTGATAAAAATAATAATGTTTGTAGATTACCGCTTCCAAGGACTCTATCAAGAACTTGTAGTGAGTAAAGAGGAGTAATTAACATTAGTAAGTTGATTACAAAAGCAAACCAAAAGACTATCCAAAAAGCTGTTATACATTCGCCTAATGCTATTACTAGTGGGTTTTTTTTATTTAGATTATTATTTTTATTATCCATATTAGTTATTATTATAAATAATTATTAATTAATTCTTCAGCAATTTGAACACTGTTTAAAGCTGCTCCTTTACGTAAGTTATCACATGTGATCCATAGATTTATCGTATTATCTCTACTTACGTCATTTCTAATTCGGGAGACATATACGGCATCTTCGCCTACCACTTCAACGGGTGAGATATACGCAAGGTAATTATTATTAGAAATTGTAACAATTCCATCGGCATCTTGTAATATTTCTTCGACTTCTTTGGCATCAATTTTGTCGTTAAATTCTATGTTAACCGATATAGAATGACCGATAAATACTGGTACTCTAACAGAAGTAATGCTAGCTTTAAAGTGATTACCTATAATTTTGTTTAGTTCAGAAGCAATTTTTGCTTCTTCACTTGTATAGCCATCTTTATTTAAATCACCTATATGAGGAAAAAGATTAAATGCAATCTGTTTTGGAAATTTCTTAGGATCATTCTCTCCAAAAACATATTTAGATTTTGTTTGGTCGTAGAGTTCGTCCATTCCTGCTTTACCTGCTCCTGATACTGATTGATAAGTAGATATCACTACTCTTTTAATCTTTATTTCATTATCTAGCGGTTTTAATGCTACTGCAAGCGGAATGACGATACAGTTAGGGTTAGCTATGATATTTTTAGTATTAAACTCTTTAAGTGTTGATAAATTAACCTCAGGTACAATTAACGGCACTTGATTATCAACTCTAAAAAGTGAGGATTTGTCGATAACTACACAATTACTAGCAGTAGCTTTTGGTATAAATTCTTTTGACACTTCTGAACCTGCACAAAAAAAAGCAATATCGATATCGTCAAAATGTAAACTTTTTAAACTATTAATTTGTAGTATTTTTTCTCCAAAGCTTACTTTCCGCCCTAGAGAGCTATCTGAAGCTATAGCATAAACTTTATTAATGGGGAAATTACGCTCAGCTAGAATATTGAGAGTTTCACGCCCTACATTTCCTGTAGCTCCGATTACTGCAATATTGTATTTTTTAGTCATTATTTATTAATCCGATGAGTTTTTCACCTCCGATAATATGGAAATGGAAATGAAAAATAGTTTGTCCCGATTTCTCGCCTTTATTAGTTATTAAACGATAACCGTCTTTATCTAAACCCGCTTCATTTGCTATATCAGAAAGTTTAGCAAAAAAATGTTTTATTTCGTCTATAGAAGCTTTAGAGATGAAATCGGCATAATCTATATATTCGTTTTTAGGTATAACGATAATATGTACAGGTGCTACGGGTGCTATATCTTTGAATGCTAAAATTTGTTCGTCTTCATAAATTATTTCTGCCGGAAGATTTTTACCTATGATTTTTGCAAAAACATTTTCTTTGTTATACATCATTTTATTCCTGTTAAAAGCTTTATTGTATGGCTTAATTTTCCGTCATTGCGAGTAAAAAATGTAAGTTTTGACGAAGCAATCCAGTAAGAAATGCTAATTTTAGCATTTCTTTAATTTTTTTCTGGATTGCCGTGCAGTCTACGACTGCTCTCGCAATGACGATTTAATATGTATGAAACCACGTTGCTGTTAAACAAGCATACTACGTTTTAGAAATTTTAATTCAGCTTCAATTCTAGAGTTGGCAATTATTATATCTTCTAGTCGGTAATTATTTCTTTTTAAATAATTTTCTCTAATATCTGAAGCAAAAAAGCCGAAGCCTAATATTAAGACTATCTTAAATATAAACTTTAACTCTTCGATATTAATCGCCGTAACGATTATATTCGCTATTACGGCAATAGCAACAATTAACCACATTTTATGGTATAATGCCCAAAATATACTTAAAAGAGCTGCTATCCATGAAAAGCCTTCTGCAATAACAATAAAATTATTATTTTTTTGTGTGGAGTTAATGTATATTGCGTATATATTCATTATTTAAGTTTAAGCCTTGAAAATTCAAGGGACAATAATTAATTAAATTGGATTAGTCAAGTATACTCAAGTATACTCTGGATTAGTCTAAGTATACTCGTTTAATTTGGAAAATTGGCTACGTCGTTTTGGTAAGTCCTCGGGTGCTCACGTATTAATATACGCTCCGCTCCTCGGCTTACAGACTCCTTGCTCTTTTCCAAATTAAACTTCGTCTATTCGTCTACTTAACAGTAATTCTAATAGTACTTAATTAACAACTTAATATCAATAAATTTTATATTATGTCAGATAATTTATCCTTACACGGTACAACAATACTTTGTTTAAAAAAGAACGAAGAAATAATTATAGCAGCAGATGGACAAGTCTCGCATGGTAATACCGTACTAAAATCTACAGCACGAAAACTTCGGACTATAGCAAATAATAAAATTATTGCCGGTTTTGCGGGTTCTACGGCTGACGGTCTTGCGTTATTTGAAAAGCTTGCAGTAAAGATAGAGCAACATAAGCATAATTTACTTAGAAGTGCAGTTGAGCTTGCAAAAGATTGGCGTAGCGATAAATATTTGAGACGTTTGGAAGCAATGATGATTGTTGCTGATCGTAGTCATATATTAATTTTAACCGGTAACGGTGATGTTGTAGAGCCTGAAAATAATGTTGCAGCAATAGGTTCAGGCGGTTTATTTGCGCTATCTGCCGCTCGCGCTCTAATGTCTTACGAGAATAATTTAACTGCTGAAGAAATTGCTTTAAAATCTATGAATATAGCTGCAGATTTGTGTGTATTTTCTAATCATAATATTATAATGGAAAAAGTTGTATGAAAGCTACTAAAACTACTTATAAAAAAGACCCTATGGGGCTTACCCCTTCTCAAATAGTGAATGAACTTAATAGATTTATCGTAGGTCAAGAAAAGGCCAAAAAAGCTGTTGCTATTGCACTTAGAAATCGTTGTCGTCGTAAAAGAGTAGAAGGTAATTTACGTAATGAAATAGTACCGAAAAATATTTTAATGATTGGTTCAACCGGTGTCGGGAAAACGGAAATAGCAAGACGCCTTGCAAAACTGACTAATTCTCCTTTCTATAAAATTGAAGCAACTAAATTTACCGAAGTCGGATATGTAGGGCGTGATGTAGAATCAATAATTCGTGATTTAGTCGAAATAGCCGTTAATACTGAAAAAACTTTAGCAAAAACGAAAGTAGATATTCATGCCCGTGAAAAAGCGATCGAGAGAATATTAGATAGTTTAGTAGGTAAAACTTCTAGTAGTGAGACTAGAGAAAAGTTCAAAGAAAAAATTTTAAACGGCGAACTTGATGATAAGGAAATTGAAATTAGCGTAGCTGATACTACACCTGTCGGCGGTGGAAGTTTTGAAATACCGGGTATGCCGGGAGCATCTATGGGCGTTCTTAATCTTGGCGATATGATTGGACGAGCCCTTGGCAGTAGTAAGACTAAAACAAAAAAAATGCTAGTTAAAGATGCTATGGCTATTATTATACCTGAAGAATCAGAAAAATTAATAGACCAAGAAAAAATTATTCAGCAAGCTATAAATTTAGCTGAAAATGACGGTATAGTTTTTATTGACGAAATTGATAAAATAGCTTCAACTGGTAGTTCCGGAGCAAAAAATGCCGAAATAAGTAGAGAGGGAGTGCAAAGAGATTTGCTACCTTTGATAGAGGGCACGACGGTTAATACTAAATATGGACCGGTTAAAACCGATCATATATTATTTATTGCTTCCGGTGCTTTTCATATTGCTAAACCTTCTGATTTATTACCGGAGTTACAAGGAAGGTTACCGATTAGAGTAGAATTAAATTCGCTTACCAAAGATGATATGATTAAAATATTGCTTGAGCCTGAAACTAGTTTAATAAAACAATATTCGGCGTTAATAGGTACTGAAGATGTACGTCTTGAATTTGCTGCTTCTGCTATTGAGAAGATAGCGGATTATGCGATCACCGTTAATTTAGAAGTCGAAGATATAGGGGCTAGAAGGCTGCATACTATACTTGAGAATTTGCTTGAGGATATAAGCTTTGAAGCTAGCGAAATGAAAGGCAAAAAAATAACTATCGATGATAAATTCGTAGAAAATCAATTATCAAAAATAATAACTAATCTCGACTTAGCTAAGTTTGTTCTATAGTACGTTTTTCAATCAATGGTTAAGGTAAGATTGTTATTTTTCATCATTACGAGGCAATTACGTCAGTAATTGACGAAGCAATCTCAGGAGTTTGTTATTATTTCATGAGATTGCCACGCAGCCTATGTCTGCTCACAATGACGATTTAGTAGTATTCATGCAATAACATCTACAACCTAGCAAAATAGTATTTTAAGAAAAATTTCATGATAAGGCATATAGCAAGTCTAACGTGTTAAAGCAGTGTTATCTTCTATAGGGCTTGCACTACATACTAAAAAGATTTTAATAAATTTAGTTCTGGCAGATTTAGTAAAAGAAGGAAGCCACTTCGATCTTGCGATTGCTTGTACGATACTTACCGCAATGAATATTTTATCTGAACTTGAAATTGCGGAATGTTGGATAATAGGAGAGCTATCATTAGACGGTTCAAGCTTACCGGTAAGTGGAGCTTTACCTGCAGCGATTGGGGCTTCTGTTAGAGGTAAAGGTCTTATTTGTTCAAGTAAAAACAGCTCGGAAGTTGCTTGGTCGGGTAATGATAATATACTTGTTGCAGGTAATTTAATTGAACTAGTAAATCATTTTAAAGGTTCACAAGTTTTAACTCCTCCGGAAGCTAAGCTACAAGATGAGCCGATAAATTATCCCGATTTTAAAGATATAAAAGGTCAAAAAATTGCTAAACAAGCTTTAGAAATTGCAGCATCAGGTGGCATAACCTTTTAATGTTTGGTCCTCCCGGAACCGGTAAATCAAGACTTGCTGCCTGTCTTCTCAGTATACTACCTAAAATGTCTACAAAAGAAATTTTAGAATGTAGTACGATTACAAGTGTTGCAGGAAAATTTTTAGACGGTAAACTTACCAAAGCAAGGCCGTGTAGAACTCCACATTATTCATGCTCATTGGCCGCTATGGTCGGTGGCGGTGTCGGAAAAAAAGTAAAGCCTGGGGAAATTACGCTAGCTCATAACGGAGTATTATTTTGAGATGAACTACCTGAACTTCCACAGCAGGTTATTGATGCATGAAGACAGCCTATTGAAAACGGTGAAATACTAATCTCACGATCAAATGCTCATATAAAATATCTGGCAAATTTCCAGTTAATAGCAGCTATGAATCCTTGTAAATGCGGTTATTGAGGCGATTCTTATAAAGAATGTATGAAAGCTCCAAAATGTGCTAGCGACTATCAAATGAAAGTATCGGGACCTATTATGGATAGATTTGATTTGCATATAGAAGTATCTAGTATTAATGTTTATAATTATGACTTGATTGTAGATAACTCTGAGGAAGAATCTGAATATATAGCTGCAAGAGTTGAGAAAGTAAGTTTAATTCAAGAAAAGAGATATGAGTACTATAATAAGTTTTGATTACGCTATAAAATATTTATTAAGAGATAAAGGGGATTATGAAATAGTTGAGGGATTTATTTCGGCTATTCTTAAAGATGCTGGTTATAGTGCTGTTAAAATAAAAGCTCCTTACTAGAAAGTGCCAGTAATAAAGAAAATGATAGCTTAAAATCTAGCGTAGCAGATGTCATTGTGGAAGATGAAGAAGGACATAAATATATAGTAGAAATAGATAAATCCTATACAAATCTTTTTATGCATAAAGCTTGTTTTAATTCTAGTAGATTAATAGTTGATAGTATTTCTAAGAGCGAGGATTATTCTACTATAAAAAAATATTTCATATTAATTTATTGTATTTTCCTTTTGATAATATGAAAGCACCTTTATATCACGGTAAGACTATTTTTAGAGAAGTTGATAAAAAACACCCTATGCAATTTTCTTTGGGAGATATGAGAGGTAAAATATTTGATTTATATAATGTATTGCCAGAATATGTTGTAATATCAGTACCATTATTTAATGATGTTATAAGAGATGAATTGGATGAATGGCTATATGTAGTAAAACATTCTGAAGTTAAGAAAGATTTTAAATCACCATATATGAAGAAAGTAGCAAAACGTCTTGATATACTGAAGATAACTCCTAAAGAGCAAATAATTTATCATGCCTATATGAATAAAAGCTATAAAGAGCGTGATTATATAGTTTCTGCTGAAGAAAAAGGTAGAGAACAAGGTATGGCAAAAGGAATAGAGGAGGGGAGGAAAAAAGGTAAACAAGAAGGTGAAGTTACAAAAAGTATAAAAATAGCAACAAAGATGTTAATGAAAAAAAACTCGATAGAAAAAATACATGAGATTACTGAAGTATCTATAAAAGAAATATAGCGATTACAAACAGAAATTGAGAACCTTAAAAAATAACTATCTTTAATGACAAAAATTTACTTTATAGCTGGTGAGGTGTCAGGAGACTTTGTAGGTGGTCGTATAATGCAGCATTTAAAAAACAATACAGGAGTACAACTCAATTCACCTGTATCAAGTTTTGTGAATGACGCTGTACAGTTTGTTGGTGTTGGCGGCAAATATATGGAGGAAGCCGGTAGCTTTAAAAGCTTATTTCCTATTACTTCCATAAATTTAATGGGTTTTGTAGAAATTTTGCCTCATATTTTTAAGCTTAAAAAATTAATTGATAAAACTGTGGAGGATATAATAAATAGTAAAGCTGATTTATTAATTACCATAGATTCACCAGGGTTTACTTATCGTGTGGCAAAGCGAGTAAGGAAACTTTTACCAAAGCTGAAAATGATTCATATCGTTGCACCATCAGTTTGGGCATATAAAGAGGGTAGGGCAGTAAAATACGCTAAAATTTATGATTGTTTATTTGCTTTACTACCGTTTGAACCTCCATATTTTACTAAAGTCGGTCTTGATTGTAGATATATAGGTCATCCGATTATGGAGCAAGAGTTTTATAGTGATAAAATAGCTTTACGTGAAGAGTTTAAAATAGATGAGAATGAGAGAGTTTTGTGTGTTACTCTTGGTAGTAGGAAGGGTGAGATTCTAAGGCATTTATCGGTTTTTGTTTCTTCTATTGAAGAAATATTCAAGAGTTGTAATAATCTTAAAGTTATATTTACTCTTGCAAATCCTGCTCATGAGGCAATAATAAAACCGTTTCTAGAAGATGTTAAGTTTAATTATTTATTTTCAAGTGAGAGACTTAAAACTTATGCTGTTGCGGATGTAGCTTTAGCAAAATCCGGTACTAATACTTTAGAGATAGCAGCTTCCGGTACTCCTATGATTGTGGCTTATAAAGTTAATCTTATAAGCTTTTTTATTATCAGGCTATTGATAAAAATAAAATATGTTACGTTGATAAATATTATAGCCGATAAAGAAATAGTTCCGGAATTTATCCAATTTAATTGCCGAGCTAATCTTATTAGTAATAAGCTTCAAGAGTTATTATTTAATTCTAAGAAAGCTTATGAGCAGGTAATAGAAAGCCAAAAAATTTTGCAGCAATTAGGATTTAAATCAAACCGATTACAGCTAAATTCAGAAAGTTTTAGACACGATGAATTTAAAGGCAAGCTAGCTAGGTGTACAAAAGTACGTGAACACAGGCTTAGCTTGGAAAATTCGCTTGTATCAAGTGATCGAGATGACGCTGTACCTTCTTATATAGCTGCAGCAATTATTAAACAGGAGTTCTTAGAACCTAAAATAAAGTTGTTAAAAGAGAAAGATTAGTACTTGAAACCGGTGGTCCACAACATTTTCTGAATTATAATAAACATTAATATTAATATAATAACAAAATATATTTCCATGTTTTTTCTTATAGTATTAATTTGTTTCATTAAAATTTTTAAATCATTGGAAATTTTTTTGTATTCCTCATTGTTATCAGAACGCATTGTTGTCAAGAAACCGGATAAGTTTCCTAACTTATTTTGTAAAGCTTTTAACCTTTCAGTCTGTTCTTCGTGTTTTAGATCGGTATTGTGATCTTGTATCATAATATATAATGCCCATTATAAGATCAGTATTAACGCCGGTATAGTAAATATGCACTATGAATAAAGATGTATATTTTTTGTTTGTAATAAAAATTCTAACTTTTCATTTTACAGGAGTATACTATTGTTATAGTAAATTGGTTTGCGTTATTAATGTGTTGCTCATTAGTTATCTCATTTTAATTACCAAATATTAAAACTATTGATTGATTTAGCACAAACTATATAATTTAAATTTAGCAAAAAGTTAGTTTTACTATATGTTATTTCAAATGTCAAGAAAAAAACCACATTTCATGGTAATTATTTTTATCAATATTTCTAAGCCTTATAAAAATAATAGTTATTATGTTAAACAACCTATTAAAAACTAAACTTTTTTTAGTTATAGTATCTCTAACTATATTTATTACTTTGCTAAATTTTAGTATATTTTATATTTTTGTGCCGGGTGATCTTACTCAAAATAAAACGATAATTATTGAACCTAAATTATCCGTAAATCAAATAGTTACAAAACTTTATTCTAAATGAAGTAATCAAATATCCAAGAATTTTTAAGGTAATTGCTAAAATTTATTCTATAAAAAGACCTCTTAAAAGTGGTGAATATGTGTTTACTCGTAATATATCGCCTCTGCAAACTTTAAGAATATTAGCAAGCGGTAAATCTATAATACACAAGATAATTGTCCCGGAAGGTACGGTAGTTAGTGAGGTTATAAAGAAAATTAATGAAGAAAGTCGATTACTTGGAGAAATAAAAGGGATAATACCTGAAGGTTTTTTAATGCCTTCCACGTATTTTTTTTCTTACGGTGATCAAAAAGAGCAGATAATTGATCACATGAGAAATTTAATGTCTGCTAATTTAGATAAAGTAATGCAAAATCTTGCACCGGATTCTCCATTAAAAACTAGACTTGAGGTATTAACGCTAGCTTCGATAATTGAAAAAGAAGCCGGCTCAAATGCAGAAAAGCCTATTATAGCAGCAGTATTCATTAATCGTTTAAAGAAAAATATGAAGCTACAAGCCGATTCGACTACTATATATGCTTTGACTGAAGGAAAATTTAAATTAGCAAGAGCTTTAACAAAAAAAGATTTATTGCAAGAACTACCCTATAATACTTATTATATAAAAGGTTTACCACCCGGTCCAATTTCTTGTCCGTCGTTAAAATCTTTAGAAGCAGTGGTAAAATCTGCTAAAACGGATGCATTATTTTTTGTAGTTGACGGTAAAGGCGGGCATAATTTTTCTAACAATCTTAATGATCATAATAGATTTGTTGAAATTTATCGAAAAAGTTTGATTAAAGTACCTGAGCCGGCAATTGATCCTGAAAAACCATCTACTCGATGAACTTCAAAATTGGCTGCGTCGTCTTATAAGAGCTGTGGTGCTTATGTATTAAGTATACGCTCCGCTCCTTGCCTTATAGACTCCTTACTCTTTTTGAAGTTGATTTGCGTATATTTTTATCTACTTAAGGGATGTTATCATGAATAATAGTGAATTTAGTAAAATAGCCGAGACAACAATTGCATATATAGCAGAAAAGATAGAAGAGCAGGATAAAGAAGCAAGTATAGATGTAGATTTACAAGGCGATATATTAAATCTTGATACTGATAAAGGGGTATATGTAATAAATAAACAAAGTGCCGCCAAAGAAATTTGGTTGTCGTCGCCGGTTAGCGGTCCTTATCATTTTTTTTATGAACAAGGCGAATGGACAAATAGAGCAGGGCTTGAATTAATGGCTATTTTAACTGAAGAACTTAATATTAAATTTGATACTCGCCACACTTGAAAAATTAGCAACAATGTCTTTGTAAGACCTCGGATGCTGAACGTTTAATATACGATCCGCTCCTCGGCTGACAGACCGGTTACTCTTTTCCAAGTTAAACTTCGTATCACTACTCTTCATTTTACTTCGGAGTATATATGAAAGATTTTGAAACTGCCGATAGTGCCGAAAAAGTTTATGATTTAATAATAAAAAATGCTCCTACTCGTGCATCTATATTCATTGATGTTGACGATACGCTTATAACTCCTAAATCAAAAACTTTTAAGCAGCCGCCTTATAATCAAATAATTGATAGAATTAAGGAAAATAAAAGTAGTTATGACAATTATGAGGAAATTATCAGTAATTGGCGTTTGCAGCGAAAAGTAATATTAATTGATGAAGAGTGGGTAGAAGTTATAAACAAGCTCAAGGAAAAGTTTTCGGTTTATGGTCTTACACAAATGAATACGGGAGCATTCGGCAATATTCCTTCTATGCAAGATTGGCGATATAAAGAACTAAAAGAGCTGGGTATCGAATTTTCAGATAATGAAAAATTAGCAATTTATAATTCAGGACAAAAGGATGATGCTATTTTTTATAAAGGTATATTTATAACCGGTAATCACTCAAAAAGTGGTACTTTATCAAAATTTTCTGAAGAGCTAAATGCTAGTTTATTGTATTTGTTGATGATCGTGCGAAGCATATTGAAGATGTAGGAGATTATTGTAAAAAGAATAAAATAGTTTTTTTAGACATTTTATTTGACGGGCTTAAAAATTTAACAGGCGAACCTGATCCTACACTTGCCGAATTTTAAGAATCATATTTAATAGAAAACGCTAAATAGCTTGAAGACATAGAAGCTTATGGGCTAATGGTCAGGCAGTAATAATTAAATAGAATACATGCATACAATAGATATCGTCATTGCGAGCAGCCATATAGGCGGTGTGGCAATCCATAAAAAATAATAAAAATTCTGTAAATCAGAATTCTAATTTCAAATCTAGTATCCGCAAATACTTATAGGCAGATACATTACAAAATAACACCTTTGTCTAATACGTCTGTTTCAGCTATCAAAGTTGAGACGGAAATAATCGGCAATATGAGTGGTGAGGTTGTTTTAGATTTACCCTATGCATGGGCAAATGCCTACATATTACAAGCAAATCAAAAATGTTAAGCTAGAATATCCATTGGAAAATTACAGTTTAGAAATCAAGACTCGAATAAAGCTATTTTAAATACGGGAAAAATCAATATTATTCGTTTAAGCTACGCAATATATCAAAAAACCGGTAATCCTTGTGATATCCACGAAGCAATAATTAGACAAAATTTAATTCATTCATCGGGTTATGGGCTTTTTGCTACTTCCGGTGATCTAAATGGAAATGATATAGTAGCGTTTAACATTGAATGGAATAATATTCCTGATAGTTGGGAAACAATATCAGATTATGGTCTTGGTAAAAGCGTGAAATTTAAAGCTATGCCGATTGAATTATATAGTGCAGTTTATGCAGCGGGTGATTTACGTGTTTACAAAATTGTCGATCAAAAAAATCCTGTATATCTTTCGTTACATGGTCAATTTGATTTTAAAGATTAAGAAATAGCTGCTTATATAAATAAAATTATCAAGGGACAAAGAACATTTTTCCATGATAATGATTTTCCTTATTATCTACTAAGCTTAATCGAGGGGAATCAACCTAGACATATAGGCAGAACGGGCTTAACTCATAGTTTTACTGCATTTATTCCTCAAGGTTTGGACAAAACAGGATTATATAACGTTACTTGCTCATGAACATCTACATAATTGGACAGGGAAGAAAATACGTAATAACTTAGAACGATTAAATTATTGGTGGAGTGAGGGATTTACCGATTATTATAGCAGGGTTTTAGCCTTACGTTCTAGTGTTATAACGCTTGAGGAATTTGTAGAAGAATTTAATAAATTCTTTGAGAATTATTATTTATCACCTGTTATAAATGAACCTAATAATTTAATCGAAACAGATTATTGGCAAGATTATGTAGTACAAAGATTGCCATATTATCGTGGATTTGTTTTGGCACTTTATTTGGACAATTTCATTAAAGAGAATAATAAGAGTAAATCGCTGGATAATGTTATGCTTGATTTATTTAAAACCTCAAAAGAACAAGAATTTTCAAGCGATTATTTTAAAACAATAGTTAAAAATTATGTTCCAAAGGGCATAGATAAAGAGATAAACGAATATATAGAACAAGGTAAAACTATAGATTTAGCTAATGTTGCTAAAAGTGCTGCCGATCGAGAAAATAACAATGTGGGCATATGATCGTGGTTTTGATAGAGATGCTTTAATAAATAATTATACAATAAAAGATATTGACGAAAATAGTAACGCTTATAAATCTGGACTTAGAAACAGGGACATAGTTATAAAATATGATTTTCCTAAATGGGGTTCTCCTGATCAGATAGTTACAAGCAACACAATTAAAGGCGAGTTTCAATTTAGACCTGAAAGTGCTAATAAAAAAGATATATACGGGTTCAAGCCTACTTTGTCTAAAGAAGATAAGCTAAAAATCAAAAAGTTTTTTAACAGCTAAAACTTCTTTTTGCCTTAAAGTATTATTAATTTTTTAATTATTTATTAATAATATCCATTGACACAACAACATTTAAATTATAATTGCGTCACGATTTAATTTTAAGGGGAACAATCATGACAAAAAACTATACGGGGCCACAAATAAATGGCGGAAACGTCAATTACAATAATAATGATTGTAAAAACTTCAAAAAAAACATCTAGTTACTTTGACAGTGCTACAATTCATTTTCAAAATGCTACCAAAGCTGCGACAGATTTCACAATGTATGTGCTACCTTAGCAACGGAACATGCTATTAATGTGATAGAAAACGGTGCAAAAACTGTATGTTCCGTTCAGGGTTGTGTTTCTGATGTGAACAACTCTAATTATTCTGTTGTATCTACATTTGCTCAAGCAACTGTAGCAAGCCTTGCAACTTTTGCTTATTACAATCCTCCGGTTTTTATCGGTGCTTTTACATTAGGAGCAATTTTAATTTCGCCGTCCGATTAAAAAATACAGTAAAAGCAGGACTAACTGCAGGATATGTAGCTTATGAAACTGTGGGAAGGTTTAGTAGCAGGAACAGCAGGTATAGTTTCTCTGATTGCCGATAATATTTACGGTGATACCGCAAAGCTTGCCGGTGCTATTAATACTCACATGATAGAGTATTATAATTAAAATATTGTCATACTCAATTGTCATTGCGAGGAGTTGCATGGTTTCTATGTCATTCCCGCGAAAGCAGGAATCTAGTAAAACATATAAAAACTTGTTTTTATATGTTTATTTTACCAAATATACAATTTTTGTACCAATAAGATTATTTTTACTGGATCCCCGCTTTCGCGGGAATGACATAGAGAGTCACGCACTAGTTAAACGCTTTATTATCTCTTCTCTATCAATCAAAGGTAAAACGCTTGCGATTTCCGGTCCTGATTCTCTGGCGGTTAAAGCAAGGCGAAGAGGTAAAAATAACTCCTTACCTTTCCTGCCTGTTCTATTTGTTATTTCTTTAGTCCAAATGCTCCAGCTATCTTTAGTGATTTCACCTTTCGGTAATAATTCTGCTGCTTGCTTTAAATAGTCCTTATCTAAATTTAGATTTTCTACATTCGGAGTTTGATGGCAAATGTCCCACCAATCTTTTACATCACGTAATTTTTGCAAGTTAGAACTTACCGATAACCAAAAATTTTCATCAATATACTCGGCATCTATTTCTTTAAGGCGTTCTTTTACTGTATCAAAATCTAAACTTATAAGTAATTTATGATTTAATCTTTCTAAATCTTCCGGCTGATAGATAGTTGGACTTTTAGAGAAACTACTTATCTCAAATTGATTTGCTAGCTTCTCCATTGATTTATAAGGCAAGATTTGTGCTGATGAACCAAGTAAACTAAAAAAGCTAGCGATTGCCATAGCTTCGATTCCGATTTCTTTTCTAAGAGTTGCGATCTCAAACCCTCCAACTCTTTTAGAAATTTTCTCATCTTTATTGATTATTAAACTTAAATGCCCAAAAGTCGGAGGAGTAGTATTTAAAGCCTCAAACATTTGCATTTGAATGGCGGTATTGCTAACGTGATCTTCACCCCTAATAATATGAGTAATATCATAATCAATATCATCAATAACTGAGCATAACATATAGGTCATACTACCGTCTGCTCTTATCACTATTGGGTCGCTTAAAGCCTTGCCGTCATATTTAACTTCGCCTTTGATCATATCATGCCAGCTAATCGGTTTATGATTTACCAAAAATCTATAATGCGGTTTTCTTCCTTGTTCTATATATTTCTTTACTTGCTCTTCAGTTAGATTTAAGCTAGCTCGATCATAAATCGGTGGTAAACCTTTAGATAATTGAAATTTACGCTTTAATTCTAGCTCTTCAGGAGTCTCATAGCAGGCATATAATCTTTTTTTGTCTAGTAATAGATTTTTGATTGCATCATATCTACTTAAACGACTTAATTGATTAAATGTCTGATCCCAATTAATATTTAAAAATTTTAGATCTTCCTCGATAGCGTCTTTATATTCCTGTTTACTACGCTCTAAATCCGTATCGTCAAATCTTAAAATAAACTGTCCGTTATGCTTCTTTGCATATAGCCAGTTAAGCAATGCTGCCCTGATATTCCCGACATGTAACATACCGGTCGGTGACGGAGCAAATCGTGTTATAACTTTTGTCATAAATAAGTAATTTTATTAATTGTCATCCCGTGGCTTGACCACGGGATCTTGTATCACAGCCTGTGTCCTGAGACCCCGTGATCAAGTCACGGGGTGACACTAAACCATTTACGCCTGTTTCTTCTCTAATTTCGCTTTATTCTCTTCAATTAGCTTCATCGCATCATCTAAGCTTAAATTTAGAAAATCATATTTTTTTTGCACCGAAATAAATTGATCCATATATTTTATGTAAGGACCGAATTTACCGTATCCTATCATAATTTCCTCGTCGCTATCTTTATGAATACCTATTTTTAGCGGTAAGCTTAGAAGCTTTAATGCTATATCAAGTGTAATATCATTTTGGTTCAAACTAGCAGGCACGGGGCTACGTTTCGGCTTTACTTTGCCTTCTTGTTTGCCAAGTTGAATATAAGGTCCGTAAGGTCCTTTTTTCAGATATATTTCTACTCCGTCTTTATCCGTACCTAAAACTTTATTCTCATTAGGCATAGCGGCAGGCTCGCCTTCATTCTCGTTGTTATCGTTACCGCTAACAATAGATTTTCTAAAAGTACATTCAGGGTAATTACTACATGCTAAAAACGCTCCGAACTTACCAAGCTTTAAGCTAAGCTCGCCCGTGTTACATGAAGGACAAATTTTAGATTCTTTATTCTCACCGAACAGGTGATAATCAAGGGCTTTTTGTACATAGCTAATAATCTCGGTTATTTTCTGCTCGTTTACTGATTCAATATTATGGTTAAAACCGCTCCAAAAATTATTTAAAGCAGCTTTCCATTCAAGTTTGCCGGCTGCTATTGCGTCTAATTCGTTTTCAAGTCCTGCAGTAAAATCATATTCAACGTATTTTTTGAAGAAACCGACTAAAAATACCGTTACCAAACGTCCAAGCTCTTCAGGTATAAATCGTTTTTTCTCAAGAGCAACATATTTTCGATCTTGTAAAACCGATAAAATACTAGCATAGGTCGAAGGACGACCGATCCCAAGCTCTTCAAGTTTTTTCACTAAACTTGCTTCTGAATATCTTGGAGGCGGTTCGGTAAAATGTTGATTTGGAATAACTTCTTTAGTTTTCAGCTGCTCTTGTTCTGTTAAAGGCGGCAGCATTTTATTTTCTTCTTCAGCTTCATCGTCCATACTTTCACGATAAACCTTATAAAATCCGTCAAAGGCTATAGTCGATCCGTTTGCTTTTGCCAAATATTCTTTATTTTCCGAAGCTAAATTTGCAACTACCAAATCCATTATAACATTTTCCATTTGGCAGGCTATAGTTCTTTTCCAAATCAACTCATAAAGCTTATAATAATCCTTGTCTAGCTTTTCTTTTAAGCTATCAGGAGTATAAGTAATATTTGTGGGTCTTATTGCTTCATGAGCTTCTTGAGCATTTTTTACTTTGGATTTATAAATTCTAGGGCTAGTCGGTAAATATTTATCGCCGTAACTTTTATCGATTAACTTACGTATATCTGCTATTGCATCATTTGATAATGTAACGCCGTCGGTTCTCATATAAGTAATAAGCCCTATAGTTTCCTTACCTATATCAACACCCTCATAAAGTTTTTGTGCTATTTGCATAGTCTTTTTAGCATTAAAACCTAATTTTCTTGCTGCTTCTTGTTGTAGTGATGAAGTAATAAAAGGAGGTTGTGGTTGACGTTTTTGTTGTTTTTTTTCTATCTTATCAACATGAAATTTTTGAGATTTTAATTTTTTGGTTAAATCTTTGGCGTTTTTTTCGTTAATAATTGAGAATTTTTCTAACTTCTGATCGTTTACGTGAGTCAATTTAGCAGTAAATAGTTCGTTATTACTATTTTGCATTTTAAGGCTAATATCCCAATATTCTTCTGACTTAAAACGCTCTATTTCATCTTCTCGCTCACATATTAATCGCAGAGCCACGGACTGCACACGTCCTGCCGATTTACATCCCGGTAACTTACGCCATAAAAGAGGTGAAAGGGTAAAGCCGACTAAATAGTCTAAAGCTCTTCTTGCTTGTTGGGCATTTACTAAGTTAGTGTCAAGTTTCCTAGGGTTTTCAACGGCATGAATAATTGCTTTTTTAGTGATTTCGTTAAAGGCTATCCTTTTGAAAAAATCATCGGATTTAACTTGATTCTTTTCTTTTATTACCTCTGCAACATGCCATGAGATAGATTCACCCTCACGATCAGGATCGGTTGCAAGATATACTGCATCAGCTTTTTTAGCATCTTTAACTATGGCATCTACATATTTACCGGCTTTATCGGAAATATCATATTTCATTGCAAAATTTTCATCAGGTAACACCGAGCCTTTTTTAGAAGGTAAATCTCTAATATGACCGAATGATGCAATGACCTTAAACTCATCACCTAAATATTTATTTATCGTTTTTGCCTTTGCCGGCGATTCTACTATTACTAATTTCATCTACTTATTATAAACTAATGATATTTTATTACCGGCGTGACGCATTACTGTCCCGGCGAATTCTAATTCTAATATTACCGTATATATGGATAGGAAGCGGTAATTCTATTTCTTTTTGTAAATATTCCAAGTCTATTATGGGTACTGCCGATAATAATTCCAATATAGCAAGCAGTACGCTCCTTTTGTAACGGTTCTTTAACATATCTCGTATTTACTGTTCCTAGCTCAACAAAATCCTTAAATAATCCATCATCTTTTTTCATAAATTCTTCATATTGCGGTAAATTAGCTACAATATCGTCTACTGATTCCACTAAATATGCTCCCTCTCTAATCAATTTATTTGTACCTTGACATTTTGGATCTAAAGGAAAGCCGGGAACGGCAAATATTTCCCTATTTTGTTCAAGTGCAAATTTTGCAGTTATTAATGAACCGGATTTTAAGCTTGCTTCTACTACCACTACTCCTAAGGCTAGTCCCGATATTATCCTGTTACGCTGTGGAAAATGTTTTCCAAGCGGGGTAAAGCCGATAGGTAACTCATAATATTAAACCTTCTTCTGCTAAATTTTCAAATAGTTTTTTATTTTCCGGTGGATATATATGATCAATACCGCCTGCAATAACTCCGATAGTTTGAGAAATTGCAGCTTGATGTACGCTGCTATCTATTCCTCGTGCTAACCCTGAAACGGTTATATAACCTTCTTTTACTAAATCATTTGCAATTTTATGCGCAAAGCTTCTTCCGTTTGCAGCAGCGTTTTTGTACCTACTATTGCAACACATTTATATAGTATGATTTAATAACTCTATATTATTATAGCTTAATATTAGCAGTGGATCATAAATTTCAAGTAATAATTTTGATATTCCGGAGATTTATATGTGATGATCTTAGCATTGTCTTTTTCGAGAAGCTCTAACTCTTTTTCAGCATCGCTTTTACTGAAAAATTTAATTGGTTTTGACTTTCCGCCTCGCAATGAAAAATCCGGAACGTTATCTGTGGCAGTTGCTACATCACCAAATAATTTAATTAAACTAAAGAAAGTTTTAGGACCGATATTTCACTCCTAATAAGACGTAAAATATTAATTGTTTCAATATTATAAGATATTTTAGGAGCAGAAAATAATTCTTTCAACATTATTTAGGGTTATTTGATATTGCGTTAGTGCTGTATGTCATTCCTGCCTAGGCGGGAATCCAGTCAAGCATATAAAAATTTGTGTTTTTATATGTTTATTTTGTTAAATATGTAATTGTTTATCAATGTTAAGGTTATTTTTTGCTGGATTCCCGCTTTCGCGGGATATGACATCGAACCATGCAACAACACTAGACAAGCCACGGTAGGACAGTTTTCCACTTTAATAACACAGTAGTAATATATTACAGCTTCTCTGCATGTGAGCTTAAATAATGTGCTATACCTTCATGTGATGGGGTAATTGCTTCCTCACCTTTATGCCACCGGCAGGACAAACTTCGCCGTGCTTTTGATGATGAGTTAAAGCATCGATTACTTTTAATGTATAATTAATATCACGACCGATAGGTAAGTCGTTAACTAGCATGTGACGTACTATGAAATCCTTATCGATTAAAAAAGTTCCACGCAAAGCAACACCGTCTTCATTAAGTACATTATATTTTGAAGAAATATCCTTTTTTATATCGGAAACCATTGGGAATTGTACTTGTCCAAGCCCGCCTTTATTATGCGGAGTATTTTTCCAAGCTAAATGGCTAAAATGAGAATCAACACTAACAGCTACTACTTTAGTACGTCTTTCGGTAAATTCACCAAGCTTATTGTGAAATGCTATAATTTCCGATGGACAAACAAAAGTAAAATCTAGGGGATAAAAAAATAATACTATATTATCCCCTGCAGCATAATGGCTAAGTTTAAACTTATCGTCTATATTATTATTAGGCATAATAGCTTTAGCTGTAAAATCGGGAGCAGTTTTGCCGACAAATACTGACATATTCATAACCTTTTATTAATTAATAATCTGATATGATATATAAAACTAATTATTATTACAATAATAAATCGTTATAAATTGCTACTTATCTATTTTCGTTCCCGAAGAAGAAGCTTTTAATTGGTTAAATATAGTTAATGCTTCGGTTATAAAACTACTCGGTTCTGAAAGATTTGCAGGTAAAATTACGGTGTTGGTATCTTTAGCCAAATTACCGAACGCACTAATATATTGCTCGGCTATTTTAAGAGCTACTGCATCACTTCCTCCCGTTTTTTGTACGGCAGTTGCGACAATCTCAATACTATTTGCCGTAGCGGTAGCGACTAAGCCTATTGCTTCAGCTTCACCTTTTGCCCTGTTAACTTGATCTGTATAAGAAGCTTCTGAATTCAGTACGATTTGTGCTTTTTCACCTTCTGCATGATTAATTTTTGCTTGTCTATTACCTTCCGACTCTAGAATTTGAGCTCTTTTTTGACGCTCTGCCGCTACCTGCAATTCCATAGCTTTAAGTATAGTTTGCGGAGGTTGAATATCTTTAATTTCATAACGCATACATTGTATGCCCCAATTTATAGCAGCCTGATTAATAGCTGCTACAATTGCTACGTTTAAAGTTTCGCGCTCTTCAAAAGTTCTATCTAAAGGGAGTTTACCGATTTCCGAACGCATAGTAGTTTGAGCAAGCTGTGTTATGGCATAGTAAGGATTATTAACACCATAAGATGCTGCCATTGGATCAATGATCTTAACATATAAAACACCGTCTATAGATAATGTTACGTTATCGTTTGAAATAGCTGTTTGAGCGGTAACGTCTATTGCTTCTTCTTTTAAAGTATGTTTGTATGCTACTCTCTGAATAACAGGGATGAGTAAATTTAAGCCAGGCTGCAGTACCTTATCGAATTTTCCAAGTTTTTCTACTACCCATGCTTGTTGTTGCGGTACAACTTTAACCATTTGTATTATAACTAAAATCGCTATAATACTGAAAATTAATAATGCATATTCCATAATTCAATACCTTTTTTTATTTCCACTCTATATTATTTTTAATTATAAAAAAAGGATTTAAGTTAAACGGTACTTAATTATATATTTTTTTTATCATTAAAATGGGTTTTAATTACTTTGAGTAAAGAAAGAATGCTTGAATATTCTTCAAGTTGTTCATTTACATTTTGTATCTCATTTAAAGCGCTATTAAAATCTTTCTGCAATAAATACGTTTCAGCAGCTTTATTTTGTTCTAGTGTTTTAAGTAAAATACTTTGTAAAAATCTATAATAATAGTCGTCTAGTTTAGGTATATCAGACATAATAATAAATCATATAATTATTGATTTCTTAATTTATATATAAATTTTTTAATAATTCAATAATTTTTAACTAGATTTACATATACTTAAGTCTTTATCTATTATGTCGGACTCTATATTTAAACAGTTAAGGATTGAATGAAATACATAATCATGGCTAATTTCGGTATTAGCATAATTTTTAATTGAAGATACTGATTTAGGATATTTGGCTTGAAAATCATCTGATACCCAAACTATAAGAGGTACGGTTATTTGTTCTGCAAGTAGTGGACCGCCGTGACCGTAATAACCATTTTCTCCGAGGGACTCGCCGTGATCAGATACATATAATAAAAATGCATTTTTATCTTTAAGCAAATCTATTAAATTATATAAAAAAAAATCGGTATATAAAATAGAGTTATCATAACTGTTAACTAAAGCAAGCTTATCGCAATCACTTGCATCTCCCTTAACCTTAATAGGACAGGTAGGGGTAAAATACTCAAACTCTTTTGGATATCTCGCATTATAGTTCCAATGGCTGCCGGAAGTGTGAACTACTAAAAATTGTTTCTCTGAGTTTGTTAGTATTTCTTTTATAAAAGGCAATATTTTTTCATCATGATCATTTAAAGAAAATAGGGCAGAGCCGCCCGGTACTATAGTAAAATTAACGTCATTATATATATTACTGAGGTCAAAATTTGCAAAACTCCTCATTAAAGTTTGAGTACCGATCCAGGTAGTATTAAAGCCAAGATTTGTTAAAATTGATAAAAAGCTGTTCTCTTGTCTACTATTTTCAATTTGACTTGCAGGATAACGTGAAAGTAACGACGGTACGGAAAGATAGGTAAGGTTAGAAGAAGATTTAGCTTTGAAAGAAATTAGGTTTTGAATAGTCTTTAAGTAAGGAGTCGTATCTCTTTCATAACCGTTAATACTGAAATGATCAAATCTTGCTGATTCTCCTATAACTAAAACACCGATAATATCTTTATCTGACTTATCTATAAAGTTATATTGTTTGCTAATATCTATACATGCATAATTTTTTTCGCCGAAATTTCCGGCAAAATTAAGGTAGCTATTATGTAAATACTGAATGGGAAAATAATTTTTTAGTATCTTAAATGAAGGCGTGATAATGTTATATACAAAAATAAGTAAGCAAGCGGTAGATAATAGTTTTGTTACGAATGATTTAGAATTTTCGGCGGCAAAAGATTTGAGAGTATAAAAACAGGTAAAAAGGCAAAAAATTATCCATATTATTAACTTAATGCTGGTTAATTCATAAACTTCGTTTAAATCCGTTGAGAAAAAACTACCTATTACTTGTTTAGTAGGATTGATTTTGAAGAAATAAATGTAATAACTAGCAATAGCGGATGTTATAAATAAAAACCCCACGCCGATTTTTAACACTAATCTATGTACGCTAAGACCGAAAAATGCTATAAAAGAAAATATATAAATATAGCAAAAATCTTTTGATAACTCTAATATCCCTCTAAAGATTGTTGCTTTATAATAATCAAATTTATAAATCAATATTGCGGTATTAAATAATAAACAATAAATAAAGGCTAAAATCGCCGATAATTTAATTAATTTCGTATCTAAATGTTTCTGAATAGTTTTTAGCATAAATAATAATTAATAAAGTAATTTTTATAACTATCATGATCATAAAAAATCTTCAAGAATTTTATCGGCTTTTAATACCAAATGCTCCGCTTATCGCTATTGATTACGGAAGCAAAAAATTAGGAATCGCATTATCTAATCAAGAACGTAGTATTGCTATGCCCTTAAATACTATAACCGAGATAAATAAAAAAATTGTTATTACTTCCTTGCTTAATATCATCGAGAAATATAAAGTTTGTGGTGTTATAATAGGTCTACCGATTGATATGAGCGGAGCAGTAACGGAGCAAACAAATATAGTGATGAAATTTGCTGAAGAGCTAGCAAAATCTATAAACTTGCCTATATATTTACAAGATGAAAGATTAACTACCAAAGCTGCAAATAATTTGCTTAAATCGTTTGGAGTGAAAAGAAAAGACCGTAATAATAACGATGATGCAGTAGCTGCTAGTATGATTCTTGAAACCGTGCTTGATTCTATAAAAAATATTTAATTAGGAAAGAATTGAGGAGTTGTTGTATGGATCGAAAAACCTACTCAATGTCATCCCCGCGAAAGCGGGGATCCAGCAAAATAACTTCAATATTGATATAGAAGTGGCATATTTGACAAAATAAACCTATAAAAACAAGTTTTTATAGGTTTTACTGGATGCCCGCCTACGCGGGAATGACATAAAACGGTCCATGCAACAAAGCCAAGAATAAATTACCTCCTATTTCACTGGGACAAATTTTACTAGTAGAATTTATGGAACCTATGGGGATTAGTCAAAGCAAACTTGCTCGTGATATTGATGTACCCGTTACTAGGATCAATAATAGAATTAAGCATCATCGTTTAATTGCCGCTGATACAGTCCTTCGTTTGGGTAAGTATTTTAATATTAATCCTCGTTGGGAATATGCAAGACCAATATGATTTAGAGCTTGCAGAAGATGAAGGTTGGAAAATTACAGAAGATAGAATAAGAACCTTTTCTATGGCAAGTTAATTATTTATAACTCAATATTGTTACGCACTCAAAACACTATTGTAAAGATATATTATTTATGATAGAACCGAACCGATTCGGTAAAAATAAATAAAATATACTATGAAAATATTAATTTTAGGTGTTACCGGTATGCTAGGTAATAGCATATTCAGGTTTTTAAGTAGTGATAAAAAATTTGACATTTTTGCGACAGCCCGAAATAATTCAGCTCGTTCTTACTTTTCTAAGGATTTATCCGATAAATTAATTACAAATGTAAATGTTGAGAACCATGATGCGTTAGTTGAGGTATTTGATCAAACAAAACCCGATATAGTAATAAATTGTATAGGGCTTGTAAAACAATTGGCAGATGCTAATGACCCGTTAAAAGCATTACCGATAAATAGTTTGCTGCCTCATAGGCTAGCTAATTTATGTAAACTAGCTAATTCAAGGTTAATCCATATTAGTACTGATTGTGTGTTTTCAGGAAAAAAAGGTAATTATAAGGAAAGCGATTTTTCTGACTGTTATGACCTTTACGGTCGTTCAAAATTTCTTGGTGAGGTAGATTATCCGCATGCTATCACATTGCGTACTTCCATTATAGGTCATGAGCTAGCAGGCAATAGAAGCTTAATCAATTGGTTTTTAAGTGCAGAAGGTTCAGTGAAAGGGTTTGAGAAAGCTATTTATTCAGGATTCCCGACAGTAGAGCTTGCAAGAATAATAAGGGATTTTGTGTTACCTAATAAAGAGTTGCACGGGCTTTATCATGTTGCCTCAAAACCGATTAATAAGTTAGAATTGTTAAAATTAGTAGCAGAAATATATAATAAAGACATCGATATTATTTCATCAGATGAGCTTGTAGTAGATCGCTCACTAGATAGCACTCGTTTTAATGAGGTGACGGGATATACGCCTCCTGAATGGCGTGAGCTTGTAAAGCGTATGTGTGAGTTTAAGTAAATTGTCATTGCGAATATAGGCTTGTACACGGAATCCAGCATAAAGTGAGATAAATCGAGCTTTTTATGTTTGTATTTTTTATAACTGGACCCTGTGGACAAGCCACAGGATGACTACCTTAGAGTGTTTCTCGATTGACACAATGACAGAATGAATAATAACAAAATAGGTATTTATATATAATGTTTGTAGATAAAACTTTAATGATTACAGGAGGCACCGGTTCGTTTGGTAATGCAGTGCTTTCTCGTTTTCTTAAATCCGGTATTATTAACGATATTAAGGAAATTCGTATTTTCAGTAGAGATGAAAAAAAGCAAGAGGATATACGTATTGCTTTAAATAATCCGAAACTTAAATTCTATATCGGGGACGTACGCAATTATAAAAGTATTGATGAGGCAATGCATGGTGTAGATTATGTATTCCATGCCGCTGCTTTAAAGCAGGTTCCGACTTGTGAATTTTATCCTATGGAAGCAATAAATACTAACGTCTTAGGTGCTGAAAATGTTTTAAGTGCTGCTATTAATAACAAAGTTACAAAAGTTATTGTACTGAGTACCGATAAGGCTGTATATCCAATTAATGCAATGGGATTATCTAAAGCATTAATGGAAAAGTTAGCAATAGCAAAAGCACGTATGCGTTCTCCAGGTGAGACTGTGCTGTGCGTTACTAGATACGGTAACGTTATGGCTTCTAGAGGTTCGGTCATTCCTCTTTTTATCAATCAAATAAAACAAGGTAAGGAATTAACCATTACAGAACCGTCAATGACACGTTTTTTAATGTCGCTTGTAGATTCGGTGGATTTAGTTTTATATGCGTTTGAGCATGGTCATCAGGGTGATATTTTCGTACAAAAATCTCCGGCAAGCACAATTGAAGTACTCGCAAAAGCGTTACAAGATATATTCGATAGTAAAAATGAAATACGTTTTATCGGTACACGTCACGGCGAAAAACATTACGAATCATTAGTATCATCAGAAGAAATGGCAAAAGCTGATGATTTAAGGGATTATTACCGTATTCCTATGGACGGGCGCGATCTTAATTATGCAAAATATTTTGTTGAAGGTGAAAAGAAAGTAGCACTTTTAGAGGATTACACTTCCCATAATACAAAACGTTTAAATTTAGAAGAAGTAAAAGAGTTATTACTGACTCTTGATTACGTACAAGAGGAGCTAAAAAATGCTTAAGGTAATGACGATTGTTGGTACTCGTCCTGAACTTATTAAACTATGCTGCGTGATTTCTGAGTTTGATAAATATACTCATCACATCCTAGTTCACACCGGTCAAAATTATGCATATGAATTACATCAGGTTTTTTTTGATGATATGGGAATTAGAAAACCCGATTATTTCTTAGAAGTAGCAGCAGATAATACGGCAAAATCTATCGGGCTTATTATCGAAAAAGTTGATGCAGTACTTGAGAAAGAAAAGCCCGACGCCGTTCTATTTTACGGTGATACTAATTCATGTTTATCGGCAATTGCCGCTAAACGCCGTAAAATTCCGATTTTTCATATGGAAGCGGGAAATCGTTGTTTTGATCAGCGTGTACCTGAAGAAATAAACCGTAAAATCATTGATCATATTAGTGACGTTAACATTACGTTAACCGAGCATGCAAGACGTTATTTAATTTTTGAAGGTTTACCGCCTGAGCTTATTTTTAAATCAGGTTCGCATATGCCTGAGGTCCTTGATCGCTTTATGTCTAAAATATTAAAGTCTGATATTTTAGATAAATTGTCACTTACCACAAAGCAATATTTCTTAATTAGCTCACATCGTGAGGAAAATGTTGATGTCAAAAATAATCTGAAAGAATTATTAAGTAGTTTACAAACGCTTATTAAAGAGTATAATTTTCCTGTAATCTTCTCAACACACCCAAGGACTAAAAAAAGGCTTGAGGATTTAGAGGAGTTTAAAGAACTTGGCGATAAAATAAGATTTTTGCCAGCCTTCGGGTTTACGGACTACGTCAAACTTCAGATGAATGCATTTTGTATTTTATCCGATAGCGGTACTATCACTGAAGAGGCATCTATACTTAATTTACCTGCTTTAAATATTCGAGAAGCACATGAACGTCCTGAAGGTATGGACGCCGGAACGCTTATTATGTCGGGTTTTAAGGCTGAACGGGTACTACAATCGGTGAAAGCTATTACGGAAGAACACGAGAATAATAAACGCTTGCAAGAGATCGTGCCGGATTATGCAGAAGCAGGACTTGTATCAAAGAAAATATTACGTATAGTTTTAAGTTATGTGGATTATGTTAACCATACAGTATGGTTTAAAAAGTAATCCTATTCATTATTATCATATCAAAAACATGAAATTTTTTAAATTAATAAAACTTAACACTTTATGTTTAAGTGTTTTTTTACTAATAACTCTTATATCTTCTTTTTGCTATTCCAAAGAAAATTCTTATAAAAAAATAGTTTTCCTTGTTAGTACAGAGACATTCGGCGGCAAAGGCGTATACGCAATGTATAATGAGATGAAAAAAATAGGTCATGATGTCAAAATTGTAATAGTACCTCATCCTCATCCCAATATTCAAGGAGGAATAGATACCGGGTTTATTAGTAAATTTGATGCACAAGATGTGATATATCCATGCGGTAAGTATGCTTCTTATTCAAATGTTAATACAAAATGTGAAATTTCTGAACTAAAAAATTATCAGCCGGATTTTATCTTTACGCAAAATCCTTACGAAAATTTTCAAGGCTATATATCAGAACCTTTTACGGCTGCTAATTTGTATAAGAGCTTTAGAGGAACTAAAACAAAAATTATGTATATAGTCTATGGTCCGCATATCTTTCATCAAAAAAATATTGATGATGATAAGTTATCAAGTTGCATAGAGACGGTATTTGTTGATTCAGAAAGTACAAAGGATATCTTTATTAGTAATTATAAATTTCCTAAGGATAGAGTTATTGTTTCAGGTTATCAACCATACTATGAAGTAAGAAATTATAATATTAAAGAAAAACCAAACTCGGAAACCATTTTATGGCTTCCTAGATGGGAATTATCATTTAAAAATAGAGATTTATATGAAGGAGGTTCTACTTTCTTAAATTATCACTATTTTTTCTATAATTATGCATTACAACATCCTAATATTCATCTTATTATAAGACCGCATGTTACACTATTTACCTATGCAGTCGGTAAAAATTACTTAAGCCAAAGTGATATGGATAATATATTAAGTAGATTTAACTCTTTAAAGAATGTTACTATTTCTGCACATGCATTCAGGTCGTTACTGGATGATATAATGGTGTCAGATATTGTAATAAGTGACGGTACTTCATCTCTTGCTGAAGTAGTAGTTGCCGATAAGCCTATAATTTACTTAAGTAATGGTTGGAATAATGAATTTAATAGCAATGCTCTATCTAAAGAATTAAAAAAATATATGTATTTTGCTTATGAGCCGCAAGATATTATTAACTATATAGAATTTATTAAGCAAAATCATTATTTACCTTATTATGAAAATAGTAGTGGCAGAAATCAATTTAAAAAGATGCTTGATCCTGTAGAAAACCCTGCTGCATTTATCGCCGAATATTTATTAAAATTATAATAGTTTAAATAATTTATGTTAGAAGAAATTTATAATGATGGAGAAAGATTAATTCTTGGGGCAACTTATGATGTTTTAAAGGTAATGCGTCATAAAAGTAGCTATAAGATTTTTAAAAAAATTATAGAAGCCGATATACTTAATAGCCCATTAATGCTAAATCAAAAAATAAAAATTTTAGATATAAGTTGTGGAACGGGACACGGAACTTTCATGCTTAGCGATATATTAGGAGTAGAAATTACAGCAATAGATATCAGTAAACAATCTATAATTTA
The DNA here is from genome assembly GCF_051427245.1 of Rickettsia parkeri. Taxonomy (NCBI): domain Bacteria; kingdom Pseudomonadati; phylum Pseudomonadota; class Alphaproteobacteria; order Rickettsiales; family Rickettsiaceae; genus Rickettsia; species Rickettsia parkeri. The sequence goes on from NZ_CP195774.1 coordinate 864,282, forward strand.
TGCTGAACAAAATTGTGGAGCATCTAATATACAATATATTAAATCTGATTTAGTTAGTTTTATTAAAAAGGCAGAAGAATGTGATTATATTGTATCACGACATGCACTTGAGCATATTGAAGATGGGTTAAATCTAGCACTTAATCTTAAATATAAAAAACGATTAATAGTAAATGTACCTTTTAATGAATCGGAAGGGAATATACATCATTTAGTTAATTGAATTACTGAAAAAGACTTTGAATCATATCCGAACAAAGAATTTTTCTATGAAGGAGTAGATGGTGTAACTAACGACACGCATTCTGAAAAAATCCTCCTAATTCTATAATCTGTATATATAGTAACTCAGATTTAAAGCCTATAAAACAATTATTTCACTATCCAATCTCAGCTTGGACTCTGGAATTTTTAGAAAAGCTAGGTTTGCAATCCCAAGATATATTAAAACAATTGCTGCAAACTAGAGATGCATTTAAACATAGCGAAGAGAAACACTAAATTAAATAATACTGTAACAGAGCTAAATAATGCTTTAGAAGAAATAAAAATTTAAAAATAAACTAATTATTAGTGAAGAAGAAAAATCTATTTTTCTAAAGCTCTATAGAAAATTTAAACAATTTATAAATTATTTTTAAAAGTTATGACAACTAGAAAAGATAAACCTCTAAATATTTATCATACCTTAGTTTCCATTATTATACCTGTCTATAATGGGGCTAATTATATGAAAGAAGCTATAAATAGTGCTTTAGCACAAACTTACAAAAATATTGAAATTATTGTTGTTAATGATGGTTCAAAAGATAATGGAGAGACAGAACGTGTAGCATTATCATATGGTGATAAAATACGCTATTTTCATAAAGAAAACGGAGGTTGCGGTTCGGCCTTAAATTACGGTATAAAAAACATGCAAGGGGAATATTTTTCGTGGCTTAGCCATGATGATATATATTATCCTAATAAAATCGAGCATCAAGTTGACATATTAAATAAATTAGATAATAAAGATACTATCATTTACGGTGGTTATGAATTAATCGATGAAAAAGGCAACTCTCTACGTTATATTAAACCGGATAGTGTGCTACCTATAAATAAACTTAATATTTCTTTATTACCTTTATTACGAGGATTAATACATGGTTGTTCGTTATTGATGCCTGCTAAATATTTTCATGAAGTCGGTATATTTAATGAGGCTTTACCGACAACGCAAGATTATGATTTATGGTTTAAAATTTTCCGTGTTGCCCCTATTCATTTTGACGAATCTATCCTAATTAAATCTCGTTTTCATTCAGAGCAAGGTAGTAAAAAAATATCAAATCATAACGAAGAATGTAATGTATTATGGTCATCGTTTCTTCACGAGTTAACAGAAGAAGAAATGATCAAAATGGAAGGTTCTCCTTATTTATTTTTAACTCGTACAGCTACTTTTTTATCCAATAATACTCCGTATAAAAAAGCCTGTGATTTAGCAAATACTATGGCTAAACAAGTACTAAATGATACTAAAATTAGTGTTATTATACCGGTATATAATAGAATAAATTGGGCAATTGAAGCTATAGAAAGTGTACTTATTCAAACACACAAAAATTTTGAGATACTTATAATAGATGATGGGTCGACTGATGATATATCAGAATTAACTGCAATATGCAAAAAAGATAAAAGAATAAAATATTTTCATAAAAAAAATGAAGGACCTGCTGCTGCACGTAACTTAGGTATTAAAAATGCTATAGGAAAATATATTGCTTTCCTTGATTCGGACGATTTATTTTATAAGGATAAAATAGAAATCCAATTAAAGTTTATGGAAGAAAATAATTTTATATTTTCTCATACTTCATATCAAAAAATAAATGAAAAAGGAAAATATATCGAATCTGTTCATTCCGGGCTTTTTAGTGGCAATGTTTTTCCTCAAGTCATACAAACTTGTCCAATAGCAATGCCGACAGTTATGGGAACTTTGACATTATTTCAAGAAAATTTATTTCCTGAAAATATAAGAAGCGGTGAAGATTGTTGTTTATGGATATCTATTGCTAGTAAAAACTCAATAGGCGGTATAGACAAAGAATTGTCTAAAGTACGAATTAGCGGTGGTACTAATACGTTTATGGACCCAAATAAATATTCAGTAGGTTTAATAAATATTACTTCTTATGTTCTTAATGATTCTTATTTAAGTAAATTTAGTCCGTTTACTATTAATTTGTTATTAGCAGCTGTGACACAATTAAGATTACTAGAAAATAAAAATAAAGACTATAAAAAAAGTAATATTTCTTTTTTCAAAAATAATTATGTAATTCAAAAAATACGAACCTATTGCTTTGTGACAAAAATTTTGATTTTATTAACTATTACTTCTATAAGGCAAGAAGGAATACGTGCAACAATCTCTAGAATACAGAGATGGCTTAAAAAGCATATATAAATAACTATTCCTCAAGTATCTTAACTTTTGAGCCATCACCAATTTTAGTCATACCTTCGGTAACGACTAAGTCACCTGCTTTAATATCGTCAGAGATAATTTCAATTAGACCTTCTGTACGTGTACCGATTTTTACATATAATTGTTTTATCGTATAACCTTCTATTTTATAAATAAAAGTACCTTGATTATTTCGTTGAATACAACTTTCAGGAACGGTTAGGTTTTTATGAGGGTTAATTATAAGCGTAACATCTACAAAGCTATTATGCAGGATTTTTGTACCCATAGGTAAAATAATTTTAGCTGTTAAAGTACCATTATCTGATAAGTAATGCGATACTGCCCCGATTGTACTTTTAATTTTTCCTGCAATTAAAACTTCAGTATCGACGCCAACTTTTCCGCTTAAAGACTCCGGCAATTCAATAAAAATACCTTGTGAATTTTCTGTTCCGGTAATGCTAAAAAGATAGTCACCTATTTTTACTTCATCGCCGACCATAGACTTAATTACGCCTATTTTACCAGAGTAGGGTGCAGTAATTATCATATCATTATATGTTTTTAGAGCTTTGGAATAATTAAATTTTGCATCTTCAAGTTCGCTTTTTGACCTTTTATATTCCTCGTTGCTTACAAATTTTTTAGCGAATAAAGCTTCTTTTCTATTATAATCTTCTTGTTTTGTATTTAATAACGCTGCTGCTCTAGATTTAGTGGTTTCTGCTATGTTTTTATCTATAACTAGCAATATATCCCCTTTTTTTACTATTTCTCCTTGATGTGCTGAGACTTGTTCAACTACTCCGGTGGCATTGGCATAATAATCACGACTATTATCATTCTGGCATTGCCCTACAATATTAAATATGTCGTAAAGCTCAGCAATTTGTACTTTAGTTGCTTTTACTGCTGTAATTTTTTCTTCTTCCTTTTTACTTGCCATAGTAGAAAACGAGATAAGTAAGGTAAAAAGAACAATAAGTTTTGCAAACATCATATATTATACTCTAAGGTGCATAGGTGTCATCTAGTAGTTTGTCCACGGCATCTAGGAAAAGCAACTAAAAGTGTATGTTGTTGTGACATTTTTAGCTGGATACTGTGGACAAGCTACTAGATGACAAAGTATGCTTTTTCAGTTCCTCATCCGTTAACCATTTATATTCTTTTTCTAGAATTTCAAATCTAATTTTTTCTAATTGTGCATCAAGAACAGGTTCAGGAACGATAGCAGAACCGGTAAACTCAAATCCTTGATAGTTAATTTTTAGTTTCTTACAAATTTCTTGTAATGATAATAAATTTTCTTCTATATCATCGATAAATATTATTGATTGTGGATAATAACTTGTTTTTCGTAATACATACTCAAGTATGCTTCCTTTATCATATTCCGCAGTGTAAATTATTCCGTCTTTTAATGTAGGTTTACCGTAACCGGCATTAAAATCTTCTATTATTATCTCATCTTCTAAAGGTGAAAATTCTTGAAAATTTACCTTTAATTCAGTGAGTTCACGAATTCTCCATTCGATCATATCTTCAATTACGCCGAATTTACCGGTAGGAAGTTTAGTAAGACCCATTGCCGGTACATTTTTTTCTGTAAGTAGAGCAAATATCGTTAAGATATCTGGGTTAACAAATCTAGCTTTCCTATCTTTAAGAACAATACTAAGTAACAATTCACATTCTTTTCTAGTAAGTCTTTTTTCAATGTTCTTCATTAATTCTTTTCTATAATCATGTGTTAACCTAGATTCATCACTATCCATTACAATTACTTCATCTACATCAAAAAGCACCAAGCTAGTATTATCGGCTTGTTTTACCGCTTCTATAACTTCTTTAAAATCATGAACTTTATGTATGTTGCTATACATAGTTATTGTTTATTTAATCTTACTTAAGAGTCTAATTACTTCTTCTAAGGAATTTGTCATTACCTTTAAATCTTCTTCTCTAGATAAATTATGGTGACCGTCTTTAATTAGCTTCATTACTATTTGTTTGCTCGTTATTTTTTCTAATAATTTTACTGAAACATTATAAGGCACGTCTTCATCTAACATCCCATGAATGAGATGTACCGGTATATTTATATCAATCTGTTTCTTTGTCAATAATAAATGTTTTTTTGCATCTTCTATCAGTTTATAGCTTATAGGATATTTATGCTCACAATTTTTACCGCTTACTTCTAGTATTCCCTCTTTTTGCATCTTATTTTGATCATTTAGAGATATATTTTGCCAAATATTTTCAGTACAATCTGGAGCAGGGGCTACACACACAAGTCCCTTTATTTTATCAGGAAATCTTAAAGCCGCAAGAAGTGCTAGCCATCCTCCTATGCTCGAACCTACTAATATCGCCTCCGTATTAATTAATTTATCTAAAATTAGTGATACTCCTTCTAACCAATCACTAATTGTTTGATCCTTAAATTGTCCTGATGCGTTTCCATGGCCGAAATTATCAAAAACAATAAAATTATAATTGTTTTTTTTACAATAATCTATTAAATAGATAGCCTTAGTTGATTGCATACTAGACATTAAGCCGTGTAAAAAAATTACAGATGGAATATTTGTATTAATTATTCTATAATTATCATAGACAATAAATTTGTCTTGTGTTTTATTATAAAGTTTGTGCATTTTAAATAATTATTTTAATAGATTGAGATTTAATGCCTTCATTAAAGTCAAGTAAACGATACAATAAATATACTATTTTGCAAGTAGTGCCTGCTCTAGTTTCGGGAGGGGTTGAAAGAGGTACTATAGAAGTTGCAAAATATCTTAAAATTCTCGGTCATACTCCTATCATAATTTCAGCAGGCGGTACTCTAGTTAAAGAGTTAGATAAGGAAGATATATTGCATATTGAAATGAATAGTAACAGTAAAAATCCTTTTGTAATTCTGAATAATGCAAAATTGATAGCAGAAATAATCAAAAAATATAATGTTGATATAGTTCATACAAGATCAAGAGCACCGGCATGGAGTTCATATCTAGCAACAAAATGGACAAATGCTAAATTTTTGACTACCTTTCATGGGGTTTATAATATTCCGAATAGTTTTAAAAAATATTATAATAGCATAATGCTAAAAGGCAAGAAAGTTGTTGCCGTGTCTAATTTTGTAAAACAACACTTGCTCGAAAACTATAAAATTGATGAAGATAAAATAGTAGTAATTGAGCGTGGAGTGAATTGTGATTATTTCGATCCCGCAAATTTAACGCCGGAAAAACTTGAAAAATGTTGTGATAAATATGATGTACCGAGTAACGTGCCGATAATATTAATGCCTTCTAGAATGACAAGTTGGAAAGGACATCTTGTTCTAGTAGAAGCATTAAGTAAATTAAAACATAGAGACTTTTATTGTTTAATGGTCGGTGATATATCTAGACATCCCAATTTTACTAATAGAGTAAAAGAGCTTATAGCTAATTTAAAACTTCAAAATAAAATTCAAATTTTTGGTAATGATTCGGATATAATAAACCTATATGGGATTTCCGATATTATCATTTCTGCCTCAATCGAGCCTGAAGCTTTCGGGCGTACTATTATAGAAGGGCAGGCGATGAAGAAGCTTGTTATTGCAACTAATATCGGTGGGGCAGTAGAGACAATAAATAATAATATAACCGGTTTCCACGTAGAACCAAATAATGCCGAAGCGTTAGCACAGAAAATCGATTATTGTTTCTCGATTTTAGGTACTGATCTTGCTAAGAAAATCCAAGAAGCGGCAAGACATACGGTAATTAATAATTTCTCTCTTGATCTGATGCTAAGAAAAAACCTTGAAATCTATAAAGAAATCTTAAAAAACTCCCATAATTGAACATCTAGATTTAGTATATACTCATGATAAATGAAAAGTAGTCAAGTATATAGGGTTGAATAGAATAGCTATTCTCCTAATAATTTTATTTCAGCATACAAATCTTCAAGATTTATACTGATCATAAAAATTATTATAGTCATGAGATTTACCATCATGATGCACTACAAGCATTAAAGTTTCCGGTAAAAATTCTTTTAAAGCTTGTTATGCATTTTCTATAGATATTTTATCAAGATTAGCAAATACCTCGTCTAAAATTAATATTTTAGGGTTTGAAATTATAGCTTTAATGATTCCAATTTTTTTCTTTTGACAGCTGCCACTTGGTGCATTTATTACATCATAATTTTTATCACTTAAGTGCTTAATTAATGTACCTAGATCTAATTTTATAAGTAGTGTGTTAATTTTTTCTTCTAATAATTGCTTATTACTTTTAATGATTGATTGATCAAGGTTGGAGGTTATTATTTCAAATAAAGTAGATTAAACCGGTATGTAACTATTCTGATCAATGAATATTATTTTTGGATTTTGATAATGGGTAGGTATGGAAATTTCACCAACGCTATGGCATGGATCAGCAATACAATTGACTAAACTCTTTAAAAAAGTAGTGTTGCCTTTTCCTGAGGAAGCTGAAAAAAGATCATGTGCTCCTAGTTTGAATACTAATTTTTCAAAACTCAAAATAGTTCTTTCTTCTATAATTAGGTTATAATCAGAAATTACAAGTTCATCGTTTGTATCATTAGTAGACCATGTTATTCCTTTTTTATTCTCAGAAGAAATTGCCTCTATTAATTTTGTAATTCTCGCTTGTTATCTAACTGCTCCACTAAAGATTATTTTTAATGAGGAACTTGTTAAGAATGATTTTAAGGTTTCAAGCCAAGGATTAAGTAGTAGAGTTTGCTCAGGCGTAATCTCTCCATTTTTTACTTTATAAATATAGTAAAGTGATTTTATGAATTTATCGGAGATATCTAGTATAGTAGTTATAGTATTTTTTGTGCTATCTAAAAACAACATTTTCTTTGATATTTCTTTTTTAGCTTTAAGTTGCTTGGCATATTGATTTTGTACAAATTGAGCAGAATCAGTTAACAAGATATTTGAAGTATTAGAGGATATATTTCTTACTATAGAAGCTGTATTTTCGTTAATTTCCTCTGGCTTCTTGCCTGTAAGAAATATTCAGTTGATATAATATATTTAAAAATCTTTCCTTAATATTTTCAAACGCATTAAATATAATAGCTCCTGGAACTAAATTCATTATATCTTGCAATGCAATAAGCTGTATAATTTTTTGAGTGGTTAAATTCCCTAATTGTAAAATTCCAATAGTGAAAGTATTATTAAGATCATTAAATAAATTATTAGTAATAGCTTCTATATCCTTTAATCCTAAGATTTTACTTTTATATTCTTCGTTTAGTAACAGTTCTAAAGTTTTTTGTTCGATTAAATCTTGAGTATTTTGTGTTAAAGAAACTTTATATGATTGGAATAGTGTGCTTATTATATTTTTTCCACACCATAAAATACTGATTTTTGCTCCTTGAGAAACAAGAGGTCCGATATCAGCATTAGGGTCCTGTATGAGTAAGGTTAATGCAATTAATGTATTGCCATCATTTCCGGTATAGTTAATAAAACTACTATTTATGTATGCTTCAATTAAATCTAAAACCCTTGGGTTACATCTTTAATTTCATTTTTTGAATCATTTTTAAAATTGTTAGAAAGTATATTAGGATCAATTACCCTAATATTAGGAGTTAAGTTTATCTGAATTTCTTTTAAATTTTCCTGATAATTTAAGAAATCAGTCCCCATAATATGCGCTAAGCCTACTATTGCAGCTGTAGAAGTTAAATAAATTGGTACTGAATAATTAGGAAAAGTTGTGATGAGATTTGTAGTAATAGGGTAGATTAAATTTCCTTTAAATGTGGTGGCAGAAGTAAGATAATGTTTCTGAAAATACCCTTCGGTTATTAAGATTTCATCAGCAAGAGTTGCCGAAACAAAAAGACTGCTTCCTGTTGTCCCATTTACAATAAAACCAATTATACCGCTAATTATTAAATGCGTTCCATATGCTAACTTTTTGGAAAAGGTAGAAGCAGCTATTATTTTTATTAAAAATAGATATCGTTATTGTGAGTGGGCGTTGTTGTGTGTATCGAAAAAGGCACTCGGTGTTATACCGTGGTTTGACCACGGTATCCAAAAACAACTGAAAAACTGATCCACGCAGCAATTACCTTTTGAGCGATTGAAAGTAGCGTGGCACTCCATAAAAATAATAAAAAAATACTAAAAATTAGCATTTTTATACTTCCTTGCTTCGTCAAAAATTATAGTTTTTTCTTAGCTCAGACGTTAAATTTTTAACTAATCTATCTTTAATAAAAGCTGCCGAATTAGGTGATAAGTTGTATTATAGTATAAAGAAAAAATGTAGGTGTAGGGAAGAAAGTAAAAAGGCAGCTAAATAAAACCTGCCTTTTTATAATTATTAACGAGAATATAACTCGATTACTAAATGCACTTCTGCTTCAAAAGGATATGGGACATCAGAAAGAGCAGGAACTCTTAAATATTTACCGGTTAATGAAGGTACATCAAATGATAAATACCCCGGTGTTGTTTGACCTTGTTTTGAAACGGATTCTTGGATAAGCGGTATTTGTTTTACGGATTCTTTAACTTCTATAACATCGCCTGCCTTTAGTCGTATGCTTGCGATATCGGCTTTCTTACCGTTTAATTTAATATGTCCGTGTGAAACTAACTGTCTTGCAGCAAAAATAGTTGGAGCTATATTCATTCTATAAACTACCGTATCAAGTCTACTTTCAAGTAACCCAATGAAATTTTCACCGGTATTACCTTTCATTTTTTGAGCAAGTGCAAAAATTTTTCTAAATTGTTTTTCAGTGACACGACCGTAGTGGCATTTCAATCTTTGCTTAGCTTTTAAATGTAAACCATAATCTGAAGTTTTAATCATGGTATTCTGCCCATGTTGCCCGGGACGATAATTTCGTGTATTGAAAGCATCCTTGCTATCACCCCATAGACTTACTCCAAGTCTTCTACTAGCTTTATATTTAGAACGAACAATTTTTGTCACTGATAATATCCTTAACTTATTATTTATTATTTGAATTACAAAAAAATATATACATTTCTTGCATCAAAGTCAATCATTGATTTTTAACCTAAAACTTTTTATATTTAATTAAAAAATATTTCATATGAGTTCCTTAGTAAGACCAATCAATTTAGGTAAAATCAATCATTCACAAAGTACTGTTAAAGACTATATTTTACTTATGAAACCGCGTGTAATGTCGCTTGTGATTTTTACGGGTTTTGTAGGTATGTGGCTTGCTCCTTATTCCGTGCATCCTTTTATTGCTGGTATTGCAGTTGTTTGCATAGCGCTTGGGGCAGGTAGTGCAGGGGCAATTAATATGTGGTACGATAGAGACATCGATAGCTTAATGAAACGTACCCAAAAAAGACCGATAGTAAGAGGAGTTATAGAATCTGATGAAGCTTTATCTTTTGGTTTGATAACGGGATTTTTTGCAGTATTTTTTATGGCTTTATGTGTTAATCTACTTGCATCCTTTTTACTGCTATTCACTATTTTTTATTATATCTGTATTTATACTATTTGGTTAAAGCGTCGTTCTATACAAAATATCGTTATTGGCGGAGTATCGGGAGCATTACCTCCTGTGATAGGTTATGCAGCGGTAAGCAATACTATATCTCTAGAGTCGATTATATTATTTTTGATTATTTTTATTTGGACGCCGCCGCATTCATGGGCTCTTGCTTTATTCTGTAACGATGACTATAAAAACTGTAAAGTACCGATGATGCCTGCAGTAAAGGGGACTTTATATACTAAAAAACAAATTCTAATTTACAGTATTCTTTTATTTATTGTTTCGCTAATGCCTTTTTTTATTGGAATGAATAATTTTATATATTTAATAATTTCTGGTATCCTTGGGGTAGTATTTCTATATTATGCCGGTTCTTTATTCTATGACACCCCTGATAACAAACAAGCTAAACGATTTTTTGCCTATTCGATATTTTACTTGTTTTTTATATTTTTACTTTTGTACTCAACTAACACTATATCCACTATTAGCTGAGAGATAATAGTGTTGGGTTACTTTTATAGAAGCTAAAATTGAAACCCAACGTGAAGAAACATATCATAAGTGTATTTTCATGCAAGTGATTTTTTATTTATAACTGTAATTTTTAAATTTTATGCTTTTGTTTCATAATTTTGATAAGAAGAGTTAGAATATATATCGTATTTTATTCCATGGGCGCAACCTGTCATGCAACACACTCCATCGTTGGATAAAACTACTCTTAATACCGGCTTTATAACATACCGCCTTGCCTCCATATTTGCTTACTTTATTTTCCTGTATAATTTGGTTGCCAAATTAAAGCTTCACTCTCTAATCTATTTGAGGCAATATTTCTTTCATGCTGCTTATCGTTATGCGTTAAAAATATGCATTCCGCTTTTATAAACGGTTTATATTGGTTGTTTATGTATTGAGCTAAATCTTCAAATAACTTTGCATATTCGGTAAGCCAGCCTTCATAAGCAATAATAGGAGCAAAGTTTAGATGAACTTCGTAACCTGCTTCAATAAAAAATATTCACCGCTTTTATTCTCTCGATAATTGGACTCGTTTTTGGCTCTAATATCTCACGCATTCTTGTCGGTATCAAACTAAATCTAATCCTTATTTTGTTTTCAGGATTAAAATTAAGTAATTTAGGATTGACATATTTAGTAGCAAAAGTTGCTTTAGCACGTGGATCTTCTTTAAAGAAATTAAATATCTTTAACCAATTAGTGTGTTTCCAATGCAAACTTACATCGGTAGAACAACCTATATCATATGTCCAATATTTAGAATCTGTTTGATTGGAAATTTTAGTCGGTAAATTTGCTATATGTTTATCCAATACGTCAAGTATTTGATCTATATTTTCATTGATATATAATGTCTCATAGTTATGATGCATAACATAACAATAACTATTTCTGCAACCTCCGGTACAGCCATACATGAAGTTAGGCGTTATGTAATCAGCTGATCTTCCATTAGGACGTACGTGCAAAGTTTTCGTATTTTGTACTATTTTCTTAATCATACGATTTTAAATTAAAGTTTATTTAAACTACTTACTTAGCTTTACAAACTTCAGATTTATTTACTTACATTGAAATTGTGGTTATAAATTATTAATTACAAATATATCATAAGTTATGGAAAAACCAAGCTATCTAAATTGTGATAATAAAAGTTATAAATGGAAAAATGATATTGAGTATCGTAAATGCCCGGAAAGCTATAGAGTAGGTAAAGGGGAGCAAGGAGTATGCATTTGTCAACCATATAAAAATGAAATTTTGCCTTATTGGAAGTTTAAAACTTCTGAAATTGCTAAAGCAAGTAGTGAAAAAATATCTCGATCTTCATAACAAATATCCAATATCAAGAAGAAAAAGACAATCTACGAAGATTCGTTGAAACTGATCCTGAAGAACTTTCAAATTTTATTGAAACTTATGATAAAACTGAAAAATATAACAATAGAGAAGCTGAAATTTTTCATAGTTTAAGTTCTATTTTAATGGAAAAACAACAAGATAATGCGATTAAATCATTAAAGAAAGCTATTGAACGAGATCCAAGTAAAGCATACTATCACGAAGAGTTTTTTAATAAATTACATAAAATAAATCCGGAGGAAGCACTCGCTTCTATCAAAAGAGCTATAGGGTTAAATCCAAATAAAAAATCATTATATGAAGACCTTATTATTTTGTTGAAAAAGGCAAATTATGATGAAGAAGCAGCAAAAATTACTAAAGTAATTCAAGATTTCCCTAAAAACATACCTAATTTGGTATTAGATACTGAGGAAACAAAGGATTTGTATCCAATTAGGTTTGGCACAGGAATAACTGTATCAAAACGTGGGTATTTATGAGTTTTGCACTGTCATCTAGTTGCTTGCTAACTAAGTCTAGAAAAAATAACTTCAACATTGTTACTACACTATATTATATGTTTTGCTGGATGATGACATAGAGAGGAATAATAAGTCACACAACATCCGTGACGGTCACATTAAAACAGTTTTTTCAATCCTTTTTGTAGAAGCTTATTCACAGGATCTGCTTGTTGGTTTTCCTGCGGAGGGCTGTTTTGTTCCTCTGTATTTGTATCCTTTTTCTTTCTGAGACTCAAAGCATCTTTAATAATATTTTCAGGTTTCTTCTCTCCGCTTTTTAAGTCTTTAATAACGCTATTAAATACGTTTTTAACTAAATATGTTTGAAAGGCTTGAACGTCTAATTTATGCTGCGGATTATTTATGAATCCGTATAATTTAACGGCTATAGGCGGTAAATCCGCAATAGTAACGCTTGCACTAACATCCATCATATATTGTGGTAAGTTAATTTGACCGCTTGCATTTGTTGTGGCAGGTGAAGCATCTAAACTACATTCATTTAAATTAAGCTTGCCTTGCGTTATATTTCCTCTGGCAATTAAATTTTTGAAAGATGTGGATCCGCCACTAAAGGAGCTGTTAATAAGTCGCAATACTCCTTCGGTATTTTTAGCATTATTTACCGCATCTGCGATTCGGTTTAAATCAAATCCGCTTATTTCCCCGTTATCGCTATTTACGTTAAATTGTCCATTTAGATTATTAACATATGTATAAACGCTATTACCGCGAGAAGTAAGATCGGCTTTAAAGCTTAGTCGCCCATCAGTTATTTTTATTTTATCCGATTGCGGAGTGAAACTTTTGAGATAGGCATTTTTTAAATCGATTTTAATTGCAGCATTTTGATCTTTGGCTGAACTCACATAACCGGTGCTACTTAGTTCGCCACCGTAAATGCTTGCATTAACTGAAGTAATATTCAGCGTGCCGCCGGTGATATTTAATTTTGCTTTTAAATTATTTATGATTAATGAGTCGTTAGTTAATTTATCAATATTTGCGGATAATTGCCCTTCAATTTCATTTAAAAACCCTAAATTAATAGGATTATTTGACCAAGGAGAATTATTTTTAGCTGTAGGTATGTTTTGAGTAGCAGGACTATTAGTTTTATTTGGAGCAGGAGTAGGACTATTACTTGTAAGAATTTTATCCAAATTAACTAACGGACTATATAAGTTAAGATTAAAATTGGGCTTCTGAGTTTCTAAATTAATATCTCCTTTAATAGATATATTAGTATTAAAAGCGGATATTTTATTATTAATATGGAAAGTATCTTTAATTTTTTGCACTCCTCCGTTTAACTGCAATACTCCAATCTGACTTAAATTACTTACTCCCATAAGAGACATAAACGACTCAAAATTATTAATTTTTAGATTGTGCGAAATAGTTATATCTTGTGCTAAATTTTTAAGCTCAATATCTCCCGTTAGATTACTATTTGCAGCCGATAAATTAATATTTTGTAATTTTATTGCTTGAGAATTACTAATTACATTAGAAGTAAGTATAAGTTTTTGGTTAATAATAGGCGGTAATTTATCGGTCTTTAGTTTTAGAGCATCAAGTATAGGTTTTAAACTATCAGCTTGTAGCATAATATTTGTCTTATCTAAATTAGAGCTAATCTCGGTTATAATGTTACCGGGATTGATAATAATATTTGATTTCAGGTTATTACGCTCTATATCATAATTTGCATTTGCTAGTAATTCTATATTTGGATAATTAAGTCTAGCATCTTTAATAGCTATATTTTTACTATCGGCAGTAATTGCCGTAGTGAGTTCGTAGTCATTTTGTAAATCAGCAGGCATACCTAAAGTTTTAGTATTACCTTTAATATTTGCGTTACCTATGAACGAATTATTTTCGCTATCAAATTTTCCTTCGATTTTAATTTTTTCACCGGCAAGATTAATATTGGCACTTAACGGAATTATTTTACCGATTTCTTCAATATTGCCGTCTATATTAATTTGTTGTTCCAAAGCCTTTAAAGCTAAAGTCAAATCTATAGGACCTTTAAGGCTTTTAATTTTAGTCTCTAAGTTAATATCGTTAAATATTTTCTCACTGTTTTTTTCTATATATATTACTTTGCCGTCTATAAGTTTAAAATGACTAATCAAAATAGGAAGTGCTAATTCAGTTTTAGTATCGGTAGATTCTACAGAGCTAAGTTCATTTGTTTTGGATGCATTATTAGGTGTAGAAAATTGCCAATTTTTTTGTCCATTACTTAAAACTTCTAGATTTATAATCGGTTTTTGCAGTTTTATAGAAGCTACTTCAATTGCTCCTCTAAAAAGAGGAAAAAGTCGCAATGACGCTTTAGCACCTTCAACGGAAACTAGATGAGGTTCTTTTGTACCGTTTATTGATGATAATTTAATTTCTGATAGTGATATTGCGGGATTCGGTAGTAAAGATAATTTTATGTCGCCGTTAATAGTTAAATCTCTATTTGTAGCCTCTTTAACTTTATCTATTACTATTCCTTTATAATTATTTAAAGGAATAAAGAAAGGAATAACAATTAATAATAATATTATACTTATAAATATAATAAGTGAGTATTTTAAAGTTTTAGGCATAGAGCTTAACCTTCTATTTATATACATAATATTAATTATAGTATTTAAGGATTAATTGTCAATTTTATATAATTTACTCAATTAAGGATTAAAATAATTATATTCTATGTCATTCCCACGAGGCGTTGTTGCGTGGGACCGGTAAAACCCACTGTGTCACCCCGTGGCTTGACCACGGGGGCCATAAAAACAATAAATACTAATAAATTTAGTATTTTTAACTGGATCCCGTGGTCACGCCACGGGATGAGACAGAGGTGAATAAGAATCGTAGGGTACTATAAAGAAATTGAAAACTACGGTAATTATTCAAGCTTCTCTTTGATAATTTAAAATCACATAATCTTTAGTTATAATAGGAAAAAATTCTTTATTGAAAGGTAATAATTCGGTTGTTTGATCTGAAAATTCTATTTCAATTATGTCACCGGCACCAAAGTTAAGAATATTTTTAATTTTGCCTATTTCTTTATGATCTTGGTTTAATACCGGTAAATGAGTTAAATCTGCTATATAAAATTCATCTTCTTCTAGTTCCGGTAAACTTGCTCTTAAGCAAAATATTTTATAACCTTTTAAATTTTCAGCTTCATTTCGAGTAGCTATATCATTAAATGTACAAATTAATTCTCCTTTGGCATTTTGGCTAATTAGCTTAATATGTATATTTGCTCCTGACTCATTTACTAAATTTCTTTCAAGTATTTTTGTAGCAGGGTCGGTAAAAGATTTTAACATTACATGACCTTTAATTCCATGACATGATTTTATTACACCGACTAAAATTAAATTTTCTAAAGAATTCATTAATTTGTCTTTAAATTTTGATAGTTATATATAATAATATATTTAAAAACTTTTTTACAGACATGATAAAAAAAATAGCTGCCTGCGTCATAATTTGTTTTTCATTATTGTTATTTATAATGTTTGGTGCATTATCGTTTGTTAACTATAATTCGGTTACTAATAATTTTACCAGTCATTTAGGAATTGCGAAAGAAAATATCGGAAAAATAAAGATGAATAAATTTCCTTTGTCCTATTTAGTTATTGAGACGATAAGAGAAGAAGGAAAGTTAGATTTAGAGCAGATTAAAATTCATTTTTCGTTGTGGTCGCTTATAAAATTTAATCCTAAAATTAATAAAATAGATATATTAGATGCTAAATTTTATTCACATTCTAATGTATTAAATATTTATAATCATGAAGAGTTAATAAAGAATTTCTTTAAATATAAATTACAAAATATAAATCTAAATGTTACTAATCTAAGTATTATTAATAAACAAGATTATTCTATTTTAAATTTTAATAATTGTATATTAAAAAAAGAAAATGCTTTATCGTCTAATTACATATTTAAAACTACAAGTAACTATATAGGTAAAATTTCAGGTTCAATTAATAAACGTGACGATATAGTAGATTTTAGTCTTAATATTGATAATAATGATTATGGTTTTAAGTTATCGCAAATGTACAAAGATTCTAAGCTTACTAGCGGTAGTGGTGAATATCAGATTAAAAATTTAGCATCGGTAATGTATAATATATTACCGGATTTAAACCATCTTTTTAATAAATTTAATCAACATGAGGCAGTAAACGTTAAATTTAATATTTCAAATAATGAAGATGAAATAGAACTAAAAGACATAGTAATAGCATCATCTTTTATTATTGGTCATGGATTTGTTAACATTGCTAAAAATGATAATATTACTACTAGTGTAAAACTGGATTTTCCTAAAATAGATTTAAGTTCGTTAATTTCTCCAAATGCAGAGGTAACATTTAATACTTCTTCTTCAAATAGTAGATTTATTTTTGCCAATAAATTACTTAAAGCAGACGTGGCAATTAACGAAATAATTTTAAGTAATAATGAAGAACTAAAAAAAATAGTCTTTTCTTCTAACTTATTAAATGGTACTTTAAAGATAAATGAATTTTCAGGTAATATTAAATCAGGTGGAGAATTTAAGCTTACAGGTAATGTAACACAGAATGCCGTTAGAAGTATGTTCGATGGACAGCTATATTTAAAGCACAACGATATAAATTCGTTACTGAATATTTTAGGATTTAACGACGTTACTATTAAAGAAGCTATTCCTTTTAGCTTGTCATCGGATTTAAAACTCACTTTAATAGATTTATTTTTTAAAAATTTATTACTCAAAACAGATAATTTAAATTTATCAGGAAATTTTTCTAGTAAATTTATTGCTCAAACACCTCGTTTAGACGCTACGCTTAATATATCTTCGCTTGATTTAAGCAGTAGAACGTATCCAATAATTTCGCCGCTTATCGAATTTACAAAAAATTTAACTAAAGATATGAAAGCTCTAGATTATCCAAGTAAATTCATCCCTATTAGAACAATAGGATATTTAGCTAATTTAGATATTCTGATAGATAGCGTTAAGTATAACGATCATGTATTTGACAAAATGAATTTGCTTGCTAAAATCGTACCAGCTAATATAAAAATTAGTAATTTAGATTTTAAAACTGCTAACAGCTATTTATCAACTAGCTGGAACTTAGATGCATCGAGTGTATTACCGTCTTTGACCGTAGAAATTAAGGACGGTAATCTTACTACTGATTTATTATCACCGGCAGGAATGCTTAATTTAAGAAATAAATTAATAAATGATTATAGTTTAGATAAAGCTACCTTACAAGTTTCCGGTACATTGTCGACATTATTACAAAATGATTTAATATTGAAAAATGTTAAATTTTATGTAGCAAATAATAATAATTTATTACAATTTAATAATATTGAAGCAGAATTATTAGGTGGTAAGTTTCAAGGTAACGGCAATATTTTATTAGAACCTTATGCTATAAATTTCGTATATGCTTTAAATACAATAGATTTAAACAAAGTTTCAGCTCTTATGCCTAAAATATTTACTGTAAGTGGCGGAAAAATAAGTATAAGCGGTAGTTTAGGAACTAACGGTAACACTCTTCAAAGCCAGCTATATAACCTTACTACAAAATCACAATTTGCTATAAACAATATAGATGTTAATAATTTTGCAATTGATGCTTTTATAGAAAAAATTGATACAGCTGATTATAAGGTACAAAATTTAGATAAAGATATAAATAGTGCTATAACCACAGGACAAGAAAATATTAGAGGTATAAGCGGTGATATTGAACTACAAAAAGGTATTGCCCTTTTAAAGAAAGTAAAATTTGCAACACAATATAGTAGCGGTGCGGCCTCTTTTGCAGTTAATATATATAATTTTGATATGGATGCATCTAGTATTTTATCATTTTACGTGCCGGCAAGGCTTGTTAAGTTAAATACCTCAAATACAAGTTCTGATAAAGATAGCTTGGCACATCTTAATATAAAAATGCAAGGGAGTATTTTTGCTCCTAAGAAAACTTTTGATAGTAGTGAGCTAAAAAAATTACTTATGCCCCAAACAACTGAAGACACAATTACTACAGATAACCATTAAAAAATAAAAATAAATGACTAATACTAAAACTTTAGAAGCAAATATTAGCTTTGAAGAAGCTTTAAAAGAGCTTGAGGAAATTGTTAAAAAAATAGATAACGGACAAGAGAGTCTAGAGACGGCAGTTAATAGCTTTGAAAGAGGTATTTTACTTAAGAATCATTGTGAGAAAAAACTAAAAGAAGCTCGGTTAAAAATTGAAAAAATTACTAAACTTGCTGATTCTACAGTGGTCTTAGAAGAGATGGAAGTGTAGTGTTGACATCAAGCATACATTGTACTAATATCATAAGATGACAAAGAAATGTAATTATAGCTTTTCTGCTGAAAAAAATTATAAGTTAATAAGTGAGCGCAAGGTAAGTTTTGAAGAAATAATATAAGTTATAGAAAGTAATTGTTTATTGGATATAATAGAACATCCAAATCCTAATAAATACTCAGAGCAAAAAATGTATATAGTTAAATTTAATGAATACGCCTATTTAGTGCCTTTTATTAGTGAAGTTGATGGAACAGTTTTTTTAAATACTATTATTCCACGTCACAAAGCTACTCAGAAATATCTAAAAATAGGAAAAAGTAATGAGAAATAAAGAGAATATATCAAATATAATACTAGATGCTGAAGAAAACGCATTGCTGGAGTCTTTTGAAAATGATGAATGGTAAAGAATTAAAAATTTTGAACAAGAGAAACATATATCACAAGTGGCAGCAGCTAATTATTTAAAAAAAGATACTCGAATAAATATTCGTATTTCTAGTAGTGATTTAATGAGAATAAAACAAAAAGCTGCTTATGAGGGATTACCTTATCAAATCTTATTTCTAGTATATTACATAAATATTCAGCAGGACATGGTTAATAATACCTATGTAATCATATAATTGACTTTATCTATACCGTTCCTAATATTGTTTTATTCATCATAATAAATATTGTTTTGATGAGTTTTTGTGCGGGATGTTTATATTTAACAAAATACATTATTCCTAATAATTTTCAAAAAGAAGAGCTTGGAAGTCTTGGCGGGTTTTTATCGGGTGTAGTCGGTAGTATGTATGCGGTATCAACCGGTTTGGTATTAATTTATTTACTCGGTAATTTTAATAAAGCACAAGAAGGGGTGGCAGCAGAATCTATAGTGTTGATGAGGCTTGCAGATAGTGTAGGTTGGCTTCCTCATGAAATGAGGCCTACAATTTATCTAGATATTAAAAATTATACCAAAGGTGTAATGCGGCGTGAATGGCAATTAATGAAAGACGGCAAGCAAATCGGTCATGAAGCTCTTAGTTTCCTCCAAGATATTAATAAGAGACTACAAGCTTATAAAGCAAGTGAGCAAATGCAGCTATTGACTAAGCAGGAAATCATTGAGGAGATAAAAGAGCTTTATACAGTAAGGTATAACAGGATTAAAATGTCCTATTTTTCCTTAAATATTCAATATTGGATAGTTGTATGTATAATGACTGCTATTAATTTAATTTTTGTCTGTATGTTTGGCACCAAGCTTATTTACATAAGATTTCGGTTGGTTTAGTTTGTATCACTTCATCATCAATGCTTTTGTTATTATTTATATTAGACAAACCTTTTCGAGGTCCTTTTGCCGTAAATCAATATGACCTTATTAAGGCTGTACATTATATTGAGAGATTAAATTAGTGATATCTGTAACAACATAACGCCATAATTTATCCGTGCCTTTAGTAATACCTATACGAGCAGTAGTAGAGTAGGGTAGCTTTAAGCCGATATCGCCGACAAAAAATTCGTTGTTATTTATAAGATCGCATTTATTATGAGAAATATTAATTCCTAAATATTTGCATAATTTACCCGGACCGTTGAGGTATAGATTTTCAGGCGAAATAACATGTACGCCTCTTATTAAGGTTGCAGCAGGGAAGCCTTTAGCTTCGGTTACGAAATTTAAACAATAATACATTCCGTAAATTAAATAGACATAGCTAAAGCCTGCAGGACCAAACATTATATCCGTTCTTTTTGTCCGCCCTCTTGCTGCATGGCAAGCAGGATCATTCTGCCCTATATAGCTTTCAGTTTCAGTAATGATAGCTGTTTTACCTTGGAAATAAAGAGCTTTACCGATTAACTCAGTGCTTACTACATTAGTATCTCTTGCAAAAAATTCACGAGGTACAGGAATTAGTTTATTCATGTTTTTGAAAAAAAATATTTAAATTCTTATTCCATTTTATAGGAGTGAAGTTAGTAATTTCATATTCAGCTATATTATTTATATAAAAAGGATCTTATCTTAATATATCTTTAAGTTGACTTAGTTTTTCTATATTAGCTAAAATAATACCGCCAATTCTTGGATGTATAGGACCTAATAAAATGTCCTTTATCATAACATGTATCTAAACATTTTCTATGTTTCGTAATAAATTTTTCAACAGAAGAAAGATCTAAGCCTAAGGTATATTTAAGGTTTACAATAAACATAATTTATATTTTTTTATTAAGTGGTTTAGAATTTTTTATAGAGATTGGAACGGTATCATATCCACCGTCGCAAAACGGTTGACATTTGATGATTCTTTTAAAGGTAAACCACAAGCCTTTTATGCTGCCGTGCATTGATATAGCTTCTTTGGCATATTCAGAACAAGTGGGGTGAAACCGGCAATTATTGCCAAGTAGTGGAGAAATGAAATATTGATAAAATCCAAGTAATAATAATAAGATTCTAGTCATTTTGAAGCTTGTCTATTATTTCCCCCATTTTTTCTTGAGTTAGATCTTCATAATAATCGTCATTAATCTGTACGACCGGAGCGTTAACGCATGCTCCCAAACATTCTATCTCGCTTAAAGTAAATTGTTGATCTTCAGTAGTTTCTTTGAGTTGTACACTTAATTTCTTTTCGCAAATTTTCATTATATCATCACTACCACGCAGCCAGCAAGGAGTAGTAGTACATACTTGGATATGATATTTACCAACTCGCTTTAAGTTAAACATAGTATAAAATGTTGCAACCTCATAAGCCCGTATATAAGGCATTGCTAACATATTTGCGACATATTCGATAGCAGGAACAGGTAGCCAGCCGCCGTTTTGACGTTGTGCTAGATCAAGCAGCGGAAGTATTGCACTTCTTTTTCCATGCGGTGGATATTTTTTTATAATCTCTTCTGCTAGATTTAAATTTTTCTTATCAAATGTAAAATTTGTAATTTTTGTATTCATATATTTTTAGTACGGTATAGTTTTATGTCATTTCTGCGCAAGCAGGAATCCGTAGAACTATTTAATTAAATCTTTCCATTCAGGATTAGTTTTTTCTATCAGTTCTATTTTCCAACTATGTTGCCATTTTTTCAAGTTTTTTTCTTGTAAGTGCTTTTTGAATATCAGTAAATTCTTCTGTATAAACAAGTTTTATAATATTATATTTTGAGGTAAAACCTTTATTATTTTTTGTTTATGTTCATAAGCACGACTTATTATATTATTAGTAATACCAATATATAAAGTACCATGCTTATTAGAGCATAATATATATACCCAATACATTTTTTGCTTTTTAAATGTATTGTTTTATTTTATGGATCCTGTTTTCGCAGGAATGACAGAGTAACGCAAGTACAAGCCCGCGGCATGACAAATATATTACCTATCTATCTCACCAAATACTATATCAAGCGTTGCAATAATAGTAATAACATCTGCCATTAAATGACCTTTAGACATAAAATCTAGTCCTTGCAAATGAGCAAAGCCGGGTGCTTTAATACGACATCTATAAGGTCTATTACCTCCTTGCGAGTATAAATATACACCAAATTCGCCTTTAGGGGCTTCTACGGCTTTATAGGTCTCGCCGGCTGGGACGTCATATCCTTCCGTATAGAGCTTAAAATGATGAATCATTGCTTCCATAGATTCTTTCATTTTGGCTCTTGTCGGTGGTGTTAATTTAGGATCATCGGTTTTAATTGCACCTTTCGGCATTTTTTCTATACATTGCTTGATTATCTTGATTGATTCGTACATTTCAAGCATACGAACGAAATATCTGTCGTAACAATCACCGTTTTTGCCGATTGGTACTTTAAAGTCCATTTCATCGTAAACGTCATAAGGGTTTGATTTGCGTAAATCCCAAGCTATACCCGAACCTCTAAGCATTGGTCCTGAAAACCCCCAGTCCATTGCCTCTTTTTGAGACGCAACGCCGATATCTACTAAACGTTGTTTCCATAATCTATTTTCATTTAGTAGACTTTCAATATCGTGAAGTTTAGGAGGAAACTGTTCTATAAACTTATCTATATCCTCAAGTAAACCTTCGGGTAAGTCTGCTGCAACCCCGCCCGGTCTAAAGTAGTTTGAATGCATACGAGAGCCGGAAACATGCTCGTAAAATTCCATGATCTTTTCTCGCTCTTCAAAGAGCCATAATAAAGGAGTAGTAGCACCGATATCTAAAGCTTGGCTGCCAATATTCAAAGTATGGTTCAAAATTCTTGTTAGCTCTGAGAATAGTACCCTGATAAACTGAGCTCTTCGTGGGACTTCGCATTCTAATAACGACTCAACAGCTAAAGCAAATGCATGTTCCTGACACATCGGTGAAACATAATCAAGACGATCAAAATATGGTATAGCCTGCAAATATGTTTTATGCTCAATAAGCTTTTCCGTACCACGATGAAGTAACCCAATATGAGGGGCGGCATTATTTACTACTTCCCCGTCCATCTCAAGGATTAACCTTAAAACTCCGTGAGTTGCCGGATGCTGTGGACCAAGGTTTAGAGTTATAGTTTTGGTGTTGTTAGTCATAGTATTTTTCCTACTGTCACCTAGTTCGCTTGACCACGGGGTCCAGTCTTTTGTATTTTTTCTGGATCCCGCGATCAAGTCACAGGATGACATTCATTTTATTTCTGGATTCCTGCTTTCGCAGGAATGACATCGGTTGCCTTCTCATCACCTGGCAATACATAACTCGGGCTATGCCAGTGCGAACTAAAATCAAACTCACGATATTCTATGTCTAAGTCGACCGGTTCATAAGCTACTTTCTTTAGCTTCTCATCATATTTAACTTGTGTATAGCCTGTTAACGGGAAATCTTTACGTAATGGATGCCCCTCAAATTCGTAATCGGTTAGTATGCGTCTTTTATCGTCATTACCCTCGAAATTTACCCCGTACATATCATAAACTTCACGCTCATACCAACAAGCGGCACTAAATATATTCATTGCTGAAGGTATAGTTTCTTTTTCAGATATATATACTTTTATTATAAGACGCTTATTTAATTTTAAGCTTAATAAATTATATACTACTTCAAACCTTTTATAGTCAATTGATTTGGACTCGCCTACATTGTCGCTCGTCGTTCTCCTATTAGTTATAGGCTTCGCGCCTTGCTCCTTGTGGCCAAGCCCAACTGAATTGACTACGTTATTCTGAGGAAAATCAGCCCCAAATAAATCAGTAAGTAAAGTGAAGCGTAATTCTTCCGATTCTTTTAAAGCTTTTAAAAACGGCAATAAAAAATTCGGCTCGATTTTATAAGCTAGGTAATCTTTAACCGTGATCGGAGTTATTAAAATGCTAGATTTAGCTGCAAGTCTTTCAATGAGTTTGTCTAGCGTCATACTTAAAACCTGTAGTGCGTTTAATTTTTTTCTGTAACTGCATCAGCCCGTAAATTAATGCTTCGGCGGTAGGAGGGCAGCCAGGGACATATACGTCAACCGGTACGATTCTATCACAGCCACGCACTACCGAATAGGAAAAGTGGTAATAGCCGCCGCCATTGGCACAGCTACCCATTGAAAGCACCCATTTAGGTTCAGCCATCTGATCATATACTTTACGTAGAGCTGGTGCCATTTTGTTAGTAAGCGTTCCTGCAACTATCATAAGGTCGGACTGTCTTGGACTTGGTCTAAATAACATACCGAAGCGATCCATATCATATCTACTTGCTGCTGCCTGCATCATCTCAACAGCACAACAAGCAAGCCCAAAAGTCATAGGCCATAAGGAATTAGCTCTCGCCCAGCCTATAACGTCATCAACTTTAGTGAGTAAGAATCCTCTATTAGAAAGCTCATTACTTAATAATTCGTCTTCTTGATAAAAATTATTTTTCATATTACTACCAGTCTAAAGCTCCTTTCTTCCATTCATATATGAACCCGATAATAAGTACGAATAAGAAAAACATCATTGAGAAAAAGCCTATTTTACCTATCGTATTAAGACTAATAGCCCAAGGCACTAAAAATGCAATTTCAAGATCAAAGATAATAAATAAAATAGCAACTAAGTAAAAACATATGTCAAATTTTGATCTTGCATCGCTAAAAGGCTCAAAACCGCACTCATAAGGTTCTAGCTTATCTTTATTATATTTTTTTGTCGATAATAGGTTAGGTAGAATCATTATTAAACCGGAAACCAATACCGCAATACCAAAAAATATAGCAATCGGTAGATATTCTTGTAAAAGTTCTGAGTTTTGTAGCATATGTTTTTTATTATATTGTTCCGTCATTGCGAGAAGAATTGCACAGTAATGCGACGAAGCAATCTCAGGATATTTGATGAGATTGCCACGCAGCCTACGGCTGCTTGCAATGACGTAGATTTAATGACACTTAACTCTATATTTACCTCAAATAACATCAATTATCAATGACAATATCAGGTTTAACTAGTAGCTTCATTAAAACTAGTACCCAAATACCGCTTGATATCCACCATATTTGCCAAATATTATATGAAATCATGCCGATAATATAGTAATTTATAAAACATGCATAGGAAATTGCCTTGAAATTTTTATTTTCGAGATTACTAATTTGTTTGAGATATTTATAAACTAAGCATAAAAATAATATTAAACCTATTATACCGAGTTCAAGAGTAATTTGTAATATATTATTATGAGGATGAAGCGGCAAAGGATGCCATTTTTCTCCGTTGTAATTGATCATTTCACTATCACCAGCTTTGATATATTTAGAAGAAGCTAAGCCATAGCCTAAAATCGGCTTTTCAATGATTTTGTTTGCGACGAAATGCCAAATAAATAAACGATGAGCAGCGGAAGGTTGTGTAGCTAAATATTTTTCAGATAAATCTTGTGGTTCTATTTGTTTAGCTATCACAGGAAATAGTAACGAGCCGGTAATTAAACTTATTGCGATTAATTTGAAAAATATCGGCTTCATAAATCTTGTTAAAATAAATATTACTCCTCCTATACCGAAGCCTAAAAAACTTGCTAAACTATCGGAAATACTTAGTAAATAAAGTACTAATATATATAGCATTAAGGTATGTCGTTTTTTACCGTTAGAAAGTAAAATTATAATCGCTACCCAAGCGGTAATTGAAAGTAAAGCACAACCACGATCTAGCATATATAAGCCAAAACTAGTTTTGAATATTCTTGTTAAAAATCCATTAGAAGAATATTCGATGAAGAATAATAATATTGCTGTGAGAATTCCGAATATTAAGGCTTTTTTAAGTTGTAAGCGATTTTGAAAAGGAGCAGAATTACTAACTGCAAAGCCAAGAAATAAGAGTATAAAAACTTGAGTAAAAGTAGCTAAGCTATTAATAAGATGAATTGCGAATAAACAAGATATAAAGCACCAAGCGGTGAATAACATTGTTATCCCGTGAGCTTGTAGTGGGATCCAGTCTTTTTTTATTTTTTGGATATCGTGGTCAAGCCACGGTATGACATTGTTACTGGATTGCCACACTCCTTTCAGTCGCTCGCAATGACGATTAATACCTCGCAGGAATGATATAAGCAAAAAAATTGTAACAGTAGCTGCAGCGGATAAGCCCGCCAGCATCCCAAGGCTTGGAATTAAAAATATTAAACTTGAAATTAAATATTGCATCTAAAAACAATCTTTAGCAAAAATTTCGTAGATTGGGTGTTCAAACGTTGAAAGTGAAATGCTTGAAGAAATCATCCATCCTTGAAAGAGTAAATTAGGATCTTCGTCTATTTTATATTCCGTTATGGTCATCAACAAATAATTATCTTCATTATATGGATCAAGGTTTTTTATACATTTGTGCAATTTGATTTTTATATTACCGAAATATTTTTCTTCCCCGACTTTAAAATCTATCTCTTCAGAAGTAGCAGTAATGTTATTTAGAGCAATAATTTTGCCATTTGTATAATTTTTAAACTCAGAACTATCATTAATATTATCGTTTGGATTTAAAATAGGATGATTTTCATCAAGAGGGATAAATACGTCATCTTCAATATCTTCGGTTGTAGTAACCGACTCTAAATTTTCTGCGAATATGGGAAAATTAATGCATATAGTAATGATAAAAATAATTTTTAGTAATTTCATAGATAAATATATTATTTTTCAAAATTATATACTATAGGGGATTAATGGCAATGATAATTTATGATAAGATTTTAAGGTCATTGCAAGCGATTTCAAGGAGCGTGGCAATCTCAGGAATTTTGCCTGAGATTGCTTAGTCAAAACTTACAATTTTTCCTCGCAATGACGATGTAGGTACAATATGCTCCACTCTAAAGAACTCTTACAAGAATATCTACCGATTATTTAAATGCCGTGCAAAGCGGTGATATTAATCGTTTAATAATTAATATACCGCCAAGGAGCTTACTACAATCTATTTGTGTTAGCGTTGCTTGGCCTGCTTATTTATTGGGGGTTAATCCTACCAAAAGGATTATGGTTGCCAGCTATTCTCAAATACTTAGCATTAAACACTCACTAGATTGTCAGTTCATTTTAAATTCTGATTGGTATAAAGAACTTTTCCCAAGTACTATCCTTAGTAAACCCCATAATCAAAAAAGTAAGTTTTTAACGACAGCTAGTGGCTTTAGATTTGCAACATCGGTTGGAGGATCGGCAACAGGTGAGGGTGGTGATATCTTAATTATCGATGATCCTCATAACCCCACGCAAATTCATTCTTATAAAATACGTAAGAAAGTTTATAGATTGGTTTGAGCAAACTTTTGTTAGCAGACTAAATAATCGTAATAAGGGAGCGATAGTTTTAGTTATGCAGCGTCTGCATACGGATGATTTATCCGGTTATCTACTTAATAATAGCAATTCATGGCATCATTTAAAAATTCCGGCGATTAGCATTCAAGATTACTCCTTTAAATTAATGAATAAAGAATATCAATATCTTAGTGGTAAAGTTATTAGACAGCTATTAAAGAACCTCTTGATTGTTTAATGAAATTAGAGCAGGAAATAGGTAGCTATAATGATAATGCTCAATATTTACAAGAACCGATAGCACAAAGGTCATCGTTACTGAATATGGAAGATATTAGATTTTATGAAAATCTACCTTCAAGATTTGATTATTTTGTGCAAAGCTGGGATACGGCAATTAAGAGTTCCGAAGATTCCGATTATAGTGTTTGTAATATATGGGGGATTCAGAAATATTATCTAGTATCATTAGTACGGAAAAAAATTAATTATCCTGAGCTTAAGAATTTGATGGAAAAATTAGCTAGAGAATATCAGCCAAAATTTATATTAATCGAAGATAAAGCAAGTGGTCAACAATTGATTCAAGATATAGGATTTTTAGGTGGTAATATTAGAGTGATAGGAATTAAGCCAAGCTTTGATAAAGTTACAAGATTCGCCTCGGTAGTTCCTTTATTTCAATCGGCTAGTGTTCTAATACCTAAACAATCAAGCATAATTTTAAAGGAATTACTGAATGTTCCCCATATTAAAAATGACGATATAGTAGATTCAGTTAGCAGTTCTTGAATTGTATGAAGGATAAATCGTTTAAATATCCTGCAAGGATTAGGAGTTTAATATAAAAATAGTTGCTTTTTTGTATCGATGTTGGTAGTATTTATGTCATTCCCGCGAAAGCGGGAATCCAGTAAAAATACAATTATCCGTTTATGGATTCCTGCTTTCGCAGGAATGACATAGGATTGTGGTATGACACTGATTAGGCTGGGTAGCAAAGTGGTAATGCCGTGGACTGCAAATCCTCTATTCGTCGGTTCGATTCCGACCCTGGCCTCCATTATAGAAATTAAAACATCTTATGGGATTTATTGCGCAATTCCTAGAAATGCTTTTAGCCGAGAGAGCATTGTCAAAAAATTCTATACTTAGCTATAAGCGTGACTTATTCGATTTTCAAAATTATCTTGCTAAACACAAATTATCCGAATTAAATATTACTACTGAGAATATTAGAGACTGGATTGAGTATCTAGCAAGTAATGATTTGCAAGCACGCTCAATCAACAGAAAAATCTCAACTATAAAAAGTTATTATGAATTTTTAATTAGCGAAAACCATACCGCGTTTAATCCGGTTCTTAACGTAGATTTGCCCAAATATCAAAATAAACTTCCCGAAATATTATCTATAGCTCAAATTAAATCGTTACTTGAACATTGCTCTCAAGATAATTCTCCTGAAGGTATCAGGCTTAATGCTATGATTCATTTGCTTTATGCTAGCGGTCTTAGAGTCTCGGAGCTTGTTAGTCTTAAGCTTGCTGATATTCTGACTAATAAAACGTCTAAAGGAGAAGTAAGAAAAATATTTTCGGTACTTGGTAAAGGTAATAAGGAAAGAGTCATAGTAATAAATGAACAGGCAGTTATCAGTATTGCTAAATATCTTGCAATTAGAGGTGTTTTTGTGAATAAAGCTAAACCAAGAAATCTAATTTATTTATTTCCTTCATCAGCTTTAGCGGGTTATATGACTAGGCAAAATTTTGCTATTCTGTTAAAATCTGCTGCCCTTTATGCAGGACTTAACCCTGAGTATATTTCTCCGCATATATTACGTCACAGTTTTGCAAGTCATTTGCTTGAGGGCGGAGCAGACTTAAGAGTAATTCAAGAGCTGCTTGGTCACGCTGATATATCTACTACCCAAATATATACTCATCTTCAAACTAATCATCTCAAAAAAGCATTGTTGCATCATCCTCTCAATAAAAATTAATTTATCTTAATCTTCTATAAAGTACTTGTTAATATTTCTTAACTAAATATAATAATCCTTATTAAATGTAAGGAATAAATTATATGAAGCTAAAAGACATTATGAGTTCTTGTATTAGTAAACCTAGAGAAATTGAAAAAGAATATCCTGGATTAGCTCAAAAGCAAGAATCAGGATGCAATGTTTATGCCGGGTTAGGATGCAAAAATCAAGAAGTAAAATTTCGCAACTATTATGAGTTACTTAAAAAAATTCAACAAGGAGAAATAACTTTAGAAGTTCTAGAAAATTTAAGGAAATTAAAAATAGATGATAAAAAATCTTTTCTAGCAGATGCAGCAGAGGTGATATCTAACAATATGTTACATGAGCTTAATGCAACAATAATGAAACATGCTTTAGATTTAGTTGATTCTAAAGATGCAGCTTTTTTACTTCGTAGAACAAAAGAGGATAGTATATTTCGAGATCTAATATATTTAGAAGCAAAAGAAAACAGGTTTACTGTAGAAATTGATAAAAAAGGAACTTTGAAAATTAACTTTCCTAGTGGGATACTTGAGCTTTACAAGCTATTAATTGATAATTTCTATTTGAAAAAATTTGAGGAGGAGGCATTGCAGAAAAAATTATATCAAGAATTGTTCACTGATTTCAACATTCCTTTTGAAGAACTAATTGAAAAAAAGGAATTGCAGAAAAAATTATATCAAGAATTATTACCTGATTTCAACATTCCTTTTGAAGAACTAAATTTTTTTGAAAATTTTATTGAATGCTTAAAAGGCTTGTATATTAAAAATAGTTTAGCACGAAGCATAATGAGTTTATTTGTAAGTAGAGATATTAAAGAATATGCTGTATGTGAAGAATTACTTGAATTAGATACATTTAAAAAATTATTTGAGGCAAAAATGTCATTATATGGAACTTCTGCTGATTCTAAATTATTAGTGGTTGATTATGTATTAAATGATATACAAGGTGTTTATATTAGCAATTTAACATCTTCAAATATTTTAGATTTAGTAATGTATAGTCAATCGCATAATGAAACAATAGAATCAATAGAAATTTTGGGTAATAGCTCAGAACCAGTATGACTTGCTAGATACTGTTTTAAAGTTTTGATTATAAATATAGTAAAAACATCTAGAAATTGATTTAATCTATCATTAATATTTAAATAATTATAAGTGAGATTAATACTCAATATGGCTACAAAAAATAAAAAAGAAACAGTGAATACTGAAACAAAAAATTTAGCAAATTTAGTTATCCAAGAAATAGGTAACAAAAATTTTGATTTTGTTGTTTTGCAAAAGATGCAGCAGGCTTTTAGTACTGCAAGTAAGCAAAAACAAAGAGAAGCTTTTATAAGTTTGTTAGATAAAAAACTTAATAAAGAGCAATTACATAAACTCAATCAAGCAATAATGGAAAATGCAAATGAATTAATGCCGGATAACGATCCTAATTTCGTTTGTCGTACTCCTAATAATAAAGTTTTTCAAGAAATATTATTATTGGAAGCCAAACGCTCAGGTATGAAAGCAAAATTTAATGATAAAGGAGAATTACAATCTCTTGATGTAAAAGATATAACACAGGAAATATTAGATCACTATCGTATTTTACAAGAAAAATTTTATTCCAAAAGAGATTCTAAAGATTTGATAGATAGTAGAATAGCTCAAAGTATTAATTTTTTATTATATGCTCCACTTTTCCGAGAATCAGATATATATACAAAATTAGGTTTAAAATCTGCTGAGATAGAGCGAGAAATACAAGATCCTAACGGTAAGTATGCTAAACAATTAGTAGATGCTAAAATAGGAACTAATATAAATTTTAATACCAAAGAAAATTTAGAAAATAAAGCACATGAAGGAAAAGAAACTAAGATATCTTCAATAATTGAAAAAGCAATAACAAAACTCAAGAAAGACAAAAAAGTAAATATTGAAGATAAGAGACAAGGAGAAATAAAAAGGCATTTATCTAAATCTTTAGAAGGAGCTTCTGATTATATATTAACATTCAAAAAAAATGATTTAGTAGATGTAGTATATCAAGGATTAGATAAAGGACAAACTTGGTGGTCAAAGATTGTTAATTATATAGGTATAAAATCATATTCTATTTCTAAAGAAAA
Organism: Rickettsia parkeri; assembly: GCF_051427245.1. Taxonomy (NCBI): domain Bacteria; kingdom Pseudomonadati; phylum Pseudomonadota; class Alphaproteobacteria; order Rickettsiales; family Rickettsiaceae; genus Rickettsia; species Rickettsia parkeri. The sequence goes on from NZ_CP195774.1 coordinate 896,017, forward strand.
TCTTGAGAAAATAGGCACAATAATAAATAGGGAAATGAAAAATTCTCATACTCCTTTAAAGATAGAAGTACAAGAACAGTTAAAACAAATCTCAAAAGAGTTAAATAGATTCAATAATCTGGCATTGCCGTTAGAGGCTAAAAAGGTTCAGGCAAAATCTAAAAAACCGCCTGTTCCTCCAAAACCTGAACACCTCAAAAAAAGAAATCATGGATTGTGATGATTTTGTTGTGTGACTTGAAAAATACAGTTGTCATCCCGTGATTTATTCACGGGATCTAGCTTAAAATACTAATAATATTAGTATTTTTATTGTTTTTATGGACCCTGTGGTCAAGCCACGGGGTGACACAGTGGATTTTATTGGTCTACACAAGCAAGCCTTTTGCGGGAATGACATTAATCCCTACAATAATTTATAATTTATTACTTCCCATAATATTATAACCGCAATCTACATAATGGATTTCACCGGTAACACCTTTAGATAATTCACTAAATAAATATACTGCTGCTCCTCCTACATCTTCTTGGGTAGTATTACGTTTTAACGGTGCGGTTGCAGCGTGAGATTTAAGCATAGTACTAAAATCACCTATTGCACTAGATGCTAAAGTTTTGATAGGTCCTGCCGAAATAGCATTTACCCTAATATTATTTTCTCCCATATCGTTTGCTAGATATTTTATACTAGCCTCAAGTGCAGCTTTGGCTACTCCCATAACGTTATAATTAGGTATAACTTTTTCAGCGCCGTAGTAAGTTAATGTCACAATGCTTCCGCCGTTATGCATTAAGGCTTCTGCGGACCTTGAGAGTTCTAAAAGAGAGTAACATGATATATGTAAAGAATTATGAAAATTTTCTAAGCTAGTATCAACATAACGTCCTTTTAATTCATTTTTATCGGCAAAAGCCATACCGTGAAGTAAGAAATCGAAGCTACCCCATTTCTCTTTTATATCATCAAATAAATTACTAATTGATTTTGGCTTCGTAACATCAAGTTCGCTAACAAAATTACAACCTATTTCCTCAGCGAGTGGTTTAACTCGTTTTTCTAGTACTCCCGATTGATAAGTAAACCATAGCTCTGCTCCGTGTTTTTTAGCAAGCTGTGCAATCGCCCACGATATTGACATATTATTTGCAATACCTGTAATTAAGCCTTTTTTTCCTTGTAGTAATCCTGTAGTCATTTATTTACTCATTATATTAAAACTTGCTGAAATGATAGCATGATGTATTATTTTGTAAACAAATAATCGATAAAAATGTATAAACCTAAAATTATATGTTTACTGCTAGGGATATTAAGCGGTTTAGTTTTTGCTCCGACTTTCTTTATACCGGCATTATTAACGTTATCTTACTTATGTTATATAGTTCAAAAATCCGAAAATTGGCAAGAAGCCACAAAATTTGGTTATTTATTCGGTTTTGGGCATTTTTTAAGTGGAATATATTGGATAAGTATCGGTGTTAGCGTTTATATTGCAGATTTTTGGTGGGCAATTCCTTTTGCGTTATTTGGACTACCTATAGTTTTAGCTTGCTTTATATCGGCAAGCTGCACTCTTAGTTTTTTTGCTAAAAATAATAAATATTACCAATTTATATTCTGTTTATGTTGGGTATTATTTGAGTGGGTACGTTCATGGATTTTTACCGGTCTTCCTTGGAATTTGATTGGTTATGCTTTTTCGTTTTCAGATATTTTAATACAGCCTTTAAGTATAATAGGGATATATGGGCTTAGTTTTATAGTTATATATATTTCTACATCAGCTTATCCTTTATTTAGCAAGCAATTTACTCAGTTAAAAATATTACTAGCTAGTTCAGTCCTAGTATTAACCATCATTGTCATTTATGGAGCAGTAAGGCTAAGTAATAACCATACAAATTTCACTGATATAAAAGTACGATTAGTGCAACCTTCAATACCTCAAACCGAAAAATGGAATGAAGAAGAATTTTGGCATAATTTAATGCTACATATTAATTTATCGGAAAATTTGGAACCTACCGATTTAATTATTTGGTCTGAGGCAGCATTAGTAGTACCTGATGATATACCGCAAGTTAAATCAAAATTATTAAAAATGCTAAATTCTACAAATGCTATTTTGATAACAGGAGGAATTTCGGATAATAAAAAACAAGGTGATGAGTTTGAACTTTACTCAGCTATGTATGCTCTTGATAAAAATAATCATAAATTATTTGAATACCATAAATCACATTTAGTACCTTTCGGTGAGTATATGCCCCTTAAAAAGATACTACCGTTTAAAAAATTAACTCATGGTTTAATTGATTATAAAGAAGGAAACGGAGGGCTTGTTTATCTTGAAAAATATAATCTTAAAATTAAACCTTTAATTTGTTATGAATCTATTTTTCCTGATTTTGTACGGACGAATAATGAAATAGCCGATGTAATAATTAATATTACAAATGATGCATGGTATGGTAAATCCAGCGGTCCATATCAGCATTTTCATATTAGTAGAAGTAGAGCCGTAGAGAACGGTTTACCTATGATTAGAGTAGCGAATAACGGTATTTCAGCTATAGTAGATCCTTTTGGCAGAACAATAAAAAAACTAAATCTAAATGAAATAAATGGTACTCAAGGTTTAATTCCTAAAAAACTAATCTCTCCCACTATATTCTCACAATTCGGTAATTTTACTATTTTATTACTCATCGTTTTTATACTTTTAATTAATTATTTATTAGCCTTGATTCTTGATCACCAAAGGGTTTTAGCATTATTATATTAAATTTTTAATAAAGTTGCTTGATTAAATATAAAGTAATATATACTGCATTTAAAGTTGAATAGTCTTTATTAATAATTAATTTTTAATTAAAGCTTATTGTTAAAATGAATTATTCAATAAAACATCCAGACAAACTCGCAAGTGAACGTTTAAAAGAACGACGTCTTGCTGTAGGTATTATCCAAAAAGAATTAGGGCAAGTTTTTGCGATATTAGTGCTCTCCAAGTTAAAAAATATGAAGAAGGTTTAAGTAATATACCTATAAGTAGGTTATATGTTTTTGCAAAAGTTTTAAATACGCCTTTAAAATATTTCTTTAATAGTTCTGAAGAAGAAAAGTTAAAAGTTGACAATGAAAATACTCCTAATAATAAAATTGAATATCTATTCAAAGAAATAGAAAGTGATTTCTTAAATAATATTGCTGAAGCAGAAGGGCAATATGAACATGACGTCTCTTTTGATTCTAAAGAATTATCAAGGACTATGGAAAGAGCACTTTTATCGTTAACTAGAGCATTTACTACAAATATTAGAAAAATAATCATTGAACGTGTCAGATCAGTATCGATACCTTGTGAATAATATTTAAATTTTCATTGACTTAGCATTACCAAAGTATTAATTTTCGTTAAGGTTTAGTAAATTCTGAACCGTCAACAATTATTAAATATATTGGAGGAAGGTTATGAGTAAAAGTAAGGCTATTGAAAATAACGGTATTAGTAATACCAATAGTCCAAATGGTAAATATATGGCCCCAAGACCGGAAGGAGTAAAACCTACCTGTGTAGTAATTACTTATTCTGTAAGCAAGGATATTAAGGCTGTTCGTGAAGTATTGGATGAGCGAGGTGCAAGTGTTCATTACATAATTGATAAGGATGGGACTCAAAAAGAATATCATAATGATTTAACAGATCAAGCTTTTTATGCAGGCAAGAGTAGTTGGAAAGGAGAAGTAGGTGTTAATAAGTTTGGTATTGGAGTCATGCTTATTAATGATGCAAAAAGTGATTTTCCTGCAGAGCAAATAGGGAAATTAAAAGAATTTCTTAAGGATGTAACAGAAAGATATCCAAATTTAGATTTAAAACATGATTTAGTCGGCCTTGGTGAAGTAACTGTAAACCGAGAAGGCAATGCTCATATAGCTCCTGGATCAAAATTTCCTTGGAAAGAATTAGCTGAAGCTGGTTTTGGTAGATATTTTGAGACTACGCAAGAGCAAAAGAGTAAATTATTATTAAGTCTTGATAGTACTGGAGAAAAAGTTAATACTTTACAGGAAAATTTAAAAGAATATGGCTATGGAGTGGAATCCACAAGTACATTTGATCAATTTACTCAGCAAGCAGTGAGAGTATTTAATGATCGTTATGGTACAGGTTTACCAAACGAAGAGCCACCTGTAAGTTGGACTGAAGCAGGTCAAGATGTTCTATCGCAATTACTAGGGCAAACGGTATTAGAACAAACAGAAAATGCATAGTTTAAGAAATGAATTCCTTTTTCATTTTGCAAGCCTTGCTGCATGGGTACTGAATCGTCATTAAGAGGATTAATGGCTTGTTTAGGTTATTCCTGCGTGGATCGATTCCACCCCTGTAATCCCCGCGACTTAATCGCGGGATACAATTTAAAATACTAAAAATTTAGTATCTTAAAGTTACTTTTATGGATGCCGTGGTCAAGCTACGGTATGACACCAAATACATTTTGCGATCTACGCAACAATGTTATGCGGGGATGACATCGAGTAGGTTGTTTGTAGCCGTGCAACAACTTTATGCAATAATAACGTTTCGTAAAAGTGGTCATGACATCGAAGTATAGGCTATCTCAAGTAATTCTTTTAGTACTATTTATTGGTTATTGACATTAAGGTAGAGCTTTCTTGACTATTTAGCTTCTAGTCAAAGAAAGCTAAGTTTTTTATCTTTACTTTATATTTCTACAGTTAAAAATATTTATGATATCTTTAAAGGTTAATAGTTTAATACAAAATTGGCGTTGGCGTAGATAATTTTTTGCGTTTATGTGTTTGCTATATGCAAATTTAAATTTTGATTATTAAATTATAACTTATAACAGGATATTAAAATGTTTATCTCTAATATTTTTCAAAAATTTTTTTCTTTTCTTTTTGTTTTATTCATCACAGCTGCAGTTTATGCGGATCAAAAAAAAGTAGCAGTCATTGTGCCACTTGAACATGCCGCAATGACTGAGATTATATCAGGAATTAAAGAGTCGCTAAAAGATATAGATGCAGAAATTATAGTTAAAAATGCTCATGCTGATTCTAATATTTTACTTGCCATTATAAAGCAAATAATAGATCAGGATATTGATGTAATAATTCCAATAGGCACGACAGCCAGCCAAACTGTTATTTCTCATATAACAAATAAACCGATTGTTTGTGCTGCTGCTATGATTAATAGTAAAAACCTACCTTTAGTTACTGGTGTTAACGATGAGATAAAAATCACTGACACCATTAGTAAATTACCTTTTTTACAGAATATCACTTTAATTTATAGCAGTAGTGAGAAAGTTATACCTGAAGTAGAAATGTTAAAATTATATGCTGGAAAAAACAATATTTCTCTGCACACGGTAATTATACAAAATTTCAATGATATGCCTGTGGCTGTAAAAAATGCTCCTGAAAATACGCAGAGTTTTATAATTTTGAAAGATCATTTAATAGTCAGTGGGATTAATATTTTAAAGCAAGAAGCATTTAAACGCCGTATTCCGATAATTGCTTCCGATGAAGGTTCGGTAATTAGCGGGGCAACTATTGCGGTAGGAGTACAAGAGAAGCAAATAGGCGTAGAAGCAGGTTTAATGGCAAAAAAAATCTTACAAGGAATAGAACCGAAAGATATTCCATTTGGGGATATGAAAGACTTAACTTTATTTATTAACCTTAAATCATTTGTTAAACAAGATATTCTTACTAAAGAAAATTTATCCGTACTGCCTTTCGCGCGTAAAGAACTTGAAGAGTAGTAACATGAACATTTTAGTTACTGCTCTTGAGCAATCCTTAATAATGCTGCCGCTTATTTTAGGGATGTATATAAGTTATCGGATTCTCAAAATTACCGATCTTACCGTAGACGGTACTTATGTACTTGGTGCGGCAGTGTTTGCCCGCAGCCTTTCATTTGGGTTATTTCCTGCATTAATATTTGCCGTAATAGCAGGCGGAATTATAGGCAGTATAGTTAGTGTTATGCAGAAGAATAACCGCATTAACGGGCTTATAGCCGGAATACTTGCAAGTTTTATGCTTTATTCGGTTAACTTACAAATTATGCAGCGTCCTAATATATCGGTTCTTGGTATGCCGACTCTATTATCTATATTAGATCTCGAAAATTGGTTAATACCTTTAGTAATAATCAATTGTCTTATTATATGTTCAGTTATAATTTTATTAAAAGGTAAGCTCGGTTTATTTCTTCGTGCTTTTGGTTTTAATAAAGATTTATTGATTAATTTAGGAAAACCTGCTGAGCTTTACCGTACTATCGGTTTTAGCATAAGTAATTGTTTGGCTGCTTTAACCGGTACTTTATCTGCACAAGTAAATGGTTTTGCCGATATTAATATGGGTTTCGGGGTGGCACTAGTCGGTATTGGTGCAATTGTTATAGGGCGTCATATTTTAATCCATGCTAATAATTTTAATGCGCTTAAAGAGATATTGTCTTGTTTGATAGGTATATTATTTTACTTTATTGCTCTGGGCTTTTTACTCCGAATTGGAATCGATCCCATAAATCTTAAGCTTATTTTAGGTATAGTATTGTTTATTTCGTTGAGTTCTGTAAAAAGAGAGGCTTTATGAAACCTTATTTATATGCAGAAAATATACAGTTTAAAGTTAAAGAAAGAACCGAACCTATAATTGCTGAAACTACTTTAAATATTGCTAAAGAAGAGTTTGTTGTAATATTGGGTCATAACGGTAGCGGTAAGTCTACTTTAGCTAAAATACTTGCCGGCTATTTAAAACCTACTAGCGGGAAAGTGTTTCTAGATCAAGTCAGAATCGATAAAATACCTAAAGGACAAAAAGCTTCTACATTAGTTACATTAACACAAAAAGTTGAAGAGAGGCTATTTACCGAGCTAACCCTTGAAGAAAATATCATTTTGTGGGAAAGTAGATTCTCTAGTAATGAACGGTTAGCAAGTAGCGAGTTGTTAGAGCTTACAGGTGCGCCTCAACGCTTTTTGCCTTTACTTTCACAGCCATTAGGTAAATTTTCCGGTGGAGAAAAGCAGATGATACTGCTGGCACTTATCATAGCTCATCCACCTAAAATATTATTTCTAGACGAACATACGGCAAATTTAGATCCGAAAGCTTCTTTGGAAGTGATGAAAAAAACAGCAGAGATTATAGAGAAACATAAGATCACTTCCGTTATGATCACGCATAATTTAGAAGATGCCGTAAATTACGGCAAAAGGCTTATAGTCTTAGATAGTGGTAAGGTAGTACTAGACTACCTAAAACCACCGGGTTTTTCTTTAAAAGAACTTAAAGAGATTTTAAATTAGAATTGAATATCTGCACCTATCTGTCCGGCTAATTCAGTATCGAAAGAATATTCACAGATATAATCTATTAACTCACTTTTTACATTCTCGTTAGTAGTCTGATAAAGAAGCACGAAATTAATAATATCATCCTTATTTTCCCTATTGTAAGGCGTGTCTTCACTTCAGCCGATAACTTTTCTTCTGTTGAAGTTGATGGAGCCGGTACTACTGTTGCTACAGGAGTAACTAATGCTGGAGCTGCTACAGGATTATTATCATTAACATTATAATTTAAAACTTTTTCTATTAACTCTGTTCTTGTATCTTCATTAATACTAATCTCAATTAATGTATTAATAATGCCATCTTTATCTTCACCGTTTTTAAGACGTTGCATAACATCTTTTAATAATTTTTCGTGTGTATTTTTTGCAAACCCTTCTTCATCCGGTAAATCATAATTATAATCATTAACATCCATGTCTTTATAATTGTTAGCTGATTTTGCACCCAAGTATTTTTGTATGGTGTTAATTTTTAATTGCTCATTAATATGAGAATTATCTTTTCTTTATCAACACCTATCTTTACAAGTTTTGCTCTGTGATCGAATGGATTATGCAATAGAACGCCTTGTCGTCCTATATCAGCACCTTTAGATCTTAACTTCTCAAGTAACCATTTATCTCTTGATGTTAGTGCGTGATTAAAAATTGACTCACCACACGTATTAATCTTAAGATTAACGTAAAAAGAAGTCCAGTAACGTTTTATTTTGACCTGATTCATGCTTTAGTAGCAAATAGAAAAAAGGTGTGCCGCCATAATTGTCTACTGTATCAATTTCACTGCCGGGTTGTAATAAAATTTGAGTTATTTCGTGCTGTTTAGAATAAGTTGCATAATGTATAGGTATACGTCCCTTTCCATCTTTAGTATTAACATCCACATTTTTTTTTAAGTAAAAAACTTCTTATTTCCTATTGTTGCCGCATAATGTATAGGTGAGTATAGATATTTATGCTCAACTTCAAAACTTGTCCCTTTGTCTAATAAAATTTTAGCTATTTCTTTAGTGCTTGCATACAATAATGCCGTATTTCCTTGTTCATCCTTAGCATTGACATTATGACCTTGCTCAATTAATTTTTGAACAATATTTGCATTTCCAGCTGAGGCTGCTATACTAAACGGTGTACAGTTGTCTTCAGCTTCAATTAAGGTGTCATATATTTCAGGGTTTGGTGCACGTACATTGTCCTCTGCTGCTATTTCTGTAGAAGTAGTGGTTGTTACTGGTGCCGGTGCTGCTACCGGAGCTATTACTGGATTATTATCGTTAAATTATAATTAAAAAGTTTTTCTATTAATTTCTCTCTTGTAACATCATCTATATCAGAATAAAATTCAGGATTCATAATTAATCCGTTGATAATTTTATTTTTATCATCCTCATTTTTAATATTTTTCTTCATCTCAGCAAGCTTTTGTTCTGCTTTGAATTCAGGTAGTGCTGAGCGTGCATTAGCGGAATCAGTTAGTATTTCTTTAATTTCTGGTTTAGATGCATAATCTATAGTTTTTTTCCTTTAGCATCTAAAGCATTAACATCGGCACCTTGTGAAAGTAAAAGTCTAACATTATTTACATTCCCTATATGTTGCTGCATTATGTAAAACCGTACTACCGTCTGGAAGTCTGTAATTTGCATTATTTGTTGGTTGATTCATCATATAAATATTTCTTTATGTTTAAATATTATTTTGTCGTGCGAGCATTATACATAATATTTTGAGTTTCTGCAATCCAATAGTTAATTTTTTAACTATTTATTAGATTTTGGATAAAACCAAACGAGGAGTAAACAGATTAGAAGACCGATATTTAAGAGTAGATTATACTCTGTCATAGAAATACCAAAGATTTTGATGGCGGGTTTCATGCAGGACGTGATTGGCTGTGAGTAGAACATTTGTTTGATGTGTTGTATAGACAAGCCTTTCGGGATATGAAGCATTGATGAACAAAGAGCACTTGGTTGTAATATGCCTCTTTCTATGAAGCTATGATAGGTTGATAATATACAAGAGCTAAGGATAGTTAGGAGAATGAATATTAAAGTATACTTACTTAACTGTCGGATGATTAAAGCAGTTAAGCAAATTTTGATTAGGGTTAAATAGGGAAATCGTTCGTAAACGCATAAAGGACAGGGTGTATAATGGAATATATATTCAGCAATATAAGCGGTAGAAAGTGCTATTATAGAAATTGCGATCAGTCCTAAATGTAGAACTTTATAGCTATCTTTTCTGATGTAATTTATAATAGTATTAAATGGCATGTTTTTTTTTTCTTAATGTCATTGCGAGCGACTGCAAGGAGCGTGGCAATCTCGGGAAGTTTGATGAGATTGCCACGTCGCTTCGCTCCTCGCAATGACGGCGTTTAATTTGATATTTTACAAATAAATAAATTTAGTATATTGTCACTGATTATTAATTAAAGCGCAAGAAAAATCAATGTCAGAAATTTGGGAAGATGCTATTAAGTCAAACGCGTGGCCTTTTGTTGAGGCTAAGAAGATATTAGATAGCTTAAACGGTCAAATTCCTGAGAAGGGGTATGTATTATTTGAAACGGGTTACGGTCCTTCAGGTTTACCTCATATCGGTACTTTTGGTGAAAATGCCCGTATGGTGATGGTACAGAAAGCATTTGAGCAATTATCCGATATTCCGACTAAACTAATTTGCTTTTCCGATGATATGGACGGGCTTCGTAAAGTACCTAGCAATATCCCAAATCCTGAAATGGTGGCACAGTATATGGATATGCCGCTTACTTCTATCCCTGATACATTCGGTGAATGTGAAAGTTATGGGCATTATATGAATGCAAAGCTTCGCTCATTCCTTGATAAATTCGGCTTTGAGTATGAATTTTATAGCAGTACTAACTGTTATAAAGCTGGTATGTTTGATGAGATGCTGATAATGGTGCTTGAGAAATATGACGAGATAATGGAGCTAATGCTACCGACTTTTAGAGAAGAGCGCAAGGCTACCTATTCACCTTTCATGCCTATATGTCCGAAAACAGGTAAGGTACTGCAAGTACCTATAGAGAAATGGGATGCTAAAGCAGGCACTGTAACGTATAAAGACAAAGCCGGTAATTATATAGAAGTACCGGTAACGGGAGGGCATTGCAAATTACAGTGGAAGCCGGATTTTGGTATGCGTTGGGCTGCGCTTAAAGTCGATTATGAGATGTACGGCAAAGACCATTTGGCAAATGCTCGTCTTTATTCGGAAATTTGCCGAATCCTAGGAGGAAAGCCGCCGGTGCAGTTATGTTATGAGTTATTCTTAGATGAAAACGGTGAGAAAATATCAAAATCAAAAGGTAATAGTATTAGCATTGATGATTGGCTTAAATATGCTCCTGTTGAAAGTATGGCATTATTTATGTATCAAAATCCGACTAGAGCTAAGCGTTTGTTTTTTGATGTAATTCCTAAAAATGTTGATGAATATATTACTTTTAACCAGAAATATCATTTAGAAGAGGACAGGGCAAAGCGTTTTGCAAATCCCGTTTATCACATCCATCACGGAAATGTACCGAAAATTGAGACTTTTGGAATTACCTATTCGTTGCTTTTAAATCTTACTTCTGTGTGTAATCCTTCGGATAAATCGGTGCTTTGGGGATTTATTAGCAAATATGAGCCAAAAGCAACTCCAAATACTAACCCTTATCTTGACCATTTAGCAGAATTTGCTATAAGATATTATAATGACTTTATTAAAGCACATAAATCATATTTATCTCCTTCTGAAAAGCATAAGGTTATTTTGCAGGATATATTAGATATGTTATCTGATATAGCTGATCAAACCGAAGCTGAAGCAATTCAGAAAGCAATATATGATATAGGAATGAAAGCAGGATATGAAAATCTGCGTGATTACTTCAAAGATTTATATCAAATATTGCTTGGACAGAATGAAGGTCCAAGACTTGGGACTTTGATAAAGCTTTACGGGGTGCAGGAAATGAAAAAGCTGGTTGAAGGGCAGTTGTAGCCTATATATCATTCCCGCATGGGTATCTAAGCGTCATTGCGAACGAAGTGAGTGTGGCAATCTCAGGAAGTTGGACGAAATTGCCACGTCGCTTCGCTCCTCGCAATGACGTTAAAATAAAAACTATTAACAAATGAATGAAATTTTTTGTAGTACGTTACCTATTTTTTTAATTACGCTGCTTGGTAGTATTATCAAAAATAAATGGTTAACTTCAGAAGAATTTTGGCGTGGTATTGAGAAATTATCGTATTTTGTACTATTTCCTGCCATGTTGTTTAGTTACGTATCTACTGCCGATTTAAGCATTGCACCCATAATTAAATTAGTAGTGGCTCTTATTATATCCACTATTCTTGTATCAATCGGTCTTATAATTTACCAAAAAAAATACAACATAGATAAAGTCCAATTTACTTCCATTTTTCAAGGATCGATTCGTTATAATAGCTACATTTTTTTTGGGGTAAGTAGCCCCTTGCTTGGTTCTAGCGGACTTTCAATCGTTGCCATTATTTCTTCTTATATGATTATTTTTACCAATATTTTATCGGTAATGATTTTCGCTTATTATATCCCTAATAAATCCGTGACTAATACTATTAGCACTAGTTTTGTTTTAATGATGAAATTAATTGTGCGTAATCCGTTAATTATCGCAAGTTTAGTAGGATTCGTTTTTAATTACTCAAATCTTGAATTACATTTAGGGCTTAAGAAAACGTTAGATAGCCTTTCTAATGCCGCTTTAGCTATCGGTATGCTAAATGTTGGGGCAGGGCTTAATTTTACTATTAGACAAGAGCTTTTACATAATGTAATGTTTACAAGCTTTGTTAAATTAGTTGCATTTCCTCTAGTTAGTGTAGTAGTACTATGGTTAATGTCTATTGACGGATTAAATAGATCGGTAGGAATATTATATAGCTGCCTTCCATGTGCGAGTACGGCTTATGTTTTATCTCGTCAACTTGACGGTGATCCTGATTCTATGGCGTCGATTATAACATTTACTACTTTTTTCTCGGTAGTTACTATATCAATTATTATGTATATAATGGGGTGAATTTACCACGTCATTGCGAGCGACTGAAAGGAGCATGGCAATCTCAGGAATGTTGCCTGAGATTGCTTCGTCGATGCCTATTGCGTCTGCTCGCAATGACGACAAACTAAAACAAACAAATAAAACAGGAATTTCTAAAATGGATGAAATGAATAAAATAAATTATGCTGAGGCCCTTGAATATCATGAAAAAGATAAGCCTGGTAAGATCGCTATTTCTGCAACAAAGTCTTTAGTTACTCAGCAAGATTTATCACTTGCTTATTCCCCAGGGGTTGCGGCTCCTTGCCTTGAAATTGCTAAAAATTTAGAGGATGTATATAAATATACTGCTCGCGGTAATTTAGTTGCCGTAATCTCTAACGGTACTGCCGTACTTGGGCTTGGTAATTTAGGAGCTGCCGCTTCAAAACCGGTGATGGAAGGTAAAGCGGTACTATTCAAAAAATTTGCTGATATTGATGCAATTGACTTGGAAGTGAATACGGAAGATCCTGAAGAATTTATTAATGCCGTGAAGTATCTCAGTTATAGTTTTGGGGGTATTAATCTTGAAGATATTAAAGCTCCGGAATGTTTTATTATAGAAGAAAAATTAAAATCTTTAATGGATATACCGGTCTTTCATGACGATCAGCATGGAACAGCGATTATTACCGCCGCAGGGCTAATAAATGCTGCGTATCTTACTAATCGCAAGCTTGAAGATTTAAAAATCGTAGTTAACGGAGCAGGTGCAGCAGCTATTGCTTGCATTGATTTATTAATTGCTCTTGGAGCTGATAAATCAAAGATTATTGTATGTGATACTAAAGGCGTTGTTTACAAAGGACGCCTAGAAGGTATGAATAAATGGAAAGAGCTATATGCAAGTGATACCAAGTTTAGAACTTTAGCGGAAAGCTTAAATAACGCTGATGTATTTATAGGGTTATCGGTAAAAGGCGCAGTAACTAAAGATATGGTGAGTAGAATGGCAAGTAATCCAATTATTTTTGCTATGGCTAACCCTGATCCGGAAATTACTCCGGAAGATATACAACTTGTACGCGATGATGCGATTATAGCAACAGGGCGATCTGATTATAATAATCAGATTAATAATGTTATGGGATTTCCTTATATTTTTAGAGGAGCATTAGATATAAGAGCTAAGACTATTAATACGGAAATGAAAATAGCTGCAGCAAAAGCCATTGCAGATTTAGCCCGTAGACCTGTACCGGAAGAGGTGTATAAAGCTTATTCAGGGCGTAAGATGGTTTTTGGTAAGGAATATATCATTCCTGTACCGTTTGATCCTCGTTTAATTACCGTAGTAGCAGCGGCGGTTGCCGTTGCTGCAATAGAAAGCGGCGTTGCTAGGGTTAAAGATTTTAGTATAGGTAAATATAAGAAAGAATTAGGTAGCAGATTAAATCCTACTGCTAACTATATGAATTTCTTAGCTGAAAAAATTCATAATGCACCGCTTAAACGGATTGTTTTTGCTGAAGGTGAAGAAGAAGAAGTAATTTCTGCCGCTCTTATGATGCGAGACAAGAAATACGGTCATCCGATTATAATTGGTCGTGTTGAACGAATTGAGGCTATGTTAAAAAAGATAGGTCAAGATATTAGCTTAGACGGAATTCAAATAATGAATGCGGCCTTAAGCGATAGTTTAGAGAAATATACTGATTATTTATATAAAAGACTTCAGAGAAAAGGTTATTTATACCGTGATTGTGCAAAGCTTGTTAAAACTGATAAGAATATTTTCGCTGCTTGTATGTTAGCATGCGGTGACGGTGATGCTCTTCTAACCGGTGTTACACAAAGTTATATCGATAGTTTAGAAGATATCATGAAAGTCATTTCACCAAAAACTAATCGTAGCATCATTGGCTATTCAATTATGATTGCTAAAGATAATAATATTATTATTGCCGATAATTGTATTACAGAATATCCAAACAGTTGGGAACTTGCACAAATAGCAACCCAAACTGCAGAAATTGCTAAAAATATGGGAATCACGCCTCGTGTTGCACTTCTTTCTTTTTCAACATTCGGTAATTCTTCTAAGGCAAAAACAGCTCGTATTCGTGAAGCAGTAAATATACTAGATAATTTTAGCAATGACAAAGAAGAGCTGAGCGGCATGAAGGTAGATTTTGAATATGACGGAGAGATGTCGGTTAAAGTGGCTTTAGATGGTGATTTACGTAAATTATATAAATTTTGTAGATTATCAGGATCTGCAAATGTATTAATTATGCCTGGTTTAAATTCAGCTGCTATTTCTACTGAGTTGTTACAAGAATTTTCGTCAAACAGCTTTATAGGTCCTATAACAAACGGTTTTGAAAAACCCGTTCAAATACTTCAAGCTGCAGCAACAGCTAATGAAATACTAAAAATAGCAACTTTTGCTTGCGTTGAAGCTATAAACGAGGTTTAATTACTATATCTTTAAAATCAATTAACTTGTGAGAGGTAAAGTGGCGTCGATTACAGAACTTCATAAAAATATACAAGAAATTACAAAAGATTTACGAAAACATGATCCTTAAATACCTGATGCCAGTAAAAAACCGTTAGCTTCTAGAGAAAATTTTGACGATCTAATACATTCTGATTTAGGACAGCCTGTACGAAATAAACCGCTTTCTTTTGATGAAGAGTTAAAGAAAAAAGTTCAAAGCAGACAAGTACAGGATGTTTTCGAGCAGCAAACAAAGAGTATAGAAGAAAAAATAGATAATCATGCAAAACGTATAGAAGAATTAAAGCAAAAACAGAAAGAACTAGAAGAGAGGAAAAAGTGGCTTGAAGAAAAAAAAGCTAATTCTAATATTACTAGAGAAGAAAGATGGAAAATCGCTGCAGAATTAGAAGCTATTAATGATCAATTTAAGGCTATAGAAAAAGAACATAATACTATTAATAGTGCTTCCGATATAGAACAAAAGTTTGATAATAAAAATAAAACACTTAACTGCTACAAAAAGAGAGCCGATAGCTGCAGATTTATAGCAACAAGGAGCATTAGCAGCTATAAAACGTATGAAAGAAGAGAAGATAAAGCAGCAGCTGTTAATCAATCTTCAAAAAATACTCCAACTATGCCTAGCGGTACTATACCGATGCCGCCTCTAATGCCTGGAAGCGGTATTCCTATTCCCCCATCGCCTCCGCCACCACCTATATCAATTCCAAAAACTATAAAAAAAGAGGCAAAGGATGTTGGTAAACAAATGCCTCAAGGAGGAGATCAGCATAAAGAAGAACTAGCAAAGGCTATGAAAGCACGAAGAGCAAAAATAGAAAAGCAAAACTCAGGAAGAGGAAGGTAATTATTATAGTATCATAATGGCTCTTTTTTCAAATTTTATCATAAAATGAGCTGTTAGTCTCTATGAAGATTTCTAAGAAGATTTAATTTTGGTTATTTTTTGCTGCAAATTATAAGGTTTCTTTGAAATAGGAGTAGCTATTCTTTCAAAAATCTTATTAATTTTCGCTAAAAAATACCTCAAAATAGCAAATCAATTAGAAATCTTCGTAGAGCTTAGCGAATTAGAACGATTTTACAATTTAATTGCAGTTTAGCCCAAATTTTATCTGCAGTATATATAGGATAGCCTGTAATTAATCCTAGGCTAATGCAAGCTCTGTCACCAAGAGATAAGCCAAATTGTTCTGTTTCTTTCTTTAAGCGTCCAATTTCTATAGTTTGATCAAAATCTAAGGCTACAATTTTATTTATGGAAGCTGAGATCATTTCTTTACTTTGAATAAAAGATATGTTCAATTTTTTATCTAGTTCAGCTACTACTTCTGCTATATTTACTGTAGACATAATAGATAACGGTAATAATTCTTCGACCTTGTCACTACCAGTTTCTAAGTTAAATAATGCAAGTAAAGCAGATGAATCTAAAATATATTTATTCATTATTAAATTCCTTTCTTCTTGATTCAATTAAAGAGTCAACTAATGATATGTTATCTTTATTTCTAGATTTTACTAATGCTTGAAATTCTTTAATTTTATTTTTTAGAGGAATCAATGTTAATTCTTTATCAAGTATTAGCATTAACTGATCTCCTGAAGCAAGATGTAATTGATCACGAATTTTTGCAGGAATATTTATTCTGCCATTTTCAGATATAGTAACTTTATATTCTAAGTGCATATTTTTAAAACGGTTAAAAATTAAATATATACCAAATATAAAATATTATAATTAAAACTACAATAGTAAAATAAATATAAAAGATTTCTATATTGAAATTATGCTGTAGTTGTTCCTATTTCAAAAAAATCTTATAATTTGTAGACGCAAAGAGTAAAAATAGATTAAATTAATTTTCTTTCACACAGCCTAAATAGTTGGTATCATATGCTGTTGCCACAAAAAGAAAATATTATATGTCTAATTCAGCTTTTTTAGTTGCATTTTTTACAACGATTATCCGTTATTATGATTATGCTCTATTCGGTTTATCGGCTAGTATTCTTGCACAAAATTTCTTACCTAATATAGAGCAGGATAAACAACTACTTGGTTTTTTTGCTATTCTTAGTGCAGCTGTTATAGTACGACCTTTAGGGTCCTTAATTTTTGGATTTATCGGAGATAAATACGGGCGTACTAAATCTATCAAGATATCAATGTGCATGAGTAGCATTGCTACCGGATTCATTGCTATTACTCCTTCCTTTGAGATAATAGGTATTTTTGCTACGGTAATACTAACATTATGTCGAATGGTTTTTTTAGCAAGCCTTGCCGGAGAGGTTGACGGAATAAAGGTTTATGTAGCTGAAAAAACAGGAGATAATCAGAAAAATTTAAATATAGGAATAGTTTCATGCTGTGGCCAAATAGGTGCATTACTTGCGGCTATAGCTTATTATTACGCTAGTAATTCCGATATCCAATATTTATGGCGTTTTAATTTCTTTATTGGTGCAATATTTGGTTTATTTGCTATTTTGATGAGAAATTTTTTTAAAGAAAGTAGCGAGTTTTTAAGAACGTCATCAAAAAGTACCTTGCGGCAAATTATATGGAATAATAAACTATCCGTTATAATAGCATTACTAATAAACGGTGCTATTGGAGGAGTGTATCACTTTTTAGTAATTTTCTTAGGAGTTTTTTTAACAAAAATAGCTCTTATAAATCATCCTGAAATAAGATTTATGAATATAGCTCTTACTACTACCTATGGAATATCAGCTGTTTTTGCAGGGCTGTTTGCCGATAAAATAAACCCTTTAAGACAGATTACATGGGCTTTATTTGTCAGCATTATTGTTGCTTTAGGAATGCAAATAATGTTATACAAACAAATATTTAATATTCTCTGTCCCGTTATATTAATAGGACTTGCAGCATTTTATGCAGTACCGCTACAAATTATTGTTCAATCCTTATTTAAGACTAATGTTAAAATGAGGCTTTATAGTCTATCACATTCTTTTGGAGGTATTATTCTATCCTCAACTACTCCTTTCTTTAGTATGTTGTTATGGCAAAATTTTAAGTCACTATCTCTCACTTTAAGCTTTTTCATATTTTTGCTTATAATATTAATGAGTACAGTGTTGGTTTTACGTAGGATGTCATCCTCACAACAGTAAAGTCTTGTTGCATGGCTTGAAAAACCTACTCAATGTCATCCCCGCGAAAGCGGGGATCTAGCAAAATAACTTCAATATTGATATATTTGACAAAATAAACACATAAAAAACTTGTTTTTTTTACTGGAGTCCCGCCTCCGCGGAAATGACATAAACGAGCCATGCAACAAGACCCAAAAACAAGAATAACATCAATTGCCTTATATATTTCTTCCGTCTTTACTGCAACCTGTAGGTTTTATGTTAGGACTACTTGAAGATTTGGAGCGTTGCTGTGCTTGTGTCCCAATTTGCTTCGCTTCTTTTGCTAAGTTTTCAAATTTGTCTTTTAAGTTTTTTGTATTGCCTTTTAGCTTTAAATCGTGAGTTATTTCGTTAATATTCAATTTTTCAGGAGTTGGATGATATATAGGCTCTTTAGATTGAGTATGTTTAGAATGTTCTATTGCAAATTTTGTACGAGGTCTTATTAGTTCATTCTCTTTTCCTATACCTTTCTGTTTTTCTTCCTCCCATTTATCCTATCCAGCCGGTGATGTCCAGTATCTTGTTGTTTTACTATCAAAGCCTTTTTCAAATTTGTTTATTAAATTTTTGGTACTATTCTCTTTAATTTCTTTACCTCGATTTTCAAACTCAAAATTTTTCTGAGGAGTTATATAGTCAGATTGAGTATTTTCATGTTGTTTTTCTACAGTCTGTTTCTTTTCTTCTGTCCAGTATTTTTTGATTTTGCTGTCAGAGTCTGCTTCAATTTTTGCTATTCTATCTTTTATACCGGTAACTGCTCCTGTAGATATTTTAGGTTGATCTTGGGTTGATTGCTTAATATGTTTCGGAGATGTATTTTTAGATAATTCATAAGTCAAAGATTCTAAATTAGATAAATTCTTTTAAACTTTTTCTATATTGGAATTTAAATATTCTATTTCGGGTCCTTTATATTCCATTATATTTTTTAATGTGGTATTAATTTCTAAAAAAGATGCTTTAATCTCTTGATTAAATTTATCATCATTATTATCTTACTACAATTAGTAGAAATTTTTTGAAGTTTATCTAATATATCATTAATTCTCTCATCTTGTTGAGAAGTTGATACCATACTTGCTAAAAATTCACTTCTTCCTAAATTTCTATTAACATTATTTCAATATAGAGGTATGGTAGAGGCTTTAGTATAATCTTGTGGAAATTTATCGATCTCTTCTTTAAACCTCTTTAAGAACTTTATTGTATCATCGAATATAGGATGAGTATTTCAGGAAAGAGCAAGAGGAGTCGGTATTGCTTCCTGCATTGGATGAGTTATTGCCTCAACTTGTTTCGGGGATGTATCTTTAGATAGCTTTTCATTTTGTAGCTCAGATATATAATCATCTACTGCTTCTTTTAATTTATCTGAAACGGCACTATTTTGGGCAGGAGGCAGTATTCCGGTGTCATCCCACTCTAAATCAGTATCAGTAGTTAGCATTGTATCATCCTGCTCTAAAGCGATATTATCGCTTCTACGCTCCTCACGAGGATCAGTTAGCTTATAGTAATTTTTATTTAGTAAACGAGGAACACGTGAATTGTCGCTCTTTTCATATTCCTTAATTTCTTCAAATATACCTAGTGTCTTATAAATATTATCTATTTCTTCTTGAGTAAGTCTTTCATTGCTTACTTCTTTTTGTTGGATAGATTTTTGTAGTTCTTTTGTTACCGTTAACTTATCTTTTGCTATATTTGAATTTGATAAAATTTTCGCTTGTACTAAAAAGAGCTTCAATTAAATTAGTAGAGCTGCTTTTTCCAAATGTGGTAGATAATTCTTCTTGACTTGATGCTATTCCTGAATCAATAGAAGAAGATCTAGAAACGGTATTAGATTGAGGATTAATATTTGCCTGTTGTACATAAGATTTGCCGGTATCTATTAATATTTTATCAGTGAATTGTGCTAGTTCATTGAATGAATTTTCTAGTTTTGCAAAAAGTTCTGTTGAGGAATGTACTATTGCCGGTGATAACTTAGGTATAGAATCTTCAGGTATAGTTTCTAAAGAACGAGAATATTTACCTGTTTCTTTTTGTAGTACCGATTCATTTTGCTTGATTAAATTTGATATAAATTTATTTGGATAATATATCAATTTTGTTATTGTTATTACTTCTGGCATATAAGACTAGAGCCTCCTTTATATTTTGCGAGATATTATCTTAACAACATCTTATATTGTAAATCTAATTCGTTTGAATTATTAGTATTACGGAGGTAATTTTTATTTACTGATATACTTTTGCTGAGTATATTTTTAGAAGCTTCTATAAGTTCTTTTTCCCCTGTCGCTTCTTTATTTTTTAACTTCTCAAATAAATTTTGTAAACCATCTGAAAAATCCCAGGCATTATCAAGGTATAAAAATTTACTTCTTATAATCTCTTGCGCTTTTTGATTGGACGCTTGTTGCACTTTTTGTTTCTCTTGCATTACTCCTAGAATGATATTTTTATCTAATGAATTAATCACATCATAAAAATTTTTCATTTCATATTATTTTTCTCTAGGCTCTTTTATTTTTTGTAATCTCTCTCGTAATTCTTGAAATTTATCCCATTCATGTTGTTCAAGAAAAAACCCCTCTATTTTTGTATTTTTAGTATTAGGGATTTCTCCGCTACTCAGGATTTTATTTCTAGTTGCCTGTAATCTAGATGGTTGATGAGCGTTGATATTATTAATCAAACCTAAAATTTCTTTTGATGTCTTATTAAATTCTTCATTATTAGTTGGATTTTTGATTGTTTCTTGAACTGCTTCCCTTAACTTGATTATTTCTTCTTTAAGGCTAAGTTCTACTTTTTGTTGACCGTGTGTTATAGCTTGTTCGTTTTTTTGTGAGGTAAGTACTTTTTTATCTTGCTTTATATTTAAGTTCTTTTCCCCTACTTTCTGAACAACTTCTTCCATCAATTGCAATAGATTAATATTGCCCTTTATTTCTAGTTCTTGCTCATTAGTGATCGGTAATGAAGTACTTAGTCTTAATAATGCTGAAAAATCTGAAGGGGATATTAGGATATCAAGTTGAGCCTTTGTTTTTCGACCTTTTCCGTCTTCCTTAAAGCCTTCAACTTTACCAATACTAATAGGTAGATTTTTTAAATAAATTTCTTTACTAGCACCCTGTATATTTTTATCATTTGTTACTTTGAAGTTAGCTTGTTGTTGAGAAACATACGGTCCCGGCGTTCTAGGGTCTATTTTGTTTATTAGAGCTTCTATAAAATAGTTGTACGTGTTATAGCTAGTTTATCTGTTTCTAAAATATTATTTAAATTAGTATTTTTTATTAAATAAAGATTTCTTATTAGCCGGTCTAATTCATTCTTATGTTTCATAATTTCCCTCTATTAATAAAAATAAACCAAAATGTAATACCATTTATGTTCAATTAACAATACTAATAATTAGTATTAATTCAATATTTTAAATCTTGTTGCATTTGTGCTTCAATAATATAATTTTATCATTTATTTTATCGTCTCAATGAGTTTTTTAACTCCCTCGACTGATTTATCAAATAGTGCTTTTTCCTCTGCGGTTAACTGCAGTTCTATTACTCTTAGAACACCTTCTTTACCGATCATAATAGGCACTCCGACATATAAATCATGTACGCCGTACTCACCTTGTAAATGAGCGGCACAAGTTAGAATCTGACGTTTATCTTTTAAATATGACTCAAGCATTTCTATTGCTGAGGCTGCGGGAGCATAATAAGCAGAACCTGTTTTAAGTAATGCAACAATCTCACCGCCGCCGTTTCTAGTACGATCGATTATTTTTTCAATATTTTCATTACTTGATAATCCCATTTTTATCAAGTCAGGTATTGGCACGCCTGATATTGTAGAATATCTTGCAAGAGGTACCATAGCATCGCCGTGACCGCCGAGAACCATGCTATTAACATTGCTAACCGATACTTTAAACTCTTCAGCAAGAAAAAGATTAAATCTTGATGAGTCAAGTACTCCTGCCATACCGATTACTTTATTGTGAGGCAATCCGCTTTCTTTAAGCATGACATATACCATAACATCAAGTGGATTGGTAATTACTATTACAAAGGCATCAGGAGCGTATTTTTTAACATTTGCTGCAACCGTTTTCATAATACCGGTGTTAATGCTAATTAAATCTTCTCTACTCATCCCTGGTTTTCTTGGTAAACCGGCAGTAATAATTATGGAATCAGAGCCTTCAATATCTTTATAGTCGTTTGTGCCTTTTATTTTGATATCAGACCCGGCTATTGTACCGGCTTGCATGAGATCCAATGCTTTTCCTTGCGGTACTCCTTCAGTCACATCAAATAACACGATATCGCCGAGTTCTCTAAGGCTAATTAAGTGAGCAAGTGTACCACCTATGTTACCGCTACCTATTAATGAGATTTTTGGATTTTGTTTCATTACTCCCTCTACAAATATTAAATATGCCTATTACTATATTACAAATAGATTCAAGAAAAAAGAATTTTTAAATTATATTGTTAATTGGTTAATTCATAAAAATTAACCATTCACATTGACTTTATTAAAATATATTAATATAATGTAATGTCGAGTCAAAAATACCATGAAACATGGAATTTTAATAAAATAACTAAAAAAATAATTATGCCTAAAATTTCTAAGTTAATAAATATTTTTAAATCTTGTATAGGAAAGGGGAGTAATGCAAAAGAATGTAAAACCGCTCCAGAAATGTTTCATGATTTACGCATTAGTATTAACAATAATCTTAATAGTAAAACAGTAAAGACGTTAGTTTTGATACGGTAGATAGCCCAGAAAACAAAAGTACCCTACATTATGTAACTGACTTAGCAGACCTTAAAGAGTTACTGCAAAAAGGTATTGATCTTAATATACAAGATGAAAATGGTGATACTGCTTTAGAGGTTACAGGTAATTTTAAAAAAGCCAAAATGTTACTTGAATATGGTGCTACGGTGAATGACTTATAAACAGATGACTGAAGTATTACATTACTGTGGTCGTAACTTAGTAGAAAACAAAATTATTCTTTCACTATTAATGCATAACAATGCTAATACTAATTTTACAAAAGCAAATTTAGTAAGACAATGTAAAGAACCGTATGAAGAGGCAGAGCGGTTAATAAAATTGAAAAAATAGAGAGCTTAATATATCAAAGTCAAGAAGTAGAGACGTTAAGAATATATGTTGACAGATTACAGAGCTTAAAAAATAAATATGAAAAAGCAAAGGATAGTAGCCAAGCTGTTTTAAAAATATTAAAAATCAATAGAGTGATGGTTTAAAAGCTCAACTTGTTATTATTGTCAAAAGCTAGGGTTAATCGAAAATTATTCGGAAGTAGCTCAAGAAAATGCAGTATATAAGTGCTTGGATGAGGCTTTTAATTTGCTTGATCAAGGATTTAATAGGAGAGGATGTTCAAAATACAGTAGTTTGATTCATAGCATCAAGCAATTTTTGAAAAGCACTGGTCATTTCTGTTCAGCATTGTATACATGGATCGTTTTATATCATTCCCGTGTAGGCGGAAATCTAGTAAAACCTATAAAAAATTTGTTTTTTTAGGTTTATTTTTTTAATAAATAACTTCTCTATATCGATATTTGAAGTTATTGTGCTAGATCCCCGCTTTTGGGCCTTGTTGCGTGGATCAGTTTTCCCGATGTCATCCCGCGCGACTTGATCACGGGATCCAGTTAAAAATACTAGAATTATTAGTATTTTTTATTGTTTTTATGGATCCCGTGGTCAAGCCACGGGATGACACAGGGGATTTTACCGGTCTACGCAACAATATTGAGCTACGAATGACATCGTACGCCTTTTCTGAGTCATGCAACAACGCCTACGTAGCTCATGAAGATTATAGGTATCAACGCAAGCAAGCCTTCGCAGGAATGGATATCCTTATCAACGTTGTATCATTTTATTATAATATTTTGATAAAACTTTCACGCCATATAGCCATAATAGACATACGATAATAAAACTAAACATCAATAAACCGGCTATGTCGTTATGTATGGCGTTCGGGAAAATACTAAAGGATATGAATTGAATAATAGCACCTATTGATTTACCGATTTTAGCACCCATAACATCAACTGCAGCTTTACCTTTGGTCTTCATTTCACTATCGAGCGGAATATATACCATTTCTTTGGTAGCATCAAAAAGTGAATATTTTACGGATTTAGAAAGTACATGCCAAAGTCCGCCGATAAAAACTATAACGATAAGCGGTGCACTATAGCCGAGAGTATTTACGATATTTCCTAGGTGATTTTCAAAAACCGTGAATGAAAAGAACATAACACCTGCTCCAAACATCATAATCGGTGTTATAATAGCTCCCCAAAACCAGCCGCATATTCTAATTAAACTACTGCCTAAAAACGCACTAACTAACGTGAGTATTCCCGTCCAAAAAAACACTTTACCGTGATAGGCTATAAAATCCTTTGTAGCGGGATAGAGTTGTTTTACTTTGGACATCCATAATCCTTCTATTAGGCTAATACTCATAGAATAAGACATTACAAGAAGACAAATAAAACCGAGATATCTAGAAGTTAATATTACTTTTGCACTGTCGACCAAGCTTAATTTTAATATATCCATTCTTTGGTTTTTAAATTTAATATTTTTGTCAGCTTCTACGACTGATTTATCAATAAGTTTATGAAGAGCTAGACAAATTAATCCGGATATTAAAATAACCGTAATAAATGATTTTAAAAGAATTTCATTTGTATCGTTTAGATGAGAAAATAAAGGTAATAAGAAATGCTCACTCTTAGCAAAATAAATAATTACGGTTCCTGAGATGAGTAAATTAGTTTGTCCGAATAAAGTAAAAAATGAGTAAAATCTTGGTGCTTCTTCGACTTTAGTAATTTTATTTGCAAGCTGCCAATATAAAAGAGTAAAGACTATAACCGGCCATAACTCTCCCATAATATAAAATAATACCAAACTCCACTGTCCCCAAATTATTAAAAACCATTTTAAGTGAGGAAGAACAGTGATATAGTGCTTAATTAATTCGGGATCGGGATGAAAAAACTCTCTGTACGGAAATAAAATAAAACCAAAAATTGCGAAGAAAAATAAAAAAGTACCGGTAATTATCCTAAAAACTTGTTCTGTTGTCATAATATTACAGAGTTTAGAATAAAAAATAACAAATAAAATTCCCATCGGCATTTCGCCCCAAAGTTTGATAAAACTCAATACTTCCGAGCTAATTAAGGTAACAACAAAACTATCTTTAATACTACGAACTAAGTTTTGATTAAGTAGAATAAAAAACATTAGTAAAGCCATCGGGATGAACTTGGTTAATTCATACGATCTAATCGGCCATACTATATGCCTAAATTTACTGTTTCTGGCTTTATTCCAAATTGTGAAATTAGAATCCACGCTATCCATTGATTTACTATGAGCTTATTTTTTTAGTACCGGATAGTTTTTAAAAATGTTATGTTTTTGCAAGGCTTAGAGTGTTATAGGTCATTCCCGCATATGCGGGAATGACCTCAAACGCTTTTTAGAAACTGTCCGGCTATTATTTTTTATGCACCGTAGACTATAATAAAAACTATGTCAAGATTTTTTAAAATAGTCTCATATATTGTTGTTAATTACATTTGTTATACTCAATCGCTGCTTTAATAAACTGAATAAATAACGGATGAGCTTCAAAAGGTTTAGATTTAAATTCCGGATGAAATTGTACTCCTACGAACCAACGCAGTAGCGGTAGTTCAATTATTTCTACAATCTCTTCATCTTTTGAAAAACCGCTAAATACTATTCCGTGTTTTTCAAAAATATTTTGAAATTCATTATTAAATTTATATCTATGACGATGTCTCTCATTTATTTCAAGGCTTTTATAAGCATTAGCTGCAATGGTACTTGCGACCAAACTACAAGGATAAGAGCCGAGCCTCATAGTCTTTTTTACATTTTCAATTGTTATTTTTGAGTCTTCACAGTTTTTATTTATTTTCTCAATAATTTTTGTACCGTCTACTTTAAATTCTTCCGTTACTGCATCTTTAATACCGATTAAATTCTGAGCTATTTCGATCGTCGCAAGTTGCATACCGAAACATATTCCAAAAAAAGGTATGTTATTAGTACGGGCATATTTTATTGCTATAATTTTTCCTTTAGTTGCCCGTTCTCCAAATCCACCTGGTACTAAAATCCCATCTATATCTAATAATTTTTTATTAATATTCTCTTCAGTTAGATTTTCAGCATTTATCCATACTAAATCAATTTTGTATTTGTAATAAATACCTGCATGATCAAGTGCCTCGATTACTGATTTATAAGCATCTTTTAATTTATGATATTTAGCTATTATAGCGATTCTTACTTTTGAATTAGAATCTTTTAGCCTATTAATTATATCATGCCATTTATCTAATTTAGATGGCATGATATTAATATTAAAAAAGTTTAATACTTTATTATCAAGACCTGAATTATGATATGCAATCGGTACTAAATATATATTTTTTTGATCTATTGCCGGAACAACATACTCAGATTCTATATTACACAATAAAGATATTTTATCTATTTCGCCTTTTGAAATGTTACGTTCTGCACGACACACTAGTATATTAGGTGAAATACCTATAGCGCGTAATGCTTTAACTGAGTGTTGGGTAGGTTTGATTTTTAATTCACGGGCGGTTTTAACATAAGGTAATAATGTTAAATGAATAAATAAACAATTTTCGCTTTTTAATTTGTTACCAATTTGCCTTATAGCTTCAAAAAACGGTAGACCTTCAATATCACCGACTGTACCGCCTATTTCACAAATAATAAAATCAAAACCTTGGTGTTTGAAAGTATAAAATCTTTTATTATATTTGTAACATGCGGGATGACTTGAACAGTAACGCCGGCGTAATTTCCTAAACGTTCATCTTTAAGTAATTTTGAGTATATCGCACCTGTTGTGATGCTATCAAATTTGCATGCGGAAACTCGGTAAAACGTTCATAATGTCCAAGATCTAGATCGGTTTCTGCTCCGTCATCGGTTACATATACCTCACCATGTTCGTGAGGATTCATAGTTCCCGGGTCAATGTTAAGATAAGGGTCTAGTTTTCGTACACTTACTCTAAAACCTTTCGCTTGCAATAGCATAGCAAGAGATGCTGCCGTTAGACCTTTACCGAGTGATGAAACAACGCCGCCGGTAACAAAAATGAAATGTACCATTATTATAAACCTAGTTTACTAATATTTTCGTAAAATTTTACTGCTTTTTTTAAGTCTTCTTCCGTATCTACGGAAATAGGAACATTCTCAACTAAACATGTACCTATAGTCATGCCGTTTTCAAGGACACGTAATTGTTCTAAACGTTCTGTTTTTTCTAAAAAAGTTGGCTTAAGAGATACAAATTTTTCTAAAGCGTTTTTGCGAAAACCATACATGCCTACATGATATAAAAATTCTTCTGCACCGTTTGGAATAAGACTACGCGAAAAATACAATGCTGTCCCGCCGAGTCAACCGCTACGGTAACATTACTACTAGCTTTCACTGATTCCCTATCTACTTTTACTATCGGTGTAACAATATCGTATTTGCTGTTTTTTAAATATTCTATAATTTTCAAAATAGAGCTAGGTTCAATGAAAGGCATATCTCCCTGTACATTAACTATGTAATTAATGTTTTGATTATTTGGAATTAATTTAAAAGCTTCATAAGTACGATCAGTACGGTTGGGATAGCACTATCGGTGAATATTACTTTTCCTCCGACTTTTGTAATAACGCTTGCTATCTTCCGAGTCGGTCGCAACATATGTATGCTCAAGGCCCGCTTGATTTACTTGTTTGAATACCCGCTCGATTAAAGTTATAGAGCCGATAAGCTGCAGCGGTTTTTGTTTAAGCCTAGTTGAACTTAGCCTTGAGGGGATAATTATAGCCACGTCCTGATGCCGCATAAACTTCCTAAGTTTAAATTAAAAAATAATTGTTGACAGATTAGCCTTTTTCGGCGATAAAGTAAAACATAATTTTTGAATATATGCAATATATTTAAGAGCTCGTAGCTCAGTCGGTAGAGCATTTGACTTTTAATCAAAGGGTCCGGGTTCAAATCCGGCGAGCTCACCACCGCTACAACAATAAAATCTGTATTATCATAATTATAAATCAAGGTGATCATTTATTAATATTGCTAAGTTAGGATGATATTGTCAAGCTAAGGATTAGATTATGAAAAAATACAAATTTACTGAAAAAGAATAAGAAATACTAGATTATTTTGAACAAGATGAGCTTTTAGAGTTGTCTAAAAAAGAACTAGAGAGCCAAAAAATATAGCTAAAATTGCCGCAGCTAATTTTTTTAAAAAAATCGGAAAGAATTAATATTAGATTGCCGTTATACGATTTAAATCATATAAAAAGAATTGCAGCACAAGAAAGAATGTCTTATCAAACTCTTATTGCTAGTGTTTTACACAAATACGCGTCCGGATATTTAAAATTAGATAAACTTAGTTAATCAATACTTTTTTTATATAAATAACATTTTTTCTCAATGAGTCTTTTTAGAGGTAGAAAAAGGTTAGAGGGTAAATTATCAAGAACAAACCACTACCAGCTTTCTACTTTATGAGCCTCAAGATTCTGTAATTCATGCTCATTTAAACAATGAGCTTTAAGGCAAATCAAGATGTAATACTTTTGTTCTTTTTCAAAAATATCGTTAGTCACCGCTATCAATTGTGGATTTTCAATGATCAGATTTGTTTCTTCTAAAACTTCATGGATAGCACATTCTGCAAATGTTTCTCCAAATTCTAAATGTCCACCGACAGGAGCATAACTAGACTCACCATGGGAACTAATATGTTTACCTAATAAAATTTCATTCCTATTATTCAAAGATTAAAATACCGATACCGATGCGTAGGTGGTTAGTCATATCTAACTATTAACTCTGGATTGACTTATTAATATCGTATGTTAGCGTCTAAAGCAAATAAAAAAATATTGCTTATTTAAATACTGTGAGCTATTTGTAGATTATATTTAATATTTACCTGTAGTTATGAATTCTACCAATCAATTACAAAATAATAGCTTAACTAATTCTTGGCTTAAGCTTGGTATTTTATCCTTGGGATTTGCGGGTTTATATTCAATTATTTTGGTGGTACTACGTACCCCGCAATTATCAAGCTTTTTCCCAAATCCGCATATTTTCAAATCTGCTTTAATTATTCATGTTAATTTATCGGTATTGATTTGGTTATTGTCCGTTACGGCTAGTGTTTGGGGGGGTGAAACGTCATTGCGAGGAAGAGGCAAAGCCTCGACGCGGCAATCTCATGAAACAATACAAAATTTCTGAGATTGCCACGCTCTCTACGTTCGCTTGCAATGACGTGTTTCGCCTTTACCCCAAACTTGCTTTTCTAGCTACTCTTCTAATCGCCATCTCCCCAATAGCCGGGCATAATCCGGTGATGAATAATTATATACCGATGCTTGAAAATATCGTATTTATTGGGGGGTTAAGCTTATTTGGTGTTACGTTGCTATTGTACGCTATAAATATTTTATATTGCTTCGATTGGACGAACTTAAATAGTCTAGTTAATTTTACCGTATTATCGACTATTATAATGTTTATTTTAAGCTTTGTTTGTTTTGGATGGTCTTATAATGGCTTGCAAAACATCATTCAAATTATTCCAATCGAGATAGAATTTTATTATGAATTACTTTTTTGGAGCGGAGGTCATTTACTGCAATTTATATATACTCAAATATTAATATTTATTTGGGTTAGTTTATTTAGAGAGTTAATAGCTAGAGAAGTGAAATGTCAAAAATTCTATCTTTTCTTACTTTATTTAAATTTTATTTTCGGAATTCTTACACTTTTCGGTCATATATTTTATGATATTATCGATGGAGCCTTCAAAGTATTCTATACAAATCATATGAAATATCTAGGCGGCATTGCTCCTGTTTTATGTTTAATAGGTATGGGGGTTGAGTTGGTGTGGGTATTTGTCATCCCGCGGGATGACACGGTTACAATAAATGACAGAGTAATCAAAACCATCTTACTTTGCTCTATTACTTTATTCTTACTTGGCGGGCTTATAGCAATGAATATCACAGGGATAAATGTAGCAATTCCTGCTCATTATCACGGGTCTATAGTAGGGATTAGCATTGCTTGTATGGGGTGTAGTTATTTGGGTATTGGGAGGTATCAACGTCATTGTGAGCGACTAAAAAGAGCGTGGCAATCTCATGAGGTAATACAAAAACTCCCTAGATTATCGCGTCGGCACTTCGTGCCTCCTCGCAATGACAATATTATTAATTTTACATTTTACCTCCTAACATTCGGGCAGATTCTGCACATACTAGGTCTAGCATTCGCCGGTGGTTACGGTGTTATGCGGAAAGACCCAAATAGTGTAATGCCGATGTCAGCTAAGCTATTAATGGGAATGATGGGCGGAGGAGGGGTTATTGCTATAGTAGGCGGCTTGATGTTTGTATATATTTGTGTTAAAGTAATATTTTTTTAAAAGTATAAAACTAGCACATGAGTAAACCAACTAGAGAAGAAGCTAAAGAGGCAGTAAGAACGTTACTAAAATTCATTGGTGAAAGATCCAAGCAGAGAAGGGTTGCTTCAAACGCCTGATAGAGTAATTAATAGCTACGTAGAAATATTTTCCGGTTATGGAAAGGATGTAGCAGAAATATTAAATACCAAGTTTTATGAAACTTGTAATTTTCGAGATTTTATCTTACTGAATATAAAATTTACCTCTTTCTGTGAACATCATATATTACCTTTTAACGGTACAGTAGATATAGCTTATGTTCCTGATAATTGTATTGTCGGCATAAGTAAGCTAGCACGAATAGTAAATATTTTTGCTAGAAGACTACAAATCCAAGAAAAAATGACGGTACAGATAGCAGAAAGCGTACAGGAGAATTTAAAGCCGCTTGGCGTTGCCGTTAAGATTTCTGCCGTACATAGTTGTATGTCAATGCGTGGCGTGATGCAAGATAATAGCGTTATGAATACCATGCATTATACGGGTATATTTGCCGAACAGCAGAAATATCGTCATGAGTTTTTAAACCTTACTGCTAAAAGGTGATACGTTATTAATGTCATTTCTGCGGAAGCGGGAATCCAGTCATTTTGTCATACCGCGAACTGGATCCCGTGGTCAAGCACGGGATAACCAAATAAATGATTATAAATATAGCAAGAAAGTAAATAAAATATGTTATTATCAAATATTTTTTACCTGTGTTAAAGGAAGAGCCAAGTGAAGCTCAAGTAACTTCGCATAAATTAATGCTTAGAAGCGGAATGATTAGGCAGCAAGCAGCAGGGATTTATACTTGGCTTCCGCTTGGCTTAAAAGTATTGAAGAATATCGAGAATATAGTACGCTTAAATATGAATAAAGCGGGAGCTTTGGAAGTTCTAATGCCTTGCATTCAGCCGCACATTTATGGATGGAATCGGGACGTTTTGATAATTACGGTAAAGAAATGCTGAAATTTCAAGATCGCCACGATAATACTTTACTATTCGGTCCTACTAACGAAGATATGATTACGGATATTTTTCGTCATAATATTAAGTCATATAAGGATTTGCCGAAAAATCTTTATCATATCCAATGGAAATTTCGTGATGAGATTAGACCTCGTTTTGGTGTTATGAGAGGACGAGAGTTTTTAATGAAAGATGCTTATTCTTTTGATATAAATGAAGAAAATGCCGTTAAAACTATAATCAAATGTATAAGGCTTATATCAATGCTTTCAGGGATTTAGGCGTGTTTGTTATCCCTGTTATTGCCGATAACGGTCCGATCGGTGGCAATTTAAGCCATGAGTTTCATATAATCGCTGAAACTGGTGAAAGTACTATTTATTACGATAAAAAATTTAAGACATTAAAAGATAATCCTGATATCGATGTAGAGGAAATTAAAAGTTGGTACGCAGCAGCTGAAGAAAAATATGAAGTAAATAAATTACCTATATCTGAGCAAGAAATAACCAGCAGTAAAGGAATAGAAGTCGGGCATATTTTTTATATAGGCTCAAAATATTCGGTTAATATGAATGCACTTATTAATGATGAGTATGGTAAACTAACTCCTATAGAAATGAGTTCTTACGGCATAGGCATTTCACGGTTAGTTGCTGCTATCATAGAAGCAAATTGCGATGAGAAAGGTATCATATGGCCTTCTAGCGTTGCTCCTTTCAAAGTTTCTCTAATTAATTTAAATATTCATGATAGTAAATGCGTAGAGCTTGCGGAAATGGCTTATAAAGAGCTATCAGATAAAAATATAGAAGTGTTATATGACGATACCGAAGCACGTCCAGGCAGTAAATTTGCAACGCATGATCTTATAGGCTCACCTCATCAAATTATAATTGGTCCTAAAAAAGCCACAAATAATATTGTTGAATTAAAAGATCGTAAAAAGTGGTGTTATAGAAGATATTGAGGTAGGTAGTCTAATGAGTGTATTGTAAAATAAAGAGATATACGTCATTACGAGAAAATTGCATAGCAATTGATGAGGCAATCTTAGGAGTTTGTTATTATTTCATGAGATTGCCACGCAGTCTACGGCTGTTCGCAATGACGATTTTGGAGTCATGCAATAAGGCTAATACCCTATGGGAATGATATAGCAAAAATATTCTGGGTAGACAATGATAATATCATATGATACTATCATATAATGAATAGTAAACCGTCTTTTCAAATAACTAATAAAATCTTGGAGTTATCACAAGATATTTCTTATGAGCTTGGTATTTTAGCCGGTAGCAAGCTTTACTCTCAACCTATAAAACTTAGAAAAAATAATCAAATTAAAACCATCCATTCTTCTTTAGCAATTGAAGGAAATAGTTTAAGCGTAGAGCAGATAACCGATATAATAAACGACAAGCGTGTACTCGCACCTGAAAAAGATATTGTAGAAGTAAAAATGCTATAAAACTATACAATAATCTGACTATATTTAATCCCTTCAAAATTGAATCATTATTAAAAGCACATGAGATATTAATGCAAGGATTAGTAGAAGATAACGGAAAGTGGGCGTAAAGGTAATGCCGCTATATTTAAAGGCACAGAGATTATATATTTTGCCCCTACGGCACGCCGTGTATCTTTATTAATGCAGGATTTATTTGAGTTTATAGCACAAGATAAGCAAATTTCTGGAATAGTTAAAGCTTGTATATTTCATTATGAGTTTGAATTTATCCATCCTTTTTCAGACGGTAACGGACGAATAGGTAGATTATGGCAACAATTATTACTAATGCAAGCTAATAAAATTTTTGAGTATATTTCCGTTGAAAGTTTGATAAGGAATAATCAAAGTGAATATTATAGTGTTTTAAGTAAGTGTGATAAGCTTGGTGAATCGACCTTATTTATCGAGTTTATGCTTGATAAAATAGTTGCAGCATTAAGATTATATAGTAATAATATTACATATGAGGCAAATACGCCTTTATCTAGAATGGAATTTGCTAAGGTTAATTTAATAGATCAATGGTTTTCTAGAAAAGATTATATTACTGTACATAAAAATATTTCTACGGCAACGGCTAGTAGAGATTTGTTATATGGTTTAGAGCGTAAACTTTTAATAAGTAAAGGGTATAAGAATCAAACTTATTATAAGTTTGTGTAGTGTTTAATGTCATTCCCGCTTTCGTGTATGAGTGTTAACTTAAGAGAAGAAAAAACCTCTGATGCCATTTCCGCGAAAGCCGGAATCCAGTACTTTAAAGCTTTTTAAAAGCTCGATTTATCTTGCTTTACCCCTAGATTTCTGCTTTCGCAGGAATAACATCATATCACTGATTCAAAAAGAGATTAACATGAAAAATTTTATAAAATATTTGTTTTTCACCGGTCTATATATAGTAGTGACGATAATAGTTGCTTATATGGTTTTGGCTCAAACTATTCCTAATGATGGGCAGTGTCATATGATGGATAGACCGTTTGTTATTCATTACATCTTAGCAGCAATTATTACCGCTTTACCGACACTAATTTTAATATATGTAAAAAGAAAAAGTAAATATATGATCGGTCAATTAAGTGGTAAAGTTGATGCCCAAGGCGATGATTACGTTATAATTGACGTAAACGGGGTAGGGTACTTAGTCTATGCTTCAGGTAAAACTTTAGGTAAACTTGCTGAAGGGGAGTTTTATAAACTATTTATCGAAACCCATGTTAGAGAGGAACATATTCATCTTTACGGTTTTTTGACTCTAGAAGAGAAGATTTTTTTTAATTTACTACAATCAGTAAACGGTATAGGTACAAGAATGGCTTTATTTATCTTATCAAGCCTTACGCCTTCAGATATTCAAATTGCTGTAAATAATGAAGATAAAAATATATTTAAAGCAATATCCGGAGTAGGGGCTAAACTTGCTGAACGTATAGTGCTAGAGCTGAAAGGTAAAGTAGCGAAAATATCAAGCGGTTCAGCTATTATTAAAGAGAGCTTAAATATTAAGAATATCACACCCGTTGCAAGTAATGAAGTAATCAAAGCTCTAGTAAATCTAGGATTTTCTAGATTTGAAGCTCAAAACGCTGTTCAAGGCATCATTACCCAAAATCCCGAAATCTCTATTGATGAATTAATCAAAACAGCCCTGAAAAATCGAAATTCTAATTTTTAGTTGATAAATTAGCAGTTATTTTATATTAATTTTAATTACTAAAATTAATAGGTAAAATATATGTCCAAGTTAATAGAATATTTAGGAAAAATACAGGCTGAAGAAATATTAAAAGAGCTATAGAAAGACCCTGCTACTTTAAGTATTACCGAGGTTAATTTTGTACCACAATCACCGGTATTTGCAGCTGCTGGATACTCTAAAATTCCTGAAGATGCTTTAAAATGGGTTATTTAATGCTTTACAAGGAGACGCTACTATAAAGTACTTAAGTACTGATAGTTTTGCGTGGAGTTTAAAATCAATAAAGTTATTTGCTGAATTTTTTAAAGATCCGCTATGCCGCATTACCGACATTAGTTTTATAAATGCTTTGAATAATGTTAATAAGATAGATGTTCTTTTAGATACCTTAAGAGTAAACGAAACAAAAATAAGCGATTTAGATATAAGTGGGATATTTTTTGATAATAATGTTCCTGCCTGATCCTCATTTGTTAAAAATACTAAACTTGCCGGATTGAATTTTTCATTAAGTACAGAAGTAAGCGAGGAATAAAAGAAAGTCTTATCGGATGCTATAAAATAGAATAAAAGCTTAATTGGATGTAATATTTTAGGTTATAAGATAGGAATGAAATCTCAAGATAGACAAGAATTGGACGCACAAATTACAGAAATAACTGATGAAAATAACCTTACTCTAAAAGATGTAGCAGAAGTTTTGAAAAATTATTATGAAAATCCTAATATAATATTATCAAATGAGATATTTGGCCATTATTTCAAGTTATGTAAAGGATTAAATCAAAAATTACCTTAAAGAAGAATTACAAAACTTAGGCGTCACTGATACAGAAAAATTTTTTGAAACCGTAGATAAACTTAGAGAAGGGGTAACTAGTTTCTATGAAAAGGGCTAATATACAAGTCTAAAATAATTTATAGCATAAAACTATTTTTGGGCTATTATTAGTCATTATATTCGATTTAAAATAATGACTAATATATTATCACCTGAAAAAAGTGAAAATGATCAAGAATTGCCGATAAGGCCGTCATATTTGCAAGAATTTGTCGGTCAACAGCAGATTAAAGAAAATCTTTCGGTATTTATTAAGGCT
This sequence comes from Rickettsia parkeri, assembly GCF_051427245.1. Lineage (NCBI taxonomy): Bacteria > Pseudomonadati > Pseudomonadota > Alphaproteobacteria > Rickettsiales > Rickettsiaceae > Rickettsia > Rickettsia parkeri. Next base: position 932,146 of record NZ_CP195774.1, read on the forward strand.
GCAAAATCTCGAAATGAGCATCTTGATCATACTTTATTTTACGGTCCGCCCGGGCTTGGTAAAACTACGCTTGCTAAAATTATCTCTAACGAAATCGGCGGTAATTTTAAATCCACCTCCGGTCCTGCTATACTTAAGGTCGCTGATCTTGCTGCTATTCTTACCAATCTTGAAAAGAACGATGTATTATTTATTGATGAAATCCACCGCTTAAATACTGCGGTTGAAGAGGTTTTATATCCTGCTATGGAAGATTTTGAGCTTGATATAATTATCGGTGAAGGATCTGCCGCAAGGTCAGTGAAAATAACCTTGCCGAAATTTACCTTAATCGGTGCTACCACACGCCTCGGGCTGCTTAGTAATCCTTTGCGTGATAGGTTCGGTATCCCTATGCGGCTAAATTTTTATAATACCGAGGAATTGAAGAAAGTTCTAAATAGAGCAAGTAAACTACTTGATATTGATTTGACCGATTCGGGTTCTGAAGAAATAGCTAAAAGAAGTAGAGGAACGCCAAGAATTGCATTAAGATTGCTTCGTCGTATAAGAGATTTTGCAGCAGTTGACGGTAAATCAAGAGTAGATAAGGCAATCTCTGATTTTGGGTTAAGTCGTTTGGAAGTTGATCGCATAGGACTTGATAGCAATGATTATCGTTATCTAAAATTCATAGCGGATAATTATAACGGCGGTCCTGTCGGAATTGAAACGATTGCAGCTGCCTTATCTGAACAACGTGATGCACTTGAAGAAACCATAGAACCTTATCTTATACAGATAGGTTTACTACAAAGAACTCCTAGAGGTAGGGTAATCACGATTGCCGCTTTTGAGCATTTGAAAATGCCTGTACCGAATCAATCACATCATCAATTTAGTATTTTTAACGAGAATGAATAACAATAATTTAAATGATAACTACACAGCCGCAGATGTTATAAAAAGGCTGATAAAAGATCATGTTAAACCTTACGCAAATAAAATATATTTTTCGATATTTTGTATGGTTGTTGCAGCACTTTGTACGGCAGTGATCGTACATGCGGCTAGACCTATTATTGATAAGGTTTTTTTAACGCATGATAAGGAAATGCTTATAATAATGCCTATAGTGCTTACTGTAACTTTTGTTATAAAAGGAATTTCAGAGTATTATCAGAATTATCTAATAAAATTTGTTGGGCAGAGGGTACTAAACGATTTACAGATAAAAATGTATGAGCATTTGTTATTTGCCGATATTTCTTTTATTCAAAACCAATCTTCAGGACGTTTAATATCTCGTTTTACTAATGATATTTCTTTGATGCGTGGAGCTGTTTCTAACTTACTTGTCGGATGTGCTAAACATTTCCTAACTGTAGTATGTTTAATAGCAACAATGTTTCATTTAGAACCGCTATTATCTTGCGTAGTTTTTCTTGTTTTCCCTTTAGCTGTTTATCCGGTGCAAAGGATGGGTAGAAAGATAAGAAGAATATTTGCACAGTCACAAGAAGAGCTTGGGCATTATACCTCTCGGCTTGATGAAACATTTCAGTCAATTAAGATTATTAAATCTTTTGTAGGCGAACAAATAGAAAGTAATAGAGCATCGTTGATTATTAATAATATTTTAGAGTTCTACAAAAAAACATCTAAGCTAGATGCGATGGTTTCACCGATTATGGAGGGTTTAAGCGGTCTTGCAGTTGGAGGGATGATATGGTATGGAGGTAATCTAGTCCTGGAGGGGAAAAGTACGCCAGGGGCTCTTTTTGCTTTTTTGGCTTCTTTTGCAGCGGCTTATAGACCGTTTAAAAGTTTGGTATCGTTAAATATTAATTTGCAAGAAGGAATCGCAGCAGCTAAGAGGGTATTTAGTATTTTGGATACCGAGCCTCTTATTAAAGATCATGAAGATGCTAAAGACGTAGATTTATATAATCCACAAATTACTTTTGAAAAACTAGCTTTAAGGTTTGAGAGTAAAATAGCTATAAAATATATAGATTTAAGGCTAGAACCTCATAAAATTATTGCGTTTGTCGGGCGTTCAGGTAGTGCTAAGACTTCGCTTAGTAATTTATTAGTGCGTTTTTATGATCCAAATGAAGGAAGAATTTTAATTAATAATCATGATATTAAAGATATTAAGCTTACTTCACTTAGAGGTCAGATTTCCTTAGTTACTCAAGATACTCATTTATTTGATACAAGCGTTGCAGAAAATATAGCATACGGTCAGAAAAACGCTACAAGAGAAGAAATAATTAGAGCAGCAAAATATGCCGATGCTCATGAGTTTATTATGCATCTGCCGAATGGTTACGACACGCAGATAGGGGGGCAGGGGACGACTCTTTCAGGCGGTCAGCGTCAGCGTTTATCTATTGCTAGAGCTTTCTTAAAAGATGCCCCTATTTTAATTTGGGATGAAGCAACAAGCAGCTTAGACCAAGCTTCCGAACAGAAAATTCTAGAATCGTTAAAGAAATTACGCCAAGGAAAAACCACTTTAATTATTACGCATCGTTTAAGCAGTATTACCGATCTTGATAATATTATCGTCATGAAAAACGGTGAGATTTGTGAACAAGGAACTCATACACAATTGCTTAAGAATAAAGATGAATATTATAGGTTGTATAATAAGGAGTTAAGAGAAAATGGTTGATTTATAAAGTAAATAGCTTATATTTATTAATTATTATTGCAACACTAATATTTTCGTCATTGCGAGGAAAAATTGAAAATTTTGACGAAGCAATCCAGTAAAAAATGCATAGCATTTTTTTATTATTTGCCTAGATTGTCATCACGTTGGGACTATGCCACTCCTCGCAATGACGATTTAATGAAATATCACAATGCGCATTACCAAGATTTTTAAAGACTATCGATTATTTGAAATATTTATTTTAGGAATAGTTAGCGGTATGCCGCTGGTTATAATTTTTTCTACTCTTGCGGTATGGTTAAAAGAATCTGGTATAGATATCGCCGTTATTACTACTTTTTCGGTTGCAAGGTTATCATATTCGTTAAAAGTATTTTGGTCGCCTCTAGTCGACAATTTTAAAATACCTTTTTTAAGTAGGTGGGGACATCGCAAAAGCTGGCTTATATTATGTAGCTCTTTAATGGCTTTAGTACTAATTGCTATGAGCAAGGAAAATCCTGAAGTTTCTTTAACTTCTTTCTATTTTTTGACTATATTATTAGGCTTTTTATCTAGCACGTTTGATATTGCCGTTGATGCGTTGCGTATAGATAAGTTTGATCAAGAAACACAAAGCATAGCTAGTGCAACCGCTGTATTCGGTTATCGAATCGGTATGCTTATTACAGGGGCAGGTGCTTTGTACCTTGCAGAAATAACTGGAAATAATTGGCAACTAACTTTTTGTGTTATAGCTATAATATTTGTCGTTGCAACGATATTTATAATAACCGTAAACGAAAAAGAATTAGTAAGAGAAAAAATTAATATTATTTCTATTACTTCATGGATTTCTACAGTAATTAATCCTTTCAAGGATTTTTTCAAAAGAGAATTTGCTGCAACTATTTTACTTGCGGTAATATTTTTTAAATTAGGCGATGCTATGCTTGGAGCGGTTGCCTCACCTTTTTATATAGAGCTTGGTTATACAAAAGGCGAAATAGCAATAATAGCTAAACTTTATGGATTGATTGCAACCTTAGTCGGCGGTTTTGTCGGTGGTATTGTAATGTATAGGGTGGGGAATTTTAAAGGTTTGATTATTACCGGTATTGCCCAAAGCTTAACGCATTTTGCATTTATTTGGCTTAACCATCAGCCTCCTTCTTTTGAAGCTTTATTAATTGCTATTACTATAGAGAATTTTGCTGCCGCTATGGGTGCTACTGCTTTAGTCGGATATATAGGTAATTTATGTAATAAAAAATATTCCGCAACACAATATGCTTTACTTAGTAGTGCTAGTAGTTTATGTAACAATACTGTCACTATTTATGCTGGAAAACTCGTAAATATGATGGGCTGGGACGGTTTTTTCCTCTTTACTATAATTTTAGCCTTGCCTGCTTTGTTTATATTCATGTATCTTAATAAAAAGGTTAATGTGTAGTAAGTATTATTTTCATTGTCATTGCGAGCGACCGTAGGAAGCGTGACAATCTAGGAAAATAATAAAAAAATGCATAGCATTTTTTACTGGATTGCTTCGTCAAAATTTTCAATTTTTCCTCGCAATGACGAAAAATCACACTTGGTTTAATTTGAATAATATTTTATTTATTTAAAATGTTTAGGAAATTTTTATTACCTTATATTTTTGTCGTAACATTTTTCTTTGCGCCTATAAGCGAAGCAAAAAAAGCCGTAAAAAATACCCCTAAACCTCCTGTTCAAACTAGTTTAGTAATTGATGCAAAAAGCGGTAAAGTGTTGCAGGCCCATAATTCACAAATTCGGATTTACCCTGCTTCTTTAACTAAGCTAATGACTCTATACTTAATGTTTGAAGCAATTGAAGCCGGTAAGTTACCTTTAGATAAAAAATTACTTGTATCAGCAAAAGCTTCAAAAATGCCACCGTGTAAGCTGGGTTTAAAAGCAGGGGAAACTATAACCGTTCGAGAGGCAATTAATGGATTAATTATAAAATCTGCTAATGATGCTGCTGTAACGGTTGCTGAGGGCATGAAAGGTTCAGAGAAAGCTTTTGCTCATTTAATGAATGTTAAAGCTAAACAGCTCGGTATGAAGAATACCTATTTTAAAAATGCTTCAGGTTGGCATGACCCATTGCAGCAAACTACCGCGAGAGATATGGCTAAACTTGCTATGGCTTTGAAGAGAGATTATCCTAAATTTTATCCGTTATTTGCTAAAACCAGCTTTGTATTTCGTGGAAATGTAGTAAACGGACATAATAGGGTTACTAAAAATTATCAAGGTGCAGAAGGGATGAAAACAGGTTTTCATACACCGGCAGGTTATAATTTAGTAACTACTGCTTCTAGGAACGGTAAATCATTGATTGCCGTTGTTACAGGCGGTAAAAGTGCCGCATCTCGTGATCAAAAGATGGTGGGGCTATTAGATCAGTATTTTAATATTAAGCCTATAGTCCCTAAACCTTCAATCAAGCTTGCCTCTAATAATAAATCTACTACAAAAGCTAAATCAAAAATAATAAAGAAAAAGAATATACGTAGTTGATATGTATCGTCATTGTGAGACCACGAAGTGGTCGTGGCAATCTCATGAGGTAATACAAAAACTCCTGAGATTGCTTCGTCGAAACTTAAGTGGCTCCTCGCAATGACGTTAAAAATCGAGCCATGCAACAACGCCTACGACTATTGACGATTTAATATTCACACATCTTTTAAGGAGTTACTGCCAATTTATACTTTAAATTTATAAGTTTTATATGACAATTAACGCTACATTTATTGTTGTTTGTAACTTTATTAGATGAAGATTTTTTAGAGTTTTTAGCTAAAGTTTTACTTTGTGGTTTTTTTAGATTAATATTTTTTAGAAATTTCTCAGTTTCATTAGGTAAATATTCTATTTTTACTTTAGTTATACCTTGATTTTTAAATGCTAAAATTTCAGCCGCTCTTTGAGAAACATCTATTATACGATTTTTCTTAAAAGGACCTCTATCATTAACCATTAAAATTACTGCTTTATTATTGGCTTTGTTGGTAACTTTAACTAAGCAAGGGAGCGGAAGAGTTTTATGTGCAGCAGTTAATAAATTTCTATTAAATCTATCGCCATTAGCTGTTTTTTTACCGTGAAAACCGTCTTTAAGTCCACCGTACCATGAGGCATAACCTGTTTCGGTAAAAGATTTAGGGTTGTGAGGTTTGTAAGTCTTTCCTTTTATTTTATAATTTTTACCGACTTTATAATGTCCTTTATAAGTTAGATTATGAGGATCATCTTTTGATAATTCTTTGTAAGAATATTTGTGGGAATAAGGTAATCTTTTTGAGGTATTACAACCGCTTAGACCAAAACAAAAAATTAACAAAAGTAATAAACCCTTTGCATAACTTGCTCCTAAAGGTAATTTGTATACCTTTGATACTTTAAGATTTGGTAAGTCAAATTTTGGGATTCGCCTGTGTTCACGTATTTTTATACGCTGTGCAGGCTCACCACTTATTTGATTTCCAACTTTTGAAATATCTGCGGTATACGTCAATCCGGTACTCGCATCCTCACGTACTAAAGTGTATGCTGCAGTGCTACATGCCGTGTTTCCTTCAAATTTCTCTTTATTAGCTTCATTCTGCAAGAGGTCTAATTTGAATTTATGATTCTTCACTATTATCATTATTGGTGTTAAAGTTATTCATTATTTTAGCGTAACACACAACTTTTTCAACACCTTTTATTTTTGATGCAATAGAAGCAAGCTTTTCTAGCTCTTCTTCTGATCTTGCAACTCCAAATAAATAAACAATATTATCTATAGTTAGAATAGTATAATTAGCAAATTTAATATCTTTTCTGACTAAATTTTTAGCTTTAATTTGCGTGGTTATCATGCTATCTTTAGTATATTGGGCTAAGTCAAAATGATTACTGTTTTTATTTACTTTCAACTCATTAATAACTTCTTTTACGCTTTTTTGATTCCAAGCAATTTCTACGGCTTTTAACGCATCAGATTCTTTTTGAATATTTCCTGTTAATAATACTCTTCCTTGTGATACTTCAACCTTTATTTTAGCACCTAAATCTCTAAAGTTATTTTTTACTAAATCAGCTTTAATGCTGGCAGAAATCCTTGAATCATTTAATGTTTCAGATATTGGTTGATCTTTTGAAGCAACAATACCAGTAGTGGTTGCTGCGGTAAAAATAGCAGGTAAACAAGCAGATAGACTAAAAGAAAGAGTTATAAAAATTAGAACTCGTAATATCATAACAATAGTACCCTACGATTTTTAAAAAGCCATCGGTGTTATCTCTGTGAAAGCAGGGATCCTGTGTCATCCCGCGACTTGATCGTGGGATCCAACTTAAAATACTAATATTATTAGTATTTTAAGCTGTACCCCGTCGTCAAGCCACGGGGTAACACAGTGGATTTTGCCGGTCCATGCAACAACACCTGTGCGGTAATGACATAAAGTAAAAATAGTAAGGTATTATATATCATATCTTACTATCCGGTAATTTATTCTTTAATAAAAGAGGTAATTGCAGTAAAATAAATATAAAAGTAATAGGTATTACACCGAATACTTTGAATTTTACCCATGTTTCATCTGAGCAATTACGCCAAACTACTTCATTAACTACAGCCATAAAAAAGAAAAAAGCCGCTGTTCTATAGCTTAAGGTTATCCAACTTTCTTCTTTAAGACGTACTATACTCTCTAAAGCATATTTGATAAAAGGATTTTTTCTTATACCGCTCATGAGAAATATTATTCCAAAAATAACATATAATATAGTAGGTTTGATTTTTATATACATTGAATCGCCGCTAATTAAAGTAATGCTTCCCGAAACTAATAAAACAGTCGTAGAAATAATAGAAAGTTTGGATACTTTCTGATCTATAACATAACAAAGGGTAATACAAATAACAGAGGTAATAAGCATATAAAGAGTAGCGTGTTGTATACCGCCTCCATAAAAAAAGCCTGCAAAAAATGCTATGACCGGACCAATTTCTGATAAAAGTTTTAACATATTTAATTTAATTGTTCTCTTTGATAAAATTAATTTGATTCATTTTTTTGTACTGATATTAAGTTATTTTTGGAATATCTTAATTTTATTTGTATGAAAATATTTATCAGTAATATAGTAGTAAAATAAGCCAGTACTTGTAGCCCGTTAGGTCTTGCAATATAACCGGTAACAATATGTAAGATTTTACCTATCATACTTCTATCTGCTACTAACCATGAACTATCCCAAAGTTGATCGGATAAAAACATAATTAGACCGGAAGAGGTTAAAATACCTGCAGCACTTGCTGCAAATCCGCCTGCTATTAGCATTAATAATATGGTAGAGATTTTAAAAATATATTTTTGATTAGCAATCTTAATGAAACCGAAATATATTACTAAACCAAGTAAGAAGCCACTTGTAGCACCTATTATCACTCCTTGCAAGTAAATACTGCTTGATATTGTTTCAACTGAAGATATACTATATACTAAAATAATAATTTCTGCACCTTCTCGTAATATAGTAGTGGCAACTAAAAAAAACAACATGAAATAACTGGCATTACCTTCATGAATTTTTACTGATAAGTCGTTTATATGTTGCTTTACTTTTATACCGTAACCTTGCATCCATATTATTGTCCAGCTAATCAGAATTGTTATTAGTATCATAATTCCGGAATTGAATAACTCGTCGCCTATTCCGCCAAAAGATAAAGATAATTTACGTGTAAAAAATGCAAAAATTGAAGCAAATACTACTCCAAGCATTACTCCAGCAATAATATAAAGACGAGATTTTTCTATTTGTTTTGTTACGACGAGTATTACACCAAGTAATAAGGATATTTCTAAACATTCACGAAACACTACTAAAGCAATTTTAAACATATTTTTTATCTAATCATTAACAATTATAAAACCCTGAGCCGTATCTTGATGAAAATCTCCAAAAAATTCATATTTTCCGGACTTGAGAGGTGCAAGTATAATATGTATTGACTCATTTGGCATAACTATTTTTTCACGATGTAAATCATGACTTTCAAACTCTTCTACCGTATCATCTTCATTATGAACAATTAACCTTATCTTAGTCGATTTTGGTACTTCAACTATATTCGGAACAAATTTATGATCTTGTATAGCTATCTTTACTTCTAATATATTATCGTTTGTTTTATTATCGGAACTCTTACTTGTAGAGATATAAATAATTACTGCTAAAAATATTAAACCTACTAATATAATAATATTTTTGTTTTTTTTAATAATTTCCATACTATAATTAAAGTTTAAAGTAAGATGCTTATATACTCGTTTAATTTGAGTTTTAAATTTTTAATAATTACAAAATTTATCCTGCAATTTATTTATCCTGCAATTTTTATTAATGCTATAAGATATACAATTATTATCATTATGACAAGGATAGATAATAAAATATAATTTTTTTGTCTTTGAATTTTATTTTGTTTCATATTTATTTAATTTTGTTTAAAGTCTCCTAGTTCAAGCAAAAGATATTCATTTGTCGGTAATGATTCATGAGAAATAATTTTATTTATGTTAGAACCTAAAGTTTTAAATGTTTTGCCTTCAGCAATAACACTGCGTGTTCCAATCGTTACTTTACCTTGCAAGGCGTAAGAAAAAATTAAAGGATATGTAATATCGCCGATTTTCATATCTATTTGTTGTCCTTTTGCTTTTGAATCATATAGTATTTTACCGTTTGATAAGCGAGTAATTTTAGCATTAAAGCTTACTTTTTCACCACATAATAAAGGAACACGATAAGCTATCTCATCGTCATAAATTTTAACTTCATTACTTTTAACAAAATTTTGCGGTAATATGGATTTTAAAATTACATTAACTTTATAATTATAAGCATCATCGAAGATAATATTATTACTATTATTAACAGCATATTTTGCCGGAATAATAGCTTCTCGTGCTTCTCCTACCATCATACCGATTATTACATTATCTAAGCCAAGCATTACAGGAGCAGAGCCTAAAGTAAAAGTCTTAGTATCTTCAGATATTAAAGTATTGTTCATATCTGATATTTGATAAAATACGGTAACTACATGTCCGCAAGAAGCGGGACCGATATTACCGCTACCGAGCGTATTAATTTTGAACAGTGTTTTTACTAAATCCTTACGTACTTCAATAGTGTAATCATTAGGATTGATAGGTCCATTTAACGGTTGTAAAATATTTTCAAAAAATGCTTTCCCTTCTTCGGTTTTAAGAGCATTTATTACTATTTTTGAAACCGTACGTTCAAATAAGTTGCCGTTTAATGAAATAGGAGGTTCATTATTTATACTAGTTTGGTTTTCATCGGTAGATGAATTATTTGAAGCCGTTTGCTCTACAGTTGTAAGATTATTGTTGTCGGGAGATATTTTTAACTTTACTATATTGTAAAGTATTAGAATTACAATTATTAAAGATAAAAATTTTTGCATATATATATAATATTTTAGTATAACAAAGTTTACTATAACAATCAATTACTTAATAATCAAATGAGAATAAAAATAATTTGATTAATAAAAATAATTGATTTAAATTTAGATGCAGAATTTTATAAATATAGCGGTGAAAAGTGAAAAAATTTATATTTTGTTTTTTATGTTTATGGACATTAAACATATTTGCTGCTTCTAAAACTTACCCTAATAACTTAATCGTTGTAAAATTACTAGAAATATATTTAATGATTATGAACCGAAAGTTTTTGAAACTACTAATAATTTATTACGTAAAACAGGAAAATTATCAAAATTTACGGTGAAAGGATATTAATTAAAGGAAAAGTATTAGATCAAATTTGCGTGCCCGGTTGCGGATGCTAAAGTTTATTTATGGCAAGCAGGAAGCGGGGGAAATATCCTTACGAACCTTTAAAAACTAGAGTTGATAAAAGAAGATTTACAAGTAAAAGCGATTCAAGTTTTACCGGTTCCGGTATTGCTACTACTAATAATAAAGGAGAATATTACTTTATTAGTATGTTGCCTTATACATCTTCTCGTTCTTTGAGAAGTGCAAATATAAGAATAGAGCATGCCTAGTCTTACTACTCTCGAAACACGCTTAGACTTATCTGATCAAAATATGTGTGATAATGAGTGCGGTGAAGTAAATCCGATATTGATCGAACCGCAAGAAAATATGCCATCTTATTGTTTTGACTTAGTTTTGCAAGGTACGACGCTTAAGAGGTATTGATACAGTACGTCATTGCGAGGAAAATGACGAAGTAATTTGACGAAGCAATCTCAGGATATTTGACGAGATTGCCACGCAGTCTACGATCTCGCTAATGATGTTTTGCCTCTTCTGCGGTGGCTTCTAAAGGCTTTTTTATACACAACTACATAATGTAAGTGCTAATACGAATTAAATAAAATGTCTTCATTACTATAAATTATTATATGACCTTAAGAAATTATAATAAATATCTTATGTATATTATAGTATTTTTATTATCTATAATAATTTTTTATTCCTAAAATTCATTGCTAGGCTCTATGAGCAGCCTAAGGATAAATTAGCATTTTTAAGAGGTTCAAGCGTTCCTGATAATATAATTTTTTTTGATGAAGAAAAAAATCAATATTCTCTTGATCAGTTTGAAGAAAGACTATATTGTTAGTGTTTTGGGCTACTTGGAGTGCTCCTTGTGTCAAAGAAATGCCTGACCTTGATATGTTGCAAAAAGATTTTAGGAAATTACCTTTTTCAGTAGTTCCGATTTCAGAAGATTATCAAGACATAAAAGTTGTGAAAGAATATTTAAAAGCTATCAAATAAGATACTTGCCGATTTATCATGATTATAGAATATGAAATTTAAAGCCTTATGGGTTGTTAGTTTGCCGACTAGTATATTAATAGACCCAAACGGCAAAATAGTAACTAGCTTTGTTGGCAATACAAATTGGTATGACGAAAAAGTTAGAGGTACATTTTATCTGCATTTCGGAAATTATCCTGACCTAAAATAGTTATAACGCGCAATCTCTGAATAAACCGGCTAAGCCTTTGCTGCCAATAAAAAAAGGATGCTCTATAGTAACTCCAAGTAAATAGACGAAGTGTAATTTGGAAAAGAGCAAGGAGTCTATAAGGCGAGGAGCGGAGCGTATACTTAATAGGTGAGTACCGCAGATCTTATAAGACAACATAGCCAATTTTTCAATGAAACGAGTATATTAAATTAAAAATGAGTAAAATTAATGAATGAAGTAATTAAATCAACTATGGCGAATGCTGGAATTTGATCAGATAATAACCAAACGACAGATAAGTAAATTAGACCAATTATTTGCTTCGATGCACTAATAGAAAAAGCTTTTAAAATAAAGAAATTAAAAGCATTATGTTTAATTATTAATTCTCCCGGCGGTTCTCCGGTACAATCTGAACTTATTGCAAAACGTATTCGTGATCTTGCTGAAGAAAATAAAATAAAAATTTATAGTTTTATTGAAGATATGGCGGCTTCAGGCGGATATTGGCTGGCTTGCAGCGGTGACCGGATATATGCTTTGCCGAGTTCGGTTATCGGTAGTATCGGAGTAGTATCAAGCGGATTCGGTTTTCATGAAGCAATTAATAAACTTGGGATAGAGAGAAGAGTTTATACGGAAGGCAAGAATAAATCAGTATTGGATCCGTTTAAACCTATTAATAAAGATGATCTTAAAATTATCAAAGATTTGCAAAAGCAGGTTTATGAACATTTTATAGAATATGTAAAAACAAGAAGAGCAGGGAAGTTAACTCAGCAAGACGAAATTTTATTTAACGGTGAATTTTGGGCAGGGCAAACGGCGCTTGATTACGGCTTAATTGATGGCATAGGTGATATGTATAGCGTAATGAAAGAAAAATTCGGTGATGATATTAAGTTTCAATATCTGTGTGCTAAGCAACCTTGGCTTAAAAAGAAACTTGGCATGGGAAGTAAGATATTAACCGATAATCTTGCTAATTCTTTAATTGATGCGGTAGAAAATAAAATTATTAACGATAAATTTGATATGAAATAATATGACAATAACACAAGTTAAAATTAAAAAACTAGAAAATTTTTCCGGCAGTTTGCCGGAATATGCTACAGAGCATAGTGCGGGGATGGATTTAATAGCCGCAAACGAGCAACCTATAACAATAAAAGCAGCCGCAATACAGCTAATTCCAACAGGCATCGCTATAGCACTACCGGATTCGTTTGAAGCCCAAATAAGACCCCGTTCGGGTCTTGCCGTTAAACACGGTATCACGGTTGCTAATTCACCCGGTACTGTTGATGCAGATTATCGAGGTGAAATAAAGGTCATTCTTATTAATCTCGGTAAAGAAGATTTTATTATAGAAAAAGGCATGCGAATTGCACAGATGATAATCGCAAAGTACGAACGTATATTATGGGAAGAAAGTAGTAGTCTTATGGAAACGATGCGTGGTAGCGGTGGCTTTGGTTCTACCGGTGTTTAGTGGGTCTCTATGTCATTCCCGCGTAGGCGGGAATCCAGAAAAATAACCTTAATATTGATACAAAAATTACATATTAGATAAACCTATAAAAAAATAAGTTTTTTATAGGTTTTACTGGATTCCTGCTTTCGCGGGAATGACATTAACGAGCCATGCAACAACGCTTTTAGTAGTTCGTAATGACTATTAGGTATCCACGCAACAAATCATAAAACTTATGAGAATCACAATAAAATTGTTAACCTCTATATTGTTGTTATTAGCTTTGAAAGTAAATGCTAATTCTGATGCTGTAGATAATGTTAAGCAAGTTTTTACCTATATCGATCAAAAAAATTGGTCGCAAGCCGAAGATTTAGCTTTAGAAGTAAATAATAAAATTTTAACAAAAATTGTACTTTCTCAGAAATATTTAGATAATAAATATTCAGATAATAGTTTTGAACATGTAATAAGGTTTTTATGCAATAACCCGGATTGGCCTCAAAATAAGCTGCTTGAAGAAAGAGCAGAAGAATATCTAAATAATAATACAAATAAAAAAGTAATTGTTGATTGGTTTAGTAAACATTCTCCTCTTACCGGCAAAGGTTATAAATTTTATGCAGCAGCTGCAAGTAGTTTAATCAAAGATCAGAAGATATTACTACCTATTATTAAAGAGGCTTGGGTATACGCCAATTTCACTCCTGAAGAAGAAAATGCATATTACAATAAGTGGCATAAATATTTAACTGCGAGTGATCATTTAGAGCGAATAGAAGAACATTTATGGAAAAATGATATTAGATCTGCTGAGCAATCCCTGAAATATGTAGAGCAAGGTTACCGTAATTCTTTTAAAGTCCAAATTGCGATTATAGGTAAATCGCCAAATGCTGAAAAGCTTTTTAAAAGTGTTCCTGAAAAATACTATACTTCCGGTTTATTATATCGTTATTTAGATTTTAAAAAAATGCAAAAGCCGACAAAGGAAATTATTACTTTGTTTAAGAAAGCTAAAAATAACCGTAAACATTTTGCTAAATGGTGTAGTATTCAGTCCTATTATGCTCGTGAATTCATCGAGTACAAAGATTTTGCTAATAGCTATAGAATGGCAACGCTTCCTTTTGCTACTTGTCCTGAAACTATAAGGGAGCAGGAGTGGCTTGCGGGCTGGCTTTCTTTAAGTTTTTTGAAAAAGCCTGATCAAGCATTAGTACATTTTAATAAGTTTATTAAAGTTGTTAAGACTCCGATTAGTTTGGCACGTGGGTTTTATTGGCTCGGTCGTACTTATGCAGCAAAAGGCGATAAGCAAATGGCTAGAAAATTTTACGAGCAGGCAGCTAAATATTCTTTTACCTTTTATGGGCAGGTAGCAAATATTGAATTAAATAGGACAAAGTTAGTTTTCCCTCCTATTCCCGTAATAACTTCTGAAGAAAGGAAAATTATAGAAAATAAAGAGATTATTAAAGCAATAAGGTTATTGGTTAAATATAATAAAAACTACTTAGCCCTGATATATTCCAAAGCAGCAATGAAAAATACTAAAAATTCTGCAGAAATTCAAATAATTGCGAATATTATTAAAGCCAATAATAATACTAATCATATGGTTGAGGTGGCAAAAATTGCTGCCCAAAATAATGCTTTTATTCTGGATTGTGCTTTTCCAACGCCTTATAATCTAGTAGGTTTGCCTATCCCACCTCATTTAACTTATGGAATAATTAGACAAGAATCGGTTTTTGATCATAAAGCAGTAAGTTATGCAAATGCTATGGGTCTCATGCAACTTATTAAAGGTACTGCTTGTGATACCGCAAGATCCATAAATGTTAAATGTAATGTAGCAGACTTAACTAGAAATCCGGTATATAATATTAAACTTGGTGCGCATCATTTCAAAAAATTATTAGATAATCATAAAGGTTCTTATATTCTATCCATTGCTTCTTACAATGCCGGAAGTCATAATGTAGTAAAATGGATAGATAGGTTTGGTGATCCAAGGGATATAAAAGATACAAGAAAAGTTATTGACTGGATAGAACTTATACCTTATCGAGAAACAAGAGATTACGTTCAAAGAGTACTTGAAAATGTTCAGATTTATCGGGTAATCTTAAATAAGAATAGTAGTTTGTACTTTAAGCGTGACTTACATGCTTGTGATATAGCAAAAAGTTAATTTCTATTAGTGTTTTATTTTTACATATAGTAATATATAAGTATAACATCGACACTAATTAAAAACTATGAATTAAGGAGGAGAGTATGAAAAAATTAGAGCAACACTTTAAAAAACAGCGCAATGATAACGATATTCAAGTAAAGAAATATAAAGACGATCTTAATGTAATCGGCATTAGATATGACCATAAATTTGCACATGTTGCAGTTCCAAATCATGCTACCGGCGGTTTTGAATATTTTAAATGGGATTGGATGACAAGCATTACGGGTAGTCATTCCAGAAATAGTACCAAGATTTAAGAAAATAGTAAGCATTTTAAAAGAAGCTCAAAGTAACCCAGCCCAGTATGAAAACTTAGTATCTAACTTGGATGCTAGTACTAAAAATGCACTTGAGGTTACTATTAAGAGTAATAATATTACTGTACCGATACAAGACACTAATAAGGTAATGTCAGAAATATTATCAGGAATGCAAACATGGCTAGATACAAAAAGTCATATCCCTGTGGACCTTAAACAAAAATTCTTAGATTTAGGTTCTAATCATTTAGAACTATTCATAAAAGCTGCTTATAACAAATTTAACAATAAGTGGATAGTTAAAGAGTTTGTTGATAATGCTGTAAAAACTGGAGAAGAAGGTAGAAAATATCTAGCCGATTGTGATTGTAGTTCAACTGACCAGCTATGGACAAAGTTTGTTGAACCTATAATAGAAAACCTTAGAATAAGCGAAAATTCAACTGATAAATCTGAAGATGATGAAATATCAGAGGCTTCGGCGAATAAACTTGGAGCAAAAGTAAAGACTTTAGCACTATCTAATACTCATGAACTACCAGCACAAAAAGAAGCATTAAAGCTTGTATATGATATGAGGAAAGGTAATATAGATAAAGCAACTGTTGTTAAGAACATTAATTTTTTTGGTCAGGACGATACTGTATTAGGTGGGTCTGTAGAATATAGTGGCCTTACTATTGACCAAATCAAGGCTAAAGCAGTAGAGATTGCCGGTGATGATGCTGCTTTAGAATAGCTTCTTAAGGTTATTCGCATTTTCTATGTCATGTCTGTCCCTAGCTAAAATGGGAATCCAGTGCTTGCCTCTGTCATAGCGTGGCTTGTCCACGGTATCTAGAAAAAATAAAATAAAGACTGGATGCCGTGGTCAAGCGCCACGGCATGACATAGTAGGTTTACCTGTTCAACAATACCTATCAATTATATTCATGATTCTTAAAAATATATCTTTACTAATAATATTATTTTTTTCAATATCAACTTTTTCTGCTGGTCATAGTCTAAAAAATATCTCTATTACTGTTGTTGCTCCGGCAACAGGAGCGGATAATAAAACCTTGTCGGATTTAAAAAATATTAATGGACTAAATTTACAAATTTCTTCTAAGTGTTTTGCTAAAGGTAAGCTACCCTTTCTTGCAAGTAGCGATGAAGTAAGATTTAATTGCCTGCGGGATGCATTATTTGATGAGTCTGATAATATAGTATGGAGTTTACGAGGTGGTTACGGCTCTGCGAGAATAATTCCCGATTTACTAAAGCTATCAAAACCAAATAAAGAGAAATTCTTTATAGGATATAGCGATATAACAGCGTTACATCTTTTTCTATCACAAGAATGGGGCTGGAAAACTATTCACGGCAGTAATATAGCCGATCTCTTAAAGCCGGAACAAGATCAAGGTAATTTTACCAAGCTTGCTGAAATATTAAAAGGTAAAGTAAAGCAGGTTACTATAGATAATTTAGTGCCTCTTAACGATATAGCAAAATCAAGTGATCTTGTTAACGGCAAACTAACAGGCGGTAACTTAACTATGGTGCAGACTAGTATAGGAACGAGTTGGCAAATAAAGACTAAGGGCAAAATTCTTTTTTTAGAAGATGTGAATGTAGTTCCTTTTAGATTAGATCGTGAGCTTTTACACTTAAAGCAAGCAGGGTTACTTGAGGATGTTAAGGCTATAATATTTGGTTCATTTGGTAAAGATCTTGATGCCACAATGTTAGTGCTTAGTAATTTTGCAGATAGTTTAGATATACCGGTATTTAAAACAAATAGATTCGGTCATGAGAAAATTAACGATCCGATTATTTATAATACGAATAGTAAGATTATTAAAAGTAAAGAATTTAAGTTAGTGATGGGGTTGTAAGCACTATTGCGAGCAGTTGCTAAGCCGTCATTGCGAGCGACTGAAAGCCTTGTTGCATGGTTTGTTTATGTCATATTCCCGCGTAGGCGGGAATCCTAGGGTAAAGCGAGATAAATCGAGCTTTAAAAAAAGTTTTAAAGTACTGGATTCCTGCATACGCGGGAATGACATAATTAGCCTTATCGACTCAAATGCAAATAATTATTATACTTTGATAAATTCAAATCATAAGAAAAGAATTTATTTGTAATATAATGTTCAAGTAATTTTACTAATCCTGCTTTATGTCTATTTAAAGTCTCGATGCTTAAAGCTATTTCCGTTGTGTGCACATAAGGTTCGGTACTAGTTATTTTTACGTAGGCGATAGTAATATTGTTATTTATAACTGGATTCCTGCTTTCGCGGGAATAACACAAAAGGGGCTGGGGATGACATAAAAGGGACAGAGAATTACATTGCGTAAATCCGTTTTCTAGTAACATCAAACTTTCTATGATAAGTTGCGGAGAGAGTCCAAGCTCTATTTCTTTCTTAGTCGGAATAGTACCGGTCTTATAATCTAGTATAGTGATATTGTTTGATTTACTTATTTCAATTCGGTCAGCTATACCGATTATTTTTATATCTTGACCTACAATATTTAGCCGTAACTCCCCTTTAGTTTCAAAATAGATTTCTTTGCAGTTTTTTCGGCGTTCTATATCGAATAAAATAAAAGCTTTGCTGAAAGCCGTGAGTTTTATTTGCCAAGTTTTTTTTGTGTAGCTTGGTAAAATAGTGCTATATAAAATATGATTACCGATATTTATTAAAGCATTTTGTTTATCAAGCAAATTTAAATTAATATATTGTTTGTCGTAATTTTTAGAATATTCCTCTAAAACTTTATGAATCAAATTACCGAAATCCGATATTTTAGGTTCTTCCCATATATGATCTTTTTTACGTAGTCCAAGAATTTTCTTAGCATAAAAACCGTATGGGTTTCTTATTAATGTTTCTATTTCGGTTACTGATAAGGTGGTTGGGAAAGAGGGGCTGTGGATCTCAATACTCTTGTCATACCGTGGCTTGACCACGGTATCCATATAATTACTGGACCCCGTGATCAAGTCACGGGGTGACACAGAACCTTTTTCTAGCTTCAAAAATAAATTACTCGGCACTGACAGTTTCCCATCATATTTTTTAGCATTCAGTATAACTATTTGCTTATTTTGTAGAAATAAATTGAAGTAATCTGAATATAGAGTAGGGGCAATTTCATCGTAATCTATATTTAGTATCTGCAATGCTTTCTTGCTAAGCCATGGGTGAGCTTTAGCACTAAGTGTCCAGTTTTCATTATTAAAATGCGGTAATATAATTAAGTCAAATTCACATAATGCTAAATCTTCAGGCCGTCCTATAATAATACTAGCAGCGTCGGTATTTTTGTAATATTTGATATTAGAAAGTAAAAAAGAAAAAATTTTAGGAAAATCCTTTTTATCCGTTGAATTTATATATTTACTATATGCAGTTAAATTTGTTAAAAACTCAAGTAGTTCTGCTCCTCCTTCTTTTTCCCAAATAGTAGGCAAAAGTTTTTCAGTTATTTCTTTAGTTAAGGTTAGAATAGCTTGTATATTGTGTGGAGTATCGGTAAATAAAATATCTATTAAGTTACGGCAATACTCTCTTATATCCTCATTATCAAATTGTAATTGCAATAAATATTTCGGTGAGGATATAAAACGGTTTTTATTAGATAGCATTAACTCTAACTGCTGCACAGTAGGGCAGTTAATTAAAGGATTTTTAAGTAATAAAAATAGAAGTTTTAAATCAAAATTATTACATAATATTTTAATAATGGACGTTAGTAATTCACCTATATTAGTAAGCCTTAAGTCATTACCTAGTAGATCTTCATATTTGTCTAAAAAATTACAATATACTCTTTTAAGCTTATTATTATTTGTAACGATTGCAATCCGTCTGTCTTTATTACGGCTACATATATAAGATATTTGTTTAGTTTCTTCATAAATGTCATTAGGTTCATAATAAGATATACCATCGCTAATCTGCTTGGAGGCAGGATTATAGTGAATTATGTAATCCTTTAATTCTTCTTCAAATCTTTTAAAAAAAACATTAGGCTTGAATATTCCGGCGAGTATTACCTGCTTATGTCCTGTTTTTATTTTTATTATTTCTTCTTGTAATAGCTTTAATTTATAAACTGCTTTAGTTTGTTTTTGAGTAAACGATATTTCTTCTTGCCATCTTAAAAAGCAATATTCTAGAAATTTATAAATCTTTTGCCAATAGTTAGAATTGTTATAGACTTCAATTAATTTTATATTGATATTATTGATTATAAGATCATTAAACAATTTTCTTAAAAGTTCTGCAGCTTTTAATGATTCATTTTTATTCAAAGGTAATTCTTTATATTCGGTGATAATGGATGATAAAATAAGTAATTCTTCTATTTTAGATATATAATCCGAATCGATTTTTTTTGAAATAAGAGAATTAAAAGGAATAATGATAGGTAATTTAATTTTATATTTATCGGTTAAAATCTTCTTTAATTCTAGGCATGAGAAATTATTAGGCAATATTATTTGAACTTTTGTATCTTTACCTAATTTATCAATGATATACTCAGCAAAACTTTTCAAAAAAGAATAATCAGCAGTCATAAATAATGTTTTTGACGATAATATAGCAGATCAAAGGTCCGAAATCTTATTTAAAATGATAATATAGTACAATAAATAATATTTGATTATTAGTTTCTTATTAAGTATCTTTAAATATATTAATTTAAATTTAATAAATAAGGTATCATATGAAAATTTTTATTATATTATTTACTATTATAGTCTCTATAATATCACGAGCTTATGCTAATAATTTAAACTCACATATAGCTTATTGTGATAATATACAAGTAGAACAACAAGAAGATTTGGTAATACAAAAATTGGTTAAACTATTTGTGACTGAAATGAATTGTATTATTAGCGGCTGTTTACAACAATGGGATGTGCAAGATAATCGGGTAAAATATTCAATTGCTTGGCAAGAACAATGTGGACCTGTAATTTATGGTCAGTATCAACTAGAAGGCAATGGTAGAGGTTCTACTTTCGTATATGAATGCTCTAAAAATTCTGTATGTTGTTGGCCGCTTGGATATGAATATAATAAAGCGTTTGTAATATGTTCATCTAATGATGTTAAAAACTAATATTTACTTACTAACTTTTACGAATTCTTTAAATAATTCTAAATCTACTCCATTATCGTTAAGATATTCAGGATGCCATTGAATGCCGATAACAAATTTATGTTTCGTTGATTCAATGGCTTCAATTATACCATCTTCTGCTGTTGCAGATACGATAAGATCATTACCAAGTTGTTTAGCAGCCTGGTGATGAGTCGAATTAACCATAGTTTGTAGCTGATTATTAGCTATTTTAGCAAGTTTAGTATTTGCTTCTATATTAATTGCATGCGAAACGATGTTTTTAGGCAAAGGTTGTGTATGATTAATTACAGTTTCAATATAATCAGGAATATGTTTAATAAGCGTACCCTTAAAAATAACGTTTAATAACTGCATACCTCGGCATATTCCTAAAACCGGAATATCTCTCTCTAATGCTTTCTTTAAAACTAATATCTCAAAATTATCACGTTCTTCATTGGAAACTACTATATCTTCGGCGTATTCCGGCTCATAAAATTTAGGATGTATGTCCTCATCACCGCCTGGCATTACAACACCATCAACAAGTTCCATAAGCTGATTTATTGTATCACTTTGATAAGGTAATAATAGCGGTACACCGCCGGCTGCAATAATCGCATCGGTATAGTTTCTTCGCAAGGCGTACCATGGAAAAGCAGCGTAAGTATATTTTTCACAATTTTGAGCTAAATCAGGTGTAACACCTATTATCGGTTTTTTATACATTTTATTATCATTTTATTATTTTTCTGTCAGCTATGTCATTCTTCATAGTACTGGACAGTTCATAAAGGTCCTATCATTGCAAGCCAGCATTTATGCTGACGTGGCAATCTCAGGAGTTTTTTTATATTATCTTATGAGATTGCCGCGTCGTTGCTAACGCAACTCCTCGCAATGATGATGACTTGGCATCCACGCAGCAAAGCCACTATTACCCCTCAATATGCGGTGGTGTTTCAAAAGTATGGAACGGTGGTGGTGAGGTAAGTGTCCACTCTAATGTGTCTGCTCCTTCTCCCCAAGGATTGTTTGGACAATCTTTGCCGTATTTTAGCGTATAGAAAACGATAAATACAAAATAAAGGGCAGCAAACATAGAAATACCTGCTCCTATCGACGAAACCATATTCCAGCCGGCGAAAGCTTCAGGGTAGTCCGGTATTCTTCTTGGCATGCCCGCAAGACCTAAGAAATGCTGCGGGAAGAAAGTTAAGTTAACGCCTATAAAGGTAATCCAAAAATGAATTTTGCCTAAAATGTCCGGATATTGTTTACCAGATATTTTGCCAAACCAATAATAAAAGCCTGCAAATGCCGTAAATAAAGCACCGAGCGACATCGTATAATGGAAATGTGCAACAACATAATATGTATCGTGCAGAACTCTATCAAGTGCCGAATTTGATAGGATTATGCCGGTTACGCCGCCGATCGTGAATAATATAATAAATCCTATCGAAAATAGCATAGGAGTTGGGAATGTAATCGAACCACCCCACATAGTCGCTATCCAGCTAAATATTTTAATACCCGTCGGAACTGCTATAATCATTGTTCCGGCAGTGAAATATATAAGTGCATTATAAGAAAGCCCAACAGTAAACATATGGTGAGCCCATACGATAAATCCAACAAAGCCTATGATCACCATAGCCCCGATCATACCTTGATAGCCGAATATAGGTTTGCGTGAAAAAGTTGAAATAACTTGACTTATTATACCAAAGCCTGGAAGTATTACGATATATACTTCAGGATGACCGAAGAACCAAAATAGATGCTGAAATAATACAGGATCACCGCCGCCGTCAGGCTTAAAGAAAGTAGTTCCAAAATTACGATCTGTAAGTAGCATAGTAATAGCTCCACCAAGTACCGGCATCGCAAGAATTATTAGAAATGCGGTAACTAAAATAGACCAAACGAATAACGGCATCTTGAAAAGGCCCATTCCCGGAGCTCTCATATTAAAGATAGTAACGATTAAGTTAATTGATCCAAGGATTGACGATAGACCGGTTAAATGTAAACTGAAAATAGCCATATCAACGGCTGCACCGGGGTGACCGCTTAAATTACTTAAAGGAGGGTAGAGCGTCCAGCCCGTTCCTGGCCCACCGTCAACAAAAGCTGATCCCATAAGTAAAAGAAAAGCAGGCACTAGTAGCCAAAAACTGATATTGTTAAGGCGTGGAAATGCCATATCGGGAGCCCCTATTAACAGAGGTACGAAATAGTTACCAAAGCCACCGAACAAAGCCGGCATAATCATAAAGAATACCATAATAACCGCATGTGCTGTGATAAGCACGTTATATAGCTGGAAATCATGATTTAAGAAAGTGCCGCCGGGCATTGCAAGCTCTAACCTAAAAAGCAGTGAAAACAAACCTCCGACAATTCCGGCAAAAACGGCAAATATGATATACATAATGCCGATATCTTTGTGATTGGTAGAAAAAAGCCATCGCCTCCAACCGTGTGGGGTGTGGTGGCCATCGTGATAAATTTCGGTAGTAGTTATATACATAATTATTATTCTGCCTGTTTTAATTGTTCGATATCTGCTCCAACAATTGCCGGAATATTCCGAGTGATTTTATCATAATCCCAATCCCACCATTGAATTTCAAGTAATTGCTCAACTATCTCATCAGGAAATCTATATCTTTGCAGGATTACCGACAACAATACTATACTAGTACCCATAGCAATAGCACAAAATTTTCCTATAATCAATTTAACAAAATAAGCTCCTCTAACATTTTCATATTCAAATTTCTCAGGGTGATTAGCGTCATTGTAATAAGTGTAATCTCCGACTATTATATTTAGATTATGGATAAAATGTTTTAAAAATATCGTTTCTTTTGCTTGTTTAGGAAAAAGATGGGGATAAGGGTTATTGTGGTTAGTCATATATTAAAAAATTTAAAGTAATAGTTTTAGTTTATAAAATACTTGCGTTATAAATTACCATGCTTCTTTACCTGCTGAATCATCACTACTTAATAATTTCTTGATGTCGATTAGAATCGGTTATATCGTTTAGTAATTTATCTAGTTCAGATATTTTTGTATTATAATTTTCCATAGAACTTCTAAATATAATTAGTTAGCTACCAATTTTGGCTTCTTGCCATTCATAGCAGTCTTATTCTTGCTTGCAATCCAATTGTCGAAATCCTCTTTACTTACTACTTCTATAGCAATCGGCATGAAGCCGTGATGGATGCCGCATAGTTCGGAGCATTGTCCGTAATATACGCCTTTTTTAGCCACTCTTGTCCAGGTTTCGTTTATTCTGCCTGGGACTGCGTCTATTTTAAATCCAAGTGATGGAACGGCAAAACTATGTATTACGTCACCTGCGGTAATGAGAAACCTTACGGTAGCATTTTCAGGGATAACAATTCGATTATCAACGTCTAATAATCTTTTGTGGTTAGGTTTTAAATTCTCATCAGAGATCATTACGCTATCAAATTCTAAATTATCATGATCAGGATATATATAATGCCAATACCATTGATAACCTACTACTTTAATAGTTAAATCCGTTTCGGGTATTTTTTCGGCATGACGCAATATTTTAAAAGACGGCACTGCAATAATAACTAAAATTATTATAGGTATTACAGTCCAAATTATTTCTATTAAAACATTATGTGAAAATTTTGCCGGTACGGGATTATTTTTTGCATTAAATCTGATGCATACAAAGCCAAGTAATCCGGCAACAAATAAAACAATAGCTGTTGAGATATAAAGCAGAAAATTATGAAAATGATGTAATTCCTCCATAATCGGACTTGCCGGCGGCTGGAACGTTACTTGCCAAGGTAACGGCTCGGAAGCAAAGCAATTACTGCTAACAATCAAAAAACAAATTAAAGCAATAGACATTTTTCCAAATTTCGCTTTTGGAGGTAATGTATACGTCAATCCGGTACTCGAATCCTCACTTACGCTTTTGCACTCTGCGGTTCGAGGGGAAGTGTCTTCTTTAAATTCCTCTCTATAAGCTGGTTTGGAAAGATGTCTAATAATATTTTGCATAGCACATATAAAGTTATTTACATTTAATATAAATGGATATACAGTTTTATTAAAGTAAAAATCGATAAATTTTTGTAAAAACTACATATTTTTAATAATATTTGAGCTAGAAAGTGTACCTATATTAGGATGTTGCAGTAAGTCAATAACTTCTATTACTTTCGCATTTCTTAATTTTGCTTGAATTTATTTATTAACTGAGGATCGTGTTTTGTTACGGCGATTACAGAAGGACAAATATTTTGCACTAACCGAGCATAATCATTAAAATCTTTTAGTTTAGGTAATATAAGTACTTTATCAACAAATGTGAAAGAACTTAAAATTTTTGCTCGTTGTAATTGATTATGGATAGGTTGACGTTTTTTATATTTAATAATTGTTTCATCCGGCTCTAAAGCAACGATTAAGTATTTACCGTGTTTTTTAGCTTTGCGTAGAAATTCTATATGACCGTAATGTAATAAATCAAAACAACCGCCTACTAGAACTATTTCACTATTTATAGGACAGTTTTTATTTAAAGAAATATTCTCATAATATTCTATTTTGGGTAATTTGACAGTATTATGGCTAGATGAGCAGGACATAAGATTTATAAAAATTAATAAAAAATTAATACAAATAGGAAAAGTCTAGGCATAATATTTATCTATATAAGTTAATAAAAATTAAATTTTAATCAATAAAAAACTAATTAAGACAGAAATAAAACAAAATTTTACAATTTTCTATTGTAATTTGTTTGTATATAGTTCATATTATTACTAGTAATGAAAAATTGATTCAAATAATCTTCAGAGCAATTTTAATGAGTGATTAATGAGTGATACCGCACTATCTTATGATTTTAATGGCATATTACCATCATCTTTTATTAGTGCACGTCTCAGGAAAATCCTCACCTCTGCCTCCTTATTATTATTTATAGGATTAGTTGTTTTTGTCTCTTTTGCTGTTAATAATTATGTTAACAACACTTTATCCATAACTTTAGTACAACCTGATAGTAGTGAAGAAGAAACAATTTCATTTAAAGAAGTAGTAGTAAAAAAAGGCGATACTATAAAGTCAATTTTGATAGAACAACATATCCCTAAAAATGAAATAGACAAAATTGTAAGTTTAATAAAGGAGGGAAAATTATCTTCTGCTCTTAAAATAGGGCAGCAAATTACTTTTGAATATGAAACAAAAATTATCGAAAACGAGGATGAAGATTTAACCTCAGAGGTAGCATTCTTAAATAAAATCATTATAATTATCGATAAGCTAAAAACTATTGAAGTAATTAGAGAAGGTGATAATTTTAAAGTTGAAGAAATTGTAGTACCTTTAAGTAAAAAAGTTGCTAAATCGTCGGTAAGTATTGAGGCAAATTTTATGTCAGCTCTTAAAAAACTGGGCTTATCGGATAACAGTATAATAGAGCTGATTAATGCTTATGCTTATCAAATCGATTTTCAGCGTCAAATAAAACGCGGTGATATTGCAACCGTAATAACGGAAAAATACGTAACGGAAGATGGTAAATTTTCCCACCACGGTAAAATTCTATATGTTTCATTAAATCTTTCAGGGAAAGAATATAATATATATCGTTATTCTCATGACAATAACACAAATAATCATGCATTTTTTTCCGAAGACGGTAAAAGCGTAAAAAGAAGCTTACTTAAAACTCCGCTAAAAGTTATAAAAGTTTCTTCACATTACGGTAATAGAAAACATCCGATACTCGGTTATACTAAAATGCATAGGGGGGTTGACTTTGCAGCTCCAACCGGTACGCCTATATATTCCGCAGGAAACGGAGTTATAACAGAAATAGGTTGGAAGTCAGGTTATGGAAAATTTATTCAGGTAAAACATAGCGGTACGCTATCTACTGCTTATGCGCATGCTTCAAATTTTGCAAAAAATTTAAAAGTGGGAAGTATCGTAAAACAAGGACAAATCATTGCATATGTCGGAAGTACCGGCAGAGCTACAGCTCCACATTTACATTATGAAGTTAAAATTGATGGCAAACATGTTAATCCTATGTCAGTTAAAACAACACCGGGTATAGAATTAAACGGAAAAAATTTAGAGAAATTTAAACAATTTAAAAAAGAAATAAAAACTTTAAGTGTTAAGCTTGATAAGGAATTGCAAGCTGATAAAGCAGCCACAGTTTCATTGTAGAGTGAATCCTTGTCATACCGTAATCAACTTGGTGTTGTACGACTCTTATGTCATTCCCGCGAAAGCGGGAATCTAGTAAAATCTATAAAAAACTTGTTTTTTATAGGTTTATTTTATCAAATATATAATTTTGTATTAATATTAAGGTTATTTTTTCTGGATTCCCGCTTTCGCGGGAATGACATTTACAATTATGCTCCCACTATTAAAAAAACTATATCTCACATTTGCTCGTAGTAGTCGTATAATAATAACCTTAGTGATTATTGATCAGTTAAGTAAATGGTGGTTTATTGATAATTTGAGATGGAAGCCGGGCTTAATGCTTAAGGTTACTTCTTTCTTAAATATGGTTTATACTTGGAATTACGGTATTAGCTTTGGTCTAATGCGTGAATATTATCAATATAGCAATGCTATTTTCTTAATAACGAACACGATTATTGTCTGTTATTTATATTATTTGATGATACGTTCAAAAACGATCGGAAGCTTTGCCGGTTATAGCTTTGTAATCGGCGGAGCTGTTGGTAATCTAATTGATAGATTTTTTAGAGGAGCAGTTTTTGACTTCATCCATTTTCATTATCAGAATTATAGCTTCCCCGTATTTAATTTAGCTGATTGCTTTATTACAATAGGAGTAATTATCTTAATAGAAGATTATTATAGTACTAAAAAAGTTATTGAAGAAAAGGCTAAAGGGAATTATGATAATGCTCAAATTGAAGCTATGGCTGAAAAAATTCGTAATACCGATAAGGGTGGTAACGATAAAATAGCCTCCTTGCAAAATTAAACTTATAGAGAGGAATTTGAAGGAAATACAGAACGCAGAACCGTAGCGTAGTAGACCTACGTGAGGATTCAAGTACCGGATTGACGTACAAATTACCTCTAGAAGTTCATTTTGCAAGGAGGCTAGTATAATTTTAATTTATAGGTGTTTAAGTGAAAAAGATTTTTGTATTATTTACTGTTTTATTAATTACTTCTGCTTGTAGTAAAAAGTTAAAAGAAACCGTAGGTATATCAACAGTTGGACCTAATGAGTATCAAGTACAGCGTGCTAAAGCACTAGAAGTTCCGCCTCATTATTATTTACCTGATCCTGGGCATAGCAAAACAATTTACAGTAATGTAAAAGGACAAGGTGAATTTAATGAAGGTGAACAAGCATTAATGCAGGACATGCATTAGTATACTTGATTAACTTCAAAAATTGGCTACGTCGTTTTACAAGATCTGCGGTGCTTACGTATTAAGTATATGCTCCGCTCCTCGACTTGTAAACTCCTTGCTCTTTTTGAAGTTAATCAAGTATACCTGTTCTTGAATACTAAGACTGCAATGTTTTTGCAAATTAATTCATGAATTCTCATACAAAACAAAAAATAGGTGTTTTTGGGCTTGGTAAAACCGGTATATCGGTTTACGAGGAATTGCAAAATAAATATGATGTAATTGTTTATGATGATTTAAAAGCAAATAGAGATATATTTGAAGAATTATATAGTAAAACCGCTATCGCTGCTTTATCTGATTCAAGATGGCAAAATTTAGATACAATTGTCTTAAGTCCTGGAATTCCTTTAACGCATGAGATAGTCAATATTGCAAAAAGTTTTAATATTCCAATCACTTCTGATATAGACTTATTATTTGCAAAATCAAAAAACTTAAAATTTATAGCTATAACCGGTACAAACGGTAAAAGTACTACTACTGCTTTAATAAGCCATATCTTAAATAGTAGCGGTTTAGACTATCCGGTTGCCGGTAATATTGGAGTTTCTGCTTTGCAAGCTAAAGCAAGTAAGGATGGATATGTACTTGAATTGTCTTCTTTTCAGCTAGATCTAGTAAAAACCTTTACAGCTAAAATAGCCGTGCTTCTTAATATAACTCCCGACCATTTAGATAGACATCAGGATATGACCTGCTATATTGCCGCAAAATCTAAGATCTTTGATCGAATGGATCAAGAGAGTTATGCGGTAATTAATATCGATAATGATTATTGTCGTGAAGTCTTTATAAAATTGCAGCAAGAGCAGCGTATAAAGCTAATTCCTTTTTCGGTTGCTCAAATTCTTGAAAACGGTATTTCGGTAGTTGATGATAAAATTAGAGCTAATTTTTTTGATGATATAAGTTTTGAATTACAGCATAATTCAGAAAGTTTTAGACAAGATGAATTTCAAGGTGAGCCTGCGGAGCCGGAGTGTATAAAAATACGTGAGCACAGGCAAGACCTGCAAAATTCGCTTGTATCAAGCTTTATGCATTATGCTGTACCTTTTAATAAAAACCTGCAAGGAGTTCATAATTGTGAGAATATTGCAGCAAGTTATGCAGTAGCTAAAATAATAGGAGTAGAACCTAAAAAAATACTTGAATCTATAAGTAGTTTTCAAAGTTTACCTCATAGAATGCAATATATCGGTAGTATAAATAATATAAGTTTTTACAATGATAGTAAAGCGACAAATGCCATATCTGCCGTGCAATCAATTAAAGCACTCGATAATATTTACTGGCTTGCGGGAGGAATTCCTAAAGAGGGTGGTATTGAGGAAATAAAGCCTTATTTCAGTCACATTAAGAAAGCTTATTTTTATGGTCAAGCTAAAGAAATATTTGCAAATACTGCTAAGAATATAGTAGATTTTGTAATATGTGATAATCTTGAGCAGGCTTTCGATCTTGCTTATAAGGATGCAGTAGGTGATAACGCGGAGGTAAAAAATATCTTGTTAGCACCTAGTTGTAGCTCATATGATCAGTTTAAAAATTTTGAAGAGCGTGGCGAGTTGTTTATAAAATTGTGTAGTATCCTGTCACTCCGTGGCTTGACCACGGGGTCTAGTTAAAAATACTAAATAATATTAGTATTTTTTATTGTTTTTCTGGATACCGTGGTCAAGCCACGGAGTGACATCGAGGGTGTTTTCCGATCCATGCAATAACATTATAAATATAGCCATAATTGAATAACTATAATATGCATAACGAAATATCTAATAACTTTATAAAATTATGGTGGCGGAGTACCGATAGGCAAATAATAATTTCTTTAATTATCTTATTTGCTTTTAGTCTAATGCTTGTGACTACCTCAGGTTCAGCAGTAGCAAGTAGAATAGGTCTTGAAGAAAGTTATTTTGCATCTAGACAAATATTTTATTTAGCTGCCGCTTCAGGACTGATATTATTATTTTCATGTCTTAATAAAAAATGGTTAAGGCGTTTTGCAATAGTTGGATTTATTGCTAGTATAGTTTTATTAATAGCAGTTAAATTTTTTGGCTATGAAGTAAAAGGCGCAGTGCGATGGATTAATATTCTAGGTCTATCTATTCAACCTTCGGAATTTATCAAACCGTTTTTTGCAGTTGTTACGGGCTGGATATTATCGCTAAAATTTAATGATGATTTTCCAAGTTTTACGATTTGTGTAATACTTTATTCTATTGTTGCTATTCTCTTAATTATTCAGCCGGATTTTGGAATGCTTGTAATGATTACGGCAGTTTTTGGTATTCAACTGTTTATTGCGGGTATGCCGATATTTTGGATTGTTTTAGCCGGTTTTTTAGGAATGATAGGAGTAACTATTGCTTATTTTTGGTTACCGCACGTAACGCAAAGAATTAATTCGTTTTTAGATCCAGATAGTAGCGAGAATTATCAAGTTAGTAAGTCTCTTAAGGCGTTTGAGCATGGCGGGTTATATGGACGAGGTCCAGGGGAGGGGGCAGTCAAGCAGGTACTACCCGACTCGCATACGGATTTTATTTTTGCTGTAGCAGGTGAGGAGTTTGGAGCTATTATTTGCCTTATTGTTATAGGTATATTTGCTTTTATAGTATTAAGAAGTCTTATTAAGTTATTAAACGAAACAGATAAATTTGTACAATTCGCTGCTAGCGGTATAATTGCACAATTAGGGCTTCAGGCAATAATTAATATGGGTGTGACTTTACATTTACTTCCTACTAAAGGTATGACATTACCGTTTATTAGTTACGGTGGTTCTTCAACGCTTGCAATAGCTATCGCTACCGGTATGCTTCTTGGCTTTACAAGATACCGAACGCCGTTAAATTCGTACAAAATTCGTAATATTGAAATATGAAAAAAATCATTTTGGTAGCAGGAGGGACGGGGGGACATTTTTTTCCGGCAGTTGCTCTTGGAGAAGAATTAATCAAACGTGGCTATGAAGTTTATTTTATTACTGATTTAAGATGCAAACAATATATAAAGCAGGATATGAAAGTAATTTTTCATATTCTAGATTTAAAACGCTCAGGTAATATTTTCTTGTTTTTACCTAGGTTATCAATTGCAGTTTTAAAGGCTATTAAATTATTATATAATATGAAGCCTTCCGTTACTGTAGGGTTTGGCGGTTATCCTGTTATAGCTCCAATGTTTGCGGCAATTTTTTTAAGAGTACCGATTATAATTCATGAACAGAATTCTTACCTTGGAAAAGTTAATAAATTTTTTGCAAGCTTTGCTAAAAAGATAGCTATTTCTTATGAAAAAATAAAGAATTTACCGGAATTTGCAAAAAGTAAAATAGTAGTTACCGGTGGGGTAGTTAGAGAGAATATTAGGGAATTAAAGGTTATAGAAATGTCGTCCCGTGGTTTGACCACGGGGTCCAAAAAGTCTTTAATAAAAGCACTGGACTCCGTGGTTAAGCCACGGAATGACAAGCTTTTTACAATATTCATCTTTGGCGGTAGTCAAGGAGCTAAGTTATTTTCAGAGCTGATACCTGCAAGTATCCAAATTTTGATGCAAAAACAGCCAAGTCTTGAATTAAATATAATCCAGCAAGCGGCATTAGATGATCAAGTAAAAATAAAAGATATATACTCGAAATTAAACATTACCTATGAATTTGCTGAATTTTTTGATAATATGGCATTGCAATATAAAGAAGCCGATTTAGTGATTTCAAGAGCAGGAGCATCTACTATAGAAGAATTGACCTATATAGGGTTGCCGGCAATCTTTATTCCACTGCCTAGTGCTGCGGATAATCATCAATATTACAATGCACAATTATTGGAAGATGAAAAAACAGGATGGTGTTTAGAGCAGAATAATATTTCTGCAGGAAAATTAGCAGATAAAATACTCGAGTTGATAAGTAATCCAAAAATATTAGAGGATGCTTCACAAAATTTATTAAAAAGAAGAAAAGAAGGGCATAAGCTATTAAGTAACCTAATAGAAGAGGTGATTTAGATTTTGTTTTCCGTCATTGCGAGGAAAGACTGTAAGTTTTGACGAAGCAATCTCGTGCTAAAGTCCTGAGATTGCCACGCTCCTTTTAGTCGTTTGTAATGACGGGGTGGAGACATACAACAAGACCAAAAATACCTCAGAATAACAATAATTTAATTAAGCACATAGCAGTTCGGCTCTTTATTCTTGCAAGTTTGGCTATTATGTGGCATTAATCATATTAGACTTTTTGCATAACTTGCTTCTAAGGGTAATTTGTGCGTCGATCCGTTACTCTTATCCTCACGTACCAAAGCGTACGCTGCGGTGCTGTGTTCCGTGTCTTCTACAAATTCCTCCTTATTAGCTAAGTTGTACAGGAAGTCTAATAAAAGTTTTGGAATAATATAAATATATGTTAAAAAAAATTATAATATTATTTTTAGGAATGTTTTTACTTTCAGCTTGTACAGATAATTTTAGAAGCTATTTTCAAAGATCAGCAAATAACAGATTGGTTGATAGCAAAGGTGCTAAAGGCGGCAAGAGAAAACCTGTATATAATAATAAATATATTACTTTGGCTAAAAAGAATATAGTAGAAGATAATCTTGATTATGATAACGATGATGACTATGATAGTGATAGTCCTTTAAGAGGAGAAAGAATCGATCCTGTAAAGAGAAATCGTGAAATGTATCTTAAGATGATTAAAAGGGATATAGCAAGGCAAAAAGCAGAAGCCGGTTTCGCTGAATCCGATGATGATATGACTTTAAGTAGAGCGAATAAAAAGGTTAGAAAAGACGATAGCGATAAAGAAAAAAAGATACAAGAGGAATTAAATCAGATAAAAGCCATGCTTAGAGAAACTAAGCGTGATATATCAAAATATACTTGTCCAAATGCTGTAGTAAATCAAAATTATGCCCCGCCCGTTACAAATTATGAGCCTGTAAATTATCCACCGGTAAAAAATAGTAAGCCGTATAATAACAATTCTAAGGTAAAGCAAAAATTTATCCTTGAAGATGATGATAACGGCAGTAATGCTTGTTCGATATAATAAGCCTATTCTTAGCTAAAAGCAGAAATCTCCAGTCTTTAGATATATACAGCAATCTCTGATATGATATATTTATCACTACCAATAGGTTTATTATTTATTAATAAAAATTAATATTTGAATATAGAAATATAGGTATATTATGAAAAGTAAACTCTCAGTAAGTACTGCTAGTCTTACCTTTATAAAAGGTCTTCAAAACCCTATTGTTACTGAAATAAAAGAATTAACAAAAAAATTACATTTTTAAAGATCAAGAGCTTGAAAAAGCTTACGGTATGGCTTCAGATGATGTTTCTATTCAAGCAACAAGAGAACAGATATTATATGCTTTAAGAGCTGTGGAATCTGCAAAACAACATTCAACAGACAAGACACAAGCATTTATTAAATGACTATGGTATTTGTGTTGCTTACTCATTTGCTAATTATAAAAGAAGCGGTAAGGACATACTAGAATTTGTATCACCTTATTTATTAAAAAACGCATCTGATATGGAATATATTAAGGCATATATTCCTGAAGCATATATAAAAGAAAGGAATAAAAATGATGCTATGGAATTGCTTGGTAAACGAGAAGTAAGAGACTATTTAGATCAAAAGTCTTATGAGTTAGTAAGCACATCGCCTGTACCGTCTACTCCTTCTACAACGGACACATTTAATTATGATAGTGATGAAATTACGGTTACTGGAGAAGAGAACACGATGCCGAATACTGAACACGCTTGATACCACTGTCACGCCGTAGCTTGTCCACGGGAGCTAGTCAAAAATACTAATATTATTAGTATTTTTAGTTATTTTCTGGATATCGTGGTCAAGCCACGGTATAACGCCGAACGAGTTTCTCGCGCCATACAACAACATTAAGATTTCCAATTTAATTCCGGATAGTTTCTAATTTCAGCTTTATAATTGCTATGCTTTAACCATTTCTTAACTGTTTCTAAATATAGGCAAATTATCGGTGTGATGTATAAAGAGTAAGTAATTGCAATGTGTGAGTAAACCTCCCACTACTGCAGGTCCTAGTGATCTTCTCTCTGTTCTTGTTGCTCCGACTCCAAGCGCAATAGGCATAGTTCTCATTAAGGCAGCTAGGGTAGTCATCATAATCGGTCTGAATCGTATTATACATGCTTCATAAATTGCTTCATGCCGAAGATTGATTGCCAGTTCTCTCAAGTTCTAAGGCAAAATCGATAATCATGATAGCGTTTTTCTTCACTATACCGATTAACATTATAAGTCCGACAAATCCGTACATATCAAGTTCGCTATTAAATATTAGTAGAGCGAGTAATGCTCCCAATATAGCGGTAGGTAGTCCTAAAAGTATAGTTATAGGATGCACAAAACTTTCATATAACATGCCAAGGATGATGTAAATAACTATAACGGCAAGTCCAAGCAATAAGCCAAGATCGGAAAAAGACGACTGACATGCCTGAACTGTTCCTTGGAAGCTTCCCGTAATCGTAGCCAGCATTTGTAACTCTCTTATTGCTTGATTAACTTTTGGAACGGCATCACTAATTGAATATCCATCTTGCAGGTTAAATGATACCATAACTGAAGGTAATTGCCCGAAATGTGAAATACTACAATTTTAGCAAGGGTAGTTAGCGTTACTAAATTGCCGTTTGTGGAGTTAATATTGACTAAAGATAACATTGATGAATCTGTTTGATATTTAGGATCTAGCTCTAAAATAACGTCATATTGAGCTGTTGGGGTATATAATGTGGAAATCTGCTCAGCACCGTAAGCTGCATATAAGATATTCTGGACGTGCTCGACTGATATACCGAGTTTTGCAGCCTTATATCTATCAATCTGCACTAAAGTTTATGGCTGTGCTATTTGTCAATCCGAAGTTACGTTAATAAAACCTGGCAGTCGTGCGAGCTTGTCCTTTAATTTCGGTGCAAAGCTAAATAGTACATCTTGATCGAGTTCTTGCATAGTATATTGATATTGGCTTTTGGTTGCTGGTCCGTCGATCGTAATAGTAGGTGCGTTCTGGATATATACCCTTAAACCTACTAAATGATTTAGTTTTGAACATAACTGATCTATAACGGCGTCAGCTCCTATTCTTTGATCACGAGGTTTT
The DNA here is from genome assembly GCF_051427245.1 of Rickettsia parkeri. Taxonomy (NCBI): domain Bacteria; kingdom Pseudomonadati; phylum Pseudomonadota; class Alphaproteobacteria; order Rickettsiales; family Rickettsiaceae; genus Rickettsia; species Rickettsia parkeri. The sequence goes on from NZ_CP195774.1 coordinate 967,652, forward strand.
AAGCTAATCAAAATCGTACCCTGATTTACGGCAGAGTTTCTACCTGAAACACCTACGGCAGAAAAAAATGAATCTATATTAGGATTTTTAAGTAATACATCACTTACTTGTTGCTGTTCTTGCACCATCGCATCAAAAGAAATAGTTTGAGCGGCGTCGGTAAAAACTAAGATTTGTCCCGTATAGGAATAAGGCATAAAGCCTTTGCGTACTTTCCCAAATAAATAAGCCGTTGCGATGATTACTAAGAGAAAAATATAAGCATAGTAGTTTTTGAATGCTCTACTACTGTTTTTAGACTGCTACCATATTTTTGTTTGACATATTCAAAGGCTTCTTCGGTTAGTGGTAGGTCGTTATTGCGAGGCGTCAAAGGCGCCGTGGCAATCTCGGTTGGTTGCCCTGAGAGTGCTTCGTCACTACGTTCCTCGCAATGACGATCCCTCAAAAACACATTACATAACATAGGAGTTACGGTTATCGAGATAACTCCCGAAAGCAAAATAGAGGTAGTAATAACAACGGCAAGTTCGTGCAGTAGCTTCCCTAAAATTCCGCTCATAAATAATATTGGGATGAATATCGTCATTAGGGATAAAGTCCTTGAGACGATAGTAAATCCTATTTCTTTTAGTACCGTTAATACATCCTGCTATTTTACTCTCGCCTTTTTCCATATGTCGTGTGATATTTTCAAGCACTACTATTGCATCATCCACGACAAAACCCATCGCAAGCGTTAGAGCCATTAAAGACATATTATCGATGCTATAACCGAATAGATATATAAAGGCAAAAGTACCGACAACTGATAAAGGAAGGGCAATAGTCGGAATAATCACGGACCGTCAGTTATGTAGAAAGAGAAATATAGCAATCACTACGAGTATTAAAGCGAGTAGCATAGTAAAATTGGTATCATTTACCGATTCTCTGATATAGAAATTGACCTATCAAACATGATATTAATATTAATGCCCTCAGGGATTTGCCTGCGAAGCAACGGCAATACTTCTTTTATAGAGTCGACTATTTCAATAGTATTAGTAGTATCCGGTTGTTTTTGAATAGCAAGTATTACCCCCGGCTTATCCCTATACCAAGCGGCTATTTTATTATTAGCTACGCTATCAATGGCTTTCCCAATATTTTTAAGAAAAAGCGGATTACCGTTTTTATAAGTTAATATTAACTCATTATATTCTTTAACATTTTGTAATTGCCCAGGGGCTCTAATGCTTGAGTAGATATCTGTACCGTATAAAGCTCCGGTCGGTAAATTAACGTTAGCAGAGCTGATAATGTTTGATACTTGGTCAAGCCCTATATTATTTGCTGCCATTTTCACAGGGTCAATCTGCACACGCACTGCATATTGCTGTGAGCCGTAAACTTGTATCTGTGCAACACCCGGCAGCATAGATAAACGCTCAGCCATAATTGTTTCGGCGTAATAGTCCACGGTATATAAGGGGAAGAGTCTCAGAGGTTAAAGATAAATAAAATATAGGTGCGTCGGCAGGATTTACTTTACAATATGAGGGCGGGGTAGGTAAGTCGTTCGGTAGTTGCTTGTATGTCTTGTGCCGCTGCATCTATATTTCGGTCTAAATTAAACTGCAAAGTAATTTGAGTAGTACCGTTACTATTAACCGAACTCATCGAGTCAATATCTGATATCGTCGAGCATTGCTTTTCAAGCGGTAATGCAACTGAAGATGCCATAGTAGTAGGGTCAGCTCCAGGCAAGCTTACTGAAACCAGAATAGTCGGGCAGTTGATGTCAGGTAAAACGCTTACCGGTCATATCCTATAGCCGAATGCTCCAAACAGCAAAATAGTTGCCATGAATAAAGTAGCAAGAACCGGACGCTTAATAAATATTTCTGAAATACCCAATTATTTTTTCCTGTTTTATGGATTTTTTCTGTCATACATATCGTCATTGTGAGCGACTGTAAGCAGCGTGGCAATTTCATGAAATAATGACAAACTCCTAAGATTGCTTCGTCAATTACTTTGTAATTTCCTCGCAATGACGATTTGACACTACTCCTCCCTAACACTCACCTCTGCTCCGTTAGATAATCGTAGCTGCCCGTTGGTGATTACCGTTTCTCCCTCATCTATACCGCTTTTAATAACAATAAAATCATCATTAGAAAACACTATATCTATATTCTTGACCACGGCTTTATTATATCTTGATCGACAACAAATATATAAGGACCTTGATCGTTAGTTTGCATGGCTTTAGACGGAACTATTAAAGCCTCTTGTTCGATGTAAATCGTTAGGGATACACGAACACACTGTCCCGGCCATAATATTTCGTTTTGGTTAGGTAGTGTTGCTTTAACTTTGATAGTGCCGCTATTTGGATCAATCGAATTATCGACAAAAACGATCTCACCGTCTTTAATTTCTTGGTCGCTTACGGTTCTAACCGTCAAAGCTAAATGATTAGATTTTTGAGATTTATTAATACGCTCGAGATATTTTTCAGGTACGGAGAAGCTGACATAAATAGGCGAGCTAGTATTGATAGTTACTAGACGCACAAAATCCGGCGATACTAAATCACCTATATCCACATTACTCTCACTAAGTTTACCATCAAAAGGAGCTACTATTTTTGAATACTCGATTTGTAAATTAGCGTCTGCAATAATTGCTTTATCGCGTTCCACGGTGGCCCTAAGCATATTCATATTAGTTAGTATCTGTAAATACTGCTCTTCCGAAACAGCTTTTTCCTCGTATAAAGCACGATATCTTGCCTTTTCTTTTATAGCATCTTCAAGGTTATAAGTATCACTTAGTAAATTTGCTTGTGCTTGCTGTAATTGATTTTGAAAAGGACGAGAATCGATTTCATATAATCAATCACCTGTTTTTACTTCTTGTCCGTCATCAAAATTTACACTTAATATTTGGCCCGTAACTTGAGATTGAATATCGGCACTTTGGTCAGTTTCAGCTACTCCTGCAAGTTCTATCACATCAGATACGTCTTTTCTGATAACTTGTGTTACCTCAACCGGAGCTGCTATAGTGATTTGTTTACTGCTTTTATTATGATGTTTTATTACCCAAACCACTAATATTACTATTTAGTACTAGTAATGTTATCAATATCAAATTCCGCATTATTGTTTTAAGCATTGTTATTTGCCAAAATCAAAAATAGGTCCTGCTATGTTGCCGCCTACCTGCCAAGTCTCAGCTGAATTAGTAAACAGAGTATTAAGTTTATTGCTACCGAATCCTAATAAGCCTGTTAAAGAAATTTGTGGAAAATAAGTAGCTTTTATTGTTTTTAAGTTTACATCTGCTGCTAGTAAATTCTGCTCTGCTGCTTTAATATCGGTCTTTGCTCTAAAAGCTCTGATGGTAATATTTTAGGTAATATCGGTAGAGCAGGGAAGTAATCTATTGGTTTATTACGATAAATTAAGCCGTTTACTATATTTTCAGGAATTCTACCTACTAAAATTTTAAAGTGGTTTCCTGCTCATGTCTTTGTTGTTTTAAAGGCGGCAATGATAACTTAGTAAGTGCAAGCTCGGAAGCAGCTTCACTAACCGATATTAAATCACCTACGCCAAGATTATATAATTTCTGATTTAATTTATAAATTTCCGTTTGAGCCTCAATTAGCTTTTCAGTTAGATAGATTTGTTTGTCTAATACTAAAAGATTAAAGTAACTTATAGTGACGTTGCTTATAACTGATAAAAGTACCGCTGCCTTGCTATACTCACTTGCAAGGAAAGTTTTTTTAGCTGATTCGCTAGCGTTGGCGGCTGCCTCTATAAATCCAGCTCGTAATTAAGCACGCTTGCTAGCCCTAAATTATTAGAGAATTTCGGTTTATTCGGTGCTTTTGTTTCTTTACTGTTTTTTGTTTGATTTGCTCCGCCTTGTAAATTGATTTGTGGAAATCTATAAGAATTAATAAGGTTAAGCTGTGCTTGCGCTGCTAGCACATTACTCATTGCCAGCTCAATATCGGAGTTACCGGTTAAAGATTCTTTGATTAGGTTATTTAACACCGGATCGTTAAATTGCAGTCACCACTTGGAGGATGCATTATTATTTTGTTCTAGAGAATAATTATTCCAAGTAGTAGGTAATGAGAGTTTAGGGGGAATATTATCGTGTTTTGCATTACAACCACATAGAAGAAATGATGAAATCGATAAAACTAGAATATATTTTAAGTAAATGCAAAATCGGCATATGAAGTTCATCGATTAGGTTCATTAAAATAAATTACTTAATATTAATTATGAATCTTTAAACCGTTATGTCAATATAGACTATTATTTGTTCAACTAACTATTTTTATAATTACGTAATAATGTTGCTATAGCATATTTTAGAAAGCTTGATATAAGTGAATTTTGCAGGATTCGCTTGTGTGTTCACGTATTTTTATAAGCTGTGTAGGCTCACCCTTAAATTCATCTTATCTGAAGCTTTCTAAAATATGCTGTAACTTTTCAGAAACAACTTTAATTTCATAATTTTGTTTGAGAGTAAGGTAGGCGTTTTTAGAAAATTCTTTTGCTTTTATAGGGTTCTCTATTAGATAGACAATTTTTGCTGCTAAATCTTCAGCAGAGCCGGCTTTACAAATAAGCCCGTCTTGCATGTCGTTTAAGATTGCTGCAGGTCCTTCAGTATCTGTACTAACGATAGGCATGCTTGCCTCCATTGCTTCAAGCACTATAATTCCAAACGGTTCATGAAGAGACGGTAAGCAAAAAATATCTATTTGTTTAAAGAATTTATCTCTATCGTTAACCCATCCTGTAAATGATATTTGATCTTGTAAATTAAGTTTATGTGCTAAAGCAATTAAATTATCTTTTTCTTCGCCGCTTCCACCTATAACTGCATGAAGATCATATTTTTTTTCTTTTAAAATTTTGATAGCTTTAATAAAAACATCAACACCTTTCTTAGCTACAAATCTTGCTAGTACACCAATTACGACAGGTTTTCTATATGTTTTATTTGGAATAAAGTCTTTAGCAATATTTATCATATTCGGTAGGATGCATATCCTAGATTCGGCAAAGTGATTTTTTAATAAAAATTCTTTCATATGATGCGTCAAGGCAATAACAAAATCACATTTACGTAGTCCTTTTAAACTATAATTATGAGCGATACCGATTAATTTTATATTTTGTGATTTAGCAAATTTACTAAAATTTATTGCTCTGTTACCGTGTGCTATAATTATATCGGGTTTAGTCTTATGAATTATATACTTAAAAATAAGTACCGAGAGTAAATCAAACGGTACTATATTAGGTAGTTTTAAGCTTTGTTTGTGTAGAAAGGAATTTATTTTTGCCTTGTAAGAAGTGATATTTATAACCTCAATTTTTTGCATCTCTAAAGCAGTGCTATAATCTAAAAATGCTTGTTGAATGCCGCCAAGGTCACGACTTAGCATAATATTAAGGATCTTCATTACTTATAATTGCTCGATTTCTTTTTCTGTTAAACCGGTAAAATCTATAATTTTATCTAAAGGTTTGTTTTTTGCTAACATTTTTTTAGCTATAGAAATTTTTTTGTTTTGCTTCCCCTCTGGCTTCCCCTTTAGCTTTAGCATCCATAATTTTCTGCTCTTTTACGGCTAGATTATCCATTTCGGTTTTTATCATTTTTTCATAAGTATTTAACTCTTTTTCAGACCAACTAGCTTGATCCAAAGCATAAAAAGCTTTTTTAATAATAAAATCATGACCTATCAAATTCCTTCTAGAGTGCTTTCATGTGCATGTTTAAAGAAACTATGCCCATTTTTTTTGAAGGTTCTCTAATTGATCTAATTCTTTATTAAATTTCTCAAGCTCTAAAAATATAAAATAAAAATCTTGTAGGTCGTTCTCATAAGTTTTAGTATCAAGTAATCTATGATTTGATCTCCAATCTTTTTTGTCGGGCAATAAAATAAAATCGGCAATAGCTAAGAATATTACTCCTCGAAGTTTTGCATATACTGCCATTTTTTTATGATCTTCATCTTTGTTTATTATTTATTCTTGAATAGGCCTTTGCTGTATAAAGCTGAGCTCGTTTTTCAAAACCTGGATGTTTGCTGACCTGCATCTCTACAATAAATTGAGTACCGTATTTATCTCTACATAATACATCAACTATAGATTGTCTATAAGCAGCGATGTCGGAACCTTAGATTTTTTTAAAAAAGTAACTTCGGTAATTATTTCTTTTCCCGTATAACCTAAAATGTTATTTAGAAAATGAATAAGTATATCCTTATTTTTTTCTGTACCGAAAATTTTTAAAAATGCATAGTTATTTTTAGGGTCTAAGAAACGTGAAATTAGCATAATAGTCTATATTTTTATATATCATCACTTCATTATAGCAAATTCCAAGAAATTTGCTATAATACAATTTCCTAATATGTAAAACATTATGATTAGTAAAATTAATTTTGTAAAAATGCATGGTCTCGGTAATGATTTTGTTATTGTTAACAAACGAGATTTATCAAGTTCATATGATTTATCGCAGTTAGCAAAAAATATGGCTGAGCGTCATACAGGTATTGGTTGCGATCAGTTTATTATTTATGAAGAGCATAATGATTTTTATGAAATGATTATATATAACATAGACGGCTCTAGTGCTAAATTATGCGGTAATGCTACAAGATGTTTAGCCAAGTTAATTTATCTTGATACGGGAAAGCAAGATATTACCGTAATGGTAGGCAATAAAAAATTGCTATGTAATGTCAATGATGAAGATAATATTAGCGTTAATGTAGGAAGCGTAAGTTTTAATGAAGCTTGGATGCCAAGTCGTGATAAAGTTTGGGAATTTGCAGAGCGTTATATGATTGATTTAAAGGAAACTATTTGCGTTGATATAGGTAATCCGCATGTAGTTATTTTTAGTAAGTTAGAACCTCAAGATCAAAAAATTGTCGGTGAAAGATTGCAGGCTAAGGAATTATTCGCAGATGGGGTAAACGTTAATTTTGCTGAAGTAAAAGATAATAAAATCTATTTATCCGTTTGGGAGCGGGGGGCAGGGTTAACCCTTGCTTGCGGAAGCGGAGCTTGCGGTAGTTTTGCTGCCGGTTTAAAGCGCGGTTTTATTCATTCACCAAGTACTATAGTCTTTAAGCACGGTAACCTTACTATGAAAGAAGAAAATGGTAATATAATAATGCAAGGGGCAGCTACGCTTGTAGCACGTGGGGAATATTATTGTGAGCAATAATTTAAGACAAAACGTAGTAACATTTGGCTGTAGACTTAATATTTACGAAAGTGAGATAATACGAAAAAACTTGGAATTGTCGGGTATCGATAATGTAGCAATATTCAATACTTGTGCGGTAACTAAAGCAGCTGAGAAACAAGCAAGACAAGCTATACGCAAGGCTAAAAAAAATAATCCTGATTTAAAAATTATTGTTACCGGCTGTAGTGCTCAAACAAGTCCGCAAATGTACGGTAATATGCCGGAAGTTGACAAAGTTATAGGTAATGAAGAGAAGTTATTACCTAATTACTACCAAATTACCGATGCAAAAATAACAGTTAACGATATAATGTCGGTGAAAGAGACGGCAAGTCATTTAGTAAGTAGCTTTGACTGTAAGTCTCGTGCTTTTATTCAGGTACAAAACGGTTGTGATCATTTTTGTACTTTCTGTATTATCCCTTATGGTAGAGGAAAAAGTAGATCAGTAGCAATAGGAGCTATAGCAGAGCAGGTAAAGCATTTGGTATTAAACGGCTTTAAAGAAGTAGTTTTTACCGGTGTCGATGTCACGGCTTATGGTAGTGATTTGCCAGGAAGTCCAACATTCGCACAAATGATTAAACGAGTGTTGAATTTAGTCCCTGAATTAAAGAGGCTTAGATTATCTTCAATAGATGTTGCAGAAATAGATGATGAACTTTTTGAGCTTATAGCTTATAGTGAAAGGATAATGCCGCATTTTCATATTAGCTTGCAAGCAGGTGATGATATGATATTAAAACGTATGAAAAGACGTCATAATAGAGCAAACGTAATAGAGTTTTGTCGGAAGCTGCGGGCAATAAGACCGGAAGTATCTTTTGGTGCGGATATTATAGCTGGTTTCCCGACTGAAACCCCTGAAATGTTTGAAAATACAAGAAAATTAATTTCAGAAGCGGAATTACAATATTTACATGTTTTTCCTTATTCGGAAAGAGAAGGAACGCCTGCAGCACGTATGCCACAAGTACCTAAAAATATAAGAAAAGAAAGGGCAGCAATTTTAAGGCAAGAAGGGCAAAACCAGTTGACCGAATTCTTTAAAAAACATATAGGACAGAAAGTGGAGTTATTAGTAGAGAATAATAATATTGCCCATACCGAAAATTTTATTCCGGTAAAGCTAGATAAACCTTTAGAAATAGGGCAGATATTTAAAGCGAAGTTGGTGGCGATAGAAGAGAATTATATGAAGTGTATGTTGGTTTAACATCATTGCAGGGAGGTATTGTTGTGTAGATACTGAAGGTCGTCATTGCGAGGAGCCGTAGGTGACGCGGCAATCCAGAAAATAATTAAAAAAATTCTGATTTACAGAATTTTTAACTGGATTGCTTCATCAATTGCTATGCGATTTCCTTGTAATGACGGATAAACAGGTCCACGCAACAATGCCCGCTCGCAATGACGTTCTACCTTACAATAAAAAATCAAAAACAAAAAAACAATCATGGAAAATATAGAAACAATATTAAGGCTTGCTGAGGACAAAATCTTATTAGTACAAAACTTAAAAGCTCTGCAAGAATATAAAGTAGAATTTTTAGGCAAGAACGGTATAGTGACCGGTGAGCTTAAAAAATTAGGTAGTTTAAATGAACAGGAACGTAAAGAATTTGGCTTAAAAATCAATAAATTAAAAGATAAAATACAGAATATAATAAAAGCAAAAGCAGAAATTTTAGAGGAGCAGGAACTAAATTTTAAACTTGCTGCCGATAAAATTGATTTAACAATCCCTGCACGGAGATATAAACAAGGTTCTATTCATCCAATAACACAATGTAGTGAGGAGTTAATACAAGTATTTTCGCAGTTTGGTTTTACTATAGAAAACGGACCGAATATTGAGAATGATTTTCATAATTTTACCGCTCTCAATTTTGAAGATGATCATCCCGCAAGGCAAATGCATGATACTTTTTATTTGAAAAGTCAGGAAAATAATAAGCCGTTGTTATTACGTACTCATACCTCAACAGTGCAGATTAGAGCTATGAAAAACGGCAAACCGCCTTTTAGGTTTATAGCACCGGGTAGGACTTATAGATCGGATTCGGATATGACGCATACGCCAATGTTCCACCAAATAGAAGGGCTTGTTATGGATAAAAATATCAATATGGGACATTTAAAATATGTTATAACGACATTTATAAAAAGCTTTTTTGAAAATTCTAATATTGAATTACGTTTTAGACCCAGCTTTTTCCCATTTACCGAACCTTCTGCCGAAGTTGATATTCGGATGAATAAAAACGATAAATGGCTTGAGGTCCTCGGTTGCGGGATGGTTCATCCAAACGTGCTTAAAAATGTTGGTATCGATAGCAGCGAGTATCAAGGTTTTGCTTTTGGGCTTGGAGTAGAGCGTTTTGCAATGTTAAAATATAATATCAAAGATTTAAGACAATTTTTTGAAGGCGATATGCGTTGGCTTAAACATTATAATTTTGGGAGCTTTGATATACCGAATTTAGCAGGAGGGCTTACGAAATGAAATTTACGTTATCATGGTTAAAACAATTTTTAGAGACATCGGCTTCAGTTACTGAAATTGCCGAAGCCCTAACAGCTATTGGCCTTGAAGTGGAAGAGGTGATAGATAAAGCGGCGGAATTACAAAAGTTTGAAGTAGCATATATTACAAATATTAAACCTCACCCGTCAGCTGATAAATTAAAGCTTTGTGATGTTGAGACTAAAAGCGGTATGCTGCAAATAGTTTGTGGTGCGCGTAATGCAAGAGCAGGTATAAAAGTAGTACTTGCAAATATCGGAATAGAAATACCAAACGGTAAATTTAAGATTAAGGAATCTGTTATTAGAGGCGAAAAAAGCTGTGGTATGCTTTGCTCTGAAGAGGAATTACTGCTAGCTTCAGAGTCTGAAGGGATTATAGAGCTATCTGAAGATGCCGTAGTTGGAGAGAATTTTACTAAATATTATGGTTTAGATGATCCTATATTTGTTATTAACGTTACTCCTAATCGTGGTGATGCACTTGGAGTTTACGGCATCGCAAGAGATTTAGCAGCTAAAGGAATAGGAATACTTAAAGAGCTAGAAATTTCGGCAATAAAGAGTACATTTATTTCTAAAATGAAGCTTAACGTGCAAGATAAGGAAGCCTGTCCGTTATTTACTTTTAGAGAGATAAGAAATTTAAAAAATAAACCAAGCCCTGATTGGTTACGGAAATTATTAAAAAATGTTGGGGTAAAAACTATTTCAAGCTTAGTGGATGTAACAAATTATATTTCCTATAGCTTTGGGCAGCCGATGCATGCTTACGATGCAGATAGGATAAAAGGGGGAATTACTGTAGCACGTCATTGCGAGAAGCATAACGACGAAGCGATCTCAGGACAACAAAATGAGATTGCCACGGCTGCTTTGCAGCCTCGCAATGACGTAGCTAAATGCCACGCCCTAAACGGCAAAGAATATTTACTTACAGAAAATGATTTAGTTATAAAAGATGAAAGTGGTATTCAAGGTCTGGCCGGTGTCATTGGCGAGGCTGATAGTAGTTGTACTGATAGTACGACTAATATAATACTCGAGGCTGCTTGTTTTAATGCTAAAATGGTTGCAGCTAGCGGGCGAAGGTTCCAAATTGATACGGATGCTAGATATCGTAATGAGCGTAATATCGATAGAAATTTTACGGAAAAGGCTTTGGATATAGCAACTAATCTTATTTTGTCAATATGCGGAAACGGTGAAGTATCGGAAGTAGTGAAAGTCGGTGAAAAAGAGTCACAAAAAAAAACTTTAGATTTTTCAGCATGTTATTTAGAAAAAATTACAGGAATTAAACTAAATATCAAAGCGATAGAAGCCATATTAAATAAACTAGGATTTATTACGGATGTTAAAGGTGAGATTATAAAGGTAATAGCTCCTTCTTGGCGTCACGATATAACTATTTTAGAAGATATAGCTGAAGAAATCGCTCGTATTTACGGCTATGATAAAATAGAGAGTATAAAATTACCTGAACTAGACCAAGATAATAATAAGCTAAGAGAGCATAAAAGAATATCTAGTTTTAAAAGGATATTAGCAAGCAAAGGCTATGATGAGGTAGTAACTAACTCTTTTATGAGTAGTGAAGATGCAAAGTTGTTTGCTGAATTAAAAGAAGAGTTATTTTTGCTTAATCCTATTAGCATAGGAGACAATTATATGCGTCCTACTATACTGCCGAATTTGTTAAGTATAGTAAGTAAAAATCTAGCACGCTCTATAAAAGATATGGCTTTTTTTGAAGTTGGACCAAGTTTTATAGATTTAAATACGGAAGCAACTTATTTGACGGCAATTATAAGCGGTTCATATAATAATAAAAACCCTCATTCGCTTGGACGAGGCTATGATGTTTTTGATCTTAAAGGCGATTTAGAGTTGGTAGCTGATTATGCAGGACTATCTATAGATAAATGTATAGCAACAAATGGGACAGCATTGCCACAATATTATCATCCAACTAGAGCAGTAAATATAGGGCTTGGTAAAAATTTATTAGGTCATTTTGGGCAGATACATCCTAAAATCTTGAAATATTACGATATTAATCAGGAAATATTTGCATTCGAGCTAAATATTACGAATTTGCCGTTGATAAAAGCTAAATTTGGTAAAAGAGACGAATTTGCAGTATCGGATTTCCAAGCTAATTTTAGAGATTACGCATTTATTGTTGGTCAAGATCATAGAGTCGGTGAAATAATATCATATATAAATAATTTTAATAAAAAGCTTATCAAATCAGTTATATTATTTGATATTTATAGCGGTGATAAATTACCTGAAGGTAAAAAATCTATAGCGGTTAAAATAGAGCTACAAGCAGATGATCGGACGTTATCTGATACTGATTTAAATTCGTTCAGTAAAGATTTAGTTGCTGCCATCTCACAAAAATTTCAAGGAACATTAAGAGAATAACAATATGTTAAAATTAATAGTTGAAACAAAAACATTAGTTCAGTCCCTAGGGTTTGCAAGTTCCGTTGTTGAAAAACGTAATGTCATACCTGAATATGCAAACATTAAATTATCGGCAAAAGACGGCAATCTAGAGCTTAGTTCTACTAATATGGATTTGTACTTAAGTCAAAAAATAGCAGTACAGGTAGTAAGTGAAGGTGAATGTACCGTTTCTACGAAAACTCTAAATGATATAGTCCGAAAACTTCCGGATTCCGAGCTTACATTAACAGATCTCGGTACAACGGGACTTGAGATCAAAGGAAAAAATTGTAAATTTAATTTATTTACTTTGCCGGTTAGTTCTTTTCCTGCAATGGATAGTATTAATCCTGAAGCAAGTTTTAAAATTTCCTGCACGGATTTTGCTAAAATAATCGAATCGACAAAATTTTCGATTTCTTTAGATGAAACTCGTTATAATTTAAACGGTGTTTATTTACACATAAAAGACAAAGAGTTTTGTTCGGCAAGTACCGATGGGCATAGACTTTCGATTTCATGGGTAACATTAGAAAAACAAATAAAGAATTTTGGAGTTATATTACCCCAAAAAAGTGCAGAGGAAATTTTAAAAATCGTTAAAGATCCTAAAAATATAAATGAAGATATAGAAATTTTATTAAGTAGCAATAAGATTAAATTTATATGTAACGAAAATACTAGTATGCTATCAAAGCTTATAGACGGTACTTTCCCTGATTATAGTACTTTTATTCCGGAAAGCAGCAGCTCAAAATTAGTAATTAATCGAAAAATGTTTGCAGATAGTATAGAAAGGATAGCGATAATAACCGTTGAAAAATTTAGAGCAGTAAAATTATCGTTATCTCGTGAAACCTTAGAGATTAGTGCCGTCGGTGAAGCAAGAGGTAACGCAAAAGAGGTTATTAATTCTTCACAAGATAAGGAAAGTTTTTATGAATATAATAGTGATGAGTCTTTAGCTATAGGCTTTAACCCGCAATATTTGGAAGATGTCTTAAAAGCATTGAAATCGGATGTAGTAGAACTATATTTTTCAGATGTTTCAGCACCGGTACTTATTAAATTTCCTGAGAATCCTAAAGATATTTTTGTCGTCATGCCTGTTAAGGTGTAAGTGTTATGAGAACCGGAATATATAAGCATTACAAAGAAACATTATATCAAGTTATAGATACTGCAAAACATACTGAAACTTTGCAAGAGTTATATGATAATTTCCAGTTTCTGGGTAAGGCCGCTTGAAATGTTTAACGAAAAGGTTTTATTACACGGCAAAAATATTCCACGTTTTGAATTTATTTCTGAGAAATAATTAAATCTGCCCTATGTGCATGCCCGCCTATGCGGGCATGACATCGAGTGGGTTTTTTTGAGCCATATAACAATGCCAAAGAACGGTGGGAAGAAATAATTTTTGACTAATAGCTAAAGCTTCTCTATTATTTCCCTCAAGCACACTAATTAAATATTGGTTATGAAGAAAATTATCGGATTATTTTTTGTAATTATACTTAGTGCAATAAGTACTAGTATCTTAGCGGGTGATTATCCAAAAACAGAACGAGAGCAGAAATGGGACGAAGTAGGTTCTATAGCAGGTGAAGAAGGATTAGTTTTTAGACCGGGTAGGGTTAAGAATGAATCTACTAAAGCTGTAGGAGGTTCAGTTAATAAATATCTCTGGCAAGCAGCATTAGAGACTATAAGTGTTGCTCCTCTTGCATCAGCCGACTCAAACGGCGGTGTGATTATTACGGAATGGTATAGCCCACGTTCTAATCCTAATTTTCGATTTAAAATAAATATATTTATTAAAGACGATGTAATCAGCCCTGATTCAATCGAAGTGAAAGTATTTGAAGAAATGCTTAAAAATAAACAATGGGTACTTAATGAAAACACCTCAAATCTTGCTATCACGCTTGAAGATAAAATTTTAAGAAAAGCTAGAGAGATATATATTAATAGTGTGAGGTAATAACAGTATTGCCGTCATTGCGAGGAAATTACGGAGTATTGACAAAGCAATCTCAGGATATTTGATGAGATTGCTGTGCAGTCTACGACTGCTCGCAATGACAATACAGTATATAAATTAAAAAAATATGAACCAAATAGAACAAAAATGGCAGTACATTTGGCAAGAAGAAAAAGCTTTTGAGGTATCAAACGCGAGTAGCAAGCCAAAATATTACGTACTTGAAATGCTGCCTTATCCTTCCGGTAAAATCCATGTAGGTCACGTACGCAACTATTCTATAGGTGATGTTATTGCAAGGTTTATGACTATGCAAGGTTTTAATGTGCTTCATCCGATGGGCTGGGATGCTTTCGGGCTACCTGCCGAAAATGCCGCAATAAAAATAATTCTCACCCAAAAAAATGGACATATTCTAATATCAAGAATATGAAAAAGCAGCTAAAATCTATGGGCTTTTCTTATGATTGGTCTAGAGAGATAAATAGTTGCGATCCTGAGTATTATAAACATGAGCAGAAATTCTTTTTAGAGCTTTATGAACGAAATCTTGCTTATCAAAAAGAATCATTTGTTAATTGGGATCCGGTTGATAATACCGTGCTTGCGAATGAACAAGTTGTAGACGGGCGTGGTTGGCGTTCAGGTGCAATAGTTGCAAAACGTTATTTAAAGCAATGGTTCTTAAAAATTACCGATTATGCTGAAGAATTATTAAACGAAATTCAGAATTTAAAAGAGTGGCCTGAAGCTGTTCGGTCTATGCAAGAGAAATGGATAGGTAAATCGATAGGTGCTAATTTTCATTTCAAAATTAAGGATAATGAAGAGACTACTATAGAAGTATTCTCAACCAAACCTGAAACCATTTTTGGTGCTAGCTTTATAGGAATTGCCTTTAATCATCCGATAATAGGGCGGTTAGTTTCTAAAACACCTGAAATACTCGCTTTTATAACTCAATGCTCGCATATTACAAGAAGTAGCGAACTAGAAAAGGCTGAAAGGGAAGGTGTATTTACCGGTCTTTTTGTTACTCATCCTTTCGATTCAAATATAGTTTTACCGGTTATTATTACTAATTTTGTGCTAATGGATTATGGAACTGGTGCAATATTTGGTTGCCCTGCTCATGACGAATGTGACCATGAATTAGCTGTCAAAATGAATTTATCTATTAAACAAGTAATTAAAGCAGATATGGATGTACAAAAGACCGCTTATACGGAAGATGGAATTTTAATTAATTCGGATTTTCTAAACGGCTTAACTAGTCACGAAGCAAAACAAGAAGTCATCGGAGAATTTGAGAAACTAGGCATAGGTAAACGCAGCGTAAATTATCGTCTAAAAGATTGGGGGATTTCAAGGCAGCGCTTTTGGGGATGTCCTATTCCTATGATTCACTGCGAAATTTGTGGCATAGTGCCTGTACCTTACAAAGACTTACCCGTTACTTTACCTGATGATGTCAATTTTGACGGTCACGGTAATCCGCTTGATCATCATCCTAGTTGGAAACATGTTAATTGTCCGAAATGCGATAAGCCGGCTGTGCGTGAAACCGATACTTTTGATACATTTTTTGAATCATCTTGGTATTTTACGAGATATTGCAATAGCAATGCTACAGAGATGACTGATAAAAAAGCTTGTGATTACTGGCTACCGGTCGATAAATATATAGGCGGCATTGAACATGCGGTAATGCATTTATTATATGCAAGGTTTTTCACAAAAGTAATGAACGAACAGAATTACGTAAGCGTTCGAGAGCCTTTTAAAGGGCTATTTACTCAAGGTATGGTACTACATGCCACTTACAAAGATGAACATAATAATTGGTTATATCCTGAAGAAGTAGTTAAAAAGGGTAATGAATTTTTTCATAAAGAAAGCAATAATAGAGTAGTGCAGGGACGCATTGAAAAGATGAGTAAGTCTAAAAAGAATCTCATCGATCTTGAGACAATGCAAGAGCAATATGGGGCAGATGCTATTAGGCTTTTTGTACTGTCCGATAGTCCGCCTGAGAAAGATCTAGAATGGTCGGCAAGCGGTATTGAAGGCTGCTCACGTTTTATTAATAAGCTTGAGTATATGTTTAAGGCGATAGATTCTTTAAAAGATGATGTGAATAGTGAGGTTAATAAAGAGCTTAATAGGTTAGTACATTTTACAATAAAGCACGTCGCCGAAGATATAAAGCATTTTGCCCTAAACAGAGCAATAGCACGTATGCGCGAGCTTTCTAATGCTATATCTGCTGAAATATCCAAAGATAAAATTGATGTTAAAACCGTAAGGCATGGCTTTAATGTTTTAGTACAGCTACTAAATCCTTTTATCCCGCATATTACGGAAGAAATTTGGCAAAAGCTTGGCAATAAAGAGCGATTATATAATTTGTCTTTTCCTGTATTTGATGAATCAATGCTAGAGTTAGATACATATATTATGGCAGTGCAGGTTAACGGCAAACTCCGTGATACCTATGAGTTTAAAACTTCCGTAAGTGAAGATGAAATAAAGCAAGTTACCGTCAGTCTGCCAAAGGTACAAAAGTTCTTAGAAGGGAAAGAGCCGAAGAAGATTATCCTCGTTCCTCGTAAAATTGTGAATATACTCGTTTAATTTGGAAAATTGGCTACGTTGTTTTGGTAAGTCTTCGGATGTTCATGTATTAAGTATATGTTCCGCTCCTCGGCTTACAGACTCCTTGCTCTTTCCAAATTAAACTGCGTCTATCTACTTTTCATTTATCAGAAGTATATTATTTTTTGAATCTGTCATCCCGCGACTTGATCGCGGGATCTAGTTTAAAATACTAAAATTATTAGTACTTTAAGTTGTTTTTTAAATACCGTGGTCAAGCCGCAGTATGACACCTAGCATACTTTTATTGTATTACCACCATACTAACCCAAAAAAAAGTAGTAGTATGACCTAAAACTACCTCCTTATGTTTATCTAATGAAGCGTCATAATGCTGCTGCGTCTCATTTATAAAATTACTGCAATTATTATGGTAAGTACCTTTTGAAGCACCCTTATAACTCTGATAAGATGAAGTTTCATAATGCCCCTTCTCTAAGGTAATAGTAAATATTGTTTATTAGCCATTAATACTTTATCTATTATATAATTGGTTGCCTACCAAAATGCGGCAAAAACACCGCCATCAATACTTAAAGTGTCTTCTTCTGTTTCACAAGTTATAATCCTAGGATAACAGAGGTTTGCTATACTATCTAGACTTAGATTTAAATCTGACTCTGAATCTAGCACGTCTATTTTTTTCTATTAGTCATAAAGATCCCCTTTTAGTTACTAATTAATTAAACTTTTTGTATAACTTGTGTCTAAGGGTAAATTTGTATGTCAATCCGGTACTCACATCCTTACGTATTTTTATGTATGCTGCGGTGGCAAGTGTTTCCGTGTCGTCTTCAAATTCTTCCTTATTAGCTACATTATGCAATAAGTCTATTGTAGGCTCAGTAATTTAAAAAAATCAATTAGCTACTAATAGACTGTCTGTAATAAATTTTAACCGGTAATTTAATTTTTTTTTGCTGTAAATTATAAGATTTTTTTGAAATAGGAACTGCTATTTCTGCAAAAATCTTCAATTATTAATTAAAATTTATTACAGATAGACTATTAAATAGTGCGCCTGATTTTATACCTGAAGTCAATACTAAAAATGGTATTAATAAATTAATGCATGAAAATATCGATTTCATTCCAACCGATAAGGTCTAAATTAGCTCTTATCGGTAAAAAACGGAAAATATCTTGGGCAAGTTCATACCTATTTTCTTTAAGTAGCATTTTTTGTAAAATATCTTTTAACTGATGCAAATAAAGCACATCTTTTGCTGCATATTCTTTTTGTTCTGAAGATAAATTATCCGCACCCCAATAGGAAGATTGTTGTTGTTTTGAAATATTTATATTAAGCAATTCTCGGCACAAATCCTTAAGCCCATGACTATCGGTATAAGTTCTAACTAGTTTTGAAGATATTTTAGTACAAAAGATATTTTCTAAATCTATACTTAAATATTTTTTTATGGATGCTAGATCAAATCTAGCAAAATGAAATATCTTACATCTAGTTTTATCTAGTAATAATGCTTTTACATTAGGAGCTGTATAATCTTGATTTGTAAAATGAACAAGATGAGCTTCACCATTGCCGTTACTAAATTGTAGCAAACATAGTTTATCTCTATGTAGATTTAGTCCCATTGTCTCGGTATCTATAGCTAGATCTCCTTCAAGTTTAAAATTATTAGGTAGGTCGTTTTGATAAATTTTTATAGTCATAAATGATTTTTAATTCCTTTGAATCAATAATGTTGTTGTGCGGATCGAAAAACGCGTTCTGTGTCATACCGTGGCTTGACCACGGTATCAAAAAAAAATTAAAAAAGACTGGATCCCGCGATCAAGTCGCGGGATGACAACAAAGTTTTGTTATTGGTGATTAAACACCTGCTCATTTGGAGCAGCTACTCCTAAAACTTTCTTTGCTTGTTCTTCTAACATATCTTTATTTAGAGATTCCGTTCGAAGTAATTTGACGTTATGCTCAAGTTCTACTCTTTCTGCTCGTAAGCCTTTTAGTTCATCATAAGCTTTTTCAAGCTGCCTATTTACTTTTAGATATGCAATAATCCCTTTGTTACCATATATGCAATGAAAAATAAAATATCCAAGCAGTAAAGCTAAAACGATATTTAAAATTATTTTTTTAGCATGATTATTTAAATGTATTATCATAAATATATATCTTCATAAGAAATAATATCAGAGTGGTTAAAATAATACTATCAAATCTGTCTAGCACTCCTCCATGACCGGGTATTATATGACCGCTATCTTTAATATTAAATTTTCGCTTAAAATATGAAATAAATAAATCACTTAATTGAGCTATTAATGCTAATATACAACTAATTATAAACAAATAAATTTTATTTGAAAAATAGTAATTTTCAATATGAAAGTTTGGTATAAAACTAACTAATACCGCAACTAAACCTGCTGATAATACTCCCGTCACTAAACCGCTCCAGGTTTTTTTAGGACTAAGTTTCGGAGCAAGTTTTGCTCCTTTAAAAGTTTTACCGCCAATCATAGCGAAAGTATCTACCGACCACATTATGCAAAAATAAAGCATAATAAGCCATCTATTGGTATCTTCCATACTTAAAAATATTAATAGGCTTATAGGAATCGGAATAATAATTAGCCCGATTAATAGATCAGGAATAGAAGAGTAGGTCATATTATACCATTCACTTAACATTCCCGTACCTACTAATATCATTAGAATATAGAATAAAGGCTTACACCATAATATAGCTATGACAAATAACGGAACTAAAACTATACCGGACAGGATTCTTAAATATATGTTTGATTTTTGTTTATCTTTTACCAAATGTTCTTTTCCTTTTTGAGTAATCATTTATAGCTTCTTGTATATCATATTTATTAAAATCAGGCCAATATTTGGGTGAGAAATATAATTCAGCATAAGCTGCTTGCCAAAGCAAGAAATTACTGATGCGATAAACCCCGCCCGGTCTTATTAATAAATCTACATCCGGCATTTCAGGATCATATAAAGCGTGTTGTATATCGCTGTCACTTACTGCTTTTTTACCGCTTGTAATAATTTTTGTGCAGGCATCAACTATTTCTTGACGACTTCCATAACTAAAAGCTATACAAAGCGTTATCTTATTATTATTTTTTGTTAATTCTATAGCATTATTTATTTGTTTTTGCAATGAGCTACTTAATAAAGTCAGCCTACCTATTACTTTTATTTTAACGCCGTTTTTATGTAAATTATTTAATTCGGTTTTTAAATAAATACTTAATAATTTTATTAAGAAATCTACTTCCGTGCTTGAGCGTTGCCAATTTTCGGAAGAGAAAGTATATAAAGTTATATAAGGTATGTTAAGGTTAAGAAACTCAGGCAGTAATTCACGAATTTTATCGGCTCCTGCTTTATGCCCTTCAGATTTTGTTAAGTTATGCTGATCTGCCCAACGAGCATTACCGTCCATTATTATTGCTAAATGTTTTATGTTAGTCATTATTTTATATTTTAGATGTTGCTGCATGGATCGATTTTTCCGTCATTGCGAGCGACTGCAAGGAGCGTGGCAATCTCATGAAACAATATAAAATTTCTGAGATTGTCACGCCCTCGGCTTTGCCTATCCTTGTAATGACGACTTGGCATCTACACGGGAATGACATCGGTAGTCATATTTTAGGTATTTCGATTCTTACCGATAGCCCGCCTAAATCCTTGCTATCTTCTAAATAAATAGAGCCTTTATGATCGTTTATTATTTCTTTAGTAATAGCAAGCCCAAGCCCTACGTTACTTGCATTATCAAGCTGTCTTGCTTTATCCGATCTATAAAACGGTTTAAATACAAGGTGTGTTTCCGTATCATCTATACCGGGACCGTTATCCTCAATAATTATAGCTACGGTAGATGAATTATCTTTTGAGGATATCTTAATTTTAGTTCCATATTTTATAGCGTTACCGATTAAATTAGACAAGGCTCTTTCAAAAGAATGCGGCTTAATGCATACTTCTAGTTTATCTAAATTAGTAGATTTTATAAATTCAATATTTACATGTGACCATTTGTTAAAAAAACGTTCCATCCAAGGTAATAATAAAATGTCTTCAAATTCTTCTGTACTTTCACCTTTAGCAAAATCTAAATAAGAATTTATCATTTGCTGCATAGTTAATATATCTTGTTTTAACCCTTCGATTTCTTCGCTTTCTTCCATCAATTCAAGTTGTAGCTTCATTCTTGTTAAAGGAGTTCTCAGGTCATGAGAAATCATAGCAAGCATAGTGGTTTTTTTAGTAATTTGTTTTTCAATACGAGCTTTCATTTTTAAAAAAGCAAGCCCTGCTTTTCTTATTTCTAAGGCTCCTGAAGGTTTAAAATTTTTGCCTTTTAAAACACCTCGACCAAATTTATCCATGCTATCCGCAAGAGTGAGTATTGATTTAATTTGATTTTTGGAGAAAATAATAGAAACAGAAAGTAATATAACAGTTAAAGATATAATCCATAAAACAAATATATATACTGTAGGATTAAGTAGTAACTTTGCAGGAAAAGTAATATATAATACTCCATCTTTTAATTCTAAAAATACTTCAATTTTATTTTCCTTATTTAGTTTAACTATATTTTTTTCATGGATTTTTGTAGCTAAAATATTTTTGAATATAGTTAAAGGTTCACCTAATTTAGGCTGTTTTATAGATAACTTTTTATTAAGCTGAAACTGATAAGATAAATTAAGATAATTTTCCGATAAATGGGTTATCTTTCTTGAATTATTTCTATGTTCTTTAATCAATGATTCTATTTCATTGATAATAATAGTACTAGTATAATATGAAACATTATACCAATGACGATCGTAAAACAAAAATATAGCAACGATTTGTCCTATTAAAATCGGAATGATTATAATAAACATAAACCGTACAAATAATGTTCTTGGTAAAGCATATTTCAAAGAGCTTGATACAAGCGAATTTTTCAAGATTCGTCTGTGCTCACGTATTTTTATACGCTGTATAGGCTCGCTTTTAAATTCATCTTGTCTGAAGCTCTTTGAAATATGCTGTAATAATTTAGATATAAAGTGCATAGCCCTCATTACGCACAGTTTTTAAATATTTCGGCTCTTTTGGGTTGTCTTCTATTTTGCTTCTTATTCTTGTAATTTGTACATCGATAGAACGCATACTAAGCCCTCCCATTATTTTTGACAGTTCAAAACGACTAGTAGATTTACCGGAATTTTTTATTAATATCTCAAGTAATTTTTGTTCAGTAGAGCTAAGAGATACAATTTGATTATTCTTGGTAAATTCTTTTGTATCGGAATTATAAAAATTATTGCCGAATTTAATTATATTCGTTTCTTTTGTAAAGTTATTATAATTATTGATTAAGTTATTTATCCGAAGTAATAATTCTCTCGGTTCAAAAGGTTTAGTTATATAATCAGAGGCACCGGCTTCAAGTCCTTTAACACGGTCATCAGCTTCCGATAAAGCAGTAAGCATAACTATAGGAATATTATTACCGGTATCCCTTATAGTAGTAGCAAAATCAAGCCCTGTTATTTCAGGTAACATAACATCTAAAATAATTAAATCATAATTAGAAGTTTTTAATAGATTTTTAGCTTCTATGACTGAGCTTGTCGTTGATACTAAAAACGCGTTTTTATTTAAAAATTGCTTTAAAAGTGCTAATATTCTGCTATCATCATCAACGATTAAAATATGTGCTTTGTATGTATGCATGTATACTCGTTTAATTTAAAAAAATTGTATTTCACTATTGTCATCCCGTGGTCAAGCCACGGGATCTTATGTCGCAGGCTGTGTTCTGAGATCCTGCGATCAAGTCGCGGGATGACGTTAAATACTACTGGATTCCCGCTTTCGCAGGAATGACATAAGAACTACGGCCGTATAGCTCATGACGATTGACAATACTTTAATATAAATATAGGTTAATGACAATGGTAAAACTAGAGCAAATTTTTTGGCATGTTTGGATTAACGGTGATTTAGTTCCTTATCAATTTGCAAGGATTCATGTTTTGACTCATAGCCTGCATTATTCAGGATCGGTATTTGAGGGTGAGAGAGTTTATAACGGCAAAGTTTTTAAACTAAAAGAACATACGGCAAGATTAATAAAATCAGCAGAAGCATTAGGTTTGAAAGTACCTTATAATGTAGACGAGATAATAAAGGCTCATGAACGTGTAATAAAACAAAATAATATTAAGGATGCATATATAAGACCGCTTATTTGGTGCGGAGACGAGTCGCTAAATATCACTAATCAGTATTTATCTACTAATCTTTTGATTGCCGGTATTCCATCTATGCCGAGGTCTTTTGAGAAAGGTATAAATTTGCATGTAAGCCGCTGGCGTAAAGCAATGCCTGATAGCACCCCGGTACAATCTAAATCCGCCGCTCAATATAATATGGCAATAACGAGTAAAAAAGAAGCTAAGGCTCTTGGCTATGAGGATGCATTATTACTTGATTATGAAGGGTATATTGCTGAATGCACTACAACAAATATTTTCTTTGTTAAAGATAAAATATTATATACTCCAATTGCCGATAGGTTTTTAAACGGTATAACAAGACAGACTATTATTGAAATTGCAAAAGATTTAGGTCTAGAAGTAAAAGAAGAGCGTTTAAAATTAGAGCAAATAGAGGATTTTACCGGATGTTTTGTTACAGGCACGGCAATTGAGGTACAAAATATTGATTCTATAGATCTTGGCAATAAAAAGATTATTTTTGATGATCGTAAAATTGCAGATCGTTTGAAAGAAGAGTATAGGCGTGTTGTTAGGGAGTAGAAGAAACGTCATTGCGAGGAGGTATTGCCTGTGTATGGATACCGAGTCGTCATTGCGAGCAGTCGTAGACTGCGTGGCAATCTCATGAAATAATAACAAACTCCTGAGATTGCTTCGTCGAATTACTACGTAATTCTTCTCGCAATGACGATTTAATAAGCTAAACAATTAAAATCAAAAAAATCATGCATAACATATTTAAAGGTTTAATTACCGCACTTATAACACCTTTTAAAGATAATAAGTTAGACTTATATGCTTTAGAGAGAATTGTAAAACATCAAATAAAGCATGAAGTCGATGCAGTATTAATTGCAGGCTCAACGGGAGAAAGTAGTAGTTTAAGCTTTGAAGAATATAAATTATTACTGCAAACTAGCGTAGAAATCGTTAATAAGTGTATTCCTATAATAAGCGGGTGTTCATCAAATAATACTACTTATGCAAGAGCACTTGCAGCGGAATCTACAAAAATCGGCGTAGATGGTTTTATGGCTAGTCCACCATCTTATGTCAAACCTACCCAACACGGGATTTATAAGCATTTTGAAGCATTGCATGAAGCGTGTAATCTACCTATTATGTTATATTCAGCTCCAACTAGAAGCGGAGTAGATTTTTCTGATGAGACAATATTGAGACTTAGCAAGCTACCGCGTATTTTAGCATTAAAAGATTGTGGTGTAGATTTAGAACGTCCATTGCGGATCAGAGCAACAGTTAAAAAGGATTTCAATATTTTAACCGGTAATGATGAAGTAGTCTTAGCTTTTAACGCTCAAGGTGGGGTGGGGTGGACTTCTGTAGCCTCTAATATTGTTCCTAATATATGTAAAGAGCTATTAGAAAAATGGAATAAGAATGATACTAAAGGAGCATTAGAAATCCATCAGAAATTACTACCTTTATATACAGCATTATTTGTAGAATCTAATCCGATTCCGATAAAATATGCTGCACATTATTTAGGTTTATGTGAAAATGAAATTAGACCCCCATTAACTGAAGCAAGCGATAGTGCCAAAAAACAAATTGAAAACATCATAACATCACTATCTATAAAAATATGACTGAATATAAGAAAGTTATTGCACAAAATAAGAAAGCCCTTTTTAATTATTTTATTGAAGAAAGATTAGAAGCGGGTATTGTATTAAAGGGTAGTGAAGTACGGTCTCTGCGTCAGGGCAAAGCTTCTATAGAAGAAAGTCATGCGGCAGATACCGGACATGAGGTATTTTTGTATAACTGCCATATTGCAGAATATGAAAAAGCGAATAGATTTAATCATGCTACTCGTAGACCGCGTAAATTATTATTGCATACTAAAGAGATAAAGAAAATTATCGGTAGAATTAGAATAAAAGGCTATACGCTAGTAGCTCTTTCTATGTATTTTAATAAAAAAAATAAAGTGAAAGTTGAACTTGGTATTGCTAAAGGTAAGAAATTACATGATAAAAGAGAGTCAATTAAAGAAAAAGACTGGAAAAGAGATCAGAGTAGATTAATAAGACAGAAGTAATGGACTTTGCTACACCGGATGACAAGCCGGCTTTGTTACATAGCTCGTTTTATGTCATTCCCGCGAAAGCGGGAATGACATATAGAATTACTTAGACTTTAGGAAGATATAAAATTTTTAAAAAAGGTATTTATGCAGCATATTATAGGTAAAATATTGGTTATATTTATAGTTATAATAGGAGTTTTATTTGTTTTCAAAACAATGAAAACTTATTCTACAAATCCGGTTTCCGTTGAGGTTAAACAAAGCGAAGATGCAAGAAAATGTGAAGAGGAAAGAGTACAAGAAATAATCAAAGATTATTTGCTTAAAACTCCGGAAATAATAATAGAATCAATAGAAGGGTTGCAAAAACGTAAAGTACAGGAAAATGAGACTAAAGTTAATAACTATATAAAAGATAATAAGTTAAGTATTGAAGATAGCACAAGTTTTCCTGTTATAGGAAATAAAGACGGTGATGTAACAATAATTGCTTTTTATGATTACAATTGTTCTTATTGTAAAAAAGGCGATGTTTCTATAAATGAATTATTGCAAAACGATCCAAAAGTTAAAGTTGTATTACGACCGCTTCCTATCCTTGGAGATGTTTCCGAATATCTTGCAAGAATAGTTTTAGCTGTTTATAAGGTTAATCCAAGTAAATTCAAAGCTGTTCATGATGAATTAATAAAAATAATAGATGTTTCTAAGGAATCTATAAAAGAATTATTAACTGAGAATGGCTTAAATGCTACGGACATTGAAGAAATTGCCGATAGTAATGAGATTAAAGATTTAATTACTCAAAATATGAAAATAGCTAGAAGTCTTAGAATTCAAGGAGTACCTGCGTATATAATCGATTCAAAATTAATACCTGGGTTAATAGATTTCCCACAATTACTAAATATAGTTAAAGAAATTAGGGGTAATTAAGAGTTCTTAAGAATTGTTGCGTAGACCAGTAAATGCTTTTTATGTTATTCCCGTGAAAGCATTGTTGCATGGATACCAAATCATCATTGCGAGGAGCGAAGCGACGTGGCAATCTTGTCAAGCATCCTGAAATTGCTTCGTCAATTAGTTACGTAATTTCCTCGCAATGACGACCTTCAGTCTCCACGCAACAAGGCCTAGTAGGAATGACAGCAATTGCTCTTGAATAACTTTAGCCTTTATTTAGTAAATCTAACATAGTTTTACCGATATTGGCAGGGGATCTAGTGATAATTACGCCGGCACTTTGTAGAGCTTCAAGCTTATCTTCGGCACTTCCTGTTCTTCCGACAATAATGGCTCCGGCATGTCCCATTCTTTTACCTGGAGGTGCTGTAATACCTGCAATAAAGCTTACTATAGGTTTCTTGATTTTTGACTGCTTGATAAACTCAGCTGCATCTTCTTCTGCATTACCGCCAATTTCACCGATCATAATAATTGCTTTTGTTTCATCATCTTTCAAAAACATCTCAATACAATCAACAAAATTAGTGCCGTTAACAGGATCGCCGCCTATACCGACACACGTAGATTGTCCAAGTCCTACTGCTGTTGTCTGTGCTACTGCTTCATAAGTTAGAGTACCTGATCTTGAAACAATACCTATTGTTCCTCTTTTATGAATATGCCCAGGCATAATACCGATTTTACATTCACCCGGTGTGATAACTCCAGGGCAGTTAGGACCGATTAATCTAGTTTTAGAACCGACTAAAGCACGTTTTACTTTCACCATATCAAGCACCGGAATTCCTTCCGTTATACATACTACTACTTCAATTTCGGCATCGATTGCTTCTAATATTGAATCAGCGGCAAAGCCGGGCGGAACATATATAACGCTTGCATTTGCACCGGTTTTTGCTTTTGCTTCATGTACGGTATTATATACAGGTAAATCAAGGTGAGTATGACCGCCTTTGCCGGGTGTAACACCGCCAACCATGTTAGTGCCGTACGCTATCGCTTGTTCAGAGTGAAAAGTTCCTTGTAAACCAGTAAAACCCTGACAGATCACTTGTGTTTTTTTATTTATTAATATTGCCATGTTAAATAATGTTTATTGTTTTTATTTTACTTTGATGTCATCCCGCGACTTGATCGTGTGATCCAGTCCTTTTTTAATTTTTTTATGGATACTGTGGTCAAGCCACGGTATGACACTGAACTGGTTTTTCGAGCTATACAACAAGGTCAATGCCTGTATAGCTCATGACGGTTATCTACCGTATCGCTTCAACTATTTTATTTGCCGCATCTGCTAAATCATGTGCCGGTATTATTGCTAAACCGGAATTTGATAAAATTTCTTCGCCTTTTTCAACGTTTGTACCGGCTAAACGAACTACTAACGGTACTTTTATACCTATGTCTTTTGCAGTGGCAATAATCCCTTCTGCTATAATATCACAACGCATGATACCGCCGAAAATATTAACTAGAATCCCTTGTACTTCTTTATCAGATAAAATTATTTTTAAAGCTTCTTTTACACGCTCACGATCAGCTCCACCACCGACATCCAAGAAATTAGCAGGCGAAGCACCGTAAAGTTTAATAATATCCATAGTGGCCATGGCAAGACCGGCACCGTTAACCATACAACCGATATTACCGTCCATTTTTACATAGCTAAGTCCTGCATTTGCTGCTCTAGTTTCTAGAGGATCTTCTTCATCATGATCACGCATTGCCGTAATATTCGGATGCCGAAATAAGCCGTTATCGTCAAAAGTAATTTTTGCATCTAAAGCTAATAAGTTCCCGTTGCTATTTACAATTAATGGGTTGATTTCAATTTGTGCTGCATCGGTTTCAATAAAAGCATTATAGACTGATTTTACTATTTCTTTCATCTGTTTAGCTTGGTTATCCTTAAAGCCTAACTCATAAGCTATGCCTCGCATATGAAAATCTTGTAAACCGGTTGCAGGATCAACGGAAAATTTAATAATTTTGTCCGGAGTTTTTTCTGCTACTGCTTCAATATCAACTCCTCCTTCTGTAGAAGCTATAAAAGTAATACAGCTAGCCGATCTATCAAATACTATACTAAAATAATATTCTTTTAAAATATCACAACCTGATTCGATATAAAGACGGTTTACTTTTTGTCCTTGAGGTCCTGTTTGATGCGTTACTAAATTAATACCAAACATGTCATGAGCAACTTTTTTGGCTTCTTCTTTACTCTTAACAACCTTAACACCGCCTGCTTTACCTCTACCGCCGGCATGTATTTGTGCTTTAACCACATATACTTCCGTATTTAATTTATCTATGGTTTCATTAATCTTTTCGGTTTTCGTAACAACTAGCCCGGTGGAAGTAGGTACGCCGTATTTTCTTAAAATCTCTTTTGCTTGATATTCATGAATATTCATTTTAAATAATTTATTTAAATTGCTATTAATTTTTATGGATAAGATGCATTTTTAACTTCTCTTACTAGGTCTTTATCAAAAGTGATAAACTTATTAGCACTATTGACTTCTCTTTCTGCAATAATTATATAATCGGCAAAGTCTGCTTTACCTTTAATATATTTCTCAGTAGCTGATATTATTATGTCTTGATGTCCAATGATAAAGCCGGAATTATCAATAAGATTAATTACTGCTTCATAAATTTCCTGGCGAGTAAATTTATTTACTTTTAGCACCCATACAAATTCAAGTAATGCATATGATGCAATAAAAATCTTATTAGTGATGTTATTGTTTAAGAAATTTTGAGCTGCTTTACCTTGTATTTCATCATCTTCAAGAAAAGTACAAGTTAAGATATTAGTGTCAATTCCTATCATTTTCGATAACCGCAATACTAATAGCTTCATCTACATCCACCGGATCGTTTTTAGCTTTATGTTTACCTTTACCAAAAAAGCTATAGATATCTTTTTTTATGGGAAGCAATTCTAATGTTTCATTTTTTTTGTAGTTAATTATTAACTCAGAGCCTGAATGTAAACCAAGTTTATTTCTTATATATTTAGGTATAACTACCTGTTTCGATGAGATTACTACTCTGGCACTTTTACTCATAATACTAATATAGGAAGTTATCTGATCTTACTTTGTATATAAAACACAATTTATTATATGTCAATAAGTTTATAATGAGGTTACTCATTCACTATCCTCTTTGAATAGGTTATCTTTCCTAATAAAGTGATGATATAATGCAGCTAGTATATCAAAATAATTAAAGCAGTAAATAAGCAGCATTTTTATAGATTTTTTAAAGATTTTGGCAAATTGTAAATCTGGAGCAAAAGAATTTATAGTAAACAAACCATAAAAATCAATATGATGGTTTGATAAAATAGTTATTAGAAAGCCGCTTATCGGCATTAATAACATTAAAAGCTATAGCAAATGTATATTAATATTAGCGGCTTTTTTTGCCAATTCGGCATATCTTCCGGTAGCAAAACATTAGCATTATAGAATTTCCATAAAAGCCTTATTATTACTAAAGATAAAACAACTATACCGGTTGCTTCATGTATCCCGTATAATTGCCATTTTAAAGGAAGTTCTAAGAAATTATCCATTAAGACACCGACAACGAGCATTACTATAACTATAATGCTCATGATCCAGTGAAAAAGTTTTGCAATTAAGCCGTAAGAATTTTCAGTATTTGTAAGTAGCATGATAGTACTCAAACTTACTTAATGTCATTGTCGCTCTTCTGTGTCATTTTCCTGCGAAAGCAGGAATCTAAAAAACAATAAAAAATACTAAAATTATTAGTATTTTTAACTAGATCCCATGGGCAAGCCACGGGGTGACACCGAGTCACGGTATGACAGTTTCTTCTTAATTCCCAACGGCCGTATCTATAATCTTTTCTGCCTCTGTACCGCTAATTTTTTCTTTATCATTCAGAATGAGATTAGCATTCTTTAAGTCATCTCCTATATGTTCCGCTCTTCCTTTTAAAACCTTAGCTAAAAACTGCTCGGCAAGAGCGTAATATGAGATTCGATTACCGGCTTTTGCAAATCCATGACCTTCATCTTTGTAAAGTGCATAAACTACCGGTATATGCTTTGCTTGCATGCTGTTTACAATCTGTTCTGATTCTGCCTGCACGACTCTCACATCGTGAACACCTTGTGCTATAAATAAAGGCTTTTTGATATTATCAACAAAATTAATCGGTGATCTTTGTCTTAAAAATTCTTTTTCTTCTTCAGTATCCCAAGGTCCTATACGTGTTTTATATATACTTAACAATGGTGTCATATAAGGAGCTTTAGATTGCACATGAGTTAATAAATTAGACATACCGACAACGTCAATACCGCAAGCAAATACGTCAGGCGTCATGGTAAGACCTACAAGCGTTGCATAACCTCCATAGCTTCCACCCATAATACAAACTTTGTCAGAATCAACTATATTATTCTTAATAGCCCAGTTAACACCATCAATTAAATCGGTGTGCATTTTACCGGCATATTCTAAATTACCGGCGTTTAAGAAATCTTTCCCAAAACCGGTAGAACCACGGTAATTTATACTTAAAACTGCGTAACCACGATTTGCAAGCCACTGATGCTCAGGATTGTATCCCCAGCTATCACGTACCCACGGACCGCCGTGGACATTTAAAATTAGAGGTACTTTTCTATCGGGTATATTATTTTTATCGAGCTTTACATCATTTGGAAAAGTGATATAGCTAACTAAATCAAGCCCGTCACGTGACTTGATAATTATCGGTATCATCTTAGCAAGATTATATTGCTCAAGTTCTTTGCGATTAGTAAATAAAAACTCAGCTTTTTTATTTGCCCTATCATATTTATAATATTTCACCGGTGCATTATCAGCCATATAAGCAACGATCCAAGTTTTATCGTCTAGCGTCCTACTATTAATAATTAAATCACCGCGATCAATAGATTGCAAATATTTAATATCATCTTCAATATCTTTATCTAATATTTTATATGAGACTCTATCATAATCTATAGATACTGCTTGCGGAGTTTGCTTTGTGGGATGAACTGTAAATAAGCCGATATCAGCTTTTGCATCTTCGGCTAATATTTCTTCACTACCTGTAGCTAGTGTTATAGCTTTAAGTGCGGAGGTATTACGATTACGTCCCTCTAGCATATATAAAGTTTCACCGCTAGCATCAAAACCAAGTATGGAAGTGTTAAAAGAATCTTCCATTGATATCTTAGTAAATAACTTTGGTTCTCCGTCTTTTAATTCATAATATTCAACAGCTCCGTCTTTATCTAGTAAGCTACCGAATCTTAAATTTAAATTTTCATCAGTTACATAATCAGTAAATCTATCATTTTTATAAATCAGTTCTTTTTCTAGAGTATCTAGATTTAATTTGTAAATATCAAAATATTCAGGATTACGCTCATTTAAATATATTAATATCTCATTTGGCTTCTTATGACTTGCTCCGGCTATTGTGGCTTTAACTCCTTTTGCAGGAGTAAGTAATTTTGTCTCTTTTGTCTCTATGTTATAGCTATAAATTCGGTCATTTTCATCACCGTTAAAATCTTGGGTATATAAAATATTTTTATTATTATAAGCTTTAGCATAAGACCAAATACCGCGTCCTTTATCATGGGTTATGGCTTCTGCTTTACTAATATCATCTGAGGGTGCTAGCCAAATGTTTAATACACCGTCTTTCGGTGCAACATATAGAATATATTTGCCGTCGTGGGTTAGAGAAACCCTTGCTTTATCAGGGTTACCGAATAAAACTTTTCTGGGGATTATTTGATTGTTATCCGTTATCGTTTGAAACATAAAAATACCGACACTTATTATTAATATAGTGCCTATAATATAGAAAATTTTACTCATTACTAATAGTTTGTTATTTAGTTGTATAGTCTTTTGATGTCATTCCCGCTTCCGCGGAAATGACATTCAGGTCATAAAATGTAATTGCTACACTCTCTCAATATTGCTTAAAAACCAATCAACTTCTTTGGTATTAGCATTACGTGTAAATGTCCATTCTTCTTTTAAATCTTCGATTTTGTCAACTACATTTTTACCTTGAAATAGTAACTTAATAAATATGTTATTACCGAACATGTAAATTTCTGAATATTTTGCACTTAAAGCCGATGAGTCAAAAAAATCACCATAGGACGGTGTTATTTTTTCAAATTCTTCCAAGTATCTTTTATCTATCAGCTCAGATAATTCTTTAGCATCTTTTTTATAAGCAGCTTCTATAATCATTTGAAAAGCAGTTTTAGCATTATTTATGAATTTAACCGGATCAAAGGAGTAAAGGCGTTTATGGACTTGTTCCATTCCATCTACGACCGCAGTTATATTATGTTCTACTATTATATCTTTAAAAGCTTTAATATCTTGGGCTGTTGGAATATTTTTTTCTTCTTTATTAGATTTCACTATACTGTAAGTTACGTCCTTAATAACCGGTTCGCCAAAATAAGATTTTTGCTTTGTCTGTTCCTCTTCTGAAGTAGAACCGAGAGTCGTAATTAATTTGTTGATAATGTAAAAGGCAATAACGGCAAAAATTAATAACTCTATTATTTGAGGAGACATTTTCTATTTATTTTTATTAAAAGATTATTTTTATATATTAATATAAAAAAATAATCTTTTAAAGTTATTTAATAAAAATAAGGATTTATTTTTATTTGAGTTATACTTAAAATTTAAAAAATCACTAAAATATCTTGATTATTTTAATTATTATGATATTTATCGTTTTGTAAATGATGTTTAAACTCCATCATTGCAAAACATTTATTATAGCCTTTAGTCCATTTATGTTAGGGGGCTGTTGTACTAAAACTTAATTTTTAAGCGTTTTTAGTATAACGGATAATTATTGTTTTCAATGATTGTGTTTATCCCCTAGCACCTATCTATTCACTTTTAATTGATGAATGAACTGGCGAGCTGGTAATTCAATTGTATAATGCAACATAGTAGCTATTGTAACCGAAGTAGCAAATTTAAGCCATAAAGGAGTTGGATAAATCCAGTAATATGCTACAAAAAATTCTGTAGTTAAAACAGAAAGGTATAAAGCATATGAAATTTAATCTAGAAAATATGTTATTGGATTACCGAAAATAAGTGTACTTAATCCTGAATCATTAGATGTTCCAATAATTATTAAGGATGAGCCAACTGCAAGCCACCAAAATGTTTCTGCATTAATTATAATAAAAATATAAGCAAAAACAGCAATTCCTACAAATGTAATAATATCATAAATAATATAATTAAGTTTCAAAGATTTTATATATTTTGTAATAAAAAATGTTATACAACCAAAAATAAATACACCTAAAAACATTATTAAGCTTTTACCGTAAGCAAATTGTACTCTTTCGTTACTAATATGGGTCTGCAGCCATTGAAAAGCATAAGGAGCAGAAATTATCCCATAAGATATAAATAACAAGATTATCAATAACTTAATTATTGATAATCTTTGCATCAATGATATTAAAAAAGGAAATAATTAATATGCAAACATTGCCGTACGTATTGTACATGAAGGTTGATTCCAAGATACTAAATCCGTGAACCCCCATGCTTGAATAAGGAACACATTATAAAAGCATAAATAAATGTAAGGGATAAACTCTGGCAATACGTGCAAATAAAAAACTTTTATAACTAACGGTATGCGTATAAAATCTAGTATTATATACATAACATAAAATAAAGCCGGATAACACAAAAAATATTACAACCCCAAGACTGCCAAGTCTTGCTATATTCATTCCAATTGAGTTACATGGCCAAATTATATGTGGCGTGTTAAGAAGAATACCCATAATGCAGTATACCCGCGTAAACCTGTTAATCCTTTTATTTCTTTTAAGTTATCTATTTTGTTATGCCATATTTAAGTTATAACATTACTGATTAAAATATGGCATGATACAATAACCTAAATATTAAAACAATTTATTAATAATAATTTTTTTTATAAATTATTAGATTCTTATATTCAGAGATCTTTTAATAAGTGTGCCACTTTTATAGCATTATCAAATCCGTGATCGTAATGAAATCTTATATCAGGCGAGAATTTCATATTTATTTTATTAGTAATAAAATTTCTGATAGCATTTTTAGAATTATTTAATGCATCCATAATTTCATCTATTGTTAGTTTAGTATTAAAAGGCAAGAAATAACAATTAGCTATTTTGAGATCAGCAGTAACTATAACTTTCGTAATAGTGAGAGGACAATCAAAAAGTCTGGTATCCAGCATTTTGCCACGCCTTAGAATTTCTATTAATGCTTCATTTATAATGCTTGCTAATTTTTGTTGTCTATGAGAATGAGTTTTGGTTAATTTTTTCATGCGTTAAAAAATATATACAATTCTAAGGCATAATAGCATGCTTTTGCCAAACAACCAATACCTAAAAATTTTAGAAATTTTGTTTTAAAAAAACCGGAGAATAAAGAAATAAAGCTTCCCCAAAAAGCAAATGCCATTAAGAAAATTATAAATATCTCATATTTATAATATAGTTTTGTTAAATTTTTATGTCTTAAAATATTTTGTGTATTTTTGGAAGCATAAAAGATATTTAAAACTATTTTTCCAAAAAGATAATTGATTGCATTACCGCTAAGAGAAGCACAAATAGCTACTAACAGCATTATTAAACTATTATAGCCTCCGAACATTTTCATAGAATGAAATATTAATTCATTCTGAAAACCTATAACAAGATTTGAGACAAAACTATCAACAAATAATAAACTATATGCTTTAAATTGATTCATGAATGTAATATATTGAATTTTGATTAGGGGTATTAATCGTCATTGCGAGGAAAAACTGTAAGTTTTGACGAAGCAATCTCATGCCAAAATCCTGAGATTGCCATAACCCTTACTATCTAACACCACAATAAAGTAACTGGCAATGAAAAAGCAAATTATTTATCCTGATTTTATAGCACGAATTTTTTCTACGGCACTTGATTTATCAGTATTTGCCTTTATAGCAATCCCAATATCACAATTTTGTTCTTTTAATTTATTATGGTTGTTCTTTAATGATTACTTCCTTAGCAATAACATTAATCTTCATAATCCCAATGAAATGTTTAACTCGGTTATGAGTCAGGAATTTTATGAATATCTTAAAGCAGGAAATTTTAATAAATATATTTTGTTTAATATTTCAATTTTTGCTACTAATATATTAGTAATAGGCTCATATTTCATAACGCTTTGGTATTATAAAGGTGCAACGCTTAGTAAAATGTTTTTACGTATGAAAATCGTAGATGCCGTAACATTAAATCGTCCGACCTTAAAGCAGTTAATTAAAAGATTTTTAGGGTATATGACTTTTCCTATCGGTATTTTTTTCATACTTTTTTCTTCTAAAAAACAAGCATTACATGATAAGATAGCCGGAACCGTCGTTATTAAGTCTTAAATATACTCCTAAGTAATACTAAGTAATAGACGAAGTTTAATTTGGAAAAGAGCAAGGAGTATATAAGGCGAGGAGCGGAGCATATACACTTAATAGGTGAGTACCGCAGTTCTTATAATACGACGTAGCTCATTTTTCAAATTAAACGAGTATATTTATGAATGAAACAAATGATAATGATATAGATCAGCTAATTTATCTTTTTTCAAAATTACCCGGTCTTGGTATTAGATCGGCAAGGCGTATAGCGCTTTACCTATTGCAAGATAAAGACGTAAGGTTAAAAAGCCTGATTAATAATCTTGTAGAGATAGATAAGAAAATAGTAAAATGCGAGATTTGCGGTAATATGGATACGGAAAATATGTGCCGTATTTGTTCTTCTGAATATAGAGATAAATCAATTATTGCTATTGTCGAAACTGTGGCTGAATTATGGGCAATGGAGCGTAGCGGTAATTTTAAAGGTTTATATCATGTACTCGGTCATAATTTATCGGCAGCTAGTAGACAAAACCCTAGAATACTTCGGTTACCTGAACTACTTACAAGATGTTTTGCAGAAAATATTAAAGAAGTTATTATTGCTACTAATTCTACTTTAGAAGGTCAGACTACTGCTTATTTTATTACAGAATATTTAAAAGAGCATCCTGCTAAAATTTCTCGCCTTGCTAGCGGTATACCTATCGGAGGTGAACTTGATTATTTAGACGAGGGTACCGTATCTGCCGCTATTAACCTACGCCAACCTTTTGAGTAAAAATTAATAATTTTATTAAAGTTATAGTGAATCTTGATGAAATTCTAGATGATGTTCGCCGGCGAATTTTATTACATCATTATGATTTCCTTGATGATCAAAATGTATCAGTAATTCACCTTGTTCGTTTGAATGTAATATATTTGTGAATAAACGCTGGTCACCATCAATTTTAATGTCAACTACTTTTTACCGATAAATTTAACGCCGTTATCCCCCTGTTGTCTATATATTATATCTTTCTTTAAGGCATTTATAAAGTTATCACATTGATTCTTATCTAATCTCAATGGCTTTCTGATTTTTATTATCATATTGTAAAATTTCCTCAACTTTCTTTAACGCTAAGTTGTATTTCTTAATTGCGATTAAACAAGTGATAATCTTATTAATTTTTTCTATAGCTTGTGCTTGTGCAAAATTAAGGTTGCTAACAAGAGCTTCGATATGAATTTGGTTAATATATTCTTCAGGATTTATAAAAATTCTATTGCCTGGAAGATATTACTGAGATATGGAGTTATTTTATTTTTAGGTATTTTTTGTATAAATTGTTTAGCTAATTCATATTGTTTGGTATATAAGGCTGTTGTAGATAGTAATATAACACCACTAATAGAGTTGCTAATTTCGATTCACTCATCCTTTAGGTTTTCTTCATTCACAATTTTCTCAGCAGCAGAATATTGATTGTATTTGGCAATATATTGAAAACATCGAAACTGTTCTTGACTATCTTTAGATAAATTGTCTTGGTTAATTAGATTTAATTTAGCTTCAGCAATTTCAGCTAAATTAAAACTCATTGCTGTCAAAATTTTGATATCTGTAGGAGCATTTTTGATTAAATTTTTTGTTGCTGTTGCCCTTTCGTTAAGTAAATAAATATTAAATAAGCTATAGATTGATGAAGCGCTATCGTTTGGTCGATCCTTTAAAATGCGTAATAATTGTTTTTCGTCTAATGATAATTTTCCTGTATTATTATTATAGGCTACTGATAGATTATAACGGCAAAAATAGATGAATTTACTTTCCTGTTTTTGCTCATTGTTTACTAGATTCGTTGGTCGTGGTGCAAGTAATGTTATTATTTCATCATATTTTTTGGTAGCAAGCAATATTTCAGAAAAAGAGCCTAGAATAGCAAAATCTTCTATATTTGCTAATTGTTTAATAATATCAGGTTGAAATAAATTTCTGCAATAAAATTTAGATATTTTTGATACCATTCTCCTTGAGTTTTAAGTAAATTTAAAACTATAGATGCTGATTTAAGTATATCTTTAGTTACTTCTTCCATTAATGCAATATTCTTTTCTACTAAGGCTAAACGAAAAATATTTTCCTTAGCGATAAATTTATTGATAATCTTAGTGATAGGGTTAGAAGAATTGGAGCTAGGTTTGTATTCAAACAATATTGCTACTTTAGAATTTTTATTAATTAAAGCATTATATTCACTAATCTCATACTCTTTAAATAACTCATGATTTTTAAGTTCTTCGTAACTGCAATAGTTCTTAAATAATTATTTTTTATATCAAAATCCTTAACTATTGCTGAGTACAATTCTATAGCTGTATTTAAGGTAATATTGGAGCTTTACGTGATAACCATAAAATATGGTTATTTTCAGAAAAGTTAATAGAAGACTTGATTTCATATATGATGCCTAGTTATTTTTAACAAGGCATCATATATTAGTTTAATTCTTAGTCAAAAAATTATTAATATTTTTTAATAATTACCCACCGAATTGCTCTTTAATAATTCTATCTTCCAGCGTATGGTTTTTATTAAAGAGCAGTTTGACAGGCTTATCCTTAGTAGATTTAACGGTAACATTTGTGATATTATTAAACTCCTGAAAGTCGGCAGTAGCATTTACCGGTCGTTTATTTGTATTAAGTATTTCAAATTTAATCGTAGCAGATGAAAGCAGTAAAGCACCGTGCCATCTACGCGGTCTAAACGAGCAGATAGGGGTTAGGCATAACATGTTTGACTCAAGCGGTAAAATAGGACCGCTGGCAGATAAATTATAAGCACTACTTCCGGCAGGTGTTGCAACTAAAGCTCCGTCTGCTACTAATTCGCTCATTCTCTCTATCCCGTTTACTTCTATTCTAAATTTAGCAGCTTGATTAGTTTTACGAAATATCGATACTTCGTTAATAGCAAGTGCCGTATATATTTGACCGCTCGTATCTTCGACTTGCATAAGAAGAGGATTTAGGATAGAAACCGTACTTTCGTGTATATTTTGTAATAATTTTTTGTTATCTAAAGGATTCATTAAAAAGCCGAGGCTTCCTAAATTAACTCCGTAAAAAGGTATATTAAGATGCATATAGCGGTGAATATTATGTAGTAATTCTCCATCCCGCCTATTACGATAATGACCTCCGCTTCCTCTATTTTACAATAATTATAGAGTTTTTTTATTTCCTCTATAATAGCTAAATGTTTGGAATTGTGGTTATAAATTAATGCTATTTTATTTATATTCATTATATGAATTTCTTTTTTAATATATAGACGCTTAACTAATAATAAGTTATAAGAATAAAATAATAAAATAAATATTAAGTTAAATTATGTCATCATTCAACATCAAAAATCATAAAAATGATCTGCTATTTGTACCGCTAGGGGGATCTAATGAAATAGGTATGAATCTTAATCTTTACCATTATCAAGGTCAATGGTTAATGATTGATTGTGGTAGCGGTTTTGCCGATGATTATTTACCCGGTGTTGATATGATAATTGCTGATAGCAGCTTTATCGAGAAATATAAAAAAGATATAGTAGGTCTGATTTTAACTCATGCTCACGAGGATCATTTAGGTGGAGTCCAATATTTATGGAATAGACTTAAATGTCCTATTTATATTACTACTTTTACAGCAAATTTTCTAAAAATTCGTTTAAATGAATATGATTTTGCTAAAAATATAAAAATTCATGAAGTAAAACCCGGTAGTAAAATAAATCTAGATCCTTTTTCCTTAGAGATGGTGCCACTGACTCACTCGGCTCCTGAAATGCAAGCAATTATGATCCGTACGGATGCAGGTAATATTTTACATACGGGGGATTGGAAATTTGATAACGATCCGATACTTGGGAAAAAAGCCGATGAGGAGCTTTTAAAATCTTACGGAGATGAAGGGGTTCTTGCACTTGTTTGTGATTCAACTAACGTATTTAATAAAGGAAGCTCAGGTTCTGAGGGGGATGTTAGAAAAAGTTTAGTAGATATTATAGCCGGTTGTCCTCAAATGGTAGTAGTTTCAACCTTTGCCTCTAATTTAGCACGGCTTGATACAATAATTCATGCTGCAGGGCTTGCGGGTAGAAAAGTAGTCTTAACCGGTAGAAGTTTGCACCGTATGATGCTTGCTGCGCAGGAAAGCGGCTATTTGAAAGATATTGCTCCTCTAATTAGTGAACGTGATGTTAGCAGATTTAGAAGAGAAGAATTATTAGTAATTGCTACCGGTTGTCAAGGTGAGCCTATGGCTGCTACCGCAAAACTGGCTAGTAATTCTCATCCGTCTATAAAGCTTGTTCCTAAGGATACAATGATTTTTTCTTCAAAAATTATTCCGGGTAATGAAAAGAAAATATTCAGGCTATTTAATATATTTGTTAAAGCCGGTGTAGAAGTTATTACCGAGCGAGACCATTTTGTACATGTTTCAGGACATCCATCGATTGACGAGCTACAAAAAATGTATTCTCTAATTAGACCGAATATTTGTATACCTGTTCACGGCGAGCCTGTACATATTCATGAACATGTTAAGCTTGCTAAGAAAAACGGCATAAAAC
Source organism: Rickettsia parkeri (assembly GCF_051427245.1). Taxonomy (NCBI): domain Bacteria; kingdom Pseudomonadati; phylum Pseudomonadota; class Alphaproteobacteria; order Rickettsiales; family Rickettsiaceae; genus Rickettsia; species Rickettsia parkeri. Next base: position 1,007,969 of record NZ_CP195774.1, read on the forward strand.
AGGTAGTAGAGGTTGAAAATGGTAGTGTAGTACTGCTTGAACCTAGTAATGCAAAAGTAATTTCAAAGGTTGAAAACGGTTATTTAGCTGTTGACGGTAATTATTTGCTGCCCGTTGAATCTCCGATTTTCAAAGCTAGAAGACGTATGCGTGAGTCGGGTATCGTGGTAGCATCAGTAGTCATTAATAAAAAAGGACTACTTGCTGCAAACCCAATGCTGTCTATGCCCGGGCTGCTTGATCCGAAAGAGGATATGGCATTAGTTAACCTCATTAAAAACGACATTAAAGAACTTGTTACCATTCAAAATAAACAGGCTAAAAAAGCATTGTCGGATGAACAAGTAATCGAGGCAATAAAAGGAACAATCCGTAAAACCTTAAAACAAGAAATTAATAAGTCACCCGTTATAATAGTAAATCTTGAGAAAGCTGTGGAGTAGTGAAATTGTTATTGTGAGTAGGTATTGTTTTATGGCTCGAGAAATTCGCTCAATGTCATTCCCACAGAAGCGGGAATCCAGAAACACAACTTCAATATTGATACAGAAGTTACATATTTGATAAAAAAACCATATAAAAACTTGTTTGTATATGGTTTTACTGGATTCCCGCCTTCGTGAGAATGACATAAACAAGCCAAGCAACGATACCTACAAACCTGTAAGTGACAAAGAAAAAATAAGCACATGAACAAATTTAAAAATATTGCGGTGTATGGGGGAGGGAGTTTCGGTACTAGCCTTGCTTCTTTAGCAGCACAAAACTGTAATAACGTTACTTTATTTTTACGTGATGAGGCAATAGCAAAGGAAATTTTACATAACAAAACTAATGTAAAATATTTAGGGGATATTAAATTACCTGCTCATTTACATGCTACTACAAACTTAGATATAATTAAGGATTTTGAACTAATTATTATTGCATTGCCGTCTTACGCTTTTGATGACTCAATAAAATTATTAAAAACTCACAGCATTTCTAAAGACAATACTCTTCTAATTGCAACAAAAGGCTTTGCTCGTAATCCTACCGCATTATTTTCAGATAGGTTAAAAACTCTATTACCGTATAACCCTACAGCGTTTTTTGTAGGTCCGAATCTAGCAAAAGAACTTGCTAAAAATTTACCTGCTTCGGCAAGTATTGCAAGTTTAGATATAGATATAGCAAATAAAATAGCTTATAACCTAAGTTCAAAAATTTTTACTACTAATGTGTCAAGCGATATTGTAACATTACAGGTAGCAGGAGCTTTAAAAAATATTTTTGCTATTAAAAGCGGGATTGATTTAGCAAGAAAGCAGGGCGAAAATGCAAGAGCAACGCTTATAGTAGCTGCCTTAAAAGAAATTGCTATTTTGTCGAAAGCGTTAGGTGGTATGCAAAAAAATTCTGATATTTTACTAGAGGGCGTAGTAGGCGATTTAGTGCTTACTTGTTATTCGTTAGGTTCACGTAATACAAAATTTGGTTATGAACTTGGAATTAGTAGCGATAAAAAGAAATTTTTACAGGAATATAAAGAGCTAGTAGAGGGAAGAGAAGCATTAAAATTAGTTTTGGATTTGATAAAAAAATATAATTTACATATGCCTATAATTTCCGAAGTAGCTTCGTGTGTTATTCCTTATGTTATTCCTGCTTTCGCAGGAATAACATAGGTATCCACGCAACAATGCTTCCGCGGGAATGACATATGACTCCACGCGAGCAATACCAATAAATATGAAAATTTCATATTAAATTAGATGCCTTAAATCACATAAGGTTTTTAAAGTTTCAATTAGGAATTTATTTTGGTCTGATGAAGTAAAAATCTTTACAAAATTTAGTGAAAAAAATAAAACCTCATATATTATAAGTAATTATATCTTTAGCTCATTACATGATAATCTTTAGTATAGTTTTTTTTAAAACCGTTTCGGTATTATTAAGTGTAGTAATAGGATTTTTAGCAGGTAAATATTCAAATGTTGAAAGAGATAGTATCTCTTCGTTACTATTCTATTTTATATCGCCTATAGTATTTTTTACGATACCTGCTAGTACAACCTTAACACTTGCGGCATTAAGCGTTACGGTTGTAACATTTGTAATTGCAACACTCTTATCGCTTTTTTCTTATTATTTTTTTGGTAAATTTTGGCAGGATCATACACGTAATATTATAGCTTTGTCTGCAGGTACGGCCAATGGCGGGTATTTTATGTTGCCTATAGCTGCAGCACTTTTTGATGATTATACATTAAGTATTTACATGATGGCTGTTATAGGAGTGAATATTTATGAATGTTCCGTCGGCTTTTATATTTGTATGAGGAGCTTTGCTAATACCACCGATAGTATATTAAAAGTAGTAAAATTACCGATTTTAAACGCTTTTTTCTTGGGATGTTTATTTAGTTTTTGCGGTTTTACTTTACCGGATTTTTTAGATGATTTTATATATAATATGAAAGGCTCTTTTTCGATACTCGGTATGGTGATGGTGGGTCTTGCTCTTTCGTCTCTACAAAAATTTGAAGTCGATATCAAATTTACTCTTGCTACTTTTGCTGCTAAATTTCTATTCTATCCTTTGGGAGTAGGGTTATTTATCATGTTTGATCATTTTGTAACAAAATGGTATAACAATGATTACTATAATGCCCTAAAACTACTTTCTACGGCACCACTCGCAGCAAATACTATAGTTATAGCGAATTTACAGAAATTTTACCCTGAAAAAGTTGCAGCTACTGTGTTTTTATCTTTGCTTTTTGTAGTTATATATATGCCGACCATGGTCAGTATATTTTTAAGTGACTTAAATTAATAACATGATGACAATTGATGACAATGATTTTTTTACAATTTATTCTAAATTGGTATTAATAGGTTCATATGAAAATTAATTCAATAAAAATTGGTCCCTATATTAATTTATTACCTCTTCAATATATACCGAAACATAAAATTTCTTATTTGGAATTCGGTGATCCTAAAAATAAAAATATAATAGTATGTGCTCACGGTTTAACTAGAAATGCTCATGATTTTGATAAAATAGCTAAAGAGTTGAGTAAAAATTATAGAGTAATTGCAATAAATTATCCCGGTCGCAGTGATAGCGAAAATTTAAAAAAAGCTAATCATTATAACTATACGACTTATATTAAAGATACGTTATTTTTTTTAAAAAGGCTAAATATCAAAAATCCTATTTGGCTTGGTACTTCAATGGGCGGTATTATAGGTATGATACTTGCCAGTAAATATAAAAATATTTTTAAAGCCTTAATATTAAATGATATAGGGGCGTTTATTGATGCTGCTCCTTTAATTAAAATTGGAGGTTATGCTAAAAAAACGATACTCTTAGATGATTTGGCTAGTGCAAAAGAACATTTAAAACTTATTTATGCACAAAGCGGTATTAAAGATGAAGAAGATTGGGATTATTTAACAAAATATAGTGTAATTTCTACATTCGGCGGAAAATATAAAATGAATTATGATCCTGCTATAACAAAAGGAATGAAAAATGCTAGTAACCAGGAAGATATTAAACTATGGTCTGTATGGAATAAAATAAAATGTAGAATATTAGTAATTCATGGGATGAAATCTCAAATTTTAACAAAATCTACTATTAAAAAGATGAAAGAAACAAAAATTTTTGATCTTTATGAAATAAAATATGCCGGTCATGCTCCTTCTCTAATGAACCCTGAAGAAATTAACTATGTCAAATCTTGGTTAGAAAAGAAGTCTTAGATTGTATGACCTTGTATTGTACGAACGTTCAGGATGTCATTCCCGCGGAAGCGGGAATCCAGAAAAATAACCTTAATCTTAGTACAAAAATTACATATTTAACAATAAACATATAAAAAAACTGTTTTTTATATGTTTTTCTGGATTCCTGCTTTCGCATGAATGACATAGGCATCATTTAAATTAATAAATAATAATTATGAAAATTACTACTAAAGTACTAATAATAGGTTCAGGACCTGCGGGCTTAAGTGCCGCTATTTATACAGCTAGAGCTGCTTTAAAACCAATATTAATAAATGGTATGCAGCCAGGCGGGCAGCTTACAATTACCACCGATGTTGAGAACTATCCAGGATTTGCGGAAACGGTGCAAGGACCTTGGCTTATGGAGCAGATGTATATGCAGGCTAAAAATGTCGGTACGGAAATTGTTAGTGATTACGTAGAAAAGGTGGATTTATCAAAAAGACCTTTTAAAGTATTTACAGGAGCAGGAAATGAATATGACGCGGAGAGCATAATCATTTGTACCGGTGCGGAAGCAAAATGGCTTGGTATAGCTTCAGAGCAGAAATTTCGTGGTTTTGGTGTTTCGGCATGTGCTACTTGCGATGGTTTCTTTTTTAAGAATCAAGAAATAGTTGTAGTAGGGGGAGGAAATAGTGCAGTAGAAGAAGCTTTATACTTAACCAATCATGCTAACAAAGTCACTATAGTGCATAGAAGAGATAGTTTTAGAGCTGAGAAAATATTACAGGATCGATTATTTAAAAATTCTAAAATATCAGTAATTTGGGATCATGTAGTAGATGAGATTGTAGGTAGCAATAAACCAAAATCCGTTACTGGAGTTAAAATTCAAAATGTTCACACCAAAGAGATTAGTTTATTGAATTGTAGTGGTGTATTTATAGCTATTGGGCATGCACCGAATACAGGGCTATTTACCGGACAAATTGTAATGGATGACGATAATTATATCATCACGAAGTCAGGTACTACTAGAACTAGTGTAGAAGGTGTTTTTGCTGCTGGTGACGTTCAGGATAAAATTTATAGACAAGCAGTAACTGCTGCAGGAACAGGCTGTATGGCGGCTCTTGAGGCTGAAAAATTTCTAAATAAATAATTTAGATTTTTTAGCTGTAAATTAACATATAAGTTAATAAAAAATTGTTGAATTTAGTAAGACACTTATTATAGTCATTGTGTATTAATTTAATTAGGTACAAATATATAATGACTTGGAACAAATATACCACCACAAAAACAAAATATTGATACATATCCATTACTTATGAAATTTTTAGTTGGATGAGGTAGTTTTAACATACAAAATTTAGAAGCATTGAAAAATGCTAATTTAGAAATAGAGCTAGCAGAAGCCGCATTTTCAAAAAAATTTTTAATATATTCTGCAATAAAATTTTACTTAAATCATTTTTATCCAAATAGCCAAAGTGAAAAATTTACAGAGCTAGAAATAACCGGAGTTAGATATGATCAAGTGATAAAGGCTCCTGATATTAGGTTAGCTACCAATAAGCCTACGACTACTAATATATTTAAAAATTTGACTTTGGACTCAATATGTTACATCAGAATTGGATTTTTAATGGAGATGACTCAAATGGTTGGCTGTTAGCAATTATAAATCTTAATAAAGGCGGTTATTTAATAACTTAGAAAAAGTATTTCTCTCAGCTGTGATCTCTTTAGAGTTACAATTAATAAATCCTAAGAAAAAATATTACTCTGATATTTCATCTGAGGTTATTGAGTATGCATGGGGAAATATTAAAGGAGTTAAAGGTAATTATTTATAGCCATTCAAGAATTTAATAGCTTTTGGCAAAGAAGAAATAAGTCCCTCTGAGTTATGGGTTAAAATAGCTGAGGCTATAAAGGTAGATAAAGTATCAAATTTATTGTGAGAAAATATTCTAGAAGACTTAAACAAGATAGGTGTATGACTTTATTATAATAGAAAACTCTGCTATATTATCTGACATTGGATATAAATTTCCTCAAGAAATATTGAATCTTATATTAAACGCAATAGCTCCTGAAGATATCATTAATATTATAAAACATGCTAATTTGGCAAATATTTCTTATGATGTATTAGAAAGTCAAATGGGTGGTGAAGATTTTGGTATAAATAATTCATTATAAATATTTTTCTTGCTAGTATTGCCGTATAATTTTAAGATAAGTTTATAACACTTTTCTCGAGCCATGCAACAACGCCAATGTTCGCTCGCAATCAATGACGATTTTAGTATCCACGCAGGTAAAAATATATGAACTTACTTAAAAACATTACGGGAAAGAATTATATAAACGGTGAATTTATAGAGTTCGGGAAGCAAATATCCGTTATTAATCCTGCGACCTTAAAAGAAATTGCTACAGTTCCGAATTTAGGATTATCTGAGATTAATTCAGCGATTAATAATACGGTGACTAGTTTTTCTTTATGGTCACAAAGTTCATTTGGAGCGAGAATAGCAATTCTTAGAAGATGGTATAATTTAGTAATCGAAAATATTGAGGAGTTAAGTCATATATTAACCCTAGAGCAGGGTAAAGTACTTGCTGAATCAAAAAAAGAAATTTTATATGGAGCCTCTTTTATTGATTGATGCTATACATAATATTCATTCGACTATCAAACCCGGTAATAGTAACACTCATAAAATTGTTACGCAATATGAGCCTGTAGGACCGTCTGCTGCTATAACTCCTTGGAATTTTCCCAATGCAATGATTACTCGCAAGGTAGTACCTGCAATAGCTGCAGGTTGCAGCGTTATATTAAAACCGTCAAGTCTTACGCCTCTATCAGCTTTAGTACTTGCGAAATTTGCAAGCGATGCCGGTTTGCCTGCCGGAGTATTTAATGTAATTACAGGTAGTTCAGATATTATAGGTAAGGCTTTTTGTGAAGATTTTAGGCTTCAGAAATTATCATTTACCGGCGCTACAAATGTCGGTAAAATTCTATATCAAAATGCCGCAAATACTCTAAAACGTTTATCTTTGGAACTTGGCGGCAATGCTCCTTTCATTATAACGGCAGATAATAATTTAGAGAAAGTAGTAAGTGATTTAGTAATCGCTAAAACTAGGAATAGTGGACAGTCTTGTACTTCACCTAACAGAATATTTATAGAAGAATCTATATATGAAAAATTTATAGAAATTCTAAAGGCTAAATTTACTAAGCTTAAAGCCGGTGACGGATTTGATAAGGAATCGGATATAGGTCCGTTAATTAATTCTGCTGCCATAGAAAAAATACAAAAGTTACTCGCTGATGCACAAAGTAAAGGAGCTAAATTAATTTGCGGCGGTAAAACTGTTGATAATTTTATTGAGCCTACTATTATTATTGACTGTTTGGATAATATGGATATCTTTAGAATAGAAATATTCGGTCCGGTAGTTGCTTGTTATAAATTTAAAGATTTGGATGAAGTAATAGAACATGCAAATAATACCGAATACGGCTTGCAAGGATAATGTATATTCAAATAATATATCCGTGGCACAAATGATAGCGTCTAAGCTTGATTTTGGTATGGTATCGATTAACGACCCGTTACCTGCAAATGCAAAAGCACCTTTTGCAGGACGTAAAGCTTCAGGTTTTGGAGTTGAAGGCTCATTTGAAGGAATATTTGAATATCTAAATACGAAATATATAAATTTACAGAATTAAGCATGCCCGCATGGTTCCTTTTATGTCATTCCTGCGAAAGCAGGAATCTAGTAAAGAATATAATTCTTTGTAGCAGTATTAAGATTATTTTTTCTGGATTCCCGCTTTCGCGGGAATGACATAGGAAATATAATAATCTAAATAGTAAAAATTATGCTAGTGCTTGTAGATAATATTGAAGTACAAATTGAAAAAATTTATGAAGTATTTGATTTAATAGATAATGAAGGAGCTGATCTTTTGTTATGGGCAGTATCTGATTGTCTTGCCGAGCTATTAGCTCAATATAAAGAATCGTTAACAATTGAATATGTTGATCCTTTGATGCAACTAATTAAAAAAGGTTTGAAGAGCAAAATACTATAATACCCAAAATGCTTAATAATGCTTTAAGCAATATATTATTAATCCTTGAAGATGGATGTAAAGCTGAAGAATCAGAACTAATAGAAAATATAATTAATAGTTTAAATACTCTTGATATGTTAGGAGGACATGCATAGTAATCTTCCAAAAATCTCAATAGTTTTACGGTTTATAATAGAAAGAAGCTATTACCTTTTGCTATTGAGAGTTGCCTTAATCAAAGCTTTAAAGACTTTGAGCTTATTATTATTGATGATTGCTCAAAAGATAATAGCGTTATAGTAGCTAGGACATATGCAGAGCAGGATTCACGTATTAAGGTAATAGTAAATGAGACCAATAAAAGATTACCGGCAAGTCTTAATATTGCTTTTAAAGAGGCCAAGGGGGAGTATTTTACTTGGACTTCAGATGATAATCTTTTCCATGAAAATGCTTTAGAAAAAATGGTTAAGATACTTGATAATTCACCTGAGATAGGGCTTGTATATACTGATTATACTTTGATCGATGACCACGGTAAAGTAGGAATAAGACTTTATCAAGAACCTCCTGAGTTTTTACCGATTAGAGATTGCGTCGGTGCATGTTTCTTATATAGAGCCGGTTTAGCAAGGCAAGTAGGTGGATATAATGAAAATATGCAGTTAGTGGATGATTATGAATATTGGCTAAGGTTTGGGCTTGTTACGAAATTTGCTCATATACCGGAATCTTTATATTTCTACCGAGTACATAATCAAAGCTTAACAATAGAGCGTAAAGTAGAAGCAAAACAGGCAAAAAGAGTTTTAAAAGCATTATTTAAAGATCAATATATTATTCCTGCTGAGATTAAACCTATAAATGATTTATATAATTGGTTTATTGAAGATAGAAATTTAAGCTCTTATTTTAGGTTATTTAAAATAATTATTTGTAGTCCGATAATTACTATTTCGTATATTATTAAAAATCTAAGAAGAATAAGGTGATATTTTAATGCTTTAATGTCATTCCCGCAAAAGCGGAATGACATAGTAGAGTCATAGCACAACATCCTTAAAATAAATGCAAAATCAAGATTTCATACATACATTAAATCCAGAGCAGCAAAAAGCAGTTCTTCACACTGAAGGACCGCTTTTATTGCTTGCAGGTGCAGGGACAGGTAAAACAAAGGTACTTACCTCAAGAATAGCTAATATTATTCACCAAAATTTAGCCTCACCTCAAAATATTCTAGCCGTTACTTTTACTAATAAAGCTGCTAAAGAAATGGCTGAAAGAGTTAATAGTCTAATTAATTGCTATGGTCTTAATATAGGCACTTTCCACTCAATGGCAGCTAGGATATTACGTGACCAGATTGAGCATTTAAATCTTGGTTTAAATAATAGATTTACTATTATTAGTCATGATGATCAATTAAAACTAGTGAAAGATATAGTAAAGCTAAAAGATATTGATACTAAAAAATATGCTCCTAAATTAATACATATCATAATTTCTAGATGGAAAGATCAAGGATTATTACCAACTAAACTATCAGTATCAGATACTAATTTACCGCTGCAGAGGGTTGCAAAACTTGTATACGAAGAATATCAGAAAAATTTACTTATTTCTAATGTTTTAGATTTTGGAGATTTGCTACTTTATAATAATGAGCTTTTTATTAAAAATTCTGAAATACTAAGATATTACCAAGAAAAATATCGATATATTTTAATTGATGAATATCAAGACACTAACGTTGTCCAGTATTTATGGGCAAGAATGCTCGCAAGTTTATATAAAAATATTTGCTGTGTAGGGATGATGATCAATCTATTTATGGTTGGCGAGGAGCAGAAGTCGGGAATATATTACGTTTTGAAAAAGATTTTGCAGGTGCAACAATTATTAAATTAGAGCAGAATTATAGATCAACTTTGCCAATACTTGCTGCTGCTTCCAATGTTATCAATAATAATAAAAACCGTCACGGTAAAACGTTATGGACGGATAGGGAAAACGGTGAAAAGATAAAAATTATCTCTTGTTGGAGTGATAAAGAAGAGGCAAGATATATAGCCAGTGAAATAGATAATTTAGTGCGAGAAAACCGGTATAATGCCGGCAATATTGCAATATTAGTACGAGCCGGATTTCAAACAAGATGTTTTGAGGAAGCGTTTATAAATAGTGCTATGCCTTATAAAATTATAGGCGGTTTGCGGTTCTATGAACGTATGGAAATAAGAGACGTACTTGCTTATATCCGTATATCTTTGAATCAAAATGACAATCTAGCACTTGAGCGTATTATAAATGTGCCGAAAAGGGCAATAGGTGCAGCTAGCTTAAATAAAATTAGAGGCTATGCACTTGAGCGAAATATTTCTAATTTCGCAGCCATTAAAGAAATGCTAGAAATAGGTGAGATTAAAGCAAAATCATATGAAACTCTAAAAGATTTGGTTACCAAAATCGATAATTGGTACGAAAGATTTAGTATAGATGCTCCAATAAACGTAGTTAAAGCAATACTTGATGATTCCGGTTATCTTGAAATGCTTCAAGAAGAAAAAACGAAGAAGCATTCGGTAGAATCGAAAATATTAACGAAATGCTTAGAGCTATTGCTGAATTTAACGATGTTCATGATTTTATCGAACATTCAAGCTTAGTTATGGAAAATGAAGTGCTTGAAACCAATTACGGTGGCTCTGTTACTATAATGACCCTGCACGCAGCTAAAGGCTTGAGTTTGACGTGGTATTTTTACCGGGCTGGGAAGAGGGGGTATTTCCGTCTCAAAGATCTCTAGACGAAGACGGCGAAAAAGGCTTAGAAGAAGAACGCCGCATTGCTTATGTCGGTATTACGAGAGCCAAAAAAGACCTCTACATTACTCATGCTGAAAGCAGAAAAATATTTTATGAAATAGTCCGTTCTTACCCTTCAAGGTTCATAACTGAAATCCCTGATGAAATTACGATCAGGACCTCTTCTATGAAAAAATACAATTCTTTTTATAAGTTTTAATTAATTTTCATTCATAAATTTTAAATTGGTTTGCCATAGATTTAAGTGAGTCTCAAGTAGAGCAGATGCACGACGAAAAACGTAATGGCTTAAGCGAAGATGAAGTGATGGATATTAAAAAACCATTAGAAAAAGCTATGTTAGAATTAGCTAACCAAAAAATATCTAAAGAACAATATAGAGAGAAATTAATAGATAAAACATTAGATAACCTTAAAGAAAATGTTTCAGAAACAACATTAGGTAACTACAGAAAATTTCTTACTAAAAATACTACCCCTAAACTTGATAAACAAGAGCAAATTAATTATCCACAACAAGTAGAAGCATTAATACAAGCAGCATTAAAGATAGCTGAATTTTTAAAAATTACTTATGAAAAAGAAGCAAAAGCTTTATCGTCTATTAATGAGTTAGGAGTAAATGAGCCTAATATAATTAAAACTTTATTACCAGCGATAAGTAAACTACCGTCTGAAAAAATGATAGAGCAAGGTAAAGAAATTATCAAGAATTTTGCCCCATTACTTGAGAGCAGCAATTCTGTACTTGTTAACGGTACTAAAAGAGTATTAGCAGAGTTAGATCCTGGATATTTAAGGAACACACGGATGGGGGGGAGAAAGTATAGCATTAGAATTACAAAGAGTAACCAAACCTAAGCTATGGCAAAGAATAGTAGCAGTTTTTACCGGTACGGATTATGCTCAAAAAAATATAGATAAAGCATTTGCTAACTTTGAAAAAAGTAATAGTTTACATATAGAAACGAAAAATTTGTCGGAAGAACTACAAAGAGAAAAACAAGCACCAAATATTGTAAAGCAAAATAAAACAATACCCCAAGGCTATAAGTCTTCTATATCAACCCCTATATCTCATGTTGAAAACCTTAATAAAAGTAGAGAGAGTGGGCAAACAGTCAGGGCATAGTAAGTAGTGATTTATATGATAATATAGTTGCGAATTTTTAAAAAGTTTGATAATTTAGTTCATTATATCAAATAACTTAATAATGAATATTATATGGCAGAGATTATAACTAATATAGATGATACTATTAAAAAAAACGATGAAGTGACTGAGGTATTGGCTGCAGTAAAAGATAAAATAGTTGATATAAAAAACGTAGATAGGAGATTAGATACTTTGAATAAAAATATTGTTACTCCCGATCCTATTCAACAATATTTACAATCTGAAGAATATATCACTAGTACGCTTGAAGTACTTGCCAGTAAAATTATTAGTGAAGTTGTAGAAAATAAAGATATACAAAAATTAGTAGATAACTTGCATATCAATTTAGGACAAGATATAAAACTAACACCTAGTTTAGCAGATAAGCTAAAGTTTGATGTCGCAAGGGCTGAAGCAGCACTTAAGGGTTTTGTACTTCCTCTAAATAAAGGAGGACCTTTTGATGCATTATCATTGATGGGTATAGAAAATGAAGAAGAAATCTTTGCCAATCCTATAAGAGCAACTAAAGAAGCATTAATAGCCGTAAGCGGAAAGTCTATACCTAAAGAGCAATATGCACAGGCTGTAAAAGATCAAGCTATAGAAATCTTAAAACAAGATCCTAAAAACACTCCAGACAAACTTGAGAAATATGAAAAATTTATTATGCAAGGAGATAAAAACCAGAAATTTAATAAAAATAGTAAGCAGTTTATCCCAAGAGTAAATCAATTATCTCAAGTGGAATTTAAGGCATTACAAAATGCAGCCACTTATACGGTACAGCAGATTAGTAATAGATTAGAAAAAAATAATAAAATTAGTAAGCAATTAGAACAAATTATTATACTTACTAACTCATCAGGCATAAAGAATCCTGAAATAATAAGGAAATTAAATAAGTTAGATTCTACTTATCTAACTGAGAATAGTACTAAAATAGCCACTGAATTAAAAGATATTAATGATAGAGGTACTTCTTTAGGGGAAAAATTTAAGCAGATATTTACAGGTAGAAACTATTTGGAAAAAAGATTAGGAAAAGTTGTAGATAAATATATTACTCTGAGTGATGGATATGTAGTGAAGACAATTAATGATAAAATCTTTTCAAATGCTTTAACAAACCCTGACATTGCTGCAGGTCTAACAAAATTTTTAAATGAAAATAAAGATAAAGTAGAAACTAATCCTGAATTTAAAAATTTAATTCCTGTTACGGGTGAGCCTATTATAGTGCAACCGCAACAAATTAATAATTTTAATTTAGCGGAACTCAGAAAAATCAATCCAATAGCATTTGATAAAACCATATTTGAAGATTCAATAAAACTAAGAAGTTCTAATATAAAACATCCGCACATCACTCCTAATCCTTCTACTAAAAATCAAGAAGCAGTAAGAAGAAAGGGTTAAATTTTAATATAACTTCATCATTGTGAGGAGGCGTTGTTACATTGCTTCTATGTCATTCCCGCGAAAGCGGGAATCTAGATTTTTTATTGTCACCCCGTGGCGTGACCACGGGGTCTTGTATCACCAGCTGAGTCCTAAGATACTGCGATCAAGTTGCAGTATGACATTAAAGGTTACTAGATTGCTGCTTTCGCAGAAATGACATCAGAACATAAAGATTTAGGTGAGATGCTTAAATACTCCTCTTTCCATAATTCATTATAAAGAATAGGATCGATATTACCGCCTGAGATTAGTACTAGTAATTTTTGAGGTTTGGATTGTGTTTTTAAAAAATTTACCACTGAAACCATGTTTATACTACTTGACGGCTCGCATATTACTTTAAGTAAATGAGTAAGCCACGCCGTCCAGTAATATATTTCATATTCTTCTGCTAAATAAAAATCATCAAGTTTTTTCAGATATTCAAATGTACGAGCTGATATACTCAAGGTTTTAAGACCGTCCGCAATAGTATTCGGAGCATAGTTAAATCTATATGTTTTATTATCTTTAACAGATAAATAAGCATCATTGGCATTTAAAGGTTCTGAACCTATTAACAAGCTTGTCGGTGATATTAATTCCTTGGCAAGATATGCGCCGGAAATTAAACCGCCGCCGCCGCAAGAGGCAAAAATAGCATCAGGACTAAAACCTAGCTGCTGTAATGCTTCATAGCATAACGTGCCTGCTCCTGCTATTGTAGAATCACTATCGGAAGGATGCATATAGTAAAATCCTTGCTTTTCATCTTCTTTTGCTTTTTCTTCCGCTTCTTGTCGAGTATATGTATATATAACTTCACCGCCGTAATAAAGAGCTGCTTGCTGTTTTACTTTTGAAGTATTTAACGGTAAATAAATCCTTGTTTTAATACCAAATAATTTACTCGCATAAGCAAGACCGATTCCATGGTTACCCGTACTATAACCGACTATTTTATCAGGTAATTTTCCTTGCTCTTTTAATTCTAATAAATGATTTAACACGCCTCTAACTTTAAATGCACCGGTTTTTTGTAATGATTCAACCTTAAAAAAAATCTCATGACCGAGCATCTCATTTAAGCTTTCAGAGTGAACGATCGGAGTTAAATGTAGATATTGTTTTATTCTATTATGTGCGGCTGCTACATTTTGAGGAGGTTGTAGTAATAAATTCATAAATATAATTAATAATGGTAGCTTGAAATCAGGTTGATACTATATTATATAGTTAATAATTAGAAATTTTAAAAGGTTTTAATTGATGCATAAAAAATCCCTTCCGTTAATGGCACTGAGAGATATGGTAGTATTCCCGGAGTAATTGCGCCTATTTTTGTGGGTAGGCCAAAATCGTTGCAAGCACTCTCTCATACTACCATTTCCGAGGAAGATAATAGTAAATATATTTTAGTAACTTTACAGAAAAAATTTGATCAAGAAAACCCTAGTACACACGAACTTTATAACACAGCTATACTTGCCAAGATTATCCAAATAGTGAAGCTGCCTAATAATACGGCAAAAATCTTAATAGAAGCAGTAGCAAGAGTAAAGCTAAGCAATATCAAAGGCGAGGAAGCTTTTGAAGCAAATTACAAAATTATTCCAGATGAAGAAATATTTGACGTTAATAACATGCGTTCACTCGTTGATAATGCAGTACAACTATTTAGTAAATATGCGATTAATGATAAGAAAGTTAATGCAGAAATTATTGAAACTATCAATAAAAAAATAAGTAATAGCACTAATTTCATAGATATTATAAATATATTAGCCTCACATTTGATAACTTCACTTGAGGCAAAGCAGCATTTATTAGAAGAAACGAGTCCTTTTAAGCGTATCACTACGGTTATTAGTATGCTTACTTCCAATATAGTAAATTCAGAAACCGAGCAGGCATTGCAGCAAAGAGTACGAAAGCAAATCGAAAAAACGCAGCGTGATTATTATCTGCACGAACAAATGAAAGCTATTCAAAAAGAGCTTGATGAAGATAAATCAGAACTTGCCGATATTGAGAAAAAAATTAAAAGTTTAAAATTATCAAAAGAAGCAAAAGAAAAAGCTGAGGCTGAACTTAAGAAACTCCGTACTATGAACCAAATGTCAGCGGAGTCGGGAGTAACGCGTAACTATCTTGAGACATTGCTTAGCCTGCCTTGGGGTAAGTATGATAATAGCAAAATAGATATTAACCAAGCAGAGAAAATTTTAAATCGTGACCATTTTGGACTCGAAAAAGTTAAAGAACGAATTATAGAATATTTAGCGGTATTACAGCGTTCAAGTAAAATTAGAGGACCTATATTATGTTTAATAGGTCCTCCAGGGGTCGGTAAAACTTCACTTGTAAAATCTATTGCCGAAGGAATGGGCAGAAAATATACTAAACTTGCGCTCGGCGGTGTTAGAGACGAAGCAGAAATCAGAGGGCATAGAAAAACTTACCTTGGATCAATGCCCGGTAAAATTTTAGGTCAACTTAAGAAAGTTAAGACTAGTAATCCTGTAATGCTGCTTGATGAAATCGATAAAATGAGTTCTGATTTTAGAGGTGATCCGGCATCCGCTTTGCTTGAGGTATTAGACCCTGAGCAGAATAGTCACTTTGTTGATCATTATCTAGAAGTAGAATATGATCTATCAAATGTAATATTTATTGCTACTGCTAACTCTCATGATTTACCTAGAGCTTTAAGTGATAGAATGGAAAAAATATATATTTCCGGTTATGTAGAGGAAACAAAGCTCCAAATTGCCAGAAATTATTTAGTTCCAAAACAATTTAAAATGCATAAAATCAAAAAAGATGAAATTACTATATCCGAGACGGCAATTTTGGATTTAATTAGATATTATACCAAGGAATCAGGTGTAAGAGCTTTAGAGCGTGAGATAGGGGCATTAACTAGAAAAGCATTAAAGCAGATTTTAGCAGATAAAAGTGTTAAGCATATCGCCATAGATAGTAATCATCTTGAAGAATTTTTAGGAGCTAAGAAATATAATTTCGGGCTTGCCGAGAAAGAAGATCAAATAGGAAGTACTACGGACTTGCTTACACTGAAGTAGGCGGAGAGCTTTTAACTATAGAGGCTTTAGCATTTCCAGGGAAAGGTGAAATAAAGACCACCGGAAAACTCGGTGATGTTATGAAAGAATCGGCAATGGCTGCCTATAGTTGTTTTAGAAGCAGAGCAACAAATTTTGGATTAAAGTACGACAATTATAAAGATTTTGATATTCACATTCACGTACCGGCCGGAGCTATTCCAAAAGATGGACCGTCTGCCGGCTGTGCTTTGTTTACGACTATTGTTTCGTTGATGACTAAAATACCCGTACATCGTACTGTAGCAATGACCGGTGAAATTACATTAAGAGGCAATGTTTTACCTATAGGTGGTCTTAAAGAGAAGTTACTTGCTGCAAGTAGGGGAGGTATTAAAACCGTGTTGATTCCTGAAGAAAATGTCAAAGATTTGAAAGATATACCGCCGAATATAAAAGAAAGCCTAGAAATTATATCTGTATCAAATATTGATCAAGTACTTAAGCATGCTTTGGTAGGAACACCGATAAATAAATAGAGATTTGTTAATAGTCAAAATATCATATATTAAATTAATGCAAGCTATAGTAAAGTAATTCTTTTTGACTTTTCAATCAAAATGCGATTTTTCTTGCTTAATTCCTGACTATCTTGAGCTCACCTATTATTATAGACTCTCTTCCTTACGCCTGTCACTAAATTGGGCTGAATTGACTATATTGTTGCGTGGATCAATTTCACCTCTGTCATCCCGTGGTTTGACCATGGGATCCAGTTAAAAATACTAATAATATTAGTATTTTTTATTGTTTTTATGGACCCCGTGGGGGTGTGACACAGTAATGCTGCTACTACTGCGGCAGCTACTCAAAGCGGTGTATCTGAGGTAGTAAAATCCATGCCTACAATAAAAGACAAAACAGCTTAGTTTATCTTTCTGCTTTCCAACTTTCATTGAGAAATTCCTTTAACTTAATTCTAAATACAAAATTAAATTTCTACACTACCAAGTAACAATATTTTTTTGGTACAGCGTCGTTCAGAAAGCTTGATACAAGTGAATTTTCTGACATGCGCCTTTGCTCACGTACTTTTTGTACGTTCCGCAGGCTCAGTCGTCAATTCATCTTGTCTAAAGCTTTCTGAATCTAGCTCTATCTGCTTCTATTTTATTATTGTAAAAAAGTTGCTACAAAGTATTAATTAAATGTATTAATATTAATGAAAGAATTAAAAATATTAAGAAAATTTTTAGCAACGGCATCATTATGCGGAATATTATTCACTAGTTCTGATACTGCAGGAGCAACAATTCCTAATCTCGGTAGCGTAAGCTTGAGTTCCGGTGTCGGTCTTGTAGGAGGAGTATTTAATAACGGCAATATTTATTCAAAGGGCTTGGAATTAAAATATCGGCAGATAAAACAAATGCTGTTATTGGTGGGATAAATACATTAATTAATAGCACTACCTGCTTTTGGTGGGGTTGAGGTAAGTCAAAATGTATCAATAGGTGCTTTTAGTGCAACAGTAGGTCTTACTCCTAATTTCACTCCTCTTAAATTTATTAATAATAATGTTATGTCAATTGTTACCGGAGTCGGTAATCAAGCATTTAGTAATATAGATTTCGCCGGTAAGAATTCTACTTGACAAATTAATAACGGTTTAAATATTACAACTCAGATAGATAATACGGTAGCTGGCAACAATAACATTTGTAGGTACGGGTACTATATCAAATCACATAGGTCTAACTAACTCTCTTGCCGGAATAAATGTAGGAAATGGGGAAGCACAGATTTATATGTCCGGAGCAGTTAATATTACAATTAATGCTGCAAATATAAATCTTACTAACAATAACTCTATACTTACTCTTTTTGACGGTAATATAAATAATACTACCGGCGTTGACGGTCAAGGGGGGATAATAAATCTAGCTCATGATCTTGTTAGTAGTAACATAATAACAGGCGATATAGGTAATATAGGCTCATTAGCCGCAGTAAATGTTTTACTTGGGTCGGCAACACTTAATTCTACAATATTAAAAGCTACTAATATTAATTTACAAAGTAATACGTCCGTACTTAATTTAGATGACGACATACTTCAGTGTAATGGAGGTAACGGTAAAATTCTTGATTTACAAGGTAATACTACGGTAAATAGTATTGTTTTTGCAGATAGTGTTTTAGCTGCGGGAACTATAAGTGTTAACAGTCTATTAGATGTAGGAGGTATTACTTTTAATAATAGTAATGCTAGCGGCGGTACTTTAATAGTAAATACCGAAAATACAATTAATGTTGCATTATTAAACGCTATACAAACAAAAATACAAATAAATGCTAATTTAATAATCAATGATCCAAGTGCCGGAGATATAGGTGATATTAGAATAGCGGATAATACAACATATACAATAGATGCAGCAAATGGAATGTAAATTTGCTAAAATAATAATTTAAACAAATCTGGCAATGATGAATATGGAATAGTGAGAATAGGAGCAATCACAAAATACCTAACCATAGCAAATAACGGTGGACCTTATACTATAGAATACCCATCGCCTTAAGAATTTCATAGTAGACTGAGCAGGTGATGTCGTAAGTTACTTAGTATGAATAGCAGGTAACATTTAACCAAGCTTTAGATCTAGGAGTGGGTGGTAACATATTATTTAGAGCAGATGGTGAGTTAATAGTAAATGGTGTGACCAGTTTCAGTTACGACCTCCGCAAATAACCAAGGAAATAACTAAGGCACACTGACAATACAAAGCGGTAATGTTAACGGTACGATTAGAGCTAACGGCAGCAGCTTAAAACTCGTAAATATCGGAGCAACCCCCATTACGTTCTCAGCTAATGTATTTGTTCCCGTAGCTTTAAATAAGAATGGCTCTATCTTAGCTTTAGCAGATGGGGTTACGCTAACCGGTAGCGTAGGAGCAAATGGAGCAGTACTGAGCACCGGCGGTGTAGGCGGTACATTGAATTTGATAGGTGACGGTAATGTAACTCAAAATATAGGTACGGATGCTGCAAATAGTCCTGCTAATGCTAATATAAATATCCCTAACTTTACTTAATTCAGTAATATCCATTGCGCAATTAATTTTTGTGCTTCTGCGTATTTTCTTTCTGTATAGTTCTTATTAATTCTTGATTTGAGGGTTGAAACCATCTAAACATAATTATTTTCTTATTAAATTCTATAAATTTTAATATTTTGTTAAAAATGAGCTTATAGATAGAATCATAATAAGAAGTTTTAAGAATACAATAGAAATTTAACTAAAAGTGTGAACAAATGAGTTGAGGTTACTTTAAGGAATATACAAAGTTAGTTTTTTATAATATTTAAAATTCGGAATTTAAAAGAGTTTAATATAACAATTAAAACAAAAGGCGAATAAAAGGAGCATATGAATTTTTTAGAAAACGACAGGAAATCCCGAAACCCGAAAGGGGTTGGCGAGAGTGACGGGACTCGAACCCGCGACCTTCTGCGTGACAGGCAGATGCTCTAACCAACTGAGCTACACCCCCTTATATACTCTTCTGCTTTTAAGAATTGCTCTTTCATTTTATCAAGGATTGCATCTTCATCTATTAAGTATAGGCTGCGGGTGCTCACCTCTCAAAATAAAATTCAATTCTTGAAATCATTTAAGTATACGTAAAAGATAACAATGTATATAACAATTCTTCTATTTCTGCAAGAGTAAAATATCGTATTTTATCAAAAATATACAGAACCTAACATCTAGCTTATTCCTAATATTATAATTACTAGATATCTCTATTAATCCAAATTAGTCACTACTAGTTGAAGCCTTGAAAATTATTATACTTTTTAAGGCCTTTGTTAAAAAAGAAAAACCTAGTAGTTACATTTATATTAATAAAATCTTACTTTATTAATAATTATTAGAGGTTTTATATGACTAAACCATATGTCATTAAATTAACTACTCCTTTTGAACGTATTAAACTTTATAATCCTATACCCGATATTGCTCTTAGAAGTGCTATTATTATGCAGCAATAATAGATGCAACTAATACTTCTACCAAGAAAGAGGCAACAAAAGCAGAATATAACGTTAAAAAATGGCTTGTTGAAAATAATGAAAATTTTAATGCTACCTGCTTAGAAATTGGCATTGAGCCTAATTATGTAAGAAAGACTGCTAAAAAACTAATTAAATCGCAACAAAGTAAGGATAAGCGTCCTAAACTCTACGGCTAAAGTTTAAATAAATTAATTTGTAATAAAACTTGAAATTACTCTAAATATAAATTAATTGTATAGGTGTTACTTAGTAACGCCTATATATTAATTATTTCAGATTATAAAGGTTATTTATGATTATTTCAGTTTCAGGTCAACATATTTCTATCGGTAATAATTTACAAGAATATTCAAAAGAGAGGGCTACGCAAGTCGTTAAAAAATATTTTACCGATATAATAAATATAGATATACATTTTTCAAAAGAAGGAATTAACTTTAAATGTGATATTATAGTAAAATATGGCTCCGGTAAACATAATATAGTCAAAAGTAATGATAGTTGTAGTGATATATATGTAGCTTTTGATAAAGCTATGTCAAAACTAGAAAAACAGCTTAGAAAATATAAATCAAAATTCAAAAATCATCATGCGGGTAAAGTAAAAATATCAGAAATTGCTTACGAAGGTACCAAATATATTATTAATCCGCAATCTGATAGTGAAACCTCTAACGCCGAAGATAATGATAATCCGGTAATTATCGCTGAAAAGCCTGTAGAAATATTAAAATTATCAGTAAAAGAAGCGGTAATGCAAATGGATTTAGAAGATTTACCTGCAGTAGTATTTAAAAATATAAATAATGATCGTATCAATATAGTTTATTATCGTAAAGACGGTAATATTTCTTGGGTAGATTATAATTAATGCTCATTATCCCTTACAAAGGAGTTACACCAAGAATCGATAAAAGTGCATATATTGCCGAAAGCAGCTCTTTAATAGGAGATGTTGAAATAGGTAGTAATTCAAGCATTTGGTTTAATACGGTTCTTAGAGGCGACGTTGAATCAATAAAAAGTAGTGTAATTCATGCTTCAAGGTTTAACGGACCGGTAGAAATAGGCGATAATATAACTATCGGTCATCTCTCTCTTATTCATGTCTGTACAATACATAATAATGCTTTTATCGGTATGAGTGCTACGATAATGGATTATGCAGTAATAGAAGAATATGCTTTTATTGCTGCAGGCAGTCTTATCCTGCCAAAGAAGATAATTAAATCTCAAGAATTATGGATGGGATCCCTGCAAAATTTGTTAGATATTTAACCGATCAAGATTTAGAATATATGCAAGATAATGTAAGACATTATGTAGAACTTGCCAAATGTTTATAAGATACTCGTTTAATTTGAAAAATTGGCGTCGTCTATCTACTTTTTACGTATCAAGAGTATATAAGGAATCCTTAAATGCCTTAACCGTATTTTTAAGTAAAAACGCAATAGTCATCGGTCCGATGCCGCCTGGGACGGGAGTAATATATTGTACTTTAGACTGAACATTTTCAAAATCAACATCACCGATAATTTTATTGCTGCTAATTCTATTAATGCCTACATCAATTACTATAGATTTAGGATTAAAATATTCTGCAGTTAATTTTAAAGGTGAGCCTATTGCAGCAACGACAATATCGGCTTTAGAAGTAATAGAGCGTAAATTGTGTGTCTTAGAATGACAAATAGTAACGCTGCAATTTTCTTTTAACAGTAAAGCACTTAAAGGTTTGCCTACTATATTTGAGCGTCCAATAATTACAACGTTTTTACCGGTTAAATTAGGTTCGTATTTTTTTATAGCTGCAAGACAACCAAGAGCAGTGCAGGGAATAAAGCCTTGACTAATTCCGCTATGTAAGTAACCGACATTTAAAGGGTGGAAACCATCGATATCTTTAGAAGGTGATACTGCAGATAAAATTTTATTTTTATCTATGGAGCTTGGCAAAGGAAGCTGAACTATAATTCCTGAAATCTCGTTATCAAGGTTTAACTCATTGATTTTTGATATTAAATCATTAGTATGAATAGTAGCAGATAGATTTATTAATAAAGTATAAATTCCTATTTTATGTGCATTTTTTATTTTGTGTCTTACATAAATAATGCTTGCCGGATTATCGCCTACTAGGACTATAGCAAGCTTCGGTGAAGCGTTGGTTTGGCTTGTAAGTTTTTGAATTTCTAGCTTTAAGTCTGCTAGTATCTCATTGGCTAATGCTTTACCGTCAATTATATTATTCACTCTTATTTTTGTCTCCGTTCAGTTTTAACGTCATTGCAAGAAAATTACGTAAGTAATTGACGAAGCAATCTCAGGAGTTTGTTATTGTTTCATGAGATTGTCACGCTCTCTACGGTTGCTCGCAATGACGATCTCTTTATTTAGTCACGCTCTTACTTCTTGTCCCCGTATTTTTGGTAGTAGAATACTCAAAATGTAGAGCCTTGCCGTCAAATACTCTACTATAAGCATGATGAAGACTGCTTGCCGCTTCAGCAAAACCCGTAAGAATCAGCTTAAGCTTACCAACATAATGAGCAATATCGCCAATGGCGTAAATACCTTCTATATTAGTTTGATAATAGGAAGAGTCTACTTCAATATGGTGAAGCTTAACATTTAAACCCCAATTTACTAAGCTACCTAAATCTTGTTTTAAACCAAAAAAAGGTAGTAATATATTGGCATCCAATTTGCGAGTATTATTTTGTAAATCTTTAACTATAACCGATTGAAGTTCACTATTATTACCATCTAAAGCATTTAATTGATAACCGGTTATTAACTCGATTTTATCGGTTTCTGCAATATGCCTTAATTGCCTTACGCTTTCAGGAGCTGCCGTAAATTTATCCCGCCTATGTACTAAATATATTTTATTTGCAATATCTGAAAGAGAAATAGCCCAGTCAACAGCCGAATCCCCGCCGCCTGCTATAACTATATTTTTACCCGCAAATTTGCTTTTATCATTGATGAAATAAAAAACTGATTTGCTTTCAAAATCTTCAATATTCGCAAGGGCGGTTTGTTTGGACCGAATGAACCTGCTCCTGCTGCAATAATAATAACTTTGCTTTTAATAAGAGTGTTTTTTGAGGTTTTAATTTCAAAAAAATCATCTTGTTTATTTAGCTCTATAGCTTGCTGATTTAAATGATATATAGGGTTAAAAGGAGCTGCTTGAAGTGCTAACTGTTTTATTAGCTCTTCTGCTGCAATTTTAGGATATGCCGGTATATCGTAAATAGGCTTTTCAGGATATAGGGTAATACACTGACCGCCGATAACTTCTTGTGCATCAATGACATGACACTTCATGCCAAGCATTCCTGCTTGAAAAACTGCAAATAATCCAACCGGACCGGCACCTATTATTACAACATCAGTATTATACATACTTTTTATATTTAAATTTTAAAAAGGATTTTATTGGATATTGAGAAAATAATCAATGGTTATGTGAGTATATTTATAGAAATCCAACACTTTCGCAGGGGGATTTTTAAAAACTGTCGGATATTATACTAGACGAGATGCATTTAAAGGTTGTGCTGCATTCCACTTTTCTTCTACGGGTTCTAATATATCCGCTTTTATCTCGGCTTTGTTTTGTAGCATACCGAATAATGAGATTTTTTAGTATTTATAGGTAATATTTGTGCTACTTCCCTATCGCTTTTGGTAATTATAATAGATTCTTTATCTGTTTGTAATTTTTCTATATAAAGAATCTATTTATAGCTAATTTGGGTTATATTCATTATATTTTAATGTAAAAAATAAAATTTAAAGAAAAACCAAAACAAATTCTGTGGGGCAAATATCATCAATTCATATTTAAATATAACCATTTCTTAAACTAACCTTGTAAAATCGTTAAACTTTGTAAAAGTTCCAGCAGAAAAATTTAACCTCAATCATTTGATGCTTCAGGTGGTCCTATGAAGAACGTCGATACTAAACTTATTAGTGGGGTATATTTAAACTATGATGTGACTCTTAGTCCAAATGATAATATTAATTATTTAGCCGGAGTAGAGGAACTCAATTATTACACTGAACACAGTGTATAGTTATAGTTTCTTATTTCAAACTGAAGCCGTTAAATCAAATTTTTCTAAAATCACAAATACCACAAAAAACCAAAATAAATTTACACGTTTAGACACAAATGGGACATATGAGAATGTGGATAAGATGACTAATTGGTGGGTAGGGGATAATAGCATAACTAAAGTGTCTTCTTGGTCTAATTCAACTATATTTGCCGGTATTCAGTATGCTACCAATTTTGCAGTTAGACCGAATTTAGTTACCTATCCGTTACTGGATTTTAGAGGGAAATCAGAACTTCAAGCAGTATAGAGATATTTTCAAATAGTATACCTATATATAATACTAAAGCTCATATGGGGGATTTTGATATAACCAATATTCCGGTTATCACCGGTAGAGGTGATTTAATAGTTAAAACGCAAGATATAACCGGTAAAGTTTAGACAATTACTATTCTCCTTATTACGCATCACCGAGCTTATTACGTCCCGGGCTTTCACATTTCTCTTACGAAGCAGGTTTTCAAAGACAAGATTTTACTATATATAGCAGTGCTTATAAATATTTAGTTCTAAATACTGATTATATGCTTGGTATGAATGATTATTTAACAAGCGGCGGACATTTTGAATTTTAAAAAATAATGGAGCAGTAGGGGTAAATAATTTAAAAGTCGGAAATTTATTATAGGCATTTCAGCTGCAAATAATATCAAAAATTTCGGTCGCTGTCAAAGAATTAATTGCGGCTATACTTATGAATCGGAATATTTTGATATTAATAGTAATTTAGATTGGAATAATAGTAATTATCAGGACGTATATAACGATCCGATAAGATTTTCTCAAGTTTAAATTATCAGATTTCAGCTAGTTGCGGTAATACCGATTTTGGTAATATAAGTGTTAATTTTTTGTCTTTTGTCGTAAATAACACAATGCAAAAAGGTAAACGCTCAAATATATTATCATCGACTTATCAAAGAAATATTACTAAAAAAGGTTCTTAAGTTTTACTATAGGTACCGATTTAAACAGTAAACGTAAAATAATTTTGCTATATACATTTAACTTGAATTTAGATTCCAATAAAAGCATTTCATTGACGATTTATATCAAAATAAATATCATACAAAGCAACTTGGTGTTTCCTTGCCGATTACTTCAAATATGGGATGGGGATATAATGCTAACCTGATCAAAGCTAAAGCTACAAATTACAATGTACAAGTTAACCGTAACGGTAAAAATAATGATATTGGAGTTTATCTGCAGAAAAATGATACCGAAATAATGAAACAGTTTAATATCAAAGGAGGAATTTTCTCTATTGATAAAAGCTATTATGAGACAAGACCGATTAACGGAGGTCTTGCTTTGATTAAAGTAAATAGTTTAAAGAATGTCGGGGTTTATAATAATAGTGGGTGATACCGATGATAAAGGTAAAATGCTTGTACCTAACTTAACACCGTATGTTCCTTCCGAAATAAGACTAGACGATGAAAATTACCTCTTAATACAGAGTTTGAAGAAATTGCTTTGAAAGTTGCTCCAAGAACAAAATCAGCGGTATTATTAGACTTTAATATTAAAATAATTAAAAGCATTGAAATGACAGTATTTGATAGTACGTGAGTATTGAAGGTTTAGATGAAGAAATATTTGTAGGCTATGACGGTAAGATATATATTAAAAATCTTGAAGTATTAAACGGTTCTATTTGTGACGAGAATGAGGAGAATAATAAATGCTGTCATTTTAGCGTACCGGTTAATAGAGATTTAAATGACCCTGTAATTGATTTAGGCGAAGCAATATGCAAATGAAGACTTTATTGTTATCCTGTGTGGACTAAAAAACGCTCCGTTGTCATACGTGGCTTGACACCACAGTAACAAATTCTTTTTAAGCAATGTCAAGAAATCAATAATAATATTATTATCAACATGATTATGTCAGGAAATGCTATGGCGTTACTTGCAACATGTAAATCGTCAGTTCCAACCGTAAATTTCGGTTAGTTTTAATGTTGGTGCCATTAGCACAACTACCGTTATTGCTTCAGTTACTTGTGGTGCTTTATTATCACTACTTGTTAGCTATACCGTAACTTTTAGTACGGGAGCTGCTAATATTTATAACCAAGAAATATGATTAATGGGGTACGTAAGCTGAATTATAATTTGTATAAAGATGCGGTTTTACTCAAATCCTCGGTAACGGTACTATTAGTACTGTAACATTTACCGATAGCTATACACTAGGTCTTGAACGGTCACAAAAAACTATACCGTATATGCACGTCTGCCTTCACAACTCTTTGCTGCTGCGGCACGTTTCAAGACACTATTACCGTAACCCAGCATGGCTATATAATAAAAAATCTTTAAAATCAAAATTCTTCAGCCTAGGTTCTAACTTTGTTGCTTACATGGATTGACTCCTAGGGTGCTAGACATTGCTGTCCAGTATTATGAAGCTGTATTTTTATTATAATATCAAAAACAATTTAGTTTTATATTACTATAACTACATTTAGTATTTTGTAGTTACTTAATATTTTTAACTTAAATAAAGGTCGAATTTATGAAAAATGAAGAACAACACAATCCACCAACTCCAAAACATGGTCGAATAATATTCCCGCTTTACACAATGGGAAAAGTTTGTGTAGATAAGAAGCTAGTAGATGAAGAGTGGAAACTTAACGAATTTGAAACAGGGAAAGGGAGTGATGAGCGTTTTGGAAATGATGTGCAGGGGAACCGCTACGCTAGATGGGATATTCTTAATGGTGGGCGTAAGATGATACAGATTGGGTAAATGTACTAATGAAGAAATAAGAGCGGAATTTAAAGATCAACGTTTAACTGGATAAACTATACCATTAGAAGGTGAGAAAAAACTTACAATAGCATGGGATTATACTGTATCACATAACACTTGCGGTTATATAGTGCAAATGACAAAAGCAGAGTTTACCTTTGAAAATAGACTGAAACACGATGATTTAGACGAAATTTATACTGAACTTTCTGATCAATGTCTTACTGGGATCTACATTAGTTCCTTCTAAAATGATTGAAGTAACTTTTCCAGATAGAGAGCCAGGATATTATGTTGTAGAAGTTGATTGGATAGTAGCCGACACACACGTTTGTTGCATCGTTTATTGTTGAAATAAGGATGAGGTTACACGATAGGTCTCTTAATACGAATGATGGAGAATGTATTTAACGTTATTCCGTATAGATAAGGTCTTGTTGCATGGATCGGTTTTCTTTCTGTTACGCTGTGACTTGATCGTGAGATGACAGAGATGGAATCGATCCTTAAATTATGTCTACGCGACAATGCAACGGGAACACGCCACGTTGCCTTACTTCGCAGGATAAGGACTGTTTGTGCCTTAAGAAAGTATAATATTTGTACAACTATTTTATATAGTAATCAAGAGTGATTTGTGTCAAGTCAAAAATCTAAAAATAAAAAAATAAATATTTATATTGAATAAATTATTATTTTCGTGTCTACTTGAAGTGAAGATTCTATACATGAATATGGTGTCATTTTTTCATAAGCATTATAAATCTACAACCAATTAGTACCTATAATGAACACGTTTAAAAAAAATAAATTTCAAATCACTATAACCAACAACCATAACAATTTACTTACTCCTTTCGGTAAAGCTATTTGCGAGATCGGTATCTTATGAAAGGTGAGGATTTTCAAGATTTATTTGCAAGAGTTTCTAGTTATTATGCGAAAATAAACAGATGCTCAGAAGTTTATGAATATATGAGTAAAATGTGGTTTATGCAGCAACACCAATCTTAAGTAACGGCGGGACGGATAGGGGACTTCCTATTTCATGCTTCTTGAATGAGACGATGATAGCTTAGACGATATAGTAAATTTATGGACAGAAAATGTTTGGCTTGCTGCACGTGGTGGCGGGATTGGCAGTTATTGGGGTAATGTTCGTGCTATTAATGAAGGGATTCGTGATAAAGGTCATTCATTGGTATTATACCGTTTATTAAAGTAATGGATTCTATGACTCTTGCTATTTCGCAAGGTTCTATTAGACGAGGTTCATCGGTGTATATTTGCTATTAATCACCTGAAATTGAAGAATTTATCGATATAAGGACGTCTACAGGTGGGGATG
The DNA here is from genome assembly GCF_051427245.1 of Rickettsia parkeri. Taxonomy (NCBI): domain Bacteria; kingdom Pseudomonadati; phylum Pseudomonadota; class Alphaproteobacteria; order Rickettsiales; family Rickettsiaceae; genus Rickettsia; species Rickettsia parkeri. The sequence goes on from NZ_CP195774.1 coordinate 1,036,638, forward strand.
TTAACCGTAAAGCTCTTAATATTCATCACGGTATAGCTATAACCGATGAATTTATGAAAGCAGTTGAAAACAATACGGATTTTGACCTTGTTAGTCCTGCTACCAAAAAAGTCGTAAATAAAGTTATCATAAAAAATTAGGGCTTCAAGTTAAAATGTCTAATCTTTGTAGCGAAATTACATTGCCGACGGGAATTGACCATCTAGGCAAGTCAAGAACTGCTGTTTGCTGCCTTTCCTCTTTAAATTTAGAGTATTACGAAGAGTGGAAAGACGATAAAGAATTTATCCACTCTATTATGTTGTTCCTTGATAAGGTTTTAGAAGACTTTATTAATAAAGCACCGGATACTATGGCAAGAGCTAAATATTCGGCTTTACGTGAGCGCAGCGTTGGACTTGGCGTAATGGGCTTCCACTCATTTTTGCAAATGAAAAAAGTACCGATAGAATCGGTTATGGCAAAAGTTTGGAATAAAAAAATATTTGAATATATATCTGCTGAAACTGATAAAGCCTCAATAGAAATCGGTAAAGAAAAAGGAGCATGTCCTGATGCTCTAGATGCAGGAAGTAATGAACGATTTAGCAATAAAACCGCAATAGCACCTACCGCCTCAATTTCGGTAATAGCAGGTAATGCCTCACCCGGAATAGAGCCGTTTGCCGCTAATAGCTTTGTACAAAAGACTTTAACCGGTTCTTTTAACGTGCGTAACAAACATTTAGAAAAGTTATTAGAGGAGAAAGGATTTAATAATGATCAAGTTTGGTCTTCGATTGCAACACATGAAGGATCAGTACAACATTTAACATTTTTATCCGAAGAAGAAAAACAGGTTTTCAAAACCGCTTACGAAATTGATCAGAATTGGCTAATTGAACTGGCAAGCGATCGTACTCCTTACATTACGCAAGCACAATCTTTAAACATCTTTTTACCGGGGAATGTTAGTAAGAAATATTTAAATAATATTCATTTTAAAGCCTGGACAAAAGGGGTAAAAAGTTTATATTACTGTAGATCGACATCAATACAGCGAGCCGATAAGGTCTCGCATGACGTATTAAAGGCCGATTTTAAAGATTTAGAGGAACAAAACGATAAGTTAGCAGAAGCCGGTAACTACGAAGAATGCTTAGCTTGTCAGTAAGTATAACTATGCAAAGATATTTAGACCCAACAAATGATGTAACATTTAAAAAATTGTTTACGGATAAAACAAGGTGACTAGGCTTTCTCAATATATTATGAGGTTACTTGAAGAGTTAAGGATTATCAACCTTGAATATATTTCAAACGAACAAGCGCCGGATTTAGGGCAGAATAAAAGGAGTATAGTAGACGTAAAAGTTCGAGATAACTCCGGCAATATTTATATTGTTGAGATGCAAGACGGCTATGCCGATGCTTCTTTAGCAAGAGTACCATTTTACAGTTGTATAGCATTTTCTTCGCAATTAAAAAGAGGAAAAGAATATGTTGATCTAGCTCCTGTAGTAATGGTAGTAATTATTTCTGGATTTCAGGCATTGCCCGAGGAAAAAGAATGTATTAGCTATCATCAAACTATTAATGTCGGCAACGGTAAGCATCAACTTAAATGCTTGCGTATTTGTTGAATTAGACAAATTTACCAAAGAAGCAGATGAGTTAGAAAGCTTAGAAGATGATTGGTTATATATGATGGCTAAATTCGATAGAGCAAAAGAACCCCCGCAACATACAAAAGATGAAAATAGCATTATCAGTTTATAAAACTATTGAATAATTTAACTGGAGCGAAGCAGAATATGATAATTATATTAAAGTGATGCTTGCTACTCAAACGGAAGAGTTAAATCAAAAAAGTAAATATAATGAGGGGAAAGCTGAGGGTATTGAAATTGGAGAAACTAGAAGAAATACAGAAATAGCAAAAGAAATGCTAGCGGTTAATGATTTCCTCGAATATACTAAGCTTTTCCAAGAAGAATAGAAAAATTAAAAGAAGAAAAATTATGTCACTACTTGATGCAAGTCCAATTTATAAACCGTTTTCATATCCATGGGCATATGAAGCTTGGCACACTCAACAAAAAATTCATTGGCTACCGGAAGAAGTACCGCTTGCCGACGATGTTAAAGATTGGAAATATAACTTAACTCCAGGGGAAAAACATCTATTAACGCAAATATTTCGTTTTTTTACACAGGCAGATATTGAAGTGAATAATTGCTATATGAAGCATTATTCACGAGTATTTAAACCGACTGAAATATTAATGATGTTATCAGCATTTTCTAATATGGAAACGGTACATATCGCGGCATATTCACATTTACTTGATACGGTAGGTATGCCGGAAGTAGAATATTCAGCATTTCTTAAATATAAGGAAATGAAAGACAAGTATGATTATATGCAGCAATTCGGAGTGGATGCCAAAGAAGATATAGCAACTACACTCGCAGTATTTGGAGCTTTTACTGAAGGATTACAGCTATTTGCTTCTTTTGCGATCATGCTTAATTTCCCTCGTTTTAATAAAATGAAAGGTATGGGACAGATTATTGCTTGGTCAGTGCGTGATGAAACACTTCATACTAACTCAATTATTACTCTGTTTAAGACTTTTGTAAGAGAAAACCCTGAAGTTTGGACAGAAACTGTACGTAAACGTATTTATGAAGCTTGTACGACTATTGTGCATTTTGAAGATGCCTTTATTGAACTTGCTTTTGAAGTTGGCGGTATTGAGGGATTAACGGCATATGAAGTAAGACAATATATTCGTTATATTGCCGACCGTCGTTTAATGCAGCTAGGACTCAAAGATGTATATTTGGTAAATCATAACCCCCTTCCTTGGCTTGATGAAATGCTAAACGGAGTCGAACATACGAACTTTTTTGAAAATAGAACAACTGAATATTCAAAAGCAGCGACTACCGGTTCATGGGAAGAAGTATTCACTGAGATGGACGCCACAGCGGAGGCTAAATAATATACTCAGATAGCACTTATGCTGAACATGTTGTGTCGAAGTATACATATTACAACAATAACAAAAAATTAAAAATACACTGTTCTTTATTTAAAAATTTTTTAAAATAGATTTAGAATATTTTAACATTAGCGAGTGATTTTATGGCTGTTATAAATAATAAAAACTATCAAAAAGTTGTAGAAAAAGTTTTATCTTCTTCTAAAGCTAATAAAGTACTAAAGAGTGCAATTCAGGACTTATCATCTTCAAAGAGTATAAGCTTAAGAACGATATTACTCGGAGCAAGATTTATTTTAACTAATCCTGTAAATAGTTATAATCTTGTTAAGCTTGCTAACTCTTCTAAGATATATCTTGATCCGGAATTTCAAAAATCACTTCTTAAAAAATCTCCAATATGGGAATTTTTAAAAAAAAATTCGGATGATTTGCCTAAAATAGGTCAAATCTTAGCAAATGCGGGCTTTAGAGAATTTCAAGATAAGAGTGCTTTAGATGCAAAGGGACTCGAAATACTTAAAAAAGAATGTTTTAAAAATGAACAAGTACTTAAAAAACTTCAAGAAATTGCAGTTGAAGTAAAGCAAGAGCTACCGGACTGGAATAAAGTGACTTCTAGGACTTTAGATATGCTGGTTACCGATAAAAACTTCCAAAAATTCTTTAACGAAAAGAGTGAAGATATTACGAAATACATACGTACAGGAGCAACTGAAATACTTCCAAGCGATTATATAAAAACTTTTGATGATATATTACAAAAACCCGAAAAGAAAAATTTATTAAAAATATTTAATGAACCAACCTATTTTAGCAAGAAACTGAGGCTAAAATATAAACAATCCTAATATTCTAAAAAGATTTAATAAGTTATCTCCTGAAAAACAAATAATTATTGATTTCTTAGATGACGCAAAAGAACAAAACCTTTCTTAAAAGAACATTTTGAAACCTACAAAATTGATCTTAAAATTTTAGATATTATTCCTACTTTATTAAATAAAATGCCTGAGACAAAAGAGATTTTTGATACTCTTAATGCTCCAAATCAAGGTGTAATGATATCTCTTGAGAAATCCTTAGAAATGGTAGCTGGTGATGATAAATTAAAAAGTTTTTTTGCTAATAATAAAACAATCTTACCAAATATTGTTTTAGGTATTATTGAAAATACTCATAGTGTACAAAGCGTAACAAAAGAATATAATTTTGATAAACAAATGCTTAGTATTGTAGGCGAAGTTATGTCAAAACCGGAAGTTGCTCATGAGATTATTGCAGACTTAAATAAAGGCGATTATATGAGTTTAACCGGTAATATAATCTCCGCCCTTAATGATCCTTCATTTAAATTAAAAGATATATTAGTAGAGCAAAGTAAAGGAGGTCTATTTGATAATTTAATTACAGGAGTTTTAGAACAAGATGCAAAAAATAGCCAAACTATAAAACAACAACTTATAAATTATGGTCTGGAAGCGAATGATGTTACAAAGCTAACGAGCATAATGCCTATATTACTTGCAATCCTGGAATCATTAAAACGGTTCTTTCGAGAATTTATTCAAGAGGTGATTATACGGGAATGGCAAAAGAGTTAATAGCTTTAACTAAAGACAATCCTGAAATTAAAAAATATTTAAACAATAATAGAGAAATATTTGCAAGTATTTTAGATAAAACTTTAGTAGAAATACCAGGTATAAATAACCTTGATAAGAAAGAATTATATAATGTACTTCCATCAATGTTAAACCATCCTAATGAATTAGTTAAAGTTATAGAAGAGGTTGAAAAAAGTAATTATCGTGAGGCTGCTAGTGCTATATATACTCTAGCTCAAAAAACAAATTATTTGGAAGGGCAATTGCCGAATATTATAAAAGCAGGTTTTAGCTATGCTACTGAAAAACTAAAAGACGTATTTAGTCCATCACAAGATTTTAAAGGTAAAACTATAGATGCAATTACTCTTAGAAATAATTTACATAAAATACAAAATGGAAAATTCAGCTTAGAGGGAGCTATATTAGTAGGTGATTTATCTAATATCGACTTCTCAGGCGTATCATTAAAAAATGCAGATTTAACTAAAGTCACTTCTTTAAAAGATTGTAATTTTAAAAATATTAATTTAGCAGAGGCTAAATTACCTGATAATTTAATGCTACTTACTGATACTTACAATCTTGATAAGGCTATCCCTCCTTTAGTACCTAAACTAATTAAAGAACAACAAGCAAAATTAATTGATAAGGCAATTGATAAATTATTTTTACAAATACAAGCTGAAGGAAAAAGAAATGTACTTAGTAAAAAAAATTTTGCTCAACAAGTAAAAAGATTATATGAAGAAAATCAAACGATTAAAGACTATATTATAGAAAAACTAAATTCACTACCTATGAATATGGTTACTAACCTAGCTACTCCTAGAACAAATCAATATAAACATATTACAAATCATGTAAATTCTCCATTACAAATATTGAACCCTTTATATGAAAATATTGCAAATAAACAAAATATTAAGAGTAATTTATTGGCAAATATTTTAAGCGAGAAAATATCACAAAAACTTTTTGATAAAGGTGATAATAGAGGTGAAGATTTTTACATGATAAATCAGGTGCTAAAACCTATCGTTTCTGAATATTCTAAAGAAAATCCTGATAATATAAATAATTTTTTAGAGCCAAAAAATCTAGAAAAGTTAGCAAGTAATATTGCCTCTACTTTATATTCTAAATCTAAATATACTGGGGTAGGCACTATTACGGTGGAATTTATTTACCAAAAGAAATCTTCAATGAACAGTTAAAAGATAACTTTAAAAATGAGTTCGAAAATATTAATAAATTAAATGTTTTAAAAGAAGCAACAAATATAGTTTCAAATTTAGATAGTAAAGTGCATGTAGTAGATAATCACGATAAATCACATACTTACGCATCATTACCTACAAAAAGTAAACAAATACACAGATAACTCCATGAATCTTAAATCTTAGATCAAATTGATTTAATTACCATATTATGTAATATAAATTAAAATATTTAAGTAGTGCTTAATTTATTTCTTTGAATCAATTTTAAGATAATTTAATGTTTATGTAATTAAGTATATTTCATTATTTTTACGGCAGTTACAAATTCCATTAAAGATATTAAATTAAAGAATTTTAATAAAACTGTTAAAAGGACATTATCTTCTACTGATGCAGAAAGGCATTGACAAGCTTTATTTATGACCTTGCATCTCCAAAGAAAAAATATTACCAGTTAGTATAGGAGCATTATTAAAAGGTGCGAAGTTTGCCTTCACTAATCCCGTAAATAGTTATAATCTTGTTAAACTTGCAAGTTCCTCTGATAGATTCAAAGTTTCAAAAATCTGTTCTTGAAAAATCCGAAATATAGGATTTTCTAAAAAAGCATGCCGATGATTTACCAAAAATAGGACAAATCTTAGCAAAAGCAGGTTTTAGAGAATTTCAAGATAAGAGTGCTTTAGATGAAAAGGGACTCGAAATACTAAAAGAATGTTTTAAAAATTATGCTTTACTTAAAGCCTTCAAGAAATTGCACTTGAGATAAAGCAAGAAGTACCGGACTATAATAAAGTAACTTCTAAAACATTAGGAATGTTATCCACGGATAAAAATTGCTGATGAAAATTTTTTAATGAAAAAGGTAACGATATTGCGAATTACATAACTGCAATACTTCCAAGCGACTATATCAAAGCTTTTGATATTACAAAAACCTCAAAGTAAATGACACATATGCAAAAGTTATAAAAATATTTAATGAACATCCTGAGTTTAAACAAGAGCTGGCTGAAAATATAAACAATCCTAATGCTCTAAAAAGTTTAATAAATTATCTCCTGAAAAATAAATAATTATAGAAGGTTTCTTAATAGAAACTAAAGAACAAGCTAAACCTTTCTTAAAAAAGAATATTTTGAAAGCTATAAAGTTGATGTAGATACTATTCCTACTTTATTAAATAAAATGCCTGAAACAACAGAGATTTTTGATACTCTGAATGCAAATCAAGAGTAATGGTGGCTCGCGAGAAATCTTTAGAAATGGTAGCGGGTGACGATAAATTAAAAAGTTTTTTGCTGATAATAAAACAGTCTTACCAGATATTGCCGCAGCTATTATTGAAAATACTCCGAATATACAAAGCATAACGCAAGAATATAATTTCGATAAACAAATGCTTAGTATAGTAGGTGAAGTTATGTCAAAACCGGAAATTGCACATGCTATTATTACAGATATAAATAAAGGCGATGATATGACCGTAACAAGCCGTGTAATTACTGCTTTTAACGAACCTTCATTAAGTTAAAATATATTAGTAGAGCAAAGTAAAGAGGGTTTATTCGATAATTTAATTAAAGGCATTTTAGAGCAAAATGAAAAAAATAGCCACACTATAAACAGCAGCTTGAAAATTATGGACTAGAAACAAAAGGTACTACAAAACTTACGAATGTAATGCCTATATTACTTGATAATCCTGAATAATTAAAAAAGGTTTTTGATGGATTTGTTAAAGGTGATTATACGGGAATAGCTAAAGAATTGGTAATGTTAACTAAAGATAATCCCGAGATCAAAAAATATTTAAACGATAATAAGGAAATATTTACAGGTATTTTAGATAAAACTTTAAAAGATGTACCGGTATAAATAAGCTCGATAAGAAAGAATTATATAGTATACTAACACCTATGCTCAATCAACCGGATAAGCTGATTCCAATCTTAGAAAATATTGAAAATAAAAAATATATTAATGTTGCTACTAGTATAGGTAGTTTAGTTTGGAAAGAAGGACAAGCACTGAATATTATTAAACAAATACTAAATGTTGTTAAAGCGGGAGTTGGTTATTTTAATCAAAAATCTGATAAGAAACCAGAATTAGAAAATAAAGTTCCGGCTGATGTATTAAAAGAAGCACAAAGTATCGTCTCAAATTTAAATAGTAAGGTTAATATTGTAGGACCTAAGACAAATACACTTTCCATTACTCCTATTTCCAATAATAAAAAGAAAGAAGCAATACGTAGAGATAAGCTATATAATTTTAAAAGGGTTTTTTAAAGTTTGAGTAAATTCTTCTTGGTTAGCATATTCCAATGTGATTTTATCTTGTATCTGATTTTTAAACCAAGTAACTTGTCTTTTAGCATACTGACGGGTTCGTATTTGAGCTGCATTTAAAGCCTCATCTAAAGTGAGATTGCCGTTTAAATAAGCTAAAATTTCTTTTATCCCTACAGCTTTCAAATTCGTATAATCTTTAGGAGCAAATTGCTTTTTTATTAAAACTATTTCGTCAATTGCCCCTTCTTTAAATATCTTATCTAAACGCTCATCACATGTTTTATATAAAAACTTTCGCTCAGGATTTAAGAAAATAATTTTGAAATTAAAATCAGATAAGATTTGTTCTTTTGGCAAAGTTTGAAAAGAAAAAATAGATTTACCGGTTTGCATGAATACTTCATAAGCTCTAATTAAACGCTGAGTATCATTTTGGTTTATTTTAGAAGCAGCAAGCGGGTCAAACTTCTCTAATTTACTCCATAATTCTATATTGCCTATTTTAACATGTAAATTTCTTACCTGTTCTTGTAAATCTTCTGATATATCAGGAATATTATTATAGCCAAAAACTAAAGAATTAATATATAAACCCGTTCCACCTATTAATATAGGTAGCTTACCCTGTCGGTTATTTCTTTTATTTTTTCTGTCGCAAGTTTTAGATATTTTATTACCGAGAAATCTTCTGTCATTGATAAGAAGTTATATAAGTGATACAAGATTTCAGTTTTGTAGCTTTTCGGAGGGAGGCGGTAATAATAGGAATTTCCTTATAACCTGCATTGAGTCGATATTAATGATTTCGCCGTTATAAGCTTTAGCCAGTTCATGACCTAAATAAGACTTCCCGCTAGCAGTCGGCCGCATAATATAATTATACTCTTCTGCTTTGAAGAATTGTTTCTGCAACACTTCGGATCACCTATTAAACATAGGCTGTGCGTACTCGCTCCTCGTTTTACATTTCCATTCTCCAAATCATTTGAGTATATTTCTTTCTTTGTCACTTGTTTAACTAATAAATACAAACTTGTATCGTCATTGCAAGCCAGCATTTATGCTGGCGTGGCAAGCTCAGGAGTTTTTTTATATTATCTTATGAGATTGCCGCGTCGTTGCTAACGCAACTCCTTGCAATGACGGAAAAACCTATCCATGTAACAACGCCTAGCAGGAATGACCTCATACCCTTAAACGGTTTCATTAGTATTTCCTAAAGTGTCAGTATTAGCATTACTATCTGCTGGTCCACTAAATGTTATTGTACCAAGTTTGTTGTCATAACTAATAGTTGGACCACTAAATAAGCCCGCATCACTGTAGTCAATGGTCAGACTATTTAAACCGTTAGATGCGGCTACGTCACTGTTAAGAGGATTATCAGTAGGCTCAAGGTCTTTATTTTTTATTACTAATGGTGCCTCAATGTTAATATTTAATGTATTTACACCTATTGGCGTTATTGTAACTAATTTAGTATCAACAAATGAGTGATTGATATTTGAGATTTTTAACATATTATTTTTCTTTATATTAATTTAATGTAAGAAAAATATATAAAATAATATTTTAGAAAGCAATAATGTTTTAATAATTAATTAATAACCCGTATTTTTCAAGATATTTATTAATTATAGTGATTATTTCCTCTAAACCATTCTTACTATCTGATTCAGCCCTTGCAACTATAATAGATTCGGTATTAGAGCTACGCAAGAGCCACCAACCATGTGCAGTATTTACTCGTACACCGTCTATATCATTAAACTCTATTTTCTCTTCTAATGATTTTTCTTTAATCTCTTTAATAATTTGTAATTTTAACTCTGAAGGAACAAAAATTTTAATTTCCGGTGTACTATAGCTTTTCGGTACATCCTCTATTATCTCATCTAGAGTTTTACTTGATCTACTAAGTAAATCTAAAAATCTAAGAGCTGCATAAATTGCATCGTCAAAACCAAAATATTTATCGGCAAAGAATATATGCCCGCTCATTTCGCCAGCGAGTAAAGCCTTTGTCTCAAGCATTTTGCTTTTAATAAAAGGATGACCTGTTCGCCATATTATAGGATGTCCTCCATATGATTTTATTTTAGCGACTATAAATTGGCTGACTTTTACATCAACTATTATAGTTGCGTTTGGATTTTCCTTTAAAATATCCTCAGCAAAAATGCATAAAATTTGATCACCTAATAATATTTTACCGCTTGAGCTTATAATGCCGATTCTATCACCGTCACCATCAAAAGCTATACCAAGGTCACAATCTTGTTCTTTAACCACTTTTATTAACTCCTGCAAATTAGCAGGATTTGTAGGATCAGGATGATGGCTTGGAAAATTCCCGTCAATCTTACTATGTATGATTATATTCTTGTTTGAGAGATGCTTTTTAAGTTCTTCAACAATATCGCCGGTTGCTCCATTGCCGCAATCCCAAGCCACTTTTAATTTTGGATTAATGTTTATTCCATCTAAAATACGTTTTAGGTATTTAGATTGTATATTATGGATTCCTGCTTTCGCAGGAATGACATAAGGGGATGCTGGTGTGGTATTGGAGTAGTTATCCAAAATCTTAGTCAATAACTCCTGTATCTGATCACCGAAAAAAGGTTTACCGTTTTGTAGTATTTTAAAGCCGTTATCGTCACGAGGATTGTGTGACCCCGTGACCATAATACTACCGGCGGGCGTAAAGTGTTTATCGGCAAAATATAAAACTGGTGTTGGAACTACGCCAATATTTATGATTTCAGCCCCTGCATTAGTTAATCCTAGTTCTAAAGCTTTACAAAGGGTAGGGGAACTAAGCCGACCGTCTAAACCGACACAGATTTTATCGTTATCTTTCGTTATAGTCATCTCGGCAAAACCAAAGCCGATTTTATAAGCTACTTCTTCCGTTAAATCTTTAAGGCTATTGCCTCTTATATCATAAGCCCTAAAAATTTCTTTGTTAATTTGCATAGAAAACTGTTTTGAATATTATTACATGGCTCTTATGTCATTCCTACAAAAGAGCCTTGTTGCATGGCTCGGAAAACCTACTCGATGTTATCCCCGCGTAGGCGGGAATGACATAAAACAATCCATGCAACAACACCTGCAAGTCGCTCGCAATGACGAATTTGCATAGTCTAGAAACTAAAGCTCTCACCTAAATACACTTCCTTAACTTTCTTGCTATTTGCTATTTCCTTAGCACTTCCTTCTAATAATACTTTACCTTCAAAAATAACATAAGCACGGTCGACTATATCTAGAGTATCACGTACATTATGGTCGGTAATTAATATACCTATATTAAATTCACGTAAATAAGTAATTAGATTTTTAATATCGGAAATAGCAAGCGGGTCAATACCAGCAAGCGGTTCATCAAGCATGATAAATTTAGGCTCTATTGCAAGTGCACGTGCAATCTCAAGCCTACGCCTTTCACCGCCTGATAAGCTAGCAGCGGATAAATCTTTTAAATGAACTATCGAAAACTTCTCTAACAAATTATGGGTTTTTTGTTCAATTACTTCTTTATCATTGTTAGATATCTCAACTACAGCCTTAATATTATCTTCAACTGACAATTCCCGAAATATCGAAGGTTCTTGAAGAAGATAACCGAGTCCAAGCCTTGCTCGTAAATAAATAGGCAAGTTGGTAATATTTATATCATTTAAAAGTAATTGCCCTGAGTCCAGTTTCATTAAACCGATAATAATGTTAAAGCAAGTTGTTTTACCGGCTCCATTCGGACCGAATAAACCAACTATCTCTCCTTGTTTTATATTCAGAGATATATCAGTTAATATATTCCTTTTTTTGTAGGATTTTGATATATTTTTAACGTGTAAGCTGTCCATCTTTTTTATTTGTTAAGATTTTGTTGCGTGGATTAATTTTCAACGTCATTGCAAGAAAATTACGTAAGTAATTGACGAAGCAATCCAGTTAAAAATATTAATCTTTAGCATTTTTTTAATTATTTTCTGGGATTGTCACACTTCTTGCAATCGCTTGCTGCAATGACGTACCAACGGTAAATAGCTCTATTTTTTAATAATATCTACATAGTAGATTAGTTTATTAGTTTTTAAAACATTATCGTCACGCTGTAATATTACATTACCAAGTAGAATAAGTTGTTTATTATCGCAAAAATATTTAGCACTATCTGCAAGTAATAATTCATTATTTATTTTTCTTTCTACAGTCAATTTAGTAGGGACAACTATATGATCAATAGTTTGCTTTTCATCTATTGTTTTATAAAAAATATATAATTCTTTCGTTCTAAGTATCGCATTATCGAAGTAAACAATAACATTTCCAAGATATGCTGCTTTTTGTTTGGTTCTATCAATAATTAAACTATCAGATGTGATATGTAAATTTGAAATATTTTTATCATTAGCATATATTATAGTACTAATTATAAGAAGTAAAACAAGTTTAATAATAGACATCTTTCCAAACTTCGCTTCTAGAGGTAATTTAGACGTCGAATCGGTACTCGTATCCTCAAGTACTTCTTTGTACGCTGCGGTGCTACATTCTATGTCTCCTTTAAATTCCTCTCTATAAGCTGGTTTGGCAAGATGTCTAATCCGATAAATCGATGATTGTAGAGACATTGCCTTTAAAAATTATAATATTATTTTCATCTTTTGTATTAAAACTATCCGAAGTAATTGAAGAGTTTTTGTAAAGTAACTTAGCAGGGGAAGAACCGGTTATATTCTTATTTACTAAATCAATCCTTGCATCATTAGTGTTAAATATGATCTCATCAAAAAGAAGTTTTACATCGTTTTTTAAATCTAATATGCTTGATTCTTCATCTAAAAAGCCTTCTTTCGCATTGATAATAAGAGTTTGGTCTTGATTTACGTTATAAATAGCATTTATTATATCTAGTTTATATTTGTTATTCGACTCTTTTATAGCTCGTTCAGTTTTAATCTTATACGCATTTAAATTTTTACTTACTCCTTCAAAAATTGAATCTTTCAATATAATATTATACTTTAAATCAAAATTTTTATTGTCTTTTAAACTTTTTACGTTAATATCGTTTTTTTCATTAATATAACCGCTTTTAATTAATATATACCCTATATATAAAATTCCAACTGTTATTAAAAGATATACAGATTTCCAAATTTTTTTTCGCAGTTTATAAGAAGAGGGCATAGATTTTAGCTAACCCCTATGCGTAGTAAATCATGAATATGAATAATGCCTATAATAATATTATCATCAACAATCGGTATATTAGTGATATTCTTGGCTTTCATTAAATTTAAAGCCTCTTTTGCAAATATTTCCGATGAGATATGAATAGGGTTTTTGGTCATAATGCTTGATGCTGTTTTTAAGTGGATTTGATCGTTAATATGACGACGTAAATCCCCATCGGTTATAATTCCCACCAAATTTTGGTTTTTATCTGTTACAAGCGTACAACCTAAACGTTTTTTATTCATAATAATTATAGTTTTGGCAAAGGAAGTATCTTCATATACTAAAGGTATTTCATCACCGCTACGCATTAGGTTTTTAATTTTTGTTAAATTAGCGCCGATTGTACCTCCCGGATGATAAATTTTAAAATCATCTTTAGTAAAGCCTCGTTTTTCATGTATAACAGTCATTAAAGCATCACCAAGTGATAGCATGATTAAAGATGATATAGTAGGAACTCCAATTACAGAAGCTTCTGGGTATTCAGGTACTATTAATAAAAAATCGCTTCTTTTAGCTAAAGTAGAATTTTTATTCATTGTCATTGCAGCAATTTTTATGGAAGAGTTCTTGCAATATTCAATTATATTAAATAGTTCTTTAGTTTCGCCGGAATTAGATAACATAATTACTAGATCATTTCTCGTCACCATACCTAAATCGCCGTGACTTGCTTCTGCCGGATGTAAATAAAAAGCAGGCATACCGGTTGAAGAAAAGCTAGCAGCTATTTTTCTTGCAATATAACCGCTTTTGCCTATGCCGGTTAGGATTATCCGTCCTTTGAAAGATAGTAAAAATTCTATAATTCTGTTAAAGTCTTCAGGGATATTTTCGGATAATTTTTCTAAAGCACTTGCTTCACTAGAAATAACCCTCTTTGCGATAATTCGGTAATTATTTGTGTTGGTCATTTATTTACTCATTGTCATAACGTGGCTTGTCCACGGTATCCAGCAAATTATTAGTATTATGAGCTATTTTTGTGGATACCCGAACCGTCATTGCGAGCAGCCGTAGGCTACACGGCAATCTCATGAAATAATAACAAACTCCTGAGATTGCTTCGTCAATTACTTCGTAACTTCCTCACAATGACGATTAAGCTTCATATCAATTAAAATACTTACGTTCTGTAATTACTTCAGCAGTTTCAGCATTATTATCTTCATTCCAAGCTCGTTTTTTACTAGAATCACGTCGCTGCTCAGGTTCTGAATTGTCCTTAGTATTATTAAACATTGGTTTTTGGCTTTGTATTATTTGAAGATTTATCTTTATCGGCATTTTTAATAGTTAATTTTGCTTTGCCTTTATTATCAAAGCCTATTAGCTTAACTTTTACTATATCGCCTTGTTTTAAAACACTGCTAACCGTTTCTTTTCTTTCTCCTGATACTTCACTAATATGAACAAAGCCGTCTTTATTACCTACATAATTAATAAAAGCACCGGAATCTAAGACTTTCACTACCGTACCGTTAAATATTTCACCGATTTCAGGTTCAACGACAATAGCTTTAATTTTATCTAAGGCAACTTTTAGCTTATCTCTATCTGAAGCATAAACAGACACCGTACCGTCATCGCTTATATCTATTTTAGCACCGCTAGTTTCACAAATTTCCTTTATTACTTTACCGCCCGGTCCTATAATATCTCTAATTTTATCCTTATCTATTTTATAGTAGTAGTAGAAGGAGCATTTTTACTTAGTTCGTTATTTGGTTTACTGATAACTTTATTCATTTGCTCCAGTATATGCAAACGACCGAGTCGTGCTTGCTCTAAAGCTACTTTCATTATTTTAAAATCTACTCCGGATATTTTGATATCCATTTGTAATGCAGTAATCCCTTCGCTAGTTCCTGCAACCTTAAAGTCCATATCACCGAAATAATCTTCATCACTGAGAATATCCGATAATACGGCAAAAATTTTTACCTTCCTTAACAAGTCCCATAGCAATACCCGCAACCGGTGCTTTTATCGGTACGCCGGCATACATTAAAGCAAGAGAACTACCGCAAACAGTTGCCATTGAAGAAGAACCGTTAGATTCCGTAGTTTCGGCAACTACTCTAATAGAATAAGGAAATTGTACTTTATTAGGTAATATTGGATTAATAGCACGCCATGCGAGTTTACCGTGTCCGACTTCACGACGACTAGGTGCTTTCATTTGGCATTGCTTCATTTACAGAGTAGGGCGGAAAGATATAATTGAGCATAAAACGCTCTTTATACTCACCCTCTAAACTGTCAACTATCTGCTCATCTAAACTAGTACCGAATGTAGTACTAACTAAGCTTTGCGTTTCACCTCTAGTAAATAAAGCTGAACCATGTGCGGAAGGTAGTAAACCTATTTCACAAGCAATTTGTCTTATATCCGTGGTACTTCTTCCATCGATACGTCTATTTTTTTCTAAAATCTCGTTACGTAATATATCTGATTCAATAGCTTTTAAAGCTGATTCGATTTGATAATTACTATATTTTTTATTTTCTATGTCGCTTACAAAATGTGTAAGAACTTTTTCAGATATTAAATCTAATTAGTGCTACGTTCTTGTTTAGATTTAATTGCAAAAGCTTGTTCAATTTCTTTTACAAATAACTTCTCAATTTCTTTCTTTAATGAAGCAGGATATAAAGCTTGCATTTCAAGTTTTGTTTTTTTAGCTTCTTCTGCTAGTTCTTTAATTATCTTTATTACCGGCTGAAAGCTTTCAAATCCAAATTTTACTGCTTCTAACATTTGTTCTTTCAGAAAGTAAATGAGCTTCCGATTCAACCATCATTACTGAATCTGATGTTCCTGCAACTACTAAATCAAGCTGACTTGTTTTTAATAATGCAAGTGTCGGATTTAAAACAAATTCACCATTGATTAAACCTACTTTACTTGCCGCAACTATTTCTAGATAAGGAGCAGGGGATAGGCTAAGTGCAGCCGATGCACCGATAATTGCAAGTATATCTACCGGAGTTTCAGGATCATATGAAAGAACACTGCAAGTTACATGCGTTTCATTCACAAAAGCCGGATGAAATAATGGTCTAATCGGTCTATCTATTAAACGAGATACTAAAACTTCTCTATCTGATGCTTTTCCCTCATGTTTAAAAAATCCCCCTGGTATCTTACCGGCAGCATATGCCATTTCTCTATAATTAATTGTTAAAGGAAAGAAAACCTATGCCCTCTTTTGCTTTGTTAGCTACTACTGCCGTACATAATAAAACGGAATTACCCATTTTTACCGTAACTGCCCCGTCAGCTTGCCTTGCTATTTTACCTGTACTAAGCTCAAGAACTTGCCCGTTCCATGTAACACTCTTAGTTATTTCGTTAAACATCTATTTATCTCATTTCATAATTTATATTTTATTGTATTCTACCACGTCATTGCGAGGAAAATTACGAAGTAATTCGACGAAGCAATCTCAGGATATTTGACGAGATTGCCACGCATCCTACGGCTGCTCGCAATGACGATTATCCAACTACTTAATCTTTCTAATTCCTAGCTTACTTATTAAATCTAAATATTTGCTAACATTATTCTTTTTATATAGTTAAGTAATCTGCGGCGGCGCCCAACTAAAATTAATAATCCGCGTCTTGAAGTATGATCTTTATGGTTAGATTTAAAATGCTCGGTTAAATATTGATTCTTTCAGTTAAGATAGCACATTGCACTGCACTTGAACCGGTATCATTTCCGTTATAGCATATTCTTTAATTAATTGTTGTTTACGTTCTGTAGTAATCGACATCGATAATTTCTCCTTAAATATATAGACTTCCAGTTTTAAAAGAAGTCTTGTGTTAAATTAAATACTCGTAAAGAATTAAAGCAACTCTTGTTTAAGCTACCTATTGCAAGCAAAGTGCCTTTATAGCGAACCCACAAAAGATCAACAGACATCTTGCCAAACTCTACTTCTAGAGGTAATTTGTACGTCAATCCGGTACTCGCATCCTCACGTACTAAAGTGTACGCTGTGGTGCTGCGTTCCGTGTTTCCTTTAAATTCCTCTCTATAAGCAAATTTGGCAAGATGTCTAAAGTCTTTTTCATAATTAAATAAACATTTCTGTCCATATTTAATTTGCTGTGCTTGGCTGTCAGTTGCATCAAGAACCAGGATGTCGTCCAGTATTGCTTCTATCTTTATACTTTTTTCCTCTAGGGCATTTTTGGTAATTTCGTCAGGCGATTTAATTCGGATAGCATTTTCTTCTTTAATATTCCAACCTGAGTACGGCGTAATTCTATCACAAATCCTAAACTTTGCAAGGACAATGCCAAATCTTCTGCTAAAGTCCTTATATAAGTACCTTTTGAGCATTCCGTATAGTATGTAGCGGTAGCATTTTTCTCATCAAAATTTAAACATTTTAGATCATAAATAGTTATATTTCGTGGCTTTAATTCTACTTTTTTTCCCTCTCTAGCCAATTTATAAGCTCTTACACCGTTAACTTTAAGAGCTGAAAAAGCCGGCGGTATTTGTGTTACGTTACCGATAAACTTAGAACATACGCATAAGCTTCTTCTTGAGAAGGGATACAATCTTTCGTTGCTATTACTTTACCGGCACAATCGCCGCTATTGGTTTGCATTCCGAATTTTACGGTAAAAATATAGGTTTTTCTAGCATCAATTAGCAGATGTATCAGTTTTGTAGCTTCACCTACGGCAAACGGTAATATTCCTTCCGCTTCTACGTCTAAAGTACCGGCATGTCCTATCTTGGTTTTACCGAGTATTTTTTTTACTATGCTAACAAGTTGAGCAGAACTTATACCTCTTGGTTTATAAATATTTAACCAATAATTACTCATTTTAATGTGATTTTAACTTGACTAAATTTAGACAATCTTTAATATATAACTCTAGCCAATAGCAAGATAGGTTAGACCAAATAAAATGACGATTAACCCCAGTAATATAGAAAATTCTTCCTCTAAAATCAATAGCTATTTTTCTAAACTTACCGATTATATCTGGCCTATAAAACGCCATGAAGTTTCTAAATTTTTATTCATCACTTTATTAATGTTCTGTATTTTATTTATCCAAAATCTAATCAGAGCTTTAAAAGATAGTATTGTTACTACTATGATCGGTGCCGAGATTATCTCGTTTTTGAAGTTTTGGGGAGTGATGCCGTCAGCTTTTTTAATGACTGCTATATATGTAAAGCTTGTTAATAAGATGAAAGCAGAAAATATATTTATCTTATTATATCAATATTTTTAACATTCTTTGCTCTTTTTGCTTACGCTATTTTTCCAAATCATGAAATGTTGCATTTCAGTCCTGTAACCGTTCAAAATTAACGGCAAGTTTACCTAATTTAAAATGGTTTATATGGCTTTTATCAAAATGGAGTTTTTCGTTATTTTATATAATAGCCGAATTATGGCCAAACGTAGTTTTCGCATTACTTTTTTGGCAGTTTGTGTTAATAATATTACTACAGTAGAAGAATCTAAAAGATTTTATCCGTTATTCGGTTTACTTAGTCAAACAGGTATTTATTTAGCAGGGCAGTTTTTAGAAAATCTAAGTAATATTAATGATTACGTAACTAATAAATTTGCATTGCAATCGTCTTTTCATACACTTTCTATACAAATTATACTAACTATAGTATTAATTTTAGGAATAATAGCTATTAAAACTTTTTGGTTGCTTAATCATAAAGTACTAGACAAAGAGCATATGGCGTTACTCAGGTTTAAAGCAAAGAAAAAATCTATGACTATTGCCGAAAGTTTTCAGATGCTTCTATCGTCAAGACATATTAGATTAATTGCAACTTTGCTTATCTGCTATGGCATTGCCATTAATTTAGTAGAAGGTCCTTGGAAAGCAGCAGCTACTAAAATTTATAAAACTCCAACCGAATATGCAGCTTTTATAGGAAGTTATTTGAGCTATACCGGAGTATTGACTATTTTATTTGTCGTACTTGGTTCAAATATAGTTAGAAGACTTGGCTGGTTTACGGCGGCTGTTATCACCCCTTTAATAGTTTTTATTACCGGTATATTATTTTTTGCCGTTAATAATTTTGAAAGATTTGCCGGCTTAATAATAGCAAATTTTATTCTAACCGATCCTGCTTTAATTGCTATAACAATAGGTGCTATTCAAAATGTGCTTAGTAAATCAAGCAAATATACCTTATTTGATTCAACAAAAGAAATGGCCTATGTTCCTTTAGATCCGGAAATAAAAATAAAAGGCAAAGCTGCTGCCGACGTGATAGGTACAAAACTCGGTAAATCTGGTAGTGCATTTTTACAATCATTGGTATTTATAATATTACCTTCCGCTAGTTATCAATCTATTTCCACCTGTTTAATGATTATATTTATAATTACTTGCTTAACCTGGCTTTGGGCAACTAAAGCACTCAATAAAGAATATAAAAATTCTATTAAATTTTCTCAATAATATTAGTTTTTTCTTGATATTACTAAAATCTCTATATACTATCTTTGACAGTATAACTCAAACTGTGAAAAAAGGATATGTTATGTCATTCCCGCGTAGGCGGGAATCCAGAAAAAGCGAAATAAATCGAGCTTTTAATTTAAAAATCTAGTGTGCTTAGACTTTTTAGTGACTGGATACCTGCCTACGCGGGAATGACATAAGAGGGTAAAGATCAATGTAACAACATCGGCTTGACTACACATCACTTACAGTTTATGCTAATTAATTTTTGGTTAAATAAGAGGTTTTATGAGTAAAGACGGTAACCTAGATACAAGTGAATTTGATCCTTTAGCAAATAAGGAATATACAGAAGAACAAAAGCAAACATTAGAACAAGAACAAAAAGAATTTTTATCTCAAACTACAACCCCAGCACTAGAAGCTGACGATGGTTTTATCGTTACTTCTGCATCTTTTGCTCAATCTACCCCTTCAATGAGTGTTTTATCGGGCAATATCTCTCCTAGTCAGACATCAGACCCAATAACCAAGGCTGTAAGAGAAACAATTATACAACCGCAAAAAGATAATTTAATAGAACAAATATTAAAAGACCTGGCAGCCCTTACAGACCGTGATTTAGCTGAACAAAAAAGAAAAGAAATAGAAGAGGAAAAAGAAAAAGATAAAACATTAAGTACTTTTTTCGGTAATCCGGCTAATAGAGAATTTATTGATAAGGCTTTAGAAAATCCTGAACTTAAAAAGAAATTAGAATCAATAGAAATAGCCGGCTATAAAAATGTGCATAATACATTTAGCGCCGCTAGTGGATACCCTGGTGGATTTAAACCGGTACAGTGGGAAAATCACGTAAGTGCAAGCGATCTTAGAGCAACAGTAGTTAAAAATGATGCAGGTGATGAACTCTGTACCTTAAATGAAACAACTGTTAAAACTAAGCCTTTTACTTTAGCTAAACAAGACGGTACTCAGGTTCAGATCAGCTCATATAGGGAAATAGATTTTCCTATAAAACTTGATAAAGCCGATGGGTCAATGCATTTATCGATGGTAGCATTAAAAGCTGATGGCACAAAGCCCTCCAAAGATAAAGCCGTATATTTCACTGCCCACTACGAAGAAGGACCAAACGGTAAACCTCAACTTAAAGAAATAAGCTCACCAAAACCTTTAAAATTTGCCGGAACCGGAGATGACGCAATAGCTTATATAGAGCATGGTGGAGAAATTTATACACTTGCGGTAACACGCGGTAAATATAAAGACATGATGAAGGAGGTAGAACTAAACCAAGGACAGAGCGTTGATTTATCGCAAGCTGAAGATATTATAATAGGACAAGGACAAAGTAAGGAACAACCGCTAATAACTCCACAGCAAACAACAAGTTCATCGGTTGAACCACCTCAGCATAAACAACAAGTACCGCCAATTACTCCTACTAACCAACCACTGCAACCTGAGACTTCACAAATGCCACAGTCGCAACAAGTGAATCCAAATCTTCTTAATACAGCTACGGCTTTATCAGGCAGCATGCAAGATTTATTAAATTATGTAAATGCAGGTTTAACAAAAGAAATTGATAGCAATAAACAAATTGATTTAATTAAAGAAGCAGCCACGGCAATTCTTAATAATGAGAAAAGTGATATTGTTGAAAAGCAGGCTAATATCATTGCTTTAGCTGAAAATACGGTCAATAATAAAAACCTCAAACCGGATGCAAAAGTAGCTGGAGTCAATGCAGTATTAGAAATCATAAAAAATGATCAGAATACCCCAAACCTAGAAAAATCAAAAATGCTTGAAGCTACAGTAGCTATTGTTTTAAATTCAGAGAATCTTGAGCCAAAGCAAAAACAACAGATGTTAGAAAAGGCAGTAGATGTCGGTTTAAGTCTTAAAGATGATGCAAGTAGAGCTGCAACAATTGACGGTATTAAGGATGTTGTAATAAAAAGTAACCTTTATACTGAAGATAAAGGGACAATGCTTATAGCAGTAGGTGATAAGGTTAATGTATCTGAATTAAGCAATGCGGAAAAACAAAAATTATTAGGTTCTGTATTAAAGAAAGGTGTAGAAGCCCAAGTTCTCAGTCCGGCACAACAACAATTGATGCAGCAGCATTTAGATAAGATTACGGCAGAACAAACTAAAAAAGATACAATAAAAAAAGTAAATGATATTTTGTTTGATCCTCTAAGTAATACTGAATTAAAAACAACAAACATACAAGCCATTATGTCTAATGTTTTAGATGGTCCGGCTACAGCAGAAGTCAAAGGCGAAATAATTCAAGAAATTACTAACACAGTTGCAGGAAGCTCGCTTGAAGCTCAAGACAAAGCAGCGATTATTAAAGGGGTAGGCGAGACTATAGCTACTCATAGTGATACCTCTTTATCCTTACCTAATAAAGCACTTATTATGGCATCAGCGGAAAAAGGTATTGCAGAAAGTCAGACCAATTTACCTGATAGAGAGCTAATGACTAAAGGGTTAGTAGACGGTATTTATGAAGGCAAAGGAGGTCCTGAAATAACTAAGGCAGTTTCTAGCGGGATCGATAATAGTAATAGTAATGACTCTGAGAAAGAGGCACTTAAAAAAGCTAAAGATACAGCGAGTGAGGCAGCTTTAGATAGAGACACTCAAAATTTAACTGAAGGATTAAAAGGACAGAATATAGAAGAACACAAGCCTCACGATGATATATATAACAAAGCTCGAGAAGTAATTAACGCTGTTAATCCTGTTATAGAAGCATTAGAAAAATCTAAAGAACCGGTAGTGTCGGCAGAAGAAAGAATTGTACAAGAAACTTCTAGTATATTAAATAATATCTCTAAGCTTGCAGTTGAGAAAGTCAATAATTTGCGTTCTATGCTTTCTCCAAATGGTAACCTTAAAACTCTTGAAGAAAAAAAAGAGGAATCAATAAAAAAAGTAGATGAGCTGGTAAAGGCATTTGGTACTAAATCTTCTACTGAAGAACAGCAAAGTTTCATTAAAACTAATTTAATTGATGATAAAACTTTATCTAAAGAGGTACGTTTACAAACTATAGATAAGTTATTACAAGAACAAAAACGAGCAGAAGCAATTGAAAACCCTAGTTTTAAAACGGAAGATGTAAGGGTAGTATCAGGAAAGTCTAAATTAAAACCTATAAGTAAAGATAATCCAGATATTGAAAAAGCTAAAATGGTAGTAGGAAGAGATAGAGTTAATATCAAAGGGAATATAAAAATTATGGGAGCATTAATGAATGCAAGAGATATCATTCAGTCGGAAAATTTAAATAAATCAACACCTATTAAAAGAGAGTCTTCCCCTCCACAACGCTGATCAAGATTTGTATTCTGTATATTATCAAGGCAAGCAATGTTATTCCCGCTTCTGCGGGATGACATAAATTATATCACAACGTAATCAGGATGGCAGCTTGCCATTATGCATTAGTTTTTAGTTTTTCTTTCCAGCTAAACATTTTACTAAATTATTAACGGCTTGTTGTTCTTCCGTGCTATTAATTTTCATAAAATTTCTTGAAACTTCAATGCACATACGTTGATGTTGAGTATGTACGGGCTGCGGTTTATTAGCTTCTTCTAAACCTTCAAAGAAATAATCAATATTCCTATCTAAAGCTTCTGCGATTAGTACTAGCCTTCCTACAGAAATTCTATTAATTGCTTTTTCGTATTTTTGTAATTGTTGATGCGTAACATCAATTACTTCAGCCAGTTGTTGACGAGACAACCCCTTAGCGAGTCTTAAAGAATAAATTTTCTTGCCGATAAAACTATCGATTTTTTGTATAATATCGTTTTTTCTACCCATTATCCTCTCCTTGGTTACTACTAATTACATCTATATTTAAAAATTTTCTTTGAACAAAAATGATATTATCCTATATTATTATAAAACATGTGGTTATTAATAATTTAATACCGTTAAACTTATCCAAGTGTAAGTAGAAATAATACCATAAATTAATATTATAAGCAACTATAAAATAACATTTTTTAAGTTTTTTGTAATCATTTGGTAAATAATTATTAAAGAATAAAATTATTTCTTATCAAATAAAAATATCATAAGAACTTTAAAATTATTTGTAAAATATGAATACCTTATGTTTTAAAAACTTATTTACTGAAGCATAAATTAACAATTTATAAAAAATAAAATTTTGGTGCATTATAGAAAAATATAAAATTAATGCAAGGAAAAAATTTCATTTCTATATTAATATTTCAAATCAAGGATAAAGTATAGTTTCATTTTAATTATAAATTAATTATTTACAGCGAACTTATTTAAGATTAAATATAAAATTAATAATAACAACTTAGCTTTTATAATGAGAAAAATTTTTAATTGTCTTTACGTAGCCTTATTTAGAACAATAGAAGATGATGGTGTCGAACATTCGGGATATATGTCATTCATGATACTTTTATCTATTTTCCCTTTCCTAGTATTCTTATTAGCTTTAACAAGCTTTTTAGGAGCTTCAGAACTTGGTCAAAATTTTATACAAATTTTTCTAGAGAGTCTTCCGGAACAAGCAACGGAATCAATAGAAAAAAGAATACGCGAATTACTAAGTGCTCCTCCTCAAAGTTTAATGAATCTTGCCATAGTAGGCAGTATTTGGACTGCTTCTTCTTTTGTAGAATGTTTAAGGACTATTTTAAATCGTGTATATCAAATAAAATCTCCACCCCCTTATATAAGAAGAAGATTACTTAGTATTATACAGTTTCTTATAATTAGTGCCTTGATTACCTTTACTATGTTTCTTTTAGTGGTGATTCCAATATTATTTACAAAAATTCCGATAATATTAGAGACCATTGAAAAATATAAGATCATTTTAAATTTTATAAGATATTTTTTAATTTTAATTTTATTATTTTTAGGTGCCTCATCTTTGTATTATATATTACCTAATGTAAAACTAAATTTTATTGATGTATTTCCAGGGGCTTTATTAACTGTGATATTATGGATAATAAGCGGCTATTTACTTTCAACTTATATAGTCTACTATAATCAATTAAATCTAATGTATGGTTCACTTGGTAGTATAATAGTTACATTAATATTCTTCTATATTATAAATATGATATTTATCTATGGTGCGGAATTTAATTATCTAATGAAAAATTATGAAAATATAGAGTGAAGTGCAGCTTAAAGCACTTCATCAGAAAAATAAAATACTTAATTGAAACAATTTCGGCAGTTTTATATTTAATATTTTATATCAATCTTTATTTTAGTTGTAAAAAACAATTATTGTTTAGTTTTTAGGTTTTGTGAACAAAATACAAATTATTTAAAAAAATCCGGTTTAAATAACATAAAGCTCGCCTGAGATGATGTCGGTAATGGAGTTAAATTATATTGTGGATCGAAAGCATTCCCGTAAATTTTTTCTATTGTTTGGAGCGAACTTGGAGATTTTAAAGCCAACAATATTGACTTTAAAATAGTAAAAATTGCTATATATGGATCGGTTTCGGGGGAAGATAAGCGATGTTCTAAACGTTTGGGAAAAGCATTTGGAGTTCGTACGGCTACGCTTCTATTATTTCCACCGTACGATATATGCGTAGGAGCCATAAATTTTTTATTTATCCGTGCATAATCTAGAGTAGTAGGCATAAAAACGAGTAGGGTGTCTAACATATAGTGACATAGCCCTTGTGCTGCTAAAATTATATAATAATCATTGAACTCGGAATTAAAATTAATATGAAAATGCATACTATTACCATAATCATCCAAAAACGGCTTAGGCGAAAAATCTATATAACCGTTTAACTGCTGTGCCATTTTTGTTAAAATAGTTTTAACCTCTAATATATTTTTTATATATTGTATTAAGTTTACAGAAGGGGGAAGATCTATTTCAAATTGGTTATTGCCTTTTTCTTTTTTTATTTTAGCAATTTTAAATCTAGCTAAGTATTTTCTTGAAAGTATTTCAAATTTAGCTATATCAATATTGTGACTTAAATAAAACTCTATTTCTACGCCAATAATAGGGATTAGGTTATAGTCTTGATGAAATTGTGCTATTATTTTTTCTAGCTGTTTATTTTTTTGTAAACGACCGGATAAAGTATTAATAAAACTATTATAATTAATATGGGATATTTTCATGGAAGGATTAATAAACGGATCAGTTTATTATAAAATTTTTGATAAAACATTCAATAATTCTAGTCATAGATATATAAAAAAAAATAACTCTATAAATGAAACAGAAATAGTTGAAAACAAAAAATCTATTACTACTTATTTTAAAGCACAAGATATTTTAATTTTAAACCAAGTACATGGCAATCAAATTGTTAATGCTGATGAGTCCATAATTGCCGTACCTGAAGCAGATGGCAGCATTACAACTAAGAAAAATTTAATATTAGCGGTACAATCAGCAGATTGTGTACCGGTATTACTTGCAAGCGGCGACGGTAAAATAATCGGAGCGGCACATGCAGGCTGGAAAGGAAGTATAAATAATATTATTAGCAATATAGTTACTAAAATAACAGAAAAAGGAGCAAAGAATTTAATAGCAGTGATAGGTCCTGCTATAGCTCAAAGTTCATATGAAGTTGATGATGAATATTATAAAGCTTTCTTAAGTAAGGATATTAACAATAAACAGTTTTTTATAAACTCTATAAAAGAAAACCATTATATGTTTGATTTACCGGCTTTTGTAGAGTTAAAACTTAAAGAAGCAGGCGTCAAAGATATAAAAAATATTGCTGAAGATACTTACACAAATCCGTTAAAATATCCAAGTAAAAGACGCTCATATCATTTGCAAGAACCTTATAATCAGAATATATTATCAGCTATCGTAATGAAATAATGGCATTGCTAAATAAATATTGATGGTTTGAAAAAGCTACACCATTGCAAGGAGGCGTTGTTGCATGGACACTGAGTCATCATTGTGAGCAGCCGTAGGCTGCGTGGCAATCTAGAAAATAATTAAAAAATTCTGTAAATTAGAATTTTTTACTGGATTGCTTCGTCAATTACTTTGTAATTTCCTTGTAATGACGGGAAAACCGGTATACGCAACAATGCTCACTCGCAATAACGATATCTATCTTTATTTAGCAATGCAAAAATAACTCTTCATTTATCGGAGTATATTAATGAATCAAGATAAACCTTACTATCAAATAGTTTATGCACCAAACGATATTTTTAAAAAACAAGCAGAATATATAGACATTGTTGATGATAATATTCGTACTATTGTCGATAAAATGCTTCAGAATTTACATATAGAAAGGGCAGTGGGATTGGGTGCTAATATGGTAGGAATATTAAAGCGTATAGCGGTAGTTGACCTACATGAAAATAATAAATCATCGCCTATAGTTTTTATTAATCCGAACATAACTTATTTTTCAGAAGAAAAACAAACTTTTATTGAGGGTTCTTTATCGTTTCCAGGCATTGAAGCATCTATTACACGATCAAAAGCAATCAAGGTAAAATATCTTGATTATAACGGTAATAAGCAAGAACTAGCAGCAGAAGGCTTTTTAGCAACTGTAATTCAGCATGAAATAGATTATTTAAACGGCAAAACTTTCTTAGATTATTTATCAAAACTTAAGCGTGATACACTACTTAAAAAGATGCTAAAGCATATCAAACTCCATCCTCCACATATTCACGGTAGCGGTTGTAGGCATTAGACATTTTCTCAAACTTCGCTGCTTCTAGAGGTAATTTATACATCAAGCCTAGACTCGTATCCTCACGTACTAGTTTGTACGCTGCGGTGACAAGTGCTTTCGTGTCTCCTTTAAATTCCTCTCTATAAGTGTTTGGAAAGATGTCTATTAAAGTTTTTGACATTTAAATTTAAAATATGTTATAACTGACTAGTTAATTAACTAGTTCATTATATAAAAAACACAATTACAGCCTTTGATGCTAAAACCCATTTTTCTAAATTATTAGA
This sequence comes from Rickettsia parkeri, assembly GCF_051427245.1. NCBI lineage: Bacteria > Pseudomonadati > Pseudomonadota > Alphaproteobacteria > Rickettsiales > Rickettsiaceae > Rickettsia > Rickettsia parkeri. The sequence goes on from NZ_CP195774.1 coordinate 1,064,506, forward strand.
CCGAGTTAGTAAAGGTGAAGAAATTTTAATTACTAAAAGAGGAAAAGCTGCTGCAAAAATTGTTCCTATTGATTCTCATAATAATATTGAAATAGCAAAGATTGCAGCTCTTAGACTTCGAAAACTTGCAAAAGACATTAATTTACAACCATCGGATTTAGAAGTATGGCTAAATTACAAAAATGAGGGTAAGAAGTAAAAAATGCTCTCTTTTGTTTTAGATTCTTCAATTGCTTTATCATGGCTTATGCCTGATGAAGTAGCAAGCTTGGGTATACTAGATAAAACCATAACAGAAGGAGCAATTGTCCCTGCTATTTGGGGACTTGAGATTGGAAATGTATTATTATGTGCAGAGCGTGCAAAACGTCTTACTTCAAATCAACGTCACCAAGCAATTTATACTTTAAAGGATCTTTACATCAAAATTGATCAAATAACATTGGAACATATATGGTTTGAGACAATGGATTTAGCCGTACAATATGGATTAACACTTTATGATGCTAACTATTTAGAGCTAGTATTACGCTGTGGGTTACCAATAGCAACACTTGATAAATCCTTAAAACAAGCAAGTAAAGCCGTTGGGGTCGTAGTATTGTGATCACATCTTCACAAGTCGTAGCCAAGCTGCCCAGTCACGTTTGCCTAAATCTTCTTCAAACGATAATAAGTCTTTTACCGTCTGCTTACATATTTCTACGGAAGGGATTATAAGCTCTTGTTCTTTTGTAGAATTTAGTAGGCATTGCGTTTTACAAGCTTGTTCTAAATGGTAAGTATAAAACATAGCTTCATGAATAGTTTTTCCGCAAGTAATAGCACCGTGATTACGAAGTAACATCACATAATTCTGTTTAAGGTCAGTAACAAGTCTACTACTCTGTTTGTCGGCATCTAGTACTAGAGAATTATAATTATGATATGATATTCTGTCGTAAAAATGTAATGCCCATTGACTGATCGGTAAAAGCCCGCATTTTAAAGCAGAAACGGCAATAGCTGCAGGAGTATGATAATGAAAAATAGCAGAAATATCAGGGCGTGTTTTATAAATACTACCATGAATAAAGTAACCGGTTTTATTATATTGATATTCTTCTCCTTCTAAAATTTGTCCGTCTAAACTAACTTTTAAAAGATTCTCTGTAGTTACTTCTTCAAATCTTAGTCCAAAAGGATAAATATAGTAAAAAACGGCATTTTTAGGTCTTGCGGATAGATGCGTATAAGTATGATCATCCAGCGATAAATACGCCATTATTCGGTAAGCGGCAGCTAAATTATATTTTATATCCATAATTGTTAAAATCTATATTGGTTTTATGTTATTCTCGCGTGATGTTGTTGCGTGAATCAGCTTTCCCATCTGAGCTACGGAAATTGCATAGCAATTGATGAAGCAATCTCAGAAATCTGTTATTATTTTATGAGATTGCCACGCAAGTACTACAACTGCTCGCAATGATGGGGTAATATCTACACAACAAGGCCACACAGGAATGACATAGGAGCTGTGCAACAAAATCCTCAACGCTATTTAAAAGGAGCGTATACCGCTTCTTCCTTTGTTTCTATAATCGCTTCTTTAGAAGCTTTTATGCATTCTTGTAAGGATTTCTTACCTAAATACGGTACTAGATTATAATTTAATATATAACATTGTAAATTATCTTTCTTACCGCTAAAGTTAAATTCAATTTTATTGCCTTGCTCCAATAGCTTTTTAACTTCTGTTGTTTGCTGGATAAAATTCTTTTGTTCTAAGTTTAAGTGTTTGATTCTTAGTATATTTTTTACTACGGAAAACGTAGAAACAGCAAGAAGCAGAAGGAATATAAATAACTCTTTATTACTTTGCTTGTGTAAGAAAATACTATTTTTAACATACGAAGCTGCAATCATTCCGATAGCTATAACATAACATCCAAGATATCTAAGTAATGATGCCCCTCTAATTGCCTCTTCATAACTAAAGTTAAAGAAATATAAATATAACCGCCACAAAGCAAAAATTATAAAACACGCAAACGTACTTATCAGGAAAAATTTATATTCTTTCAGCAAATCCGGTTTATATTTACGAATTCCGTACCATGCAGCTATACAAATAGTATATACAACTAAACTTCCTTCTTTTAATAAGAATAACAAGAGAAATTTACCGTAATTTAGTAATAATGATCTATGCTGTTCATTAAAATTTTCAGCAATATATACTAAATTGCTAAAACTATGTTCGCATCTGTCAAAAAAATCATGGGTGTTTTTAAAATAACTCATCCAAATAAAATTACACAAAATAGGTAAAGTAAGTAAAATCAGATACGTAATATAATCACTTGATTTTTTAGGCTTTTTATAAAAAATTGTATAATGAGCTATAAGAATTATCGAAGCAAAACTAGCAAGCCATGTTCCAATTTCTCGGAAAGAGGCAAGTAATATCGTAATAGGTAAAATAAGTAATAATGCTTTTTTCTTGTCTTCCGCAAGGATATAAATTGCAAAAATAGCTCCGAACATTAAGCCAATAGTACTATCGTTATATATTGAACGAATTCCGGTCGTATATAATACTACGTCGCAAAGTAAAAGTGAAAACAACATTCCGGTTTGCCACAATTTCTTATTTGCGGCTAAAGGAGCTAGAAATGCTAAATGTAATAAGAAATGAGCAAATAATACGTTACCGTCCGAATAACCTGAAAGTAGCAGCATAAAATAATGATAAACGGCAGCTCCTCTTGGATAATGGGCATGAGTAGTAATAATGGAAGTTAACGAAGACTGATTTTCAAAAACACCGAAATATAACAATTCTTTAGTAAATATTCCCCAATGTGAGAAATCATCATAAGAATGCAGCGATGCATCTCTGGTATAAAGAAAAAACAAAAGAATCAATAAAGTAAATACAATGATTTCAATTATATTTTTTCTAGATTCCTGCTTCCACAGAAATGACATGAAGGAGGTATTATTGCGTAGATCAAGAAATGCGTGCGGTGTCATACCGTGACTTGACCACGATATCCAAAAATATAACTTAAAAATACTAAACATTTTTAACTGGATCCCGCGATCAAGTCGCGGGATGACAGGAGCGGAGCCACCCCCTACAACAACGCCTATAAAATGCAGGAATGACATGAAAGCTAAAAATATACCGATGAAATAATATATATATGTTGCAGCCGGTAATAGCTTTAACATAGCAAAACAATATAAAATCGGTACTAATATGCTGATTGTTATGGGAATAGCGAAAGTCAATTTTGTTTTGAAATATTTGGCAAAAAAAGATGAAAACCCAAAAATGCTTAATATTGGTATTATGATCATATTAATTTGTAAATAATTTTTTGGTCATTGCGTGAACCGGTAAAACCCACTGTGTCACCCCGTGGCTTAACCACGGAATGACAGAGGTGAAATTGATTCACGCAACAAGGCCACGCGGAAATGATATAGAACGAAAATGTCCGGTACTATAGGTATCCAATACCCGCTCGCAACAACGCCTTTATCACCCGTGTTTAATTTTAGCTTGTGCTGCGGCGATTCTTGCTATAGGGATACGGTATGGAGAACAAGAAACATAGTTTAAATTCATTCTATGAAAAAATTCTATAGAGGCAGGGTTCCCTGCATGTTCTCCGCAAGCTCCGAGTTTCAAATTAGCATTACTGCTTTTTCCGCGTTTTATAGCAATTTCAATTAATTCTCCTACTCCTTCTTCATCGAGAGTAGTAAATGGATCGGATTCAAAAATCTTTTCTTCTAAATAATATGGAAGAAAAGAGGCAATATCATCTCTAGAAATTCCATATGTAGTCTGAGTTAAATCATTAGTACCAAAACTAAAATAGTCAACTTCCTTAGCTATTTTCTTACTGCCGAGTGCTGCCCTGGGTAGTTCTATCATAGTACCGAGCGTAAAGGAAAACTTATATCTATAACGTTGCTCTAATTCCTCTATTACCGCATAAATATCCATTTTAAGCTTTTGTATTTCACCTACATTGCTAATTAAAGGGATCATTAATTCTAAGTTACATTCTATATGTTCTTTTTTATGTAGCTCAAAAATAGCTGTAAAAATTGCTTCAATTTGCATTTGGTAAATTTCCGGCGAACATATACCAAGTCTACATCCACGGTGACCGAGCATAGGATTTACTTCATGCATAGCATGAAGACGTTGATTAATCATGGATAAAGGTAGATTTAAGCTATTGGCCAAATTCTTTTTATCTTCTTCGGTGGTAGGTAAAAACTCATGTAACGGCGGATCAAGTAATCTAATATTTACCGGTTTATCTTTCATTACTCTGAATAAAGCTTTAAAATCCTCAGTTTGCAGAGGTAATAATTTCTGCACGGCAAGCTTTCTCCGTTCTATATCAGGAGCAATAATCATGTCTCTTACTAAAGGAATTTTATTTTTATCAAAAAACATATGTTCGCTACGACATAAACCTATACCTTGAGCTCCAAACTTTACAGATACTAAAGCATCGTTAACTGTTTCAGCATTTGCACGAACTTTTAAGCTACTAATCTCGTCTGCCCAATCTAAAATTAATTTTGATTCTTCACTGAAAGTAGGTTGAATTAACGGCATTTCACCTAAGAAGATTTTACCGCTACCTCCGTCAATCGTTATAATATCACCTTGTTTAATAACTATGTCGCCTGCTGTTAATATTTGCTTTTTCTCATCTATAGATAAATTACTTGTGCCACAAACACAAGGCTTCCCCATACCTCTTGCCACAACTGCAGCATGTGAAGTCATTCCCCCTCTAATAGTTAAAATACCTGAAGAAACATGCATTCCGTTAATATCCTCAGGACTAGTATCATGGCGTACTAAAATTACTTTATGATGATGAGATAATTTTTCGGCATCATAAGGTGAGAATACTGCAATACCTGTTGCAGCCCCAGGAGAAGCAGGTAGCCCCTCAGCAATAGAAGTAAGCCCCTTACTGTAATCAATTCTTGTATGTAATAATTGATTTAATGATTCCGGATCGATTCGCATTAAGGCCTGTTCTTTAGAAATAAGCTTTTCTTCTACCATTTGTACGGCAATATTAATAGCAGCAATGGCTGTTCTTTTTGCAGTACGTGTTTGCAAAATATATAGCTTATTATTTTCTATAGTGAATTCTATATCCTGCATATCTAAGTAATGTTCTTCAAGCTTTTGTGCAATTTGTGATAACTCCTTAAACACTTCTGGCATCATTGCTTGCATAGAATTTGAATCATTTGCAATAATAGGCATAGGTGTTCTAGTTCCCGATACTATGTCTTCACCTTGAGCATTTATTAAAAACTCTCCAAAGAGCTTTTTTTCTCCTGTAGAAGGTGATCTAGTACAAGCAACTCCCGTAGCTGAAGTTTTACCTAAATTACCGAACACCATTGCTTGGATATTAATAGCCGTACCGAAATCCTCCGAAATATTATTGATTTTTCTATATATAACCGCTCTATTACTCATCCAAGAATGTAGCACCGCTTTAATTGCCGATTCTAACTGTTCATAAGGATCATTAATCAGTTGCTTAGTATACTTAATATGCAACCGTTTGAAATCATCAATAATTTTTTCTAATAATTCTACAGTAATATCGCTATCTTTATGAATATCGGCTTGCATCTTGTGCTTTTCGTAAATTTGTTCAAATAGATCACTAGGTATAGATAATACCGTTGAACCGTACATTTCTAAAAATCTTTTGTAACTATCAAGAGCAAATCGTTTATCACCGCAGGAATCCGCAAGAGCATTACACACTTCGTTATTCATTCCAAGATTAAGGATAGTATCCATCATTCCAGGCATTGAAACCGTAGAGCCCGAACGCACCGATAACAATAAAGGATTGCTTGTACTGCCGAAAATTTTACCGGTAATTATTTCAAGTTCAGTGATAGCTTTTTTTAAGTCGCTTTGAAAGTTTTTAGGAAAGTTATTATTGTGGGTATAAAAATAATTACATAGCTCTGTAGTTATTGTAAAACCATCAGGAATAGGTAGTTTGAGGTTGGACATTTCGGCAAGACCAGCACCTTTGTTACCAAGTATATTTTTCATGCTAGCGTTTCCATCACTACCATTACTGCCAAAATAATAAATTAATTTTTTCATATCATATATCAAAATTTGCTAACAATTTATGTGTTTAGGAGCATTAAATACATATTTATACAGTATGAAAAAAATAGTGGCAACGTTAAATTAAGAATATCTTTAATAAAATAGTTGAAATTTTTTGTTATTATACTTATTAATTTAATTATATTCTGTGTACAAAAGTCAAATTTTCAAAAAAAATCTTATTAATTTTCGCTAAAAAATATCTCAAAATAGCAAATCAATTAGAAACCTTCACAGAACCTAATAAGTTAATTGAACTTATTCTAAATGTTATTGACTAATTTAAGAAAATTGACCATAATTCTAAATGGTCGTGCAGTTGCGTGATAATATAGCAAAGCTATAGATCACGAGGAAAGTCCGGACTCTATAGAGGTATGGTGCCGGTTAACCTCCGGCAGAGTATTATTACTTTAGGGACAGTACCACAGAAAATACACCGCCAAGTATGAATACGAAGATCAACTTCAAAAAGAGCTAGGAGTTCACAAGACGAGGAACGGAGCGTATACTTAATACGTGAGTACTGTAGTACTTGTGAAATGACGCAGCCAATTTTTGCAGTTGATCGAGTATTTTTGGTAAGGGTGAAAAGGTACGGTAAGAGCGTACCGGTAAGTTGGTAACAAATTACGCATGGTAAACCCCACCAAGAGCAAGATCAAATAGGCGTTACAGAACTTATCAAGTTCCCGGGTTATCTCTAACCGGCTTGTAATGCGGGTAGATCGCTTGAGGTAAACGGTAACGTTTATCCTAGATAAATAACTGCAATGAATTGATATTCATACAGAATCCGGCTTATAGACCTTATTGTCATCCCGCGACTTGATCGCGGAAGCTTAGAACATAGCTTAACAAATATTGATAGATCCTGCGATCAAGTCGCGGAATGACTAGGACTGTAACACAATTTAATGAAAAAGTTATATCATAATCCTATTTGTCCTCTTTCAAGACAAGCCCGTGTCTTCTTAAAAGAATTAGATATAGAATTTACTACGATTAAAGAAGATTATTGGCAATTCAATAAAGATTTCTTAAAAATAAATCCTGCCGGAACTTTACCTATTTTAGCAGAATCATACGGTTTATTTGTGGTAGGTATTTATCCTTTTGTTGAATATCTTAATAGCAAATATCCGAATTTTAATTTTTTAGATGAAGATATTGATATTTGTTGCGAAATTAGACGATTATTCTTTTGGTTTAACGATAAATTTTATCGTGAAGTTACTAAGATTATTATCGATGAAAAAGTTATAAGATCAATTGCTAAAATGAGCAGCCCACGAACCGAGTTTTTACGTGTTGCAAAAAATAATTTAAATTATCACTTAGAATATATAACTTCTTTACTAGAAAAAAGAAGTTATCTTGTATCGGAGTCACTAACTATTGCCGATATTGCCGCAAGTTGTCACTTATCGGTACTCGATTATTTCGGTGAGATTTATTGGGATAAATGGACGCTTATCAAACATTGGTATTCACTAATTAAATCAAGACCGGCTTTTAGGTTATTACTACAAGATAGAATCCCTGGCTTTACCCCTCCAAACTATTATACAGATTTAGATTTTTGAATAGACTTCTTCGGAAACTCTACTTCTAGAGGTAATTTGTGAGTCAATTCGCTGCTCGCATCCTCTCACGTACTTCTACGTACGCTGCGGTTCTGTTGTGCTGCGTGTTTCCTACAAATTCCTCTCTATAAGCGTGTTTCCGAAGAAGTCTAATATATAATTTAATAATTTGATTCTTTCCGTATCATGAGCTTTTAGTATTTTATGAATATTATTAAGAGATTGATTTTTTATGAGTGCAGGCTCATATTCAAGATGCACTCCACTTAAAATAGCTGTCCCGTCGCCGTAAGTACATTTTATTATTGCAGCCTGAGAATCCTCATAACTTGCTATTATTTCAGTATCTTTGGTATTTTCTGCATCAATAAAATATCCACCGCCATTATAAAAAGCATAACAATCCTTAATATTTAAATTAAGTGTTGGATTTATTTTTAAATAAGCGGCTCTTGCTCCTTTATGTGAGTTGTAACAATAAGGAGCAAGCAATGGTCCTCTAACCGTTCCATTGAAAATCTTTAATTCTCTTTTACTTATAACCTCTATATTTGTTCCTTTAGCGAATTCTACATAGTTACCGCTGTAGTAACTGCCTGCACATATCCCAAGAAAATTACCACCGTTTTTAATATAATTCTTTATATTAGCATTTCCTTTGCCTTGCAATTTTTGTACATAGTATAAATCTCTTCCACCGAGTAAAATAAGTAATAAGGTGTTTTGAACCCACTTTTCGTCTATAATTTCTTGTGCAGTAATATAATCTACGTTATACTTTGGAGCATAAAGTCTTAAGGTATGCACGCAATGCTTAATACTTTCTTTTGAAACTCCTAGATCATTATAAATTTTTATTTTCATTTTTATATTCTTGACAAGGACATTATATAATTCTATTTAGTGTAATTACTTAAAAATAAATCATGCGGTAATTTTATGCAACTTAATTCAATCTCACTACCGTTAACCACAAGGCAAGCAATAGAAATAGTTTTAGGAGTGGCATTACTTACTATTTGTTCACAAATAGTAATACCTATAAAGCCTATATTTATTTCATTGCAAACCGTTGCAGTGATATTCATCGGACTTACATATAATAAGACTACCGCACCTTTAACAATATTATCTTTCATAACTCTTGGAGCAATGGGAATCCCTGTGTTCGGAGAATTTTCAAGCGGTTTACGAATATTATTCGGTCCTACCGGAGGATATCTAGCAGGTTTTGTAATTGCCGTATATGTTATGGCGAGCTTAAAAGATAAAATTTTTACTTCTAATCAATGGTTAAATCAGATATCTTTATGTTTGATCGGTAATATAATTATTATGAGCTTAGGCTGGATGTGGCTCTCTACACTCTTAGGAGCAAGCGGTGCCTTTTACGGCGGCGTATTACCTTTTATAATACCGGGAATAATTAAATCAGTATTATTAATTGGACTTATCAATGCAGTAAAACCAAAAACTCGATGAACTTCAGTATTGCCTAAAAACAGTTGATCTAAAGTTTCGATGTCATTCCCGCGCAAGCGGGAATCCGCTACTTTTAAGCTTTCTAAAAGCTTGATTTATCTCGCTTTACCCTGGATTCCCGCTTACGCGGGAATGACATCGAGTAGGTTTTTCGAGCCATGCAAAAACACCACCTTTGCAGGAATGGCATCGATCTTTAAGTTGACAACAAATATGGTATAACTCTATCATTCATGAAAAAAATAAATAACAATGCTAATGCCGCATTTTCCGGTGCCGACCTGGAAAAATAACATTAAATATGATCTTGAAAATATAGCAAGACTTTTAAGAGCCTTAGGTAACTCTCATTTAAGGCTTCCTCCCGTCATACATATAGCAGGTACAAACGGTAAAGGTTCAAGTAGTGCTATGCTTAAAAGCATCTTTACGCTTGCCGGTTATAAGGTACATTGCTATACATCTCCTCATTTATTAGAATTTAATGAACGAATCGTAGTAGCAGGTGAGAAAATCTCGGATAATGAATTATGGCAGGTTTGTGAGCAGGTGAGGGTAGCAAGCGAAAAATTTAATATTGAACCTAGCTTCTTTGAAGGTACTACGGCAGCAGCGTTTCTAGCATTTGAGAAAACAAAAGCCGATATATTAATTTTAGAGACGGGACTAGGCGGTCGGTTAGACGCAACAAATATAGTAGAACAACCGTTAATTACTTTAATTACACCTATTTCATATGATCATATGCATATGCTGGGTAATACATTACCCCTAATAGCAGTTGAGAAAGCTGGTATTATGAAGTCTTGCGTTCCTTGCGTTATAAGTATGCAAGTTTTGGAAGTTTATGAAACATTATTTGCCAAGGCTGAAGAGTTAGAAGTACCGAGTTTCTGTTATGAATATGATTTCGGTATTAAAAAGACGGACAACGGATTTATTTATTCATCACAAAATTTTACCTATGAGTTTCCTACTCCTTCGCTACTTGGTGATCATCAATTAATAAATGCTGCAAGCGTTATTGCCTTAATAAGCCTTATTAACAAACAATTTAATATTAGTAATGAGGTTATTGCTAAAGGATTACAAAATACTATTTGGCCTGCTAGAATCGAAAAAATAGAACCGAAAAAATATTCTAAATTAATATGTGATAATGTTCAAATTTGGATAGACGTAGCTCACAATAATAGCGGAGCTCAAGTTTTGGCAAATTGGATACGTGATAATTTAAAATCATCGATATATTTAATACTCGGTATGACTAAAAATAGGAATATTGAGGAATTTTGCTCTTACTTTAAGGATTTGACAATTAAAGGTTACAGCGTTAAAGTTTTATCCGAACCGCTAAGCCATAGTGCAGAAACAATACATTTGGAAGGCAGAAAGAGTGGTATTGATTTTAGCGAAAGCGACTCACTCGAAGAAGCGATTAGTGATATAAAGAAGATAAACGGCGATAATAAAGCAAATATTATAATAACCGGATCGCTTTATTTAGCTTCCGATTTTTATAAGTTACTATGATGTCATGCCTGCGTGGATACTAAATCGTCATTGCAAGCAACTGCAAGGAGCGTGGCAATCTCATAAAGTAGGACTCCTGAGATTGCTTCGTCAAAATTTTCAATTTTTCCTCGCAATGACGTATTGATTCTCGCTATAAATATATAAAAACCAACATAGGAGAAAATAACATGACCTATTGCAACAAATCTAATCAAACCTCATATCCTTTTATCTTACCTGATTTACCTTATGAGAAAGAAAGTTTTAAACCACATTTTACTCTCGAGACTTTTGATTATCATCATGGTAAGCATCATAATACTTATGTACAAAATCTAAACAATTTACTCAAAGATAAAGAAGAATTACAAAAAAAAGATTTAGAAGAAATAATAGAATGGTCATCACAAAACTCAAATGCGGCTATTTTTAATAACGCAGCCCAAATATGGAATCATACCTTTTTTTGGCATTCAATAAAGCCACAGGGCGGAGGTAAGCCAAGCGGTAAAATATTAGAACAAATTAATAAAGATTTCGGTAGTTTTGAAGAGTTTTGCGAACAGTTTAAGCAAGAGGCAGTAGGGCAATTCGGTAGCGGCTGGGCATGGCTTATATATCACGATAATAGGTTACAAATTATAAAAACCGCTAATGCCGGTACACCTATAGCACACGATATGAAGCCGCTTCTTGCATGTGATGTATGGGAACATGCTTATTATATTGATTATCGTAACAAACGACCTGATTATGTTGACATATTTATTAAGCATATGATCAACTGGAAGTTTGTAGAAGATAACTTAATAAAATAAAACTATGGCTGATATAAAGGTAAGAAAACATCCTATTATTAATAATCTGAAGCAAGAGTCACAAACTCCTGGAGTTTAATGAGCAATTATATATTAGAGGAGTTAAAAGACCTAAAAAAATTCAACAATCTTCTAGCAATCAAACAAAAACATTGCAGGAGTTAGAGCAAGCACAGAAAGCTCCTATCGAATATATAGCTTTTAGTGGAGGAGGAGCTAAGGGAGCAATATATTCCGGAGCTTATGAGACAGCAAAAAAGCTGGTATTTTAGATAATGTCAAGAACGGTAGCAGGTTCTTCCGCTGGTGCTATAACTGCCACAGTGGTAGCTCTTGGGACACCCGCCTGAGCGATTTGAAGAAATTTCTAAAAATACAAATCTGCAAACTTTACTTGGAAAAAAAGGATTTTCTGCGGATATAATACAGTTAAATAAAGACGGTAAACCTTTATATGCCCTATTAGAACTTGTTATTAAAGAATAATACAGGAAATTTTTTACAGAGATCAGATATAGTAAATGTTAAAGATGATAAAGCTCTTGATGAATTAAGAGAAAGATACAACCAAAAAGACGGTAAAATATATTTTAAGGATATAGCGTTACTGCGAAAATACAATCCAGTGCAGTATAAAGATTTAGTAATTATGGCAACTCAGCAAGAGACAAGTGAACTAACTATTTTCAATAGTTTTGATACGCCAAATGTTGAAATTACTTTAGCTTGCTGTGCTTCTGCTTCTATACCGCTTGTTTTTAAGCCGGTAGAAATTGACAGTAAAAAATATATAGACGGCAGATATAGAGATAATATACCGACAAAATATTTTAAAGGCAATGAACTGGAATTTGATACAAAAGCAATAACTGATAATATGGAGGAGATTACCTTAGCTAAAAAACAAGGTAGAACTCTAGCTATGGCTTTTGGTACGTACGGGTATGGAAACTGATGCAAATATTGCTATATATAGTGCAAAAAAATTTGAAAGCCCAAGTGATACCGTAAAGTTTTTAGCTGATATATTATTTAAGACACTTGCAAAAGTAGGAGGAAATTTTAAATATACTGAAAACTCTAAGAGCAACTAATGAACAGTTACGTGAAAATGCTTTAAACACTGCTGTTTTAGATACTGCCGGAATAGATACTTTGGATTTCAAAGATGCACAAAAATATTCTAATTATTTGCATATTAAAGGATATTGTAAAACTAGAGAACATTTGAATAATCATGACCTTGGCAAAGAAGCAGATAAAATATTTGACCATCAAAAATTTCTACTAAATGTTTATGAAGTTTATGATAATAAAAATCTACATAAAACATCTGGCACTAAATTGTTAGAAATGTTTATTCAGTCAAAAGAAAATAATACTTCTAAATGGCAAGAAGGAGTTATTGAAAATCATGATGATAAAGCAAAGATGTTATTATCATTTTGTAAAACCGGAGCATTAAACGAAAAAGAATTAAATGAAAAGCTTAAAGAATATGTAATTATTGCTGCAACTAGTCGTAATAATACACTAAAAGCCGATACAAACTCATTGAACGCTTTATTGTATACCTTAAATGATACTGCTGCTTCAAGTAAAATAAAAGATAGTTTCATTGAGGTACTTGGAATAGATAAAAATAAAGATGTAAGATTTGATAAAACTAAAACCTTTGATGAAAATATTGCTAAGTTTAAATTTACTAAACAAGATTTAGAAAGCTTTATAACTAAGAGTAAAAGCGAAGCACCAAAAATTCAAAGCAAACATAGTGTAGCTACAAGTCATGTCAGTAGGGGGCGAGTTAGGTGTTTTTATGTCATTCCTGCGAAAGCGGGAATGACATCGAGCGGGTTTTTCAAGCCATGCAACAAAGTTCGCCTTTCCTCGCAATGACGGCTACTAAAAAAAATGAAGATCGGTAAATTTAAACTAATTGTTTTTGACAAGCTAGACAGTACAAACTCTGAGGCTATGAAAATGGCTCAGAATGCTAAAGTTGATTCAAACTATGCAGTACTTGCCAAATCTCAAACTAATGGACGCGGTAGAAGCGGCAAAAACTGGCAGTCTAGGTCAGGTAACTTACATGTAAGTTTACTAATAAAGCCTGATAAAGAGCTAGAATTATTGCCGCAATTATCTTTTGTTATGGCACTTAGCGTTTATGATAGTATAACCTCTTTATGTCACTCCCATAGTGCTCTATGTCATTCCCGCTTTCGCGGGAATGACATAAGGAACGAAAATAACATTATACAACTAAAATGGCCCAATGATGTATTAATTAACAGTCGGAAAATTGCCGGTATACTTCTTGAATCTGTTAAAGTAGAAAATAATTATTACCTTATTATCGGTATCGGCATTAATATTACCTATCACCCTGATAATATCGACCAGCCTACTACTAGCTTAATAAGCGAAAATCTACCACCTATAGAACCGCAAGCTTTACTTGAGATATTAATAGAAAATTTTGAAGAATATTATCAAATTTGGCATAATAACGGTTTTCCTTTTATTAGAAAAAAATGGTTAGAACATGCTTATAAGTTATATGAAAATATTAGCGTTAAATATCAAAATGATATAGTAACCGGTCTTTTTAAAGATATCGATAATACCGGCAGAATAATATTGCAACTACCGTCCAAAAAAATAATCTCTTTTTCCACTGCCGAACTTTTTTTTAGCAAAAATATCACTAAATTTAAATTGTAGATTTAATTTTTGTTAACTTCTACTTAAGCTCCAATTTAACAAGGTAATAAATATATGCCCCAAGAGAATAACAACCCAAGTTATCTGTCTCAAGCGTTTTTAACAAATGCATATGAGCAATTAAACGAATTTAAAAAACTTTCTTCTAATAACATTCGTACATTAATGCAAGATTTTATAAAATTGAAAAAGCTTTTAAATGTACACTATTTACAGGTAATAATAACGCATGTGAAGGTTTAGTAGAATTATATGACGAAGTAATAAAAAATGCCTAATTATGAACTTCAAAATATAAATATAACACAATTTAGAGATATTATGGTCTTAGTCGGAAGAGAACTTAAGCATGAATGTATAAATACCTCCTTATTGTCAGTAAATATTAATGAAAAATTTCTCAAACCAAGTGTTGTTACTCACGTAAAAACTATTGAAATATGTCAACAGCAAAATAGTGAAGATCCTTTCGCAATTAACGAGTCAGAAATATTTAAAAATGCAAGGTTAAGCAGTACGGAATTTGAGCAATTTAATAGCTTTTTTAAAGCAAGATGTGGAAGTAATTTTGCTTTGAGATTTAGGAATTATGCAGATTATAGAGGAATTAACAAAGTTATTGCTAAAGGGGACGGTAATTTAAATAAATTTCAGCTAAGGAAGATATATGGCGATCCTATTGCTCCTTACGAACGAGTTATCACTAAACCGGTTAATAATAGTGTCATTCTATACATTAATAATGTAAGAACTATGGGCATTGTAGATTACAACGATGGTATAGTGACCTTACCAAGTCCCTTAGGTCAAGATGTAATTTTAACTACTGATTTTACTTTTGACGTAGCAGTTAGATTGAGTATAGATAGTTTTGAATATTCTTATTGTAATGACGGTTCTATAGCGTTATACAACATAGAGTTAGTGGAGGTGATTATATGAGTATTGCGATTGAAGAGGTAATTACAAAGCTTACGAATTTTGTTTATTGTTTTCAAATTAAGCGAGCTAGCGGTGAGGAATTAAACTCAACAAATAGCGATCATGCTATAAAAAGTGAAGAGAGAGTTTTTTACCGAATTCCAGTTTAGATTTAAAAGAAGCAGAATTTAACGATTCCGCACAAAACCATATAATCATTGAAGGTATTTTTGAGGAAAACGGCTATTATAACGGCGGTCAAATTATATTCAGCAAAATCATTTTAACATTAAAGTTCTAAGCAATTTCGGTGATTTGATTATATTAGAGGATATTATACCGGATTATGTTAAAGATGCCGAGGAAGTAAAAATTACTGCCGGATGTGATAAAAATTTTATAACCTGTTGCAATAAATTTAATAATGCTATAAATTTTAGGGACGAACCGCTAATACCAAAAACAAATTTTATAAATTTAGTATAATCAATGAAACAAAGTTTTATAAAACTAGTATATGCAGAGCTACAGAATATAATAAATATGAAAAGCTCCAAACAACAGCAAAAAAAAGAAACGCAATTAATTGATTATTTTAAAATAGTTGAAAGTAATATATTATATACATTTCAAAAAATAAAACAGGGATATGAAAGAGACTAAACGTTTTTTTTACAAAAATAATAGATTAAATAAAGGTTATGCTAAGACTTTTAGTGTAAACGAACCTGATAATAATTTTTACCGTAAAAAATTTGAACATATATTACCGCCAATTGATTTAATCAGTGAGTATGAGAGTATTTATCCCGGTACTTTACAGGAATTAATGCATATGGCACAACAAGAGCAAGCTCATAGGCATGCTATAGACCTAAAAAACTTGAAAATACAGGCAAGAGTCGCTAAATTAACACGCATCTGTTTATTAACATTTGGAATTTGCCTTGTAGTTTCAATTTTTTTTAAAACTTTCTAAATAAAATTAAAGATAAAATATTTTATTTACTTGTAATTTTAAATAAAATAAGTTAAATGCAATATATATTTATTTATAAACATAATACGGAGACATTTTATTTCTAAAAATAATTTTCCTAAGGCTAATAGAGAAATCAGATCTAGAGAAGTGCGTTTAGTAGGCGAAAACGGCGAAATGCACGGCGTCGTAAATATTAGAGAAGCATTAGATATGGCGGAAAGAGCCGGTCTTGACTTAGTCGAGATATCACCGAATGCTGTACCCCCTGTCTGTAAAATTCTAGATTTTGGTAAGTTTAAGTACGAAAGCAAAAAACGTTTGCATGAAGCACGCAAAAAACAAAAAATCGTCGTACTTAAAGAAATGAAATTTAAACCTAATATTAGTATAGGTGATTTTGAAACTAAGTTAAGAAAAATAAAAGAATTTTTAAAAGACGGAGATAAAGTAAAAATTTCTTTATGGTTTAAGGGACGAGAGATTCTTCATAAAGAGGTCGGTCAAGAACTATTTAAACGTATAGAAGTAGGGCTCGAAGGACTCGTTAAAATCGATCAGCATGCTAAAATGGAAGGTAAACAGATGATAATGATCGTTAGCCCTGATATTAAGGTGCAATAGCTACTCAAATCGTCATTGCGCGCGAACGTAGAGAGTGTGGCAATCTCAGGAATTTTACTGTTTTATGAGGTTGCCGCGTCGAGGCTTGGCCTCTCCTCGCAATGACATGTAATAACAACAATAAAAAGTCAAATATGCCGATTAAAATTTTAATGCCTGCTTTATCTCCAACTATGACGGAAGGAAATCTAGCTAGGTGGTTAAAAAAAGAAGGGGACAAAGTTAATCCTGGAGAAGTAATTGCTGAAATTGAAACCGATAAAGCAACGATGGAAGTAGAAGCAGTAGACGAAGGTATACTTGCCAAAATAGTTATCCCACAAAATAGTCAAAATGTACCTGTTAACTCTTTAATTGCCGTGTTAAGTGAAGAGGGAGAAGAAAAAACAGACATTAATGCGTTTATTGCAAAAAATAATAGTGTATCACCGTCACCGAAAACAGATGCTAATCTTCCGAAACCCCACGAGAATATAGCTAATGTAGAAGAACAGGTAACAGTTATAAAACATGATGCTAGTAAAATATTCGCCTCACCGCTTGCAAAAAGACTTGCAAAAATGAGAAATATTAGATTTGAGAGCGTGAAAGGTAGCGGTCCGCACGGTAGAATAGTCAAACAAGATATCTTATCATATACTCCTAGCACTGCTCATAATAAAATAGTTAGCAGAAATCCTGAAGAATATCGTTTAGTACCAAATAATAATATCCGCAAGATTATAGCCAAGCGTCTGCTTGAATCTAAACAAACAGTTCCACATTTTTATTTATCTATAGAATGTAATGTCGATAAATTGTTAGATATAAGAGAAGACATTAATAAATTTTTTTCTGAAGATAAATCAACAAGGATATCGGTTAATGATTTTATTATTTTAGCAGTAGCCAAAGCTTTACAAGAAGTGCCAAATGCCAATGCTAGCTGGGGAGAAGATGCAATTAGATATTACAATAATGTCGATATTTCAGTAGCGGTAGCGATTGAGAACGGGCTTGTTACACCGATAGTTAAAAATGCCAATCAAAAAAACATTCTAGAACTATCTCGTGAAATGAAAGCATTAATAAAGAAAGCAAAAGATAATAAATTAACCCCTGAAGAATTTCAGGGCGGAGGGTTTACCATTTCTAACCTCGGTATGTACGGTATTAAGAATTTCAATGCTATAATTAACCCACCACAAAGTTGTATAATGGGCGTCGGAGCTAGTGCAAAACGTGCTATAGTCAAGAATGATCAAATAACTATAGCAACAATTATGGACGTAACTCTTTCTGCCGATCACCGAGTAGTAGACGGAGCAGTCGGTGCTGAGTTCTTGGCAGCATTTAAAAAGTTTATAGAGAGTCCCGTTTTGATGTTGATATAAGTCGTCATTACGAGCAGCCATAGGCTGCGTGACAATCTCGTCAAATATCCTGAGATTGCTTCATCGCAGCTTTCAGTTGCTTCTCGCAATAACGTTGAAATCTCACCCATAAACAAATCACAATAAAATAACATGCGTTTTTCAGATAATTTAGCAAAAATTTTAGACAAATACGAAAATTTAGGCAACAAACTATCTTCCGGCATTATGGGAGACGAGTTTGTTAAGGCATCTAAAGAATATGCAGAACTTGAAGATGTTGTAGCAAAATTAAAGAATATAATAAGGCTAAATCTGAGCTTGAAGAAGCAAATAATTTTAAGCTAGAAGTGGGACTTGATAATGCCACTTTAGAAATGATTGAAGACGAAATATACACTCTTGAAAACTCGTTACCAAAACTTGAAAGAGCCGTAAAAATTGCTTTATTACCAAAAGATGATGCGGATAGTAAAAGTGCTATTATTGAAGTTAGAGCAGGAAGCGGCGGAGAAGAAGCGGCACTTTTTGCTGCCGTACTTTTTAATATGTATCAAAGATATGCTGAGTTAAAAGGATGGCGTTTTGAGATATTAGCAATTTCCGATACGGGAATAGGCGGTTATAAAGAAGCATCGGCGTCAATAAAAGGCAAAGATGTATTCTCTAAGCTCAAATTTGAGTCAGGCGTTCATAGAGTACAGAGAGTACCGGAAACGGAATCACAAGGACGTATTCATACTTCGGCAGCAACGGTTGCAGTACTTCCTGAGGCTGAAGAGGTTGATATTAAAATTGAAGATAAAGACTTAAGAATCGATACTTATAGAGCTTCAGGGGCTGGTGGACAGCACGTTAATACTACTGATTCTGCCGTACGTATAACTCATATCCCTACCGGTATTACCGTAGCCTTGCAAGATGAGAAGTCACAGCATAAAAATAAAGCAAAGGCGTTAAAAATTCTACGTGCTAGAATTTATGAAGAAGAACGACGTAAAAAGGAACAAGAAAGAGCCGATAGCAGAAGAGGGCAGGTAGGTTCGGGAGATCGTTCGGAACGGATACGTACTTATAATTTCCCACAGGGAAGAGTATCCGACCATAGAATAAACTTAACACTTTATAAGATAGACGAAGTAGTTAAAAACGGACAATTAGATGAGTTTGTTGAAGCTTTAATTGCAGATGATGAAGCTAAAAAACTTTTGGAGATATAAGTGTATATCGTCATTGTGAGTAGGCATTGTTGCGTGGATCAATTTCACCTCTGTTCACCCCGTGGCTTGACCACGGGATCCAGTTAAAAATACTAACATTATTAGTATTTTTTATTATTTTTATGGACCCCGTGGTCAAGCCACGGGGTGAACAGAGGTGAAATTGATCCACGCAACAATGCCTACTCACAATGACGATATACAGCAAAAATACAGCCTAATAAACAAATGAAACCACAAGCATCTATAAACGGTAAAATCTGGCAGCAGAAACTGATTAACGAAGATATAGTCACCGAGTTATGTCGTAGTTTCAAAATTAGTGATTTACTTGCTAGGATAGTATCATTAAGAGTAAATAATCTAGAGGAAGTAGAAAATTTCTTGAGACCGAAAATCAAAAATTTATTACCTGATCCTTTTCATCTACTTGATATGGAAAAGGCTGTAGATAGAACTGTTACAGCTATTTTAAATAACCAAAAAATATGTATCTTTGCCGATTATGATGTAGACGGTGCTACTTCAGCCGCTTTACTTAAAAATATTTTTAGAGATTTAAATATACTATGTGATATTTATGTTCCTGATCGTATAGCTGAAGGATACGGTCCAACTCCTTTTGCTATACAAAAAATTAAAGATAACGGTACAGAATTATTAATTACGGTTGATTGCGGTGCTATGGCACATGAAGCCCTAAAATACGCAAAAGACGTTAACCTTGATGTTATAGTAATCGATCATCATATAGCTACGGAAATATTACCGGATGCAGTAGCTATAGTAAATCCAAATCGTATTGATGAAAAAAGCGAATATAAACATTTGGCAGCCGTAGGAGTTGCTTTCTTATTTGCAACTGCAATATTATCGAATTTAAAGAAGCAAAATTATTTCACGCAAACAATGCTTCAGCCTAATCTAATGCAGTATCTAGATTTAGTGGCTCTTGGTACTGTTTGCGATATGATGAAATTAACAGGCTTAAATCGTGCATTTGTTGCAAACGGATTGAAAGTAATGCAACAAAGGCAAAATATAGGGATTAAAACATTATATGATATGGCAGGGCTTCATGAAATACCAAAATGTTATCATTTAGGGTTTATTCTAGGTCCGCGTATCAATGCAGGCGGTAGAGTAGGAAAGTCAAGTTTAGGTGCTCATCTCCTATCTACTAGTTGTTCTAATGAAGCAAATAAATTAGCTAAAGAACTTGAAAAACACAATAATGAGCGTAAAGTAATTGAGTTATTAATGATAGAAGAAGCGATGGAAATTGCTTTGACACAACAAGATAGTAGTTTATTATTTATCGTAAAAGAAGGATGGCATCCAGGCGTTATAGGAATCGTTGCAGGCAAATTAAAAGAAAAATTTGATAAGCCGGTGGCAGTTATAGCTTTAAATGACGGGATTGGTAAAGCTTCATGCCGTTCTATTTTAGGTATTGATTTTGGTGCTGAAATTATCAATGCTAAAAGCAAAGATTTGCTAATAGCAGGCGGAGGTCATGCTATGGCGGCAGGTTTTACCGTAACGGCTGAAAAATTACAAGAATTGCAGAATTTTTTTAATAATGCTTTTAGAATTAGTATAACTAAACTAGAAAATTATAAGCATGCGGAATATGATATTGATTTAACGGTTAATAGTGTGAATTTCCTTTAATGGAGGAATTAAACACTTTAGAGCCTTTCGGTCAAGGAAATCATGAGCCTATATTTAAATTTGATGATTTATTTGTATTAAAAGCGGATATCGTTGGAAGTAAGCATATTAAATGTATGCTTGTTCCAAATAAGCGAGGCTTTGGTAATAAAGCCTTATCTGCTATTGCTTTTAATTCGGTAGGAACTGCATTTGAAGATGTTTTATTAAGCCCTAAAGCAAAAAATATTGCCGCAATAGGAACGTTAAAAACTAATAATTGGCAAGATAATTATACTATTCAATTAATTATAAAAGATATACTTCTAAAAGAGTAGATAGACTAAGTATATATAATAACAACTTAAAATAAACAATAATAATTTATGAGAAATTTAAAGAAAACAAAAAATACTACAATTTCTAAAGACTTAGCAGAAGTACAAGAGCATTATCAAGATTATCCTTATCCTTTCAGAGACCCAAATCAAGAAAAAGAATATTTACTTGCAACATGCGGTGAGTTCTTAGGAGAATTAAACCATTTTCTATATCAAGGAAAAGAAAATTTTAATAATAATTTTAGATGCTTAATAGCAGGCGGCGGCACCGGTGATTCGACTATTTATCTTGCCGAGCAGTTAAAAGATAAAAATGCCGAAATAATATATCTAGATTTCAGCAAGCCTAGCATGGAAGTAGCACAAAAACGTGCAGAAGTACGAGGTCTTAAAAATATTAAATGGATTAATGATTCAATATTAAATATACCTAATCTAAAACTTGGAAAATTCGATTATATAAATTGTACCGGCGTGCTTCATCATTTAGCAAATCCTGATGAAGGTTTAAAAAATCTAAAAGATTCTTTAAAGCCGACCGGCGGTATGGGTTTAATGGTATATGCTAAATACGGACGTACCGGTGTTTATCAAATTCAGGATTTAATGAAAATGATAAATAAAGATACTAAAAGCCGTATCGAAGAAGTGATGAACGGGAAGCTAATTCTAGATAATTTGCCTGCTACTAACTGGTATAAAAGAGGTTGGGAGTTATTTTCAGATTACCAAAATTTCGGTGACGTCGGAGTTTATGATATGTTCCTGAACAAACAGGATAGAGCCTATTCCGTTCCTGAGTTATATGAATTCGTAGAAAAAGCAAGCTTAAATTTTGTTGATTATCTTGATCCTTTAGAGAAAATTTTATTAAGACCGGAAAATTATATAAAAGATTTTTCACTTCTACAAAAAGTTAAAAAGATGGATAAAGTAACTAGAGAAGCAATTTCCGAAATACTTACCGGTAATATTACTAAACATTCATTTTACGTATCAAATCAAAAAGATAGTGTAGCCTCTCTTGATGACCTTGATAATATACCGTACTTCCATAATATTACCAATTTTGCTAAACAAATTTATGAGCATTTGGAATCTAATCCTTCAGCAGTAAATAATGCTATTAATTTTACTATTAATAATGGGATATTAAATAATGTTAATATCTCAATGTCGATATTTAGAAGCACTAAATATATTTTTAAATATATGGTAGAAGAGAAAAGTTTAAGAGAAATATTTGATGCGGTACGCAACGAATTAAACCAAGAAATACGCAATGAGGCCTTATTAAATGAAGTTAAAAACGTATGCATGCCATTACTTAATACAAATGTGTTATTGTTAAAATCAAAGGATTGCTAGAGTTACGTGGATTGATTCATCCGTCATTGCGAGAAGAGGTTACCAGGGTCGTCATGAGCTACGCAGCCGTAAGCTGTGCAGCAATCTCATGCAATAATAATAAACTCCCAAGATTGCTTCGTAATTTTCTCGCAATGACCATTTACCGATTACCTGCTCGCAATGACGATTTGGGTTGACAATGTGCTATTAACGTTGTTAGTATGCTTTTACATACATAGCCAGCTCTTATAAGCTAACAAGATAAATAATTCTTTAAACCGCAAGAATAAATAAAACTTTCTAAAAATCTAATTTGATTCCTAACTTAAATAAGTATATTACTTACCTTTAAACTTGATTGCTAACTCAACTTTTCAATTATAATCTATTAATAATAAAATAATGAACACAACTAATAAAGAATCCACAGCAGAACTTAACAATACCGAATCCAATAACAATTATAATAATTTTGCAGAGAACGGTAATATTATTAATTTAAAACAATTAAAACGTAAATTACCGGAGGAACTACAAGCTCAAGCAGAAGAATTAAAAATTGAAAATATTAATTCATTACTTAAACAAGAATTAGTTTTTGCAATTTTGAAAAAATCCGTAGAGCAGGGAGTTTTAATAGTGGGAGAGGGGGTACTTGAAGTACTACCTGACGGATTTGGTTTTTTACGTTCGCCGGAAGTAAACTACTTAGCAGGCCCTGATGATATTTATATTTCTCCTAGTCAGATTCGTCGCTTTGGTCTGCGTACCGGTGATACTGTAGAAGGTCAGATCAGAGCTCCAAAAGCCGGAGAACGTTATTTTGCTTTACTGAAGGTCAATAGAGTAAATTTTGAAGACCCTTCTAAAGCTTATCATCGTGTTCATTTTGATAATTTAACCCCCTTATATCCTGATGAAAAATTAGGATTAGAACTTGAAAATAATAGTAAAGATAGTAAGGATTTTAGTACACGGGTTATTGAACTTGTTGCCCCTATGGGTAAAGGACAACGTGCATTAATAGTAGCACCGCCTCGTACAGGTAAAACTGTATTATTACAAAATATAGCACATGCAATTACAACCAATAATCCGGAAGTATTTTTAATAGTACTGTTAATAGACGAAAGACCTGAAGAAGTAACCGATATGCAACGTTCCGTGCGTGGGGAGGTTGTTAGCTCTACTTTCGATGAACCGGCAAGTAGGCACGTGCAGCTTGCAGAAATGGTTATCAAAAAAGCAAAGCGTTTAGTAGAACATAAAAAAGATGTGGTAATTTTAGTAGATGCGATAACACGTTTAGCTCGTGCTTATAATACCGTAGTGCCGTCATCAGGTAAAGTATTAACGGGCGGTGTTGATGCTAATGCTCTTCAGAGACCTAAAAGATTTTTCGGAGCAGCAAGAAATATTGAAAACGGCGGTTCGCTTACTATAATCGGTACGGCTTTAATTGAAACCGGTTCTCGTATGGATGAAGTAATTTTTGAGGAGTTTAAAGGTACAGGTAATTCCGAGATAGTTCTAGATCGTAAGATTGCCGATAAGCGTATTTATCCGGCTATTGATATAACTAGATCAGGAACTAGAAAAGAAGATTTATTAGTAGATAAAATAATATTAAATAAAATGTGGGTTCTTCGTCGTATTATCGATCCAATGGGTAGCAGTGAAGCAATAGAATTTTTACTCAAAAAACTTGAAAATACTAAAACTAACGGTGAGTTTTTTGAGATGATGAAGAGTCCTGAACGTCCTAAGAACGGTCTATAGTCAATTAATACCTATATTGTGCTTCGTTGTGCGTCGGCCTCACCTTATTATATTATAGGCTTCGCTCCTCACGCCTGTCACAGTATAGGTCTGCATTTAGTATTCTAAAAAAGTATATAAGATCATGAGTATAACACCTGATTATTTAATTGAAAGAAGACAAATAAAATCTCGTTTGTTAATTTGGAAGCTAACAGCTATTATTTTAATTGCGATCGTATTCTTACTAGTCGGTAAAGATTTTGCTCCAAAAGAGGTGTTACCTATTAATAGTAATGAAGACTATATAGCTTCCGTATTAATAGACGAAATAATTCTTGAAGACGAAAAGCGTGACAAAAAACTCAAAAAAATAATCGATGATTCTCATATTAAAGCGTTAATAGTTAAAGTAAATTCTCCCGGCGGTACGGTAGTCGGCGCTGAAAAAATTTATAATATTCTGCGTAAAATATCCGCAAAAAAGCCGGTAGTGATAGTTATGGGAACAATGGCTGCAAGCGGCGGTTATTTAATCTCTCTTGGAGGTGATTATATTATCAGCCATAACGGAACTATTACGGGTTCAATCGGTGTAATACTACAAACAGCCGAGGTAACAGAGCTTGCTCAAAAATTGGGGATTAAGTTTAATAATTTCAAATCGGGTGAATTAAAAGCTGTCCCAAATCCTACCGAAAAACTGACGGAAGCAGTGCGGGTAGCCATTATGGACAATATAGAAGATACTTATAATTTCTTCCTTGAACTTGTTTCAGAGAGGCGTAATCTTCCTATAGAAGAAGTAAAAAAGCTCGCAGACGGACGAGTATATTCAGGTCGTCAGGCTTTAAAGTTAAAGCTTGTGGATGCTATAGGCTCGGAAGATACTGCATTAAAATGGTTACAGGAAGTTCAGAAAATTAATGTTAATCTACTAGTTAAAGATTATCAATTAAAACCAAAACCAAAATTAATGGACATAATACTTGAAGATTTTGATAGTATAGCACCTAGTTTTTTTAAAAATAGTTTTAACGGAATCAAAGCGATTTTTTAATAATGATTACTAAGAATTATTTAATAGATAAAATAAATGATAAGCTGAGTTATCTTTCTAAAGAAGATGTTAAAGATTCAGTAGATTTAATTTTAGATTATTTAAACGAATCTCTTAAAAAACAAAAGCGTATCGAAATCAGAAATTTCGGTAATTTCTCTATCCGCAAACGCAAATTTCCTGAAAGCGAAAAATTCTATAATACGGTTTATTACAGAATGCCTAAAAATTTATTTAAGGAATAAATTTCCATGGCTCTTCATACTGAAGATTTAGAACTCTTCAAAAAAATATTATCGATAGATGGGAAGCTGATTATTCAAGCACTTAATATAGACTCTATTATATATCACGATATTATAGGGAATGGGAAATATGATTCTTTTTTTGAAGCATTATATAATTACTTAAATGATAGTACACCAACAATCATGCCTTTAGTATCTGAATAAGAAAGAATATTATCCTATTGTTGAAGAATTATGTAATGAATCTTTAAAGGAAAAAACATCATCAATAATGATATATTGAGAAAAAGAATCTGATAATCACCCTCTACCTAGATGGGCATATGAAGCAACTTTAGAATATTATTTAAAAACTAGAAAAAATTATGATAAGCTTAAACCTGAACCCGAAATAGAAAGAAGCAAAGATGAACCTAATTTAAATTATACAGAATTAGATTTAAAATATTATGAAGAATCTTTAGACTATTACTGAAAGGTTATAGGGTAGGGTAATAAAATTTTCCTCTCACTTGACATTATAATAATAGGCAGCTATCTTAAGTGTAAAATTAAAACAGGGTATTTATGATAAGGTATTTAATAATTTTATTTGCTTCTATAGCTTTAATTGGCTGTACCGGTCCAAAAACTACGAAACCCAAAGAAGTAGTAGAGCTTGACGGTGATCCAAGCTATGCAATCATGCAAACAATCGATAGTACTAACAGAAATATCGCTAGCACTACTTCATCTCTTCCGAGTACTCCGGCTAGATAGAAATGCTTGCTATTATTTCTTCTGCTAAAACTCTAAATTTCGAGAAGTTAGCTCCCAAGACGGAGCTAACGATTCCAATGTTCCTTACGTTAACTAATAAACTACTTTCTACACTCCAAAGCTATTCTGAGAATCAATTATCGAAAATAATGAATATAAGTGCAAAACTTGCACATATAAATAAAGAAAGATTTAAGGATTTTGATAATCAAGAGAGTAAAGCGGCTATTTTTGCTTATGCAGGAGATGTTTTTAATAATATACATATAGAAAAATTAACTAATCATGCATTAAATTTCTTGCAATCACATTTGCTTATTATATCAGGACTTTACGGAGTCTTAAAACCGCTAGATACTATTAAGCCGTATAGATTAGAAATGGCAACAAAATTAAATGAAATAAATTTAACAAACTTTTGGCAAGATGAAGTCACTAATTATATTAATAAAATTCTTGCTAAACAGGAAAATAAATATTTACTCAACCTAGCATCACAAGAATATTCATCTGTAATAAACCCAAATAAACTTAAATATCAATTAGTTAACGTTCATTTTAAAGAAAATAGGAACGGTAAATTATCAACAATCGGTATAAATGCTAAAAAAGCTCGAGGGGCGATGGTCAAGGTTATTGCTAACAACCTAATTGACTCACCTGAGCTACTTAAGAATTTCTCATATTTAGGTTATGCCTTTAGTACTAAACACTCATACGATAACGAATTGGTGTTTATTAAGAGTTAAAATAGTAGGGGTGAAATACCAATAGAAATGCTTCAAGTTATTAACTTTAATTAAAAAGTTAGTATTTTCTTTACAAAATAGTGGGTTTACTTTATAATATATGCCTATTTATTAATAAGTATTTATTATGATAAAAAATCCTAAATCTTCAGCAGTCTCAAAATTTAATCCTATAGCATTGTCATACAATAAAATAATAGAGTTTAAATCACAAAAGGCTTTAATTGTAGCGGGGGAATGAATAGAACCATTAAAAAATGTAAAAAGTTCTATAGATGCTAGTGCAGAAATAGCAACAACTCTTTTACACTCTTTAGATAGCAAAACAACAACAAAATTGGGTATTCCACAAGTAACAAGTCTAAAACTTAATACACTAAAAACTTTATTTGATAATTATGAATATAAAAATATTCAAGAACATAAAGTACTGAAAGAAGCCTTAAGCAAATATCATGTTGCATTAAAAGCGAATAAAGAAATTAGCATTTTTATAAGCCCCAAAACTTATAGTACTCCTATTATAAATAAAGAACCCAAAACTATTAATTTTATAAATATTTTTCTTCAACTTCAAGGGATGATCACTGCTATACATTGCAGTATAATGAATAACCATGTGGAAGTAGCAGAAAAATTATTTATAGATATATTGTCAAAAGCAAATATAGATTTAAATTTAATATATTCCCAATACGAATTTCAAATTCATAAAGCTTATACCAATACTTTATTTGAGTTAGTCAATCATTTTATATCATGGAGAGTATGGAGATAAAATTATTAAAGATTTAACGCCTCATATAAGGCATTATTACAATATTACATATACGCTCTCTACCATATTAATTAATAATAATCACTTAGATGAAGCTAAAAAATTGCTTAAGGCAGCACTTAGCAATATCACTATAGATGATCAAGTAAATGCCAACGATATATAGGTTGGTGTCAGTATAACTTAGGGGGTTGTTTATTATAAAACTGGTCAGTTAGAACTTGCTATAAAATATTATAATAGTGCAATAGATAGGTTACCTGAAGAGGAAGAAATCATATATAATTTATGTACTATCTATGGTTATCACTCTGATTCAAAAAATATAGAAAATTTACTAAATAAGATGCCTGAAGGTAGCCTTAAAGCTTTACTAAAATTAGGTCGAGACTTAAATAATATCACCAATGAAAAATTAGAGACAATGAATTCTAAAAATTTATTACCTTATCACGTTCAAAGTTTTGCGCTTTATAAATATACTGCTAAATATAATGCTCTTTCAGATGAGAGATGAAAGATGAGAGAAAAATTGCACAAAAAATACGTTTAGCAAAGGATTTAAATACAATAATTTAAAAAACTGATGTCAATCATACTGATGAGTTACTTGTACTTTCGGTTGCCATTTATACACAACAATTGGATATAGCACGTAATATATTAAATAACATTCCTAACAACGATATTGCTATTTATAAAAGTTTAAATTTATCTACTTTAGCAGCTTTTCCTGATCCAAATTCTATAATTTATAATGCACAAATACATTAAAAAAAGAAGAACTAACAGAAGTCCTTAATGCTGCCAGCATCTCGCTAATGGCAGAAGATGCAAAAGAATTTGTTTCTAAAAATTCTCAAAACGTTTTACAAAATGTAGAGAAAGTTTTAGAAGATGCCCCTCAAAATGAAGAAACTTTAGAAATTGGAATAAATGCTGCTTTACTTAATAATGACATAAATAAAGCTAAGGAACATGCAAACCAATTAAGTAAGGAAAAACAAGAAGAAATTTTTACAAATGATTTTGGAGAGGTTAATGACGCAGAGGATTTAGATCAATTATTTAAGCAATATGATGCAAAAAAATTCATCAGTATTATCAGCTTAAAAAAAAACAACAGCTTCATATATTAAGTCATAAAATTACTCATTATATCACTTCATGGAATATTCCAGAGAAAGGGTATATTAAAAATACTGAAGCTACTTAATATAGGTAAATATAAAGGTCAAGATTGTTATAGTATTATTGATGAAAAAATAAAGAAAGCTGTTGATTCTTTACTGCCACAGTTTGAGAAAGCTATGGAGAAAGGAATAATACATCATCCATATGGAATAAATGGAGTTAAATTTTTGAAGGAGAATGCTGTTGCAATAAAAATTAACACCGGTAAACGTATATTAACGGATAAAATTTATGAAAACACAAGACACGAGTTATTAATAAATTTTGATTATGAGACCAACCCTAAAGAAGCTGAAGTATTTATTAACGGTCACCATTTGGAGATTTGCCCTACCGAAGGTTTATAAATTTTATCCTATCTAATTGATATTCTCTAACCTTCTTTGAACACTGAAAAGCCTCTACTTTATGCTGCGTTCACCGTTTGATACCTTTGTAGCAATACCGAAAAATGGAGAATGGTGAGTGATAGTGGACTCGAACCACCGACCTTTACGATGTCAACGTAATGCTCTAACCAACTGAGCTAATCACCCTGATAATTTTTTTAATCTTTATGTAGTTTTGGCTTTATTGAATTATGAAGCTTATAATATTTACAATTAAGATAAGTGTCAATTGATTAGTTCAAGTTATATGTTAAAAAGATTATATTGATAAAAAATAGTTATATTGCATACATTTATTAAAAAAACAGAAAAAACTCCTAAAACAGCTATTTCAATAACTAAAACTTAAGATTAAAGGAAGGTTTTAATGAAAAACTTTGATGAATTTAAAAAAGAGTTATTATCAAACCCCGAAGTAAAAAAAGCTTATGAAGAACGAAAAATGGAATTTGAGATAGCAAGCACTTTAATAAAGGTTCGTCTTGCATCTAATATGACTCAGGCGGATGTTGCTAAAAAATGTCTAATTCTCAAGCGCAAATAGCAAGAATGGAAAGCGGACATCATACTCCTAATTTCTTAAGCCTTCAAAAATACGCTAAAGCTGTAAATCAAAAAATTAATTTGTTGATTACCCCATCATAGGGTGTACTACTAAATCTATATGTAGTTTTTAACCCTTGTTTTTTTAAAAAATTCATTAATGTACTAGATTTCAAGCTTTATTTCCATTATTTATAATATTTTATTATTTAGTCTATAATTTTATGGTGGATTTAAAAACTAAAGCCTTTGATATTTCTCAAAATTTCACTATTTCTCTTGACGGTCCTGCTGCTTCAGGTAAAGGGACTATCGGTTTAATACTGGCCAAGAAATTTTCTCTTAAATATTTTCAGTCAAGTATTGTTTATAGGCAGCTTGCATTTGACTGTATTAGTCAAAAAATAGATGTCACTGATATAGATGCGGTAATTGCTTTATCTAAAGAATTAAAACTCGACAATAATTTTGACTTAGAGAATGAGAATATAGGAAATATAGCATCGCAAATTGCCGTAATAAGTGAAATTAGAAATAATCTAAACAAATACCTGATTAATCTAGTAAAAACAACACCTAGAATGATTATGGAGGGTAGGGATATAGGCACCGTTGTTGCACCTGACGCCGATTTAAAGATTTTTATAACCGCAAATCCTCAAATTAGGGCTGAAAGACGATATAAGCAGTTGCAAGCAAAAGGAAAAACATGTATACTCGATGAGATTTTACGGCAAATAATTTTGCGAGATAAAAGAGATAAAGAGCGAAAAGCTGCACCGTTATTACCGGCTTCAGATGCTTTAATTATCGATACTTCAAAGCTTTCGGCTATGGAAGTCGTAGAAGAAGTAACAAATTATATAAAGAATAAAATAACTTGAAAAAGTGCTAGGTTATTTTATTCGATTGTATGGCGTTATTGCATGGCTAGTATGTCATTCCCGCGTAGGCGGGAATCCAGAAAAAGCGAAATTGAGCTTTTAATATTAAAAATTCAGTGTGTTTTTACCTTTTAGTTACTGAATTCCCGCCTACGCGGGAATGACATGCTAGCCATGCAAGAGCATCCAATTTTATTAACCTTTCAAAAAAATTTTATTAGCCTAGGCACTTTAGCTAATACTACGAGAAGAATATGTCAATAAAACTAAAACAACGATTTGTTCCACAACTTGCAGCAATGAATCACGAATTTGCGGAAGATTTCTCTAAAATGCTTGAAACCGTTGATACAAGTCATATAAAAGAAAAAACGGTAGTTAAAGGTCAAGTAATCGAAATAAAAAACGATATAATTATTGTTGACGTTGGATTAAAAAATGAAGGTAGAATACCTAAGTCTGAATTTTTAGCTTTACCTGAAGTTGGGGACGTAGTCGAAGTTTTCATCGAGAAAATTGAAGGACGTAACGGCAGAACAATATTGAGCCGTGAAAAAGCAGTTAAAGAAGAATTATGGGGACAACTAGAAATCATGTGTTCCAAGGGCGAATTTGTCGACGGTACGATTTTCGGTCGTGTAAAAGGAGGCTTTACCGTGGATTTATCCGGTGTAGTAGCATTCTTACCGGGAAGCCAAGTTGACGTTAGACCTATTAAAGATCCTACTTCTATAATGAATATCAAGCAACCGTTTAAAATTTTAAGTATGGATAAAAAGCTTGGTAATATAGTAGTTTCAAGAAGAGCTATTTTAGAAGAATCACGTTCCGAAGCTAGAGATGAGATGCTATCTAAAATTAAAGAAGGCATGGTATTAGAAGGAACCGTAAAAAATATTACTGATTACGGTGCGTTTATCGATCTTGGAAGTGTTGACGGTTTATTACATTTAACCGATATTTCTTGGGGAAGAGTTAACCATCCTTCAGAAGTGTTAGACTTTAACCAAAAGGTTAAAGTAATGGTTATTAAGTTTGATGAAAAAACAAAAAGAATATCACTCGGTATAAAACAACTTGATTCTAACCCATGGGAAGCAATTAAAGAAGAATTCCCCGTCGGTAAACAAATGACCGGTAAAGTTACAAATTTTGCTGATTACGGCGTATTTATAGAATTAAAAGACGGGCTTGAGGGACTTGTTCATTCAAGCGAAATTAGTTGGTTAAAATCTAATCAAAATCCTAGAAAAACGCTAACTATAGGGCAAGAAGTAGACTTCGTAGTTTTAGAGGTCGATACTGAAAAGCATCGTGTTTCTTTAAGTATTAAACAATGCCAAGAAAATCCTTTAACAAAGTTCGCTGAAAATAATCCTGTCGGTACTATAATTAAAGCACCTATTAGAAATATTACGGATTTCGGTATTTTTGTTGCACTCGGTAATAATATGGACGGCATGATTCATGAAGGTGATATTAGCTGGGAAGATAAAGGAACGGATCTATTAAAATCATACAAAAAAGGTGACGAAATAGAATGCAAAGTTCTAGCCATTAATATTGAAAAAGAACAAGTTAGTTTAGGTATAAAACAATTGTCGCCGAATCCATATCAAGAAATCAGTGATGAATATAAAAAAGGCACCATAGTTAAAGCCCTTATAACAGAAGTTAAAGATGAGGGACTCGAAGTATTATTAAACGATAAAGTAGCAGGTTTTATTAAAAGAACTGAACTATCGGATGAAAAAGACGAGCAGAAGCCTGAAATGTTTCAAATAGACAAAGAAATAGAAGCCAAAGTTGTTTCTATCGAGAAATCAACCGGTAGAATTTTATTATCGGTAAAAGCTCATAAAATAGCAGAACGTCAAAAAGCTCTCAAAGAATATGGTTCTAGTGATAATACTACCAATATGGGAGATATACTTGCTAATGCTTTAGAAGATAAGAAGTAATAATCTATTATAAGTCATTGCGAGGAGAAACTGTAAGTTTCAACGAAGCAATATCAGGAGTTCTATGCTACTTCATGAGATTGCCACGTCGGTTATTAAAATAACCTCCTCGTAATGACGAAAAACTATTTAATTAATAAATTTCAGGAGAAAATATTAATGTCGTATGTACCGATAGTAATTGAACCAACATCACGCGGTGAACGTGCTTATGATATATATTCAAGATTGCTAAAAGAACGTATAATCTTTGTATGTAGTACTGTTGAAGATCATATGGCAAACTTAATTGTTGCACAATTATTGTTTCTTGAAGCAGAAAATCCTAAAAAAGATATATATATGTATATCAATTCCCCCGGAGGAGTTGTAACCGCAGGTCTTGCAATTTATGACACAATGCAATATATAAAACCTAAAGTGGCTACATTATGCATAG
Organism: Rickettsia parkeri; assembly: GCF_051427245.1. Taxonomy (NCBI): domain Bacteria; kingdom Pseudomonadati; phylum Pseudomonadota; class Alphaproteobacteria; order Rickettsiales; family Rickettsiaceae; genus Rickettsia; species Rickettsia parkeri. The sequence continues at coordinate 1,098,014 of NZ_CP195774.1, forward strand.
GTCAAGCTTGTTCTATGGGTTCACTTTTACTGTGCGGGGCGAGAAGGGGATGCGTTATAGTTTACCTCACAGTCGTATTATGATCCATCAACCATCAGGAGGTTATAAAGGGCAAGCTACCGATATAGAAATCCACGCTCAAGAAACCCTAAAAATCAAAAGGTTACTTAACGAATTGTATAGTAAACATACTGAACAAGAGTTAAAACATATCGAAAAAAGTATGGAACGTGATAATTTCATGTCACCGGAAGAAGCAAAAAAATTTGGATTAGTAGATAATATACTGTCTTCCAGAGATGCTATGGCATTGTTAGCAAAATAAAGATTAAATTTTATAGATTTAGTTTTATTATTATAGTATAAGAGAATTAATTTGTTATAGTCAAGTCAGTGGGATTTGCACGCCAGAAGCGAGGAGTTAAACCTAACTAATAGGAGAACGACGAATGACGATGCAGGCGAGTCCAAATCAATTGACTATATTGGGGTCATAGCTCAGTTGGTAGAGTGTTTGAATGGCATTCAAAAGGTCGGGGGTTCGAATCCCCCTGACTCCACCACTTCCTATCAGGATTTTCTCAATTCTCACATTCCTTTACATAATTCATATGCTGCTTATATGCTCTTCACATTTTTAAAATAGTGCTTTAATCCTCTTACTACCTCGATTAAACCTGATGTTTAAGTTGAGGTCTTATGCACACTATATGCTGCTCACATTTCACTCCTGATTGTGTAATCCATAATGAGAGTGATAAAAATCCCACTATCTTCTAAAATTTTGTTGGCAATTTTATCCCTCCTGAATGGAGTAATCTCTCATCTCATAATGGTAAAATTTTAAGTAAAACCTCAAGACATCTACTATCTTTAATAGTCTTTCGCTTGCAAATATGCTATAACAACAGTATAGACGAACTTCAGGAAACCTATCATTTCTTTGAAGAACATTTGGGAGTTTGTCAAGAACGTATCAGACAGTGCCTAATTGAATTAGAAAAGAGTGGCTTCATTAAGTTTTATAAAGCAACTATTAGTAAATATGGTATTAAATGCCGCAATACTCCTTGTATTAGGCTTATTAAAAACTTCCAACCTGCTTCTGGCAACATTCCTCACGAAAATGAAAAAAATTTTGCCTCAACTCCAAAAAACTTTGGGGTCAAACCCAAAGAAATTTTGCCTCAACCCAAAAAAGTTTGGACCAGTACATATATATAGATAATAATAAAGATATATCTAATAAATCTAGATCTAGCGAATCTATAATTTTTCAAAATGAAAAAAATGAAAATGAAATTGATCAAAATAGGCAATTATCACAACATTCACCACAGCAAAATCTTAAACAAGATTTTCTATCTACAACAAAACAATCAGCAAATAATCATCAAGAGAGTGAAAATGTAAGAAAATCTGAGGTTAATTTTATCACAGGTCCACTACAGGTAAATCAAGCACTGCAAACAATTCTTGATGAGGTTGATAAGGCAAGATGTGATCAAATATCATCAGCTAATAACAATTCAGCAGTAGGAATCGTAAAGAATAAGGGCTGGTTCAAAAGAAAAAAATTAGCAGATTTTTATCCATTAAGCCAAGAAGATGGTGATTTACTACAAGTAAAATCAAAGAGAGAATTTAACCTAGATTTTATCAATAAATTGCTCTTAAAGCTTGCAGGAGAATATTCCAATCACCATTTTGGTCATAAGAAAGTCCTACTGAACTATATGGCTAAAGCTTTAGCTCATGAGTTACGTGAAACTACAAAGCTAATAATGCTACATTTCAGTTTAAATCTAGCGACTTAAACAACGCTAAAGAGCAATACCTAGATAAGATAGAAAGTAGCCTTGATACTAGCTTGCAAGCTCAGCTAAAACGTAAAATTGTTGGTAGTTTTGATCCTGATTCAGCTTATAAATTACTAAGCTCCTGCTTATTTATTGGGGTAGTAGGTAATAGCTATCAAATAAAACTGCTTAAAAATATTACGCTTTCAGAAAATGCACAAGATAAAATACTACAGCAAGTACAAATGATCTATGGCAGTAGTATTGAGAAGTTGAAAATCATACCATTTGCTGAGCTTGAAGCGAAGCAGAATAATACTGAAGATGAAAAACAAGATTATCTATTGCAGCTAAGCAAACAATTAAATCCTGATTCAATATGGTATAAAGTAAGGAAATTCCTCATTGAACGTTATAACAAATATATTGATTTTGCTGTATTAACTAAATTAGTAGTTGTAGAGGAAGATATAGTCAATAAAAAGGTAATCCTTAAATCCACAACGGCTTTTAATGATTACTATGTTAGGAATCGTCATATGCAAGATCTAGAAGAAGCTTTTAAGACGCAAGATTATTGCTTTGAATTAATCAAGTTTGAATATAACTAAGCTATTGTGGTAATTGATAATTTGTAATAACTACTTCATCAGATATTTTATTGTGCTCGGGCATGGAATATTTAACCTTAATAGTACTAATATTAAAATTTTTGTATAAGTTTCTAATAAAGGAAGTGTCACTATTAGAAACCATTATTTTAACATTTTTATCATTAAGTTCTGCAGCAAAATCTTTAAGTCTCGTTTGCTCATTTTCATCAAAGGGTAATCTGGTATAAAACTTCTCACCTGATTTATGATAAGGAGGATCAAAATAAACAAAATCATTTTTTTGCGGTTCAATAAAAGAAAAATCCATCGCATAAATGTATGTGCCAGCTAAAAGCTGACTGCACTGTTTTAATCTAAAGGCAATATCAGATTTACTATAATTCCTACCAGAGAAAGTTTGAGCTGGTTTTCCATCAATGTTAATCCGGTAAATACCTTTAAATGAATATCTATTAAGATAGATAAATCTTGCAGTAATCTTCGCCGGGTCGTTACTGTCATTGTTACTTCTAACTTGATAATAATGTTCTTTAGAGTATTTTTCTTTATGAGAGTCTAATAGTTTACTGACCTTATCTGGATTCTTCTTAACTGCGTTATAGGATGTTACTAGCTCGAGATTAATATCAGATAGGAAGCAATGTTTAAATTTATCTCTAACTTGAAAAAATCAAGCCCCACCACCAAGGAATGGTTCATAGTAATTATTTAGTGTGGACGGAAGAAACTTAATTAATTGATCGGTAATTTTTCTTTTACCTCCGACCCATTGTAAGAATGGTTGTACCTTGTTTGAGTTATTTACTGACATGAAATTATTATAAAATATTTATACTAAATTATAGTATAAAATAGGCTTAAATGCCAGCAAAATGCTGTATTACAAGGAATTTTGGTGTTTTTTGTAGCATAATTAATGCTACTGTTGATTTATATGTCATAGATAAAAAGTTGAGCAAACAAACAATAGTAATTTAGCACTGTCTCATTTGTGCAGCTGTTTGCCCAATTGTATAAAGATCTGTCAAAAAAGCTCTTAAATCCTCTGTACTTCAGAGAATTGTGGTGATATCTGTCCTTGTTGAGGGCTATATGGTGTAGTTCTTGTTCAGAGGTTAAACTAAAAACTACAAAATTTTATCACCTTAACCTCTGAGCTGTTTTCTTAACTTTAACAGCAAGGAAATGCTATGACAATTAATAATCAAAATCAACCAAAAGATAATAATAAATTTAAAAATATGGTGCAGCAAGCTTGGATATTGCAATTATCTCCTATATCTGTCACATTAATGCCATCTGATCAAGAATATAATTTTACAGCTCAGCATCAAGAATTAGAGCAAAAATTACAAAAGGCAAAGCATGAACTAAAAGAATCTAATATATTTAAGATAGATTTAATTAAAAATATTAATAATAAATTAGATATATCATGTAATGAAATACTCTCTGAGCTACTTACACTTTATGGAGTAGAAAAAGATCCTAATAAGAAGAACTCCTTATCTAATATTGTCATAGATTGTGCTAAGGGACTATTAGATTATTCTCATAATCTAGTGAGTTTTTTACAACAAGATACCAAATTAGTTCCCATAGATCTACAAGCTTTCGATCTAGAGCAATTAGTAAATGATACTGTTAATAAAATTATACCAGAAACTAAGGATAAAGGTTTAGATCTTTTTTGTAATTTTCAGTACGACATAGCAAAGATTATTATTGGCGATAGTTACTGGATAGGAGCAATATTAGAACAATTAGTAGCTAATGCAGTTAAATTTACTGAAGCAGGCAAAGTTATTGTGACAATCAATCTATTTCCTACTACTATAGCTGAAGATAATAAAGAGATGGTGCTACAACTTATTATCCATGATACAGGTATTGGCATGTCTGAAGAAATACAGCGATATATTAGAGATCAGAATAGCGAATTTGATTCTGTAACTGGGTATAAAGGATTAAAATTAGGACTTAGTTTTGTTAAAAGACTTATCAATGAAATGCATGGAGATATTGAGGTAGAAAGCGAAGAAGGTAAGGGTACTACTATTACATGTAATATACCAGTAAAATTACCTATATATCATCAATAATTACTAAATAACGTAAAGTCTTGTAAAATAAAATTTACAAGACTTCACTTAACTATCTATAAAACTATAGTCCTGGTAACCATGCTGTAGTAAAAATATCTTGACTATTATTAGTTTAGTTAACTAAACTAAAGGGATGAGTAAAGAATGGCGTAATATGGTTAAAAATCAAGTTAATTGTAAATACGAGGAGTCTTTAAATTGTTATTATAGTAAAAGATTATTACAAAAACTTTTACTACTAGATAAATATACAACAAATAAGATAGATTTTAATCAAGTTACTAAGGCTATTTACTATGCCAAAAAATATCACAATGGACAAAAACGCAGAACTGGAGAATTATTTTATACTCATTCTTTAGAAGTCGCCTATATGGTATCTGATTACATATTTAAAACTGATATTATTGTTACCGCTATATTACATGATGTTATTGAGGATACAGAATGTACGCAAGAAATGATAGCAGAAGCATTTAGTGATAAGATAGCAAGTTATGTTGAAGATTTAACTAGAATTAAAAAAGATCATAAGATTAGTGCCGTAGAAATGGTTAAGATATTATATATACAAAAGAAGGATGATTTATTACTAATTAAGCTGTTTGATAGATTACATAATATACAAACGGTTAGAGCTAAGTCTCTTGACAAGATCTGGCAAACCACATCTGAAACTTTACAAATATTTTTAGCTTTAGCTGCTTATTTAAAAATACCTGAGATTGCGGGGCAATTAGAAAAACACTGCCTAGGTGTAATCTTCAATTATGAAATTTTACAGAGTGCTGTTACAAATAGGGAGAAATATTAATTTTATGAGCAAATGATTAGATATTCTTTAAAAAGCTCGTAAGTTATTAATAATGATTTAAATCTCACCTTTGGAGATTTGAACGTATTTTCATAACTAAAATTTTCTAATTTTAGAACGAAAGTATCAGGGTTTCAGGGTAGTTAAGTGCAAAGAAATATTTAATACCGTAAATTTAGATCAGTTAAAAAATATTAATACTAATATAACAATATTTATTAAGTATAGTTAAACTTTACAAAGTGTTGCCAATATAATCATTTTTAAATTTATCTATTTTCAAAAAAAATTATCAGAGCTTTGAAGCATATCGTAAAGGCATATTAAAGAGTTATTTTTATGTATTCTACATAAGAGATAATAGTTTCTTATACCGGTTTCTACATTAAAGTTCCTAAAGAAGAGTATAAGTCATAACAAACCGAGTATTATTAATAGTAGTAATTAACAAGATAAAAGGGAGTGATACATGCCTAATGATTTATATTATTTTTATGAAAGTGATTTAAGCAAAGGAAGCTGGACAGGTTTTGTCAATAGTTTACCACACCATTTACAGGAAATGTTTAAAAACTCAATGGGAGGGGGGGTTGTTGGTAAAGGTCCTGCTAATGTGCTGCAAGGCTATCGTGGTCCTCATAATAATGGAACTAGCGGAGATAGTGGATATTTAGGTGCTAGTAATGGTTTACAAGAAGTAAGATATTGGTGGGGAGCATCAAAGCATATAAACTGGGTGCCTATAAGTGGATGGATAGCTTATGGTATTTATAGCGCAATAGGAGATACCAATTGGCACAGTCTTTATTTTGACAGTAAAACTGGGGAGTGTTTAAGTCATAATAAAAATCAAGCGACTGAAAAACTCAATAACAAAGGTTGGCAATTATTTCAGGAGGGAAAATACAGTGAAGCTGCTGAATATTTCAATAATGCTTATCAAGCCTGTTCTTCTGGCTATCAAAATGAACAAACATTTAAAAATAATATAGACAAGGCTAAAGCTGAACTAGATGCTATAAACTTAAATTCCCAAGGCGATAATTTATTTAACCAAGGCAAGTACCACGAAGCTCATAGTAAATATCAGGAAGCTTACGATAAATCTCAAGTTAATACACAATATAATAAATATAGTACTAATAGAGATAAAGCAAAAGCCGAACTAGATGCTATAAACTTAAATTCTCAAGGTGATAATTTATTTAACCAAGGTAGGTATCACGAAGCTCATAGTAAATATCAGGAAGCTTACGATAAATCTCAAGTTAATACACAATATAATAAATATAGTACTAATAGAGATAAAGCAAAAGCCGAACTAGATGCTATAAACTTAAATTCTCAAGGTGATAATTTATTTAACCAAGGTAGGTATCACGAAGCTCATAGTAAATATCAGGAAGCTTACGATAAATCTCAAGTTAATACACAATATAATAAATATAGTACTAATAGAGATAAAGCAAAAGCCGAACTAAATGCTATAAACTTAAATTCTCAAGGTGATAATTTATTTAACCAAGGTAGGTATCACGAAGCTCATAGTAAATATCAGGAAGCTTACGATAAATCTCAAGTTAATACACAATATAATAAATATAGTACTAATAGAGATAAAGCAAAAGCCGAACTAAATGCTATAGGGCTAAAAGAATTGGGAGATGTAGAGTTCAATGTCGGTAGGTATGATAGTGCAAAAGTCAAATATCAGGAAGCCTTCAATAAATCATCAGTTGCTGCTCATAAGACGACATATACTAACTGTATAAGTAAAGCCCAAGTCGAACTAGATGCGCAAAGTGCGTATCAATGTGGTAAGATGTTGTTTAATCAAGGTAAGTACAGTGATGCTTTAAAGGAATATCAGGCTGCCCATAGTAGTTCTAAGGTGATAAATGCAAAATCTACTTACAATGATGAAATATCTAAAGTAAAAGTAGAAATAAGTGCTAAGCAGTTATATGAACAAGGTGAGACATTATACCGTGCTGGAAATTATGTAGAAGCTAAGACAAAATATAATGAAGCAGTATATACTTCTGAAGTTAACAAAGATTACTATAGTAGAACAGGTGTTGCAAAAGCGCAGGTAGAGTTAGATGCTATAGAGTTAAACGAGCAGGGGAATACACTATTTGCGAGTGGTAATTTTAGTGCAGCAAAAGATAAGTACCAGCAGGCTTATAACATATCTGAAGTTGCCAAAAAAAATGATAATTTTTTCAGCAAATTATTTTATAGCCCCCATGAATATAAAAAGAATAAAGATAAAGCTCAAACAGAGTTAGATGCAATTGCATTGAGTGATCAGGCTAATGTTTTCTTGAAGCAAGGTAAGCTTGCTGAGGCTATAATGAAGTATCAAGCAGCTTATGATAAAACACAAATATTTAATCAACGTGACCAATACAAAAATAATAGAGACCTAATACAGGCAAAAGTATATAATAAGGAAGGTTATCAATTATTGAGTGAAGCTAGCACTAGAGGAGATCTTGCTGTTAAAATTCTCAAATATAAAAATGCACAAGAAAAATTTGAAAAGGCCATAAATATACGTCCTAATAGCGATGTATATAAAAGTAGTCTGGCTAAAGTCAAAGCTGAACTAGATGCTATAAACCTAAATTCTCAAGGCGATAATTTATTTGACCAAGGCAGGTATCATGAATCCCACAATAAATATCAAGAAGCTTACAATAAATCTCAAATTATAAAAGAGAAAAACAAGTATGCGGTTAATCAAGAAAAAGCCCAAACTATCATAAATAAATTATTGAAACTTGAGACCTTATGGGACAACGCTTGGAAAGCTGAAAACGACACAGAAGATGATAGATCTGAAGAAGCAGGAGGATTTTTTCAAGAAGTCCTGAGAGAATCCAAGGATGGTTTAAAAATAGTTCCCAATGATTCAAAATTTAAACAATATGAAATCCTTGTTTCTTTAAAAATGGAAGGAAATGCCCTATTTAATGAAGGCCTTGAATCGCAACAAGATGGGCTTGAGTTGCTACAAGAAGCACACAAACTAAAACAACAACAAAAATATGATTTAGCTAATGTAAAATTTTATGAAGCAAAAGAAAAATTTTCTAATGCAAAAGAAAAATTTGAGATAGGAAGTAATGAAGATCAACGATTTGTATCTTGTGTTGAGTTTGTGCAGAAGCAACTTCATGAGGTTATGGCATCACTAGAAATCACTGAACAACATACTCTAGCTTCAGGGTTATCTAACTTAGATATCAATATTAGTAATATCAGTTATTTAGAAACCGATTCTCTTGAGACTAATATAGTTGGAGATCATAATAATTATCATGCACAAATGTAGTGGCGATCACTTATGAAAAGAAATTTAGCACGGAATATTAATAAAGATAATAAAAAAGTTAATGAACAGATAGCAGAAGCTAGTGTAAAGGTAAGTGATGTTGGTAACAAACTCTTAATAGGTGATGCGTTAACTCTTGAAAATATTAATGAATTAGGACAACGTATTGCCGAGCAACAAGAATACGATAAAAATCAACTTATTGTTTGTGATATTACCGCATTAAATGAACGGTTAGAGTTACATAAGGATGATGATATTAATGAAAAACCAATTTTTATTATTTGTCATAGCGAGCACAACGTTAGAGCTACTTTTTGTATTGTTAAACAATTGGATAAAACTATTTGTTTATATCAGGATTTTTCAAATATACAAATTCCAGAAAATATCAAAAATATTTTAGCACAGTATTTTGATAAAGATATAGAGTTTAAGATACATGCTAAAATAGCAGAGATAAAAAATCAAAAAGATGAGGATATTTTATCTTTAACAACTCTAAAAACTATGATGGTTTATTTAAAGTCAGATAACAAGAAGGATTTTATTGAAGGTTTTGCTAATCCTAAAAAAACATTTTTTGGATGGTTTAAGAATGGAATTACAAGTTTAAAAAAAGAGTTATTTTCCCTAGTGGAAGAAGGTTATTATAAAATAATTGCTAGTGATATTGATCAACTATCAAGAGAAACAGAGTTCAAAAAAGCAATTAAAGAACTTATTAATAATATTCCATTAATAGAAGAAGTTGATCACTTCAAAAGCTATCAACTTCTTTTGAAAGAATTCGTAGAAATGGAAGAAAATGAAATCGATACTGTTAAAATCAAAGAACTGGAGAAAAAACTAGAGGAGGCAAGAGAAAAGGCTTTTAGCAAAACTAAGGCACTAAAAATAGGGGTGTCTAAAAATAAAGAAGGTAATCAACAATTAGACATTGTCAAAAATTTTCCAACTCAAATGGATAAATTTATAAAAATTTTTGAGCCACTTACAAACTCTACAGTAGATGAAAAGTTAGATAAGGTACTTGAAGAGATTAGCTCAAAGTTAGATCTTGAATATGACAAGTTAAAAGGTTTTTTTAGAGTCACAGAAGAAAAAAAACAAGATGATAATTATAATACTTCTAGTGTCAGAAATATTGAAGATGTTATTAGTGTTTTACCAAAAGCTAAATCTTACGATACTAACCTGATAAATACAAACAAACCGTTTGAGAAGTTATTATCAGAGATAGGAGAAGAATCAGATGTTTTAAATATTAAATCTTCAAAGGAAGGTTATAACAAAGTCAAAGAGTTTTATGAATTATGGGAAAATAAGGAAGCATTGGAAATTAATCAATGGGCAGTTTCTAAGAAGGGACAACTTGCCGACACTGAAATTTATGAAGCATTAGCTATAATGGATAGGGCTAATGAGCTTGTGACGGGAGGACATAAACTGCGCGATACTCAGATTTTAGCTATACTTACATTTTTACAACAAAAAGATAAGGGACAATTATCTCAAATTCAAACAGGAGAAGGAAAAACTACTATTGTATCAATACTTGCAGCTATTAAAGCTTTGCAAGGTGGAGCTGTAGATGTTATCACTAGTAATCCTGTTTTAGCATCTGATGGAATTAAAGATAAAAAGCTCTTTTATGACTTATTGAATTTGAATGCGACAACAAATAATTTAGATGAAAACTATAAGAGTGGTGAAAGAGAATGTTATAAATCTGACATTGTATACGGAAGTATTAGCAATTTTCAGTTTGATTATCTAAAAGATTCATTTTTAGGTCTTGGAACACGTGCAGGTAGGGCATTTGAGAGTATTATTCTTGATGAAGTAGATAGTATGATTATTGATAATGCAAGTCATATTGCTAAATTATCTGGACCATTAGCTGGCATGGAAAGCTTAAAATATGTTTATATAAAGATATGGCAAGCACTTTATAAAGCAGAAGAAAAGATTGTAGAAGAATTTCAAAAAGAATTAAAACGAAAAGCTCAAGAATTACCAGATAGTGAAGAAGCTCAACTATTATACGAACAATTTGAGAATGAATTACAAGACTCAATAATTCCAAAAATCAAAGATTATATTAAATCATCTAATCCAACAAAAATTGATATTATTCCTTCACATATTCAAGAATATGCTGACAACTCGTTAGATAGATGGATCAATAGTGCTATTGATGCAAAATTTAATTATCATGAAGATGAACAATATATTATTCGTAGTAAAGACGGAGAGGAAATAATACAACCGGTAGATTATGCAAATACAGGCATTACTTTAAAAAATACCATATGGCAATATGGTCTTCACCAATTTTTACAACTAAAACATAATTTACACTTAACTTCCGAAAGCTTAACTAGTTGCTTCATTTCTAATCTTAGTTACATTAATAAATATGGGCAGAAAATATTTGGTCTGACAGGTACTTTAGGTTCTACAGCAGAACAAGAATTATTATCTTCAATTTATAATGTAGGTTACGCAAAAATTCCAACTTATAAAGAAAAGAAATTTATCGAAATTAATGGTGAGGTTGTAGATGATGAAATCTTTAGTAAGAAAGTTGCAGATGATACTATAGCTGAAATAAAGAGCGGGCGATCTTCTTTAATTATTTGCGAAACAATAAAGGATGCAAAAACAATACAGGAAATATTAAAAAGCAAAAATCAAGATATCATTATTAGGACTTTTTTTGATGAGGAAAATGCACATATTACTAAAGAAGAAATAAAGCCCGGTGAAGTAGTTATAGCAACAAATATAGCTGGGAGAGGAACGGATTTTAAGACTTCTGTCGAACTTGAAAATAATGGTGGACTACACGTATGTGTTGCTTTTTTACCTTGTAATAAAAGAGTAGAAGATCAGGCTTTTGGTAGAACAGCACGTCAAGGTAATAATGGTACTGCTAAATTAATGATTAAGAAAAGTGAAGTTGAAAAATTAGGTATTAATTCTTATATCTTTACAGACATTAAACTTGTAAGAGATTTAAGAGAAGAGGACAGAATTGCACAAATTAAAGAAATTAAAATACTGGAACTTAAATTTCAAGATAGATTATTTGAACTTTTTTCTGATCTGTATAGAAAATTAAAAAGAGAGGGGCAAAGTAAAGGAGAGTATAAATATGTTTTGGATGATTTAAAAGAGTTTTGGGCTTTTTGGTTAGAGAAACAGAATTTTAAAGGATTGGAATTAGCTAATAAAAGCCCGGAAGAAGAATTTAGAAATTTCGAATCTGAAGCATGTAAGACAATTAGTGGAGAAATTAAATTTAATCCATATTACAGTATACAACAAGCTGAACACTTTATTTCAAATGCAGAATTAGATAAAGCAGAACAAGCCCTAAACCATGCAATTGTAATAAGTAAAAATCCAGAAATATTACACAGTGCTTATATAAAGCTTTTTGAAATTGCGATTGAAAAAGGCAGAGTGTTTATAGAAAAATGTCAGAAAGCGGTAGGAGATGTTTTTGTTATTCCGGCAATTGGTAAACCTGATGGGGGATATAAAGAAAATGCTAAAAAATATTTAGAACAAGCAAAGGCAGCATTGAAGAAGGAGCTAGATTACATTGAAAATCTTTTTAAAACTGAAGAATTTACAAACATTCTGAAAAGTGATGATAATAATGAATCACGAAACTTATTTATAAAGCACATAGTGTCAAAACAGCAAGCTTTAAATCTTAACATGCAGCATGTAGATAGCTTGGTTCAGCAAATTGATAATCATAAAGGAGGTATTTCTATAGGCGGTCGTGTTTCTGATTATTTTGCTAATTTGAAACCACAAAATGATCATGAAGAGAAAATAAAAGATACCATTGCTAACTCTGAATTATCTGAGCTTGCGGCTGTTGGTACAAATACAACTTATACTCTTAGAGAAGTGCATGATGTTTGTCCGGAAATAGCTCAAGGAGCACAAATTCAAATAGGAGGAGGCATTGCATTACTTGCTACTGGATTTTGTTTTCCGCCGGCTCTGCCTATAACATCTGCAATCGGCGGAACAATGATTACGGAAGGAGTATGTGATGTTGCAATTGAATTAATTAACAAAAATAGTGACGGTAAATTTCATAAAGAAGCTTATATTAAGGGTAAAGTCATTAGTTATGGTGTGTCTATTCTGACTATGGGTATTAGTGCCGCTATGCAATGCATTAAGATTTTAAATATAGCAAAAAAAGCATGTAGGTGGATATCGGAAACTTTACATAAATGTCCTTTTTTACAGATAGCATGCAAATTTTTAGCAACTAAATTTGATAAACTTGGTAATTGGTTCGAGAAAATGGAAACTATAGCTAAGTTTAGCAATATGAGTAAAGTTGAAAAGTTAAAATATGTGCAGGATTTAGAAAAATCCAAAGATTTAACACAATTAAAATATTTAGGGGAAAATATAAAACAAATTCAAGATTTAATGAAAGAATTAAAAGAAGTGGGTAGATTAACAGAATTAACTCATTTTGAAAAATGTATATCAACTCTGCAGCAAGTGGCAATTAGTACTGTTAAAAACGTAACAACTAGAACTGTGGAAAATGCAATAATGGGTAAAGTTGTTACTCCAGCCCTTAGTTCATTAATGTCAGGATTAAAACCAACAATCAAAAAACATGTTGATAAATCTATAAGAGAAAATATAGACCAAGAGAAATTAAAATCTAGCTCTTATGAAGATATGCAAAATATAATTAAAGAAATAAGAGAGTCTATAGATTATGAAACTGTAATGGGTATTTTTAAAGACACCGTCTTAGGAATAACTAAGTATTGTAGTAATTGGCAAGTTCAGCTAGGGGCTTTAGCAGTAGATCAATATATTTCCTGGAAAGAGGTTTATAATTACGCTAAAGATCTATGTAAAAAAATAAATGATAAGTTAAAATCTACTGGTAAGTCTATAAATCAAAATATTGATGAGCTAATAAATCAGCTCATTGAACAGCTGTCAGAAGAGATGTATTCTCAGGTTGTAAGTACTACAACAAAAACATGTAAGGATGTTTATTTGGTAGGAAAATCAGCATACACAAATTATAAACAAGAAAAACAAGAAGAAGCAAAATGTCTTGAAGTAAATAAAGATTTTAAAGAAGGTGGGTTAGCAGGGCAAGAACAAGCTAAAGCTTTAAGTGATGTGATCAAAAGACCTGTTCATATTTATGAAGAAAGCGGTAACATAATTGTTATAGGAGAGCAATATTTAGGTGCCCCTATAAAGGTTAGTTATTTTCCTGCAGATGAGCACAATCCTACTGGTCATTATGTTCCTTATGGCAAGAATGAAAACTGGTCTTCAAGCAATGGTAAAAATAATTGTCTTTTCGATGCCGTAGGATCACAAATTGGGAAAGATTCAAGTGAATTAAGAACACAAACTATACAACGAATAGAATCTGATGCAACAAGTTATATAGCTTCTAATGTTCTTGGCGTATTTGGTACAGAGCTGTTATTAAAAGGTGGTACTCCATGTCAATATGAATCAGACAATACTTCTAGTGATGCAGGAGAAATTCTTGATGGATCTCAGTACAAACCAAGCCAATCTCAAGTAGATGTAGCAAAAAAGAAAAACATCAAGCTTGCAAAAGGACATCCAAGAGCACATGCTCTAAGCAATTCTCTTAATATAATATCAAAAGAGGAAGATTTCGATTCTGAAGACCAAATCTCATGTGCTGAAAATATTACCAAAGCAACACAAAGTACAAAAACCGCTTTTATTTCACGGAAACAACAAAATTCTATTGCTAATGAAGTCCTGAAAATGCCAGAAAGCAGAGATGCTATAGAGCGCCTTAATCAAGGTGAACTAGAAGTAGTAGTATCAGTACCAACTAGTAGACTTGAAAAAAATAAGGCTCCAATGATGTATACAGTTAGTAAAGGTAATGTTAAACAACAACAACAAGCAAAAAAAATTACAACAATATTAGGACACCATGCAGGAAAACAAGATGATCCAAATGTGTATCCCCACATTAAGACAATGTATCCTACCAATAAAGAACCTCCCAGCGGTTTGCAAGGTATAGATCTAATGAGTTCTAATATTGGTTGGATTTGTTCTTATTTTGGTGAGTATACCATTAAGGCTATTGAAGAAATATTAAAATTAAGAATCAATAACGTTAGTCTAGAAGATGTAAACATAGTAAGAGGTTATATATTGCAAGAAAATTGTAATAATCTACAAAGAATGATTTCTGATTTAATCCAAACTAAATCAAAAATTACACTAGCTCCACTAAATTTGTACAATAAGCATGCTGTTGGAGTTATATGTATTAAAGATCAAGGAAATAATTTGCAATTGTATTATCTCGATTCGTCAAATGAACACATACCAGAGACGTTAAAGCAAATGTTTATAGACAACAGCTTGCAAATCATACAACTACCGACTAAACAACAAAGTTATGCTAACTGTGGTCCTGAATTGATCGAAAATTTTATATTATATTTAACTGGTGATAGGGCTTCAGAAGATAAAGCTATAGAGCTGCACTCAAAATTAGTTGAAAATGAACTACTTGAAAAAGGTGATTTAAAATCGTACTTATTATTTGGACAAAGTACTGAGTTATTAGGAGAGATTAGTAGCGGCACTATCCCAGAATTTGCGTAAAAATTTCATATAACATTAAATTTTTATGTCAAAGGTAAATCATATTTTATTTCAGAATTATTCTAAAAAGCAATAAATAAGATAAAGATTTTACCAAGACAAAATTTTACAATTATAATTTTAGCATCTTACTAACAAATAGATTAATAAGTTTTGCCAATTTCTTTAGTAAGTAAGCAAAGATTAGGATTTTTGGTTATCGAAAGCACTTGTGCCAATCTGAGTCCATTGATTTTGTATATTTGGATGACTGGTTAATTCATGTTGCAGCGAAAGCAAAGCACCAAGTAAGCTGTTAGTAGGCAGACAGTCTAATTTAGCTTTAACCACTAAACCACCCATGCTAATTAAATGGCGAGTACGAGCTTTTCGTTCTTGAATTTCAAGTCTTGCTTCTTCAGTAATAATTTGAGCTTTTTTTTGTTCTAATTTTAATCTACGTTTTATGACATTATCCATATAGATAGTTTTATTTTTAATTGTTATAATCATCATGAATCATCAATAAATTATGGAAGTCAACTGCATAATTGTAAGTGCTAAGAAATGTTGCAAATTTTTTTCTTGAATAGATCAATGTTAGATACAACTTCAAGTTTGTGTAATCTGGTATAGCAAGAAAATAACAAGCCATTCAAAATCAATATAATCCCCATACCTAACCGAACCAGTAAAACTAAGATCAATAAAAAAACAAATAAAGATGATTACCATTATTCAAAACCTATAGGAAGTAGTAGAGAGGAGAGTTCTCTCCTTGTTTGTAAAAACAGGGAGAAGCGGGTAGGAGTCTTTCTAATTAAGTGTGTAAATTTTTCATAGGGCTTAAATTCTACCTTCAAATTTTATCAAAAAGTGAGCCATAGCTGCGTTCCAGTTTGGAATCGGCATAACCCATTTCTTGGTCATATTAATCAATTGCCAAATATAAGGTCTTAAAAACGGCATTATCATTTGGAAAAACCCGTTTATTCTTGGTAACCTTACGTAATTGGCTATTGACAGATTCTACACTATTCGTTGTGTATATTACTTTCCTTATCGCCTCAGGGTATCCTAGAAAAACCATTAAATTTTCCCAATGAACATACCAAGATTTAGCAATTTGTGGATACTGTTTACTCCATTTAGCTTCAAAAGATTCTAAAGCAAGATGTGCTTCTTCCTCTGTGCTAGTAGTATAAATAGGCTTTAAATCAGCCGCTAATTCTTTTCGGTCTTTATATGATACATATTTTAAACTATTTCTAATCTGATGTACAATACATAATTGATGTTCGGTTTTCGGAAAAACTGCCTCTATCGCCTCAGACATACCGGTTAAATTATCACTGCAAGCAATAAGCATGTCTTGCATACCTCTGTTCTTCATCTCAGTAAAATTACCAAGCCAAAATTTTGCTCCTTCATTTTCACTGATCCACAATCCTAAAATATCCTTCCTTCCAGATAAATCAATACCTAATGCCACATATACAGACTTATTGATAATTCGTTTATCTTGACGTACTTTTACTACTAAACAGTCAAAAAATATTATAGCATATACTCGATCCAATGGTCGGCTTTGCCATATCTTGACACCCTCAATTACATCATCAGTAATTTGACTTATCAAACTTTCGCTAACGTCAGCTCCATACAATTCTTGCATTTGAATCTTAATATCAGATAAGCTCATTCCTTTAGCGTATAACGATATTATTTTATCATCAAATCCTTCAATACGTCTTTGACGCTTTGGAATTAATGCAGGTTCAAATGTACTACTTCTATCCCTTGGAACCTCAATCTCTACAACTCCATTATTTGTTACTAGATTCTTTACATTCTTACCATTACGAACATTATCACTATCAGTATGACAATATTTATCATATCCTAAGTGATTATTCATCTCTGACTGCAATGCATTCTCTACAAGCCGTTTGGTTAATTGCTTTAATAAACCATCCTCTTTAAGTAATGTTGATATATCTGTATCATTATTTATTAATAAATCTATCGCTTGATTCATTGCTGCATTTTGTTTTTGGTCCATTATAATTTCTCCTTTTGTTATATTATATTTTTATATAACCTTTGAGAAATTCCCACACTTATTTGGACAGAGCCGCGGGTAGGTAGGCACTTAGCGTGCTTTCCTCCCAAAGAACCGTACAAGCGAATTACTCCGCATACGGCTCAAGCAATTTACTAACAGCTGCAATCAGCTGCAATTAGTTGACCTCGCTTGCTATGTACTTGCCTATGACAGTTTGTATGCAATAAGCACAAATTGTTAATATGGTCAGTGCCGCCACACCTTGTAGGTCTTTTATGATGGACTTGCACATTTTCCCCATTATCTATTGAATCTAAACAAACAGGGCATTTACCTTCTTGTCTACGCCAAAGAATCTGTCTGGTTTTAAAGAAGTACTTTGGTTTATTAGCTTGACGTTTTTGTCAGTATTCCTTAAGTTCTGGATTATCAGGAGATGCTTTGCCTTTAACTAGAATATGCCTTTTGATTGCTGTCCATTGTAATTTCCATAGATATAGATCTTTACTTTTATCCATAAAGACCCAATTATCATTTCGAGCTTTGATTCTGCCCCAATACTTCTCCTTAAGCCACCACCAGTATTTATTAGGATGTCTTCGACAAACAAATCTTGCTTGTCGCATCCACATCCATCGATCTAGTTGAGTAAAAGTTCTCTTAGAGATAACTTTGTTAAAATAACTGCACCATCCCATTATGCTAGGATTAAGATTGTCAATTACTTTATCAATTGCCCATGAAAAACTTCTTTTCCATTCTATCTTCATTCGCTTTTTGAATGATTTTATAGTATCTTTGGATGGTTTAACTAGTAGTGTTACACCTCTTCTTGTACTCTTGGTATTATATTGACGGATATTAAATCCAAAAAAGTCAAACCCTTCCTTAATATGGAGTATCTTGGTCTTTTCCTCTGATAATGTTAATCCTCTAATATTTAACCAATCGTTAATTATCTTCTTTGCTTTAATACAAGAGCTTTCAGATTTTGCACAAACTATAAAATCATCAGCATATTTTACTAAAGCATATTCAGATTTTGGATGAAGATGATCATATTTATCATAAGTTATGTTAAGTTATGTCTTCCATTCCATGAAGAGCTGTATTTAAAAGTAAGGGACTGATTACTCCCCCTTTAGGAGTTCCAACTGTTGTTTTGGTGAATTGATATTCTTCCATCACGCCAGATTTAAGCTATGCTTTAATCCAATTTCGTGCTGGAAAATTTCCTATAATTTTCAAAAGAAAATTATGATTAATATTATCAAATACACCTTTAATATCAGCGTCCAGTATCCATCCCCTGGTTGTGCCAGGGCAGACAATAGCAGAAATTCTCTGTATTGCATCGTGGGTGCTGCGTCCAGGGTCTAAAGCCGTAACTACTCCCTTCAAACTTAGCTTCCCAAAATGGTTCAAGTGCTGATTTAACAACAGCTTGCATACATCTATCCAAAATAATAGGTAAACCTAAAGGTCTAAGTTTGCCTTTTCGTTTGGGAATATACACACGCTTGATCGGTTTAACAGATGATAGATTATTATTTGCTAACTTCTCCATTAACAAATTTCTTTCTTTATCTGTATTAACAACTATTTTATCAATACCAGGGCTTCTTCGCCCTCGATTGATTTGGGTAATACGTCTTATAGCAAGTAATTTATTTGATCTTGATTTCAACATCAATTTTTGTAAACTACGTACTAATTTCATGTTACCATTTGCAGATGCCCTATAGATACGTCTACGAAGATTATTAACCTTTTTATTAACTTCTTGCCAATTTATTGCATACCAATAAATTTTCTCAAAGTTATTATTATCGGTCTTAATTGTTACATTTGCATTTTGCATCTAACTTTTCCAATATAATTCATAATCTTGTTTACTTACCTAGGGTAAATCACCAGTCTTAAGTCAGCATCATTTCGGATTAGCACATAGTGCCTATACACCCGGTTATTTATTCCTGTAGCCTTTCAGCTTAGTGTCATTAGCTTTTTAAGACCTCTCTTACCTACTACAAGTTGCCAAGTAATAGACTTACCACGTTTCACTAATTAAAGATGCGTTAAGTTGGTTATCTTCTTTATACCGGGGAACTGGCATTTTTAAAGAAGGTCGCGTCTTCCTTCTTACAGTTAAGTTTTTCAGCTTTATCCCTATAATAGATGCTATCTGGAGTATCTACTTTTATATTTACGATATTTTCTAAACAAAGATTCACTTTCGTTTAACCAATTTTAACTTTACCTTGCCCCTATTGCCCATCCAGATTAGTAATTTAGTTAGGCTTCTTATTGCGCTTAGCACAAGAACGTTACCAATCTTGCACCGCAATAATAGTAATTAGGTCTAAATGCAACCTAGCCGCAATATACTTGCAGACTTTAATTTAGTGCCATCGTGTCGCACTACGCAATATACTTGCAGACTTTAATTTAGTGCCATCGTGTCGCACTACGCAATATATAAACCTAAAGGTTTATTATTTGCTTATTTGTGCTGATTCAATGGATGAGCAAAAAATTTCATGTTAATGTCAATGATAGATTGAAGAAGATTAATGTTAATAAACTATGGCAATACAGTTTGCAAGAATAGAAATAGTAGGTAGAAGCTCAGGAGGGAACGCTTGTCTGAAAGCTGCCTATAATGCCAGACTAACTATTAAAGATGAGAGAATTAACGTTACTTACAACTTTAGCAAGAAAGGCGATAATGTTTACCATGCAGTTTTGTTACCTACTCTTGTAGATCAAAAATTCAAAGACTCAAGCGTCTTGATGAATGAGGTAGAGCGTACAGAGAAAAGAAAAAATAGTCAATTATTAAAGGATGTAGTAATAGCATTGCCTGATGATAAAGAGTTAGATTTACAAGATAGAATAGCAATTACTCATGAGATAATCGAAGAAATGGCATGGGTTAAAAATGGTTTAGGGGTTCAGGTTGATATTCATCAACCACATGATGGAGAGAAGAATTGGCATGCACATTTGCTTGTTACTACCAGAAGATTTACAGAAGACGGTAAATCTTTAGGAGCTAAGGCAGTAGATTTGAATCCTAAATTTGCCAAAGTAAGTGGCAAAGCGTTTATTATCCCAGAAGATAAAATCATTCATGAAAGAGCTAAAGAAGTAATTAATAAATATTTTGCTAAGTTAGATTTGGACATCAGAGTAGACCGAATAAGTTTCGTGCCTCAGCAGCATGTTGGTCCTACTAGAATGAGAAATATTATCAATGAAATATCTGAGCAAAATAAAATATGTAATCTCGCTCATCTTGAGATCATCAAAGGAGCGGATGGGGTACTTGATCGCATTATTCGTCATCAAGCTATTTTTACTAAATTCGATATAGCAAAGGCAGTTAAAGAGATTCCAGAAAAAGAAGAAAAATTAAAACTACTAAGGGATGTATTAAATTCTGATAGATTAATCAAACTATATAATGCAGATGCTACTGATACTAAATACTATACTACTCACGACGTAAGAGAAGAAGAATTAAGGATAGTTAGAATAGCAGATAAGGTAAATAGCCAAATGCATTTTAGTAATGTTCTTAAGATTAAAAGTGATATCGCAAATATTACCAGTGTTAATGAAGCACAAAGAGCAAGCCTGCAACATATTTTAATTAATAGTCAAGGTATTAGAATCCTTCGAGGTAGAGCTGGCACTGGTAAATCACAAGTACTTGCTGAAGCTTATAAAATTGCCACCAATCATGGACAAAATGTTATAGGGCTAAGCCCTACGCATAAAGCAGCATCAGAGCTTAAAAGTAAAGGTTACCGGCAATGTTATACAGTCAAAGGTTTTTTATTTAGATTGTATAATGGTAAAGCTGAGCTACCAAGAAATACTACGCTAGTAGTAGATGAAGCAGGGATGGTAGGTAATAGTGATTATTTGGAATTACTCAAAGTAGCAAGGAACAATAATTGTAATTTAATACTTGCTGGAGATGAAAGACAACTAACTTCCGTTGAGCAGGGAGGAATGTTTGCAATATTGGCCAACAAGTTTGGCTCATATGAACTAAGTAGCATCAGAAGACAAAATAAACTATGGGCAAGAGAAATGGCTTCATGCTTTGCACAATCAGATATTACTGGTGGGTTGCATTTACTTAAGCAACATAACTGTTTAAAGGTTGATCATACACTAGCAGAATCAATGGCAAGATTAATTAATGATTGGAGCAACAGCAAATTTGCTATAGATGAGCGTTTAATAATTACCATGCGTAATGCTGAAGTAGATAGTATCAATCAAGGCATTAGAGAATTACTAAAAGCTCAAGGCTTTCTTACTGGTCAAGAGTATAGACACTATGTGTCATCTGAAAAGTATGAAGATTATATGGCAGGAGATCGTATTTTATTTAAGACAACTAACAAAAATTTACAAATAGATAATGGAGACTTTGCAACAATTACTTCAGTAAGTAACGATAGATTTATCGCTAAAACAGATAATGGTAAGGAGGTAGCATTTAATCCTCGTGAGGTAGGCTTTAAACACGGATATGCCTCTACAGTATATAAAGCACAAGGCTCATCAATTAAAGATGTGTATGTGCTACATAATTTAGCTGGCAATAGTCGTAATTCTTATGTTGCAATGACAAGGCATATAGAAGAGGTAAAACTCTACTCGAATAGAGAAACAACAAAAGATATGGCAAGTTTAATATCTCAGCTAAGTAAATCAGATAATAATCTAGCAAGTATTAATTTTAAGAGCTTAGAAGAATTAAGAACTCAGGAAATAAAGCATAATACTGGACTTCCTGGTATCATCATTAAGATAGGCAATTGGTTTAAATGGGTAGTAGAAGATATTCACGATAGGTCACATAGCAATGATAATTACTACCATCCAAAAATATTATCAAATACAGCTAGCAAAATCAAAAACATTTTTGGGAACACTAAAAATCTTTACCAACACCATAACGCTCAAGAAGAGATAAGAACCTCTTCTGATAACCTTAAGCATCATAATCAAAAGGATACAATAACAAAGATTAAGTTGCAAGAGGATGTTATGGCAAAGAATAAGATAGACTATAATGCTATTAATAAACAAGAGACAGTAGAATTAAAGCAAAGAGTATCATTTAAAGCTGAAGAAATAGGACGAAATTTATTAGGCAGTCCAAATAAGCATTTATCAAATAGCCAGTTACTCCGCTGGGATCAAGACGGAAAAATAGCAATGAAGATAAATGGCAGTAAAGCTGGCATATGGTATGATTTTAGTAAAGGAGAGGGAGGAGATTTATTTACTTTAGTACAACGAGAAAAAAATTGTGATTTTGTAGAAGCTAAGAAATATTTACAAGATATGGTTAGTATGTCAACCAAAGTAGATGAAGCTCTAGCAGTAAATTTATCAACAAACAAAAAGCGGCAAATTAAGACTCAAACAGAGCAAGAAGCTGAAATAGCAAAAATTAAGATGGCAGAAATGTTATATGAAAAATCAGAGGATTTAAAATATGTCATGCCCAATAATGTAGCAACAAGATATTTATCAGAACATCGTGGAATTCAAGACGTATTAACAAAATACCAACTAAGCTTTGATCTTAGAACCAATATGATGTGGGACAGTAATAGCAAACAATATTATCCTGCCTTAATTGCCTTTGCTAGAAGTAAAGATGGTAATGTTACTGGAGGACAAGCAATTTATTTAAACAAAGAAACAAATAATAAAGCTGAAATTGCGATTAATAAACGTTCTTTTGGAAAAATTAAAGGCTCTTTTGTTGAGATTAGTAAAAATCATGAAGAGCAGAAAAACATACCAAGCAGCAATGATAGCAATAATGCGGCAAATAATGTAACAATTATAGCAGAAGGACTTGAGACATCTTTAAGTATTAAAGAAGCTGGGATTAAAGGCAAAATTCTATGTAGTTTAGGGGTAAGTAATATAAGAAACTATGAGCCTTTGAAAGGTGAAAAAATATTAATTGCTGCTGATAATGATGGCAAAGACGCAGTATCAGTTCGTACCGTAATTAAGGCTGCAGAAGAATTAATGCGAAAAGGAGCTGTGGTAGCAATAATACAACCACCAGAAAAAGGTGATTTCAATGATATGTTAAAATCACAAGGAGCGGAATCAATTAAAAATCTTATAGATCCTGAAATAGCAAAATTAATATCAGATAGTAAGGTAGCTGCACTTCAATCATCGTTAAAAGCAAATGATAATAGTAAAACATCATTTCAGCCTATAGAATTATTATTTACAAAATTAAAAAACCAAGATAATAGTGAACTAAGTCATTTGCAACAACAGCAAATAAAAGCTCTGGCCAAGTTTGGCACAGCAGAAAATATCAATACTGCCTTACAAATCTACAGAGAAAAAGGCGTAGATTCTTGTATGCTATACAGTCAGAAGATTTGCATAGCAGCAATAGAGCAGAAGATACAGAAAGATTTACAAATCATGAAAAATAAATTTGATCCTAATTATAATCTTGGTAATAACAGATTTTCTGATATAGTAGTACGTGATTTTCAAGGCAAAAGTCATCTTCTACCTGAAGATTATTTAGTAGCTATTGGCAAAGATAAGCAAGTCATGCAGTA
The DNA here is from genome assembly GCF_051427245.1 of Rickettsia parkeri. Taxonomy (NCBI): domain Bacteria; kingdom Pseudomonadati; phylum Pseudomonadota; class Alphaproteobacteria; order Rickettsiales; family Rickettsiaceae; genus Rickettsia; species Rickettsia parkeri. The sequence goes on from NZ_CP195774.1 coordinate 1,122,046, forward strand.
TATAAATCCAGCTTCTGAAATAGATAAAGCAATAAAAGCTGAGATTCAAAATGCTGCTGAGATCAAACTCAATCAAGGAATAAGAGTTTAAAAGTACCATAAGTGGTACTGCTATACGAATCAAATAATAAAAGTTATATGGCAAAAAAATTAAAACATGATGCTTTAGTAAAGAAGATTCTAACTGAGAAGATAGCAGCTCAGGAATTTTTAGAACATTATTTGCCCTCAGATTTTAAGGAGTTAATAGATTTAAGAGAAATAACAGTAGAAAAAGAGTCATTTGTTGAAGATGATCTTAAAAGAAAATATAGTGATATAATTTATTCGGTAAAAACTAGAGATCAAGAAAAAGCATTTGTGTATGTACTAATAGAGGCTCAGTCTAGTTGTGATTATTGGATAGCACTAAGATTGTGGAAATATATGCTACTGCTTTGTGAGCGTCATGAAAATAATAAGAATAAATTACCATTAATTTGTCCATTGTTAATATATAATGGTTCTGAAGTATATAATGCGCCAAGAAATTTCTGGGAATTATTTACAAAACCAGAGCGAGCGAAGAAACTAATGGTACAGGATTACCAACTAGTAGATTTGCAAAATCAGTCTGATGATGAAATAGAGCAGAAGAAACATCTTGGCATGATGGAGTATTTTTTAAAGCATATACACCAAAGGGACATGCTGAAACTATGGGATGAGTTTTTAATTAGATTTAAACCAAGTATAATAATGGATAAGGAATCAGGATATATTTACTTAAGATCATTTTTATGGTATACTGACGCTAAGATCTCCGAAGAAAAGCAACAGGAATTAGAACAAATAATAGTTAAACATTTATCAACGGAAGAAAAAGATAATATTATGAGAACAATAGCGCAAAAATATATAGATGAGGGCGTTCAGCATGGCATAATTCAAGGTATACAACAAGGGATTGAAAAAGGTAAAGCTGAGGGTAAAGCTGAAGAAAATATCAGAGTAAAAACAGAAATAGCAAGGAAAATGCTATCCCAAGGTTGTGATTTTTCTTTAATTTCTAGTGTTACTGGTCTTGAAGAAGCTTTTATTCGTTCTTTATCGTAAAATATTGTTGATAGGATTTACTATAGTAGTTATGTGTATTTTAAATCGATAAAATTTCGTAAATACTCAATTAAAAAAAAGATATTTTTATAAAATTTTTTGATACCGTCTTAGTTACAAAGTTTACAATGCTAAATTAGCGATTTTAAGGGGTGTTATAATAAGATTTCTTGTGTTCAGTTAATTTCTCCTATATCAAGTAATAAAAATCTTTTAAAAATACTATTAAAATGATTTTTATATTTTTGGATTAAAATCAGTCTGTAGATTCATTTGCAATTTAGTAATAGGAACATTACCGACAAGTTTTACATAGCATGTAAGATCTGGTAGATTCATGATTTCAGATGGCATGACTAGTAATTTTTTCTTCTCAAGGTGATTGATATTGACTCCATCACGCATAGTGTTAGCTCCATAAGATGGACTTTCTTGAGTTTCAATAATTTCTTGTTCACCAAGCATTAAAGCTGATCTATGAGCTGTTTGATAATCACTGACACGAAAAATAAACTTACTTCCAAATAGATCAAGCATTGAAGCTGCTCCTGCAAGACCATATATTTCTTCTAACTGGTAAATATTTTGCACTCCAGCAACAAAACAACCACCATATTTTCGGCCTTCTGCTAACGCTACTGACAAAGCCGGTATTTTTTGTAGTGATGGTAGCTCATCAATAATAAACCACATATTCTGGTTAATATTATTAATGTTTCTATCCATTAATGCTTTTATCACAATACTAATCCACGCAGCAATCAGTGGTCTTAAAGTTACCCTTTGATTAGGAGAAGCTGTAATAAACAGCCAGCCTTCTTCACTATTAAACCATCTTCTAATGCTAAAATTACCGTTAGGCTGTAAATGTTTTAATACAGCAATATTCTTGCTAATTGTTGCTTGAATGCTAGAAGATGTTTCAGGAGCACTACTGCTTATAATACTTGATACAGCGGTAGATTTAAAAATTCTAGCAAATTCTTTATTGCTTGAGTAAGCTAAAGCACTAATTAACTTTTAAATATCTCTGCTATCTTGATATAGTTTTAATCCTTCAGCTAACACTAATTCAGCAGTTTTAGTAAAGACATCATCTATCTTAAGGGTATAACTGCTAAAACTACTAGCTATATCATCAAAGTCAGCAATCTCCTTACAATCATTTCATGGTAGCCAGCACTCACTCCCTATTGCAAATGGATTAAGCAGTTTATCAGATTTAGGATCAAAAAACTTACTAAAGCTACCTGTTAAATCAACAATAATCGCTCTACCACGCTCTTTCCTAATCTGAAGGTTTACAGTTAAAATCCCAAGGAGCAGAATCTATAAATAAGCTTATAGAGCCTGAAATAGAAAAACTAATAGTAGCTAGCAATGTAGCTGAACTTAAATCATCATTAAAAGCAAGTGATAATAGCAAATCACAATTTCAGTCTATAGAATTACTATTTTCAAAATTTGCCAATAACGATAATAATGCACTAAATAATTTGCAGCAACAGCAAATAACAGCTCTGGCAAAGTTTGGCACAGCAGAAAATATCGATACTGCCTTACAAATCTACAGGGAAAAAGGCATAGATTCTTGTATGCTCTACAGTAACAAGATTTGCATAGCAGCAATAGAGAAGAAGATACAGCAAGATTTACAAATTATGAAGAATAAATTTGATCCTAATTATAATCTTGGTAATAAAAGATTTTCTGATATAGTAGTATATGATTTTCAAGGTAAAAGTCATCTCATGCCTGAGGATTACTTAAATGCCATAGGAAGCGATAAACAAGTCATGCAATATGTAAGTCCAAGCTCAAAAATAGGTAAAGAAATAAGAAGTGTGGTAAAGCAAGCATCTGAGGTAAATCTTAGTCAAGGAATAAGAGTATAGTGTAATAATATTTTATCAAATTAAAAAATATAAATATATGAGTAAACAAGGAAACCTGCTTGGTGATCCAGATAAAGGCACGAAGAAAGCTAAGCATGATAAGATATTTCGTAAGGCACTAGAGAATCCTCTAGTAGCCCATGAATTTTTTAATGCACATTTACCTAAGGAAATAAAAGCTTTAATAGATTTTCCTAGTTTAGCAATGGAAAATACCACATTTATAGAAAGCTCTTTAAAAGATTCTATCTCCGATGTTTTATTCTCATGCAAATTTGATAAACAAGACGGATATTTATTTTTGCTTGTCGAGCATCAATCAACAGCAGATCATTTTATGGCTTTTAGGCTATTTAAATATATGATTAATATTTGTGAGCGGTATTTGATACAAAATCCTAAAGCTAAGACTTTACCATTAATATACCCAATGATATTTTACAATGGTCAGGAGAAATATAATGTTGCAAGGAATTTGTGGGATTTATTTGCTAATAATAAATTAGCGAGAGAGTTATGGATTAATGATTATCAATTAGTGAATGTCCATGAAATTCCTGACGAAAAGTTTAAACAAAGGATCTGGTCAGGGATATTAGAATTTTTTCTCAAGCATATACATGAGAGGGAATTATTAAAGAGATGGCAAGAAATATCAGATATATTACCGGAATTAACTAAAATAACGATAGGCTATGATTATCTAGAAATGATATTATGTTATAGTTTGACAAAAATAGAGCAAGCTGATAAAATAAAGCTAGAGAGTTTATTATCAACAAAGTTAAATCCAGAAATAGGGACAAGGCTTATGAGAAGTTTAGCAGAGCATTGGCAACAAGAAGGAAAAGAATTAGGTGTTCTTGAAGGCTTACAAGTTGGTGAAGCTAAAGGTATCCAAATTGGTGAAGCTAGAGGTGAAGCTAGAGGAAAAGCTGAAGGAAAAGCTGAAGGAAAAGCTGAAGGGGAATATAATAAAGCAGTAGAGGTAGCAAAGAAAATGTTAGCTCAAGGTTGCAATATTTCTTTAATTTCTAGTGTAACTGGTCTTGATGAGGTTTTTATTCGTTCTTTAGAGTAAATATATTTCTTGTAAAATAAAAAGTTTTCTATATACATTACCTTTAAAATTTATAATACTAAATTAGCGATTTAAAGGGGTATTATAATAAGGTTTTTCTTGTTCAGGTAATTTCCTACGTGAAGTAATTAAAATCTTTCAAAAATGCCATTAAAATGGTTTTTATATTTGTTGGCTTTAAATCAAATTTGTAAATTCATTGGTAATTTAGTAATAGGGAAATTACCCACAAGTTTTACATAACAGGTAAGATCTGGTAGATTCATGATTTCAGCAGGCATTACTAATAATTTTCTTCTCTCTAAATGGTTCATATTAACTCCATCCCGCATAGAGTTAGCTCCATAGGAGAGGTTCTCTTGAGTTTCAATAATTTCTTGCTCACCAAGCATTAAAGAAGATTTATGAGCTGTTTGCTGATCACTTACTCGAAAAATAAATTTACTACCAAATAAATCAAGCATTGAAGCTGCTCTCGCATGGCCATATATCTCTTCTAATTGATGAATATTCTGCATGCCAGCAACAACGCAGCCACCATATTTCCTGCTTTCAGCTAAAGCTACCCCTAAAGAAGATATCTTTTGTAACGCTGGCAGCTCATCAATCACAAACCACATATTACTATGAGTATTATTGATATTCCTATGCATTAACGCTTTTATAGCTATGCTAATCCATGCAGCAATAAGTGGTTGTAGCATTACTCTTTGATTAGGAGTAGCTGTAATAAATAGCCAACCTTTTTCCTCTTTGTCCCTAAACCATCTTTTGATACTAAATTTTCCATCAGGTTGTAAATGCTGCAACACTGCAATATTTTTACTAATAGTTGCTTGAATACCTGAAGAAGTTTCAGGGGCACTACTACTTATTATACTAGACACTGCACTATTTTTAAAACTTCTTACAAATTCTTTATTATTCGCATAAAGAATAGTATTGATTAGCTTTTTGATGTCTTTACTATCCTGATATAATCTCAATCCTTCAGCTAACACCAATTCAGCACTTTTAGCAAAAAAATCATCTAATTTGGGATTATAATTACTAAAGTTACTTGCCATATCATTATAATCCCAAATTTCATGACAATCATTCCACGGTAACCAATGCTCAGTATTCTCTTGCAAGGGATTAAGTAGCTTATCAAATTTTGGATCAAAAAATCTATCAGTAAAGCTACCTGTTAAATCAACAATGATTGCTCTACCTCGCTCTTTTCTAATTTGAGGCAATAGCTCATTGATCATATTAGTTTTACCACTACCTGTAGTACCGGTAATAAGAATATGTCTCCTCTCACTACTTTTCACCAATGGTAATCCAGAAAAGCAAATATTAGAAGCTTGATTATTTTTATGAAGCATTCTCGCTAAAGTTTTAGCTTCTACAAAATCTGCTCCCCTAATCTTATCTTGGATAACAGCTTTTTTACCTCGATACATAAAAAAGATGATAGCAGTAAATAGACCAATAGTAAAAGTAATAATACCTTCTTGCCAAGCTGAATGCAATAAAAATTGCCCAAGTTGATTGATATTATGCGAATGCGGTGTAATATGCCAGAATTTATGAATAAATTCTTCAGCATTACAGTAAACCCAAGCTTTTTGCTCTAAATAATAGAATTTAATACCTATTTGATCTATAGGATAAAAATGTTCTCCTATAGCAAGTTTTAACTCCGCATATCTCTCTATAATAAAATAATATAAGCTTACTAAGGATAATTTCTGATATATACGCCACATTAACCAAACTACAGTAAATACTAACCCGGCTATTAGAGCATTAATACTGCCTTGCCCAAGCATTCTCATCTGATGAGCAAAAATTTGTGAACCACGAGTAAAATTATTTTGATTTTGTTGCATCCAATTACAAATTATCTTGCATTATCTTTAATTTTTCTTCAAACTCGTCAGCCATAAGATCATTACCTAGTTTTCTTAAAGCCTTAATTATTTCTTTATATTCTGTCATAAGATTAGGTTTATATTTAAGAGCTAAGTTAAAGTTTTCTTTTGCTTCTTTATGTTTGTTTAAATTCACTAAAGTAATAGCTTTTTCTAAATAGCTCTCAGCATAATCAGCTTGACGATTAATCGCTAAATCATAGCTCTTAATTGCTTCTTGATATTTACCTAATTTTCTAAGGGCTATACCTTTTTCTAAGTATGATCCTATATAATCAGGATTATATTTGATTGCTAAATCACAATTCTCTATTGCTTCCTTATGTTTTTTTAATATGTTTAAAGACATGGCTTTGTTATAGTATGCTTCTACACAATTAGGCTGATATTTGATAACTATATTACAGGTATCAATTGCTTCTTGATATTTTCCTAAATTTATTAAAGATACACTTTTATTGTTATAGCTGTTAACATAATCAGGTTTATATTTAATAGCCAAATTATAGTTTTCTATCGCTTCCTGATTTTGCCATAAAGACATTAAAGATATTCCCTTATTATAAATAAGCTTCTGGATATCTAGGGTTATATTTTAAAGCAAGGTCAAAATTTTCTATTGCATTTTGGTATTCTCCTAAATCATTTAATGCACTACCTTTATTATTATAAGCTACTGCGAAGTCTTTCTTATTTTTTATAGCGAGGTTGTATGATATTATTGCCTCGCGATGCTTTCCTATTGTGCATAATACATTTGCTTTGTTATTATATGCTTCTGCAAAACTAGAATCATATTTAATAGTTAAGTCATAATTGTCTATTGCTTCTTGGTACTGTTTTAATGTATTCAAAGTCATGCCTTTATTGTTATAGCACTTAGCACAATCAGATTTATATTTAATGGCTAAATTATAATTTTTAATTGCTTCTTCATATTTACCTAATTTATAAAATGCTCTACCAATATTGAAATATTCTTCTGCTAAAATGTTTGGATCTTGAATCTTGTTTTGTGGATCTATTGGTTGTGGTTTTTCATTAACAATACTAGTGGTATTTTCTGCAAAAGCACTGCTAAAAAATATTAATGGTAAGATAAATATGAAAGCTAATTTTTTGATGTTTTGCATAAATTTCTTCTTAATTATTTTCATTTTTATAGCCTGGTAGTTTAATATTTCTTTTCTTTATCGCCTTATCACTAATGCCAATATTATCTGCTATTTGCTGACCAGTTCTTACAATCGTTGATTCAGGAGTTTTCTTAAATTCACCCTGAATTTGCACCTTCTTATCTTTTACTTTATCATATAACTGCTCAAGAATCTTTACTTTTTCTACTTCATTATTATCTACATTATTAATTAGCATTTGTTCTACATTTTTATCATAAATATCATTTCTTCTGTCATCAATACTACTAATAGCAGCTTGATCATTTAATCGTTGTTTATTTTCATCAAAACTTGATCTCAAGCTTTCTTTAGAGGGGATATGGACACTACTCTTAGCACTTATATGTTGCGTCTTATTACTGGATTTAAACAATAAATATTATTACAAGTATAAATTGAGGCAGATTCACCGCCTTTTAAATGAGCAATCCAGCTCTTTTCATCTTGAGCAAGTGACGCAAGAAAATAGACATTATTATCTCGAACTATAATAGTTCCTGTCATTGACATAATGGCATTTCTCATATTTTCAGGAATCCCTGCTTTTTCTGCTGCCTTGATAAAAATATTATAATTATCTAGCATTAGCTCTGGATCTTTATTTTGGATATTCGCTAAAGCTTGTTTCTGCTCTAAATCACTACGACATTTTTTACCGGCAGCAAAATAATCAAAGCCAGAGCTGGATTGTAAATCCTTGCAAACTGATTCTCTCACTGCTGAATCTTTAGGCAAAATGGAAGCAAAAATAGCTTTAGTCATTTCACAATCGCCCTTAGCAAATTGATTCATTTCCATAGCAAGATTTCTTAAATCTTTCAAGGCATTTTCTATTTGTGGAGCAAAGGTCTTAAGACCTAATGAAAATGCATAAGCTTTTGCTTGCGTACCAATATTTTTCATCAGCTGGACTAGCTCATCTCCTGAGATAATCGAAAAACTGCCAAGGTAAGAATCAATACCACTACAGCTCATGTTTAATGAGGGAGGAGTTATAGAAATGGGATTAAAAGATGTTTTACTTGTCCGCATTGATAGTCCTCCTGCCGCATAATAGCCAGCTGCCTGGGTCTGATACGCACCAGGCTTAGTTATATTAACACTCATCCCTTCAAATACATCCTGTAAATCCCAAGCATAAGATGTTGTTGCTTGTAACAATAAAACTATCATGAAAATATGCATCAGATGTTTTATTTGGATTACTCTTCTAAACTTATTGTTACCAATCATAATCACTAACCTTTAGTCTATTATAGTGCTGAACTATCAATAAAATATTTTTAGCAATTTTATCTTCATTAATAATTCCTCTTGCAACTGGATATATTTGTTTGCCACTGCTATCCACTAAATACAATACCGGAACAAGATTTGTAGGATTAAGACGACTGAGCAACCCAGTATCCCTAGTAGTTTTTATATGTTCAAAATTTTCTCCATCATTAGAGACAAATAACAGCTGAAATTTATATTTATTGGCAAATTCTAGTACAATAGGGGTAAATGTCTGGCAGTAATTGCATCCTTGATTTACTTGCAGAATTAATCCCCAATCCTTAGCTAACAATCTTAGTTTTTGGCTGTTTTCTTCTTCTTGCCTTACTTCATATAATTTTTTATGTAAGGAATTTACTGGTTCATCCATGTTTACTAGCTTGTAATCTAATATCGTTGCTAGTTGCCGTTAAAGAGATTCTTGATCAGCATAAATAAAATCAGCTAATGATTGTAATAATTATTTGTTAATTCAAAAGGTCTCAGTGTGTTTTTACATGATAAAAATAAATAACAAATTTTAGTTATCATATGCTGTCTATATGCTCATGATGTTTGTAGATTTGCTATATTTTTAAATTCTTGACAAATAATTACAACTCTACTACAGTGAAACTATTATTTTGGTAGTAAGAAAAATCCTATAAATAATAGGCATACAAGCCTCAGAGTAAATAAAATTGCATATGTATCAAGAGGGTAAAAATAGTTAGAAAAGAGACTATCTGAATGGCATTCAAAAGGTCGGGGGTTCGACTCCCCCTGGCTCCACCATATCTTATTGCTATTTCAATTTATAAATACTTCACACAGTAAACATATCATAAACTAAGGACTTTTTGCTTTTCAAAAAAAATTAGATAATATTCAAATCTTATCATAATTCCTTTTTAGATTAGTTTTAACTTACTTAGTGAATTAATAAGAGGCTATAAAATGCATAAAGTAATTACACAATTATCAGAAATTAAATTAATTGGTATTACAACAGGTCGGAGAATATAAAGCTCAAAGCGGGGCATTTTAAAGGTAATACAAGTTATTTAATGATAAGCAATATATTAACATAAGCTTTACCCCACTTTCTACTTCTCATTTTGTGCTTTTTTTAAAATGGCTAGAAATGCCACATATAAAACTATGGTGGGATAAGGATATAGAATGGAGTTTAGAATTGATCGAACAAAAATACTCAAGCTATGTTATAGGGTATAAGCTAGAAAATAATGAGCCTAAAAATATACACGCTTACATTATAGAAGCAGACTGTACTCCTTTACAAGGCTTATGATTTTGAGCGTTCAGACCCATTAATAAACTTACCTTCAAAACTTGCAGCACTTGATTATTTCTTTAATGCTTAGGTTCTGTGGACATTTAATAGAATAATAATAATTATAAAAAATCAATTAGAAATCTTCACAGAACCTAGATATATTAATATAGATTAAGTGTAAAAAGAATTAGTGAGAAAATGCTAAAAGATCAGAATTTAGATATAGAAAGAAAGCAAGACCATATTGAAATTAATCTTACGAAAAACGTTGAATCTACACTTAAAAGCGGTTTTGAATCTATTCACTTTATTCACAATGCATTACCGGAAATTAACTACGATAGCGTAAATACAACTACTACTTTCCTCGGAAAATCTTTACAAGCACCTATCCTAATTTCTAGTATGACCGGAGGCACGACTAGAGCTAGAGATATTAACTATAGACTTGCACAGGTCGCTCAAAAAGCCGGTATTGCTATGGGGCTTGGCTCTATGCGGGTTTTGTTAACGGAACCGGATACAATCAAGACATTTGCAGTAAGGCATATAGCTCCCGATATCCCTTTACTCGCCAATATCGGTGCAGTACAGCTTAATTACGGAGTGACACCTAAAGAATGTCAATATTTAGTGGATGCTATTAAAGCCGATGCCTTAATTTTACACTTAAACGTGTTACAGGAACTGACTCAGCCGGAAGGTAATAGAAACTGGGAAAAGCTGTTACCTAAGATAAGAGAAGTGGTTAATTACCTCTCTATTCCGGTAATTGTTAAGGAAGTAGGATACGGTTTATCTAAAAAAGTTGCTGAGAGTCTTATTGACGCAGGGGTTAAGGTTCTTGATATTGCAGGGAGCGGTGGGACATCTTGGAGTCAAGTAGAGGCTTATCGTGCTACAAATTCGTTACAAAACCGTATAGCTAGTAGCTTTATTAACTGGGGAATCCCGACTTTAGATTCTCTAAAAATGGTGCGGGAAGTTTCAAAAGATATTCCGATTATTACCAGTGGCGGGTTAAAATCCGGCATTGACGGTGCAAAAGCAATTCGTATAGGAGCTAATATTTTTGGACTTGCCGGTCAATTTTTAAAAGCGGCAGATACTTCTGAAAGCTTGCTTTCCGAAGAGATACAATTGATAATCGAGCAGCTTAAAATTACCATGCTATGCACCGGATCACGCACTTTAAAAGATTTAGCAAAAGCAGAGATTAGGTTGTAGTAAAATTTATATTCATAATATATTGGCACCAAATTCAAAAATAACTCTTTCGGCCTTATAATCACTCATTTGAACAAGTTTAATGTCCTCAAGATAAATTACCTTTGGTAAATTCGTTAATGACTTTCCGCCAAAATATTAATGCCGGCTTATTTTCAGGAATAACCGCAACTTCCCATAATCTTTTATGCATTTGCCAAATTTGCTTAGCTACTTGCCTACCAACTCCTTTATTTTGAAATCTTGCTATAATAAAAAATTCCCCCATATTCCAATCGATTTTATAATGCGTTCCAACCTTATTAAGCAATATAAAACCTGCTATTTCGTCATTTAATTTAATTCAATATGCTTTCCTATCCGTTTCTATAAAATATTTTTTGTAATTATCAGCTTCATATAAACCATCTCGTGGCAATGTCCAATCATATTCATCTGATTCAAACCCACAATAACGCGATATATCATATATATAAAACCGTACCATATTTTGGATTAGAGGGTAATCAGCAACGGTTGCAGTGGTTAAACGTATATTCTTTACAGATTCATTCTTCATAACTCTTTTCTTAAATATAATTTAGCCATTTCTCCGGAATTATGATAACCTAGCACTTCATAAAATATATGCGTACTGTCTTTAGCACATCGATAACCAGAAGTAAGATCAACGATTACGAGGTTATATTTTTTTGCTATTTCTTCTCAAATATTCCATAAGCTTTTTACCTATTTGTTTTCCCCGATAATTCTCATCAATAACTAAAGCTTCAATATGAATTTTAGTTTTATCTGAGGCGAAAAGCAGCGATTTAGACCAAACAATAAATCCAACTATTTTATTATCTAAACTAGCTAAAGCAACACCATACCCCTCACGATTTATAAAATTCTTAAAACGTGCTATTAATTCTTCTGAACTAGAAGGATAGCCAAGTTAAGCCATCAAAGGTAAAATATTTGTAATATTATCAGGAGTTGCTAAACTAATATTTACACTACTCATAATTATCCTTTTTCTCTTCGTTTCTTTAACCTAGCTAAATCTTTTGGACTAGGTAAATAGCTTTTTAATTTCGTAGGTAAATTCTTCGGTTAATTTAAGTTTAAATTTACCCGTTTTTAATTCAATAACAACATAGCATTTAAGTTTAACATGATAAAAAACTAAATCTAAGTAATAATCCTCTCCTTCTAATTCTATAGGTATGGATTACCTATAAATACAAAATCTTGACCGAGTTCTAATAAAAAATCCTTAATATTATCTATTAGCTTATTTTCTAGTTCTCGTTCTAAAATATTTTCTTTAATATCTAGAAATTCTAAATTATAAGGATTTTTTATAATTGATTTTGCTAAATCAGACTGCATTGCCGGTAAAGTATGTCCAAAATTATTTATACTTTTTCCTGATCTTGCGTATAAATTGCTTTTAATTTGCAAGGTTAGTACGTTACGTGACCAACCGTTTTCTATAGTTTTGTGTGCATACATACCAAAGCCTTTCAGTATGATTTTTAACTTTTGAGACAATGACTATATGATATCCCCAGGGAATTTCTCCAACAGGCTGTTGGGGGATTTGTTCATCGTTATATTCTTCAGCAAATTGCCTCATATAAGAAATATTTTCTATAACTTTTGCTCCCCACTTCTCAAGCTTTTGACGTTTAATTATTTGAAAACCAATATTTCAATATAGTTTTATCAATTCTTTATTTACGCTTAAATGTGCACGAATTCGTATTTGCTTGATTTCTAGCTTCAGATTCTCAATTAAATCGTAGTATGATTTGTAATCTAAAATATTATTCATTTACTCAACATTATTTGTATGCTCTAAAATCTTCTCTGCTAAAGCACTTGCCGTTAGATCACTAACATCTATTTCTAACAAATGAGAATGCGTTATATTAATTAACTCTGCGTTTCCTTCAATACTCAAAGATTTATAACACAAAACTCTATCGGGCCTTTGTATTCGTTTATTATTTTCCTCTACTGAAATAAGTAGTTTTACCGATACAACAAGGAGAGTCACGCTGCAAAGCCATATTTTCTACTTGCTTAAAAAGCTTATGATCACCTTAATTATCTTCTAAGACATTGGTTAATATTATTATATGGCTTTTGGCTTTTCGGTTATTTAGGTATATGTTAAATATTGCTGAATATCATAGAAAGTACTAAAAAACACAAAATTTCCTTTCATATATCCTTTAGTGTTTTATAATGGCATACAAAAATATACTGCTCCTTTAAATTTATGGGAATTATTTGAAAATAGTGAATTAGTAAAAGCTACTTGGATTAATGATTATCAGCTAATTAATGTTCATGAAATTCCTGATGAAAAATTGACAGAAAATACTTGGTCCGGAATTTTATAATTTTTTATGAAGCACATTCATACACGAGATTTGTTAAAGAGATGGTAAGAAATAGCAGACCTTTTACATATATTTGCTGAGGTTAATATAGGGATTGATTATATAGAGTTAATTTTAACATTTTGACCAAACGCGGTCAAAATGATATAATAGAAATAGAGAAATAGAAAAAATACTTAAATCACAATTAATATAGCCAAAAATTTAATCACAGCTGGTGTAAAAACTGATTTAATAGCTACCTCAACCGGATTAAAGAAGGAAGAGGTTGAAAAACTTAAATAAATTACTTATACATGTATTTATTATCATTTATATTAGGAGGATTAAATGTATTACTCCGTCAATTATATTTATCAATTTGCTCTATAGAGTTTTATAAAGATGTATATAAAAACTATCAAGGGTACGGAATAAGATATGTATTTACCTTATCTTTTATTCCATCAATAATTTATTGTATTTTTATATTAAATTACATAATAACTTTAAAAGATTATTTTAACGGAATACAATCATCAAAAGTTACAGCCAACATTGAATATATTATCAATCAATTACCGGAAATTAAATATAATAATTCAAACATTTCAGTTGAAGAAGTAGAGCCTATATATTTATATAGCAAGAATAACAATAAAATAGTCGTCATTGATACAAAAAATCAAGTTTCTAACAAAGAAAAAAGCAAAATACCGTTTGTACTTGAAGAGAATAAGCTGAAGATAAATTTAATTGTAGCCAATACTAAGAAAAATTTCCCAAGTACTGTTAACTATTCTGAGATATTCAAGCAAAATGAAGTAATTTTAACTCCTGAAATAATAAAAAAATATTTTGCCGATCATTTATTATATGCACCAAATTTATTTATTTATTTCGGTATGCCGGCTATTATATTATTTTGGTTTGTAACATTCTTATTAGAGAGAAGTATTATAGTTTTGTTAGTATATAGCTTAGCTAATTTACTTACTACTAAAACTTCAATACAAACTTCTATAAGGTTAGTAATGTTTTCAAGCGGAGTCCCGATAATATTACAACCGGTTATTATTATATTAATACCGGAATTAAGCATATTATTACAGCTACTACAAATGTTTACAACTTGTTTAGTATTTGTCGCTATTTGGCAAATTAACAAGAACCTATCGCACTATATGTAAGAAAAATCAATTATCATATAATATGTGATTTTAAATCCTCAATTTACTAAAAAAACAGCCTATTATGGTTTGCAGAAGAGCCGCAAGTTAAGGCATTTTCACAAGATAAAGAAGCAACAGAAGTAGACCTTATAAGAGGAAGAGTAATTAATATTTATGATAAAGGCGGCTACTTAAAGCCGGATCAATTGGTAATTCATGAACGAGAAGCTATTGGAGTAAAAAATGTTGAAGTAAAGAGCAATCTAAATTTCTTTCAACAAATTTTCGCTGCAGTAGGTCTTATAAAGGACACAAAAACAATCAAAGAAGAATTTACTTATACTATCGGCAATATACAAGGAATATTAGAGGATAACGGTCAATTTATTAATAATTCTGAAGAAATTAGAAAATTTGTTGATAAAAATAGAGATATTCAAATTGCAGATATTGACGGTATCGGTATTGGTAATTTAAATCATCAGGGTAAAATACAAATTAATTCAAAGTTTGGACTAAGTAATGAAAAAATTATTCTTTATAAGGATGGTCAATTAGCTGCTATTGCAAGAAAAGGTCCACTTATAAATCAAGAAGGAGAGCCTTTATACAAAGATAACTTAGTCCAAAAAGATAATAAAGTTTATCTAGTTGGAGATGTCAGAAGAAATATTGATACACCTTTTAGAGATCCCAAAACTAGAGCTAGAGATAATTGGAATAGATTAATAAAGAAATTTAAGCATGCTTTAATACCGGAACATGAGTTAGGAAAATTAAACGATGCAATAGTAGATTCTGTAAGAGTTAAAGTAGTTCATCCAAATCCAAAACTTGCAGAACATCATCTTCAAGAAATAGCTCAAGGTAAACAAATATGGGATGGGCATAAATTTAAAATATTACGTATGGGACCAGAAGAAAAAAATCACCAATTATTCTATGATACCTCCTCTCAAAGATTACTTGATGCTAAAGGTAAAGTAGCTTCTACTATCGGTAAAGAAAGTAAATTTATGATTTAAAGCATGAATAATGTTCAAGCATTTGTAATGGGAGAGGATGGAACAATTTATATGGGTACTCATAAAAATCAATATTTGCCAAATACTAAAAATCTTGTTCACGATTCATTTTTAATTGGAAAGCCTGCGGAAGCAGCAGGAGTTATAGGTATAAATGATAGGAGAAAAATTGATTACCTTCGTAATAATAGCGGTCATTATCAACCTGAAGCTTTAGAATTTAAAGTACTAATATTTAATTGGGTCCCGCTACAAGCTTGCGGGATGATGACAAAGCAATTTTGGATTCCCGCTTCTAGCTAGGAATGATATCGAAGGTGTTTTTTGCACCATGCAACAACGTCCCTAGGCAATGTTGGATTAACACTTATTTATAATATTCTCTCCTTCTTTTCTACTGCTACTAGTTTTTACACAATTAAATTTTAGTTTATATTAACAAGCTAATTTTTTATTAAATAATATAATTATATACTTGACTAAATTACTTGGGTATTGTAGATATTAAATAATTTTAAGTTTTAATAGGTTGGTTATATGATGCTGACGACGAAAGGAAGATATGCCGTAATGGCAATACTTGAAATGGCTTCAAAATCAAGTGCCGAACCGGTCACTTTGAATGAAATGTCCGTAAAACAAAATATATCGCTTAACTATTTAGAGCAGATATTTTCTAAACTTAAAAAAGCTGATCTAGTTAAGGCTATTAGAGGATCGAAAGGTGGGTATATTTTAATCGGTAACCTAGAAGAAATAAAAATTTCCGATATTATGGACGCCGTTAACGAAAATTTTATAATGACTACCTGCTATAAGAAGTCAGTTAAAACTTGCGTGCCTGATACAATAAAATGTAATTCGCATAAATTATGGCAAGGTCTTGGTAAGCATATTAGAGATTATTTTGAAAATATCTCAATTAAAGATGCTTTAAACTCAAATTTAAATATATGATATATTTAGACCATAATGCTACTACTTTTATCGACCCTAGAGTTAAGGAATTCATAATAAGTTTAATGGACAAGGAGCTTAACCCTTCATCAGCACATAGCTCAGGTAGATTTGCTAAGAATCTCATAGAAACGGTACGCGCACAAATAGCGACGGCTCTTGGTATAACCTTATCATCTAGAGAATATGATATTACTTTTACTTCATCAGGAACTGAAGGTAATAATTTAATAATGAAAAATTTTTATGACGGCGATATTTTTATTTCAGCTATTGAACATTTATCGATCTATAACCATATAAACTACGCTCCAAATATTAAAGTTATAAGTGTTAATACGCAAGGGCTAGTTGATTTAGAACATTTAGAAGAGTTGTTAGCTCAAAGTAATACTAGTAAAAAACTAGTTTCCATAATAATGGCTAATAATGAAAGCGGAGTTTTACAAGATATAGCTGAGATAGGTAAAATAACTAAAAAATATGAGGCAAAATTTCATAGCGATTTAGTGCAAGGTTTTGGCAGAATACCAATAAATATCAAAGCATTAGGATTAGATTTTGCTACAATTTCAGGGCATAAAATAGGAGGGGGGCAGGGTGGTGCTGCTTTAATTTCTAGCTCTAATTTTCAAGTTACTCCAATGATTATAGGAGGAGGGCAGGAAAAATCAGTACGCTCAGGCACTGAAAATGTTTTAGCAATTGCAGGATTTGGTTTAGCTTCTGCATTGAGGACAGATAATATCTCAGAAAATTATATAAAAATCAAAAAGTTACAAGAAAATTTAGAGAAAAAATTAAAAAAATATCCTAATGTAAATATTGTTAGTAATAACGTAGCTAGGTTGCCTAATACTACCTTAATTACTATACCAAATACGGATGCACAAGCGAAATTAATCGGGTTTGATTTACATAATATTTGCGTAAGTTCCGGTTCTGCTTGTTCATCGGGAAAAATATCTAAATCGCATGTATTAACCAATATGGGTGTAGGGGAAGAAGAAGCAAAATCTTCGATTAGGATATCTTTAAGCCATACTAATACGGTAAGTGATATAGAGGCTTTTATAGAGGCTTTTGAGGAGATTTACGATGTCATTCCTAGCTAAAAGCTACGTTGTTGCACGGCTCCGTTTATGTCATTCCCGCTTCCGCAGGAATGACATCAATGACTGTTTAAACTATACCAAAACATGAATTAATTTAACCATATGAACCCACAATTAAACAATTTAACCTTACCGATATATATGGATTATCAGGCGACGACTCCAATAGATCCAAGAGTAATGGAGGCAATGTTGCCTTATTTTACTACCAAGTTCGGCAATCCTCATTCACGCAGCCATTCTTTCGGTTGGGAGGCAGAAAACGCCGTTGAAGAGGCAAGGAGTATGGTAGCAAAGTTAATAGGAGCGGATACTAAAGAAATTATTTTCACTTCCGGTGCAACTGAGTCTAACAATCTTGCAATAAAGGGAATAGCAAAATTTTACAGCAATAAAAAGAATCATATTATTACCGTAGTCAGTGAACATAAATGCGTACTTGATGCTTGCAGGCATTTAGAGCAAGAAGGTATAAAAATCACATACTTACCGATTAAGCCAAATGGAATAATCGATTTAGAAACTCTAAAAAATGCCATTACCGATCAGACTATGTTAGTTTCAGTTATGGTGGTTAATAATGAAATAGGTGTTGTTCAGCCTTTAAAGGAAATCGGGAAAATTTGCCGTGAAAAGGGCGTTTTTTTTCATTCCGATATTGCTCAAGGTTTTGGTAAAATTCCAATTGATGTTAACGCATTTAATATTGATCTTGCCAGTATCTCAGGACATAAAATTTACGGTCCGAAAGGAATAGGTGCATTATATGTAAGGAAAAAACCTCGTGTGCGTGTTACACCGCTCATAAACGGTGGCGGGCAGGAGAGAGGTATGCGTTCAGGTACGCTACCGACTCCTTTAATCGTAGGGCTTGGCATGGCTGCTGAAATAGCGTATAGTGAGATGGAAAAAGATACTAAGCACGTAAATTACTTATTCGACAGATTTTTAAATAATATACATAAGCGAATTTCAGAAGTTTATTTAAACGGCGATAAAAATCAAAGATATAAAGGTAATTTAAATTTAAGCTTTGCCGGAGTTGAAGGAGAATCAATGATCCTTGCCATTAAAGATTTAGCGGTTTCCTCCGGTTCTGCTTGTACTTCTGCCTCTTTAGAACCGTCATATGTTTTACGTTCTATGGGAATCGGTGAAGAGCTTGCCCATACTGCAATTAGGTTCGGCATAGGTAGATTTACTACCGAGCAGGAAGTTGACTACGCAGTAAATTTAATATGCTCAAAAATCGATAAACTAAGGGAATTAAGCCCTCTTTGGGAAATGATGCAAGAGGGAATTGATTTGAAAAAGATTAAATGGGCTGTACATTGAGAATATCGGCATTGCGAGCAGCCGTAGGCTGCGTGGCAATCTTGTCAAATATCCTGAGATTGCTTCGTCAAAACTTGCAGTTTTTCCTCGCAATGACGGCTCAGGTATTCACGCAAGTATAACATACAAAACCAAATTTTAGAGAATAACAATGGCTTATAGCAAAAAAGTGATAGATCATTATGAAAATCCTCGTAATGTTGGATCGCTTGATAAAGAAAATAAAAATGTTGGTACAGGACTAGTTGGAGCTCCTGCTTGCGGTGACGTTATGAAGTTACAAATCGCAGTTGATGATAACGGGATTATTACAGATGCTAAATTTAAAACATTCGGCTGCGGTTCAGCTATTGCTTCAAGTTCTTTAGTAACGGAGTGGGTTAAAGGAAGATCGGTAGAAGATGCCGAGACTATTAAAAATACCGAAATAGCAAAAGAATTGTCACTTCCACCGGTCAAATTACATTGCTCACTACTTGCTGAAGATGCAATAAAAGCAGCTATAGCCGATTACAAACAGAAAAAAGAAAGCAAAAAAGACTCTTAAAATATGAAAAATGTTATTTCATTAACCGATTCTGCTGCAAAGCAAGTAAAATTGCTAATAGAAAAACGCGCCAAGCCTACCTTTGGTATTAGGGTAGGGGTTAAGTCAGGCGGTTGTGCCGGTCAGACTTATTACGTGGAATATGCCGATAGTAAAAATCAATTCGATGAAGTAGTTGAAGAAAAGGGCGTACGGATACTAATCGACCCAAAGGCATTAATGTATATTCTAGGTTCTGAAATGGATTATGTAGAGACTAAATTCAAATCCCAATTCACTTTCACCAATCCTAACG
This sequence comes from Rickettsia parkeri, assembly GCF_051427245.1. NCBI lineage: Bacteria > Pseudomonadati > Pseudomonadota > Alphaproteobacteria > Rickettsiales > Rickettsiaceae > Rickettsia > Rickettsia parkeri. The sequence goes on from NZ_CP195774.1 coordinate 1,141,813, forward strand.
AAAAAGCTAATTGCGGCTGCGGCAAATCTTTTAGCGTGTAATACTTTAGAATCAATAAAGGTTTTAAAATATGTTTAACTGGGTTTATAATAAAACACCTAATATTGAAAGCTTACGAAAAGCACTAGAGGAAAGAATTGATTTCTTTTCTCCGCTTAATACAGAAGAAAAGGAAAGAAGGGCTGAAATTAGACTTATGAGAGATGCTGATATCGAAAATGATAAAAAGTCTATTCTAGAAGCAATAGTAAAAAAGGACAAATTATTTTAGAACCCTATACGGAAATACCTTTAAAAGAAAGTTGGCTATTTAATCACAAAAAGGTTTTAACGCAATTAAATAACGGTATTAAAGATTCTGCTAAAGGGCAAGTTAAATTTATAGAAGATTTCAGTAAATATTTAGATGATGACTTTGAAAATTCTTTTTACTATTCAAGCTAGTAAAGATTTGGAAGAACTCGAAAATAATCAAGGATTAGCAAAACGTTTAAAAGCAGTAAAAAAACACTGGCATATCTACAGGCAAACCCTCATCATCCTAGTTTAAATACCTATAAATATAAAAATCTGTTAAAGGACATAACGGAGAAGAAATATTTGAAGCTTATGCTGAAAATAATACTCCTGCTGCTTATAGAATTTTTTGGTATTATGGACCAAACAAAGATAATATCACACTTGCAGTTGACTATTACACAAATAGATTTATTTTAAGAAACATCATGCAAATCACCGGAAAATGAAATCCCCCAGCCTACTGCGATATGATTAGGATCACGTATATTAGTATATTTAACTAAATCCTGAACAGGAGTATCATAATTTTGTGAAATTTTTGATAAAGCATCTCCTGATTTCACTGTATAAACTTTAGCGGTGCGATTTGGCATATTAACTCCTAAGATTATTTTTGATAGCTTAAAAAGCTATCAATCTTTTGTTTATAAATCAAGAGTAAAATAATTATAGTAGTTTTCACTATTGCTAAAAATCATTATTTCAGCTATGTTAAAGCTGTTTCTTTAAATTAGATTAATATGTCACAAAAATTAGGTTTCTGGGCGGTTTTTGCCTTAGTAACCGGCAGTCAAATCGGTACTAGCGTTTTTATATTGCCGTTAAGTTTAGCACCGTTCGGTATATACAGCATTTGGGGCTGGGTACTTTCATTATTCGGTGCTATGAGTATAGCACTTGTATTTTCTACCCTTTGTGCAAAATTTCCTAAAACAGGAGGTCCGCACGTTTATGTACGGGAAAATTTCGGGGATAAAATAGCTTTTTTCACCGGTTGGACTTACTGGGTTATATCCTTTGTCAGTACAAGTATAGTAGTCATTTCGGCAATAGGTTATCTAACGCCTTTTTTTAAATCACAAGCGATTTTAGACTTAATATTACAGATCATATTATTAGGTGCTATTATGGTTTTAAATTTAAAAGGTCCTGAAGTAGCAGGAAAAGCAGAGTTTTATTTAACTCTCTTAAAATTTGTTCCATTGCTTATAGTAGGTTTATGTGCTTTATCACATTTTAATATAGATAATATAACTATTGCCGAGGAAGTAGAGAATTTAAGCATTCCGAGCATTATGGGAAGAGTTGTACTTCTTACTTTTTGGGGATTTATCGGCATAGAATGTGCAACTACCACAGCAGGTGCGGTAAAAGATCCGGCAAAAACCATTCCACGAGCCATAATAGTTGGAACTTTTTGCGTAGCAGTGTTATATATTATTAATAGCATAGGTATAATGGGATTAATCCCTGCTTCTGAACTTGTCAGTGCTAAAGCTCCTTATGCCGATGCCGCTTCATTATTATTCGGGGGTAAATGGTCAAGCGTAATTACGGTTATAGCCTCGATTATATGTATAGGTACGCTCAATGCTTGGGTGCTAACTAGCGGACAGATAGCTCTTGGGCTTGCAGAAGACGGTTTATTACCGAAATTTTTTGCTAAGAAAAATAGCAATAACGCTCCAACTCACGGAATTATTGTAAGCTGCCTTGGCATTGTGCCGTTATTAGTCTTTACGGCAAATGATAATTTTGCCAAACAGATTACACAAATAATAGATTTCTCGGCAATCACATTCTTATTCGTCTATTTAATTTGTAGCTTAGCTTTTTTAAAGGTGATTTTTAGCTCAAAAGAAAATTTTTCTTATTATTATTTACTTATAGCTATAATATCGATTATCTTTTGTGCATGGGTTATCTATGAAACACCTGTTAAAACTCTGATTATAGCTAGTTCTTTTACTATCTTTGGTATTCCTTTGTATTATGGATGGTATAAATGTCATTCCCGTCTATGAGCGTTGCATAGCTGGATGCTGAGCTGTCATTGCGAGCGACTGCAAGGAGCGTGGCAATCCAGAAAAAATAATAAAAAAATTCTGTAAATCAGAATTTTTTAACTGGATTGCTTCGTCAATTACTTAATTACTTAAGTAATTTCCTTGCAATGACGGCTCAGCCAGTGGGCAAGGACATAAGAGATATAAACATGACAAAAATCCGCATTAATCTGCTTAGAAATTTATTCACAGAATACGATATAGACGGTTATATAATTCCGTCTAACGATAAATATATGAGTGAATATGTTCCAAGCTATGCAAAGAGACTTGAATATATAACAGGTTTTACTGGTTCAAACGGTATAGCTATTATATATAAAGATACAGCATTATTCTTTACCGATGGACGTTATTTAGAGCAAGCAAATAAAGAGCTGGATTTAGAGCTTTTTAAGCTTTTTGACTTAAAAGATATATCTAAGTTTGGTAAAGATGCAAAAATAGGATATGATTCTGAATTATTTACTTATCCCACTATATCAAATTTAAAGTTCAATTTTCAGAAGATTAATGGAAATTTAGTTGATAAGATTTGGCCAAATCAGCCACTAGAGCCAAACTCTAAAGTTTATTTGCATGATATTAAGTTGGCGGGCGTTAGTCATACTGATAAAATAAGTAAATGTCGTGAAATTTTTTTGGATTCCCGCTTTTGCAGGAATGACATAGAGGAAAGCGGGAATGACACCGAGCAATCTGCCTTAGTCATTCTCGATAGCTCCTCCATATGTTGGTTACTAAATTTGCGTGCCAGTGACGTTGCTTATACGCCTTTAATGTTTGCAAAAGTTATACTCACTTCTACACAATTATATTTGTTTATAAATCCTACAAGAATCGATGCCGAAATTATTAATGCTCGTCCTGAAATAACGATTTTACCGGAAGAAGAATTTGAAAATATTTTAAGAGATAGCGAGAATACACATCTTTCCAAACCAGCTTATAGAATTTTTATTGATGATACTATAGCATCTGTTCATATAATGGACTTAGTAGCTGATAAAAAAGTACAAAAAATTACCGATCCATGCTTAATGCTTAAAGCTTGTAAGAACGATGTAGAAATTAAGCATGCAATCGATTTGCATATTAAAGATGCAGTAGCTTTATGTGAATTTTTTGCTGATTTTTCTCAATGTCATCCCCGTGAAAACGGGGATCCAGAAAAACATAATAACGAATTGACCGAGTATTCCCTCGGTTTAAAGCTTACAGAGCAACGAGCTAAACAAGAGGGATATGTTTCGGATAGTTTTCCTGCTATTTGCGGATTTCAGGAAAATAGTGCTATTATTCATTATAGAGCTGACCAAAAAACTGCTAAAAAAATTGAAGGGCAGGGGATATTACTGATAGATTCCGGCGGTCAGTATCAAGGTGCTACTACCGATATAACTAGAACAATAGTAATAGGTACACCGACAGATGAGCAGAAAAAGCGTTATACGCAAGTACTTAAAGGACATATTGCTTTAGCTAAAGCCAAATTCCCAAAAAATATCATCGCAGGAGCTAATCTTGATATACTCGCTCGGCAATATTTATGGCAAGAAATGCTAGATTATCCACACGGTACAGGGCATGGGGTAGGGAGCTTCTTAAGTGTTCACGAAGGACCGCAAAGCATAAATCTTCGTAATAAAACAATACTTAAAGCAGGTATGATCTTATCTAATGAACCGGGGTTTTATGTTCCTGGAAAATATGGTATTAGGATTGAGAATTTGATGTATGTAAAAGAAAATAATGGATGGCTTGAGTTTGAGACCTTAAGCCTAGTACCTTATGCTAGTAAATTGACTGATATGAAACTACTTAATATTGATGAAATAAACTATATCAAGGAATATTATAACAAAATTAGAGCTAAAATTTATGATTTATTATCCACGCAAGCGAGGAATTGGCTTAATAATGAAATAAATTTATATTGTAATTGACGTTTCCGTCATTTATTGGTATAAATTCTATACATATTGGGACGTCGCCAAGTGGTAAGGCAACGGTTTTTGGTATCGTCATCCGGAGGTTCGAATCCTCCCGTCCCAGCCATTCGTCAATTTTCAATTTTTCATTAGATACTTCAAAGTTGTTCTATAATCTATATTATGGAAAATAAGTGATATGATAATATTATTTCAATTAGTGGTGCATTCGATTGGATTTGAACCAACGACCTTTGCCTTCGGAGGGCAACGCTCTATCCAGCTGAGCTACGAATGCAAATAACTAATAAGAGCGCTCCAAAATAAATTTAATAATCGAAAACAAATAGTCTTTATAAATATTCTGAACCGGAATTTTATTTAATAACTTACTTGCTGCATTTTCTAAGTTACTCAAATAATTAACTGTTTCATTGTAAATTTCATGCTTTACCATTAAGTCATGTATTTTTACAAAGTCATCTTTAGTACGCTTATCACATTTAATTATATTTTCAAGCCAAAGCTGCTTATCTTGCGCTAACTTATTATATAAAAAAATCAGCGGTAACGTAACTTTTCCTTCTAAGAAATCATCGCCAATATTTTTGCCTACCTGTTTATCATTACCCAAATAATCAAGCAAGTCATCTATAACCTGAAATATCGTACCGAGTAATTTCCCAAAGTCCTGCATATCTTTAGAAATATGGTCTACCTGCTCTGCTATAATAGCTCCAACTGCACAAGCAGTTCCAAATAGTTCGGCGGTTTTAGATTTAACTATTTGCTGATATTCGTCTATAGTTATAATACGTCGTTCATTTAACTTCACTAGCTGTACTACCTCCCCTTCGGAAATAATTGCTGAAGCTTTAGCTAGAACATTCATAGCTTTAATAGAGCCGGAAGCTACCATTAACTTAAAAGACTGACTAAAGAGGAAATCACCCACTAAAATACTTGTTTTACTGCCCCAAATAACGTTAGCCGTAGGTTTGAATCTTCTTAAAGTGCTGTCGTCTACCACATCATCATGAAGCAATGTGGCGGTGTGAATGAATTCAACGGCACTTGCGAGCTTTATATGATTATCGCCTTTATAATCAAACATTTTAGCAGTTATTATAGTTAAAAGCGGACGAATTCTTTTACCTCCTGCTTCTAGTAAATATTTACCGACCTTTTCTATTAACTCTTCATCACTTTTTAAACAGCTAATGATTAAATTGTTTAACTTAGTTACTTCATCTTTTAAATCTTGCTGTATTTTTACTATAATATTCATGGTTGGTATTTTTATAGGTTGTTCTGTCATGGCAAGAAAAAATTGAAAATTTTGACTCAGCAATCTCATGCCAAAACCCTGAGATTGCCACGCTCCTTTCAGTTGCTTGCAATGATGATTAACGAAGTTCATCGAGTATACATTCCTCTAATATTTTTTGATTAACATTAGGAATTAACTCCATAATTTTTTCTTTTACATTTTCACCGGGTTGCACTTTTTTTACCGCTGCTTGATATAAAGATAAATAATATAAAGGTATAAGTTTATTTATATCATCTATATTACCTATTTTAGCTTTGTTTAAATCGGACAAATCAAACACATACTCAATGCTAGCATCAATTAAATTAGATGAATTCGGGTGATCAGAAATAGTTTTTAAAAATGATTTCAAAGCATTCCCGTATACTTCCTTACTCTCTTCTGAAAAATCTTTAAAATCCCCTACTCCGTATATATATGCACTTAAAACATCTATTATTCTAGAGTAATCATTAATTATTATCGTACCTTTACTGTAAGAATCTTTAAGAGCATTTACTATAGTTTCATTTGTTATATTAAATCCCGATGCGTTTGAATAGAGACTTAAAGCATTTATCTGTGCTCTAGTTAATTTGTTTAATTCAGTTACTAAATTAATATTTAAATTAAAATTATATTCCCTATCTTCAAAAATACTAAAATTATATTGTTTATTATTATTTAAAATATAGCTTAGTTCATTATTAAAATCTTTATATAGCTTATTATCAGAAAGTTTAAATAAATAGGTTTGCTTATCGTAATATTTCTTTATAAATTCTAATGAACCTATTATAAAACCAGGTTTTAGCTTAAATTGCGAATCTACCAAAAGATCAATATTATTATTGCCGAAATCGTTTAACTTACCTTTATATAATAAATTAATATTATTTTCAAAGTTATTACTATTGATTTTTGCATTAGTAACTTCAATTGTTAAATCTTTAGCAATATCTTTAAAATGCACACTACTAGTACTAATCAAGAAATTACCGGAAAATTTGAAATTATTATTCCAAGCGGGTCTATATAATAATAAGCCGGCAGGTATTATTCTATCTTCAAGGTTACTTTGTACTATTTCGGTTTCATAATAAATTGCTAATTTTTGCGGTATGTTATCAAGGAAATCCTGTTTACTTGTATAATACTTACTTTTGTCAAATAACATAGTAAGTATAGTATGATCTTCTTCATATAATTTTTGATTATCGACTAAGTCAAAAATTTCTGTTTTACCGGAAGTAAATTTAATATTTTCTATTAAATTTATAACTTCAAATAAATCTTTTTTAAATCGTACTATTTCAAATAATTTAAAATTTAACGGTATTTTTGTTGATAATATACAGTTCTCATTATAAAATCTTACTCCAAAGCCTCTTTGAACCGGCTTAAATTTTCCGAATGCTTCTCCGGAAAAATGTATAAATAATTTCTGCTTAAGTAAATCATAACCGATATTTATCGGTGTGGTAAATTCAGTTACTCTATTAATACTCTCTTCTTGCCAATTAATTACTGAAATACCTAATTTGAAAGGAAAACCATATGGCTGAACTTTAGAAAACTTAATAAGATATTGCTGATTAGGATTATTATCAGCCTCTTCTATATTGAGGTTGGTACCGGCATATTTTTGATTTATAGAGTGTGATAAAGAGAACATAATAGTAAACCACAACCCACTATATGCGAGTATAATAAAGATAGTTATAAATAATATTATTTTAAGAATTTTTTTCATCTTTAAATCGGTATTATAGTGTGATTTTCTGTTGTTGTATGGATAAGTTTTTTCGTCATTGCAAGGAAAAATTGAAAATTTTGACGAAACAATCTCAGGAGTTTGTTATTATTTCATGAGATTGCCACGCAGTCTACGACTGCTCCCAATGACTGGGTGGTATCCACGCAACAATGCCCGCTTGCAATGACGTTTACTTACACAGCTCTACATATTCCTTATTCAATTTTATAACGTTCCAAATCCATAAACTCATCATAACTATAAAAGTTACTAATAAATATATTATAATAGAATCAAAGGTAGCAGTCGGAATAATAATAAATATCAAAGACTGTATAAATGCTCCAAGCGATTTACCGAATTTAGTACCTATTACCTCTACGGCAGCTTTTCCCTTAGTTCTAAGCTCTAAAGATAAAGGAATATACGCCATTTCTTTTGTTGAATCGAATAATGAATATTTGGACGATTTACTCAGTATGTTCTGAATTGCTCCAACAATAATCGCTGCATATAGCAGATTAAAATCACCGAAACATTCTCCTATTTCTTCAATAAAAATTATAAAGATAAAAAACATCAAGCCGGTAATAGACAACATAATAGGAGTTAATAATGCCGAAATGAGCCAACCGAGTCTTCTAAGAATATTACTGCCTATTATCATGAAAGTAACGCATGATATCCCCATCCAAATATTAAACCTGCCCATAAAGTTAACATAGTCTATAGTGTTTGGATGTAATTCTTTTATTTTTGCTTTCCAAGGTCCTTCAACTATATTTATTAATAATCCATAACAGATTATTAATAAGGCAATACGACCTATATATTTTGAGTGAATTACTAATTTGATACTTTCAATTACCGAAAGTTTTGTTTTCATTTTAGCTGTAACTTTTTTTTCATCTAAAACATTTATGGAATCTGTTAAAATAAATCTATTTATTATTCTAAATAGAAGCATAGCAATTATTCCTGCAGTAACAATAATTGACATGATTGGCTGAAGCATTATAGCATTTCCGGCAGATGAATTAAAAGAATCCGGTAATAATTCTGAATCAATGACGTCCTGCCCGCTTGAGAAAAAGACAAGTACGCTGCCTGCTATTATAAGACCGATATTACCGACCATTCCAAGAACAGGATAGAATCTTTTAGCTTTAGAAGTATCAAAAATGTGATTGGCAAACTGCCAAAACATTAAGTTTATGACTACTGCACTCCATAATTCCGCGAAAATATACATCAGTGCATAACTCCATTGACTACCTATTTTAATAAACCATTTAAAATTAGGGTATGAAGCAATTAATTTATTTATCATTTCATCATTAGGATGATAAATATCTTGATTTGGATAAATAATATAGGCAAATAATAAGAAAAATAGTAAAAAACTGCCGACTATAATGTAGAAAATATATTCAAAATTTAAGTTATTACTAAGTTTAACATAAAGTACGGTAAAAATTACGCACGAGGGTAATACTAACCATAATTTTAAGAAGCTAATAATTTCAGCCCCCATAGAGGGTACTACTAAACTATCTTTGATAGATCTTAAAGCCCCAAAATTAAAAAGGATACATAACATCATTAAAGCCATAGGTATAAATAGCTTTAATTCTTTCCTTTCTATAGGCCACATTATTTCTTTAACTTTTTCAAAGAAAATTTTAGGCGGTAACATTTTTATTGTAACCTTACATATTAAAGTTAACTTTTAAATCTCTTAAGTGCTAAAGTCAATTAAAATAATTAATTTATACTACTCCAAGGTGTTATTTCTTTATATCGCCAGTAATACTTTGTGATCTTATCTAATTTGTACTGATTTGTCTTCCATAATTCCTGCTTATCGGTAGTCCATGGCTTAGGTCCTGCATAGTGTAAAATGAAATAAGAAAAATAAGGGCTTTGAGTCTCAAAATATGTAAAACAGTTCCATCTCATCGATAAGATTTAATAAATCTTGGTTAGGAAAAGAAAAATCACATTTTGACTTTTGTAAAGTTTTATCTTACTTTTTTTGCATATTTTTTAAGTTTAAAAATACTACCCCGCTATTTTTATAAGAATGAGCTATATTTCTCTTATATTCTTTTGTCACTTTATGACTAATCTATGGGAGTTATTTGAAAACAGTGAACTTGTAAAAAATACATATAGATTAATGATTATCAGTTAATTCATGTTCAAAATATTTCTGATGAAAAATTAAAAGAAAAAGCTTGGTCTGGAATCTTGCAGTTTTTTTTAAAACATATCCACAAACGAGATTTATTAAAGAGATGGCAAGAAGTAGCTGATCTTTTACCAGAATTTATTAAAGTTAATATCGGTATAGATTATATAGAGCTAATTTTGTCCTCTACACCTTGAATCAGATTAGGGAAAATGATAAAATAGAAATAGAAAAAATGCTTAAATCGCATTTAAACCCTGCATTAGGAGGAAACCTTATGAATAGCTTAGCTCATAGCTGGAAACAAGCAGGTATTGAAGAAGGTAGAAAAAAAGAGAAAATTACTATGGCTAAAGAAATGAAAAAAGAAGGGCTTTCTTTAGAAACTATTATGACAATAACAAAATTAGATAAGAAAGATATTGAGAAATTAAAATAACATGATTACATTACATGCCACAAATAAACAGAAGACTCACATTTTTGCATATTAAGCTTATAGGAACTTAGAGCTAAAGGCATATATACTCGATCAACTTCAAAAAGAGCAAGGAGTCTATAAATTCATGTTAAATAACTCTCGTTTATGTATTATTTGGTTGTTTGGGCTTATTAGCGGTTTTAATCTAATGATTACCGGTAATACTTTAAATTATTGGCTTGCTAAAGAAGATATAGCACTGCAAACAATCGGTATATTATCATTCATAACGCTTCCCTACTCTATTAATTTCTTGTTAGCACCGATTTTTGATGCAGTGCAAATTAAATATTTAAACAAAATATTCGGTCATAGATTATCTTGGATTTGCTTAACTAGTAGTGCATTGATATTTCTTATATATATTTTCAGTTTTCTAGATCCTAGTACTAATCTATTATTATTTGCTTTCACGGCTTTAATTATTTCTTTTTTTAGTGCTGCACAAGATACTATATTAAGTGCTTTAAGAACGGAAATAGTACCTAAAGAATCGCTTGGGTTTACTTCAGGAATATACATATTCGGTTATCGGGTCGGTATGCTTTTAGCCGGTTCTGGAGCTATTTATTTATCTATTTATTTAACATTTAATGAAATATATAAAATCTTTGCCGGTTTAGTATTTATTTATTTAATTTTATTGATTGTAGGAATTAAGTATTGTTATTTAAACGAGAACATACATATACAGATAATCAAGAATGATATAAAAAATAATCAAAATAAAAAAAACATAATAAATTTTATATATAATGCGTTAAAACCTATAGGTTCTGTTTATTTCATTATTCTTATATTAATTTTCCTAGTATTATATAGGTTACCGGATAACTTAATTAATGTTATGATTAATCCGTTTTTGCTTCATCTTGAGTATGATGCTTTTGAAATAGCAAGCGTTGGAAAGTTTTGTGGAGTTGTAGGAGCTATAATCGGTGGACTTGTCGGCGGGGTTATTATGAAACATAAAAATATATTAAATAGTATATTTTTATTTGGTATTATTCATGCTTTAGGACATATTTTATTTATTTTTCTTGAAATAAACGGTAAAAATTCTTTATTATTATTTATTACGATAGGAATAGCAAGTATTACCGGCGGTATGACAATGACTGCTTATATCGCTTTTATTTCTGCACTCTGTCAAGGTAAATTTCGAGCTACTCAATATTCTTTTCTTTCATCGATGATGGGGATTTCGCGCTCAATTTTTCCTATAATTTCAGGCTATATGGTAGTAAATTTCGGTTGGCAAAATTTCTTTTTATTTACTACTATTATAACTATTCCGTCTTTATTAATATTATTAAAAATAAAAACTAAATTACAATAATGAATGATATATATTAAGTATAATATTTTTAATACCGTATTTTGCTATTTCTTCCATTATACCAAGTATTTTTATATTAAATCAAAGTGCAAAATATCGTAGCTTCAAAAAAGCTCTACCTAGTGTAATTGTTACTTCGATATGTTATAATATACTTATACATATAATCGTTTTCAATCATGATTTCTTCTTTATTTTTATGATTTGGTATATAGCAATACCTTTTTTCATAATTGGATTTATTTTTCTAATCTGTATGGAATATAATACTTGGAATCAATCATATTTTAATTTAACAATAGAACCTTAGCCTATTTCTATGTGGAAACAAAGTTTAGTTTCTATATTGTGATATCAATATTATCTATATTAAACCCATATATAATGAGTATATTAAATATAATTAATAAAATGGGAGCAGTAACAATTTGGAGCATAGCTCTAGTATATAAAATGGCTATTTAAATGAATAATGATATATTAAGTGCTTTTTTACATGGCATCGTTTTAGCTCTCGGTTTAATAGTGCCGCTCGGAGTACAGAATATTTTTATATTCAATCAAGGAGCAACACAGCCAAAGTTTAGCAAGGCTTTACCTAGCATAATTGCAGCCTCAATATGTGATACTATGCTTATATGTATGGCAGTTCTTGGGATATCTTTGTTAATTCTTGAAATTTCTTGGTTAAAATTATCTATATTTATTGTTGGATTTATTTTCTTAATTTATATGGGATATAATACTTGGAATCAGCCGCCTATTGATCTTACAATGAATTCCGGGGCTTTTTCAGCTCAAAAACAAATTTTATTTGCTATATCGGTGTCAATATTAAATCCGCATGCAATTATGGATACGATTATAGTAATAGGTATTAGTGCTTTAAAGTATAGCGGTATTGCAAAAATTATATTTACCTTAACTTGCATACTTATATCTTGGATATGGTTTTTTTCTTTAGCAGTTGCAGGTTATAATATTAGAAAGCTAAATAAAAGTAGTACGATTTTAACTATAATTAATAAAATAGCTGCTATTATTATTTGGGCAGTTGCTTTTTATATTGGAGTACAAATATTGTATGAAATCGGTTTTATTAACTAGACATATTGAAGAAAATAATGAAACTATAAAGGAAATAAGTAAATATAATTTAGATTTACGTGATATTCATTGTCCTTTAATTAAATATAAAACTTTAGATTTTAATATCGATATTTTAGATAATTACTCAAATATAATAATAACTAGTAAATATGCAGCAAGTATCTTAACCGGTCATAACTTAAAACAAGATATTTGGGTAGTAGGTAGTAAGTCAAAACGATTATTAGGCAAGAAAGTAATGTATACTGCTAAAAACGTGGAAGATTTGATTAAGCATTTTCCTCCTGATTTATATGAGCAGACTATATATTTATCTTCAAATGAAATTACTCAAGATTTACCTAGCAAAATAACTAGACATATCATTTATAATGTAGAATATTTGAATGAGCTGCCCGTATCTATTATAAAAGAATTTACAAATAATATTGATTTTATATTACTTTATTCTCAAAATAGTGCTAGGACTTTAGTAAAATTATTACTGCAAAATAATTTACTAGAGTACTTACAAGATAGTTTAGTTGTAGCCATAAGTTTGAAAGTTGCAAATATAGTTAGACCTTTTATAAAAAATGTGGTTTATTGTGATGATCAAAACCTTAACGATATAATCAAGTTATTATCTGAAAATGCACAAATTCGATAGTTTATTTAAAAGCAAAAACATCTTTTTTATAGCAATAGTAATATTTGTCTTATCTTCTTTTACTCTTTATCATAATAGATCCGATATTTTAAAACTTTTTAAAAGTGAAAATAAGGATTTAAGCCAAATTCCTGATCAAGCAGTAGAAAATAAAGAAAATACTACCCTGGAAGAAAAGGAAGCAGCTCCTCTATTATCTACCAAGTCGCTTTTAAATTACGTAAGTTCTTTAAAGTTTCCTGAAGCACCGACTAATTTAGTAGAACCAAAATTAGAAACTGTAGTCAATTCAGCTTCATTCGGATACAAGGCACAAGGAGCGAAGAAGCCTATAACTAATAGGAGAGCGACGAGTGATGAGGTAGGCGTATGGGTATCACTTGACTATATTAATTACTTATTAAATGTAAATCTATTAGTATATAATTTCATGCAAGATAAGGATTATAGTAAAGAACTAAGAATAGTAAAATCCCGCCTGCTGCCTCAAGATATAAGGAATATTTTAAATAACTTAGAAGCATATAATAATTATCTTTTTTCTAAATCAAGTAGTACGGAAGTAATTTTTCCTACCAACCATAAGTGGCTGGAGAAGTTTATCAAAATTGAAAAAAAACCTTCTGCTATGATGATAAAAGAGCAAGATAAACCTCTAATTTTAGAGAACTTAAACTATCTAATCGATTGTCTTTATTCAGAAAAATTTATGCAGGAGTTTGTAAATAAAGATGTTTAGGTTATTATTAATATGTGCTACTTTTTTACTGCTTTATTTCGGGTTTACTTTTATAGAGAGGTTTGATTCAAAAGTTTTTATTAGTTTATATGATTATAATATAGAGACTACCTTGTTCTTTAGTCTTATTTTAGGCCTTTTATTACTAATTTCTTGTTTTATTGTCATTAGATTTCTAATATTAATTATCGATTTACCATCTAAAATACATAATATTTTTAGTAAACGAAAAATTAATCATGATAGATATGCTTTAATTTTAGCTTTTGCCGAATATATTATGAATAATAAAGCTAAATCTGCTTCTATTGCTCGCAAAAATTTATCTTCTGAAGATCTAAAAGATTCACAAGAATTCCATAATTTAATCTTAGCCGTAACTGAAGAGGATGTAGATAGAAAAATTTCCTATTTTCAAAAACTTATTACATCTAAAGAATTTGTTTTTTACGGTAGCAAAAATCTAGCAAAACTTTATTATGGTAAATCTTTTTATGAGCAAGCAGAAAATTACGCAACAAAGGCTTATAATTTCAATGAACTTGATATTGACAATTTAATTACTTTAATGCGTTGTTATGCTAGACTTTCTCTATGGACAAAATTTATTTTTATAACGAATAAGCTCGCAAAATTTCATAAACATGAGTCTATGCCGGAAATTGCTGAGTATTATTTATTAGCAGCGAAGCAAGAAGTAGAAAGTAATAATACGGCTAATGCTATAGATTATTTGGCAACGGCTGTAGATTTAAATTTTTATAACGACGAATTACTAGAATTTTACTTTAATTTAAATAATAAGCTTAATGCTAATAAAAAGATCAAAATATTAAAAGATGCTTTTCGTATTATCCCTTCTTTAAAATTAGTGCAGCTATTTAAAAAATTTACTTCTCTATCAGATAGGCAAATTTATGAAGAATTAACTCAAGAGTTAGATGCTAAAAAAGATGAAATATTAATTTTAGCAATAGAAGCTTATTTAGAATTGTAGACGTTGTGATATGGATTCTTTTATGTTATTCCCACTAGGTATTGTTGCGTGGATACCGAGTCGTCATTGCAAGCAGCCGTAGGCTGCGTGGTGATAAAAAAATTCTGTAAATCAGAATTTTTACTGGATTGCTTCGTCAATTGCTACGCAATTTCCTTGCCATGACGACTTGGGTACCTGCAACAACGCCTGCTCACAATGACGGATAAGCCGAACCACACAACAAAAACTAATATAAAAATAATTTCTTTGGGTGCTTACTAATTTCTTCATTTACATTATTATTATGGTGATGATAATTAGATTGAATTGTTATTAAATAAGCATTTATTGCTTTAGAAAATTCTTCAGTTTTATAACGAAAGAAATGGTCAGCTCCATTGATAATTTTATAATCAACTTTAATATGGGATTGTTGCTTAGATAATCTATTTGCTAGGTCTTTTACATCATCTGCCGATACTATACTATCATTATCTCCCTGTAATATAAACCCTGGAATAGGACAAGGTGAGAGGAATGAGAAGTCATATTTATGAATTGTATTAACCGGCGGTGAAATAGCAATAAAATGATTTATTTCCGGACGTCGCATTACAAGTTGCATAGCTATCCATGCTCCGAAAGAAAATCCTAATATCAGATTAGACTGAGCATTTGGGTTATTCTGCTGTAACCAGTCGAGAGCTGCCCCCGCATCAACCACTTCACCGACTCCGTTATCAAATTTACCTTGTGATCCCCCTACTCCTCTAAAATTAATACGTAAGACGGTATAACCGTTATCTGCTAAAATCTTATAGGCATTATAAACTACTTTATTATTCATATTACCCTCATATAAAGGATGAGGATGAAGAACTAATGCAATAGGGGCGTTAGGCGCGGTAGCTTTTGCATATCTTCCTTCAATTCGTCCTTCCGGACCGTTAAAATAAATTTGTGGCATAATTATTCATAATATTTAATTTGTTCGATATGATATTTTACCACTTTTTCTTATTAGTGCAACTATTCTGAATTAAAATATGAGTGTATTGACGCATGCCGCCATATATACTAAAATGTAGTCAAATCAGTTGGATGTAATTACAAAGAGCGAGAAGCGCAGCCTATAGATAATCGGAGAGCGACGCGAGACGATGTAAGTGAATTCAAATCATTTGACTATAGCGGATAATGATAACTGAATGGAGCTATATTATGAATACAGTAGATATTAGATTACGCGTTTCAGCAGATATAAAACTTGAAGCAGCAGAAATATTTAAGCAAATGGGAATGACTATGTCAGAAGCCATGAGGATATTTTTCTAACTCAATGTATAAATAGCGGCGGTTTGCCTTTCAAACCACATATTAAGATTCCTAAAGAAATATTTAATAAGTTAGGCACCTAATTTGTATCATCATTACAAACGACTAAAAACCTTGTTGTACGACTTCTATGTCATTCCCGCGAAAGTGGGAGTCTAGAAAGGATCACCTTAATACTAGTATAAAAATTACAGATTATTGACAAAATAAACCTAAAAAAACAAGTTTTGTATAGGTTTTACTGGATTCCCGGTTTCGCGGGAATGACATATAAAGATTATCTAAGAAAATACTGCTCGCTCCACTGCATCTACGCTATGTTGCACTAAATCCTTAGCAATTTCTTTAGTAATCATCTTTTTTAGACCGTTTTTAAGTTCTTGTCTAACACATCCAAGCATTTGCGGTTCTGCTACAATAATCAATTCCTTATATTTAGCTTGATCAGCAGTAGTTACTTTCTCTAAATGTTTAATAACGCTCCTTGCTGCTTCTTTATGTGCTATATCTTTTAGCGAAGTATGCGGCTCAAACAACGAAGCCGGTGTAGATTTATTTTGGTAAAGGCTTTGTCTTTTTTCTCTATGGTGGTGATGCTCCTCTAAATCCAAAGATAATTTTAAAGGTGTATTAGTAGTAATTTTAACTCCTTGAGCGTCGTAAAGCATCATTTGCTTACTATCGATAACCGCAATTAATTTTAACGCTGTTGTCCTTACCATAAATACCTCCATAAAAACTAAGTTGTAATTTTATGATAATACTAATTATTTTTAAAACCTAATATTAATTTAATAATTTTTGCTTTTCACTGTTAATAATTTGCTCAACCTTGTCATTAAGTATACGTACGTCTGTTTGCTCTATTTCTTCTTTTTCTATTACACCTATAATCTTTATCTTTATAGTTCCAGGTTGCTTAAACCAAAAACCTCTAGGCCAAAATAAACCGGCATTATGAGCTATCATCACAATTGGAACTTTAGTAATTGAAGCAAGCTTTACGGCACTTGGTTTAAATTTTACCGTTCTATCAGGCGGAACTTTAGTTGATTCCGGAAATATTATTAACCATAATCCTTCTTTTATTTTTTCCTGACCTTCTCTTAAAATCTGAGCAACCGAGCTATTAGTACCACGGTCAACCGCAATAGGTTTAACCATCCGAAGTCCCCAACCAAGCAGGGGTATATTAAATAATTCACGCTTTAATACCCAAGAATGTTTAGGAATAATCAGTTGCATAAACATTTGATCCCAAAAGGATTGGTGATTAGACACGACGATTGCAATAGTCTTCGGTAATTTCTCAAGCCCCTCTACTTCATATTTTAAACCGCAACAAATTTTTGCAAGCCACACAAAAGCATAAGAAAAGATAATGGCAATTCTATATCTTATGTGATAGTTGACATTGAAAAATGTTACTGGTATGTAACATATAAGAAAAAAAATAAATGTAAATAACGATAATAATCCGTAAAATGATAAAATTCTTAAACGCCACAGCATAATTATTAAGATAATTATATTAATTAAAATGGTATTTATAACATAATTTTACAATGAGTAAAATAAAAAGGTATTAAATGAAAAAAACTGTTCTTTCCGGTGTGCAAGCAACCGGTTCTTTACATCTCGGTAACTATCTTGGTGCAATTAAAAACTGGGTTAAAATGCAGGAAGAATATAACTGTTTTTTCTTCTTAGCAGATTTGCATGCTATCACGGTTGATATTAAGCCATCAGAACTTAACAATTCAATTATGGAGGTGCTTGCTGTTTATTTAGCAGCAGGGCTTAACCCCGACAAAGTAACGATTTTTGCCCAAAGTATGGTGAAAGAGCATACTGAACTTGCTTGGCTACTAAATTGCGTTACACCGCTTGGATGGTTAAAGCGCATGACGCAATTTAAAGATAAAGCAGGTAGCGATCAAGAAAAGGCTTGTCTTGGGTTATTTTCCTATCCGGTACTTATGGCAGCGGATATCTTAATATATAAAGCCGATATAGTGCCTGTAGGTGAGGATCAGAAACAGCATTTAGAGCTAACAAGAGATATTGCAGGGGTAATAAATAGAAAATTTAACAAAGAAATTCTAAAAGTTCCTGAAGTGTTAATTAGTGAAACAGGCACAAGAATCATGAGCTTACGGGATGGATTAAAGAAAATGAGTAAATCTGATATTTCGGATTTTTCCCGTATCAATTTAAAAGACGATAACGATCTTATTCATCAAAAAATAAAAAAAGCCAAAACCGATCATTTAAGTTTTGTTAGCTATGATCAAGAAACAAGACCGGAAATTAGTAATTTATTAGATATTTATAGCAGTTTATCCGAAGAAAGCTTGGAAAAAATAATCGGTAATTATCAAAACCAAGGTTTCGCAAAATTTAAAGAAGATTTGGCAGAAATTATTATTACAAATCTACAACCGATACGTGATAAATATTTAGAATTAATGAATGATAAAGAATATTTATTAAAAATACTGCACAAAGGAGCAGAAAAAGCAAGAATTAGAGCTTCTGAAACGGTTAATGAAGTGAAAGAACAATTCGGATTTGTAATTTAGATTCATATATTGCAAGATTTCCCTTGAAATATATAAGATTATTTGGTATGAATCTTCTTGGATAGGTGGCCGAGTGGTTTAAGGCACTAGTCTTGAAAACTGGCGTACGGGCAACCGTACCGTGGGTTCGAATCCCACCCTATCCGCCAACTTAGTTTATAGTATTATACCCTTTTATTTGCTTATAGTGCTTAGTATATTTATCTAGTAAAATCCTAATCATTTTTTGATAAGGCACATGTGCAGTTGCTGCTTCTGATTTAAAAAATTCTACGCTCTCTTTACTTAAAGAAATGGTTACTTTTACTGAATCATCTTTTAATAACAGTTCTCTAGGATGTGGTAAGAAATCTTTTACTATTTTTACTTCCCCTATTTCCCCATCAGTGTATTTTATCTCTTGCTCATAAATTCTCTTACCTTTACGCCAGTATCCTGCTCCAAAAATTCTTATATGATTACCTCGGAACATAAAACTGACTGTTAAATATTACCATCAACTTTACCTAAACAAAAATATCTTTTTTCTGTAACACTATGGTCTACATCTTGAAGGATTATCCTTTTGATATCTAGAAAAGCTTTTTGAGCTTCATAAAAGCTTACGTTATGCTACCCAATATTAATTTTATTTAATAATACTTAGCTCTATACTAAATGTCCATATATGTAATTTAAAATCACTATCTTTACTAAATTCTAATAGACCTTCTAAATGATTTTTTTGTATAGAAGAAGCAATTTTAACTTCAAATGCATCATTATTTTGAAATATAAAATCAACCTCATATCCTTCTTTAGTACGCCAATAAAATAATTCATCTCTTTTGTTGTTTAAATATTTATAAGCTATTAATTCTAAGAATACATAATGCTCAAAAGATTTACCAGCATCAAACCCTTTTATTTCCTGATATTCATATTTCCTTAGGTAATTTGCTAAGTACGGTATCGAAAAGGTAAAATTTAGGCATTTCCGTAATAATTTGCCTTTTGCTAAGTGATCTATACGGATAAAGATGATATCCTAAATACATATCTTCTAATATTTCAAGATATGTTCTAACGGTTTTTGCATCAACACCGCAATCTCTTGCTATATTACTATAATTTATCATCTCATCGTTTGAAATGCCTATAATCTCTAGAAACCTTGCAAGTGCTTCGCGTTTTCTTAAATTTGCTTCACAAACTGTACTTCAGGTAAAATATAGTCATATAAATAGGACGCAAGATATTTATGAATCTTTTTTGATGCAATATAATGATCAGGTATTAGTCCATGATTAAAAATTTTATGCCAATCAAGCTCTTTTATCTCAGAATATCATAGAGCAGCAAAAACATATATCTCCAAACTCTTCTGCCAAGTAAATTGCTACCTGTTGATTTTAAGCGCCTAGTACTGGAGCAGCAAAGGATCAATTGTAAAGATTTATTAGATTCTATTAAATAATGAACCTTATCTAACAGTAAGGGAATTTTTTGCACCTCATCAATAATAATAGTTGAGATGCCGTCTTTTGACTTAAACTCTTCTCTTAAACGTTCAGGATTTTGAAACTTTATAGATATCAGCTTGTAATAAATCTATATATATCCGGAAAACGTTGTTTCAGATATGTTGACTTACCAGTTTTACGTGCTCCCCACAAAAAACAGGACTGTCCTTTTGGTAATTCTAAGTCTAAAAATCTTTGTATTGTCATGATAATATCTTGCAAATTTAGATATTTTAGGAGTATATTCCCTAAATAGCTATTTATCTAGTTGATTTAAGAGGTTATCAAGTAAAGAGCTTTTTTAGCAAAAATTGATAAGATTTTTGATAGGGTGTTATTCATATCTCAAAAAAATCTTATAATTTGCAGCAAAAAAGAATTAAATTATCGATTAAAATTTATTTACAGATAGCTTCCAACATCATTTTAGCGGCTTTTATGCCTGCTTCTGTTGAAGTTTTTATATTGGTAGTTTCGGTATGGAAAGTTATTTTACTGCCGTCAAGGTTACCGAGCATAAAATTGGTTTGTATATTAGACACCTTCCCAAACTCTACTTCTAGGGGTAATTTGTACGTCAATCCGGTACTCGCATCTGTGCGATTGCTTTTGTACGCTGCGGTGGCAAGTGCTTCTGTGTTTCCTTCAAATACCTCCCTATAAGCGAGTTTGGAAAGATGTCTAGGATTTGCATCTAGATATTGTGAATAAGCAGCAATCGGGGTGCGGCAATTAGCATCTAGATACTCTAAAAATGCTCTTTCGGGTTTTATGAGTTCAAAAGTGGGAAGATGATTAATTTGGTTGCATATCTCAAGCATAGCATTATCATCTTTTCTAATCTCAACTGCAATGACTCCCTGCCCTATACACGGTAACATCTGTGAATACTCTATCAAATGGCAATACTCCGGATTAAACACCTCTAACCTTTTAAGACCTGTATATGCTAAAATTGTTGCGTCAACTTCGCCGGTCATTAGCTTTTTTATTCTTGAATCAACATTCCCTCTAAAAACCGTTACCTTTAAATCCGGTCTTATTTTTTGGATAAATGCTTTTCTTCGTACTGCCGAGCTACCTATTACGGCATTTTGCGGCAGCTCTTCTATAGATTTATATTTTAGACAAACAAAAACATCTCTGGGGTCTTCACGCTCCAAAACAGCAGCTATTACTAGCGGTTCAGGTATTCTACCCGGTACATCTTTTAAAGAATGAACAGCTAAGTCAATTTTTTTATCAAGCAAGGCTTGCTCTATTTCCTTTAAAAATAAAGCTTTACCGCCTATATCGTATAATGGTTTATTTTGGATTAAATCCCCGCTAGTAATAATCGGCACTATTTCACAAT
This sequence comes from Rickettsia parkeri, assembly GCF_051427245.1. Classification (NCBI taxonomy): domain Bacteria; kingdom Pseudomonadati; phylum Pseudomonadota; class Alphaproteobacteria; order Rickettsiales; family Rickettsiaceae; genus Rickettsia; species Rickettsia parkeri. The sequence goes on from NZ_CP195774.1 coordinate 1,163,439, forward strand.
TGATATCAGGAAAAAATTGTTTGATTTGCTGAATAACTAAATTAGTGTGTATTAAAGCAAGTGGACTTTTTCTTGTACCTATTCTGATAGAATTTGTCATTTGTTTTCTATTATTTCAAAAGGGCTAGTAAAACTTAAAACATTACTGTTTATAATTACTTCATGATTCATAATAACTGGATGATTTACTTCTCCATGCCCTATGCCTGCTGCTTTATAAGTTCCAATATTTTGAATATGATTTAAACAAAAACTTTTTATAGCTTGTTCTACAAACTCATCCCCTTTAGTAAAATCACCAAAGATTATTGCCTTTATGCATTCAAATATACCGTATTTTTTAATTGAACTAGATTACGATGTACGGCATAGGCTTTTTCATTAACGTCTTCAAGCAATAGAATTTTATTGTCATCCCCGTGAAAACGGGGATCCAGTATTATTTTTTCTGGATTCCCGCTTCTGCGGGAATGAAATAAAGAAGCATAGGAATGAGAATGAATTTGCAAACCAGTACTAATCAATTTAGTTAAAACCGTTAAATTCCCGCCTGTTATTGTACCTGTTATATTTTCCTCACTAATTTTCTTTATAGGTATAATAAGAACATTTATTATAGGCATAATATCCTGATTAGTAGGCGGTAGTAACGAAGTTAACACTGAAACGTGAATAGTTGGGATATTATAATGGTTATTTAGTAATAAATGCAAAACGGTAATATCGCTATAGCCTATCAGGACTTTATCCCCTTTTTGCTCTATATTAAAACAATCTTCTACAAATTCACTGCATCCATATCCGCCACGAAAAACCCAAATTATTTTAACCTGTTCATTTTCCATAGCTTCTTTAAACATTCTCAACCTTTCCTCTTTAGAAGTAGCGAAAAAAGGCAATGCATCACCTGAAAAAATCTTATCATCTACTAAAGTTTTAAAACCATGCAACGCTAATATAAGAGTGTGTACTTGCGATTATCATTGCCATAATAACGCCGACTATTAACCCCTTAAATCCTATATAACTTTTAATGATCCGTAAAAACAATTCATTGGTGTTAACTACCGGATCTTGAGACAATAATAATATTGCAATCCAAATGAATAAAACGGATAAAAAAAGACAAATAACTGCCGAAATAAAAAATGTTCGTGATATTTGCCTTGTGTCTTCTGCCATCAATATTCTTTGAAAAATTGAAGGACCAAGTGACGGAATCACAAAATATATAAAAATATTTAAAGAAATCCAAAATTTAGGACTAGTATAGTGAAACAATCCTTGTAAATCAGTAAGACGAGTTTGTACATTTGAGTCTATAAATATATGCGGATCGCTAAAAACATTCCATACGACAATTCCTATTACTGGAATAATTGCACTATAAGTAACAAACTGTACGGCTTCGGTAAAAGTAACCGATTTTACACCGCCAAAAGCAGAATAGCTTATTATTACAGTGGCAATACATAAATCTATGTAAAAATTTGAAATGTTAAAGAATAGCTGTAATATTAAACTTGCTACGTGGAATTGCATGGCAATCCTACCTATAGACATTAATATACTAACTATCGACGTAAGAATACGAACTTTGTTACCATACGCCTCCCCTATTATTTCTGCTGCCGATAAGCTACCCAAAAAATTCTCAAAACGAGGAGCTATAAAGTCACTAATTAATAACCAACTAACAACGCTACCGAATATACTAGGTAATAAGTACAATAATCCGTCCGTATACATTCTTGAATTATCGATTAAAAAAGTACTAGTACCGATCCAAGTAGCAATAAGAGTTGCGACTATTGTACCTGTAGAAAAATTCCTTGTTCCTATCGCATATTCGCAAATATTTTTTATATTTGTGATATTTAGAAGTCCAACTAGCAAATTAATCGCTAAAAAGCTAGTAAAAATAAGGAGATCTATATTTGGCATAGAGTTAAGTTATAGGGATTTTCTATGCAAATAATAATAAAGATAAAAAAAGAAACAAACAATATTTTTGTGGAGTTAAAAAAGTATGTCATTCCTACGAATACACATGGGTGTCATAAGACTCGATGTCATTCCCGCGTAGGCGGGAATCCAGTACTTCAAAACTTTTTAAAAGATTTTTTTAAAGCTCGCTTTATGCTGAAATTCCTGCTTCTACGGGCATGACATAAACGAGCCATGCAATAAGGCCGCTTTTAGCTAGGAATGACATACAAGACTCATTTTTATTCATAAAGATTAAACTTCTACTGCCCTAACCTAATGATGCTACAGTATAATCGTTATTATACCAAGTTGTGTACTCATCAAGTGCATTATGACAATCATTGTCATCAACTATAGCTGTTTTTTTCTCTTCTCATACATCTGCTGCAGTGTTTATTACCTACCATCTTGATACTTGGATCAAACGGTGGCTTGTTTTCTTTATTTAATAATGCTTTTAGAGTTGGCAGTTTTGAGTTGCTAGCATTATACTTTTGAATTGTTTAAAAATAATCTATGGCTAGGAGTAGCTGCATCTTAAGTACACTGAAGATACATTACCGCCATTTTTTATTAAAGTTTCTACGATTTTAGTAGCGTTATAATCGCTATACCAATCAAGTGGTGTTTTACCACTCTTATCATAGAAATTTACATCAGGTTTTGTATGCGTATTTTTATGCATTTTTCTAAAAATTCGGCTCCAAATTCACCGAACCATGCTATTGCATTAGAATTCAATTGATCCATAATGTTAGGATTAAATCCTTGCTGTTTTACTATTTTTTCTATTATAGGCTCAGCTAAAGATTTCAGTTCTTTAAAATTGTTGATTAACAATGTTTTTTCTTGACCGGATGCTTTTGCAATATCTTGTTTAATAGACCATATTATATTACCAAACGTAGCAATCATATTATTACCGCCGGTAGAATTTTCAAGGTTACAATTTCCTAATGTTTTTTCTACTAATTCCTTTACATTCATTATTAAAGTTTTAAAACCTGCTTGAGCTAAATATTTATGACCGTTATCAGACATTTTAGATATTGTATTTTGTATTTGTAAAGTACCGGTAGCTAATAAATTTATATTTTGATTACTCGGATTATTAGTAATAAGCTGATATTTATTGTAGAATATAAAGCAATATGATTATCTTGACCAAGATCATTAATATCTAAACCTAATTGTGTAAATTTTTCAATTTGTGTCTTACGGAAATCATCAGAAATATGCGACTCCATAGCAACACAGAAAAAATTATGAATTTGTGCTTTCTCAGTTGAAACAAATTTTGCCATAAGTGCAGGGTTATGATGAAATACATCAATAACATTGGAGCTATTACTCCAAATACCCCATTCAAGTATAGTATTACCGTTTGTATCTTTCTTATCCCAATTATTGTCAGGGATGAGGATCATTTTGTTTAATATCTGTACAGCAATATTTTCTAAAATATTTTTAACATTCTGATCTTATTGTTGAGGTATTAAACTACAAAGAGCTTCAAAAATATTAAGTTTGTTGTTAACATTAGTTCTGTTTAATATAGCCGGTATTAATTGTATGTTTCCTGAAGTTAATAATTGAAAAGGTGTATACATAAAAGTCTCCAATTTATATTAATTTTTTATAAAAATACCATGAAATATGGTTTGTATCTTGTATCTATTTATAATTATAATAATACATGAAAACTTGATAAATGTCAAGTAATTATTAAAAAATTAACTATTATTTAATACCAAGGTGCGAGAGATAAGTTGATTTTAATCCCTTTAACGGTAACATCAGCTTCTTTATCGGCAAGATATTTTTCTTCTCTGATTAAGGCAATTGCTTTATTGTGATAACTTGAGCATATTACGCCGATTTTATTGTTATCTGCGAGTATTTCTTCATCTTTAACTAATGAAGATAAATCTTCATCTGCTGTAATTTTATATATCTTTCTTCTTATAACTCCTTGATATTTAGCCCTTGAAATCACTTCCTGCCCGACATAACAACCTTTATCAAAACTAATTGCATTTAACTCCTCAGCACCATACATATTTGGAATAGATTTATCTGTGATTAAATCTTCCACACCATCTATTATTGCAAAATTATATTTATCTTCTAGGTATATTGGATTCCCGTTTTCGCAGGGAGATGTTGTTGAGGAGGGCGGTTCCCCCTCTGTCACCCTGTGGCTTGACCACGGGGTCCAGTCTTTTTTAATTATTGTCTGGATACCGCACAGCGGTATGACATCGAGCTTATTTATTGAGCGGAAACCAAGCTTAGCATAACGAGGATCACGAACCGTAATTAGCGAGTCTATATCTAATTTTTGAAGTGAGTAGATAACTTTATATTCGTTACTACAATCTATTACTTGTATTTTTGAGCGAAATTTATAGAAGTTTAAATACTCTATCAAAGCAGCTTTATTACTTTTATCAATATCAAGGTAAATTTCCTCAGGGTTATGAACATACACGAAAAAATCAAATAAATATCTTCCTTGATTATTAAGCAAATAAGTATAGCAATAATTATAGTCAATTGATTTGGACTCGCCTACTGCGTTACTCGTCGTCTCGCCTATTATTATAGGCTTCGCTCCTCGCTCCTTGTATCCGAATTCAACTGAATTGACTATACTCTTACAAATATCGTTAGTAATGAGATTTTGTAGGAACTTTACGGAATCGAAACCTATTATTTTGATAACGTCTCTATTACTTAATATTTCATACATAATTATAATATTATTGACTTTATAGGTTCCTAACTACTATACTCTAAATTTATATAAATTAAACGTAATAATCATGAGATGTTCATCTTACTGTACTTCTTCCGAATATAAGATGAGTGATCTAGTTACTAATTTAAAAAAGATTGGTCTTGAACCTCAACATTTTGATGATGTTTTATATATTCGGAAAGAGATAAATAAAGATTCTGATTTTATAGAGATATTTTTCTTTCCGTTTGGTTGTGTAACTATTTGGGGCGGCGATGAAATTCAAGAAAAAATAGTTTTAAGCGATACTGATTTAGTACCAGTAAATAAGCTTAAAGAGCCGGTATCCGATTATATTTATTTTGAATATAATACGGAAGTCAAGAAAACATTTATTGATGAAGAAAAAAATAAAATAATCTTAGCAGATAAATCAGTTTTTGTTAAACTTTCTATTTCCCATGCTCTTGCACAATCGGTTAAACTTAGCGTTCTTGAGCAATCTGTTAGTAACTTGATTGTTCAGACAACCCCTATACAACAGGAACTAGCTAGAACCGGTAGCGTATCGCTTTCTAAAAAGGAGATATTACAGCAAATAGGTATATTATTTAACGAGCGTTATTCAATCAGTTTGCATAGCGATATATTCGATACTCCAGAATTTTTTTGGCGTCGTCCGAGTTATGAGCCTCTATATCTCATGACAGCAGAGTTTCAAGACATAGAAATACGGCAAAATATAATGAATCATCGTCTTAATATGATTCACGAACTTTTAAACATTCTTTCAAACGATCTTAATTATAAACATTCCACCAAACTTGAGTGGATTATTATTATTTTAATCGGTCTTGAAGTGGTTCTGTCGTTATCTCATACTAATCTTTTCTTAAAAATTATCGGAGCTTTATAAATAGCTTCTATGCAAATTATCGATAATCAAAAAACATTAGAAGAATTTTGTAACCGGTTAGCAAATAAGGCATGCTTAAGCATAGATACGGAATTTGAGCGTCGCTATACTTATTATGCTCAGCTTAGTATAATTCAAGTTAAAGCAGAAGAATATTGCGGAATAATTGATGCATTAAGCAATTTAGATCTGAATATTTTTAATAAGCTGCTTGCAGATAATAATATTACTAAAATATTTCATGCTCCTCGTGAAGATTTAGAGATTTTCTATAATTTATTTAAAACACTACCTGCTAATGTTTTTGATATACAAATTGCAGCAAATATTTGCGGATTCGGTAAACAGCTAAGCTATGATGACCTTTGCTATAAGCTAATCGGTATTACTATCGATAAAACCCACCAAAAATCTAACTGGCTAAAACGCCCTATTACTAGTGATATGTTAAATTATGCAATGTTAGACGTGGAGTATTTGTATAAGATATATAAAGAGATAAATAATATAATTGTTAGAAATAATTTAACTAATAAATATCAAACTACTCTTAGTGCTTTATTAGATGTTAGAAATTATAAGGTTGAGCCGAAAGATGCTTGGAAAAAAATAAAATATGGAAGTGATGATAAGAGTTTTAATCACAAAATTCAAATGCTTGCAGCTTATCGTGAAGAGAATGCACAAACTATAAATATTCCTCGTAAGCATTTTATTTTAGATGAAGATTTAATAAAGCTTAGTAAATACCCGCCATTGAATCACAAGGATTTTAAAAATCTAAATTTAAAAAGCAAATATTTACACAAACAAAAATATAAAGATGAAATAATAAGTTTGTGTAATAACTTATAAGAAAAAAGCTATAAATCAAATAACTTGTAGCCTATTATGAATAGAAAAAAATTAGCCAACTAATGTAACTTGTATCTCACTATCTTGTACTACTTTGACATATTCGTTGTATACATAATCAGGCAAGTTACTAAATGCCTGGGCTATGATAAGTGTCCCTACTCCTACTAATGCTAATTGAAAGCAAATATCTCCAGTCTGAGTATCGCCGGATATTTGTCCTGTTTCTAGCCAATCTCCAACTGCTTGTGCAAAAAAAGCAAAAGGTACACCGATCAATACGACAATTTTTTTATTATATCAACCATTTTACCCTAAGTTGATTTTTATAATAAAATATAAATTAATATTTTATACAATAAAAAGTTAAGGTTATTATACCGAAATCATAAATTTAAGCTTACGATCATGAGATTCAATCAAAAAATTATCTATTAATTGTTCTTTTAAACAAACTCCGGCGGTTAATATATTTCGGTTATTATTAAGATATCGGTCAAAATGTCCTTGGCCGTATCCAAGTCTATAACCCTCCTTACTAAACGCAAGTCCTGGGATAATAACTAACTCAGGAATAAAAAAATCATTATTTATAGGTTCATAGGTTTTAAAAGCCCCTAAAGCCAATTGATCGTTATAATGATAAGAACAATATTTTATCTCATTTTTTATGATTTTCGGTAGGAAGAATCTTATTTCAGGATGTAAGTTTGTTATTTCAAGTAAGTTAATTTCGTATTTTAGAGGAAAGTAAAGTCCTACTGTCTTTACTTTTAACTCCTGTAATAACCGGCTAATTTTATTGATTAGAGAGTTTTTGACTAAATCGGAATTAATCTTATCTTGGTTTTGTATTAAAAATTCTTTGCAATAAAGACGCAGCTCTTGTTTGGTCATAAATATCCTTAAATTCGTCATTGCGAGCGACTGAAGGCCTTGTGGTATGGCTCGCTTCATCTCTGTCATCCCACGACTTGTTCGTGGGATCTAGTTAAAAATACTAATAATATTAGTATTTTGAGTGGTTTTACTGGATACCGTGGTCAAGCCACGGTATGACACCAAACTGGTTTTTCAAGCCATGAAACAACGCCGCGACTGCAAGGAGCGTGGCAATCTCATAAAGCAGGACGCTTGAGATTGCTTCGTCAAAACTTACAGTTTTTCCTTGCAATGACGTAGAAATATATCACATATTAATAGTCCTCTTATCTACACTAAGTGCTGCCTCTTTTATAGCCTCGCTTAAAGTTGGGTGAGCGTGGCAGGTTCTTGCTATATCTTCTGAAGCTGCTCCGAATTCCATATAAGCCGTAAGCGCGGCAATTAATGTACCTGCATCAGCTCCTATAATATGAGCTCCTAAAACCCTATCGGTTTTACTATCGGCAAGGATCTTAACCATACCTTCCGTACTACCGATTGCTCTTGCTCTACTATTTGCTAAAAACGGAAACTTACCGACTTTATAATTAATGCCTTTTTCTTTTAGCTGTTCTTCCGTTTCACCGACGCTTGCTACTTCAGGATAAGTATATATTACGCTTGGAATTAAGTTATAGTTAACATGTCCTGCCTGCCCTGCCATAATTTCTACGGCAGCTACAGCCTCTTCCTCGGCTTTATGAGCAAGCATAGCTCCTTTTACCACATCACCGACTGCATAAATATTTGAAATTGCTGTTTGGAACCGGTCATTAATCTCAATGCTACCTTGCTTATCCGTAATAATACCGACAGACTCAAGCCCTAGATTTTGCGTATAGGCTTTTCTGCCTACCGCCATCAACACAACATCGCTTGTTACTACTGAACTCTTACCGTCCTCCTCTATTGTTAGATTTACTTTTCCTGACTTTACTTCAGCAGATAGCACTTTAGTATTCAGTTTAAACTCTATACCTTGTTTTTGCTGTAGTTTCATAAATTGTGTAGCAATTTCTTTATCAAGCATAGGTACAATGCTCGGTGCATACTCAATAACCGTTACTTTAGCTCCCAAACGACGCCAAACTGAACCAAGTTCTAAGCCTATATACCCTCCGCCAACTACTATTAAGTTCTCAGGTACTTTAGAAAGTTTCAAAGCACCAGTAGATGAAACAATAAATTCTTCGTCTATTTTGATATTCGGTATTTCTATGATGCTGGAACCTGTAGTAATTAGGATATTTTTGGCTTTAATTTGCTCTTTATTTACTTCAACGATATTACTAGAGCTAATTTTAGCTTCACCTTTTATCCTAGTAACTTTGTTTTTGGCAAAGAGACTTTCTATACCTTGTGTGAGATCAAGAACTACTTTATCTTTATTAGCTAGCATTTTTTGTAAGTCTAGTTTTACATCCGCAATAATACCTATATTCTCAAAATGTTTTAGAGCTGCTTCATATTTTTCGGAAGAATTCAGTAAAACTTTCGATGGTATGCATCCTATATTTAAACAAGTGCCGCCAAGAGTATCGCTTTTCTCAATACACGCTACTTTCATACCAAGTTGAGCAGCCCTAATACTGCCTGTATAACCGGCTGGACCGCTACCTATTACCACTAAATCAAATTCTTGCATATTTGTTTGACCTTAATAAATTGTTGGATCGTCATTGCAAGCAGCCATAGGCTGCGTGGCAATCTTGTCAAATATCCTGAGATTGCTTTGTCAATTACTTACATAATTTCCTCGCAATGATGTAATACTGCTAAAATACACCACCATCACCTTTATAACAACTTTAATATTATACTATTCTTATGTGGTGAAGCAATAAAACTAATTAAATTAATATTATCTTCAAAGCCGTTTGTATAATTTTGTAGTAAAGAAAACATCTTTTTAGAAATAGCATAATTATGACTAGCATTTAGTGAATTTGCCTCACCTATATTTTTTATTTCTCTCATTAAAGCTAAAGGATTATCAAATTTTAGCTCTATATTTTCATAGTCAACAATTACTTCGGCAAATCTTGCTTGCGAAAATAAAATCGGAACATGATCAAAATGAATAAAAGGAGCAATATGAGGAGAGTGTTTAAAATCACTTGCTATTTCGGCATCTATTAAGGATTTACGTAAATTCTTTAAGCTATTTCCTCCGACAAAATTACCGATAAAAATACCGTCAGACTTTAAAAATATTCTTATATTAGATAAAAAGCGTTGTACATCATTTATCCAGTGTAACCCTAATGAATAAATAATTAAATCAAAAGAGTCTTTTGGCAATGCTAAATCTTCATCATCGATTAATAATTTATGATTATGCTCAAAAGAATCAAGCAATAAAGGCGACATATCTGTTACGGTAATATCGGCACTTCGATAAGCATTTGTTAGTAAGCTCGTAAGATAACCGCATTTAGCCGATATTTCTAGAATATCCGAAAAATCCTTATCAATCATCCCTAATCGACTTATTATATCATTAGCTGCATGCTTGATAAATAAGCTGTTACTTATCGCCTCTACTGCATTATTTCGGTGATTTTTTAGCTTTAGTCTGTTGAATATATAATCTTCCCCTATCTTGAATTTTCTCTCCTAAAATTGTTGGTGGCGGTCGAGAAATAAAACCCCCTAAAAAATCTCCTAGCAAACTATTTTGAACAAGTTCTCTCTGTCTTGCAGTGTGAATATCATCCCCTTTAACTCTATCTAGCCCTTCAAAATTCTCCTGAATATCTACAATTATAGGTTTCGTACTGTTATTATTAGGTGATAAAGGTTCTAAACTCAACAGGCTTTTTTCTGTAGGATTTAAATCCGAAGTTAGATCAAAATGCTCTAAGTAGACAGGTTTTAGTTGTTTATCATTACTAGAAACTTTTTTTCTTTCTATCGCTGAAACATTGTTCTCGGTCTTATTAGATTCTCCTAGAGATTTATAACTACTTATACACAACAATACTAATATAAATTTCTTTAACATAAATAACCCTGTATATTAACAGTTAATATACATTAAATAATATATGCATCAAGTACTAAAATAAATTAAGGGAATTATATACTTGTATAACCTATATTTTCTTTTTATTTACCCAAGATGTAAATTCAGACATACTAAACACTTCTATTAAATTACTACCAACTTGATCCTTGAAACATTTCAAGGCTTCTTTTTTATATCCATCACCATCAATTATTATTATAGTATCATAAATTCCTTGTTTTTTTATGTTTAGCACAAGATAAGTATATTTTTCATCAACCGATCCTCCTGATTGTTGCCACTTAGATTCTATAACTAGGCAATTAGGGTGACGTTCTGGATGATATAATATAAAATCGCTATCTGAATTTGAAATAAAATATACACCTTTCTTATTTAATGCTATGCATTTTTCATAAAGCTTAACCTGATCTGCCTCTGTAAAGCCAAGCTTTGTATATTTTGTAAATGAAGTATTATTAATAGGTTGATATGGCGGGTCTATATAAACGAAATCTTTAGGCTTAGGCGAAATATTGCTGAAATCCTGATATATTATTTCAGCATTTTGTAAAGCTTTACTACACGCAAGTATGTTATCCTTATCAAGAATATTAGGATTCATATAAGCTCCCATCGGGACGTTGCACTCTCCTTTGCTATTTACTCTATAAAGACCATTATAACAAGTCTTGTTAAGGTATATGAAACGTGTTGCTATCTCAATAGGGTTATCACTATTTGCGTTCTTTCTAACAGCATAGTAATAATCTTGAGAGTGATTAGCTTTATGCTTAGCTAACAGCTCAATTAATGCTCGAGCTTCACCCTTAACTGCCTTGTATGAAATCTAAGTTTATATCTGATATAATAGCTTTGTTTGGAACGAGTGCAAAAAAAGTGCTCCTCCTAAAGGCTCATAATGATTATTGTACTAGCAGGTAAGCGTAAGCACAACTCTTTGATAAGGCTTCTTTTTCCCCTACCCATTTTATAAATGGTTTAGGGATTTTGTCTTCTGCAATCTCTGGAGAATTAATTTTTAACGGAGCTTGACCTATCATTGCTAAAACCTCGTTAAAAGATAATTCTCCGTTTTTAACTACTTTGAGTTTCATACCGACCTACCAAGGCTTTATAAAATAAATAATTACCTGTATTTAAAAGTATAGCATTAAACATATTGCTTACATTATAGTTTTTATGGTTGCACCTAAATACAAACTCGTTTAAATATCTCTCTATGTGTTTTTTTCTAATAGAATAAGAGAGTCCGATTATACCACGCTTAAACAACGCCCAAAAGCTTTCTATCGTGTTTGTGGACACAGACTCTCTTATATATTTACCTAAGTCGTGATTTATATATTCATGATTATATAACTTTTCTAATACCTTGTAAGCTCCCCATTCATCAGATAAAATAGTTGACCCTATTAGAATATTATTTATTGCAATTTTTTCTATGGTCTTTGAATTAACCTTTGTTATAACTTGAGCCTTAGCGTTACCGTTTCTCTCTATCATGCCGATTACAACGGTTTTTGTCTTTGTGCTGCAACCTTGTGTACTTTTAGTTTTTTTATTTTGATGTTTGTTCTTTTCTTTACCACCAATATACGTCTCATCTATTTCTACAGTGCTTTTTAAAGGAATACTAAAACTTTCTAGTTTAGTCACTTCTCTAATCCTATGAAGCATAAACCATGCAGTTGTTTGGGTAACATTAATATCTCTTGAAAGCTGTAACGATGATAAACTTTTTTTTTGCGTAGTAACTTGCAAAACTGCTGTAAACCATTTCTTTAAAGAAATCTGACTATTTTCAAAAATTGTGCCAACTTTGATACTAAAACGCTTTTTACATGCCTAACATTTGTGATTCGTTCCATCCGCATAATGAAAAATCTTTTGGTTGCCGCAATACGGACAATAAGCTCCGTTAGCCCAACGTATATCAGTAAAATAATTATGCACTTTTTGTTCAGTAGGTAATGTTTTGAATAAATCAACAACACTTTTAAACTCTAACACTTAACTATACTAACACAATTTTATATAAAATTATCGAAACAATTTAGGTTATACAAGATATATAGTTGCCTTAATTAATTATTTCTAAAGATATTATCTTCGTATTTTTTTCTATAATATATTTTGTAATTCTCATTTCTTATATCATTAAACCATTGGTCTTGTTGTTTTTTAATATAATAATTTAGGGAATTAGATTTACTTTTACTAGTTTGAAAATTATCTTCACAAAATTTTAAAAAACCTGATATTAAAGTTTCTACTCCATTAGTCTCAGATTTTTTCTCAAGAAATTGCATAGAAAAATTAGTAGGATTATTATGTTTTAAATAAAATTGTTTATATTTCTCACGAATTTTATTTTCTTTTTTTATTTGTTGTTCTGAAAAAGATAATTTTTCCTCTAATAATTTATGAATTTCGGTACAATCGCTCCAAGGTAATTCTATTATTAATTGCTCTTCCTGATATTCAAAATTATCTTGAATATTGTTAAAATCGGCATTTACTTTTACCGCACTTACTAATATTAAAAAACATGTAATTAATTTAATATTCATAGAATTAATTAATTTTAGCAGGAACCTGTATCATAATACTACTTCTGTATCTTTTATTACCACTAAAAAGTGATTTTTTTTGAACTTTGTTATTATTTACTGGAATTGTATCTTCTAAAGCCCCTTCATTATTATTTAGATAACTATGTAAGGATGCTTTATAAAGAGCCATATTACTTGCTATTTTAACTACATCTTGTTTATATTTAAACCCTAAAGAATGTGTAGCCGAATGATAATGAGCTATCGCCTTGTGCCAGCTCCCTAGCTGATCATATTTTGAACGCAAAAATTCTGCACCGTAACGAATGTTATTATTTGGATCAAATGCCTGTTCAAGGGAATTAAAAGCCCCTAAATGATGCCTTAAGTTAATCTGCATGCATCCGACATCAATACTCTCTCGCCCTTTTATAAGCTCTACTCTAACAAAACTTACGGCTTCTCTTTTTGTGTTAAAATAATAGCCTTTTCCTTCAACATTTACTGTCCAAGGCCATACTACTCTAATTTTACGGGTTGTATGTTTTTTTCCCGATTCTTTTAAAGCTATTGAATGTAACGTATTAGATGGGATATTAAATTTTTTTTCAAAGTAAGGAAAAAGTTTTGAACATTTAAAGGATTCAGCTATTTCAGGATCGGCAATAGCCGGCTTAGAGAAGAGGATAAAGAATAATAATAGGAGTAGTATGGTTTTAACGTCATTGAGAGGAAAATTACGGAGTAATTGACGAAGCAGTCCAGTAAAAAATTCTGATTTACAGAATTTTTTTATTGTTTTGCTGGATTGCCACGCTCCTTGTAGTCGCTCGCAATAACAATTTTGGCATAATTCCCAAACCATACCGACAACGCTAAAATAACTTGAGTTACAATAAGATAAACTAGCCTACCATAACTTATCTTATGAAGCAAGGGAAGTTATAGAATTTAAGAGGTAAGGATTTAATATAAATCCCAAGCAACATCATTAGTGTTTTGAGGATTACCTAATATATCGGGTACCATATCCAACAAATTATTAATATCGCCTCCTGTCGCTTGCAAAAGATTACTTACTTGTGTTACAAAGCCTTCAGCAGTGCTACCTTGAGCATCTTGAGGATTAGTAGTCCCATCTAAAACTTGAACTCCGGCATTAATTAATGTTACTAAATCCTTAGCTTGCATACCTAAAATAGTATCTTCTGTACCGCTCTCTCCTCTATTAGAACTAGTAGAAGGTTGTATATGTGGTATTTCCTCTCTGTTAGCGTGAGCAGTTGCTTGATGAACCAAAGCTGCAAGTTGTTGATCGTTAAGATTATTTTGTTCCTTTGACATTTCTGGAGATATAGTAGAATCATCCTCAGATAGATCAATTAGATCTTTTTCTTGCAATATAGAGCTTGTATCCACACTATAGCTTAAAGCTTAACATTGAAAAATCATCATCTTTAATTACGCTTTCATACCATTTTTTATGTTCGTTAGCTGCATGTTTTGCATTTTCATTATTTTTATAATTATTTGGAATAGCGTATAAGCCGTATTCTCCTTTATCTGCTTCGTCTATTATGATTTTAGCTATCTTCAGTTCATCTATACTTAAGTCAATATTTTGTTTCACTTTGTTTAAAAGAAGTTTCAGTATCTGATCGCCTTGTGCTGCCCCTTTATTATTTTCCCAGCCTCTTATTAAACTACAATAATCTATACCTGATGTTTTAGCATGCTCTAATACTGCTTTTATAGCTTTCCATTGATTATTAGCTTTTTCATTTTCACCTTGCTGCTCATCTTTAATAGCATTCTCAGCCCATTTAGCAAGTTGAGCATATGATGCTAGCTTCCCTACTGCATTAAATATGGATACATGTTTACCTGGATAATCTATAATCTACTTTTGTAATTATTTCAGATAGATCAAATTTTTGAACTAATTTCGGTAATTCAACAAGAAATTCATCATAATATGGTTTGTTTAAACTCCATTATCTTCCATTTTGCTTGATTTCATTTATAGTTTCTTGAGTATGGTATTTTTTAAATATTTTAAATTGTTAGGTCCTGTACACTTTTGATTAATGATTATAATTTTGAGATATTTTTTAGCAAAAATTAATAAGATTTTTGCAGAAATAGTTATTCATATTTCAAAAAAATCTTATAATTTGCAACTAAAAATGGCCATAATTATGATTATTCTATTACAAGAGTACAGAACCTAATTGACTGATTAAATAAAAATGTTTATTATCAATCCAAATTAAATGTAAAAGTATATTTTATGAAAGTTGTTAGCTCATTAAAATCGTTAAAAAAACGTGATAAAGATTGTCAGATCGTTAAAAGAAGAGGCAAAATTTTTGTAATAAATAAAAAGAATAAAAGATTTAAAGCAAAACAAGGTTAATTAATCGTTTTTGGAGAAAAAAAATATACTCGATGAACTTGAAAAATTAGTTACGTCGTCTTTGTAAGTCCTCGGATGCTGAGTGTTTATTATATGCTCCGCTCCTCGGTTTGCAGACTCCTTGCTCTTTTTCCAGTTGATCTTCGTATATTACTTTTCATTTTACTTCAGAGTATATAATACTACTTTTGAAAGAAAAGAAATAAATATGGCCGGTCATTCAAAGTTCAAAAATATTCAGCATCGTAAAGGGACTCAAGATAAAAAAAGAGCAAAAGTTTTCACTAAATTAATTCGTGAAATAGTTACTGCAGCTAAAACCGGTTCTTCTAATAACCCTGAAAATAATCCACGTCTTAGAAATGCTTTAACCGCTGCACGTAGTCAAAATCTCCCTAAAGGAAGAATAGATAAAGCTATTAATAGTGCTAATGATTCTTCTAATAACGAAAATTATACGGAAATTAGATATGAAGGTTATGCACCAAATGGTATTGCTATAATAGTTGAAGCTTTAACCGATAATAAAAACCGCACTGCTGCAGAAGTACGCTCTAGTTTTACTAAATATGGTGGGAGTTTAGGCGAAACCGGTAGTGTCAATTATTTATTCAACCATTGCGGAGTTATTCAGTATCCAATAAATATAGCATCTAATGAAGATGTTTTAGAGGCAGTCATAGAAGCCGGGGGCATGATATTATATCCGATGATACCACCCATACAATCTATACGGATATTGAAAATTTCTCTAAAGTTCTAGAATTTTTAACTGGCAAATACGGCATACCTGAAGATTCGTATATAGGCTGGATCCCATTAAATACAATAATTATAGATGATAAGGAAAAAGCCGAAAAATTACTAAAGCTTGTGGAAGTTTTAGAAGAAAGCGATGATGTGCAAAGAGTTTTTGGGAATTATGAGTTATCTGATGATGTTTACGAAATAATACAAGGAGAACTATGACTTATAACGATGCAAATTATCAAATAATTATTTTAGCAGCCGGTAAAGGTACTAGAATGGAGTCCGATTTACCGAAAGTAATGCATAAAGTCGGTGGAGTTCCAATGCTTGAAACGGTATTAAAGAATTCGCTTAACGTTACAAATGATGTAATTATAGTGTATTCAGAAGAACTTAAAAAACATTTAACGCCCTATGCAAATATGTGTCGCTTTGTACTGCAAGAAGAACCTAAAGGCACAGCTCATGCTACTTATGCAGCAATAGATTTAATTAATAAAAATAAAACAATATTAGTTTTATACGCTGATCATCCTCTTATTACTCCAAAACTTATGCATGAATTAATAGCTTATTTAAGCCTTACTAATTCTGCATTAGTGACTTTAAGCTTTGAGAGAGCAAATCCGGTTCAATATGGGAGAATAGCTACTGATAAAAATGGTGAATTTTTAGAGATAATCGAACATAAAAATGCAAGCGCAGAAGAGAAAAACATAAAGCTTTGTAATTCAGGTATTATGGCTTTCAGTAGCGAAATTTTAAATAAATACTTACCTTTATTTGCTACTAATACTAACGGTCATAAGGAAGTTTATTTAACTGAAATAGTAAAAATATGTAAAAATCACGGTGAAAAAGTTTCATATTTATTATCTACTGATCATGATTTAATTGTTGGTGTTAATACTAAAAATGAGCTAGAAGAAGCTAATAATATTTTTTCTCAGAATAAGTCTTAGCTTTGTCGTATGGATACCCGAGTCGTCATTGCAAGCGACTAAGGGCTTTGTGGCATAGATTGTTTTATGTCATTCCGGCGAGAAACCGGGAATCCAGTAAAACCTATAAAAAACTTGTTTTTATAGGTTTATTTTTTGGGATCCTCGCTTCCGCTGGGATGATATCGAGTAGGCTTTTTACTCTATGCAACAACATCAATACCTTGTGAGAATGACATAGGAAGCCATACAGGCAATGCTAAAAATTTGGGAGAGATGGCCGAGTGGTTTAAGGCGCACGCCTGGAAAGCGTGTTCACGGCAACGTGTCGGGGGTTCGAATCCCCCTCTCTCCGCCAGCTCAGTTTATGGTATACTCGTATGATTTCAAGAATTGAATTTGTTATCAAATGGTGAGTGTGTACAGTTTATACTTAATAAGTGAGTACGTGAATTCATGCAGATAACAAAGAGCAATTCTTAAAAGCAGAAGAGTATGTTATGCTCGTTTATTTTCTTTATAATACTTAGTATATTTATCTAGTAAAGAAACATGTGCAGTTGCTGCTTCCGATTTAAAAAGTTCTACGCTCTATTTACTTAAAGAAATGGTTACTTTTACTGAATCATCTTTTAATAAAAGTTCTCTAGGGTGCGGCAAGAAATCTTTTACTATTTTTACTTCCCCTATTTCCCCATCAGTGTATTTTATTCTCTTGCTCATAAATTCTCTTACCTTTGCACCAGTATCCTGCTCTAAAAATTCTTATATGATTATCTAGGAATGTAAAACGGACTGTTAAAATATTACCATCAACTTTACCTAAACAAAAATATCTTTTTTCTGTAATACTAACTTACCATGCTCTAGTCTGGACAGTTAGCCAATTTTTGTAGTTTATCGAACCGGAAAGCCAAATAGTAATCAAGGTTTCCACTGTCGAGTATTTAAAAGTTTCATATGCATTTGTTATTACATTTATAAAGTCTAAAAGCTTTTTAGAAAGCTTATAGTTTACTAATTACCTCATATTGATAGTCTTTTAATTTCTATTTTTACTTTTATAATAAAAATAGTTGTATATTTATATTGTTTTTTTATTACAGCTGTAATTTTATAAGTTACAATTATATACCTAAGAATCAATTAATTTATATTAAGTTATGGCGCATAAAGATTTATCACATTTAACAGAAGAACAAATCAAAGATTTAATAAAACGTTATTATAACTATGAGAAAATAGCTAATTTATTAGAAGAATTTAATGTTAATGTATCTCCCAATAGTTTAGTTAGTTTATTTCCGCTTGTTACGCATCATAAATTATTCTGTAAATACTACCGAGATACAAATTGAGTTATTAAGCTAAAGAGTAGAAATTATTATAGCTATGTTTATGGAGAAACGAGTTTTGCTCTATTGGGTCCTATATGTAATCATAACAATAACTCTAGTTGTTCATGTGATAATTGTAAGAAATCTATAAAACAGCAAAAACAAACTGAAAAAGAAGCAAAAAGACGTATTTTAATAGATACATTTTTGTATAAAAAAAAGCTCCGCCAATTGAAGAATTAACTCTAAAAGATGCTTTATATTTATTAAGTGTAGTAGAACATTCTGCTTCTGAAGACCTTGAATTTGTAAAGCCATATTTAAAAGGATATTCTGTACCGAGTTTAGCACCGGACGAAGATTTAAATGATCATATTGTAGGACATCTAGGTCGTAGAGATTTTGTATTAATTAATCCTTTAACAAGCAGTCTTGATGCCTTCAAATTCAATCAAGAAAAAGCATTAACAGACAAGTTAAGAACCTTATATAGTTCTCACGATACTTTACCAAAGCTAATAGAAGATACGAAAAAAAAGAATATTTAAATTCTGTGCGAAATATAGTTAAAGGCGAATGGTCTTCATCATAGAAAAAAGAAGTCAGTGATATATGGCATCAAATTGCTAAATATGAATATATTATATCTCATTGAAAGACGATGTGCAGATAACATCGTTAGTATAATTATAAATAATATACATAAAAAAGTAAGTAAAACACTTGAGGAGAAGTGGACAATAAAAAATTCTAAAATAGAGTATTGCCATGTACAAAGTGCAGTTAGCTCTACTTTTTTTGATTTGTTTCTAGGAATAAGGGATGAATATTTTGCGCGTATTATGCCACTTGAGTAAATAATAAATTTCTTAAAAATCTTAAAGAGATCATATTTGAGTGATAGTTTAATTCGTTGTATATCCTTTTAATTCTTCTGTAAAAATATTCCAATCCTCTTGCCAGTCTTCTAAACTAAGCGGCGATGGTAAAATCATGCTCGGCTTAATGGGAAAATACGAGAGCTTAAACCCCCATTTGATACCGTCTATAACTTTTATTGTTTTACGCTCATGATCAATTTTAATGGCATAAACGTGACCGATCCAGTAAGATAAAGGTTTAGAGAAAAGTGTGTAGTACCATAAAGGAGCATCATAAAAATCTTGTTCTAAAGTGTAAAATGGGTAATTGAGTTTTATATCACCGTCTATAAACTCTTGTAATTCCTTATCCGAGCAAATCAGTGCGAACTATGTGAAACCAAGTATTATGTTTTGCATCTGTTTTAGTATGAATAATAGGGAAAGATGGATTAAAACAGTCTTTTTCAGCATTTGGGGTATAGGAAATATTAAATGCTATTCTCATAGAATTAACCTGTAGGCTTTTATGAGCATTTTTATATAAACAAATTCCTATATCATCAGCTACTTCATTATTTACGTCGGGATTATGCCAATGCAAAGCAAAATTTACTCCGTATAAAATAAGTAAAAATATACTAAGAAAGATTATTAATTTAAGAATGCTTTTAGGGTTTAACATTTTTAGTTATCTCTTTTGCTTCTTTCCAAAGCTTCAGCATCAATTCTACGGATTGTCCTTGCAGATTTGGCAGGTTATGCTTTTTGGTAAGCATTTTTATTGCTCTCATACGTTTCTCAAATTTTTCATTTGTCTTGCTAAGCGTTGTCTCAACATCCAACCCTGAAAAAATACACAACGAAATCGCCGTATGGAGCAAAAATCCCCTATTTCTGCTTGTACTCTTTCCGGTGGTTCGGCATCGTCAATAGCTTCTTTTATCTCTCTACATTCATCTATTGCCTGCTCTAAAATCATCTCATGATCCGGCCAATCAAAACCATAGCCCCCCGTGCGTCTTGCTCAAGCAGAATTAAATTTTGTAGAGGATTGTTAGATTCTAGATTCTTAACCATATACACCATATTAAATTCATAGTTTTGTGGCTTTAAAAATAATGGTTTAAAACCGCAAGCTTCATTGTATATTTACCAAATCCCTGGTTTTGATAAGGCCTATCTACTGCAAGTGACCTTAGTGCCAATTCATTTTCATTGAAAAATTCTATATGAGTAGTTGCAACGATTTTAACTCTTTTATATAACACAAAATGATAATGATTCTCTGCCATTATAGTTGGATGGTTAGAATCATATTTTACGTTTATAGTATCAAAGATTTGTTCAGCTCGTATGCGATGGTATTCTTTCCACTCGCTATAATGTGTGCAACGCATAAGCCTAATGGAGTTATTACTTAAGTGCATAATATATAGTGAAGTTAAAATTTTAAATGATTTTATGAAAATATTTAATAGTTATCGTGATTCAATTTTCATCAAAGATCATGTTAAATCAAAGCATATTATAGATAAAGAAAAAGAACAATTACGTTATGAAATACTTGAAAAGAACATATTTGGCTTTTAGATAAGGAACTTGAAGAAAGATTTAAAAGTAAATAAACTACTTTGATAAGTTTATACATAAATATATTTTTTCTAAAAATTACTTGTGGGACGATTTATTATATCATAATTGAGATTAGTTAAATATGAATCAAGTTATAATAATCAACGGTCCATCCTTCTTGTGCAGGTAAAACAACAATAGCCAAAGAAATTTGTAGGCAATCTAATAATAAATTTATTCATTTACAAATTGATAAAGTCGGAGCGTTTTATAGTACGATTTTTCCTACAGAATTTAAGTTTGCAGAAAATGAAGCCGGCACTGAAAACAATGATGATAGACTAAAAGGTCGTTTTAATAATAATAGGTTAGCAAGAAGAAAAATTGTTGCGTTGATATTGCTTACAACCGCAAAAGCATTATTAGATAAAAATTTTAATATTGTAATCGATACGGCACTAGATGGTCTAAATGCTCAAGAACTTGCTAAATTTTATCTTAAATATCTACATGGTTACAAAATAACCTTTTTAAGGAATCTTTTGTCCGGTTGAAGAACGGATTAAAAAGATTAAAAACTAGAACTGACAACCTCTTCTTAACGGAAGATTTTTTGTAAGATTACAGAGTGGACAATATGATGTTTTTGAATCTTGTAGAAACTTCTATAATACTTGGTTCGATAGCTCAAAGTTAGGGACTATAGAAATTGCCTCTAAAAATATTATCTATTTAATAGGAAAGCCCAGGACGGGTAAATATACTATAGCGAAAGAGCTTATGATGATAATAAGTTAATTACTATTTTTGCTTTGCTTGGATATGACGGTTTTAAGAAGATTCCAGAATTTGTATGGTATACAATCGGACGTATTAGAGATCATGTTTTTGAGTTTATCGTGCAAGAACCTTTTAATAGAATAGAATAGTTTGTGACAACGAGGTTGTATCAAAGAGTTGTTTCCGCTAGGCAACCATCTATGTCACTAGATGAACCTAAGAGTATGAATAAAGAGACTCAAAATGAAATATTTACCGATTGTAAGACATGTGAAAGTTAAAATGGATACTACAATATATGATCCGGCATATAAGAAATATTTTGAAAAGCGTGAGCCGACTCAAAAAAAACTCATCACATGTGCATTAAGGTTTGAGCTGTGTGCGGGAAAACCAGCATACACGATTCTTAGGAGAGTGGCAATTGCTGCTTATCTGATTTTACATTTATTAGGTGTCAGAAGAGATTAACATTAGACAATATTACTATTTGCACCCTTTTCATCCTGCACGTAAAAATCGTTTTTTTCATTCAATATATCATCACGGTTTGTATATAAAGATTCAATAAATAAAATAGAGTCCTTTAAAGCTAGTTGCACAGCTATATTATCCTGATCATGTCTTTCTATAGCTTTAGAAAGCCTAAATTCTTTAACTACATTACCTAATTCTTTTATATTAGCTCGAAATCTAGTAGAATCAGAATTTGATATAGGTGTTTTTGAGAGATTTATTATTTCGTTTCTACGTGCTTGTGTTTTAATAATAACTATTTTCTTTAAGTTATCGTCTAAATCTTCCATTCCAATTTTATTGCGAATAATATCGTTTATACTAATTACTTTATTTCCATGCTTTCTCTCATGCCTTACTGCTACTATACTGCAAGCCACATCTGTTAATATATCTATTAAGAAACTTTGCGTTATTAAATCTATACCTTTTACTAATATTTTTATTATACCCTCTTGCTCATTAATATTATTTTTAAATATTTTAGTTTCAGCAATACAGCAAGCATTTATGATATTTTTATATTCCAATAAAATGTATTTTACAGTAATCGTATAATAATGGGCTTTCTTGTACTAAACTTTCAATTTCTCTAAAGATTTCTGCTTTTTGCATTGTTCCACTATAGTGTTTTATTGTGGCTATCTATCTTAATTTCATAGGCATCTAATCTTTTATTTGCCCCGGCATCTAGTAATTTAAAATTACTGGTTTTCAACCTTATTTTTGCATCTTATTATCTGTTAACTGATTTTTTAAATAACATGCGGCTAAAAATTCTTGAATAGTTAAGTGAATAAATTGATAATTACTTCCTTTGCTTTTTAATCATCCTTGTTCTATAACTTCATCTATATCATTAGCTTCAGTTTTATTTTTATATTTTGTTTTTTTCTATATGCCTATTATTAAGCCAGTTTATTACTTCACTATATAAACGACTTATATTCAAATCTTCATCGCTGTTTTTGTGAAACTGATCCCTTATATCTTGATCACTCCAAACCAAACATATTAATGCAGTATTGATAGGAACTTCACATATTTCTTTTATATTTGGCTATGAGTATCCAAAAAGCTTTTTAATTGCACTCCTAACTCTTTATCATACTCAAAATTTTTATGTACATATTGCTCTATTCCCTCACTATCCCAGCCTGTCCTGTATTGTCTACTTTCCGCACAAACCTGTTTTATGCATTTCTTCTACAACCACATTAGGTCTAGAACTCATTATTACGTTTTGATATTCTAATATTTTATCTATTAACTTTTTACACCTTGAGTATTTAGATGTGCTACTTCGTCATACCCGTCAAGTAATAACAACATCTTATCTTTATTTTGGATATCCATTATTTCCTTAACACTTGAGGTACTTTCACTACTGCCTAAACAATAATGGATAAAACAATTAAGCTTACTTTGAGATAAATTATTAATATCAAAATACCCACTATAACCGTCTTTCTAACTTTCATTTAATAATTCTTTTAACTCTAAAAACATAATCAAACTTATCACTCCATAACTCCCCTTTTCCCCATTTATAAGATATATAATGCATTAACGTGGTTTTACCTATTCCTGCACTACCGAGTAACAGTACTTTACCGACATCTGCTTTTATTCTGTTTACTTGCTCAATTATATTTTTTATTTCTGATTCACTTTTATTAGGTAGATTTCTGCGAAGTATCTCAAACTTATGTTCTTCATTTATGACTTAACTATATTATCAATTTTTTCTTCTTGAACTTGATAATTTTTATTAAACAGCTCTCTTATCTTTCCGTATCTATGGCTTTAACTGTAATTTTACTTAATATTCATCTAAAGACTGAGCTTTTTTTTCGTATCTTCTATTAGCTTTGGTAAAGTATCGTGAGAACTATATAAGGTTCTTAACTTGTCAGTTAATGATTTTGAATTAGAAGGCTTCATATTGTTACTTAATGGTAGAAAGTATATTTTTATTAGAAAACCTAATTAGATTAAAACAATTATAGGTGTGAGTTTAAGAATTTAATTTTATTTAAGCAATTTAAAATTGATTAACCAAAATAATTTATTTTTTTATTTATTGCAACTATTAATTATTAATGTATAAGACATTATACACTCAACAAAATTAGCACTTATAGTTATGAAATATTAGCCATAGGAATTTTTATTTGCACAGGATATGAAGCCTGCTAAAGAATAAGAACAAAGAAGGATTATTAGAACTAAGCTGTAGAGGGCTTTAGCAACTATAGGGTTTTCAAATGCACTACGTACAATCTCATCATGTTTAGGCTTTTTTTTGTATACTATAATTTTACGAAGAAAATAATTTTAATTAGAGGTAGTATTAAAGTACAATATTATATATAAGTTTGTTGATAAAAAATGATTTATTTACTAATATTTATATTTCCATAAATAATATTAGTTTTATATGCTACTGCTACTTCCTGAAATAACTTTGACTTTAATAGCACTTTTAGGGCAGTTTTTTGCCGTAATGATCCCAAATAAAAATAGAATTATTTCTAATATCATTATTTTACTATGCATATTATCAATTTTTCTTACCTTTAAGTACTCAAGTTATGAAGGAGTATGGTACTCATTTGCTACCGGAATAAATATCGGTATTAGTAAAAGCATAGTACTACTATTCACTATTATCTCCATGATTATATACCGTGATTACTCTATTCTTGTTGCTGATGAATTAAAGTTTGAATTTATTACTTTAATGTTATTATCGGTTGTAGGTATTTTTGTTGCAATTTCATCACGGAATTTTCTATTATTATTCTGCGGTATGGAGCTTACTGCTTTAACTTCATATGCACTTGCAGGATTCAAATTAAATGATATGAAATCATCGGAAGGTGCTTTAAAATATTTTATCTTAGGTAGTTTAGTTAGTTGTTTATCATTATTCGGTATTTCTTTTATATACGGATTCGGCGGAAGCCTACAATTTGAGGATATCTTATATAAACTAAATGATAATTCCGGAATGAATCTTGGTTTAATAATCGGTATTATACTATTTTTAAGTAGTATTTTCTTTAAACTCTCAAGTGTTCCACTCCATTTTTGGGTCCCTGACGTATATGAAGGATCACCGATTACTTCGGTTACTTATTTCAACGCTGCCTCAAAAATAGGTATGGTTATTGTTTTATTAAATATCAGCAAATTAATTATAGGTAATTACTATCCTATTAATTATAATTTAATAAAGATAATTGCTATATTATCTATGCTGTTTGGAGCTTTTGGAGCCATTCGTCAAACTTCTCTAAAAAGATTAATGGCTTATAGTACTATTTTAAATATCGGTTATGTATTAATCGGCGTTCTTCTGCATAATCAAGAAGGATATAAAGCAGCTCTGCTATATATTCTAATATATGCGGTAGGGAGTATAGGATTTTTTACTTGCTTAATTATACTGCTCGGTAAAGACGTCGATAAAGCTAGTTTTAAAACTATACAAGGAATTGCAGAGTATCATAAAACTATAGCTGCCGTAATTAGCATAGTTATGTTTTCAATGATTGGAATCCCTCCTCTTACAGGATTTTTCGGTAAATATTACCTTTTTTACCAAGCAATTAATCAAGAAGAATTCGCATTAGCTTATTGTGGTATTTTTACCAGCGTAGTTGCTGCGTTTTATTATCTTAAAGTAGTAAAAGCCATGTATTTTTCTAAAAAGATTGAGATAATTAAGCTGCCAATGCAATATGGGCTTTTACTGATTAATTACTTAGTTGTAGGCTTCTTGTTGTTTGGTTCATTTATTATCTCGTTTTAGCCGGTATAGACTTTTTATTAACAACACTAACTACAGTAGTTTGAGTAGGCTTCATAATCTTTTCTTTTAGATTCTTTATATGTTTTAGATTTTCTTCATCTAATTTTAATAAATCTTGGTCTTTTTGTTTAGCTTTTTTAGCTAGACCTAATTGACTTGGAGTAACACTAACAATATAATCCGTTCCAACTTCTTTCTTAAATTTTTCTAGAGCATCTACATATTCTCTGTTTGCATATATATTTGTCTTTACCAATTTTTGTTTTGGTTCTTTCTTTATTTTATCAGAAGAACCAGCTAAATTTCTTTCATCTTTAATATCTTCATTTAAACTTTTTATTGTCTTTATTAAATGTTTTTTCGCACTATCTCTAATACCAAGTATTTCTAAAATTCTTGCAAAATTAGTAGTAATTTTATTTCTTAATTTAAGTTTTTGTCCTCCTTTTTTTCTTTCTTCATAATTAAGAATTTTCGCAAAATAATCAGGATACTCTTTCATTAATGTTTTTAATCCTTGCTCTTTCACTTCGTAATAAGGAAAACTATATTTTTTAGAAATTAAACTATTTACTTTAATTTCTAAGCCGTATTCCTTTAAGGATTCTTGCCTTTTTTTCATTGTATCTATTAAACTAGCCTTAATTTCTTCAGGCGTTATTTCTTTAGATTGTTTATTATTAAATTGCTTTGGCATCGCTTGTTTTGCAAATTCCGCAATTGCTTCATTACTATAATATTTAGTTAATGCATCAAAACTTTTATCAATAGTTTTGCTTAAATCAATTTTAGAAACTGCAAGTAAGCTATCGGCAAAATTAGGATTTTTTGTTCTTAAATTAGAAGGAAATTCTCTAAAATGGTTAGTGGGACCGAATCCAGGCAAATGTTTGACTCTTGAATGCGGATATATATTATTTGTTAAATTATCAAAACTACCAGCAAAATCAATTCTTACTAATTTAGGTAAAGTTTTTGGATTTTTTTGATCTCTGATAACTCCTATATTTCCAACATGTATATCAAAATCACCGATCAATAAACTTGCCGGCATAATGTTTTCAAAGTTCTGATACTTAATTTCCTTAAAAGCATTTTCTAAGGTTCTAAATAATTTATTTCTAGTCCCCATAAAAAGTGGTCTACCGCCATCCTTTCTAAACCAAGAACTCGGTTTAGTTTTAGCAGACATATGTTTATCCATGTCCACATACATATCACTACTATAATTCTCAAAAAATTCAGATTTGACATATATTTGCAAATCAACGGCTTTAGATTTATTAAAATCATCAGGAGCAATTAAATTAACCTTTGCTCCATTTCCAGGACTTATAGCTTCAAAAATTTGAGATCCTAAAAACTCGGCTATATTTTTTGAGCTTGAAGCCTCTTTTTTTATCATCGCCGTAATTTTACCGTCTAAGCTTTGATATACTCCGCCATGCTCTCCTACCTCATTAGCTCCGCCTTCTTTAGGCTTTAAAAAATTCCAACCTTTAAATACCGATTGCTTATTTTGCGTCATCTTCGCCTCTTTATAATGATTTACACCACATTGATAATTTTGATATAATTATAAAACATATTATTTATTTTATATCAGAAGCCGTTTTCTACTTAATTTTATTGTTCTTTAATATTTCAGCTACTTCAAGAGCTGCATAGGTAAATATACCTGTGGCACCGGCACGTTTAAAACTAATTAATGACTCCATCAAAGCTCTCTCCCAATCCATTGCCCCTGCTTCTGCTGCAAATTTTAACATTGCATATTCTCCACTAACCTGATATGCAAAAATTTTAGCATTTAAATTATTTGCCGCTTCACGAATAACATCCAAAAACGGCATACCAGGCTTCACCATTACCATATCGGCTCCCTCTGCTATATCATGCTCAATCTCAAGCATTGCTTCCTTAATATTACGTACATCCATTTGATAGCTTGATTTATCTAAATAATTCTTTTTATTACTCTTAACAGCATCGCGAAACGGACCGTAAAAACTTGAAGCATATTTAGCGGCATAAGCAAGAATTCCAACATTTATAAATCCCTCTTTGTCAAGATATTCCCTTATAGCCCTGATTCTTCCATCCATCATATCGGAAGGTGCAACAATATCTACTCCAGCTTTTGCTAGCACTAATGCCTGATTACACAAAGCTCTTACTGATCTATCATTATCAACTTCCCCATGATGCACAATACCATCATGACCATGTGTAGTATAAGGATCAAGTGCTACATCGCATATTATACCAATATCGATATTAGCGTTTTTGATGCTTCTAATAGTTCTACATATTAAATTATCTAAATTATAAGCCTCATCGGCATTTTCACTTTTTAGACTTTGATCAATACTCGGAAATAATGCAATAACATTAATACCCAGCTCTGCTGCTTCTTTTGCCGTTTCTACTATTTGATCAATCGATAAACGATATATACCAGGCATAGTTTTAATTTCTTGCCTTTCATTATGTCCTTCAACAACAAATAAAGGCAACACTAAATCACTAACCGATAAATTACTTTCGGATATTAACTCTCTAAGCCAAAAAGCTTTTCTATTTCTTCTAAGTCTAATATGGGGGTACATAAAATTCATATCTCATTTTAGTTAATAACTTGGATTCTAATATATAAAATATATAACCTAACTATCTTATAGTAAAAATATTGCATTACAAAAAGAAATTTTGCTTGCAATTTATAAAAAATTTAAGCAAGCTGTTTAATTATGTAAATAAACATAGGAGCTTAATATGGCACAAGATAATATTCCAAAATCAGTCAAAGATAGAATACAAGAGTGGGAAAAAAATCAAAAAATATGTCAAATAACCCACCAAAAAATACAAAACCGGCTGTTCCTCCAAAACCCACTTCTGAGCAAATAAAGGCATGGAACGAAGCACATAAAAAACAGACTGACTTAACTACACATTCCCAAGCACTTGATATATTTGTTGACACCCCATCTCCGCAAGTTGAAACCCAAAAGCCTATTATTTTTTCAAAACCGGCTCCGGAACAAACAAAAGTACCGGAAACAACACCTAAAAAACAATCCAATTTAACCGTAAAAGAGAAAATAGAGCAATTTTTTAAAGATCATAATATTGATACTAAAGATGCTTTGATTCCGGAATTTAGCCACTATATAGCATTTCTATGGCAGGGAAGCGTCTTGATGTTACTATTAAAGCTTATGAACAATCATTAGGACGGCTAATAAAACAAGTAGGAGTACCTCAAAAAGAGTTTGTTTCTTTTATAGAAGATGATCTAATCAAGAATCATCCACACAAAGATAAATTTGAAAAAATCAATCAACATTATAAATTACCTGAACCACCTACACTATCTGATATAATTGATAATCTGAGAGAATTAGTAAACAATGATGATATAATAGCTCATTTGAAACAAAGTAGAAAACACATTGAATTTAAAGAAAAAGTAAATAATATTATTCAGATTTATGATGATAATAAACATAATCCAGCTGCTATAGCTAAAGTTGAAGCAAAACTGCAAGAGGTAGGTAAATGGTGTGAAGAAACTACAAAAATGGATAATAATCCTATTTGGAAAAATATTGGTAATTTTATAAAATATTCTTTTACTGGAGATAAAGCTAAAGCTGCTTTTTATAAAGATGCTATAAAAATTCTACTCAAAATACTAAAAAAGCTATAGCAGAAATACAAAAATCTCTTACCAATCCTTCTCCTCATTCATCTAATGTTCCACCGTCGAAGAATCAAGGAGAAAGATATAGAAGCTAATAAAAACTTTTAGGATCGATATCTATTTTTAGATGGCAAAAAGAAGGAATTTTTATAAGGCTTAGCCAAAATTTTAAATATTTCTGCAAATTAAATTTCTTATCGGCTATAATAAGTATTCGGTAACGATATTTACCAGCGAGCTTTGACATTAATGAGCTTGCCGGTCCTAAAATTTTCACGTTTGCTTTTGGTGCAATTCGGACCATATCCCTAGCAATTTCTAGAATTTTAGCCTCACTGGAACCTGACAAAATTACCGATGCTGTTTTGGAAAATGGCGGCATATCTGCTGATTTTCTTATTTCAAGTTCATTTGCAAAAAAACTATCTTCATCACCGGCTTTAACATAACTAAAAATTGTATTATCAGGATAATAGCTTTGTAAATATACTACACCTTTACTATCTCCTCTACCCGCTCTACCACCTACCTGATGTAGTAGCTGAAAAGTTCGCTCAGATGCTCTAAGATCGGCATTATTGCTTCCAAGATCGGCATCTATTACTCCAACTAAAGTAAGATTCGGAAAGTGATAACCTTTTGTTATTATTTGTGTGCCTATTAAAATATCAATTTCTAAATTTTCCATTTGATGTAGAAGCTGTGCTATTTTTTCCGGGCTTTTAGCATGATCTTTACTTATCACCGCAATTTTACTCTCAGGAAAAAGTGCTTTTGCTTCTTCCTCTATTCTCTCTATACCTGGACCACAGATAGTTAATGTTTCATCCTCTAGACATTCAGGACAAGAACTAAAAATTTTACTTTGATAACCGCAATGGTGACATTCAAGTTTTTTAGTCGCTTTATGTACTACCATCCAAGAAGAACAGAATTTACAGGTCAATCTGTGACCACAAGCTTTGCATAGCATGAGCGGAGCATAACCACGCCTATTAAGAAATAATAAGACTTGCTTTTTATTATCTAAATTACCTTTGATAGCTTCTATAAGAAGCTTGGATAAATAGGAATTCTTAGATAGCTTTTCTTTAGTCATGTCGATTATTTCTATATTTGGCAAATCGACATTTTTGTATCTATTAACCAATGTAACCAATTGATATTTACCAATTTCTATATTATGTATCGTTTCAATAGACGGTGTTGCCGAA
Organism: Rickettsia parkeri; assembly: GCF_051427245.1. Taxonomy (NCBI): domain Bacteria; kingdom Pseudomonadati; phylum Pseudomonadota; class Alphaproteobacteria; order Rickettsiales; family Rickettsiaceae; genus Rickettsia; species Rickettsia parkeri. Next base: position 1,194,358 of record NZ_CP195774.1, read on the forward strand.
CACAAAACAATTTGTGCTTTATCAAATGTACCTCTTACGATAGCCGTATCCCTAGCATTATATAATATACCGTCATCTTGTTTATAGGAATCGTCATGTTCCTCATCTATAACTATTAAACCGAGATTTTTAAAAGGTAAAAACAAACTACTTCTAGCCCCAATTACTACTTTAACTTTATCGCTTAATATACCTCTTAAAATCATTTTCTTGTGAGCTTTGGTAACGCTTGAGTTCCATATGATAGGCTCAAAACCGAATCGCTCTATAAAACGATTAATAATTTGTGTACTTAAAGCAATTTCAGGCAACATAACAAGCACTTGTTTGCCTTTTGCTAAGTAATCTGCTATTAGATGAAAATATATTTCTGTTTTACCTGATCCCGTAACACCTTTAACAAGTGTTGGCTTATTACTTTCATTTAAAATTGTTACTGCTTGTTTCTGCTCTTCCGACAAATCAGGTAGCACAAAGTTATTATTGACTTTCTGCTCCTTAACTTTAATCGGTTTTTCAGCAATATCCATAGGTAATACTAACTTGGCTATGCTCCCAAGCTCTGACATATAGTAGCTACTCATCCATTTAATTAATTCTAAAACTTCTGAAGTAATATTTAAGTTTAACGGTACTTTCACTCTAATAGTTTTTATTTTTTTTGCCTCGGAATTTGAAACAAGTTCCCATACTATGCCGGTTAATTCCTTATTTCTAAAAGGCACTACAACAAGATCACCTATGTTTAGCTCTAAATCTTCAGGTATTAAATAATCTAGCGGAAATAATTTTGCTACCGGTAATAATATTTTTGCTATTCGCATATATAATGTATTTTATAATTTTTTTTTATTATATACTAAACTGATAAATTATAGAAACCTAGATGAATAAAGAAACAAAAATTGTTATAGCAATTTCTGGAGCTTCAGGAGCAATATACGGTATTCGTTTGCTTGAAGTACTAAAGCAACAAAATATCGAAACTCATTTGGTTATTTCAGAAGGAGCAGCTCTTACTATAAAGCTCGAAACTAAATATTCTATAGATACAGTTAAACTACTGGCTAATTATTATTATGACGATAAAGATTTAGGTGCTACTATTTCAAGCGGCTCTTTTAAAACTTCAGGCATGATAATAGCCCCTTGTAGTATGAAGACCTTAGCAAGTCTTGCTCACTCAATGGAAGATAATTTAATTAGTAGAGCGGCAGGTGTTGTACTTAAAGACAGAAGGAAACTTATTTTAATGACCCGTGAAACTCCTTTGCATATCGGACATTTAGAAAATATGTTAAAAGTAGCGAGTTACGGCGGCATTATATCGCCGCCCGTGCCGGCTTTTTATAATAACCCTGTAAGTATAGATGATATAGTGAATCATTCTATTACTAGAGTTTTAGATTTTTTCGATATCGAAACTAATTTAATTAAACGCTGGGATAGTTATGAGCAATAAAGTATCAACTTTACTATTAAAACTTGCATTTAAAAAAGCCTGTAATATCATTAATAAATATTTTTCACCGGAAGAAAGTTTAGTAGATAAATTAATCGCTCAACGTAGAAATGAAGCAAAGAATGAATAATGTAAAATGTTCTGTTTTGGGCTTTGTTGTGTGGATCGGTTTTAACGTCATTGCGAGGAAATTACATAAGTAATTGACGAAGCAATCCAGTAAAAATTCTGATTTACAGAATTTTTTTATCACCACGCAGCCTACGGCTGCTTGCAATGACGACTCGGTATCCACGCAACAATACCTCGTGGGAATGACATAAAGGGCTTCTTTTTTCAAACCATATAATAATTTAACAAACAACAATGGCACGTAATAAAATAAATAACGAAACAAATATATTAGCTGATAACGAAGATAATTTACCTATACCAAGGGTTTTACCTTCAAATGTTCAAGCAGAGCAAATGCTACTTGGGGCGATTTTAACCAATAACGAATTACTAAATTACGTATCAGAATTTTTACGTGATGAACATTTTTTTGAACCTATTCATCAAAAAATCTATAAGGCAATTGAGAAAATTACTGAAAAAGGACTAACAGCTACACCTATTACTTTACGTAGTATGTTAACTCAAGATGAACTATTTCAAGAAGTAGAAGGAGCGGAGTATTTAGCAAAATTGATAACTATGTCAATGATGGTAATAAATCCGCTTGATTATGGTAAAATAATATATGATTTAGCAATAAAGCGTAATTTAATAAATATCGGTGAAGAAGTAGTAAATAATGCCTATAATTCTTCATTAGAAGTTGAAGCAAAGGAACAGATTGAACATGCCGAAGCTAAACTTTACGATTTAGCTAGCGAAGGCTTGAATGAAAAAAGTTTTACCAAAATCGGTATATCTATTTCAGAATCACTAGCTAGTATTAATAGGGCTATGAAAAATAATGATCATATAATCGGTATATCTACCGGTTTGATTGATCTAGATAATAAATTATGCGGCTTTCATAATTCCGATCTTATAATTCTTGCAGGACGTCCGTCTATGGGTAAAACGGCATTTGCTATAAATCTTGCACTTAATGCCTGTAATAATATGCGTCTTAAAAATATTAGAGATAATCAAGAAATTCAGTCAGTAGGTTTTTTCTCTTTAGAAATGTCCTCAGAACAGCTAACCACACGTCTACTTTCAATGTGTGCAGAAATTGATTCTACTTCTCTTCGTACGGGGATTCTAGGTGAAGAAAAATATAACCGTCTTCGCAAGGAAGCAAATACTTTATCGGAATTACAATTTTTTATCGATGATACCCCTGCTCTATCTATTTCCGCTATAAGAACAAGAGCTAGAAGAATGAAACGCAAGCATAATCTCGGTATATTATTTATTGATTATTTACAATTAATTAGAGGAGTAAGTAAATCCGAAAATAGAGTTAGCGAGATTTCAGAAATAACCCAAGGTTTAAAAGCAATAGCAAAAGAGTTAAATATTCCGGTTATTGCGTTATCTCAGCTTTCAAGAGCGGTAGAACTACGTGAGGACAAAAAACCTATGCTATCCGATCTTCGAGAATCGGGAACTATAGAACAGGATGCTGATATAGTAATGTTTATTTATCGTGAAGAATATTATTTAACTAGAAAAGAACCGGCAGCAGGCGATGCTAAACATGCCGCATGGTTAGATAAACTCAACAAAGTCTATAATATTGCCGATATAATTGTTGCAAAACATCGTAACGGACCAGTTGGAAATGTTTCGCTTTATTATGATAGTCAATTTTCTAAATTTGGTAATTTGGAGACAAGAACTTTTAACTCTAATTAAATCAGAATTGTTTTACGTCATTATTGCGTGGATACCAAATCGTCATTGCGAGCGAACGTTAGTGAGCGTGGCAATCTCAGGAATTTTTCCTGAGATTGCTTCGTCAGTTACTTCGTACCTTCCTCGCAATGATGATGTTTATCTTTTATTTTTTTCTGTCTATCCTATTGCTTTATCAAACACCTCATTATTATTGTTCCTATAAAGCCACATCTCACTATAAGGAATGAACTTACCGGGCTTTATTATTATAGTACCGTCACTTGATGTTAAAACTTGTATCTGTTTTCCTGCATATTTCTTCCCCACGGATATTTGCCCATTATTTCTTACATGTTTGATTGTTTCTATATTATTTCCTATTATCATAATATTTATATTTACAAAATTCCTATTTTTCAATATTACTAGTATATTTAATAATAAATAACCTTATTATTTAGTTACTATATTAACAAGTTCATAGCCCATTATAAGCATTTCAACAATTACACATATAATAATTAGATATTGTTTTTGTAATTCAAGATAATAAATTATTTATCTTTACTTTATATAACAGATAAACCGGTAATAAAATTGCAATAATTACGAGAATCATACCAGCAAATCCTAAAATTATAATAAAAGCATTAGGTACTACTGCTACAATATAAACTGGTAATATAGTAACGATAGAAGCGGTCATAATTACGCATTACTACATTCGGTATCGGATTCATAAACATAGTTTTAAGGGAATCACATAGCCCTACTCCGAGTATTGATGTAACGATAGCAAGAGTTGAAATTATCCAAACTAATAATTGTACGAACGGCCATTTTGCTATATTACTTAATTCCTTAAATCTCCGACTTCTACATTACTGGTAATCATTTGTTGATAAAATGTTGGATTATTATGATGTACTACAATAAGAATACTACAAGTCCAAATTATATATACTATTGCAGGAATTAAGCTTCCAAATAAAAATGCCGTCTTTAGCATTTTTGTTACAATAATTAGTTAAGGTATGGAAGATTACTTGGAAACTAAATGAAGTAAAAACTACCGGAGTGACTATACCCCATATAGATATTTCTTTTAGAGGTAATAATACACCATGCTCCTATATAAGTTATACTTGTATTTAAAGCTAATAACTTCTGTAATATTGAAGAGCCTCCGTATATAAATACTGCAAGTAAAGCATATGAAAGGAGCTTAAGGCTTACAGTACCGATGATTTGAGCAGTATGTCCTGAAAAATATTTTCCCAATGCCCAGTGTTAAGCCTTTACCCGCTTGAAGATTAAGCTCTAGGTTAATTAAAGAAGTATAATACATTATAAACCAAATTACAAACATCAATATTATACTAGGTATTATAACCTAATTTTGCTAATACCATGGGTAGTGCTATCATACCGCTACCTATACAAGTACCTGAAATTAACAGGATTGAACCAATAAGTTTTTGCATAATTTAATGAAGTTTAGATTAAAGCAAAGGACTTAATTTTTGTTAAAAAGAAAATCAGCTAAAAAAAGACGATAAGAATTTTAAAGAATAAAAAGTTTTGATAAGTAAAATTAACATTCGTATAATTTTGTTAAAACATATGTAGCGGTATAGTATAATTATATTAATAATTTATGTAAAATTATTAATATTGCTTTTTAAGGGTATTTTTATATATTCTTATTAGACCTCTTCCCAAACCAACTTATAGAGAGGAATTTAACGGAGACACGGGACACAGCACCACAGCATATATAGAAATACGTGAAGATGCGAGTACCGAATCGACGTATAAATTATCTCTAGAAACGACGCTTGGGAAGAGGTCTATTAAAAATTACTATATTTAAAAATGCATAGATTAGCTAAAATAATTAGTAATGCAGGAGTTTGTTCTAGGCGTGATGCTGAAAAGCTGATAGTTGAAGGACAGGTAAAAGTAGACGGCATTACAATTTTATCACCAACTACAAATGTTGATATTAGTAATCAAATTGAAGTATCAGGCACATTAATCAATAATATACACAAACCAAGGCTTTGGATTTATTACAAACCTGTTGGTTTAATTACCACTCATAAAGATCCTTTATTTCGTAAAACGGTGTTTGAACAGCTAACCGGTTTACCTCGTGTTATTTCAATAGGTAGGCTGGATTTAAATAGCGAAGGTTTATTATTACTAACTAATAGCGGTGATTTAGCTCGTCAGTTTGAGCTCCCCTCAAGTAGGTTAAAGCGAGTATATCATGTTAGGGCGTATGGGAAGTCTGATATTCTACTAAAAAGCAATTATAAAAATTTAGAAATTGACGGGATATTTTATAACCCTCATTCGATAAAATTACTTAAGCAAAATAAAACTAATTGTTGGTTTGAAGTAGTTTTATTTGAAGGAAAAAATCGTGAAATTAGAAGAATATTCGAGTATTGTGGACTAAAAGTTAACAAATTAATTAGGATTCAATATGGTAGTTTTACAATAGATAATCTAAAACCCGGAGATTATAAAGAAATAAATAATAAAATACTGGAAAATAATTAGTAATGTGTTATTATTAATATATTTTAACTAATCATATAGAATACATATGACAAATCTTAATATATATAAATGTGCAGAAACAGACCTAAACGATTACCTTGGTTATATAAAAGATAACCCTAGTGTCTCGCTAAATGATTTTATCAAAAATAAATATTTCGCTGAAGATAATGATAACATTATCATTACTAGTTTAGAAAATATGGAAATTAACGCAGATTTAGCCAATGCTAATTTCCAAGGTACAATACTAACAGATGCCGTATTTAATAATTGTGACTTAACAAATACCATATTATGTGATTCAGATTTAACAAATGTAAAATTTAATGATTGTACATTTATCGGTACCGACTTTAGAGGAGCAAATCTTCATTATACAGATTTTAATTATAAAGATTATGATAACTATAAAATCCCCAATCTCAAAGATAAAATACGAGATATAAAACTATCTTTTTCAGATCTTGAAAGATTAAATCAATATATAGATAAAGATTTAGAAAAAGAACATATCAAAGAAATAGTTATAGATGAAGCTACGAAGACAAAGAAATATATTTTGGCTGGAGAAGACGAACAAACTTTATGGGACATCAAATCAAAAGAACTAAAGACTAAGCAAGAAGAGTTAGAAACTCTAAAGCAAAATTTAGATAATCCTGGGATTGCTACCAATCTTTTAAATGCTTTTTGGAATAGTGCAGAAACTATTGCTAGAAACCGACCAAACGAACTAGAAAAAATCAACAAGTTACAGCATGAAGTAAACAAATTAGAAACTGAAGTATATGCTTTAGATAATCTTAGAATGTTCTGCGGTAAGGGTTTAGATGGTATTTTTGAGCAGTTAAAAGACGAAGAAATACCAATAACACTAGACCCATCATATATTATAGGTTCGACCGCCACAGAACGAGATATACCGAAAGAATATATAAAATTAACTTCTGTCGAATTTGATCTATATTTAGCTGAAGCAGCAAAACAATCCAATACAAAATTATCTCTTACCGAATTTGTTAGAAAGCAAAAAAATCTTTCAGAAGATTTAAATATAGTTCCTGATCTTTCAGCGATTAATTTATCAGGTAAAACTCTTACTAATCTTAACCTGAAGAATACATTATTTGCTTCAGCCAACTTAGAGAATGTCAAAATCTCAAATTGTAATTTAGATTTTACTAATTTTGAAGGAGCTAATTTACAAAATGCCGTTTTTCAAAATGTTACGGCTCGTAACGCAGGATTTCTTTTTGCTGATCTTAAAAAGAGCAAAATTGAAAATAGTGATATGTCGAGAGCTTACATGCCTAAAGTAGATTTATCTGAAGTAGAGGTAACAAATAGCAAATTTAATGCGGTTATGATGGTTAATGCCGATGCCGAAAAGTTAATTATTAAAGATTCAGAATGGACAAATTCTAATCTTACCGGTATATCGCTTGCCTATGCAGATATGCAAAGAGTTCAAATGCAGGGGGTAGTTTTAAATAATGCACTTCTAGATCAAGCAAATATCGTTTCTACTAATCTTGAAAATGTTTTTATGAATAAAACACATGCATTAGAAGCAAAATTTAAAGAGCAATGTAACATGCAAGGCATAACTGCAAGAAATGCCTATTTTAGCGATGCTGAATTTGAAAATATACTATCTTTAAAAGAAGCTGACTTAAGAGAAGCTATAATGCAGCGTGTTAAACTTAAGAACGCTGATTTAACAAAAGCACAGCTTGATAAAGCAAATCTTGAATATGCCGATCTTACAAACGCTACGCTTACTAATGCAACTGCACAATTTGCTAAGTTAAGTAATGCTACTTTAGAAAAAGCAGAAGCCGAGGGATTAAATATTTCGTATGCTATTGCTAAAAATATTAATGCTAAGGAAGCTAACTTTAAAAATGCAATTATGCAGCGTGCCGATCTTACTAAAGCCAATTTCACTAAAGCAGTGTTGGAAAATGCCGATATGCAAGCAGTGGAAGCAGCCGAGGCTATACTTAAAGAAGCAAATCTAAAACAAGCGAATCTAAAAGCAGCAAATCTAGCTGGAATTAATAAAGAAGGAGCAGATTTTGATAAAGCAAAAATCAACGATGCTATAAAGATGCATGATACTAAAGGTGAGGCTAAAGGGAATTTAGATCATCAAGATAAAGACGGTAAAAAAACATCTGTCAATGTTAACGAACATGCTAAATTACAAGATAAAATTCATGCAAGAGAGAAAAGCGGTTGGTTGCTGAAAACCGGAGTAGGACAGCTTTGTACAAAACTTGCTAAAAGTACTACATCAGGAATTAGCCGCGTAACAAATTTTTTAGCAAGCAAAAAATTTTTAGTAGGACTTGCCGTAGTAGCCGGTCTTGCATTAGCAGCTGCACCTTTCGTAGCAATGCCTGTGTTATTGGTCACCGGCACGGCCCTTACTACTAAAGCTGTCATTCTAGGAGCAGGTATTTTGGCCGGAGGACTAGTCGCTACCGGAACTTATAAACTCACTCAAAAACCTTTACGCAATCTTCAGAAGTCATTTGAAAACTTAACTAGTCGTATAGATAAATATATCTCACCGCCTCCTAAAAATATTGATGAATTAGTAACAGCAACACAACAAGCAAGACAAAAAGCTGAGACAGAAAAATCTAAAGAAAGGGAAGAAAATTTAAATAATGTAAATAATAATATTGATAAAGCTAAAGAACAAGATCTTTTAAAACAAGCACAAAATAATTTAAACCAAGCAACGCCAAAAGTAGAAATCAAAGAAAAGAAAGATAAAACTGTAGAAAAACAACAAGCAAAATCTAATACATTCGCAGCAAAATTTAAGCCTAACACTAAAGGCAAAGGATTTGCTACAAAAATAAAAGACGAAAAAAAATCATGCTCAATAAAAGAAGTATATAACTAAATAAGTGTTAAAAATAATATCCGGTAAATATAGAAACCAAATTATACCTACCGCTAAAAATATCAAATATCGACCTTCCACCGGTAAGCTCAAAGAGGCAATATTTAGTATATTAACCTCCGGTGAGTTTACCGGTAATAAATTATTTAACGAAAATACTCACATTCTCGATTTATTTGCCGGTAGCGGTAGCCTTGCTTTTGAGAGCCTATCAAGAGGAGCAGGTTTTGCTACCTTAATTGATATTGATACATCCTCATTAAAAATAGCAGAAGGGTTTGCTAAATCTCTAAACATTGAAAATAATGTTAATTTCGTTAATATTAATGCTTTAAATCTACCGAAAGCTACTAGACATCTTTTTAAACCAGCTTATAGAGAGGGATCTAAAGGAGACACGGAACACAACACCGCAGCGTACACACTAGTACGTGAGGATGCGCATACCGGATCGACGTCTAAATTACCTCTAGAAGCGAAGTTTGGGAAGATGTCTAATAAATCATTTGATCTTGTCTTTATAGACCCCCCTTATCATAAAAATATAGTACCTAAAGTAATGAAACTGCTGATAAAAAATAATTGGCTCAAAGACGGTGCTATTATAGTTATTGAGATGGCTAAAACAGATGATTATATTTTAGATGAAAATATTGAAATTATACGTGAAAAACTATATGGTAAGAGTAAGCTGTTGGTTTTGAGCTTTACCGTCATTCCCGCGAAGGCGGGAATCCAGTAACACATATAAAATATAAAAACTTGTTTTTATATTTTTATTTTATTAATAGTATGTAATTTTGTACCTGTATTAAGGTTATTTTTTCTGGATTCCCGCTTTCGTGGGAATGACATAGAACCGCGTAACAAGACATTAAAAAACAAACATGACCAAAAAACATTACATATGTTCTAACTGTGGAAATATTAGTCCTAAATGGTCAGGGCAGTGCTTTGATTGCGGTGTATGGGGTAGTATTGTCGAAGAGATAATAAGTACAAATCAAGCAATTGTTAAAGTCGGTAGTAAGCAAGATTTCGATAAGCTTTCAGGGCATGTAACCGAGCAGTTACGCATCCCTACCCCTATAGGTGAATTCAATAGAGTACTAGGCGGCGGTTTAGTGCTTGGTTCTGCTATATTAATAGGAGGAGACCCTGGTATAGGCAAATCTACTTTGTTACTACAGCTAGCAGCAAGTAACTTTGCATCAAAGATTAATTGCTTATATATAACAGGCGAAGAATCGTTAGACCAAATAAAATTAAGGGCCATAAGGCTAAACCTAACTAACTATAATACCGATATTTTAGCAGCTACTAATTTGGAAGATATTATTGCGAGTACAGAAGCTAATAAAAATAATATTGATTTAATAGTGATTGATTCTATTCAAACAATTACCACAAAAGAATTATCATCGCCTCCAGGCACTGTTTCGCAAATTCGTACATGTGCAAATGAGCTTGTTAATTATGCTAAGCAAAACAATATAATTATTTTATTAAGCTGTCACGTCACTAAAGACGGACAACTAGCAGGTCCTAAGATACTTGAACATTTAGTTGATACCGTGCTATATTTTGAGGGAGATCATAATAATCATTTCCGTATTTTACGCTCATATAAAAATCGTTTTGGCGGTGTGGGTGAAATAGGAGTATTTGAGATGAGCGGCAGCGGGCTTATTGAAGTAACAAACCCGTCTGAACTATTTTTAATGCAGCGAGAACAGAACGTTATAGGTACGTCTATTTTTGCAGGAATCGAAGGTTCAAGACCGTTACTTATGGAAGTACAAGCCCTTATAGTACCCTCAAATATGGTAACTCCTAGACGCTCTGCGGTGGGCTGGGATGCTAATAGGTTATCAATGATACTTGCCGTGCTTAGTAGTAGGATAGGACTGAATCTTGCTAATTATGAGGTATATTTAAGCATTGCGGGGGGACTTAAAATTGCCGATCCTGCTTCTGATTTAGCAGTAACAGCGAGCTTAATATCTGCTGCAACCGGCAACCCTGTACCCGAACATAGCGTCTTTTTCGGCGAAATAAGCTTATCGGGTGAAATAAGAAAAACCGCAAAAGCAGAAACAAGAATAAAAGAAGCCATAAAACTTGGATTTAATAAGATTATCTGCTCTAAATTTGAAAATTTAACGTATGACTTCATATCTTCCGTCTCACATTTAAAGGACCTAAAAGAGATAATTAAATGAGTATAGTTTATGAAATAAGAAATTTGGAAGAAGCACGTAATTTTTTATCTAGTGTAGAAGAACAGCTGATATTAACAAATCATGCCTCTAGCGTAAAATATTACGGTATGCTAGCAATTGATTACATGTTTAAAACTCTAAGTAAAGAATTTCCGGAAAAAGTTTTAGATCTTACCGTAAAGGTAGGAGAGGATCACGCCGCTTTATTTACTGCAATCAAACTAGGGTATAAGAATATATCATATACAGGAAATTCTGAGGAAGCTAGGGGGTTGTTGTACGGATATCAAACCGTCATTGCGAGCGACTGAAAGGAGCACGGCAATCCAGAAAATAATTAAAAAAATGCTAAAAATTAGCATTTTTAACTGGATTGCTTCGTCAATTACTCCGTAATTTTCCTTGCAATGACGAAAATTTAATAAAAAACCATGAATATCAAAGATATAGGAGTAATAATTGCTAAAAAACCTTTGAAAGAAAATACATTTATTATTACGGTTTTTACTAAAAATCATGGTTTATATTCGGGGGTTGTAAAAGAATTTTCTAAAAAAAGTAAATTTATATATCAAGAAGGGAATATTATAGATTTTCTTTGGCAGGCAAGATTACATGAACATATTGGCATGGCTAAATGTGAACTCATTAAATCTTACACCGGTTATTTTATCACAAATAAAGCTAAATTATATGCCTTTAATTCCGTTATATCTTTAATCAAAGAGTTATTTCATGAAAGAGAAGAACATTCTAAATTTTTTTCATTTCTAATTAACTATTTAGATAATTTATCAAAGAATTTTTGTTTTCGTGATTATATCAATTTTGAGCTAGCTTTACTTGCCGAGACGGGTTATAAGCTTGATCTTACCAAGTGCGGCGTGAGCCATGTTACAACTGATTTAATCTATGTATCACCTAAATCAGCTAGAGCATTATCATATGAAGTAGGAAAACCTTATAAAGATAAATTATTGATGTTACCAAGATTTTTACTTTCAGATAATAGTGAGATTACATTAGAAGAAAAACGGCAAGCTTTAGCTCTAACAAACTATTTTTTTAATAGATATTTATTTCATAATAATAGACAGGTTGAAGCACGCCAAACTTTTATTGAATATACTTTAAATAATTTTTAGAGACTATATTTTTACTTTTATTTTTCTTATTTTATGATATACTTACTTAAGTAATTACTTAAATAAGTATGTAATATGACTAGACTAAGCATAGATATACCAAACGAATTACATCATTTTCTTAAAGTTCACACTGCACATAAAAATGATACTATTATGAATTTTGTAAGAGAAGCGATATATCATAAAATAGCACAGGAAAAAGCATTAAATGCAGAATCAATAAAAATATTAGAAGAATCAGCAAAAGGTTTAAATATTAATACATATTCTGCGTATAAAGAAATGTATAAAAAGCTTAATTTAATATGATTCTGCAAACCTCTACTATTTTATTCCATGTCATTTTTGCTTTCGCAGGAATGACATAAGGGCTTTTCAAAAATTTCCCGGTACACTATCTATATACATACCGGTACACATAGTGACTTATTCAAATAATAATCTATGAAAATACTAGCATTTGACACAGCCAATAATACTGCATCGGTAGCAATATCCGAAAATGAGAATATCCTTGCATGTATAGAAGAATTACGTCCTTCTATGCAAGCAGAAAATCTAATGCCGATGATAGAAGACGTGATGAAATCAGCTAAATGTTCATATGATGATTTAGATTATTTAGCGGTAACTAACGGACCGGTAGCTTTACCGGCATTAGAATAGGACTTGCTAGTGCTAAAGGTATATTATTTTCCAAGGAGAATATTAAAGCAGTAGCGGTTAGCAATTTTGAATATGCTTATTTTAGAGCCATAACTCAAGTTACAGATTATGATAAAATATATGTCTTTTTAAACGCTTATCGCTCACAGCTTTATATGCAAGTTTTTCATAAATCAGGACAAATAGAAGAGCCGTTATTGATAGATTTCGAGTATGCTATACAACTGCTTACAAATGAGAAAGGGAATATAGTTTGTTGCGGTAGCGGACTTGAATTTATATATCACCAAATTATGCATTTGCCGAATATAATAACCTTGCCACGTTTTGCACGAGTTAAAGCTTGGGTTACCTGTAGATATATTGCTAGTAGATTGTCGAGCGATGTAAAATTAAATAGCTCTATCGAGCCACTATACATACGCCCTCCTGATGCTAAAATCGCAATCAATTATGCCATTCCTAGTGAAAAGTAGGAATCCCATTTACTGGATTTCTATAATCAACGAAATGACATAAGAGCTTTATTATAAGTATACTACATCATCTTCATAATTAAAGACTCCAAAATTATAAGATAATTCCATAGTAAAATCACTATTAGAGTGTTCTACTTGATTGTCTGATACTTTTATTTCATCTTCATAATCAAAGAATCCGGAATCAGTATCAGATACTGCACCTGATTCTTGCTTTACACACTTCTTGTCGTGTATTAAGGCTATTATTTGCCCAACTAATGATTTCGATAAATCATGATTATCCGAGGCAATAATATCAATGATTCTTACTAGACTTTCATCTGAGGCGTGCGAAATTATTGGTGCTAGCTTATCATTTGAAATATGACTCATGATTCTTACTAAATTTTTATTTGGAATAATATCAAAATTTTCTGCAAGCTTTTCTTCTCCTGCTAAAATAATTATATTTTCAAGCTGTTCATCAGAAATATCCTCATCTGATAATTTTTTTAGTTCCTGCTCGGTAAGCTTTTCTAAAGAAAGGGTAGTATCCATATATGTATTTAATTTATCTACTGGAATAAATTGCATTAATTTTTCAAAATGCTCCGGCAAAATATAATGAACTAATTTTTGTGCTTGTTCATCGGAAATATTATTCATTAATTCTACCAATTTTTTATATGTTATCTTTTCAAAAACTTCATCTAATGCATTTTCAGACGTGTTTAAAATTGCTTCTACTAACTCATTATCAGGAAGAGTTTCTAGTTGATCTAAGAGATTAAATGTTTCTTCAGCGTTATTATTTAAATAAGAAAAAACTTTATTACTCACAAAATTAAAAGTTTCAGCAACTTTAGAAGAAAGAATACTAGATGTATTTTTTATAAAATTAAAACTCTTTACTCCGAAATCATAAACTGTTTTTAATGATGAACTAAATGTACTGAAAAAACCTTTACTTTTAGGTGTGTTAGTTACTTTTTCACTACCATCAAGCTTATTTAAAAGATCTGTAAATCTGATTTGAGAGATGCCTAGAGTATCTGGCTGACCTTTTACTGCTTCTTGGAAGATTATTTTAGAATTTAAAAAAGGATATTTAGCTTGAGCTTCTACTATTTTTTTATTACATCTTGCACTTTTTTCGTCATACTGCTTAATTGAATTATCTAACGCTGCTAAAAAATCAGTATTTTCTTCTTGCTTAGTAGGAGAAGTTATAAACTCAAATTCATCGTTAGCAAGATAGGAGGCTGACTTTGGAGAGGTATTATTTGGGATTAAATTTTGTAACTTATTAAAAATTAATGTTATGGCCATAATTGTTCCTCATTTCTGATTATAATAATCAACATTGCATTATAATAGAAATTATGAGGAGGTCAAGATAAAGGCTAATAATTATTAACTTTTTATTATATTTTACTTAAAATTGATTAATTTATCAAAAAGGGATATTCTACTAAATGTCATGCCCGCGAAAGCAGGGCATTGTTGCGTGGTTCTAACTTTTCGTCATTGCGAGGAAATTACGAAGTAATTGACGAAGCAATCTCAGGAGTTTGTTATTATTTCATGAGATTGCCATGCAGTCTACAACTACTCGCAATGACGATTTAGTATAGTATCCATGCAACAACGCCGCAGTACTTGTATGATAATGTAGCCAATTTTTGAAGTTCAACGAGTATATTATAATTGTCTTTGTTCTTGAATTAGCTCAAAAACTTCAACTGTGTCTCCTTCTCTAATATCTTGGTAATTTTCAAATGCTATACCACACTCATATACTTCTCTAACTTCTTTAACTTCATCTTTAAAGCGTTTTAAAGTTTTGAGTTTTCCTTCATGAATGACTACATTATCACGTAATAAGCGTACGCCCGCTCCTTTCTTAATAATCCCTTTAGTTACATAACTACCTGCGATTTTGCCAACTTTGGTAATATTAAATATTTGTCTAATTTCTGCGCTTCCGATATACTGCTCTCTAACGATCGGATCAAGCATACCGCTCATAATGGCTTTTATATCATCAATTAAATGATATATTATACTATAATATCGAATATCGACTTTTTCTTTTTCTGCGGCAGTTAAGGCATTTGCCCCTGCTCTAACGTTAAAGCCGAAAATAATAGCCGAAGAAGCATGTGCAAGAGATACATCGGATTCCGTTATCGGGCCTACGCCGCTATGAAGTATACGAAGCTTTATCTCATCACTCGGTAATTTTAATAAGCTACCTGAAATAGCTTCAACCGAGCCTTGAACATCACCTTTAATAATTAAAGGTAATTCCTTAATTTTACTATTACCGGAAGCTTTTAAAAACAAATCTTCTAAACTTGAACGCGGTGCAATAGATATTTTTTTTTCTTTAGCAAGACGCATTCTATATTCGGCTATATCTTTTGCTTGTTTCTCATTTTGTACTACGTTAAATTTATCACCGGCAAAAGGCACTTCATTTAACCCCTGAATTTCTACAGGAACAGACGGAGTTGCTTCTACTATTTCTAGTCCCTTATCATTAGTCATCTTTTTAACTTTACCGTAAGCAGTACCAGCTATTATAATATCACTGTTTCTTAAAGTACCTCGCTGCACTAATATAGTGGTTAGCGTTCCTCTTCCTTGTTCAATTTTTGACTCGATTACAACACCGGCAGCTGAACCGAAAGGATTTGCCTTTAAATCCTGCATTTCCGCAATTAATAAAATTGCTTCTTCAAGTTTATCTAAGTTAATTTTCTTTAGTGCCGAGATAGGAATAATCATAACGTCACCACCTGCCTCTTCGCCGATAATTTCATGGACATATAATTCGTTCTTTACACGCTCAATATCAATATCAGGCTTATCAATCTTATTAATAGCTACAATTATAGGAACGCCCGCTGCTTTCGCATGATTAATTGCCTCAACCGTTTGCGTTTTGATTCCATCATCTGCTGCGACCACTATAATAACTATATCCGTTACTTTAGCACCTCTTGACCGCATTTCCGAAAAAGCTTCATGCCCCGGAGTATCAATAAAAGTAATTGCTCTACCGTCTGCAAGAGTTACTCTATAAGCCCCAATATGTTGTGTAATTCCGCCTAGCTCACCTGCAGCAATATCTGTAGACTTAAGAGAGTCAAGCAATGAGGTTTTACCATGATCGACATGACCCATTACCGTCACAACCGGAGCACGCGTTCTTAAATCCTCAACCTTATCATCACTAATTAAAACATTTTCAACATCTGACTCTTGGACTCTTGTTACCGTATGCCCTAAATTTGTTGCAACTAGTTCTGCCGTATCGGCATCTATTGTTTGGCTAGCATTTGCAAGAATACCGAGTTTCATTAATTCTTTAATTACATCAGCCACTCTTTCAGACATAGCATTTGCAAGATCGCCGACTCCGATAGCTTCCGGGATCGTTACTTCTCTATATACTTTCTCAGGTGCTTGTGATACTAATTTACGCTTTTCTTTTTCTCTAGCTCTTTTTATAGAAGCAAGACTTCTAGTTCTACCGCTGCCGCTTTCGTCGTCGCTAAGCATATTGAAAAGATCGGCTTTTTTGAATTTTTTTGGCTCTTCTAGCTTAATTTTTGGTGCTATTATTTTACTCTCTGCTGTTTTATCTAATTCTTTCTCTGATTCTATACCGTAACGTGTTCGCATTCCTACTAAAGGAGACTTTACAAAAGTTTCTTCTTTCTTTTTAGGTATTTGTGACGGTATATCTTCATCATCTTGAACGATTTTAGCACTAACTTCTACTTTATTTTCTTCGGTATTTTGCTGTTTTTGTTCAACTTCTTTATCAGTTTCTAGCGGTTCTATTTTTGAGTTAGCAGACTGGTTAATACTTGCAAGTTTGCTTAAAGTGCTTATTTTTGAAGGGTCATTTAATTGAGATTGCTCAGCAGCTTTTTTAAGAATAGATAAACGTCTGTTAAATTCTTCCTTATTAGCATCAATAACAGTTTGATCTAAACTATTCCTTTCTTTATTTAATGAAAGGGTAGTAGCACTACCGGTAGAGCTTTTTCTAACTTCTACTAGCGTTTTAGATTTAGCATTAACAAAGCTTTGAGCTCCTGTAAGAGAGTCAAAAGACTTATTAAGCGATAATTTTGAATTGCCAAGTGTCAACTTTTTGGGTTTGATTTCCTGGTTATCCGTCATATTTAAAACCTTTGTGTTTCTGTTTTTTTCCGTCTACTACTTGATTATGTCATTCCTAACTAAAAACGGCGTTGCTCGCATGGCTCGTTTATGTCATTCCCGCGAAAGCGGGAATCCACTAAAATTTATAAACTTATTTTTATAGGTTTATTTTTCAAGGACGCCCTAATTACTAAGCTATTTATTCTGGATGCCTGCTTTCGCAGGAATGACATACACCCTACATTCAACCCACTAACTATCCTTCAATGCACCATGCTGTCTAGCAGTTTTAATCAGCAATTTAATATTTTCGTCTGTTATATTAGAATTTGGAGCTAAATTTTTAAATTCATTTACACTCATCTCTCCTAAATCTTCTATGGTCTTTATACCATATTCGGCAAATTGTAATATTAATTCAAGCGATAATTCTAATATATCTATTAATTCTTGCTCAACTCCTAGATCCTCTAGCTTTTTGATAATCTTTTCATTCTTAAGGTCGACGTAATTAATAGCTCGATTTTTAATCTCTACGGCAAGTTCTTCCTCAAAGCCTTCAATTCTTGTTAAAGTACTAATCTCACTACTAGCAATTTGTTCTACTGAATTAAATCCCGTTACCGATAAAAGCTGACCTATAACTTCTTCAACATCTAAAGCTTCCATAAATAATGCCGTAGAAGTTAAGAACTCTTCATTTCTTCTTTTTGATTCTTGCTCTTCGGTCATTATATCGATATTCCAACCTGTAAGCTGAGAAGCTAAACGAACATTCTGCCCTCTTCTACCTATTGCAATACTTTGATTTTCTTGCGAAACTACTACTTCTACCTTATGCCTATCCTCATCAATCAAAATTTTTGTGATTTCCCCAGGTGCAAGCGGTGCAAGAGCATTAACTATAAACTGTGCAAGATCATTACTCCATAATACTATATCAATTTTCTCTCCGTTTAATTCATTTGTTACGGCTTTTACTCTATTACCTCTAATACCTACGCATGAGCCTACGGGATCTATACTACTATCCGAAGCAAATACCGCTATTTTTGCTTTTGAACCGGGATCACGTGCTACTGATTTTATTTGAATAATAGATTCAAGAATTTCAGGTACTTCTAACTTAAATAGTTTAACTAGCATCTGGTTATCTACTCTAGACAAGAAAATCTGCGGTCCTTTTGTTTCTTGCCTTACATCCTGTACATATGCTTTTATACGATCATTAGGTTTAAAATTCTCACCCTTAATTAATTGATCTTTTTTTATTATTGCTTCAGCACGACTCAGGTCAACTATTATATCACCGTATTCTATTCTCTTAACTATCCCATTTATAATTTCGCCTTTTCTATCTTTAAAGTCATGATATTGTTTTTCACGTTCAGCTTCTATAACACGTTGAGTTATAACTTGTTTTGCAGCTTGAGCCGATACTCTAGCATGATCAATCGGCGGTAAATATTCATATATCTCATCACCGATTTTAGCTTCCGGATTCTTTATTAAAGCTTCTTCAAGTGAGATTTGCGTTAAGTAATCTTCTACATCTTCTACTATTTTTAAGATCCTTAAAAGATTTATCTCACCGGTTTTCCTATTTATCTGAGCTTTAATATTATATTCATTACCGTATTTTTTTCGTCCTGCTGCTTGTACCGCTTGTTCAACCGTTGAAATCAAAATTTCTTTTGATATTCCTTTCTCACGAGCTACAGAATCTATAATTTGTAAAATTTCTACATTACCTATATTAGACATACATTATCTCTTATTGCTTTAGCAATTTTTTAAATACTTCTTCAGTTAAAACTAGATTAGCATTTTTAATTAAATCATAATCAATTAGTACTTCTTGTTCTTCACATTTTAAATATATTTTATTATTTTCGGCTTTAATTATTTTACCCTGATAACGAGTTTTGCCGTTCAATAATTCTTTAAGTGTGATTTTAACTTCTCTTTCTAAAAATCTATTATAATTTTCAAACTTTACTAACGGACGTTCAAGACCGCTTGATGCTACCTCTAAAGAATATGCAGCTTCTATTAAATCTTCAACATCTAGAATAGCGGAGATAGTCCTACTTGCTTTAGTACAATCTTCCACAGATATTTTTTCGCTGTTTAAGCTATCAATCAATATCTCGACTACTTTAGGGTTAACACCTTTAAACTTCACAAGAACTAACTCAAACCCCATATCTGTCAAGGATTCTTCTATTACGTTTGCTATTTGTTGTTCAATAGTTTGCATATTTGATATTTATAACAAAAAAGGTGGGATAAACCCACCTATCTATAATTTTTATAATGCTTATCCGTAACGAAAATACACTAATTAGAATATATAAGCAATATTTAACTTTATATTTTTGTAAAACTACATATTCATAAAGGGGCAAATACTCGATAATCCCTCTGGTCTGCTTAGAGATGGATCATAGTCTCCTCCTGATGAACAAAATGCTTCTACATGAATCTGAGTATACACATAACCCCCATTTTCGCTTCTAATATATGCTGCACATGATCGTTAAAAGAATGAGGACCACAAATTTCATCAGTTTCACCTTTTAAAAGGCCTAATAAAAATTCTTCAGCTATTCTACCGGTATGATAATGTATATTATCGTTCTCATTAATATTATTATAACTATCTTGAGTATAAAATTTATAGTGAATTTCAGTATCGCATATTGCTGCCATATCAGTTAATTTTTTTACAGCTGCATCTAATTGAAATGTATCACTGTTTTTATTTCTAGTAGAGTGAATAATGTGCATAACGGCGGAAAGCTTAACATTTTCTTCATTTGTTATACTATTAATTCTAGAAATAGAATGGCTTGCTCCCGACCCGCCGCTGATAAGAACAAGATCTTTATTGTTTTCTATATCCGATTCAATATATAAAGGGTGTACTTTTACCAGATGATTTTCAGAATCAAATAGATAATTTGTTACAGTTCCATTAGGATTTTTCTTTATTAAGTATTCATAATAATGACCTTCTTCATCATGACCGGTTTTTATAACTGTAAATTCACTGTATCTTTCTCCTACTTTAACAGTAATAATTTGCCTATGTTTGTGCGGTATTACTTTTTGTTCAGCACTTTCTATTTCGATTTTTATTTTATGACTTTCAAAACTCGCTATATTATACTTTGCTTTTAATTCATCATATTGCTTCTTTTCAGCACTTACAAAATGCTTTCCTACTATATTTAATATTTCGGTTACCAGCTTGTTACCCTCATCTACATTTGATATAAGCTCTTCAGCAACAGGTTGATATAATTCTGAAAGAATATTACGCCCTACATGTATACCAACAATTTTTGATACCGCCCTTTTACATTTATGATCATTCTCTAATGCTTGGATTGGATCACTTCTAAAAGACCTACTTCATCTGTTTCGCTATATGCACTTAAAACCTTTAGAATACTACTACCGGTAAGATTTAAAAAATTTTTCATTGCATTTGGCTGTATTCCTTTCTCAGGTTTTTCAATATTAAAACCCTTACTATTAAAAAATTCATTTACCACTGCTTCATATTTAGTTGCTAAATTTCCATAAAAATTTAAAGATTTAGTAATATCAAAATTCTTAAATAACTCAGCAGTTTTTCTTATTTCTCTCACTATAGTTGTTCTAGACATAATTACTCCTTTTTGAATAATATAACCTTCACTATAAATATGCATTTAAAATACATATTATAGTAACTAGACTTATATAGACGTTTTTTTTGTATATTCAAGGTAAAAATAAATAAAATTTTTATGCAGTTAACAAGTTTTACCGACTACGGATTACGTAGCCTTATATATCTTGCTTCAAAACCGGAAAGAATTTGTAGTGTAAAAGAGATATCAGAGTACCATAATATTTCCCTTAATCATTTGATAAAAGTGATTCATAGATTAGCACAATTAGGATATATTAATAGTAGTAAAGGAAAAGGAGGAGGAATTAAGCTAGCATTTAGCCCTTCTTCCATGAAGTTGGGAGATATAATAGAAAAATTAGAACCTAATATGGATATAGTAGAATGTTTCAATAAAAATACTAATAGCTGCAAAATTACAAATTCATGCCAATTTAAACATTTTATTAAAGAAGCAAGTGAAGCATTTATAAAAACATTGAATAATTATACATTAGAAGATGCAATGATTACTAAAACAATTCAAATTAAGGATAAACTATAGAAAAATAAGCGTTTTTCTTTTTCCGCATATTAAAAACTCTTGATTCCCCTTAGCTCCTAGTATTGGACTTGCTATTATACCGAATATTTTAAAATTATGCTCTTTCTCAAGCCAATCTTTGATTTTATCGCATACTTTTTGATGTAAGAGAGGATTTTTAATAACTCCTCCCTGCTCTACTTCATGCTTTTCGACCTCAAACTGCGGTTTTATTAAAGCAATAAGCATGCAATCTTCTTTAACTAAATTTAGTACAGTCGGTAATATAGTAGTTAAACTAATAAAGCTGGCATCGCAAACAATTAAATCAGGCTTCGTTATTATTTGTTTATCGGTTAAATATCGTGCATTAGTCTTCTCAAGCACCTTAATGTGTGGATTGTCGCGTAATTTAGGATGAAGTTCGCCATAACCGACATCTACGGCAAAAATTAATTTTGCTTTACGCTCAAGTAACACTTCTGTAAAACCGCCGGTGCTACTACCGATATCAATACAAACTAAATTTTCGGGATCAATTTTAAAATAATCCAAAGCGGCAATTAATTTTAATGCCCCTCTTGAAACATAATTATGCTGCGGTAGCTTTACCTTAATGTCGGTGTCATTTATATTAACCTGTATCCCAGGCTTAATTAACTGCTCATGCTTATTATGTACTTTACCTTGGATAATCAAACTTCGTGCTATGGTAATATCTGTTACAAAACCTTTTTGCAGCAAATATTTATCAAGCCTTATTTTAGTCATTACTGTTTAAATTTGAATTTAACTTATGTTATAAGGGCCCATTAGATAGAAAATATACAATTTGTCTAATTGAAAGTTACAGTTTCAATTAGACATAATATATTTGAGCCATACAATAATGCTGCAACTGAAGGGAACATGGTAATCTAGAAAAATATTCAAACCCTAACCAATATATGTCTTTTCTTACCGGCAGAGAGCTTTATAACTTTTTTATCGAGTAAGAAATTAGTGTTAATTATCATATTTTCATCTTCGACTAATCTATCATTTATCTTAGCACCATTCCCTCTTATAAGCTTGCGTGCTTCCGATTTAGAAGTAACAAGCCCTGCTTCATGAAATAATTCATATGCACTAATACCTGCTTGTAATACTTCCTGCTCTAAAACAACGGTAGGTAAATTCTCATCGATTTGTCCTTCTTCAAATATCTTTACTGCAGTTTCTAGAGCTGATTTTGCTGCCTGCTCCGAGTGACAAAGCTTAGTTAGCTCATAAGCAAGCTGTTTTTTAGCTGCATTAATATCTTCTGCCGCTAAACTCTCAAACCTATTAAGCTCTTCTTGAGTGAACTCGCTATATAATTTGGCAAATCTAACTATGTCGGCATCTTCGCAGTCACGCCAATATTGGTAATAATCATACGGGCTTAACAAATCTTCATTAAGCCATACCGCTCCCGCAGCAGTCTTGCCCATCTTAGCACCAGAGCTAGTCGTAAGTAGCGGTGTCGTCATACCGAATACTTCTTTGCCGCTTATTTTACGAATTAAATCCGCTCCCATTACGATATTGCCCCACTGATCACTACCGCCAAGCTGCAAGCTGCAATTGTAATGCTTGCTTAAATAGTAAAAATCATAGGCCTGCAATAACATATAGTTAAATTCTAAGAAGCTTAAATGCTGCTCACGCTCAAGCCTTAGTTTTACCGAATCCATAGTCAGCATACGGTTTACCGAGAAATAGCTACCGAAATCCCGTAGAAAATCTAGATAATTGAACGAATCTAACCACTCTGCGTTATCCAGCATAATAGCATCACTTTTACCGTCACCGAATTTGATAAACTTCGACAAAGATTTTTTAATACCTTCGGCATTTTTAGCTATATCTTCTTTGCTTAAAATTTTGCGCACTTCGTCTTTCCAAGTAGGATCACCGATTTTACTCGTACCGCCGCCGATAATTACAATAGGCTTATGCCCGTGCTGCTGAAGCAATCGCAGAATCATTATCTGCATTAAACTACCGATATGGAGTGATGTAGCAGTACAGTCAAAACCTATATACGCAGCTATTTTTGTTTCTTTCGTTATAGCAGTTAACCGATCCAAATCGGTACATTGATGGAAATATCCTTTATTTATAAATTCTTCTATAAAACGCATATATTATTTCTTATTTTTTAAAAATTCCTTTTTTGCTTTTCTGCTAGGAAATAAAGTGTTAAGGAAAATAGCATCTTTATCACCTTTTATATAAAGTACTGCATATACTTGCGCAATCATTTGAACATATAAAATTTTTTGACCTTTATATTTCTCTTAATTATGATGTAATTTAATATCTAATAAATTACCATCAGCAATCGACTGTATTATTTCTTCAAAGCCTATACCACGCTCATTCAATAACTTAACGTTCTTTTCATGATTATATCTATACTTGGTCATAATATTTAGAGTTTAGTAGGGTCTGAATGAATTAGCATATTTAAGATAGGTCTGATAAGGCAAACCATACTTAGAAGCTTTAATTTTTATTGCTTCTATGTCGTGTTCTGCAATCCTAATAGTAACAGATCTTTTTTTACTAAGATGTGCTTTTGCAAATTTTTGAAGCAAAGCTATTTCACTTCTATCATCAATTTTTTGCTGCTTTTCAAAATTATCTTCAATATCTTGTTCGTAAGAATCTAGTTTGATACTCATAATACAAACATTTTCAATGTTATAAAGAATGTAAGTACTTTGTCAATACTTGATATATTAGATTATCATGCGAATATTTGTAAAAGCAGCAATATCAACGGCTGCATGGAGATTTTATGCTCATCCTACAGTTGCTATGGGGATTTGTGTTGGAACAGCTCTTGCATATTCGCCGGAGAACACATTTGAGTTATTAAAAAATACGACTTATACAGGAATAGAAGCAGCAAAATTTGCTTATGAAAATACAGCAGGAATAGTAAACGGAATAGCCGGCTTAGCTCATCTTGTGTATGATAACTTACCAAGCTACAGCAAAACTCCTCAAGTGGATCTAGTCGGTAGCATAGAAATTTCATGAGTAGATGCTGTTGCATAAATCTCTAAAATAGCCAATAACTAAAAAAACTGATTATGTCATTCCTGCAAACCAGGGACGTTGTTGCATAAATCGGTGTCATTCCCGCAAGACATTGTTGCATGAATCAGTAAAATCCACTGTGTCATACAGTGGTTTGACCACGGTATCCAAAAAAATAACTTAAAACACTGGGGATGCCCGCTGCTGCAGGAAGACATTGCCCGCGTAGATCGATTCCACCATTGTCACCCCGTAGCCTGTACCTGCTGGGTCCAGTTAAAAATACTAGTATTTTTTTTTATCATATTTATGGATCCCGTGGTCAAGCCACGGTATGACAACAGGAAATCGATCCATACAGGCAATGCCCCACGGGAATGACATAGAATAAAAACTGTCCGGTTACCTTACTGATATCTGTTATATTTTATAATAATAAAATTTTATTTCGTTGTTTTTAAATGCATCTTTTTTATTCCTAAAACCCTTTTTCAAAGAGCTACAGGAAAAATTAATATTACCGGCTTGAGCCGTGTCCGGTCCTTCATTTTTTATTTTCTCTATATCCTTACTACTTGGTACTACAACGGCAATATGCCCTGCTCTTTTTGGATTAGCATTGTTATATACGGATACAACAAAATATCCTTGATTAGCAAATTTTTGTGCTTGAATAAAACTATCATCACGATTTCCTGCTTTAACAAAATGCCATCCGTTCTTTATTCGGTCTTTTTCAAGCCACTCAGCTTGCTTATTTGATAAAGTAAGGTATAAAAATTTTATCGCTTTCAGGATGGTAGAGACTGATTTGGAAGCCCCAAGGCTGCACTAGCAGCATACGCAAAACAACTACAATGAGTCAAACGCTTTAACTTAGGAGAATTATATTTTTCTGTTTCTTCTAATAAAGTTTCTCCCGACTTACAATTTATTACATTACCTTTCTACCACTTTTCCTCAACATTTAAAAAGTTAATTACTGCTAATTTTTTTTTAGCACTTTCTGATATATTGTCTGCTTGTGCAGTCATATTAATCCAAAGTAAGTAAATTATGATTAATTTTATTTTATTCATTTTTTTCTCATATCAATTTATGAACCTCTATGTACAATATATAATATGATAATTCAACTATTAATTGTAATTTTTATATTTTATTATTCAGAGAAACATAAGAACACTCTATGTTTCTTGACAAATGCTATGCTTTTATATATGCTTCTTCGTATGTTAGCAACAAGAAATAAGGCTTAGAAATAAGTACTTCAAACTTAGGCACCCGTAGCTCAATTGGATAGAGTATATGACTACGGATCATAAGGTTAGGGGTTCGACTCCTCTCGGGTGCGCCATTCTTCAATTTCTTTCACTTTTATGAATGAATCAAACGGTGGACGCAGCATAAAATCAAGCTTTTCAGGTTTAAGTGTTAGGTTAGAAAAACTAAAGGTGGTAGAAAAACGATGCGGGCAGCATTATATATGGCAACTGTTACGTCTGTAAGATATAATTCTGCAGTTAAACCTTTTTATAAAAGACTTGTAAAAAAAGGAACAGCCAAAAAGTTAGCTCTTATCTTGACTTCTTAAACACAATTACCTATGTAAAGGATAAAGAACTTAAAGGCTTAGTTAAATGCCGTAAGCTGGAACGGACTATATTTTGAGCGAGGTGGATTTAGCTTTACCAAGTGAGCTTTAAGCAAGAAAGAAACACATTTATTCCCGGGAAATAAAGATTTTTCTTCTATATAGAGTTATCTCCCAGTTGAGATATTGCTTTTTGACTGATCGTTTAAAGCTTTCCATTGTACTTAGCAGCAATTATCTTTTGCCTAGGTTCATTTTTTGCTTCAGCTTCACTAGAAGAAGTGTCAGCAGTCAATTTCTTTTGTCTCTATTTTTTCAAAGGTTCATGTTCTTTATCTTTGCTATGTTCTTTCTCCGGGTTTATTTTAAGCGGGGTGTCCTTAATCTTTAATTCCCCTTTGCCTATATATCTTACTATACCGTTAATTGCTATTTTCTTCTCCTGTTCTGATAAAGCGTTATATTTTTCATATGCTGTTTTACCTAGAAAATCCTCTAACCAGTCAGGATTTTTTCTTATAGCATCTATTAAATCCCATTCATATCCTACTCCATTTCCTCCGCTAGTAGTAATATTAAGCGGTATTAAGTGTTTTTGTTTACTCTTATCAGTAAAATGCAAATCTACATTTTTCGTTTCTTTATTTATAATTAAATCACAACTAATACAACAAAATTTAGACAATCCTATGTATTATATTTCTGCACTTAATTGATTATCACGATCTGGAAGTTGTGCTTTTATATACTGTATTATTCTCATTTCAGCATGAGCTTTATCGCTAAGTGGACCATCTAATACAATTTTATATGGTTGTTTTATAGCTTCAATAATTGAATGGACAAATTTTTTACTTGCATCAATAGTATCAGGGTTTAATGCATCTTCTCATTTCATCAAATCTCTTCTAGCTCTAGCTACTGCCTTCACTACTTTTGGACTTACACTGGTTACATTACAGACTTTTTGTTGAACCTCTTGATTATTATTATGGTCGCTATTATTTTTATAATAATATTGTGCAACATCTAGAAGTAGCGCTTTTCGTTGAGTAGATAGATTTTGTTGTTATAGAAAATTTTTTTGCTCTTCTGTAGGTAAAGCTGTGTAAGTAGCATAATCTTGTAAATATTTAAAAACTTTTGTGGTATGTGTCTCAATTTGTTCAACTTTATTTGTGTTCACACTAGAATTATGTAATTCGTTGAACGCTACTAAAATTTGTTTGCCGTCAAAACATACGGCACTACATTGGCTATTATATTGAATTAACCTACCTAAGGCATCAAAGCGTCTATTTTGTAAAGTAGTATCATTTTCTTTTATAATCTTTGAGTTAAGTCGAGTACGGAAAGCATATGCAAAATTCTGCAGATTTGAGTTGTTGTTGTCATTGAATAGCCCGTGGGTAGGATGCTCGTCAGCAAATCCAACATGAAATACCATATAAGGAACAAGTTGTTTTGGAATAATCTTGTCTGTTTTACTTGCTAAAACCGCTAGAACTGCTAATTTTTCAAAACTTTCATCCAGGGCTTCACTATTATTTTTTTTCTTATAGTGTTCAGTAAGGATTTTTAAGGCAGATATAGATTCGTTTAATATAATACTTTTTAATAAAGCCTCTCTCGATTTTTTATCTCTTATGATTCCTCTACTGTCTGGCTATCTACATATTTAACACACTCTACTGTTAACCTTTCTTTCTGTGCATTTGTTAGATTTGCCATATAAATATTATTTTATAATTTTAATTATTTTCTCCTAAAGCCTCAACGCTTTTCTCAAATATTGAATTATCAATATCATTACCGTCTACTAAAATCATCATGTTACCTGGAATGCTTTTTAAGCTTTCCGCACCCAAATTGGTTATGTTATTATCTCTTAGATCTCCTAATTTAATGTTCATAAGCGCTAATTTTTTTAGAGAATTGTTTTTTTGATGTTCGCTATTGTTTCAAAACCTAGATCTCCTATTTCAATATTATTGCTTATGAGTAAAGTTTCTAACGCTTTATTTTCGGTTAATGCAGTAGTAAGTTCTTTTATATTATTATGGGTTAAATTATTGTTATTAAGATTTAGAGTTTTTAACCATGGATTTAATTTTAAAGCAGATGAAGTTATTTGTTTTAAAACTAAAGTATCAATAGGTGTGAGGTTAAAAAAACCTTCAATTACTTCTGCACTTTTTTCGGAGATTCTTGTTTCATTTAATATTAATTCTTTAATATATTGATTAGCCATTAAAGCATGCAGTAATTTTATGACTCCCTCGTTTCTAAGGTTATTATACCCTAAATTTAACGACATTAATTTTGCACTGCTAATATTATTTGCGATAACGTCGTCTATCCCTTCGGCAGTAATATTCATTTGTCCTATATCTAAGGATTTTAACGGTAGTTTTGAATGAAACAACTCACTAATAATTGCTGCTCCTTTATTTCCTACTTCACTACTACCTAATGCTAAAGAACTTAAATTAGGGTGGTTTTTAATATCATCTATTAATATTCTTAAATCTTCTATTTTCAGCGCAATAGAATTTAAAGATAAATATTCAAGAGAGGTATTATCTGCTAAAGCATCAATAAGAATTTTTATTTTTTCACTATCTAAAGAAGTAGAATTCAGGTTTAAATGTGATATTTGATTTAACTTTACAATTTTACTTAGATTTTTTATATCATCGTTACTAAGGTTGCTGCCATATAAATCAATTTCTTTTACTACAGTATTTTTCTCTAAAGTTTTAATTACAATTGACAAAAAACTACTATCTTCTTCATAAGGTAGTTCTACACGAACAATTTCAGGATCATTATTCTTAATTTTCTGCAACAATAAATCATTTCGACTAAGGTCAATTTTTTGTCTTTTGGGAGACTCATCTTTCTTCACATCATCTATGCTACACAAGATATAGACATTGAAAAAGGTGGTAGTAATAATTGTTGTTTTACGTCCTATAGCGTCTCCTATCCAACCAAATATTAAAAAGCTCCAAAAGGTCTTAATAAATATGTTGAACAAAAAGCAGATGAATAAATAAAAACTACTTTTGGATCAGCCTTTGGAAAAAACAATTCATTGAATACTACTACCATATGTACATAAAGCATAAGGTCAAAATATTCAAGAAATGTACCAACAGATAATAAACCTATTGCTTCTTTTTGATTACGATTTAAGCTGCTTTGTTCCTTCTCATAGCCGAGCATAATGTTTTTATAAAAAATTAAATTGTAAAGAAACTTATACTGTTTTATATAAAAGTCAATAGGAAATTTCGCTTTATACGATAAATAAGGAAACGAAGTACAACTTAACTCACTTCATATACTAATGCATTGATCTTATATGAATATGGCATAACCTCACCGATAGTGGAAAACTAAAACCTATTAAGAACCAAGTTAAATAAAACTTATATCCCAAATATTGTTTGAATAGATAATTAATATATGCAATCAAAGCTACTGAAGCGACAATGATAGCTAAATTAATAAAACGATTTAATTTTGATTGAGGAAAATCAAAATATTTATAAAACAGCCCCCAGAAATAGTAAAACCGAGTAATCCCCAAAATACCGTCCATACCCAAGCAAGACAATTCACGTCAATAATTTTAAGATAAACTACCACCGGTACGGTTAATAGCCATAAAAACGCTCCAAACATATAAGGGTATTTTTGAATAATCTCTTCTTTGGTTACACTATATATAACAGCAATAACCATTATTCCAATTGTTATAGATGCAATAATATCAACGGATAATGATAGCCCTTATAAATCAGCGAAAATCCCATACCGGTTAAAATCACTACTATTATTATTCTTAATAAGGAATATATAATATTTGCAAAAAACCAACCGTCAAATACTACGCCGCTGCTCATATGACCGCTAGGGAAAGCAAAACCTTTAATATTTAGAGCAGGATTCAAAGGTATTTCAAATGTATATTTTAACAATATATTTAAAATTGTAGTGAAAAGTAATACACAAATAGCTTGTGCAAATAGTTGCCTCCTAATATAGTAAATCCGAGTATTATGATAATCTCATAACACTCTTCTTGTCCAAATAACAAAAAAACTTTTGTTGAATATTGAACAAAATATCCTTATTCATTACTTTACTTAATTTTATTTATATATAATTGAAGTTATCATAAATAATAAGCTATAGATATGAAAAATATTTTCCACAAATTTGTATTTACTCTTTTCGTATGTTTAATAAATTTACAACTAATTGCTGCAAGCTTTAACGAAAAAATACCTTTATATTTTAAATTAACTAACGAAAATCTGTTAGCAGGACAAAATGCGTTAAATATTGACCTTTGCGACTCTAGAATTAAAGAATGGTGTACAAAGCCACAAAGAGAGCTAGGGCTTAACGGAAAAAAAATCAATGATTACATATATATATTTCACCTGATATTAAAGGAGAATGGCGATTTGGCTGGTGGTATAACATAAATTTTACTCCAGAAAACAATTTTGTAGCTCATCAAACTTATAAGATTACTATCGAAGATTATATATTCCCTAATTTTGTCGGTTTAAAAAGTAATAATATAAGTTTCACGACTTTACCACTACTTCCTATTATTAAAGAAATGAATTATCTACAGGATAATATCGATATTTCCAAAAAATTCGTTCAAACTAAAATAGCTTTTAACTATCCTATCGATCCTAAAACTCTAGAGGAAAGAATAGAGTTTATAAAATCTTCAACTAAAGAAAAATTACCGTTTTCTATCAAATTCAATACCAATAATACGGAAGCTACGATTATTACTAATATACCACCGCTTACAGATAAAGAAGATACAATTTCCGTAATTATAAAAGACGGTGTTAAACCTCTACATGGCGGAGAAGTTTTCACATATAAAAATGTAAAAGATCCAAATAATAAGACGCCAAATAACATAAGATATTCTTATAAAGAAAATGTATTAATTCCAAGTCTATCCTCATATTTAAAAATCACTAATAGTACTGCTACAATTGTTAAAGATGATAAACTAAAACCGAAACAGATAATTATAATTACCACAAATACACCGGTGTCGGGTGAGGAAATAAAAAAACATTTAGAGTTATTTTTATTACCGCAGGATAAGCCGGCTTTCTTAGGAGTTGCAGGCAAAAAAACTATAAATGGCAAAATCCGAAAGAAATAACCGATGATATTCTTAAATCGAGTGAAAAAATAAATTTTGAGCTTTTATCTTCCGTCCCAAGCATTACTACTATGCATAGTTTTAAAGTAGATACGTTTGCCTCAAGAGCTTTGCTTGTTAAAGTAAATCAAGGTGTTAAAACATCGGATAATTTAACACTCGGCTCAGATTATTTTCAAATCGTACAAATACCGGATAACCCTAAAGAAGTTAAGCTAATGTCCGACGGTTCTATTCTTTCATTAGCCGGCGAAAGAAAGCTTCCCGTATATTCACTTGGCATAGATAAATTATATTTAGAAATCGATAAGATTAATCAGCAAGAAGTTAATCATTTAATCAGCCAAACAAATAGATATAATATTTTCCAAAACCCGACTTTTATAAATCAATATACCTTTAATGAGTATAATATTTCCGAGGTATTTCAAGAGGAAGTAATAGTGAACTCTCAAAATTTAAATTTACCTCATTATACCGATTTAGATTTCAGTAAATATTTTAATTTAGAAGAAGCAGGCAGCTATTCCAATGGGTTATTTCTAGCAAAAGTTTATGCTAAAGACAATAATAACATTATATCTCAAGATAAAAGATTAATTTTAGTTACCGATCTTGGTTGTATAGTAAAAACCGATAAAACCGGGACGCATCATATCTTTGTTTCTTATATCAGTAACGGTAAACCGGCTGGAGGCGTAAAAGCAGATATTATAGGACTTAACGGTGAGGTGTTAGTAAGCAGCAAAACCGATAGTAAAGGACATGCCGTTTTATCAAATATAAATGATTTTTCAAAAGAAAAAACTCCAGTGGCTTATATATTAACTACTAAGGATGATTTTTCATTTATGCCGTATAGTAGAATTGATAGACAAGTTAATTATTCTCGGTTTGATGTAGCAGGAGCCGTTAGTTCTGATCAAGGGTTAAAAGCTGATTTATTTTCCGATCGTGGCATCTATAGACCAAGCAAGCAAGGTCACATAGGCATTATGCTCAAACAAACCGACTGGCAAGGAAAATTTGACGGCTTACCTTTAGAAATACAAGTAACTAACCCTAGAGGAAAAGTAATAGATAAAAGTAAAATAGTTCTAGATGCAGAAGGATTCGGCGAATATTTATTCTCAACGCTTGATGATGCCTTAACCGGCTTATACAATATAAGCTTATATTTAGTAGGAGATAAAGGCAGCAATAACTATCTTAATAGCGTGTCTGTCAGGGTTGGTGATTTTCAGCCTGACCGCATGAAAATAAACATAAACTTCAATAACTCACAAGATGAGCTATGGACGAATCCAAAAGATCTTAAAGCAACCGTTAATCTCATAAATCTTTACGGCACTCCTGCAGAAAATAGAAAAGTCAGCGGCTTTATTGATATTAGACCTACCGAGTTTTTCGTACCTAGATTTAAAGAATATAAATTTTATAGTAGCAAAGGAAATAAAGAGTTTTTTTACGAACGTTTAGGAGATATTACTACCGACTCTAAAGGTACGGCAAACTTTGACCTTAACCTTGAGAAATATTATAACGCTACTTTTAATCTAACATTTTCAGCAGAAGGATTTGAGCCTGATTCAGGAAGAAGCGTAAACGCAAGCAAATCGCTTATAGTGTCACCTCTGCCTTATATTATAGGATTTAGAAGCGATAGCGATCTAAAATATATTAAGACAAAAACAAGCGCGGCAATAGAATTCATAGCCATATCAAATAAAGCAGAAAAAGTAGCTGCACCTAATTTAACTCTTAACTTAAAAAAGATTAATTATGTAAATAACTTAGTAGCAGATAGTAACGGTAATTATTCTTACAGTTCAGTACCTATTGAGACTAATATATCTTCTGACAAAATTAATATCACGGCAAACGAAAGTTATATTTATAAAGTGCCTACTAAAGAAGCAGGCGATTACGTTATTTACTTAACCGATAAAGAAGATACAATCTTTGCCCAAGCTGAATTTTCGGTAATAGGTGAAGGAAATGTTACGGCTAATTTAACAGACAAAGCAAATTTAAAAGTTAAACTTGATAAAGATGATTATACAGCCGGCGATACTATTCTTTTAAATATTATAACTCCTTATACAGGTTATGGGTTAATTACTATCGAGACCGATAAAGTACATAATTTTGAATGGTTTAAAGCTGATGAAAATAATAGCATTCAAGAAATAAAAATTCCTGGCGGCTTTGAGGGTAAAGGATATGTAAATGTACAATTTATAAGAGACATAGAAGCTACGGAAATCTTTATATCACCGTTTAGCTATGCAGTAGTACCGTTTACTGCGGGCATTTATAAACATAAACAAGATATTGGATTAACACTTCCTGCAAAAATCAAATCGGGAGAAAAGCTAGCAATTCGTTACCGTACTACAAATCCCGGTAAAATAATAATATTTGCTGTTGATGCAGGGATATTATCATTTGCTGGTTATCAGACTCCCGACCCGCTTCATTACTTTATTAACGATAAAGCCTTGGAAGTCCGAACATTACAAATCATGGATTTAATATTACCTGAGCGTCCTTTATTAATGAAAGCTTATATGGCGGCTCCTGCCGGA
The DNA here is from genome assembly GCF_051427245.1 of Rickettsia parkeri. NCBI lineage: Bacteria > Pseudomonadati > Pseudomonadota > Alphaproteobacteria > Rickettsiales > Rickettsiaceae > Rickettsia > Rickettsia parkeri. Next base: position 1,228,485 of record NZ_CP195774.1, read on the forward strand.
GACGGTTGTATAAATGTCGCTCGAAACCTTAATCCGTTTAAAAGAAAAAGCCAACCTCCCGTAGCATTTTGGTCAGGAATTTTAGAAGCAGATCTTGATGAGAGAGAAGTCACATTTGATATACCAAGCTATTTTAACGGCACTTTAAGAGTTATAGGGGTAGCCTCAAGCCTTGACTCTATAGGAACTTCCAAAGCTGATTTATTAGTCCAATCCGATCTTATTATCAATCCAAATTTACCTTTATTTGTAGCTCCAAATGATGAATTTACAGTACCGGTAACAATATTTAATAACCTAAAAGATTCAGGAAATGCTCAGGTTTTTCTAAATATTGAAACAAGTGAAGGACTTAAAATATTAGATTATCCTAAAGAGATCCCGATAGACGAAAATAAGGAAGCTACTATTAATGTTAAATTAAAAGCGACTGATCAACTCGGTTCAGCAAATTTAAAGGTTGTGGCTTCTATAAATCACCTAAAGCCGGATATAATATCTATGGCAGTAGTACATAGCTCCGAATTAACTAGTACTACGAGCGTTCGCCCTGCTAGTCCAAGCGTTACAACAGTTAATACAGGCTTTATTACAGACAACAAGGCTAATTTAAAAATCTTACGGGATGTATATCCTGAATTTGCTAAACTACAAATTTCCGCTTCTAAATCACCGCTAGCTATTATTTCTGGCTTTAAAGATTTCCTAGATAATTATCCTTATGGTTGCACTGAACAATTAATAAGCCAAAATTTTGCCAATATTTTATTATATAATGAACAAGAACTAGTTCAGATTCTTAAAACTGATCGTAAAAAAATGGATGAATCATTATCAAAAATATTTCAAACTTTATCAGAACGTCAAAATTATGACGGTGGATTTAGATATTGGAACAATTTTAATGACGATTCCGATCCATTTATTTCCGTTTATGCTATGCATTTCTTAAGCGAGGGAGCAACAGATATTTAGCCGTTCCAAGTGATACATTTAATCAAGGTATTTACTATTTAGAGAATATGGCTAACAGATCAATAAACTCCTTAGATGAAGCAAGAGAAAAGGCATATGCGGTTTATATCCTGACGCAAAACAGCGTTATTACTACAAGCTATATTGCAAATATTTTAAAATATTTAGACGAGTACCATAAAAATACATGGCAAGATGATTTGACTAGCGTTTATTTAGCAGCTAGCTATAAAATGCTGCAAATGAATGAAGAAGCGGAGAAATTATTAGACAGATTTACTCTAAATAAACCTATATCAAAAACAGACTATCAGTATTACAATCCTCTAATAAAATATAGTCAGTATTTATACTTAATTGCTATGCATTTTCCAGAACGGTTAAAAGACTTTGACCCAAAAATTGTACAGGATATCGCTCTTTTTGCTAAAGATAACTATAATAGCCTATCCGCAAGCTATGCTATTATGGCAAGTCTTGCCTATGCCGATAAAATAAATCATGTAGACGAGGCTACTATTAAAGTAACCTCTACAGATAAAGAAGTTACTTTAACAGGCAATAAAGTGATGATTGCTGAGCTGTCGGTAGAAAATAAGAATATCGACTTAACATCCTCAAGTAACGGCTTTTTCTATCAGCTTTTAACTTCAGGCTATGATAAGCAATTAACAGAAAATAAAGAGATAGTTAAAGGCATAGAAATAACAAAAAAATATCTCGATGAAAATAATAAAGAGATTAGCAAAGTAAAATTAGGTGATAATATTACGGTGGAAATCACCATGCGTTCAGGTAGTAATAAAACCTTGAGCAATATGGTGCTACTTGATTTATTACCGGCAGGCTTCGAGCTTTTACCGGATAACAACCACATAAATATATTAGAACGCACGCAAGAAGTAATGATATGGAAACCGATATATATAAATAATCGTGATGATAGAGTTATGATTTTCGGTACTATTTCTGATTAAAAAATGACGCATCAGTATAAAATCAAAGCAGTTAATAAGGGCATATTCTCTACTCCTGCTATTTACAGTGAAGCTATGTACGACCCTCAAACTTACTATCGTGGTGTTATAGGCAATATTATTGTGGAGTAGCATTACCCGCACGGTTTTTATGTCATTCCCGTGAAGCATTGTTGCGTGGACCGGTAAATGCTCTTTATGTCATTCCTGCAAAAGCGGGAATCCAGTAAAACCTACAAAAAACTTGTTTTTTTAGGTTTATTTTGTCAATATTAAGACTACTTTTTCTGGATTCCTGCTTTCGCAGGAATGACATAGTAGGAGTTTATCCCACAATTACTTTCAGCTTCTCTATAGTTTTTGGATCTTTTACAAGTTCTAAAAATATTTCCTGCTCATAGGCAAGTAGCTCTTCTTCATTTGTTTCATTATGTGTATCAATAATATCTTGAAATTTGCTAAGCACCTTATTTTGTAGATCGTTATATTTTGATGTATCTATTGCTGTTGTGCTAAATTTATTTTAGGCAAAGTAATTTTATGCGGAATCGGTACTATCTTTTTAGGTAGGTTTAATTTTAAAGCTTCCTCTAAAATATAATGCTTGTTCATATTTACGTGCATATTCTCTACATCATAATCTGCTTTAAAGTAATCCGGCTGAACTTGTTTTATTCTGCTCTATAATATTGCTGATATTTCTAATTATAGTTTTATTACCATTACTTCAAGCAAACATTTCGGTAACACCGCCCCACCCGGGTATTAAACCAACACCACGTTCTACAAGCCCTGCGTTAAGTTTTTTGATTTCCTATAATAAAGCTTGAGTGCAATAACAGCTCATATCCACCTCCAAGTGCCACACCAAGACCACAAGCTAATAACATGTACAGAGGAATATTTTAAGTGGAGCATGGTTTGCTGTCCCAGCTTTAGTAAATTCTCTAGATCGTGAAAATTCTTATCTTCAATATAAGACAGAAGAAGTTTTAAATCAGCACCGGCAGAAAAATTATTTCCTTGCGGATAAATATAAAGATTTTTACCGTCATTTTCGGCTTTACTTGCTGCTTCTTGTAGTAAATAAAACACCTCATGATTTAAACAATTCATTTTTATAGTAATAACAAAAATCAAAACATCTTGATAAAGTATTAATTTTGCCGAGCTATTCTCTAATACTATCTGACTTTCTTGTAAAATATCTTTGTGAGAATTAAATTTTTGTTTATCGATTTTTTGATATTCTTTATTGGCTAAATATTGCGGAAGTGGGATATGCATTAAATCGGCATTTTTAATTACCGAATTCCAACCGTTTTTAGCCGCTATAGTTAATAATTCAAATGGACCATATTTCCAGCTGTAACCAAGCTTCATAGCAGCATCGATATCATAAATATTATCCGTAACCGACGGAACTAGACCTGCTAAATAAACATAAAATTCCGTGATAATTTCAGTAAAAAATTTCCGTAAACCGAATCACTTACAAGAAGCGCATCAAGATTAAAATATCTACTTTTTGAACAGGACTATATGATAAGTCGTTTATATTGATAACTTCTTTAATCTTTTTGCCATTTGATACCGATAAACGATCAAATCCACCGTCACCTTTACGTCCAATTAACTGCTTCTCTATCATCTTATCAAGAACAGGGGTCTTTACATATTATTTTATGATAAGCATCATTTGCAGGAAGAGAGGCAAGTAATGAACTTGAAATTAACTTCATTACGTCATACCCGATTAGATCATATAAACCGAAAATTCCGGTACTCGGCAACCCCAAAAATGTAGTAAATATTTTATCTATAGTAGCAACATCAAGATTCTGACTTATCGCTTTACGGGCTACTAATTCAAGTAAAAAATACCCTACTCTATTAGCAATAAAACCAGGCGTATCATTACATTTTACTATAATTTTACCAAGCGTTTTCGTTAAGAACTCTGATACTCTTTCTATTACTTCAGCCTTTATCATAGGGTCTATAATTAACTCAAGCAGTTCCATATTATCTTGGCGGATTGAAGAAATGCGTAATAACGAACCTAGATTTAATATTATCTGGTAAATTCTCTTTGAGTCTTTCAAGCGGTAATGTAGAGGTATTAGAAGCAATAATTGCATCTTCTTTAAGATAAGGAATAATTTTATTATATAATTGGTGTTTGATTTCTAACTTCTCAACAATAACTTCAATCACTAAATCACATTCTTTAATTAAATCTAAATCATATTCTAAATTACCGATGGTAATGAAATTTGCTCTATCAGGAAAAGATAAAGGTAGAGGTGGAGGTTTTTGTTTATGCAAATTTTCTTTAGCGGTGTTAACTATTTTATTAGGATCATCGGAATCTTTAGCGATAATATCAAGCAGCACTATTTTATAAGAGGAATTAGCAATTAACGCTGCAATCCCTGAACCCATTACTCCCGCACCAATAACACAAACTTTTTTTATTTCATTTTGCATAAGTTACCTTCTGTGTTACCCCGTGCCTTGACCATGGGGTCCAGTTAAAAATAATAAAAATTTTTATTATTTTTTGGATCCCGTGGTCAAGCCAAGGGATGACATCGAGTGTGTTTTTCGATACACACAACCATGTCCCCTTGCAATAACGTTATGTCATAGAAACACTTAAGACTTTTACCGACGCCACCCCCGGCTTGTCGTAAAATTTTAGCACATTCATTTATAGTAACAGCAGTGGTAACGACATCATCGACTAATAAGATTTTTTTACTTACAATATTATACTTTGTGTTAAATTTGATACTACCCTTTATATTATTTTTGTGTTGTTTTCGTGGGAGAAAAGTCTGAGACTTAGTCCATTTTGCTTTAGTTAAAATCTCAGCTTTTAACATTTTATCGGTAACTTTTGCAATTTCCATAGCTAAAATATGAGCAGGATTATACATTCGTAGGTACAGGTATGATTAAATCAATATCTTTTATATCCTCACTGCTATATCTATTATATAAAAGCTTAGCAAAGGTCTTAGCAAATATCGTCTTATCTTAATATTTAAACTGATGAACTATTTTTTTGCTATGCTCATTACACTTAAATAAGCTGCGAGCAAACTCATAATTAGGTTTGTTGCTATAACCACAAATGCAGTTATCTAAGATTTTTATACTAAATCTTTGTCCACATATACTACAATAGGGTCTTGCTATAAACTCTAGCTTCTTCCAACAATCGCTACAAAATTCACCGCTCCCCTCCCCCTAGTATTTCCGCACCGCTTAAACATCTCTGCGGCAAGATATAATCTCTATAAGATAATTATAAGTCTTTATTAACAATTAAAATCCTCTTGAAGATTCATGGTGTTTAGAAGCATTTGGTGTTGATTGTGATGATGGTGCGCTAGCACCATAACGAACCCCCTTGCCACGTGACAAATTCTCTTGCATATGTTGGCTTGCTCATGAGCTTTATTTTGCTCAGGTTTTACTTTATTACTAACATTTGGAGTTATAAAAGATTGAAATATTTCTTCTTTTTTACCGTACATTTCTTTTAAATCACCAAATTGTGATTCAACAAAATAACCGACTCCTACTTTTACTGCCGATTTAACTTTTTCAAAATTAGTTTTTTCAGCAGGAGGAGCAAATTCAGGTCTCGCTGCAACCTTTGCTCTAGTTACATTAAAATGCTCTCTTAGCTGCCCTTCACTTAATTGATCAATTTTAGGGGGTATAGTTAAAAATTCTTCTAATGCTTTGGTATCTATTTTTGCTTGCCTTTCTTTTTCAAGCAAGTCTTTCTTATCTTCATAATTTCCTATTGATGTTTTAAACTATTTATTTTATCTTTTTTTCGCTCCATACGCACTAAATTAGCATCTCCTTCACCTATTACATTAGCTCCGCTCCTCCTCCAATAGCACCTGCTACCAAACCGCCTATAATACCGCCTACAAAGCTTACTTGTGCTACTAAAGATACCGTCTCTAAGGTAGTATCTTGCTTTTAAAATCTCTTTAGTTCTAGTTATATTTAATTTTTCAGATTCAACTTTTTCTTGGTAAATTTTAGCTAATTGAGTATCCAAGACATTTTTAAGTTCAGGGCTATCTTTTGCTTTATCTATTCGAGTAGTAACTACTAACTCTGATTGCTTCACATAATTAGCTTTAATATTTTCTAAAGTTTTTTCTTTCTATCTAAACGCTTATCTTCTTTTACTTCTAAAGTTTCTTTTCCAACATTGTAAGCAACGGTTGATAAAGAAAGTGCAGCAAGCCCAACCCCGACGGGAGTGGGATTCAGGACTAACGATACTGCAACGCCGCCAATTCTAGCCGCACGTCTTACTGCTTTACTACCTAATGTTTTATATGTTTTCTCTAGAACATTTGCTGCAGTTTCACCACCGGGTAGTGTCATGATTTTATTTAATGCCTTATCGGCTAAACCGGGACTTGGGGGACCTTTCTCTTTAATTTTTGCACCTTGCTGAAGTGTATCAACCGGATCATAAGCTTTTGCTACTTTTTCTCCAACGTTAATTACTCCTTCTACTAATATGAGTAGGACTAGCGATAACTTTACTGCCCTCCTGTACCACTTCGATTGCTACTCCACTTGCAGCGATTCCGGCACGAGCAACTCTAGCACCGTAAAGTGCCGTATCCTCTTGCAGCGTTCTTTTTCCTGCTGGCTTATTTTACGATTGCCGTTCTCCTGTGAAGGCTCAGAAGCTTTTGTTTGTGCTGCTTCTAACAGCTCTACTCTTTCAGGGGTATTTATTGAAGATTTAAGCTTATTATCTTCTGCTGAATTTTTTATTCCTTCTTCAGGAGTATTAATAGATGATTTACTGCTTAAATTTTCTTTACTCATGCATATCTCATAAAATTATGTTCTATGTTATTTCACATTCTATGTCATTCCCGTGAAAGCGGGAATCCATCTTTTAAAAAGTATAAACAAACAATGCTTTTATCGATTCTTGATTACTGGATTCCCACTTTCGCGGGAATGACATCAGAACTAGCTAGAAATGATACAAAAGAACACTCACCTCTTCCCCATCGCATAGCTAGTAATCAAGTTTTTTACAGGTTTAAAATTATTGATCACCTTAAATCCTATTTGTCTTAAACATCTTAAATTTTTGGAATAATTTGAAAAAATATTATTTAACTCATCAGTCAGCTTATACATAATAAAATTATCCTCTTGCCTTAACTTTTGATATTCTTGTAATGTGCCATTATTACTAACTATCATACTCAAAATCTCTATATCCTTTATGCCCTGATTAAGCCCTTGTCCGGCTAGTGGATGTACTGTGTGGGCAGTGTCGGCAATAAGCACTATACGGTTATGAAAATATCTATTTGCTATACGGGCTTTTAGTGGAAAGCTACTAATCTCACTATCAATAGTAATTTTACCTAGGGAATTACCGGCATTTCTTTGAGTTAAAAACCTAACTTCTTCTACAGGCAAATTAACAATTAAAGCAGCCTGATCAGAAGAAGTTGACCATATTACGGATGAAGCATATTGATCTTTTAAAGGCAGCAAAGCAAAAGGACCAAGCGGCAGGAAATGCTCCATAGCACAATTTTCATGCGGCTTTTCATGCTTAATATTAAATGTAAGAGCAGTTTGATAAGGTTTCTCAATTTCATTAGCAAAGTAATGAGACCTCACTTTTGAATTTGCTCCGTCACATATAATTAATAAATTACACTTAATTTGGTTATCATCAAATTTTATAATCGAGTAGTCATTATGGCTTATAACCTCTTGATATTGATTATTATCAATTAATGTTATCAACGGATTATTAGTTATTTTTGACAATAGCATTTTTTTAAAGTCGCTATTCTTAACCACATATCCAAGTACAGCGTCAGCGTCATTTCGTAAGTCTAATATCTCTGAAGCCTGATTATCTACTACATATATGTCTTGCATTTCTGCTACAAACTTCTCAAGCTCTTCCCATATATCAATAGAGAATAAGAAATTTTTAGAATGCGGCGTTAAAGCAGTAGTTCTTATATCTTTAAAAAACTCTGGGCTTTTTACCGATTTACTCTCGAATATAGTAGTTTTTATACCCTTTTGTGCAAAAGAAAGCGCCGTTAACATGCCGCTAAGACCGCATCCTAAAATTACCGTATTAGACATCTTCCCAAACTCTTCTACTTCTAGAGGTAATTTGTGCGTCGATCCGATACTCGCATCCTCACGTACGCTTGTGTACTCTGCGGTGCTGCGTTTCGTGTCTCCTACAAATTCCTCTCTATAAGCGAATTTGGCAAGATGTCTATCAATCTGTTTTGTTTTCATTCGATTCATTTATGAAATATTTTAAATATCCGTTTGTTGCTATAAAGCTTAGAAGAAAATAAATAATTGCTATATCCAAATATGAACTATTGCCTGAGTATAAACCTAAACAACAAATCAATACACTAGCTAAAGTCGTGAAACTATTTAAAATCAATAAATTTGTAAAAATATCCGTTTTGCTGATAAATAGGTAGGTTATTAAGCAAATAAATAATGAAATAATAATTAAAAAGATGTTAAGCATAATTTTTAAAATCGGTTTTACTGTTGGATACACAATCGTCATCGTCATTGCGAGGAAATTACGAAGTAATTGACGAAGCAATCTCAGGAGCTTGTTATTATTTCATGAGATTGCCACGCTCCCTACGGTCGCTCGCAATGACGACTTGGATATCTCCTACCCCTCTCATTATATATAATCATTTATAACACTACAAACTGCAAATAAAATTAATTAAAATTCCTTAAATAATTTTAATATTATGTAATCTTAGCCAACCTTTACATTATAAATAGCTATTGTGACAAAAATGTTATAAAAAAATGTTGCTTTCTTTTACATTCGGCATTAACGTATATATTTAGGTTCTTGCGTACGATTGCTAATTGATTTAATATTTTACGATATTTTTTGCTGCAAATTATAAGATTTTTTCTGAAATATGAATAACTAATTCTTTCAAAAATCTTATAATTTGCAGCAAAAAATATCGTAAAATATTAAATCAATTAGCAATCGTACGCAAGAACCTAGTATTAATATTTTTAAGGTAAATTGTAATGTCACAACTAGATGTTTTAATAGTAGACGATGAAGAGAGTATACGAAATCTCATTGCTGCAAATTTGAAAGATGAAGGTTTTAACCCTAAGGTTGCCGCTAATAGTACTCAAGCCCTTAAAATACTTTCCGAAAAACCGGTCTCTGCAGTTATACTTGATATTTGGCTTCAAGGAAGCGAAATTGACGGACTTGGGATTTTAGAGATAATAAAAAAACGCTATCCTTTAATTCCGGTAATAATTATTAGCGGTCACGGTACTATAGAAACAGCAGTAAATGCTATAAAAATGGGTGCTTACGATTATATAGAAAAACCGTTTAATAATGATAAATTAGTTATTTTACTTACAAGAGCTTGTGAAGTAACAAAGTTAAAACGCGAAAATATAGATTTAAAATCAAAGGTTATAGATAAAACTGAATTAGTAGGCGAATGTTCGGTGACTTTAAAATATAAAATGGCAATAGCAAAGGCAGCTACCTCTAGCAGTCGTATAATGATTCACGGTAAAGTCGGTAGCGGTAAAGAACTTGCAGCAAGATTAATTCATAAACAATCTAAAAGGGTTAATAATCCGTTCATTATTTTCAGCCCTACCTGTATGACTACGGAAAAAATCAATCAAGAATTATTCGGCGAATCGGAAAAGCAGGCAAATAATAAACGCCCTACTATCTTAGAATTTGCCAATAACGGTACTTTATATATAGATGAGGTCAGTAATATTCCTATTCCTATCCAAGTAAAATTATTAAAATTCCTTAAAGATCAAACTATTACAAAACCTTGCGGAAAAAATATTAAAATTGATATAAAAATTATCACCGGTACTTCTAAAAATATCCAAGATGAAGTTAATAACGGCAAATTCCTAGAAGATCTATATTATCGCCTTAATGTATCCTCTCTAAAAGTACCTTCATTATATGAAAGAAAAGAAGATATACCGCTACTCGTTAAGTATTTTGTTAAGCAACTTTCAAAATTTTCAGGTTTAAAAGAACGTAGCTTTGCCGATGAAACTATCGCTGCTCTTCAATCCTATGAATGGCCGGGCAATATTAGACAATTACGTAACGTTGTTGAATGGACTTTAATTATGAATCCGTTAACTACAGGTAATAATGAAATTATAAAACCTTATATGATACCTTCTGAAATATTAGCAAATAGTGCTAATCTTACAAAACTTGAAGATAGCTTTGATATGTTATCTATGCCACTTAGAGAAGCTAGAGAAGTTTTTGAGCGTCAATATCTATCGGCACAAATGAGTCGTTTTAATAATAATATTTCAAAAACATCCTCATTTGTCGGTATGGAAAGATCGGCTTTGCATCGTAAATTAAAATTATTAAGCTTACATATACCTCCTACAAATAGAATAAATGACGAAGAATATGAGGAAGCAAATGCTTAAAGTCATATCAATAATTACGATTTATTTGTTATTAAGCAGCTGCTCCGAATCTACTCGTGATGCGAACGGATTACTTACGGATAGCCAAAGCACGGTAATTCGGAATTATATAATATCGCAAAATTCTAAAAACCTTAAAGTGAACCTTAAAGAGAAGTTCGGTTCAAATTTAAAAGGAGTAAAATTAATAGGAGTACAGCTAATAAATGAAGATTTATCAGGAATAGATTTGACTTCCTGCGAAATATTACGTGCTGATTTTGCAGGTAGCAATTTAGACAAAGCAATACTTACAAATGCTATAATTCAAGAAAGTAATTTTGCAGATTCGGTAATAAAAAATATTTCCGGATATAATTCTGACTTTCAAGGTTCAATTTTTCACAATATAACATTACAAAATACAAATTTTGTTCAATCAAATTTTAGCGATACTGCTTTTAATAAAACTACTATAATAAATGTCAACTTTGAAAATTCTAAATTTAGTCATGTATTATGGAACAATAATACTATCGACGGCGTTAATTTTCAAAAATCTAACCTACAGAATAATAGCTTTAAAAATACTAATATAACAAATTCAATATTTTACGGTACGAATTTAGAAAAAAGTATAATAGATAATACCAATTTTACTAATAATTATTTTGAATCTAGCAACCTAAGTCAAACTACATTAACAGCAGTAATAATTAAGGATTCTAACTTCACACAAAGTATTTTTAATAAAGTAAATTTTAATAACGTACAAAGTAATAACTCTTGCTTTTCATACGCTTCCTTTCAAGATTCAACATTACAAAATATTAGCCTTACTAAATGTGATTTACAAAATAGTACAATTAGTAGTTCAGTTTTAAAGCATTTTAAAATCAATAATGCGATATTAAATAATATGAGTCTAAACGATAATAAATTTAATACTTTATCAATAAAAAATAGTAATGCTAATTTTGTAAGGATTAATAAAACTAAAGGCTCAAATATTACTTTAGATAATATTAGCTATACTAATAATATTTTTAGCAATAATGATTTTAAACAATTTATAGTGATTAATACTGACTTAAACAGCAGTGAAATAATAAACTCAACTATAACTAACGGACAATTTAATAATATAAATTTTTCTAAATCTTTAATACAAAACGTAAATTTTTCAGATGTTAAAATTACTTTAGGCAATTTAAACCAAGTAGCTCTAATAAATTCCACTCTAACAAATACTGCGGTTATTAACTCCGTCCTTTCTAATTCGCAAATAAATAATATTAACTACCAAGCGTATTCCGGTTTTATTAATACTAATGTTTCTAATAATATTATTTTAAATAGTGATAATTCGAGCAAAATTCTACCAAATAATATAGTAATAAATTCGGTAAAAGATTTGCAAAAAATAACTCACTTAGCAAATATGAATTTAACAAATTTTGACTTGAGCAACTTAATATTTGATAGAGTAGATTTTTCAAATAGTATCTTTAAAAATGCTAACCTAACAAATACGGTAATAAAAAATTCCATTTTAAAAGAGGCTAATTTTTCTGCAGCAATACTTACTAAAACAGATTTTTCACACTCAATATTAACAGATAGTATATTTAAATCAGCTAAAATTGATCAGGCGGGCTTTAATAACTCCGACCTAACAAATGCCGATTTTACCGAAGCAGCAATTAAAGATACTTCGTTTGATAAAGCTAAGACAAGCGGAATGAAAGGAGTAGAATAATCTTTAAATACCTTGGTCCTTATACGAACATTCAGTATGTCATCCCCGCGTGGCATTGTTGCGTGGATCAGTAAATGCTCTTTATGTCATTCCCGCGAAAGCGGGAATCCAGTAAAACATATAAAAAATTTTTTATATGCTTATTTTGTTAAAGGTATAATTTTGTCCAATATTAAGGGTTATTTTTCTAGATGCCTGCTTTCACAGGAAGAACATAGCATTTACCTTTGGTTGCTCTTGGAAGACTTTGCTTTATTAGTAGGAGTATTAGACGGTGTAAATGAATTATTATTTATAAAAGCAGTAGGACTTTGCTGCTTCATTCTATTAATAATTTGTTGTTGTTTAAGAGTATTTATCTTTTGTTTTCCGGCTATCCTTATAGATTGAGTAATTTTGGCAGTTTCTACAAATATTTCCTTAGGAGTTTGTAGCTGATCAATTCGCTCATAATGTTTTTTAAGAAACTCTTCTTTTATCTTTGGCTTTATTCCTTTCAAATCAACATATGTTCTATATAACTTCTTTAATTTTATTTGTTGCTTGGAAGATTGGTGAGGAAGTGATTTAATCGAATTAACAAGACTACTACCTATTTCTTTTATAATATTAACTGCAGGCGAAGCTATTTTCTTTATTCCTTCATAAATTTTACCTAACCAACTAGCAATAACATCTAATAGTTTAGGCGCATATTCTTTAGATATAGGGGGTATATCCCTTATAATATCTCTCGCTTCAGTTAGATTATGAGCTAAATGGAGTAATGCTTTTTTCTCCTCTAACTCGGTAGAGCGATTAGCATATGAACTAGCTATATCTGCCTGAGCATCTATAGTATCGGTAATTATTGATTTAGTATCATTAAAAGAAAGATCTATAGGTGTCTTTTTTTGCGTTATAGGACTGTCTTCTCTTAATTTATCTAGCCTATCACGTATTGCTTGGTCTTTTTGATCATTAAGGCTTTTACTTTTTTGTTCTAGTTTAAGCTCAGATTGCAGCTGCTCAATTAGATCGTCTACTTCATTACTGGATTTTTTTGTGGGGATATAAGGTCTATCTTGGAGCTTTGCAAACCTTTCTTCTAATTCTTCAAGTGATGGAGGAGTGCCTTTAAGTTTTGCTAGTCTTTCTTCTAATTCTTTTATTATTTGATCGTCCTGCTTTTTCTTAGACATATATATACCTCTATAATAATTCCTAGGTTTTGTAAAAGAAAATTAATAAGATTTTTGCAATAATAGTTATTCCTATTTCAAAAAAATCTTATGATTTACAACAAAAAATAGATTAATTTAATTTTCCGCATGCAAAGCCTAGTTATTAATAACACAAACTACTAACTAAAATAAAGTATTTTTTGATATGAGTTAAGATATAATTATATAAAGCTAGCATTATCCGTGTGGATCAGTTTTGCCATTGTCACCTAGTTCCTTGATCACGGGGTCTAATTAAAAATACTAATAATATTAGTATTTTAAGTTGTTTTCTGGATACCACACAATTCAGCTAATTCTGCACATGCCTTATTTTCTCATATAACTTTAAACATTTTTCTTTTTTAACCATTCCATCACTTTGTCAGTAGTGTAAGTTTTAAAATCAGGGGCATTAATTCTTTGCAAAGCAATTTTGCATCTTCTGAATCTTCTTGTATTTCCTGTAGATAATATTCAATTGCTTTACGTACTATATATACCCTTTTGATCTGTCTAAGTTTTTGCTGACTATGCTAAACTATTATTTAGTTCGTCCGGAATAGTTAAATTCAGTCTTGCCATCTTGTGACCTATCTTTAATTAATAACACATTACGACACATAATAGCACAAACTACAAACTGAAAAAAGCTATAAATACTTATCCAACACGTCCGACATAATTTTACGAGCTACAGGGGCGGCGGCTTTACTACCGCCTCCGCCATGATCAATAAAGACGGTAATGGAATAACTAGGATCGTGATAAGGAGCGAAGCCTAAGAATAAGGCATGATTACGCCTCTCCCAAGCAATAGATTTACGACTTAAATCATCTTTAGCATTTAGTTTGCCTTGCACCTGCGAAGTACCGGTTTTACCAGCGAGCTGCCTATTTTTGCCTAAAATTCTATTATAATACGCCGTACCTCCCGCAACATTAACGGTATTATACAAACTTTCTTGGATTATTGTGATATTTTCGGGCTTAATATTGACATTATAAAATTCCGGATCATTTTTTAATATTCTAGGCGTATACAGTTTACCGTTACTTGCAATAGCTGTAATAAACCTTGCAAGCTGCATCGGCGTTACCCCTAGAAACCCCTGTCCGATTGCTAAATTAAAACTATCTCCTATTGACCAAGGAAGCTTTAATTTTTTCTTTTTCCACTCTTTTGACGGTACAAACCCGCTACTTTCAGGAGCTAAATCAATACGGTTTTTGAACCGAGGCCAAATTCTCTTGCAACTTCAAGAATTTTATCCGGACCTACTATTCTTGCTAATTCATACATATAAATATTACAAGAATGCTTTAAAGCAGACATCATATCTAACGTTCCGTGTCCGCTATGATTCCAACATCTAAAGCTATTAGTACCAAGAGCAGAGCTACCGTCGCAAAAAACGGTTTTATTAGGATTAATGCCTACTTCAAGGGCTGCAAGTACGGTAATTATTTTAAAAACCGAGCCTGGAGGATAAGAATTTTGTATTACCTTATTAATTAAAGGCTTATAAGGATCACTCGTTAAACTTTGCCAATAATTTTCCGATAATTTACTGAAATGATTTGATTCAAAACCCGGAGTGGAAGCACAAATTAGTACATTTCCGGTTTTAGTATCCATAACTATTGCCGAAGAACCTTTAGGATTTAAATATTGCTGGATATTTTGCTGAAGAGACACATCGATATTTAAATGCATATCTTCACCCGATTTAGTAGGGGTTCCTGCTATTTCTCTTACCTGCTTACCGTAAGCGTTTACTTCAACTTTTTTATAACCAAATGCTCCTCTTAGTTTGTTATCGTAATATTTTTCAATACCGGATTTACCGATATTAAAATCGCTTAAACTATGTATATTTAATTCCTGCTTCTCGTGCTCATTTATTTGACCAAGATAACCGATTAAATGAGAAGTAACGCTTGAAAAAGGATAAAACCTTAAATAACCTATATCAATAAATATTGAAGCGAGTTTATGCTTTTGTTCTTCAATCATTGATACTTGCTGCCAATCAAGCTGATCAAATATTATTAAAGGAGTGTGGCGACTAGATTTTTTAATTTTTTGCTTAATATAATTATATTTTTCCGGAGATAAATTTAGAATATTACTAATTATTTCTAATTCATCCCTATAATTATTATTAATGCTTCTATCTATTACTAGCTGATAACATGGTTTATTAGTAGCTAAAATATTGCCGTCTAAATCGTAAATTCTTCCTCTAGTCGGTGGAAGTACAACAAAATTAATACGATTCTTATCCGATAAAGTCTTATATTCTTCGCTTTTAATAAGCTGTAAATAAAACATTCTTATTCCAAGCAACGATAAAAATCCGAGTTTACCTAATCCGATTATAAAGGCTCTTCGTGAAATTAACTCACCATGTAGTATTGTCTTATTTAGCATACTTTTTAAAGTAATTCATAGGAGAGTCAAGTATAAGACGAATTATATTATAAGAAAATATAGTTGTTAAAAATTGAAAGAAAATTATTAAATATCCGTCTGCTTCTAGCTTCTTGATTTTTATTAGTAAATATTTAAAATTCAATATAAATAAACAATAAACGCAAAAAATAATGAAATTTATTAAATAGTTTTTAGCTACAAAATATTTTGAAGATAATTTATAAATCGTATATGCCGATAAAAAAACTAGCGAATTTGTACCGATAGGCATACCACTTATTTGATCTATAAATAGACCGAGAAAAAATATGCTAAAAATATTTAAGGAATATAACGACATAAAATAATAAATAAATATAATTTCCATCGCCGGAAAGATTCTGCTTTGAATATTTATTTTATAACTCACTAACGGAAATAATATTATAAAAAAACATAGCAAAGCAAACAGCAATTTTAATATTATTTGTAAGCTATTTTTATATATTTCCTGTTTTATCTTTAACATAAATAGTTTTTTGTTATATAGTTTTGTAATGTGTCATACCGTGACTTGATCGGCAATTAGGTTATCATCCCACGACTTGATCGCGGGATCTATATAAACAACATTTTGTGTGGTCATTTTTACTGGACCCCGTGGTCAAACCACGGGGTGACAATAGAAAAATTGCAACCACCCAACGACCATATCAACCATATACAAAATATAAATTAATTTTCTATTTTGTACAGTTTTAAAAAATGAATATGGATTCTACAATAACTCACAACAACTAGGGTTAGGTCTTTTATCATTATCGCTAAGCTCTAATTCTTCTTGTGCCTCGGAACTTGTGGACATAAATAGTTGTTTTGATATAATATTATTTATTGTTGTCGTAAGATCAAAAGACTTAAGCCATGGGATAGGTATACTAGGTTTATCTGTTATATTTTTATTTTTTGACATAAAAACCTCCTTTTTAGCTTATAAATGCGTCATTGCCAGAAAATTTAGGCTTTTTGTTGCACAGATCGTTTTATGTCATTCCCGCATAGGCGGGGATGACATCAAGTAGGTTTTATCGATCTACGCAACAATGCCTGCTCGCAATGACAAAATCTATAATTATTAGGTAATATTTTAACTTTCTTCCTCACTTTGTTCTATCGGTTCTAAACCATATAAAGATATCATACGTTCAAATACTCTACCGGCAGTAGGGGCAGCCGTCCAACTTGCGGTTGCAAAGCCAAAGCTTTCTTTAGTCGGTTTCGGCTCATCAAATCTAATAAAAATAACATATTGCGGGTTAGATGCAGGCAGCATACCTAAAAACGATGACGCTCTACTATTTTTTAGATATTTCTTTTTTCCTGCCCCTTGTGAAAGTTTTTCTGCCGTACCGGTCTTACCGCCGATAAGATAGCCTTTGACCTCTGCTCTTTTACCGTTACCTTCTTTTACTACCGCTCTAAATAATTTCTTCATTTGGGTAGAGGTATTTTCACTAAAAACTTTTGTACCTATTACTTTTTCATCCTTTCTTTTTAATAAAGTAAGATCATATAAAGTACCACCGTTAACAACCGGTAACATTGCTCTAACAAAATGCAAAGGGCTAATCGAAATGCCGTAGCCATACGACATAGTAACACTCGTTAACTCATTCCATCTTTTCTCGGAAGGAAATAACGGAGTACCTCGTTCAGGTAATTCTATTTGCAACTGATCTAATAGACCTAATTTCTTTAGGTATTTTTTAAAATTGCTTTTACCGATTTCAAGCATAATTTGACTTGTGCCAATATTTGAAGAATATAGAAAAATCTCAGGTACACTATGCCATCCTTGCCTTGGAGTATAATCCTTAAGCTGGAATCCTCCTACTTTCATATAACTTATATCATAAGCATCATTCATATTTATTGCACCGGTATCAAAGCCGACTGCCATAGTTAATGCCTTAAACACCGAACCCATTTCGTAAATCCCGAGACTTGCTATATTAAACAGCTCTTCCGGTTTGGCTAAACTCGGATAATGCGGATCGAAATCAGGCTTATTTACTAATGCTAAAATCTCGCCATTATTTGGATCAGCAATAATACCTACTGCTCCTATGGCCTTAAATTGCTTTAAAGTTTTATCAATCTCCTCACTTAAAATACTTTGTAATCTGATATCAATAGATAATTGAAGCGGTTCTTTCCGATTCTTTGGTTCGTTTAATTCATAATCAGAATTAGTTAAATACTTATCATAAGCGAGCTCTAAACCACTAAGCCCTACCGAGTCTCTACCTACATAACCGACAACATGCGACAATAAATTAGAAAAGGTATAAATTCGTTTCTGCTCTTCTTCAAATTCAAAACCAAGTAACCCAAGGCTAGTTATCTTTTCTTGCTGACTAGGTAGTACATCCCTTTTTACCCATATAAAGCTTTTATTTGACTTAAGTTCTGCAAGTAATTTAGCTTTATTAATATCAGGTAGAATTTCTGCTAGCTTTTTTACGGAAGTTTCAGGATCAAGTACTATTTGTGGATTAGCAAATAATGAGGCAGAAGGTAGGTTCACTGCTAATAAATTACCGTTTCGATCAACTATTTCTTTTCTAAATTGATGATTTTTTTTAAAGGAATTAATATTTTTATCGTAAACATTCGTAGCAACGATTATCAATCTGTAAGATAAAGTACAAAAAAGAAAAGAAAAGACACAAATAACCATTAATAATCGGATTTTTGTATTTTTACTACAAACATTCCAAATTGTTAGACTTTTAATTGTAGGTTTCCATTTTTCCCAAATTTGTTTCATATGTTATTTATGGTGTTTCAAACACTAATATTTCCGCAATCCTTATGTCATTCCCGCGAAAGCGGGAATCCAGTACTTTAAAACCTTTTCAAAACTTGATTTGAAAAATAAAAAATCTTTAAAATCAAGATTTTTTGAAAAGCTCGATTTATCTCGCTTTACCCTAGATTCCCGCCTACGCGGAAATGACATCGAACGCTTTTTCCAAGCCATGCAACAATCCTACCAAGATACAAGATCAACTTCAAAAAGAGCAAGAAATCCACAAGACGAGGAACGGAGCGTATACTTAATACGTGAGTACCACAGTACTTGTAGGATAACGTAGCCAATTTTGAAGTTCATCGAGTATCCTTCACTCTACTCGAAACAGTCTGTATATACTTATTATTTGTAATTCTTTTGTAACGCCATTTACTACTCTTGGAAATACTAATATTATGATTAAATTTAATATTTTGATCGATATTTGGCCCTAACGGATCTTTTATCATTTGATAAGATTTAACTGTTTCTAATTTTAAATAAGCCGCCGCAAGTTTTTCCAATCTAGCCGGCAAAAGTAGATAAGCTTGCTCTGCTTTTAAAATATGAATATTATTATTCTCACTATTTATCTGTTTTACAACGCTACTTAATTGATAATCAAGAGTTGAGACTCGCTCCTTTATGCTAAACAAACTACATATTGCTATAATTGTTATCAATACTGTTAAATAGTGAAGCTTTCTTATACTCATAATTAATTACTCATATATCGCTTTTGCTGCTCGAAGTTTTGCCGATCTCGCTCTAATATTTAGCCCTACTTCTTTATCTGACGGTGCTAGAGCTTTGTTAGTAATAATCTTAAGCCATTTATTTGGATCAATCGTCATGTCGCCTTTAGCATATTTTGATCTTACTACCGGCTTTTCCGAATTTTCTTTAAAGAAATTCTTAACTATCCTATCTTCTAAAGAGTGAAAAGACACCACAACTAAACGTCCGTCTTTCTTTAATATATTTTTTACATTCACTAAAAACTGCTCTAACTCCCCAAGCTCATCGTTTACATAAATCCTAATGGCTTGAAAGGTTTTAGTTGCAGGATCAATTTTGCCTTTTCTAAATCCTATACTACTTCTAACAATCTCGGCTAACTTGCTTGTACTATCAATTCTCGCCGTTTTTCTATATTCTACAATTCTCTTAGCAATTCTTCGTGAAAAACTCTCATCTCCGTATTTGTAAATTACGTCAGCTAGCTCTTTTTCCTCTGCCGCATTTACAAACTCCTCGGCACTAAGCCCTTGCCCGCTCATACGCATATCGAGTGGTCCGTCATGCAAAAACGAAAATCCTCTATCTGCTATATCTAACTGCATTGATGAAACGCCTAAATCCAGCACTATCCCATCAAATTTTTTTTCCTTAAGCTTTGCAAAACTATCCGCAAAATTTGTTTCTACAAAATCAAATCTCTCACCGTAATTTTGCTGAATTTCTTCGGCTCTTTTAATCACGTTTGGATCACGATCCAAGGCTGTGACATAACAGTTACAGCTTTCTAATATTACTTTGCTATATCCTCCTGCTCCAAACGTACAATCTAAATAAGACTCACCGGCTTTTGGGCTTAAGGCCTCTAACATTTCATTTAGCATTACAGACACGTGAGATTGTATCATTAATGAGCACTCCTTAGAGTTAAGCGCTTTTCATGAGCAATTTTTTGAGCGGCATTTAAATATTTCTCAAAATTCTGCGGCTGCCAAATCTCAAAAATCACCCCTTTACCTACAAAACATGCTTGCTCTTCGATTCCTGCATGCTTCATTAAAGATTGCGGCAATATAACTCTTCCCTCCCCATCAAAGGAAAGTTGTACAGCTTCCCGAATATCATAGTCTCAAACGCATCACGCTCCTCGGAATAAGGATCAAGCGTCTCTATCATCTGCCTTAATTTCTCGATATGCGAAATACCGCACACCTCTATACAATTATTCCTAATCGACGGATAAGCAATTACACCGTTAAATAATTCTTTACCTAGTACCGCACGGTAATTCGCCGGCACCGACACCCTACTCTTTTTATCAACACCATTTACATACTTAGATAAAAATACATTCATTGGGTTAATTTGGGATTTAATGGGAAATTATAGGATATTATAGGAATATCAAGGAGTCAAGGGTTTTTAACAAGGATGAGTTAAATTATTAAGATGTCATACCGTGGCTTGACCACGGTATCCAAAAAAATAATTTAAACTACTAATATTAGTATTTTAGAATGGATTCCGCGATCAAGTCGTGGGATGACAGAGGGGGAATTGATCCACACAACAACGCCATACAGGAATAACATCGAACCACACAACAAAGCTTAATCCAATGATTTTATGGATTTTTTAAAGTGATTTTCACCTTGAAAATTCATATTATTTAATATATTAATTTCAGATAAATGATTATAGTAATTTTATGGCTAAAGTTATAGAAACGATGGCTACTCTAATAACAAAACAAACATCTTCTTATGATACAGGTATGGTGTCTGGATATTACCTTACTAGAGCAAGACGACACCCTCACTCCTATTGCTTCTTCCAATTTTATCCCTAGCATTAGTTTATCGGCCATTCAAGAAGTACCACTGATATCTTCATCTTCTGCACAAGACTCCGACTACAACATTACACTAGATAAACTATTCGAACAGTTTCACATCACTTACGGCGCATATTCTGTTTACCAATCCAAGTTTTTTCAAACCGCTCAACTAAAACATCTTATAAAAAAGATTTTAGATCATCAAGGTGATGATATCAATATTCAAGATTCGTTTTATCATACAGTTCTACATAAGGCTATTTACCGCAAACTTTATGATATAGCTGAATTTTTACTAGAAAAAGGAGCTTCAACAGAGTTAAAAGATTTAGATGGATATACACCTCTTCAATTAGTTATTCATGAAGGCTACACAGAAATGGTTAAATTTAATAATATGGAGCAGATCATCGAGATAAAAACTAATAGAATTAGTACCCGATGATAAACCTGAATTAAAAGCTTTTTTAAGCCTTGCAATAGCGTCTCAAAATAATAATTCTAGCACAATAGATAATTCTCTTGTTACCACTAAAGATATAGAAAAATTAAATGATACTACAAATTTCTATACCGGTTCAAGAATATCTAAAATTGTTGTAGTTGCTAATGAAAATCCTGAAGAGTTGGGACTTGAATTAGCTGGTGAAGTACATGAATAGGTTTCTTAAACATACTCAATAATGACCTATAGAACTATTTTAATATAGGTTAATTTAAAAAATATTGACTTATTAATTTTTATTATGTTTTATTTGAAATAATTATTGATTAATGTTAATAAGGATTTTATTTTTTACATAAATAAAGGTTAATTATGCCGCAACTTAAAATAGGTATTTTTAAAATACATAAATATTGTAAAAATATAAAAACTACAACTCAATCAAACGCTAACTATCCCCTAAAGAAAAAAACTACTGAACAAAAATTAAACCCCACTGTAAAATATAGAAATATGATCCCAACCAAGATATTTGGACACCAGATACTGAACTTCTTGGAACAGATTATGACACATAATTATAAATCTAGCATTCTTGACTACATATATATTGTGAACAAATGCTAAGTTTGAGCTTTAAAATCTAATTTATGTTTAATTTACCTATTGATAATATTATCGTATTCATATACCTAATATCTATTCTACTTATTGGTGTATATTACCGAGCTAAAAATAGTAGTTTTAAGAACTATGCAAATGTTGAAAGTAAAGCGCAAAATAGTAAGCTGTTATTAATAGCTACGATATTTGTAAGTTCTGTCGGAGGAGCCACCACTTTCGGCATTATGGAAAAGGCTTTTTTGGGGCATGAATATTATGCTTACGCTCTTATACTTACAATACCTATAGATATATTAATTGCAATCTATATAGTGCCTTTAATTGCCAAACATTACGGAGCTGAAAGCATCGGCGATATCCTAAGTACATATTACGGTAATATAGGTCGTTTTATCGGAGGGGTTAGTTCGGTTATCGTTTCAGTGGGGTTTTTGGCTGCTCAAATAAGCGTCAGCGGCTATATTTTTCAATATATCTTAGAAATAAATGATGTAAATGGGGTAATTTTAAGTTATAGTATAGTACTTATATATACTACAATAGGCGGTTTACAATCTATTGTTTTTACTAATTTACTACAATTTTTGGCGATGATAATCGCTATACCAACCATAACTTTTATCAGTTTAAATAAAATCGGTTTTGTAGATTTTATTAATAACCTACCTACGGAAAATGCAAATTTTGATCGGAGCAACCTACTTTCTTATACAATTGCAGCAGCTTTAAGTTTTAGCGTCATGAATCTATATCCTACATTTATTCAAAGAGCTTTAATTAATAAAAATCCTACGCAAACAACTAAAGCAATATATGCAAAATCCGCTATATATTTTTTCTTCTTGATTTGCATTACTTTAAATGGTTTAATTGCTTATAAGCTTTATCCAAACCAACCGTCAAATTTAGTATTACCTTATTTAATCAACCAAATCATCCCAACTTTAATTCAAGGGATAGTAATGAGTGGACTCTTAGCTGCCGTTATGTCTACTGCTGATTCTGATTTAAACGTTACTTCTATAGCTATTGTTAAAGATATAATCAATCCTATTTTTAAGGTTAAAAATCAGCAAAAATTATTATTAATTGCTCGAATTATTAACGTTATAATAGGAAGTTTTGCAATAATTGTAGCTTTAAAATTTAGTAATGTAATTGACTTAGTAGTATTCTTCACTGGTTTCTGGGGACCGGTAACATTAGTACCGTTAATAACAACGCTTTTTGGTATCAGAACATCTAAAACTATAATGGTCTTATCATCACTTGGCGGAGCAGCTATCTTCTTAATATGGGAATATTATTCTTTATCGTTGCAATATTTCAACCTTAGAGGAGTGTTTATAGGGACAATGGTGAGTCTTGTGATATTTATTCTAGAATGGTGGTATTCTAATGTCATTACGAAGAAAATCATATAAAATATATTATCTATTTACTTGCAGTTTTAAATAATTTAATATATTAACTCAAGGTTAATAATTGAATTATGAGGATTTTATGTCTAAGCAAAATAGTATTGAAGGAAAATATAGCATAATAATTCCTATTGAAGACAAGAATGGGAGAATAAAATTTAAGCTTAAATTCACGTGATGACATTAATGACAGCACTTTAGCTGATATAGCTACGTATTCAGAAAATATGCGTAATATGTATTACTCTACTAAGCAAAAAATGATGCTGTTAACTCTTTAATGACAGGAACTTTAAATTATTCTATTCATAGTACAATGACTCCATATTATCCTGACTTAACTAAATTTAATATTAATGATTTATCTCAGAATGATGAACCTAAATTAATAGGCGAAGCATGCCAAGAACTTAAAGATCCTATTGAGGATATAAAAAGCTAGCCTTTTGCATGCATCCAGAAACCTGCTCGATGTCATTCCTGCGGAAGTGGGAATTCAGTGACAAGTAGGAAAATCGAGCTTTTAATTTTTTAAATTTAGTATGCCTAGACTTTTTAGTGACTGGATTCCCGCCTCCGCGGGAATGACATCGCGACTCATACAACTAGGTTTTTCATGAGTTATAATATTAGTTTTTTCTGTGCAAAACATTAAAAATCATCTCAGCAAGTAACTTGTTAATACCATTTACTTTAGCAAGCTCATATATGGTTGCGTCGCATACTGCTTTATACGAACCGAAATAATGCAGTAATGCTTTTTTTCGGGTTTCACCTACGCCCTCTATATCGTCAAGGCGTGATATTTTTATAGCACGTGATCTACCTAGTCTATGATTCTTTATGGCAAAATTATGTGCCTCATCTCGCAAGATTTGTAAATATTTCATAACCGGCAAATTCTTATCTAGAGTAAATACTTCCTTACCTATCACATGGAACTGTTCAAAACCGGCATTTCTATCTACTCCTTTTGACATACAAACAAAAGGAATATTCATTTCAAATTTATCCATCACCTCTTTAACAACGCCTAAATGCCCTTTGCCGCCGTCTATAATCATTAAGCTTGGCAATTTATGCGGCTCTTGCCTTAACCTTGTAAGCCGCCTTGTTAGGACTTGCCGAAGCATCTCATAATCGTCACCTTTTATGTCACCCCCGCAGTTCTTTATGCCATTCCCGCGAAAGCAGGAATCCATTAACCTTTTTGGATCCCCGCTTTCACGGGAATGACATACGAGAGAGGGAGCATGGACATTAAAAACCCGATATTCTTTTTTATCAAAACCGACTTTACCAGCAACTACCATCACTCCAACCGCAAACTTACCTTGAATATGGCTATTATCATAAATCTCAATTCTTTCAGGAATTTCAGAAAGACCAAATAGCTCTTTAATTTCAAACATAATCTCTTGATTTTTTGCAAATTTCTTCAAATACTGCTCTAGAGAAAATAAAGCATTTGTCTCAGCATTTTGAACTAATTTAGCCTTACCACCTTTATTAGGTACTGTAATATTAATCTGAAGTATATTGTTGATTTTCTTAATCGCCTCTATCACATTCTCTTTATCATTAATTTCATGATTAATTATAATTGCCGCAGGCACGTGTTGTTTTTGGTAAAATTGTAATAAAAAATATTCTAATACTTCTTCTTTGGTACTATTTTCGGTAGAAGTAGGAAAATAAGGAATATTACCGCATGCTTGCCCTGCCCTATATAAAAACACTTCCACGCAATAATGCCCGTTCTTTTCCACAATAGCGATTATATCTGCGTCTTTAACGACATCTGAAACCCCTGCCTTAAGCTGCACATAACTCAGTGCTTTAATGCGATCTCTAATTTCTGCCGCCTCTTCAAAACGCATCTGACTACTTAGCTCTTCCATCTTTCTAGATAGGTTCTCTTGGAGTTCTTTAGTGCGACCTTGTAAGAAATCTTTAACCTGAGTTACTAAGTCTCTATAGTCTTCCTTGTTTATTTTACTGACGCAAGGAGCATAACAACGTTTTATTTCATATTGTAAGCAAGGGCGAGTACGTGAATTAAAGTAATTATCCGTGCAGGAACGTAATTTAAAAATTTTTTGTAGTTCGGTCAAAGTAGTATTAACTTCCGCACTCGAGGCAAAAGGACCAAAAAACTTCCCGTCACTTAGAGTTTTACCTCGATATTTTAGTAATTGTGGGAAATCATGATCTAAACGTAACTTAATGAAAGGAAAAGACTTGCAGTCCTTAAGAAGAATATTAAATTTCGGCTGAAATTTCTTGATTAACTGTGCTTCTAAAAGTAGTGCTTCAACTTCGGAATTAGTGATGCTATACTCTAAAAAACAAGTATTTGCAATCATCCGAAGCGTCTTATTATCTAAATTGCTTTTAATGTAATTAGTAAGGCGTTTCTTTAAATTTTTAGCTTTACCGACATAGAGAACTTGCTTGTTAACGTCAAACATTCGATAAACCCCTGAACGTTCAGGAGCATCTATAAGTTTAGATTTAATTAACTCACTTCCGGTAATTTCTAGGGTCATGTGTATAGTGGTCCTATGTCATTCTTAGCTAAAAGCCGAAATCCAGAAAAAATAACCTTAATATTGATATAAAAATTACACATTAAACCTAAAAAAACAAGTTTTTTATAGGTTTTACTGGATTCCTGCCTTTGTGAGCATGACATAGAAGAGTGCACCATGCAACAATAACCTTCAATTCCCCGTTTTATTATACGGATTGTCATTTGCGACTTTAACATTCACTATTTTTCGTGTATTGTCATCAAAGAAAAAGGTTATTTTAAACTCATCTCCTACATTTAAATCTACTTTTGGGTCATAAAGCATAATATGCATGTCACCGGGCTTAAAATCAACATTAATATTACCGGCAATTAAAAATGGATAATCCACTTTTACCATTTTACTAACCCCTTGATCATTAATTGTTTGATGAATTTCTATTCCACTTATCTTATCTGAAGATATATTCACTAAATTATAACTCTTACTTCTACTATTTATTAATGTAAAATACATAGCAGAATTGCTAACTTTACCTTGCACATTTGTTGTAGGTCTTGCCCAAGGCTTTGCAAAGTGAACGGCTGCCTCTGCAGGTAAATCATCGGGCTGATCAGAAGAAGAAGTTGTAGAATTAGGATTTCGAGCTGTTTGGTTATCAGCATCAGCATAGTTTACTGCACAAATTAAAGTTATAAAACTAATTAGTAATGTTTTTAGCATAATAATACCCTTAATAAATTAAAATGAAATATTAACATAGATTAAATATAAATCTAGTTTTTTAAAAGATATTTTTTGTACACTGCTTGTGGTAATCTCTCTATAGCATAACGAACTGCGATTCTTAGCATTTTTAAAGTATAGCGATCCAAAAAATCTATGAATTGTTTTGCATCTTTTTTTCCTGCTTCACGTAGCATCCAACCTACTGCTTTATACATTAAATCATGTTTATCGTTTAAGAGTAATTTTGCTATTTCAAAAGTCGTATTTAATGTATTATTTTTGATAAAATACCAAGTAGCAACTATAGCTATTCGTCTTTCCCATAGAATTTCCGATTTTGTTAGTGTAAAGAGATAATCCTTTTCTTTATCCCATAAATAAGCTCCGATTATATGATGAGCTGATGCATCCACTAAATTCCAATTATTTACGTGTTTTATATTGTTTAAATAAAAATTATACAAAAACTCTTTATCTTGTGCTGTCTGATATTGCATAATCAAAATAGCTAATGCTAAAAATTTCTCTTCATTAAATTCTGAAGTAATAAGTCGGCTTAAATCCTCCATATCCAAATTATAAATAACTTTTAGCTATTGTACGTAAAGTCGGCACGGTAACACCAATAAATCGGTCATGCTCTCCATACTCTCCTTCTCTAGTTTTCAAGAATAGCATTCTACGTTCTACAGGAATAGTAGCATTCTCAAGTAAAATATTTCTAATTTGTTGTAAATTGTCTCTCATGTTCAATAAGCCATTTTTTACGATGTAATCCCCTGCCATAGCATCCAAGTTTGCCATTGCTATTAATAATACGATGACAAGGAACAATGATTGCTAACTGATTCATACCATTAGCATTTGCAACAGCTCTATAAGAATTAAGGTTTGCCCAAAACTTTAGCCTGATTTAAATAGCTTCGTTTTCACCGTAAGGTATATTCATTAATTCTTGCCAAACCATTTTTTGAAATGGGCTTCCTAAAAGCTATATAGGCGTATTAAATTTTTGTAAAGTACCGTTAAAGTACAATTGAAGATCCTCTTCAATCATTCAAATCGGTTCAGTGCTTCCAGGAATAATAGCAGATTCTGTCTTAATCCTTAGCCTCTCAAGTTCACGCTCCAAACCTCTTCTATCAACAAACTCTAGCAAATAAAGCAATTTTTCATCACTAATTGCCAGCATAGAAACAAGAGGCGTATCTAGCCAAGCCGCTTTTAAAATATTTAAATGCCGGTTAAATTTTGTCGGCGGTCCTCCCATTATTTTAGAGACAGCATCTCGCAAACCGCTACTTGACTCATAACCCATATCAATTTGTGTATTCATGACCGATGCACCCATACGCATTTGCTTCATCGCAATACCCATACGCCTTGCTCTCGCATATTCTACAAACGTCATACCAAAACGTTTTTTAAATTGGCAACGTGCTGTAGAAGCATCTACTGATAGCTCATCACAATCACTATCTTTCCATCTTTTAGCAGGATTAAACTCAATAGCATTAACAAGAGTACAAACTAAACCTGAAGCTTCACCAAGGATGTGAAAGAAGCTTGCAACGCTGACCAGGTCTATATGAAGCATGCCAAGCTTCCTTAGCAGTTTTATAAAATTCACAATTTTCAAATTTAGGTTTCCGTGCAGGACAAGTCGGTCTACAAAATACTCTTGTTATTTTAACCGCTACAAAAAAGATATTTTCATATCTGTCATCTTTATTAATTAATGCCTGATAATATTCTTGTCTTTGAAGCTTATTAAACATATTAATTTATCCTATAATATAAATTTATAATTATATTATATGAACTTTTTAAAACTCCTGTAACCGAAATTCAGGCATTGATTTTTTATTTAATACTTCTGTCTCTCATGCTCGATAAGCCATTTTTTGCGATCTAGCCCTGAACCATAACCGCCAAGCTTACCGTTATTATTGATGATGCGGTGACACGGAATAATTATAACAAATTTATTTGCTCCATTAGCATTTGCAACGGCTCTATAAGATCTTTCCATACCTATTAATTTAGCTTGGGTAAAGTAACTTCTTGTTTCACCATAAGGTACATTCATTAGCTCTTGCCATACTAATTTTTGAAATTCGCTTCCTAAAAGATATATCGGAGTATTAAATTTTTGCAAAGTACCGCTAAAGTAAGATTTAAGCTCCTCTTCAATTGATATAATCGGTCTAGTGCGATCTTCAGTAATAGCCGATTTTGTGTTAATCTTAAGTCTTTTAATTTTATACTCTAATCCTTTACTTTCAACAAAATCGAGCAAATAAAGTCTCTCTGTATCACTAATTGCCAGCATAGAACCAAGAGGCGTATCTAGCCAAGCGGATTTTAAACTCATTATTTTACCCTAAATATGATTTCTTAATATTATAATATTGATTTTTTATTTAACAATTTTATATTTTTAAAACTATAACAATTTATAGGTAATCACTATGATAAAAGCTCATGTTTTTAAATATTCTCAGGTAATTTTAACCAAGAGGGAACTCGCTATAATAAAATTTAGCAAATACAGCGGACTAAGTATACCGGATATTGCTACTATGGCAAAAGAAGAAGAAAAACTAACGGAATCATAGATCAGTATAAAACCGGTAAAATAACTACTGCAAAATTTCGTAAGAAAATGAATGAGCTTATACAAGCAAAAAACGGTAATCCTATAGGAGATAATGAGGTATTTGATCAAGGCTGGAATGCTATGTGCAAAATAGAACCTGAAAAGCTAACAGAGATATATAACTTACAACAGACACATAAATTTCATATCCACATTATAGGCAATACAAACGAATTACAGTATAATTATATTCAATAAAAAATAGAAAAGACCCCAAGTCAACCCACCATTTCTTATACACTTTCATACAAACTTGGTAACTCAGGTGAGAGAGAATTAAAACATTATACAAAACATTTTTTAGCAGCTCGCGATTATGAACCGGTATGGCATATGAAAGCTCAAAATGACTATGACCAAAACGCTTTAAACATATTAGGAAAATATTACGATAATACGACTAAAGATATTATATAAATATTGATAGCTTAAAAATTCTACAATAGCGCATTATGCAATAATTCGCTATTTGCGTTATTTAAGCCAAATCATTTAGCTTCATGATCTTTAGCAAAATCAATTAGGCTTTCCACAACATCACTTAAATTTTCATTATTAAAGTCAATCCTCATTTCTTTTTTAACAACATCAACAAAATAATCATCAAGTGAATTTTTCATTTAAAATGGAAGTGTTTTTTGTCCAATGAACAATTATTTCCTGCTTAATGATGTCATAGGTATCAAGAGCAATTTGAATGGCATTTTCACGCTGATTTTGATCTTTGCGATTCTGTAAGAAGCTATTATTGTTTTGTTAGTGCCGAGTTCACTTGGCACATCATTTTTAAATTCAGCTCTTATTTTTTTAACTCTATTTAAAAGATCACTATCCGATAAACGTTTATTATGATGCTGTATTATTGTGTTATTTATTAAGGGTAGAAAATTTTTGATAAAAGGCAGGATCGATATTGATATAAGCCTTAATAGTATCTTGTATTTGATTAGCCATATCCATGACCGAATGTTAACCGCCTCAATTTTAGTAATATGACCGGCAATAACATACTCATCAAGCAACTTCATGACTTGAGCGGTATATATTTTTTTATCCGGTTTTTCTTTATAACGCTTTTCCACTATCTCTTTGAGCTTATTAAATTTTATTCATATTGTAAATTAACTTGTTCTTTTTCTTCATAAAATTCATAAGAATTAGAAGCTATAAACATCAGATTTTTAAATTTATTCAACAAGAAATAAAACTTATTGCATATAACTTCATCGGCTAAATGCTGTTCGAGCTGTTCAGAATCCAAATCGTTAGGCACATTTATAAAAATATTTTTAATTTCTTGTAGTAACGGAAAAAATGCTTTCAATTTATCATCTACAAAAAATATAGCATCTTCTAAATCTTCTCTATCAAAATTGTTTAAACCATAATTTTCATAAAATTGATGTGCTTGTTTTAATTGATTCGACAACCCTACATAGTCAATTATGTAACCGTATTCTTTAGTTTTCCCTTTTTCTTCAAATAGACGATTCGCACGAGCAATTGCTTGTAAAAGACTATACTCTTTTCATTCTTTGCATATGTAAATAACGACATTACGCGGTGCATCAAAACCGGTTAGTAATTTTGAAACTACAATTAAAATTTCAGGATCATCAGAACTTTTAAATTTTTTAATAATTCTATTATTAAATTTTGCTCCATATTGTTCCCTCATGTTTTTTATAAATTTATCTACTTCATTTTCGCTTTCAATATCTTTATAACCGTCCCGGTCATCAGTAGCAGATATAACAACTTCAGAACTTACTTGTCCTATATCATCTAAAAATTTTTTAAAACGAACGGCAATTAATCTAGAAGGAGCTATTAACATACCTTTTAAACCTGTGCCTTTAAATGTTTTTAAATAGTGCGTTGAAATATCAAATGCTTTGGCATAAATAGCTTCCTTTGTTTGAGCAAGCATCTTTGAGCAACTGAATCTTGTTTTCAAAGCTGCTTTTTCTTCTTTATTTAATCCATTAGTAATCATATCAAAATCTTGTATTACGTCCTGCAAACTCTCAACTACTAAATTATTTGTAGTACTTACTCCCCTTGATACCTACATACCAAATCTTACAGAGTCAAGATTTTGTAAATTTTTCTTTAAGTCTACCAGCGATGTGCCTGCTACTAGCTTTCTTATATCGCCTGCTATCTGCATAGTCTGAGTACCTAGCTGGTATAAATTTAATGCCTCTTTATCTATTGCTTTATATTTATCTGCAATCTCCTTTATTTCTTCTAGCGTATAATTATTAGATAAAATTTTAACAAATTCTTTATGAGATAGATTAGTTATTTTTGCTAACGTATTTATATCTTGGAAACTCATTTTATCTTGATAATGATTTGTAAAAGTATATTGCTCATTTTCATAGGTGTTAAACTCTGCAATTTTTATAGAAAAATCCTCGTCTACAATCAATTTAAAAGGTCTGTTATTAGCATTTATTTCTAAAGCTCTATTAGTTATATTAAAATTAACACGTGCATTATTTATGTCTATACTACCTAAGCCATTATAGTAATTCATAGTATCGGTGATACCTAAAAAATATTACTATTAGTATCTAAACTCCCTTTGCATTTATATTTTTTGTTGTACCACTCATATTATGTCCTTATTTTTTTATTAATTTATAAGAAAATAAGTCGTATTTAATAATTTATTATTCTCTTCACTGCTATAATTACTGAGTTCTAGCAAAGCTTCGTATATTTCTTTCTCAAGTAAATAGTCACCTCAGCTTTTGAGTATGTAGATTATTATTTTTGCCTAGATTCTGCTGTTGTAAATACTTCCCATAACCAATAATAGTAGGTACAGAATATTTTTTTAGCAAGACATGGAGCGAAAATTAAAACAAAAGGAACATTCAAAGTTTTTACTAAATTTCAAAAAGCCTTGAAACCCTTATTGGAAGTGGTGGAGGCAAAGGGAATCGAACCCTTGACCCTCTGCGTGCAAAGCAGATGCTCTACCCCTGAGCTATACCCCCGATTATTTATTGGCGAGGTTTTTGGAAGTGAAAATATTAAGATAAGCTTTTAACTAATCCCAAGGTAATGGCTGACCATTGCTCCCTACGACTAAATCTCCGGAAGATTCATATTCGGCAGCTAGAAAAGACTTTTGAGCAGCAATAAGCTTGACCGGTTTGATTTTCTGACCGTTATGAAAATATTCTTTAGCCTGTTCCCTAGAAGTCGGGTTATTTTTGGAAGCTGTTTTTGCTTTAGACATATACTATTAACTTTTTCTTAAACTTGTGAAGAATATAAAACTTTTTCCTAAACTTGTCAATAACTACCGTGTCGATAAATAGACATTGCCTAGAAAAAGTTGATAATTTGAAAAGTTGACGTCATTACGAGGAAAATTACAAAGTAATTGACGAAGCAATCTAGTAAAATGCGTAGCATTTTTATTATTTTTCTGGATTGCCACGCTCCTTACAATCACTCGCAATGACGATTTTGTATCCATGCAACAGGAGCCTACAGCCACTTACAATGAAGGTATCAACGATTTCTAGGCAATGCCTATAAATATGTTAAGATATCCATAATTATTCTTCCGTTATTACTTCACTTTCACCGACGAATGCTATTTTAAATTCTACTATTTCTGATATCGTTTTTCCATCATATATACTAAACCCTACTCCTGTAAATTCTACTTTTGCGTTGATATCAGCACCATATGATACTAACAGCTTATATATTTCATCATCCTTAATATCTTTAGAAGTACATCGAACATTTTTAGCAACCGCATGCAAAGGTATTCCTCCGGATTTTCTTTGATCCACCTCAGCTCCGTTCTTAAGTAATAGTTTTGCTACACTAAAGTGCTTACTGCTTCATATAAAGGTGATCCTAGCCAAGCTCCTCGTTCCCGTTTACTGCAGCGCCTTTTGATATTAGATATTCTGCTACAATTTCCGTGACGTGCGGCTGAATTTCAAGGAGTATTCTTCAAAATATCACTACACATATTAACATTTGCTTTTTTTTCTTCAACTAACCATTTAGCCAACTTTTAGTGCATTATTTGTAGATACCGAAAATAGTTCAGTAGTAGATACTGCACGTAATTCATTTAAACTCCTTACTAGGCCCACTTTAATCAAGAGAAAAATAGACTCTTTTAAAACATTTTTAAAGCTACATTGTTTTACATAATGTTCTATATCTTGCACTACTACTCTATTTGACTTTAGCAACAGAGTTAAATTACTATTTAATAGTTCTTTTATCATATTCTACTTAATTTATACTTTGTATTTCTTAAAGGTGATAAAGATCTCATTGTCATTCCTGCAAAAGGCTTGCTTGGATACCCAAATCGTCATTGCGAGCAGCCGTAGGCTACGTGGCAATCTTATGAAATAATAACAAACTCCTGAGATTGCTTAGTCAATTGCTATGCAATTTCCTCGCAATGACGATTAGGAAGTCACGCAGACAATACTAAGAACTCCTACTAATTAATCCTTGCCGTATGGTAACCGTTAGGTAGATCACGCACCCAATCACCTCTTGCAAAAGAGCCAAAGATAATCATAGCGATTTTATCTTGTGCAATATCTAGAATTTGCTACACTATAAAATTAAGCCTAGCTTGGATTTTTAGAGAACGCTGAGGTAAAGTGGTTTTCATTATAATACCCTACGATTTTTACTCTATGTCATTCCCGCGAAGGCGGGGATCCAGCAAATATAAAAATCTCGAAGAATTTTTACTTTTTCTAAAAATATAAAGAAATTTTAAGAAATAGCTATAACCTTTTGATTTTTTCGAGTTTTGCTGGATCCCCGCCTTCGCGGGAATGACATAGAGTAAAAATCGTAGGGTATTATAGGTTTTCATCTATTAATTTGCACCATGACAATATTTATATTTCTTGCCTGAACCGCACGGACATAGCTCATTACGAGATACCCTACCCCAACTAGTAGGATCGTCAGGGTTTCTATCTTTTGGATCAATGCGTGATACGACTGGTTTAAGGTCAGTCTCAATGCTACTTCCTGCGTTATATTTACTAAATGCCGGATCTTCCCGACTCTCACGCATATTTTTCTGAAGTTTTTTATACTCAAGCGAAACATCTTCTTTTTGAACATTTTTTAAGTCAATATGGAAATGGTATACGGTTTGAATAAATAATTCTTTTAAATTATTAAGCATCTGCTCGAATAAGTTAAATGCTTCTCTTTTATACTCACTAAGAGGGTCTTTTTGGCCATAAGCTCGAAGAGATATGCCTTGTCTTAAATGATCTAAGCTATATAAATGATCTTTCCAAACTTGATCAAGGGTAGTTAATAAAATATATTTCACGGCATTATGCATTAACTCGCTACTATAGGCTTCTTCTTTTGACTTATATATATCATGAGCCATTTGTATAACGGTCTTCGTGATTTCTTCTTCCGTTACATCATTTTTACTTACTACATTATGATCAAATTTTATAGAAAAAACACGATGTAATTCTACGCTTAAATTCTCTATATCCCAATCTTCTCTATAAGAGCCTACCGGCATGAAAGTTAATACTATCTTTTGGGCGAGTTCCTCAGTAGTACTATTTAAGAAACCGTGACTATCTTTAGATTTAATAATTTCAGTACGTTGCTCGTATATTATCTTACGTTGGTCATTCATTACATCATCAAAACGTAATAAATTTTTACGCATTTCGTAGTTATGTCCTTCCACTTTTTGCTGCGCTTTCTCAAGTGAACGACTAATCATTGGATGGTGGATAGCCTCTCCGTCTTTCAATCCAAGTGTTCTAAGGACTCCTGATATACGATCTGATGCAAAAATACGCATTAAATCGTCATCAAGCGATAGGAAAAACTTAGTTTTACCAGGATCACCTTGTCTACCTGATCTTCCTCTTAGTTGATTATCTATCCTACGGCTTTCATGTCTTTCCGTACCTATCACAAATAAACCGCCTGCTTCAATAACCTGCTTCTTTTCTTCGGCAATTTGAGCTTTTATTTCAGCTATTTTAGCTTCATAATTATGTTCTTTATCCAGCTGTTCTATTAACATTTCAGGATTACCGCCAAGCATAATATCAGTACCCCGCCCTGCCATATTAGTTGCAATCGTTACTGCCTTAAACCTACCTGCTTGAGCAATAATAAAAGCTTCCTGCTCATGAAATTTGGCGTTTAATACTTTATGAGGGATTTTTTCTTTATTTAAAACGCTTGAAAGTTCTTCTGACTTTTCTATGCTTATCGTACCGACAAGTATAGGCTGTCCACGATCGTAACAATCCCTAATTAGCTTTAAGATAGCATCATATTTTTCTTTTTTACTACCGTAAATTTCGTCATCAAGGTCAAGCCTTGTAACTTTATTATGGGTTGGGACTGCGACCACATCGAGATTATATATATCTTTTAGTTCCGGTGCTTCGGTCATAGCCGTACCGGTCATACCCGATAATTTAGGATAATTACGAAAATAATTTTGGAAAGTAATAGATGCTAAAGTTTGGTTCTCATTTTGAATTTTCACATTTTCTTTTGCTTCTAATGCTTGATGTAACCCTTCCGAATATCTACGCCCTTCCATTACACGACCGGTAAACTCATCAATAATCATTACTTTACCTTCACGCACCAAATAATCTACATTAACAGTAAACATATTATGAGCTCTTAAGGCTTG
Source organism: Rickettsia parkeri (assembly GCF_051427245.1). Classification (NCBI taxonomy): domain Bacteria; kingdom Pseudomonadati; phylum Pseudomonadota; class Alphaproteobacteria; order Rickettsiales; family Rickettsiaceae; genus Rickettsia; species Rickettsia parkeri. Next base: position 1,264,896 of record NZ_CP195774.1, read on the forward strand.
GTTAACATAATGTACTAAAGTTAAATTCTCAAAATCATATAAACTGGTATCTGGTTTTATAATACTTTCTTTACTTAAAAGGGATTCTATATGTGTAATGCCGGTTTCCGTTAAATTGATAGTTTTTAATTTTTCGTCTTTTTCAAAATCACTTGCATTAAGCAGACGTACTATTTTATCAATTTTACCGTATAATTCTGCATTATCATTAACCGGACCCGAGATAACGAGCGGAGTTCTTGCTTCATCTATCAAAATCGAATCAACCTCATCGATGATAGCAAAATTAAAAGGACGAAGTACCCGCTCCTGCAAGCTATACTTCATATTATCCCTTAAATAATCGAAACCGAGTTCATTATTTGTTGCATGAGTAATATCGGCGTTATAGGCGGCTCGTTTTACCTCATCAGGCATACCGCCAACAATACATCCAACCGATAAACCTAAAAAATTGTAAATTTTACCCATGGAAGCAGAATCACGGCGTGCTAGATAATCATTTACGGTTACAACATGTACACCTTTTCCAGTTAAAGCATTTAAGTAAGCAGGAAGCGTTGCAACTAAGGTCTTACCCTCACCTGTACGCATTTCGGTAATCATGCCTCGATGTAATATCAGGCCACCTATAAGCTGAACGTCAAAATGACGCATACCGCAAACTCTTTTAGCTGCTTCCCTAACTACCGCAAACGCCTCATATACTATATCATCTAAAGTAGCTCCGTTTTTAAGCTTTTCTTTAAACTCCACAGTTTTATTCTTCAACTCCTCATCTGATAATTTTTGTATAGCAGGTTCAAGCGAGTTAATTTTTGTAATTTCAGAAAATAGTTTTTTTACAGTACGATCATTTGCAGTACCGAAAAGTTTTTTTAAAATAGAAAGCATTAAAGTCCTTATGATATTTTTAGTATTTTAGTACTTAAATATAGGTATATTTTATAAAATTATCAAATGTTATAATTTTATTTAAATGAATAATTTTTTACTACAAATATTTGTAAATTATTATTAATAAATAAAATATTCTCAAATAGCTGTTGACGGTTATATATTATTTTTATAAAATTTAAGCTTATATTTAACACAATTATGAGTCATAAATGAAAAAATTATCTGTTATATTTTTATCAGTTAGCATGCTTTCCGGTATTGCTTTTGCTGATAAAGACAAGGTAGTTGCTACCTATAAAGGCGGTGAAGTAAAAGAATCGCAAATTATGAAAGAATTTAAGCCTCAGCTTAGTCTTCAATCAGGTGAAACAATCAAAAATTTTGATGATTTTCCACCACAAGATCAGGAAAAATTAATAAAAATTTATGTTAATAATCTTTTGTTAAAAGAAGAAGTTGCTAAGTCAAATATTACCTCGTCTAAAGAATTCCAAGAAAAACTTGAAAATGCAAAAAATCAATTAGCTCAACAAGAATTACTAGCAAACTACATAAAATCTAACATTACAGATAAGATGTTTGATGACGAATATAATAAATATGTCGGTAATCTTAAAGGTAAAGAACAAATAAAAGTTGCTCATATTTTAGTTAAGTCTCAAAAAGAAGCTAATGATATCAAAACCAAATTAAGCAAAGGCGGAAACTTTACTAAGCTTGCAGAAGAGTTATCTCTTGATAAAGCTTCAGCTTCAAACGGCGGCGTTATCGGTTACATTCTACTAAATCAACCTGGGCAGTTAGTACCGGAATTTGAAAAGAAAGCTTTTGCTTTAAAAGTAAATGAAGTTTCAACTCCTGTAAAAACCGATTTCGGTTGGCATATTATCAAAGTGCTTGAGAAAAAACCTGTGCATATTCCAACAAAAGAAGAAGCAAAAGTAACTATTGATAATATATTAGCTGCAGAAATACTAAAGAAATATATTGCTGATTTAGAAGCTAAAGCTAATTTAAAAATCATGTTACCTAAAGCAGACAGCAAAGCCGGATCGTAATTTATATTTTGTTATTGCGAGAGCGGGCATTCCCCGTATACCAAGTCGTCATTACGAGGAAAAACTGTAAGTTTTGACGAAGCAATCTCAGGAGTTTGTTATTACTGCATGAGATTGCCACGTTGCTTCGTGCCTCGCAATGACGGTTTGGGTATCCACACAACAATGCCTCCGCGGGAATGAAATAGGGTTCACACAGTAAACACGCCTCTACCCAAGAATAACATTATAACCACTCTCAATCACTGCAAATGCTACACACACAGGATAATCATCAGCAAGAGAAAGGTGAATATTAAAAGGAGAGAGTGTGTTTGTATAGTTTGAGCTAACTTCCACTATAGGCTTACCTAAATCATTATTTAGTATAGTAATATCTTTAAAATTTATACCTTGACCTATACCGACTCCAAAGGCTTTACTCACAGCCTCTTTAGCAGCAAAACGCTTGGCTAAAAAAGCAGCATGGTTTATTTTTCCCAACAAAGCAAACTGTTTTAATTCCTTTGAAGTTAGAATTTTTTTAGCAAAAAGTTCTGGATATAAATGTAATATTTTTTCGATTCTAGGAATTTGTACTATATCAGTACCAACACCGATAAGCATTTACTTATCGGTTTCATAATCTTCGCCATTCTCATCAATAAAGATTTGATCATCTAAATCAGAATAATCTTCCCCGATATAAACTTCAGGTAAATACTCAAATTTTTCTTCTACAGCTTCTGATTCATCTTGATTAACAAGCGGCTCTATCATAGTTCTTGTACGCAGACTATTTATTAAATCTTGTTCTAACTGAGCTACCGATACTTTTCCGGCAGCAATTCTACGTAATGCAATAACAGGAGGCTTATCACGCTTTTCTTTTTTAATTTGATTAGTTTCTACTTTATAATTTAATAATTTAGCATATCTTGTTGCTAGGACAACAAGCCGAAACCTATCCGGTATAATTTTATTACAATCTTCTGCTGTAATTCTTGCCATAATTTTTCTCCGTTAAAAATAGTATACTACAAATAAATAGGAAACGACTATACGCAGATCAACTTCAAAAAGAGCAAGGAGTTCACAAGGCGAGGAACAGCGTATACTTATTAATACGTGCTGCGTACCGCAGCTCTTGTAGAACGACTTAGCCCATTTTTGAAGTTGATCGAATATATTATACCCTTTTTATATCTGCACCACAATTACTTAATTTTTTTTCTAAATCTTGGAAGCCACGATCTAAATGATATATTCGGTGTAATACGGTTTTGCTATTAGTACTAAGACCGGCGAGTATTAGCGATACTGAAGCTCTAAGATCACTTGCCATAACTTCTGCGCCTTTTAACATTTCTACACCTCGAACAACCGCCTTATTACCTCGTACTACTATATCTGCTCCCATTCTACATAATTCAGGGACATGCATGAAACGATTTTCAAAAATATTCTCGGTGATCATTGAAACACCGCTACTAAGCGTCATAAGGCTCATAAATTGTGCTTGCAAATCAGTAGCAAAGCCAGGATAGGGATTAGTTTCTAAATCAACTGAATTTAACTTCCCTTCATAAGTTACTTGAACTCCGTTATTGATCGGCACGACTTTTATACCCGTTTCGATAAGTTTTAAAGCTATATTTTCTACAATATGATAATCAATCCTACAAATTTTTACATCACCTTTAGTAATAGCTGCCGCAAACATATAAGTACCGGCTTCAATACGATCAGAAAGTACTTTATAGCTCGCTTTATTTAAAGAATCCTTGCCTTTAATTGTTATTTCGCTAGTGCCGATACCTGCAATATCGGCTCCCATTGTGATAAGACAATTACATAAATCAACTATTTCCGGCTCTCGACCACAATTAAAAAACACAGTTTCCCCCTCTGCTAAAACAGCTGCAAGTATTGCATTAATCGTAGCACCTACGGAAACTTTATCAAAAACAAAATGAGTACCTTTTAAGCGTCCTTTACTTGAAGCGTTAATATAACCGTCTTCTATTTCAATCTCAGCTCCCATAGCTTTTAATACAGCAATATGCAAATCTACTTGCCTTGCTCCAATAGCACAACCACCCGGAAGCGATACTTTTGCTTTACCGTATTTGGTAAGCAAAGGACCAAGCACCCAAATCGATGCTCTCATTTTACGGACTATTTCATAATCTGCAGTAAAGTTATTTATATTTTTGGTATCAATTATAAGCTCAAATTCATCTTGATGTTCTATTATTTCAATATCTGCCCCGTGACTTCGGAGCAAATCTTTCATAGTACTAACATCCGTTAACTTTGGAACATTAGTAATATGCAGTTTATCGGTAAGAATAGACGCTGCCATAATAGGTAGCACGGCATTTTTAGCACCGCTAATATTAATACTACCTTTCAGAGGTGTACCACCGTGAATAATTAATTTGTGCATAAATTATTTTGATAAAATTGTAACTTCATTGCGAGGAGAAACTGATTAAATTGTCATACCGTGGTCAAGCCACGGTATGACACCGATTATACTACACATCCAAATTCACGACATTCAACGCATTTGCTTGGATAAATAACCTGCGAGGTTCAACAACGTCACCCATTAAAGTAGAGAAAATGCCTTCTGCTTCATCAATTTCTGCAACTCTTACCTGAAGCAAAGTTCTTTTTGTAGGGTCAAGAGTAGTTTCCCATAGCTGGTCGGAATTCATCTCACCAAGCCCCTTAAAACGCTGAATATTTATACCTCTTTTTCCGCATTCTATAATGGTATTTAACAACTGACTCGGTGTTAAAATATCGAATTCCTGACTTTTCACTATAAGCTTTAATTGCTTACTAAATATATCAAAAATCGTTAAAGCAAGCTTTGATATTTGTACAAACTCAAATGATTCTAACTGCTCTTTCAATAATATTTTACTTTCTTTTAAACCCCTACTAAAACAGAAGAACTCTATTTTATTTTCATGTTTTAAAACTTCCCAATTAGTCTTATCAGGCGAATCTTCTAAGCTATTTAAAACATCTAAAGCTTTTTTAAGTCTTAAATCACTTTCAGGCTCAAATATTTTGTTATTAAGTAAGTCATTAATAGCAAGAATTTCGGTAATTGAGCGATTAAATTTTTTGCTAGCATGGTCAAGCAAGCCGTTAAACTTAACCACTTTATTAATTAGCTCTTCTAAATTATCACCGACTAACCGCTCTTTATCGTCTAGAATTAAGGTTGCATCATTAATAGTTGATTTGATCAAATAATCTTGCAGCGCTTGCTCATTCTTTAAATAAAACTCGGCTGCTCCTTTCTTTACTTTATAAAGCGGTGGCTGAGCTATATATAGATAGCCTTTATTTATTAGCTCAGGCATATGACGATAGAAAAACGTGAGTAATAAAGTTCTAATGTGCGAACCATCAACATCAGCATCGGTCATAATAATAACTTTATGGTATCTAAGCTTTTCTAAGGAAAATGCTCGTTCAACACTAATTCCAAGCGCTGTAATTAACGTACCGATTTGGTCCGAACCGAGCATTTTATCAAATCTTGCACGTTCAACGTTCAAAATTTTACCACGCAAAGGCAATATAGCCTGAATTTTGCTATCCCTACCCTGCTTTGCAGTACCGCCCGCAGAGTCCCCCTCAACAATAAACAATTCTGAAATAGCAGGATCTTTTGCATGGCAATCTGCAAGTTTACCTGGTAAATTCGAAACTTCTAAAGCTGATTTTCTTCGAGTGAGTTCCCTTGCTTTTCTAGCAGCTTCACGAGCATTCGCAGCTTCCATAATCTTAGCTATAATTGCCTTAGCTTCTGCTGGATGCTCTTCAAACCACTCAAGAACCTTTGTATAAACGGCATTCTCAACAACCGGTCGTACTTCGGAGCTTACTAGCTTATCTTTTGTTTGAGAAGAAAATTTAGGATCAGGCACTTTAACGGAAAGCACACAACATAGCCCTTCCCTAGTATCTTCACCGCTAAAGTAATTTTTAGCTTTTTTATTAAGACCCGTAGTATCAAGATACGAGGTAATAACACGTGTTATCGCTGATTTGAAAGCACTAAGATGAGTTCCGCCATCACGCTGCCTAATATTATTAGTAAAGCATAAAATATTTTCATGATAAGAATCGTTCCAATGCATCGCAAGCTCAAGGCTTATACCAGACTCAGCATTCTCCGTATTAACTACTATACATGGATGGATAGCGTGCTTCGCTCTGTCTATATATTTTATATAAGCTTCTATACCACCCGTATAATAAAACTCTACTTTTTTAACTTCTTCAAAGCGATTATCGACGAGTAAAATCTTTACGCCTGAATTTAAAAAAGCAAGCTCACGAAGACGATGCTCTATAGTGCCAAAATCAAATTCTATATTAGTAAACGTTTCTACAGACGGAAAAAAAGTAACTTCTGTACCTTTTTTATCAATATTTTCTTTGACAACCGCAAGCGGAGCTTCCGTTATACCATTATTAAATCTCATCAAATATTCCTTATTATTACGCCAAATACGCAGCTCAAGCCATTCAGAAAGAGCATTTACAACCGATACACCAACACCGTGTAGACCGCCTGCAACCTTATAAGCGTTCTGGTCAAACTTACCGCCGGCGTGAAGTTGCGTCATAATAACTTCAGCTGCCGATATGCCTTCTTCTCCATGAATTTCAACGGGTATACCTCGCCCGTTATCGGATACGGTTACTGAACCGTTTTTATTTAATGTTACTCGTACTAGATCGCAATAACCAGCAAGCGACTCATCGATAGCGTTGTCGACTACTTCATAAATCATATGATGTAGACCCGACCCGTCTCCAACATCCCCAATATACATTCCCGGTCTTTTTCTTACGGCTTCAAGACCTTTTAAAACTTTTATGGAATCAGCACCGTATGATGATTCGTTAAATTTTTCTTCAATTTCCGACATATTATATATATTATATATTTGGCTCTATTACTTGTTGCTAGAAACAATAAAAATGACTATAACGTAACTTATTAAAATAGTAAAGTTTCTTGATTTAAAATTAGCGAGATAACAAAATAAAGATTGATAATTTAAAAAGTTTACGTCATTGCAAGAAAATTACGAAGTAATTGTACGTCCACAATCTCAGAATATTTGACGGGATTGCCACGCAGCCTACGGCTGCTCGCAATGACGATATCAATTGATTCTAGTCAATACCAAATTAGCGAGATAACAATGAATATATTAAAGTTAAAACATGTTTTCGACGTAATTAATGATTATGACGTGTTTTTATTCGATCTTTGGGGGGTAATAATTGAAGGGGGGTGTACCTATCCGGGCGTCGTACAAAATATCAATAAGATTATTGAACGAAAAAAAGTATATTTTGTCACTAATGCTCCACGCAATATTTTTTCACTGCATCAAACAATTAAATCGTGGGGATTAAATGCAGAACCGGGAATGATCATTAGCTCAGGCGAAATAGCAGTAGAAATGATACTAGAAAGTAAAGAGCGATTCGGTATAGAAAAACCAGCAATATATCATTTAGGACATTTAGAAAATGATATAATAAACAGAATTCAATGTCCTATCACTGATGATATTAACAAAGCTAATATTTTCTTAATGACTATTTACAGAGACGAAAACGAAAATTTAGATTTAAACGAATTCAATGAATTATTTAAAATTGTTGTACAACGTAAAATGGTCAATATTTGTGCTAATCCTGACCTTGGAATAAATCAGCACGGTGTTTATAGATATTGTAGCGGCTATTATGCCGAAAAAATAAAGCAGCTTGGCGGAAAAGTAATTTATAGTGGTAAGCCATATGAAGAAATATATAGCAAAATTTTAAAAGAATGTCATAATACCCCTAAGAATCGCATGTTAATGATTGGGGACACTGTTTACACCGATATACTTGCAGCAAATCGCCTTGGTATAGACTCTGCCCTAGTGTTAACCGGAAATTCTAGAGAATATCATATTGATTTTGATAATATTGATGAAAAACTAGATAGTTTAATGAAAGCTGCTGTTAAGCAATCGATTACACCTAGTTTTGTTGTTGATTTATCTTGAATAGCTTTGCCGTCATTGCGAACGACTAAAGGTGTTGTCGCATGACTAGTTTATGTCATTCCCGTGGAAGTGGGAATGACATAGAAAGGTGGAAATAACATCAAAAGAATTCTATTGATATTTTACTCATAATCTGCTATAGAGTAAAACTTAAGCGGTCGTGGCGAAATTGGTAGACGCGCAGCATTGAGGGTGCTGTTCTGTAAAAAGATTGGAAGTTCAAGTCTTCTCGACCGCACCATTCGCCGGTTTTTCACAAAGTCAAATTTTTGTTTGTTTCGACACTTCAGATTTTATATTTACTCCTAAGTTCGTCTTGTTAGCAAATGTTTGTGCTAATTGTATACTCCTGATAAATGAAAAGGAGTTGAAATAAAAACTATTGCTTATTTGTACTCTGTGCTTTATATTGATTAGCAAATTGTACACAATTCTGTGCCAAGCCTAGCTACCCAGCTTTAAATAATTATAATAAGTATATAATAAACTATTAGGTCAATAGGCTATGCCTAATTTCAATATATTTAAAAGCATCTTACCAGATCATCACGATCAATTTGCTGAAATTTTTGATCAAATTAACGATCTGATCGAAGATCACAATTATGATGCTGCTGCAAGCAGGCTGGCCAAGCTTCATTATGCCGATTTAGCAGATTTCTTAGATAATCTTAACAATAAAACATATAAAATAATTATTCCTTTATTACAGGATGAAATTAAGCCTGAAACGTTAGTATCATTAAATGCTTATAGTAAACCTTTAATAATAGAAACTTTAGGCATAAAAAAATCTGCAGAATTAATCAATAAGCTAGTTATAGAAGATGCTATTGAAGTAGTAATCGATCTAGACGATGATATAAAAGACCTTATCCTAAGTAATCTCACTAAAGAAAAAAAACACCAAATTACCGTAGGTTGTACATATCCCGAAAATACGGTAGGTAGGGTAATTGAACGAGATTTTATTAATCTTCAAGAAGGATGGACGGTCGAGGAATCATTAAATTTTATCAAGAACGTAAAGAATGACTTTTATGCGGCAATCGTTACGGATAATAAATTACGCCCTATCGGTATTATTTCTCTTAGCATGCTAATTAAAGGTAAACAAAATGAATTGATAAAAGATTTGATGAACAAAGATTTTAAACTTGCAGATGCTTTTACCGACTTAAATGAACTAAGCTTCATTTTTAGACAATATGCTTTAACTATTGTACCGGTAGTAAATAAAAGCGGTAAGTTAGTAGGTAGCGTATCAATCGATAATATAATTTATATTATCGAAGAACAAGCCGGCAAAGATATATTATCATTAAGCGGGGTACACACTCAAGATACTTTCTTCAATGTATTTTATACCGTTAGACATCGTTTTCCTTGGCTCTTTGTTAATCTAATCACTGCCTGCATGACCTCACTTATCATTAACCATTTTAACGATACTATTGCAAAACTTGTAACGCTTGCAGCCACTATGCCTATTGTAGCTTCAATGGGCGGAAATGCCGGAACACAAGCCATGACCGTTACGGTTAGAGCCCTTGCTAATAAAGATATTCATTATAATAATGTCAATAAAGTTATATTAAAAGAAATAGCCGTATCGGCTTTTAACGGTTTTGTACTTGCAATTATCGGAGCAGGACTTAGCTTTGTGATGTTGCTTGACTTAAATCTTAGCGTTATTTTTGCTATTGCAGTTATTTTAAATTTTTTAATAGCCGGATTATTCGGCTCTGCTATTCCTATAATACTGCATTATTTTGATATAGACCCCGCTACAGGCTCCGGTGTATTTCTAACAACCATAACCGATGCTCTAGGTTTCCTAACTTTCTTAAGCCTTGCTCATATTTTTTTAGTGTAAAATTTATTCAAATAAAAATACATACACATTGCAGCAAACAGTAGCTATCGCTCCAAGACATTTACATATACCACAACTTGTATCCTGATTTCCAAAGTCGGTAGTAATATTATTCTCATAAGATATATTATTATCTCTTTGTATATTCTGATGATTATTAATATTTGACTCTTTGAACAATAAATTTGCAACAGTTAGTATTAACTCACCCTGTGATGCAGTTAGATTAGTATTATTTAAGGAGCTAGCTTGTGCGTACTCTTGTACTTCTAAACTATTACGGTTTGACATAGTTATATTTTGACTTTAGGATTAATATTTAAAATAATATAACAATAATCTTTAGGTTCTGTGAAGGAAAATTAAATTATTTATATTTTCAGATATTTTTTAGCGAACATTAATAAGATTTTTGCAGTAATAGTTGTTCCTATTTCAAAAAAATCTTATGATTTACAGCAAAAAATAGCAAAAATAGATTAATTTAATTTTCCTTCACAGAACCTAATCTGCAGCTATTTATTACTGCAATTTTTGGCATTTCCTCGAAACGGTTGATATCGTCATGAGCTAAGCAACTGCAAAGAGCGTGGCAATGACGTAAACTTTTCAAATTATCAACTTTTTCTAGGCAATGCCTAATTTTTTAATTAATAGCCCACAAATTATAATGAAATAAGAAATAACTTTTATAGAAGATATAAGCTCTTGGAAAGAAAAGTTTGCAATTTGTGTTTATAGTAAAACATTACTTGATAAACTCGAATATTTAAATACTAAAGTAGCAAATCCTATAGATATACTTCGAAATCACAAAAGGTATCTACTATGCACGTAACACGGTTCTCAAATGCGTCAATCAGGCAATCCTTATTATTCGCACCCGATTGAGGTAAAAATTATGCTTGCTGAATTTGCACCTAAGCTTTATAACATTATTATGCTGCAAGCCGCTTTACTTCATGATACTATTGAAGACACTGAATTAACTGAAGAAGCAATTACCGAAATTTTTGGACCGGAAGTAGCAAAACACGTAGAAGGTCTAACTAGAATTAAATCTTACGGGAAGATAAGTAGAGGAGAAAGCCTAAACTTATTAATTAAAGAGAAAAGATACAATACGGCATTAATAAAATTATTTGACCGAATTCATAATGTGCAAACTTTGGGAGTTAAATCACCTGAGAAAGCTAGAAAAATTATTGAAGCGACTTTAATAAATTTTCTTTTGGTCGCTGCTAATATAAATTATAAACTAGAACAAGAATTAAGTTATGCCTAAAAGTTTTTAATATTGAACTTGAAAGACACAAAGCTTTTTCTAATAATAACTCTCTGCTTCCTCCTCTAACTTTATAAAATAATTTACTCCAAATGTATAACCAATTAGAATTGGAATAATCAAGAATAATAATCCCCAGTGATTAAAATAATCTATCAAGTAAATTGTTCTAAAAGAAGAAACTGCAAACATTAAAGCTCGTGATAAAGCAAATATAAAACTGCCGCATGTAAAACGTTTTAATACTGGAAATCTTGCATAAAACACTGCACCTGCCGGAAAAATAGTAGGGGCAAATACTACAATAAATAATTGGAATAAAAGTAATTCTATAGTATTTGAAATATTATTTAGTAAGATAGGAGACATAAGGGCTACCATAGAAAATATTGTTAATCTTACTTATAAGGACTTTTAAAGGATGTATTTTACAAACCAAATAAGTAACAATTATTGTACTTATTAATTCTGTACCACAAACAATAAAATTTTGATGAATTACTTGAGTAGCACTGTAATTAAATGAGTTTTTAGCATATTACCGCAATAAATATAAACAATATAAAACCATAACGGGGCTCCACAATGTACCAAAAAGAAAGCTATTGCTGTTGGTTTATTAATTTTTTCACTCCAAATAGGGCTTGATTTTAGCCGATTACTATCTATCCCTGCTTACGCTACAGTTTTCTTTATTCGTCTTTTTGCATCAATGAAATCTGGAGTCTCCCTAAGATTTGTCCTTACAACAGCACCAACTATAGCAATAGCTGCTCCAAACCAAAATACAATACGTCAATCAAGTCCAAAAGAAGTAACAAGTGTTCCTACCGCCAATGCTACACGGTTGCACCTAAAATTACAAAAACAACAAGCGAAGCCACCACCCAATAACGTTGAGGAATTTTTGTCATTTCGGTTAGATAAAGCTCGGCACCTACTACCTCCCCTATAAAGGACATCCCCTGAGCGATACGACACGCAGTTACTACAAAAGTCGCCGTAATACCAATTTCGGCATAAGTTTTTATAATTAGCCATTATAAGATAACAAAGCGACATTAAAAAAGTTGTAATAATGACCGTTGCCTTACGACCTATAGTATCTCCTATCCAACCGAATATTAAAGCACCGATAGGTCTAAATACATATGTTGCACAATATGCAATGGCAGAATATAGAGAAGCTGCTCGTGCATCGGCTTCAGGAAAAAATAGCTCGTTAAGTATTACCGCCATGTGTACATAGAGCGTGAGATCAAAATATTCAAGAAACGTACCTATCGATAGTAGCCCTATTGTTTCTTTTTGATTACGGGCTAAACTTTTTTGCTCTTTTGCGTAACTTCACATACTTTTTTACAGATTAGTTAAAATTAATAAAGAACTATACTGTTTTATATAAAAATAAAAGTCAAGTTAACAAAATTAGATTTTTTATAGCATTGCTAACTCAAGACAGGTGTCGTAATGAGCTGAGCGACTGAAAGGAGCGTATCAATCTAAAAAAATAATAATAACTTCTAGTTTACAGAGTTTTTAACTAGATTGCTTAGTCAATATACTTTGTAATTGCCTTGCAATGGCGTTAATTTATTAAATAATCTATCTTTATTTAGCAATGCCAATAAATTTCTAATTTAATACTTGCAATTTATCTTATAATTACTTATATTCAGATTCGCTTAGATTAAAAAGCACTAAGGCGTTTTATATGTAATTAATTTTGATCCCCTTAAACTTGTTACATTAAAACGCCGTTATTTTATTTAAGCGGGTGTAGCTCAGGGGTAGAGCGCTACCTTGCCAAGGTTGAAGTCGAGGGTTCGAATCCCTTCACCCGCTCCAGTGATTTTGTCCGTTTTATGTCATTCCCGCCTACGCAGGAATGACATAGAGCATGTTTTTCGAGCTAAGCAACAACGCCCTTTTGCAGATGACATCAGTAAGTTTATCATAAATTCAATCTTCCAAACCATATTTTTTCTTAATATCTTCTAATGAAATTACTTCTTCTCTTTTTTCTATACAAGACAAAGCAATTAATAAATCTGCTTTTTCTTCTATATAACTTTCTATTGCTTTACGTATAATATCTAGTTCATTAGAAATTCTAGTAGTTATAACTGTCATAAAAATAGCTATTTATCGGTTTTGTGATAACTTATATTAGTATAAAATACATTTAAATATATTTAATATTATTATTTTACCCTTGCATTAAAGCTATTAGGTAGCTATTTTTATTTTATTAAACTTAGTGCATAACCTATCTTATAAAGAGAAATTTTAAGGAAACACGGCACGCAGCACCGCAGCGTACAAAAAGGGACGTGAGATGCGAGTACCGGATTGATGTATACCGCAAATACTTCAAAAGTTGGAAGCCAAATAAGTGGTGAGCCTGCGGAGCGTAGAAAACTACATAAGCAAAGGCGAAGCCTAAAATTTGACGTACCAAAGCTTGAAGTATCAAAGGTATACAAATTACTTTTAGAAAGAGGTTATACAGGAAGACTATTGCAACAATTAGGAAATTACATATGTCAGCAAATACGCAAGATAATCAGGCAAATAATAACGACACTATAGAAATACAGGAAACTGAGGTAGTGCCTGCAGAAACAAATTCTTTACAATCGGGGTTAACAAGCTTAATACCGATGGTTTTAATTTTTGCTGTATTTTACTTCTTATTATTACGTCCACAAGAAACACGACGCAAAGAAAGAGAGAAATTAGTAAGTGAAGTTAAAAAAGGCGAAGAAGTTCTAACAAATAGCGGCATTTATGGTATTGTGACTAAAGTAAGTGAAAATGACAATAATATTGAAATCGAAATAGCTAAAGATGTACGTGTTAAAGTTTTAAAAAGTGCTATTATCGATATAACTAGTCGTACAAAAAAAGTAGCAGTAAAAAAAGAAAACAAAAAAAATAAGAAGGTAAGCGGTGCAAAAGCTTCCTAAGTGGAAAATTTTTCTTTCAATTATATGTACGGTTTTTGCGGTTATTTGTGCCTTACCTAATTTCATGCAGGTAAACTCTAAGTTTCTACCTCATGATTCAGTAAATCTAGGACTTGATCTTAGAGGAGGAGCCCATTTATTACTCGATGTTGATTTTGACACCTACTTAAATGATTCAATGGAAAATCTTGCCGACACTTTACGCAAAAATTTTCGTGAGGATAAAATCGGCTATAAAAATCTGTTAGTTAGACAAAATAGCATTCAATTAGAAGTAAGATCGCCTAAGCAATTAAAGCCGTTAAAGAAAATAATTAATAAAATCGATCCAGAAATTATCGCTGAAGTAAATGAAAATAAAATAAAGCTTAGCTACAGCGAATCTAGATTAAATGACTTACTTAATAAGGTAGTAGACCAATCTATTGAGATCGTTCGCATGAGAGTTGATAGTACCGGCACTAAAGAGCCGACCCTACAGAAACAAGGCGATAAGCATATATTACTGCAAGTTCCCGGTGAAGAAAATCCCTCTTACCTGAAGAATATATTAGGGAAAACTGCAAAGCTAACTTTTCATTTAGTTGATGAAAATGCCAATATCGAAGAAGCGGTAAAAGGACATGTTCCAGTAGGTTCAATGCTAGTTAAGGGAGATAACGCAAGTCATGGGGAGTATTATGTCGTTATAAAGAAAAAAGTTGTTTTGGGTGGGGATCAGCTTACAACCGCTTCAGCTTCTTTTGACCAAAATTCGCAAGCGGTAGTTGCTTTTTCTTTCAACAATTTAGGTAGTAAAATATTTGGTGAAATAACTAAAAATAATACCGGTAAACGCCTTGCTATAGTTTTAGACAATAAATTACTAAGTGCTCCAACGATAAACGGAGCGATTATGGGCGGAAGCGGTATAATAACAGGAAATTTTACCGTTGAGTCGGCAAATGAGCTTGCACTATTATTGCGAGCCGGTTCGCTTCCTGCCCCACTTAAAATTATTGAAGAGAGAAGTATAGGTCCAAATTTGGGTGCTGATTCTATAGAGTCGGGCAAAAAGGCAGGACTTATAGGATTTATAGCAGTGTGTATATTTATGGTTTGGTCTTACGGTGTGCTTGGTTTATTTGCCAATATAGCCTTAAGCCTTGCATTGTTATATATTTTAGCTTTACTTTCACTTTTCCAAGCTACTTTAACTCTGCCGGGAATTGCAGGAATAATACTCACTATGGGTATGGCTGTTGATGCTAATGTATTGATTTACGAAAGAATTAAAGAGGAACTGCATAAAGGAGTGTCTAATCTTTATGCTATTAGAACCGGTTTTGAATCTGCGTTTGCCACTATCCTTGATGCTAACCTAACTACTTTAATCGTTGCTTTTTTACTTTATATATTTGGAGTAGGTGCAATAAAAGGTTTTGCCGTTGCATTAACGATCGGGATTATATCTTCAATGTTTTCGGCGATTATCATTACTAAATTGTTAATAGATATTTGGGTACAATATTTTAAACCTAAAAAATTAGGGCTTGTGTAAAAGAGTAGACTTTGTTGTATGGTATTTTTATGTCGTTCCTGCGAAAGCGGGAATCCAGTAACCTTTAATGTCATCCCGCAACTTGATTGCGGAATCTCAGAACACGGCCTATGATATAAGATACCGTAGTCAAGCCACGGTATGACATTTTCACTTTTCTCTGGATTCCTGCTTTCGCAGGAATGACATAAGAGCCATACAGCAAGACCAGCTAGGATGACAACGCAAAAATGGATAATATCTTATGAAAATACAGTCAAATGTTATAAAAATAATTATCGTAATTAGCTTATTAATAGGAGTAGGAGCATTATATTTGTTGTTATCTTTAAGAACGCCTGAAAAGCCACTTGCCGGTCAAGTTAATATCTATGAAGATAACGTAAAAATCGGCGGTGACTTTGAACTAATAGACCAAAATGGAGAGATATTTAATAGTGATAAGTTGAAAGGCAACTTAAGCCTCATTTACTTTGGATTTACTAGTTGTCCTGATATATGCCCAACCTCTCTAAATAAAATGACGGAGATTGTAGAAATTTTAAATAAACATAAAATAGATATTCTACCTGTTTTTATCACTATTGATCCAAAACGTGATACTCCTATAGCACTTAAAGAATATCTAAAACATTTTCATCCGAAATTTATAGGTCTTACCGGTAACGAGCAGCAAATAAAAGATGTAACTGATAAATTCAAGGTTTTCTATGCTCGTGTGCATGGTGATGATGACGACCCGAACTATATGCTTGATCATTCATCTTTTACATATTTAATCGATGCAAACGGAAAATATCTGAAACATTTCTATTTAGATTCTTCACCTAAGGAAATGATGGAATTTTTAAGAAATGAATAATTATATATCGGTAGCGTATTTATTTACCTTTTTAACCTTAGCGACATTGTTAATTGTAAGTTTTGTAAATTACAAGTCATTGAAAAATAAACAGAACTTTAATGCAAAAGAGAGTAAGAAATAGATTAATAACAATAATTATTTGTTTTTGCTCAGCATGTTTAGGAATTAGTATAATACTTTACAATTTAGAGAAAAATATAGTATTTTTTTTGCCGCCGTCAAAAATTAATGAAATAGAACAAGGCAAAGAGTTAAGAGTCGGTGGGCTTGTTAAAACAGACTCAATAAATAAAATTGCTGATGATAAGATAAGTTTTGTTATTACCGATAATATTAAGGATTTCGAGATATTATATCAAGGAGCCCTTCCGGCTCTATTTCGTAAAGGACAAGGAATTATTGCCATCGGGCAATTATCGAACGGGAAATTTATAGCAAGACAATTACTTGCAAAGCATGATGAGAATTACAGGCCTCCGCAATAACAACGTCATTGCGAAGAGCGAAGCGACGTGGCAATCTAGTAAAATAGGCCTGAGATTGCTTCGTCGAATTACGTTGTAATTCTCCTCGCAATGACAAAAAATAACTAAACCAAATAAATAAAAACATGTTTATAGATAAAATCAAAGCAAAAGCAAATAATTACGAAATAAACGTAATTATCGAAATTCCGATGAATAGCGGTCCAATCAAATACGAATTTGACAAAGAATCAGGAGCAATTTTTGTTGATCGCTTTATGCAAACTACCATGAGCTATCCATGCAATTACGGTTTTATTCCTCATACTCTTTCAAATGACGGTGATCCAATAGACGTACTTGTCGTAGCTCATCATCCGGTAGTGCCTGGGTCGGTTATAAAATGCCGAGCAGTCGGTGTATTGATGATGGAAGACGAATCAGGGCTTGATGAGAAAATAATCGCAGTACCGACTTCTAAGCTCGATATTACTTTCGATCATATTAAAGAGCTAGATGATTTATGTGACATGCTCAAGCAACGTATCGTGCATTTCTTTGAGCATTATAAAGATTTAGAAAAAGGTAAATGGGTTAAAGTTACTGGATGGGAAAATAAATCAAAAGCAGACGCTTTAATCAATGAAGGAATAGATAGGGTCAGCTAGGGATAAGAATTCATGACGTTGCTTGCATGGTGCTTGATGTCATTCCCGCGGAGGCGGGAATCCAGAAAAAGTAGCCTTAATCCCGATCTCAACAATTACACATTAATTAACAAAATAAACCTATAAAAACAAGTTTTTATTTTTTATAGGTTTTACTGGATTCCCGCCTCCGCGGGAATGACATCAGAAAAATAAGATAAAAAACAAACAGTGACCGACTTCTTGCATAACGTAGCTAATAAAGAGGAATTTGAAGGAAACACGGAACGCAGCACCGCAGCGTACACTTTAGTACGTGAGAATGCGAGTACCGGATTGGCGCACAAATTACCTTTAGAAGCAAGTTATGCAAGAAGTCGATTATTTCGTTCAGGAGTCGTAGTAGCTTTTTTCACATTAATTTCTCGCATATTTGGCTTAGTGCGTGAACAGTTTATCGCATCATTATTCGGCTCTACGCCTATGGGTGATAGCATTAATGTTGCTTTTAAACTACCGAATCTATTTAGAAGAATTTTTGCAGAAGGAGCATTATCAAGCGTATTCATTCCTATTTATAATGAAAAAATGCTTATTTCTAAGAAAGCCGCTAATAATTTTTCAGGTGAGATTTTTACCCTTTTACTTCTGACATTAATAGTAATAATAGCATTAATGCAAATCTTCATGCCACAATTAATGCTGTTTATTGTTCCTGGATTTCACGGTAAAAAAGAAAAGTTTGAGCTTACGGTATTTTTATGCCGAATTACAATACCTTATTTAATATTTGTTTCATTAACGGCTCTACTTGGCGGAATATTAAACTCTATAAAAAAATTCGCTGCATTTGCTTTTTCACCGGTTATTTTAAGTATATGCGTAATAATTTTTACTTTAACATTTGATCATTATATAGAATCTATTATCTCAATTAGCTTATCTTTAATAATGGCCGGAATATTACAAGTTTCGTTTATGTTTGTCTGTGTGAAAAGAGCGGATTTAAACTTTCCGATAATTTTTAACCCAAGCGATCCCGATGTAAAAAAGCTTTTGATTAATATGGGACCGGCAACCATTAGCTCCGGCATACAGCAATTAAACCTTTTCATATCCCAATCTATTGCTAGCTTTATTGAAGGTGCTATTTCTATATTATCTTATGCCGACCGGATATATCAATTTCCTCTATCAATAATAGGTACTAGCTTCTCTACTATATTGCTACCTGAGCTGTCAAAAATCTATAAATCAAATGATATAGTAGCTGCAAAAAAAATACAGAATAATGCTATTAGAATGGGATTATTATTATCGTTGCCTGCTACATTCGGTATTATAATTCTATCTCATCCGATTATTAATATAATTTATGAAAGAGGAGTATTCACGAGCCAAGATACTACAAATACAGCTGAGGCTATTTCTGCGTTTGCACTTGGGCTCCCTGCTTTTATTTTGGCAAAAATTTTAACTCCTATCTTTTATGCTAACGGAGATACTAAAACACCGCTCAAAATAACCTTATTTTCAATAATAATTAATACCGGCATGAACCTATTATTAATGGATTCTTTGAAACATATCGGTATTGCAGTCGGTACATCTATTGCAGCTTGGTATAATCTAGGTTTATTATATAGCTATACTACAAAACAAAATAAGCTTCATATAGAAGCCGGTATAAAACTTTTCTGCGGTAAAATTTTGTTATGCTGTATATTAATGTCTATTATAATTGCTTTAATAAAGCATTATTATTTAGAATATTTTTATTCGGAATATTTACTGATTAAAGTCTGTATGCTAGGTAGTACAATTGCAGTTGGAATGGGAGCATTTTTCGGCACGGCATATTTATTAAAAACGGTTAATTATGATAATAACAACAAATAAGCACCAATCAAATTATCAGGATTGGCTAAAAGCCTTAGCTATTATAACCATGATCATTGATCATGTAGGTTTATATCTATATCCTGAATTAACGATTATGCGGATCATAGGTCGTACAACTATGCCAGTATTTTGCTTTTTTGCCGGTTATAATTTTCATGATAAACCAAAAACCCATATAATAATATTCGGTGTTTTATTACAAATATATACCACTGTACTATTTAAACAGTTTCTTACTACAAATATTCTAATCTCTATCTATTTAGGGCAATGGTATATTTATTATTTTCGTAATTCTTTAACTCGCTTTTTCTATAGCGGTTATTGTCATGCAATTATAATGGTACTATTGTGGTATATTAGCTGGACTTTGATTGATTACGGGACTTTTGTAATTGCTACAATGATACTTGGATTTATTTCAAAACATGAGCAGGCAAACTTAAAACTTTGCTGTTTTATAGCAATTTTTGCTTCTTTCGTGCATTCAACTCTTTTTACTCTTGCGATTTCCTTTAATGAGTTTAATTTTTCAAATACTGACTTAATTTTAAACCTCACTTTCTTAACAATTACCTATATATTAATGATCCTAAGCGATTATTCACAAAAAATAGCTATAAATCTAAAATGGATAAGTCGCAATGTTTTATATATTTACTGCATACACATTATGATCTTACAATTCATATTCATCTATAAATACACATATGGTTTTAAAAATTGGTAAATAAACATTAATAATGAGTGACAGCGTAATTTAGTTAATATTAATATATTTAAATAAATTGATAATTAAATATATGAATATAATAGATCGTTTAATTTTGGATAATGAACAATATAAAGAGCAATTTAAAAAAAACAAACTATTTAAAATTAAGTTAGATAGTACGCTACGAAAAAATAAATTTCTTAAACATTTTCGGATTTGGTCATACGAATTTCAAAAAATGGTATTAGCAAGAGTAGTGTTTTCTGAAACAAAAGAATTTCAACAACTTGCATGGGAGCATCTTACCGATGAATTTGGACATAATATAGAATTATTCCAAAATCTAGAAAATAATGAAGAAACTACAGATTCTATTTTTGAGGCCTTAGGTTCTTGGTTTACGCTAAAAATGATGACTCTTGGAGATAGTGAAAGAGCCGTCCTTGTCCATTTAGTAATAGAGTCTTGTGCTACTATATTTTATGCAAAACTAGGATCAATATTTTTTAATCATAAAGCAGCAAAACATTTCAAAACACATATGTATCTTGATCCTGAACATGAACAAATGGGAATAGATTTATTAAAACAAATAAACATTAATGATTCTTCTTTACTCACTATTCAAAAAAAAGGCTGGGATATGATTGACGCTCTGTTTACTAGACTTGCTGAAATCACACAGGATTAGCTTTAACTTATAGTATTCTAGATTTTATAAAAAAGCTTGCTTGCACTGTACGGTTTTTCATCATTGCGAGCGACTGAAAGGAGCACGGCAATCTCAGGATTTTGGCACGAGATTGCTTTATCGAATTACTGCGTAATTCTTCTCACAATGACGGAAAAATCGATCCACGCAACAACGCTAATGTCAAGCGGAAATAGCATATTCAAACTAAACCAACTCGCTTACTTGAGATTTGGCAAAGAGCTTGATCTGAAAGTTAACAAAATTTACATTACCTTTTGAGCCTATTGCCGCAAATTTATGCGCTTTAAGAAGTAGGTCATAATCGTCCGCCAAATCGGCGAAGAAAAATGCGATTTCGCCGCTTTGTTTTACTCCTAAAATCTCACCGCTACCTCGAAGTTTTAAATCCTGCTCAGCTATATAAAATCCATCATTAGTTTGTTTCATTATCTCAAACCTACCTCGTGCAACTTTTCTAAGCCTTTTAGGATTGTATAACAATATACAATATGACTGCAAACTACCCCGCCCTACTCTACCTCTAAGCTGATGAAGTTGAGCGAGACCAAATTGCTCAGCATTTTCAATAATTATCAAAGTGGCTTCAGGTATGTCTATTCCAACTTCAATAACGGTTGTTGCAACTAATATCTTAATTTCACCTTCCTTAAATTGCTTCATTATTTGGTCTTTCTGCTCGTTTTTCATCTTACCGTGAATAATACCGGTATAACCTGGATAGATATTGTCGATAGAGTTAAAACGATTCATCACATCCATCAATAAACTATCCTCTTCCGACGTTTCTTTCTCTCCCTGCTCTATCAATGGACAAATCCAATATACCCGCTCACCTGCAATAAGCTTCTTATTTATCGCTACTATAATATGCTCTATCTTATTAACGGACATGGTATTTGTAGCGATAGGTAAACGACTTTTCGGCTTACCCATTAGCTTTGAGATAGTCATATCACCAAACATAGTAAGTGCAAGACTTCGAGGAATCGGCGTTGCAGTCATAACTAACACATCGGGATTTACTCCTTTATTTATTAAATTCAAACGCTGTTGTACCCCAAATCTATGCTGCTCATCAATAACTATATAACCTAATTTCTTAAAACTTACTTTTTCTTGAAATAAAGCATGAGTGCCGACTAATATATCAATCTCATCGTTGTCAAGTTGTATCATAATATTTTTACGAGCTGTCCCCAGTATCTTACCTGTAAGTAATCCGACTCTTATATTAGTATTTTTTAAAGCTTTAACAAAAAACTCATAATGCTGATTGGCAAGCAAATCAGTTGGAGCCATAAGCGTTGCTTGAAATCCAGTGGCTACCACATTTACCATCGTCAGCAGAGCTACCAAAGTTTTACCGGAGCCAACATCGCCTTGCAACAATCTCATCATTTCTATTTTATCGCTTTGATCACACTCTATTTCTTCTATGACTTGCTTTTGATAAGAGGTTAACTCAAATCCTAGCTCATTTAATATATTTACTTGAATAGATACAGCTTTAGGGTAAATATTACCTTGTCTTCTACTTATTTGCGTACGTACATTTAAAAGAGATATTTGATTAGCGATAAGCTCCTTAGCTGCTAGTTGTTTTTTGGCGTTAGTATATAAATCGTCATTACGAAACCCCTTTAGGGGCTGCGGCAATCTAGAATTTATTAATTTTACATTACTGGATTGCTTCGTCGGCATGCATGCCTCCTCGCAATGATGGAAAACATGCAACATTTGCAAATTCTGCAATATAATATCCAAATAATCTTTTACTTCTTTATCTTCTATACTCTTACACTTCTCTTCAAATATCTCTATTGCTTTTATGATATATGAATATAACTGCTTGTTACTAAGTAAATATGTCAGGGAATAAATCGGCTCTATTTCTTTTGCGAGTTTAGGATTTACAATAAATTCAGGATGCGCAATTTGTAAGTAATGATCAAAAAATTGTACCTTTCCGCTGATAATATGAGAAGTACCAACTTGCAGCTTATTAAAAATAAACGGTGGGGGTTTATGAAAAAACACTAATAACAAAGAACCAGTATCATTGCTAGCTGTAATTTTTAAAGGCTGACTACTTTTCTTTGGTAAATTAATGCTCTCAACTACAATTTCTGTTTGGATTATGTCACCGTCTCTAACTTCAGTTAAATTAGGCGATAATATTTTATTTTGATATGAAACAGGTAGATAAAATAATAAATCACGAATATTGTTAATACCAAGCCTTTTAAGAGCAGATACGGTATCTTCACGTATATTGATGAACGTTTTTACAGAAGAGAATAAGAATTTTTCTAAAATAGTTAGCATATATAGTCATAATTATCTTATATACAAATATATATACTTTATAATAAAAGAAGAATAATAAAATATACAAATTATGATTAATATGTCATTCTTGCAAAAGCGGGAATCCAGTAATTAAACGGTGCATACACAGTAAGTTTTGAAAATTAAAAGCTTGATGTATCGCGCTTTTTTCTGGATTGCTGCTTTCGCAGGAATGACATATTAATCATGCAACAAAGCCTTCTCTTATAAATCTAATTTTAACCCTGCTCTAACTATAGCTGAGGATTTTAAAGGCATACCTTACCTAAACCGATAAATTCAACTTTGACTAAGTTATTAGCTTTAACTCCGACACCGTAAGACTTAAATTTTTGATTTTTGCCGTAATTAATATTAACTTGCATATATTTGTTATCAACAACAAAATGGTTAACTAAACCACACTCTAAACCGTATGGAGCAAGTATCGCTCTAGTAGCCGGTAAATATTTAACCGGTCCTAATTCAATCATCGGAATATTATTTAAGTTAATAAATGAATATCCTGAATAGAATAAAAACGGATCAAATAAATCTAAATAAGCATATGAAAAAATTTTATTTTTAGTAATATAATTTTTACCGTATATGGAGTTAATCGCTTTTACATATGTATTTATATCATCACCGCTTTTATCTTTGCCATCAAACTTAGTACTAAAAATATAACTTGTTTGCTCTAGTCTTGTCCATAAATAACCTATACCGTAAGTAGGATTAATTTTGTTACTTGCCATGTATCTATCTTTAATATTTTCAGATAACAAATAACTTGCTTGCATGCCCCCTGTATCTATAGCAATGTGCTTATGAACTTGCAAAGAATTAAAATCTTTAGTTTTAAAATATGTTGTACCCTCAAAAGGATCTACTTCATATTTTGTTACTTTTAAATCAACTTCTTTGCTCTTGCTCCATAACCTCCTATTTCATGATTACCTACCATAATCCAAGATGTAGCAGTAAATCTTGTAATATAACGTAAGATCTTCATAGCTATATTATCTGAATCGGCAAACATAGCATCATCTAATTGACGGTAACCTTCAATTAATGACATAGCAACATTGCTACTCGCTCTTGAGGACATATCTTTATCATACGTCACTACATAACTATAATTTTTTTAGAATTTTCTTGAATTGTTATATTGTCATCAATATTTGATGCAGTTACTAATACTGTTGATGAATACAAAAAACAAGCCGCAATGGTTAAATTTAATTTCTTGTAAAGTATTTTTTTAATATACCAAACTTGTGTATGTCCTTGACTTCTTTTGAAAATCTTCCTAATGTCTTAAATAATAGATATTAAATAATTTAAAATTTATGAATAAAAAATCTATCCTTCGGCTGAAGCTGCTCTTGAAGGACTTCTTTATGACGGCATGACTATAATGTCGGGCGGATTCGGTCTATGCGATATTCCTGAAAATTTAATAAATGCACTTCTTAAAAGCAATGTTCAAAATTTAACAGTTATAAGCAATAATTGCGGTGTTGACAACTTCGGACTTGGGCTTCTTATTCAAACTAAACAAATAAAAAAAATGATTTCTTCGTATGTCGGAGAAAATAAGATTTTTGAGCAACAATATCTTGATAAGGTTTTAGAGCTTGAGCTAAACCCACAAGGAACTTTAGCTGAACGAATTAGGGCTGCTTGTATGGGAATTCCGGCTTTTTATACTAAAACAGGTATAGGTACAATTGTAGAGGAAGGTAAAGAAACAAAGGAGTTTAACGGCAAAAAATATATAATGGAAACTGCCCTTCAAGCTGACCTTGCTATTATTAAAGGCTTTAAAGCTGATAAAAGCGGCAACGTGATTTATAATAAAACTGCACGAAATTTTAATGCAGTCATGGCAGGTGCCGCTAAAGTTACAGTTTGTGAAGTAGAGGAAATAGTTAAGGTGGGAGAGCTTGACCCTAACAATATTCACACACCTAATATTTTCATACAGCGATTAATAGTAGGTAAAAAATATGAGAAACGTATTGAGCAATTAACTGTCAGGGAAAAATAAGATATGCCTTGGAGCAAAGAAGAAATTTATCAAATAACCGCAGAGGAACTTAAAGACGGATTATATGTCAATCTTGGTATAGGTATGCTTACGCATGTAGCAAATTATATACCTCAAGGAGTGAATGTAATATTTCAAAGTGAGAACGGTATGCTTGGTATGGGACCATTTCCTTACGCAGGAGAGGAGGATCCTGATTTAATTAACGCCGGTAAGCAAACTATTACTGCTATTCCTGAAAGCAGCTATTTCGACAGTAGCTTTTCATTTGGGATGATTAGAGGTTCGCATGTCGATTTAACTATTTTATGTGCTATGCAAGTCTCACAAACAGGCGATCTTGCCAACTGGACTATTCCGGGTAAAATGGTTAAAGGTATGGGAGGAGCTATGGATTTGGTCGCTAACACCAAAAGAGTAGTTATTATAATGGAACATAACGCAAAAGATGGCGGTGCTAAATTATTAAAAGAATGCAACTTTCCGTTAACAGGTAAAAAAGTAGTTAACAGAGTCATTACCGATCTTGGAATTTTTGATATTGATAAAGATGAAATGATATTAGTTAGACAAGCTGACGATGTTACTATTGAAGAAATAAAGTCTAAAACTGAAGCCGAGTTTATAGTTAATTTATAATATGGAGAATAACATGGTTAAAGTAGCTATCGTAAATATTATAGTAGATACGGTCATACTGCAAAGTAGCTGAAACACTAAATAAGAGCATAAAGGAAGCAGGAGCAAATGTTTCTTATACAAATAAATAAAGATAAACCTAATAATCTCGATTGAGATTTATTAGACAATGCAGATGCTATCATTTTTGGAGTCCCAACCTATATGGGTAGTTTAGCCAGATCGTTTAAAACATTTATGGAAGCTACCTCAACTAGATGGGCACAACAAAAATGGAAAGATAAAATAGCTGCAGCTTTTACTAATTCTGCTTTTTATTCAGGTAATAAATTTGCAGTATTCAGCAGCTATTTCACTTCGCTATGCAGCATTGTATGATTTGGGTCGGGCAAGCTGAAACTGCTCCGAATTTTTCTGATCATGAGATGCCTGATCCCAATAAAATTCACCGCTTAGGTAGCTGGTCAGGACGTATGACTCAATCTAACCACAAATCTTCTCCTGATATTACTCCTACTCAAGGCGATTTAAAAACTGCTAATTTCTTTGGTAAAAGAATAGTTGAAATAACTAAGAAGTTTAAAGGGTAGATTTATATGGTGTTTTATGTCATTCCCGCAAAGCGGGAATGACATTTATTATCTAACAAATGATGGTTTTTGTGAGTTCCTATTATTAATTTTTTGAGCATGCGTAGTCATTTTAGCATCTCGTTCTCCTTTAGTTTTAAGTATTTTTGATTTATTCCTATTAACACTAACATCACTCCAGTTACCACTATCGCTTTCACTGCTACTACTATCACTCACCTCTATAGCAACTCTTCGTGCGAAAATTGATTCAAGTCCACTAGGTTTGTTAACATTCTGAGCAGGCTTACTATGAGGATGTGCAACCGGTTTTCCTGTATTAGGGTCAAATTCAACTTTTTTTAGTTTTTTTGGCCCTGCTAGTTCTCTCATTAAATCAAAAGTATCTATAGAAGGACTTGGTTGATTTTCCAGTTTTTTAACCGTAGTAGATTCTACAGGCTTAGATAATGTCTTAGCCGGAGCCATAGGCGGTGGTGGAGGTGGAGGTGGAGGTGGAGGTGGAGGTGGTGATGGAGTGTTATTTTCCGGTAAAGGAGGTGGAGGTGGAGGTGGAGGTGGTGATGGAGTGTTATTTTCCGGTAAAGGAGGTGGAGGTGGTGATGGAGTGTTATTTTCCGGTAAAGGAGACGGTGGTGTTATATTATTTTCCAAAGGTTTAGCTAGGGACGCATTTGCTAATATTGGTTCTTTTTGTGAAGCCATGTGATTTGTAAGGTTACTTACTATCTTTTGTAACTTCTCATTGTCAGGTAATTTTGCAATTATATCCTTAATATTTCTTTCTTTATTTTCAATTAATTCCTCAAATTTATGCTTCGTTTTATATAATTGTTCATCAATCTTTCTAATTGTTCTAGTATTACTCTCTTTGTTTTTTGCTAAAACCTGCTCACTATTATTTACAAAAACATTTTTAACATTTTGCCAAATATTATTTAACTTTTCAAAAAATGTATGAGGTACTTCTGCCCTAATTTCAGCAACCTGTTTTTGTATTTCTTTAAGTTCTTTGATATTAGAATTTTCGGATATTAAATTTTGGATGTTTTGTTTTGTAGCATTTAAAGAATTATATTGTTTCTCTAGTGCTTCAGCATTAATGAATTGTAAGGGATTTGTCATATGTAGAGATGAGAATCTTTCAGGTTTACTCTTATAACTAAAAAATACTTCCGATAATCTTGCTCTTTGATCTTTAGATAAATCTTTCTTTGTTAAATCCTTAAAATTTTTTTCGATTTCTTCTTGTAATGCTTGCTTTAAAGGTGCAGATTTTTCCGCTATATTATATATCTTATTATCAATATCTTTTAATATTTTATTATTATACTTTATTGCTTCATTTGTTAACTGTTCTTCACTTTTTATCAAAATATACTTTACATTAGAAACTGTTTTTACAAATCTTTTAAACCAAGGCAACGATCTATTATGTTCTTTTTCTAGTTGTTTAGTTTCATTTTGTATTTCGATTAAACCTTGCAACTGCTTATTTTGTTTGCATAATTCATTTACTTGGCTCAATATAGTATTTAAAGCATTATTTTCTTGTGCTAATAATTTATTTATATCTATTTCTTTAACCATGCCATACACCTAATATAAATTAATATCAGTATTATAGCAAATTTCTTGTACAAAAGCAAAGAGAAAGTTAATTTATGTAATGTATTTTGATAAATAAAAGATAGATAAACGAATATAGTTAACGTAATTTTAAGGATGATAAGCCTATAAGAGCAAATATAACTGAAATAATCCAAAATCTTATTACGACTTTTGATTCTGGCCAGCCGTGTTTTTCAAAATGATGATGGAGCGGTGCCATTTTAAATATTCTTTTTCCTTTAGTAGCTTTGAAGTAATATACCTGTAAAATTACGGATGCCGTTTCAATAACAAACAAGCCGCCGACTATAGCTAAAACTATTTCATGCTTAGTAATAACGCTAATAATACCAAGCACACCGCCAAGACTTAGACTACCGGTATCGCCCATAAAAACTTCTGCCGGTTGTGCATTAAACCATAAAAATCCAAGGCAGCTACCGACTAATCCCGCACATAACACCGTTAACTCTCCGGTATTCGGTATATAGGTTAGCTGTAAGTAGTTCGAGTAAATTAGATTTCCTACTAAATAACTTATTAAAGCAAAAGAACCGGCAGTAAAGGCAATAGGAACGGTAGCAAGACCATCAAGCCCATCCGTTAGATTCACGGCATTAGAAGAGCCGACTATAACAAATATAGCAAAAACTATATAACAATAACCAAGATCCAAACTTAAATTTTTAAAAAACGGTACGTTAAGTAAATAACTTGGACTTTTATCTAGATATTCTAGTAAAACACATATAATGAAGCTAATAATTCCTTGAAGTAAAAGCTTACTTTTTCCTCTTACTCCGTAATGATTATCTTTAGTTACCTTAGCATAATCATCCATAAATCCTATAATACCGAAACTAATAAAACCAAATAACGTAATCCAAATATATTTATTCGTTAAATCAGCAAGTAATAAAGTAGAAAGACAACTAGACAAAATAATCATAATGCCCCCCATTGTCGGAGTACCTACTTTTGTTTGATGCGATTCAGGTCCGTCTGAGCGTATAGGCTGACCGTTTTTTTGAAGAGATCGCAGAAATTCTATTAATATCGGACCCGTGATAAAGCTAAGGCTTAGAGTTATAATAATAGCAAGACCGCTACGAAAAGTAATATAGTGAAATAAATTAGCTATATGTGAATTATGGATATGAGGGAGTAAAAGATTGTATAACATTTGTAGATTTAAATTTAAAAGTATATTTTGATGTTATTCATTGTGCATGGATACTAAATCGTCATTGCGCGCAGTCTACGACTGCGCGGCAGCAATCTCGTCAAACATCCTGAGATTGCTTCGTCAATTACTACGTAATTTCCGCGCAATGACGGGCAACCAAACCACACAATATTAAGAATATCCTAGTGTATTTATTTATAATAATCAACAATCTTATCAAGTTTTACGCCTCTTGACCCTTTTATTAGAATCAGCTCATTACCTTCAAATAAATCCGTAATATGCGTAATTAATTCATCAACATTTTTAAAGTATTTTTTAGCTATTTTGGAAGGTAGTAAATCATTAATATATTTAGTATTTACTCCTACTAAATAGACCTTAGAACAAGCAGCATCTAATATGTACTGTACTAGTTTCTCATGTAATCGTTTAGAATTTTCCCCTAGCTCTAGCATATCACCTATTATAGCAGTTTTATTCTCGGCAGGTACTTGTTTTAAATATTCTAATGCAGCTTTCATTGACTGCGGACTTGCGTTATAGTAATCACAAATTACACGACAATTTTGTATATTGATAATTTCCCCTCTTCCTTTAGTAGGAGAAATATTTGCTAAGTGATTTGCAGCTATCTCTATATCTTTACCTAATATATCGATAATTAAAAGTACACCGGTATAATTTTCGGTAAAATGCCGAGGAATAAACGGTATCGTTACATCTAAGACTTTCTTATTTATCTTATACTTTAAGTAGACTTGCTCTCCTAGGTTCTCATATAAAATTAATTCTGCTGAAGTTTTAGCTGATCTACCAAAGCTATGTATATCGGTGATAGAAAGGTTTGTTAATATCGATAATATTTTGTTATAGCAATTAGTATCGGCATTAATAACGGCAATATCATTTTTGCTAAAATTTGCAAAAATCTCACATTTAGCTTCAGCTATCTCTTCAAGCGAGTTAAAAAATTCTAAATGAGCCTCTGAAATATTAGTAATCATGGCAATATTTGGCTTTAATATTTGAACCAGCTCTCTTATTTCACCTTTATGGTTCATGCCAAGCTCAAAAATAGCATATTCCGTATCATCAGCCATTGAAGCAAGATTAATAAGCATACCGAGTTTGTTATTGAAGTTACCTCGGCTAGCAAAAACTAGAAAATCATGTTGTAATAATACTTTCAGTGCTTCTTTTGTAGAAGTTTTACCGACGCTGCCTGTTATAGCTATAAATTTAGCTTTTGAATTCTCTCGTTTATATAAAGCCATTTTTTGTAGAGCTTCAAAACAATCATCGACTAAGATAATTTTATCTTTATCATTGATCTCTACTCGCTTACTAATAATTACGGCTGCTGCTCCTTTATCTATTGCATCTAGAACATAATCGTGACCATCTCTATTACCTT
Source organism: Rickettsia parkeri (assembly GCF_051427245.1). NCBI lineage: Bacteria > Pseudomonadati > Pseudomonadota > Alphaproteobacteria > Rickettsiales > Rickettsiaceae > Rickettsia > Rickettsia parkeri. Next base: position 1,295,739 of record NZ_CP195774.1, read on the forward strand.
GAAGTGCTATAAATAAATTACCTTTTTTAACATCTTTGGAATTAAATTGCACTTCATTACAACTTATAGAATTAGAGATTGTTATACCGAGAACAGCACTTAAAGTTTTAGAGTTCCAGATCATATGTTTTTGTTATTTATGTGTTGTTGTATGGCGTGTTTATGTCATTCCCGCGTAGACGTGAAGCCAGTAAACATATAAAAAGCAAGCTTTTTATATGTTTATTTTATCAAATATGTAACTTCTGTATTAATATTAAAGTTATTTTTCTGGATCCCCGCTTCCGCGGGGATGACATCAAGGTTTTTTTAAAACTGTCCGGTACTATGGGTCAAGCCACGGGATGACAAACTTTTACACACTTCCTCACAACCTCAGCATCATCAAAAGGTAATTTCTTATCGCCTATAATTTGGTAATTTTCATGACCTTTGCCGGCAACTAATAAGATATCATCTTGTTTTAAATTATTTATACCGTATTTAATAGCCTCTTCTCTATTTGCTATTTCTGTATAATCTGCTTTCTCTATACCGCTTATGATTTCAGCTCTAATAAGCTTTGGGTCTTCATGGCGTGGATTATCATCTGTAATTATGATGGTATCGGCACGTTTTGCGGCTATTTGCCCCATAAGACTTCTCTTTGCCTTATCACGATTACCGCCGCAGCCAAAAATTACGCTTAGCTTACTATCACGTAATTTAATATTTTTCAGTTCCGTTAAAGCTTTTTCAAGAGCGTCCGGAGTGTGGGCATAATCAACGAAGATATTAGTGTTATCTATTCTCTCCATTCTGCCTTTTACTGCTTTAACTTCTACTAAAGAATCTATAACATCATCAAAAGCAAAACCAATATAATGAATGCTAAGAACAGCAATTAATAAATTACTAGCCTGAAAGCTACCAATTATCGGGTATTAAAATTATATTCTCTATTATTAAATGTAAAATTAATATTTTGTCCTTTTAAAGAACCGTTAAGTCTAGTTATTTCTAAATCACCTTTTGTCCCAACGGTTATAAATTTAATATTATGATTATGTAGATAATCTTTAACAAACTCTATTTCTTCTATATCAGAATTTAATATTGCGATACCGTTCGGTAATAAATGATTTATAAATAATTTCAGTTTGGCTAATAAATAATTTTCTTTTGTATGGTGGTAATCTAGATGATCCTGACTAAAGCTAGTAAAACATGCGATATTCACTTTTATTTCCCTAAGTCTTGCTTGATCAAGACCATGACTAGAAGCTTCAAAAACTAAATATTCTATACCATTTTCAGCTAAATTATGAGCAATTTTTCTAAAGCTTAAATAGTCTAAAGTTGTTAATTCCGGTACATCATTTATAAGATTAACGCAGCCAAATATTTCTACCCCTATCGTACCTATAGATGCTGCTTTTTTCCCAAGTAACGAATATGTTTGAGCTATATAGGATACTACCGAGCTTTTACCGTTAGTACCGGTTACGGCTATTAGATCCTTTGGTTTTTTAGGATAGAATATTTCTATGGCTTCATATAAAGCTGCCTGCACATCTTTTACGTAAATTACTTTATCTATAACAATATTTTTTTTATTGTCCGTAATTACTAATACTGCACCTTTGCTTAAAGCATCCTTAATAAAATCATTTCCATCAGTATTCCGTCCTTTAATCGCAAAAAAGATATCTTTATCCTTAACGGTTTTAGAATTAATCGACAAACCTTTTACGTTATGTTGTTGAAATAATTGCTTTAGGTTATGGGACATATTTATTATGTTAAAAACGTGTTACCGTCATTGCGAGGAAATTGCATAGCAATTGACGAAGCAATCTCAAGAGTTTGTTATTATTTCATGAGATTGCCACGCAGCATACGGCTGCTTGCAATGACAGAGCAGGAATGACATCGAGTCTACACCTCCGATAAATTCCAAAGTAGTTGATTTGCCTCAACAATTATATTTTTATCTACTAATTTCTTGATATACACTAATTTATTATCTGGTTTGATTTTTGCCTGATTAGAGTAAGTACTAACGAATTTTATAATTTTATCAGTCATATCGGCATTTTTATAAAATTTAATCACAAATCCGTTATCTCCTGAATCTAGATTTTCAATATTTAACTTAAAGCATAATAGTTTTATTTTTACAATATCAAGTAAATTATTAAATTCAATCGGTAGTAAACCGAATCTATCAATCATCTCATCTTTAAATGTCTCTACTTCTATCTCATTACTTAAATTACCTATTCTTCTATATAGTCCAAGTTTAAGAGCTGCATCGGCTACATAATTATCTGGAATAAAGACGGATAATCCCAAATTAATAGTCGGGATAAAGGGTTGTTCTGAAACAATCGGTTCATCTTTAAAAATAGCTATTTGTTCTTCCAGCATTTCTTGATATAGTTCTGTACCTACTTCTTTAATTTGTCCTGATTGTTCTTCACCTATCAAATTACCGAAACCTCGTAAATCCATATCACGGCTTGCAATAGTAAAACCTGAGCCCAAAGCACAACTATTTTGTATTATCTCTAAGCGTCTTAAGGAGTGCGATGTCATCTTTTTATGACTTGCTACCGTTAGATAGGCATAACCCCGCATTTTACCTCGACCTATGCGACCACGCAATTGATATAGCTGACTAAGACCCAGCATATCAGCATTATGTATGATCATGGTATTTGCCTCGGCTATATCAATTCCTGATTCTATAATAGTAGTTGAGACTAGTATATCGAATTTGCCGGCATAAAACTCGCTCATAACCTCATCAATTTTACTCGGAGTCATTTTTCCGTAAGCTATTTTATAACTTAATTCCGGCACGATTTGTTTTAATTGTTTTGCGATATCCTCTATATCTTTAATTCTTGGAACTACATAAAAACTTCTTCCGCCTCTAAAATGTTCGCGTAATAATGCATCTCTGATAATAACGGGATCATACGGCATAACCGAGGTATGAACTTCCAGCCTGTTTAGAGGCGGCGTTGCAATAATGCTAAGTTCTTTTAAACCGGTCATTGACATTTGCAGCGTTCGAGGAATCGGTGTTGCCGACATTGCAAGTACATGGGAAGAGGATTTTAGCGATTTAAGAAATTCTTTTTGACCGACACCGAAATGTTGTTCTTCATCGATTATTAACAATTTCAAATTAAAGAATTTTATATTTTTATGTAATAAAGAATGAGTGCCTATTATTATATTTATTTTACCGCTTTCAAGCTCCGATCTTATAATTTTTGCTTCTTTAGAACTAATAACGCTAGATAATTGCTTGATATTTAAACCAAAACCTTTGAACCTTTCTATGAACCTTGAAAAATGTTGACTACATAAAATAGTTGTCGGTACAACTACGGCTACTTGAGGTAAATGTTCATTTAGAGATTTTGCTACCATAAAGACGGCACGCATTGCTACCTCTGTTTTGCCAAACCCGACATCACCGCATATTAACCTATCCATTAACATACCGTTTCTTAGATCTTCTTTAATATCGTTTATAGCGATTAATTGGTCTTCCGTTTCGCTGAAAGGAAAATTAGCACAAAATTTATCATATTCTTCAAGATCAAATTCAACGGAAGCACTACTATTAAGTTTCCTTTTAGCTGCTATTTGTATTAAATGCAGTGCTATCTCTTTTATACGCTTTTTAAGCTTTGCCTTACTTCTTTGCCATGAAACGCTACCAAGCTTATCAAGCTCCGCATTATCATTGCCGTATTTTTTTATTACCTCTATACTTTCAACTGGTATATATAATTTATCATTGCCGGCATATAAAATCTTTAAAAAATCATGTGGTTTGCCTTTGATTTCTAAAACTTCTAGCTTTAAAAACTGCCCTATTCCATGATCTTTGTGAACAACAAATTCGCCTTCAGCTAAATTATCAAGCTCCAGCAAGATATTTTTAAGTTTTTTGTTAGTGTTTGTAGAGCTAGGTTTTTCTTCTAATAATTCGCTAGCGGTAATAAATAAATATTCTTTCGTATAAAAGCTTTGATTTAAAGGAATTATCGCGACATTTATTATTGAAGCCTTAGCCTCATCTAATTTATTTATCTCATTATATTTATATTCATAATTTTGAATTATGCTTTTGATTCGCTCAAAACTACTTAAAACGCTTGAGCCTATAATAATTTTCTTATGAGAATTTGCTTTAATAACCTCAAATAATTTATCGGAAACCGTTTTCTTTTCTATAAAACTTGTAGCAGCGATATTTTTAATTAAGCTAGCTTGCTCTGAGTTTTCAAAAGTAAGTAGTATATTATTTTTTTGTTCTAGTAATGCCGTTATTTCAGAAGCGGTAAAATATAAGCTAGTCGGTGAAAGGGTGGGATAGAAACTATTAAATTTAAGTTTATTTGCCTCTGACCTTGCCGAATAAAAATCGTTATAACTATGTTCAAATTCTAAAATGGCTTGTTTTGACAAATGATCGAATATGAAAATAGGATCGTTTAAATAATCTATTAAGTTAGAGCAGGAATCGTAAAATAATGGGAGTAATTGTTCATATCCTGTGAATTTTCTTCCAGATATTACCGCCTCATATAAAACATTATCAGTATGATTAACTCCAAAATTTCGTAAGTAATTATTCTTAAAATTACCTATAGTTTCACTATTTAAAACTATCTCATTTGCAGGACTAATAATAAGCTCCCTGCAGGATTTAGTCGAAATTTGCGTATCAATATCAAATTCTTTTATTGATTCAATATAACCCCAGCTAAAATGAATTCTATAAGCTTTAGGACCGGACAATATTATATCAATGATTTCGCCTCTAACCGCAAATTCCCCGACATCGATGCTACTCGCATTTCTTGTAAAACTATTGTCTACTAGAAACATAACAAGCTCATCCATAGTAAATTTCATTTTAGGGGATAATTTCAAAAAATATTTAGAAAAAAAATCTTTCGGCGGTAATTTGTTTAATAAGTTCACTGTATGAGTGATAAGTACTTTGTTGCTATTACTATTATTTGTTGTTAGCTTGATTAATGTTTCTGCACGTCTAGATAAGATATTTGCATTTGGTGACGTATGGTCATAAGGGATGGTATTATAGCTTGGAAAGTAATAAATATTTTCATTAGAAGAAAAAAATAAAGCTTGCTTGTATAATTGCAACGCCTCCTCTTCATTACTCGCACTCAAGATGAAATCTTGCTTAAGATTCTTAGTAAAATTATCAATTGTAAAGAAAGATTTGGCAGCCGCCGGAAATTTTTGTTGTAACATTCTACAGGAGTTTATATTTTTGCTATTTTGTGTAATTTATCAATTATTTCGGCATCTAGATAAGAAGGAGCAGAAGATTTATTATTAATCCAATTATAAAGATCATTATCATTTTGATCAAGTATTAAAGAATAGCTTCCAAGTTTTGTTTCATCCATTAAGGATAGGTACTTTTCGGCAAAGCTACCGAGTATATAATCCATTTCTCTGCAACCGCGATTTTTACTACGGTAAAAAAGTTTCTTTTGTAAAGAGTTTTTATTTAATTTATTCATCTATAACATCTTGCAAAATTTTTTTATAATAATATTATTAAAATAATCAGATACCAAGATCATTTTAAAATGCTTTAATAATTCAGCACTCTAATAAATCCATTCTACATGGGTAAAATTCTATTAACTTTTATTATCAATAACAGCAAAAAAGCATAAATATGTCGGTTCAAAATATCTGTTCTACAAAAGCTTATGATATGCTAATTTCAAATGATAATGCTTTTCTTGTAGATGTTAGAACTAGAGAAGAGTGGCAGCAAGTGGGGATACCTCATTTAGATAATAAAAATAAGGTGATCTTTCTAAGTTGGCAATTGAATAAAGATTTTGAAGATAATTTTTTATCTATCGTTAACGATAAAATTCATGCAATAATATTTTTTCTGTGCCGTTCAGGATATAGGTCATTTATCGCAGCAAATTTTATAACTAATATAGGTTATAAAAATTGTTATAATATTAGTGACGGCTTTGAAGGAAATAATCAAGATAAAGGCTGGAAACAAAATAACTTACCGTGGCAGTTTTAA